>NZ_JAJHUO010000003.1:294944-451788 GCF_020859565.1 Saccharothrix luteola | reverse complement strand
ACTGGAAGATCCTCGCCACCGGCTACCGCGCACGCCTGACCGAACTCCCAGCGATCATCCGCATCGTGACCAGCCTCGAGTACTACCGCCTCGGCTGGTGACCAACTTCTGAATAACGCTCTAGGACTCACGGGACCTGAACGTAGGACTCACGAGGTCTGGAGGTTCGACGCACGGGGTGGGGGTCAGGTGGCGGCGGTGCGGGAGGGTTCGGACGGTTGGTGATCGCCGGCCGAGTCGCGCGGCCACCAGCGGGTCGGGCGGGGCAGGAACGCGGCCAGTTCCGGGAAGTCGGTCGGCCGCTCGGTCATCCAGTTCCAGTAGCGCGGGATCGTGCGGGCGTAGTCGCAGTAGTACCGGCGCAACGCGTCGATCAGCTGCCGCAGCGTGTTCGGGTGGATCGAGCCCGGCCGCCACACGAGCAGCATCCTGCTGCGCAACGGCTCGGTCATCGCCACCAGGCTCACGTCCGAGGTGGACCCGGTCGGCGTGGCCAACGCCGCCGCCCCCGCGTCACGCACCCAGCTCATCGCCTCGGCGTGCCCGCCCGCGTAGTGCATGACCTCCGGCGTCGGGTGGTCGAGCCTGCGGAACAGGTGCTCCTCGACGACGTGGAACCAGTGCCCCGGCACGTGGTGCACCCAGCTCAACGACAGCATGTGCCTTCGGCTCACCGTAGTCCTGCGCGCGAGCGCGTGGTCGCGCGGCAGCGCCAGCCAGATCGGCTCGCGCACGATGATCTCCTTGGCCAGCGCGGGATCCAGCTCCCGCACCCCGTCCACCGCCTCCGGGCTGGGCACGAGCGCCGCGGTGAGCTCGCCCCGGCTGACCGCGTCCACGCCGAGGGCCGGGTCCAGCGTCACCGTCTGCACCTCCACCGAGGGCAGTGACGACTGCAGCGCCCGCCGCAGCGTCACCGGCGTCCATTCGGCGTTGCCGATGCGGAGAATTCCGGAGGACAGCGACGACGCCTCCGCGACCACCGCGTCGGCCCGGGTGGCGAGATCCGCCAGCATCGGGATTAATCGTTCCCCCAGCGGCGTGGGAGTAATCCCGAAGGCCGAACGCACGAACAGGTCGCCGCCAACCGCCTTCTCGATCCGTCTCAATTGGGCGGTGAGGCTCGGTTGGGGCAGGGACAGCTTCGCCGCGGCCTTCGAGATGCTGCCGGCCTCGGCAAGGGTGGTGACCACCCTGGCATGACGTATCTCCAGGTGCATGCATCCAACCCCTTCGTGTCGTTACTCGGGGTCCACCAACTCCGGCGGGTTCGGGGATTTCCCGAACCCACCTCGTTCGTGCCGGGCGGCCGTTCCAACCTACCCCACTGGTCATCACGAGAGGAGGAGTTCACCGGACAGCCAACTATTCGTTGACTCCTCAACAGAAATTATGGAAAGGGTGGCTACGATCCCGGCACGTGCCTGGTCAATAGTCGGTCACGCCTGCTCTCCGCACCGTTGCGGGGACGGGCAACGCCGACTGGCCCCACGGGCGGTGCGGGGGACAGCACCAGTGCCACCCGCGTGATCACGTCCGTATGGTCTGCGGCGCGTGCACACACCGATAGGTCCCACATGGGGAGCAAGAACGTGAATCAAACTCCGATTCAAGGCGTGGATGACGTCGTCCGACTGCATTCCGTCCGCAAGGTATACGGCAATGAGCGGAACGGCGTAGTGGCCCTTGACGGAGTCACGCTCGGCATCGCGCGGGGCACCTTCACCGCGGTGATGGGCCCTTCCGGCTCCGGCAAGAGCACCGCGCTGCACTGCGCCGCCGGCCTCGACCGACCGACCTCGGGCTCGGTGCTGCTCGACGGTCGGGAGATCACCGGCCTGGGCGAACGCGAGCTGACCCGGTTACGCCGCGAGCGCGTCGGCTTCGTCTTCCAGTCGTTCAACCTGCTGCCCGCGCTGACCGTGGTGGAGAACGTCGCCCTGCCGCTGCGCCTGGCGGGCCGCCGCCCGAAGCGCTCCCGAGTGGACGACGTCATCGCCCGCGTCGGGCTCGCCGACCGCCGCGCGCACCGCCCCGGCGAGTTGTCCGGCGGCCAGCAGCAGCGGGTGGCCCTCGCCCGCGCGCTCATCACCGATCCCGCGGTGATCTTCGGCGACGAGCCGACCGGCGCGCTCGACACCCGCACCGCGCTCGAAGTCCTCGCCCTGCTGCGCCAAGCGGTGCGCGACAGCGGCCAGACCGTGGTGATCGTGACGCACGACCCCGTGGCCGCCGCGCACGCCGACCGCGTCGTCTTCCTCGCCGACGGCCGGATCGCGGACGAGCTCACGTCGCCGACCGCGCACGCCGTCAGCGCGCGCATGACCCGGCTCGGCGCGTGGGCCGACGAGCCCGCCCTGGCCGACGGGGTGCGCTGATGCTGCGCCTGGCACTGCGCACCCTGCGCCACCGGATCGGCGGGTTCACCGCCTCGTTCATCTCGCTGTTCCTGGGCGCCGCGATCGTGATGGCGTGCGGCGGGCTGATGGAGACCGGCATCCGCAACGACGTCCCGGCGCAACGGCTCGCGGCGGCCCCGCTGGTCGTCACCGGCGATCCGTCGTACCTGGAGCGCTCCCCGGTCGACGCCGCGCTGGCCGCGAAGGCCGCGGCCGTGGACGGTGTCGCCGAGGTCGTGCCCGACGTGGCGTTCCCGGTGGTCCTGCCCGGCGGCGCGGAGGCGACCGGCCACACGTGGTCCGGCGCACGCCTCGCGCCGTACGCGCTCGACCAGGGCCGCGCCCCGCAAGGACCCGACGAGGTCGTGGTGGACGCGAACTCCGGCGTCGGCCTCGGCGGCACGGTCGCGTTGCGGATCGACTCGGCGGACGTGGACTACCGGGTGGTCGGCGTCGCCAGGGCGGCGGTCGAGGCCAAGGCCGTGTTCTTCACCGACGACGAGGCACGGCGCCGCTACGCGAAACCGGGCAAGGTCGAGCTGCTCGGCGTGCTGCTGAAGCCGGGCGCGACGGCAGAGGGCGTGCGCGAGGGCCTGACGGCCGCGGTCGCCGGCCGGGACGTGGCCGTGCTCGCGGGCGACGAACGCGGGCTCGCGGAGTTCTCCGACGCCAGGGGCGGCGGCGAGACGATCATCACGGTGTCCGCGGTGTTCGGCGGTCTGGCGATCATGGTCGCGATGTTCGTCGTGGCGGGCACGCTCGGCCTGTCCGTGCAGCAGCGGCACCGCGAGATGGCGCTGCTGCGGGCGATCGGGACCACGCCGGGCCAGCTGCGCAGGCTGGTGCTCGGCGAGACGGCGTTCGTGGCGGTGCTCGCGACCGCGCTGGGCTGGCCGGTGAGCGGCTACCTCGGCGAGTGGCTGCTGACGCAGCTGTCCGGCGCGGGCGTCGCGCCGCGGGCGATGGCGTTCCGCCAGGGCTGGGTGCCGGTGGCGGCCGGCGTCGGCATCTCGTTGCTCAGCGCCACGATCGCGGCGTTCGTCGCGGGACGCGCCGCCGCGGTGGCCCGGCCGACCGAGGCGTTGACGGCGGCCGGCCTGCAGACGCGCTGGTTCAGCGTGCCGCGGCTGGTGTTCGCGCTGCTGTGCCTGGGTGGCGGCACGGCGTTGAGCATCATCACCGCGGTGGTCATGTCCGGACCGGTGGCGGCGAGCACGGCCGGTCCCACGGCGATGCTGTGGGCGTCGGGCATCGCGCTGCTCTCCCCCGCCGCCGCGAAGGTGCTGATCGCGGTCCTGCACTGGCCCGTGCGGGCCTTGTCCGGCATGTCCGGGTACCTCGCGGTGCTCAACACCGGCGCACGGCGGGTGCGCGTGGCCGGCGCCATCACGCCGGTCATGCTCGCCACGGGCCTGGCCACCGCGTTGCTCTACCTCCAGACGACCCAGGCCGGCGCGGCGACGGAGGCGTTCGCGACGAGCCTGCGCGCGGACGCCGTGGTGACCAGCGCGACCGGCGGCGTGCGGCTGGACGTGGTGGACGAGGTGCGCGCGCTGCCGGGCGTCGAGGCGGCGTCGGCCGTGGTCGACACCGAGGCGTACTTCCCCGACCACGAGGACGGCGACGACGAGATCACCGTGCTGGGCGTGACGCCGAGCGGTGTCACGCGGACCATGGACGTGGACGTCACCGCCGGGTCGTTGGACGACCTGCGCGGCGACGCGGTCGCGCTGCCGACCGGCTGGGCGGAGGACCTGGAGGCCGCCGTCGGCGACCAGGTCCGGATGAAGCTCGGCGACGGCGCGGTGGTCGACTTGGAGGTCGCGGCCGTGCACACGGGCTCGTTCGACGCGGCGTTGCTGCCCGCGGAACTGGTCGTCGCGCACACGACCGGCGGCCGGGCGTCGCAGATCCTGGTCAAGGGGCCCGAGTCGGCGCTGGCGCCGTTGACCGAGCGCGACCCGGACCTGCGGGTCGCCGGCCGCGAGGAGGCGCTGGCCGCGGGCGGCGGCGGTGAGCAGACCGGCGCGTGGGTGAACTACCTGCTGGTCGGCATGATCCTGGCGTACACGGTGATCTCGCTGGTGAACACGCTGGTGATCGCGACCGGTGAGCGGCGGCGCGAGTTCGCGCTGCAACGGCTCATCGGCGCCACGCACGGGCAGATCCTGCGGATGGTCGGCATCGAGTCGGTGGTGATCGCGCTGGCCGGCATCATCCTGGGCGGGATCGTGTCCCTGGTGACGCTCGTCCCGTTCGCCATCGCGTTGAACGGCACGTTCTGGCCGGCGGGTCCGATCGCGATCTACCTGGTCGTGGTGGGCGGGGCGACGGGCCTGACGCTCCTGTCGACCCTGCTGTCCACGGCGTACGTGCTGCGGACCCCGCCGGTGGCGGCCGCGGCGGCGCTGGACTGACGGGTCACGGCCGGCGTCGGAGGTCCACTTCGGCGCCGGTCGCGGCCGACCGCACGAGCGCCTGGCCCACGCGGGCGGTGCGCGCGGAGTGCGCGGGCGACACCAGCGGCGTGACCTGCTCCCGGACCGCCTCGGCGAACGCGGCGGCCTGGTGCTCGTAGGCGTCGGACGCGGGCACGACCTCGTCGCGCACGCCGTCCAGCGTGACGACCGTGATCAGCCCTTCCTCGTCCGGACGGGTCCAGGCGTTGCGCACGGAGACCGAGCCGCGGGTGCCCTGGAACTCGTAGGTCGCGCGCGGGCCGTACTCGAGGCTGTAGTCCAGCACGGCCCAGCGGCCGTCGCCGAAGTCGAGCGTGGCCACCGCGCTCAGGTCGACCTCCCGCGAGTCGAACCGGGCCCGCACCGCGCGCGGCTCGGCGTCGAACGCCCACAGCGGCACGTCGAACGCGTAGCAGCCGACGTCCCACGTCGCGCCGCCGCCCAGCGCCGGGTCGAACCGGATGTTGCCCTCGACCGCGGTCGGGTACGCGAACGCCGACCGCACCACCCGCAGCTCGCCGATCTCGCCCGAGGCCAGCAGTTCGGCCGCACGCCGCTGCTGCGGGTGGAAGCGGTACATGTACGCCTCCATGACCACGAGGTCGGCGGCGGCGCGCTCGACGCGCACGCAGTCCTCTTCGGACAGCGCCATCGGCTTCTCCACCAGCACGTGCTTGCCCGCGTCGAGCGAGCGCAACGTCCACGGCACGTGCAGGGTGTTGGGCAGCGCGATGTACACGGCGTCGACGTCCGGGTCGGCCAGCAGCGCGTCGTACCCGTCGTGCACGCGCGCCCCGAACGGCCGCGCGACCTCCTGCGCCGCCGCCTGCCGCCCGGCCCGGCCGGCCACCGCCACCACGGCGTTGCCCGCCGCCCGGTGGATCGCGGGCAGCACCCGCCCGGCGATGTGGGCGGTGGCCCCGAGGACACCCCAGCGCAGCGGCTTCACACCGCCAGCTTAATCGCTTCACCAGGCCGGCCGGCGGCCGAGAGGCGGTCGGTCCGCCACGCCGGGCGAGCCCGTCCGATCCCGGCTGTATCCGCACGGTTGCGTAGCTCCTCCTGTTCAGTGGGCCGACCATCGGACGGGGACGACCGGCGGGGGTGGAAGTGACGGACCGGGCGGAGTACGACGCGTTCATCAGCTACAGCCACGCGCGTGACGGACGGTCGGCCCCCGCGCTGCGCACCGGGCTCCAACGCCTGGCGAAGCCGTGGTACCGGCCGCGCGCGATGCGGGTGTTCCTGGACAACGCGAGCCTGTCGGCCGACCCTGACCTGTGGGGGTCCATCGAGCGAGCGCTGGCGTCCTCGCGGTGGCTGGTGCTGATGGCCTCGGTGCAGGCCGCGCGGTCGGTGTGGGTGGCCCGAGAGGTCGAGTGGTGGCTGGCCAACCGGTCCGCCGACCGCATCCTGCTGGTGCTGACCGACGGCGAACCGGACCCCGACCACGAGTCCACGGCGCTGCCGCCCCCGCTGCGGACCGCGCCGGCCACCGAGCCGCGCTGGGTGGACCTGCGGTGGCTGCGCGACACCGGGCACGTCGACCAGGCCGATGCCCGCTTCCGCGACTGCGTCGCCGACATCGCCGCGACCGTGCGCGGGGTGCCGAAGGACGACCTGGTCGGCGAGGACATCCGGCGTCACCGCACGACCCTGCGTCTGGCGCGCGGGGCCGTGGTGGCGCTGGCGCTGCTCACCGTGCTGGCCGTGGTCGGCGCGGTGCTGGCGGTCGTGCAGCGGGACAACGCGCGCGCCGAGGCGCGGATCGCGACCGCGCGAGGCCTGGCGTCCGCTGCCCTGGCGAACGTCGACACCCGGCTCGACCTGGCGCACCTGCTCGCGGTGCAGGCCTACCGGACCGATCCGCAGCCGGTCACCAGGTCGGTGCTGTTCCAGGTGCTGACCGCGAGCCCGCACCTGGAGCGCTACCTGCACGTGGGCTCACGGGTCACCTCGGTCGCGGCGTCGCGTGACGGCCGCGTCGCCGTGGCGGGCACCGAAGCCGGTCGCGTCGTGCGGTGGGACCTCGTCGACGGCGCCAAGACCGAGATCGGGCTCGACCGCCCGGTGGTCGACCTCTCGGTCGACGCCGACGGCGACGCGGTGGCCGTGCTCGCCGAGGGTCGCGCGGTGCGCTGGGACGGCCGCGACGCCGTCGCCGAGGTCGGGGTGCCGGCGGACCACAACCGCGGCAGCGCGGCGATCTCCCCGTCCGGCGAGGTCGTCGCCTTCCTCTCCCACCGCCTCGACCCGGGTGGCACCCGCGACGACGAGGCCCGGCTGGTCGTGCGCGACCTGCGCACCGGGCGGTCCGCCGAGTCCTCGGCGTCGAACTGGCCGGAGAAGGTGGCGCTGCGGTCCGAGGACGAGCTCGCGGTGCTCGCCTCGACCGAGTGGCAGCTCCGCTCGGTGGACGACCTGGCCGTGCGCCGGTCCGTCCCGGTGTCCGTGCTGCCCGCCGACGGCGGGCACGCCGTGGGGTACTCCCCCGACGGCGGCCACTTCGCCTGGTCGCGGGACGGCGAGACCTGGCTGTGGCGCACCGAGGGGGTCGCGGCGGCGGACTACGGCACGGCGGACGTCCGGTTGCCGATCGGCGAGCCCGACCCCGAGTCGCTCGCCGTCAGCCCGGACGGCGACCGGCTCGCGGTCGGCCACACCGGTGTGCTGCAGGTGCTGGTCACCTCCGGCCCGGACCAGGGCAGGCGGTGGCGGCTGCCGGGCAACAACAGCCGGGCCGACGCGCTCGCGTTCGTGGGCGACTCCGAGCACCTGGTGTCCGGCACCGACGACGCCCTCGTCCTGTGGGACCTGACCCGCAACACCCGCGTCGGCGAGCCGCTGCACGGCGACGTCCCCACCACGTGCCGCGCCTGCCGCGCGCCGTGGCTGGTGACGACGCCGGACCGGATCGCCCTGGTCGCGCAGCGGCACGTCCTGGTGGGGCCCGACGACGGCGCCTTCGACGGGTTCGAGGACGTGAGGGCGGACGACTACCACGCGGTGCCGGTGTGGAGCGCCGACGGCGCCCGCCTGCTGGTGCTGTCGACACCGAGCGGGACGGTGGACGTCTACGACCGCGACGGCGCCGAGCTGCTCGACCAGTGGCCCGCCGTCCCCGGTCTGGAGGACCTCATGGCCGCCCGAGCCTCGGCCGACGGCGCCCGGCTGGTGCTGGTCGACCAGGACGGTCGGGTGCACGTGCTCGACAGCTCCACCGGAGAGGTGCTGGACGTGATCGACACCGGCGTCGACACCTCCCTGCTCAACCGACCCGTGCAGGCCGACCGCGCCTCGGTCAGCGCCGACGGCGGTCAGGTGGCGGTGTCCGGGGCGGCCGGTGTGGTGCTGGTCGACGTCGCCGCGGGCACGACGCGGGAGCTGCCGGGCGGTCCCGCCGACTCGGTCCACCACACCGAGGCGCACCTGCTGGTGGAACGGGCGACCGCGGTCGAGGTGTGGGACCGCGACGGCGCGACGCTGATGCGCTCGGTCCCGTCCACCGGGCGGTGGGCCCCCGGCCTGGCCGCCACCCAGGACGGCCGCGTGGCCGCTCGCGTCCGCGCAGACCACGTGCTGGTGCTCACCGACCTGCGTTCGGGCGAGCCCTTGGGCACCATCCAGCTCGCCCACCCGTCCCAAGGGGTGTCGCGGTTGACGGCCGTGGCGCCGGGCACCAACCCCGGTCACCTTCTCACCGCCGAGCCCGGCGGCGAGCTGACCCGCTGGCACCTCACCGAACAGGAGTGGGTGCGCGCCGCGTGCGCCTCGGCCGGGCGCGACCTGAGCGCCGACGAGTGGCGGCGCTACGTGGGCACCCAGCCGCCGGACGCGCTCACCTGCCTGCGCTGAACGCGCTGCGATCAGCCGCAGCCGCCCGCGTGCCCCTCGTCGGACGAGCGGCCCAGGCCGACCGCGCTGGAGGTCGCGGGCAGGGCCGCCGCGGGCGCGAGCTTCGACCGCACGTGCGCCACGAAGTCCGGCAACCGGTCGACGCCCCAGAACCGGGTGAACCGGTGCACGAAGAACGGCACGCCGAACGCGCCGTCCTTGCAGATCTCCATCAGCAGCTCGACGCCGTGCGCCCGCAGCTCCGGGTCCTCGCTCGCGCCCGACACCTCGGCGGGGTCCAACCCCAGCTCCACCGCGATCGAGGCGACCGTCTCCGGCGAGCAGATGTCACGCCCCTGCTCCCACCGCGCCCGGTACGCCGCCGCGATGTACTGCGGCCCCAACCCTTCGCGCAACGCCACCAGGTACCCCAGGTGCGGGATCTCCCACACCGGCTCGCGGTCCACCGGCCACTTCAGCGCGAGCCCGCGCGCCGCCGCCAGCCTGGCCACGTCCTGAAGGATGTAGAAGTGCTTGGCGCGGGACATCGCCGCGTACGGGAAGTGCTCGCCGCGGTCGGCCAACGCGCGCTCGTTGCGCTCGTCGGGTTCCCAGAACGGCCGCCACTCGATCGCGTCCGCCACGTCCCGGTACTCGCGCAGCAGGTCGTGGTAGGCCAGCCAGGAGTACGGGCTGCGCAACGAGAAGTAGAACCGGGGTTCGCGCGCCACGTCAGATCACCAGCCCGCCGTCGACGCCGAACACCTGGCCCGTGACGTAGGACGCCTGGTCCGACACCAGGAACGACACCAGGTCGGCCACCTCCTCCGGCCGGCCGAACCGCCCCAGCGGGATCCGCGCCGCCATCGTCGCCGCGAAGTCCTCGCCCAGCCCGGCCACCATGTCGGTCTCGATGAACCCCGGCGCCACCGCGTTGACCCGGATGCCGTACCTGCCGACCTCCTTGGCCAACGCCTTGCTGAACCCGATGATCCCCGCCTTGGACGCCGAGTAGTTCGTCTGCGTCGCGTTGCCGTGCACGCCGGCCACGGACGACAGCGTGACCACCGAGCCCGCCTTGCGCTTCATCATCGCGAACACCGCGGCCTTGGCCAGGTGGAACGTGCCGTCGAGGTTGACCCGCAGCACCCGCTGCCAGTCCTCCTCCTTCAGCAGCGCCAACGGGTTGTCGCGCACGATCCCCGCGCACGACACCACCGCGTGCAACGGTCCCAGCGCACGCTCGGCGTCCTTGACGAACCGGTCGACCTCGCGCTTCTCGGCCACGTCCACCGGCGCGGTGAACACGGCCGCGCCCGCGGCGACGGCCTCCTTCTCCACCACCTCGGCTGCGTCGCGGTTCGACTGGTAGCAGAACGCCACGTCGAACCCGTCCCGCGCGAGCCGGGCCACCACCTGGTGCCCGATGCCCCGCGACCCGCCGGTCACCAGCGCCACGCGCCTCATGCCAGTTCCTCCGCCCTGCGCCGTGCCATCGTGAACGAGCCGATCTCGAGCACCTTGCGCCCCGCGACCAGGCTGTGGCCCGCGAGGATCGCCGCGTCGGCCACCTCCCGGACCAGCCGGACGTGGTGCTCCACCACGTCGCCGGGCTCGACGTCTCCGTGCACGACGACGTCGCGGATGCCGCTGATCAGCTCGACCTTCCCCGCCCGCACGTCCGGGTTCGGGTCGTCCCACCGCGTCAGCAGCACCGCGGACTGCGCCCACGACTCCATCAGCAGCCCCAACGGGTACGCGTCCTCGACGTCGGGGTCGGCATAACAGGGCTCACGCCCGCTGACCGCCTTCAGCGTCACGATGCCGCGGCCGGGGTCCACTTCGGACACCCGGTCCACCAGCAGCACGGGGAACCGGTGCGGGATGATCGCCCGGATGCCCGCCAGGCCCGTCACGACGCCACCAGCTTCAGCTTGAACTCCGCCACCGTGCCCGCGCCGGTGGACACCTTCGCCGCGCACCGCACGTGGTCCTCCTCCGCGGTCAGCTCGGTCTCGACGGTCAGCGTGTCGCCGGGGAGCACCGGCCGCACGAACTTCGCCCGGTCCAGCGCGACCACCCGGTGGCCGGGCAGCGCGGCCCGCACGTGGTCGAGCACGAACAGCCCCGGCAGGATCGGGAAGCCCGGGTAGTGCCCGGCGAACAAGGGGTCCGCCGGGTCCACGTGCACGGAGCTCACGGCAGGTCCAGCACGACGCAGCCGACCGTGCCGTCCCGTTCGACGCCGGTCACCAGCGCGGGGCCCGACCGGCCGGCCGCGACCGCCGCCGCGAGTTGGAAGCTCGCCACCGCCGCCGAGGTGTCGCCCACCAGCGGCACGCACCGCAGCCACTCGGGCGTGCGGCCCAACGCCTGCACCACGGCGGACTCCTCGGCGCCGTCGGTGGAGACGAACAGCACGTCCGCCGGGTCCACCGCGGCCTCCGCCAACGCCGTGCGCACGCACTCGCGCAACGCCTCCGTCGCGCCGCCGGGCTCGAAGAACCCGCGGAACCGGGTCGTCACGACGCGGGCGAGCACCGGCCGTCCGGCCGTGGTCGACTCGCGTTCCAGCAGGAACACCGCGCCGCCCTCGCCGAGCGGACCGGCCGTGCCCTCGCTGCCACGCCACTCCAGCCACGCCCGCTGCTCGGAGTACTCCTCGGCCGCGCCGACGAGCACCCGGTCCGCGTGCCCGCCGCGCAGCAGCCGTGCCGCGTAGCTCAACGCCAGCAGCCCGGTCAGCGCGCCGCCCGCGATGGTCGTGTTGGGGCCCTTGATCTTGTGCCAGATGGCGCTCTGCCCGGCCGCGCGGTTCATCACCGTGTTGGGGAACAACGCCGGGTCGACGTGGTAGGGCTTGTCGCCGGTGAGGCCGTCCCGCGTGAAGTCCATGATGGACTGGACGCTGCCGGACCCGGTGCCCAGCACGACACCCACGCGTTCGGGCTGGTCCAGCAACGCCGGGCCGCACTCCTGCAGCAGCCGGCCGACCGTGCTGACGGCCAGCGCCGTGACCCGGTCCATGGTGCGGGTGCCCTTCTTGCCCAACGCGCCGGCCGCGCTGAAGTCCGGCACCAGCGCCGCCTGCTCGAATGGGCCGCCGGGCGCGGGGGCGAGCGCCGGGACGCCCGCCCGCACACCGCCCGCGAACGCCTCCGAGCCCATCCCGAACGGCGACACGGCCGACCACGCCGAGATGACCAGGCCGTCCACCAGGGAGGCCGTCATGACGCACCGCGCCCGCTGAGCGACCCGGCCTTGCCGGTGATGGCGCCGACGAGGCGGTCGTCGAAGTCGACCAGGCTCCAGTCCTTGCGGTTCTCGATCACGGCCCAGCCGTGCGTGATGCGGCCGGTCGCGGTCGGCACCAGCACGCCGTCGCGCAGCACGTAGCAGTCCATCCGGGCGGTGAAGGTGAACTTCTTGAAGACCTCCTCCACGGTGAACACCGTGTACAGGGTCTCCTCCATGTTCGCCTCGCCGAGGAACGTGATCCGCGAGTGCGGCACGACCGGGATCCAGTTCTGCTCGTCCAGCAGCGTCTTGATCGACGCGCCGCGGTCCTCCACGAACAGGTCCAGCACCTCCTCCATCTGGCGGAGGTAGCCCGACATCTGCACGCGCTCGGTGAAGTGGCAGTAGAAGTAGGGGATCCGCCACGCCCAGGCGAACGCGTTCCGGCCCGCCGTGAGCAGGTCCAGCGGGTCCGCGTCACCGACCTCGACCGGCCGCACCGCGCCGACCTTGTCCAGCACGGCCGCCCCGGGCGCGCCGATCCGCTCGACCACGTGCGGCCGCAGCTGCGCGGGCACGGGCTCGGCGTCGAAGCCGTGCGGGTCGAGCCGGAACGACACCGAAACCTTCGACTTGACCGCCTTCACCGTCTTGCCGTCCCGCTCCACGGTCAGCTCGACCACGAGCCGCAACGGCCCGTCGCCGTCGACCCGCTTCACCGCGGCCTGCGCGAGGTCGTCGATGTGGAAAGCGGTGAGGATCTTGGTGTCGAGGTCGGTGATGTCGGTGCACAGCCCGAACCGCTCGTACAGCGCGCCGGCCGGGAACCCGCTCTGCCGCAGGTGGTCCAGCACCGCTTCCTCGACCATGTAGTTGACGTGCTTGAACCCGATCCAGGTGCAGATGTTCGAGCCCTCGTAGCGGGGTCGCAGCGAGACGGTCGTGGTGGTCACGTCAGCTCCAGGTGTTCGTCGACGAAGTCGCGGACCAGGGCCGCGAGGCGGTCGGGCTGTTCGATCATCGGGAAGTGGCCGCACCCCTCCAGCAGCTCGAACCGGCCGCGGGGCAGGGACTTGGCCAGGGCGCGGCCGTCGTCGGGGCGCGCGGCGATGTCGTCGACGCCGCTCACCACGAGCACCGGCGCGTCGACCCGCGACAGGTCCAGGAACGGGGTGCGCAGGTAGGTCTGGAACCACCGCGTCCAGCCGTACGGGCCGACCTGGTCGCGCAACGCCCTGGCCAGCCACTCGCGCTTGGCCTCGGGGAAGCGGGCGGTCTCGCCGACGCGCAGCGCCTCGGTGAACGTGCGGTGGAAGTCGTTGAGGTAGTAGGAGATCGTGGGCCAGTCGAAGTCGGTCGGCTCGGGCCGGTAGAACGGGCACACCAGCACCGCGGGTCGCGGCGGCACGCGGCCGTCGGCGAAGCACTCCAGCAGCAGGTTCGCGCCGAACGAGTGCGCCACCACGACGTCGTGCGCGGCCGACACCGCGTCGAGGACGATCCGGCCGGGGTCGGGCTCGTGGCTCCACGCCGGGTCGGCCATCCCGTGCCACGGCAGTTCCGGCTTGACGGCGGTGAACGGCAGGTCGAGCGCGTCCCACACCGCCGCCTTGCCCGCCAGACCGTGCAGGAACAGGACTTCCGCCATCACACCGCGTCCCGGTACCGGCCCAGGATCAGCACCGAGTTGTTGCCCGCGAACGCCAGCGCGTTGTTCTGCACCACGTCCAGCGTGGCCGGCCGCGCCTGGTTGGGCACGCAGTCCAACCCCACCTCGGGGTCGGTCTCGCAGTGGTTGATGGTGGGCGGGATGAAGCCCTCGGTGATCGCCAGCGCGCACGCCGCCGACGCCAGCGCCGACGCCGCACCCATCGAGTGGCCGAGCATCGACTTGATCGACACGGTCGGCGGTGGCGCGTCGAACACCTGCCGGATCGCGCCGGACTCGGTGACGTCGTTGGCCTTGGTGCCGGTGCCGTGCGCGGAGATGAAGTCGACGTCCTCGGGCTTGACGCCCGCGTTGCGGTGCGCGAGCTCGATGCACCGGGCCAGGCTGTCCCGGTCCGGCGCCACGGGGTGGTTGGCGTCGCAGTTGAGGCCGTAGCCGAGCACCTCGGCGTAGATCCGGGCGCCGCGGGCCAGCGCGGACTCCAGCGACTCCAGCACGAGGATGCCGCCGCCCTCGCCGGTGAGGATGCCCTTGCGGTCCTTGTCGAACGGCGCGCACACCTCCGGCGCGATCGTGCCCAGCCGGTAGAAGCCGGTGAACGTCTTGCGGCACACCGCGTCCGCGCCGCCGACCAGCGCGACGTCCACCTCGCCCTCGCGGATGGCGTCGAAGCCGTTGCCGATGGCGTAGTTGCCCGCGGCGCACGCGGTGGGGATGGTCACCGCCTCGACGTCGGTCAGCGCCAGCTCGCGCACGATGCTGGACGACAGGCGACCGGCCGTGGAGCGCCGCGCGATCACCGGGTTCCACGACTCGGGGCCGTGCGCCAACTGCTGCGCCACGAGGTTGTCCAGGTCGCGCGACTCGGCGTCGGTCGTGCCGACGGACACCAGGGCCCGCTTGCCGCGCAGCTCCTCGACCGTGAGGCCCGCGTCGCCCACGGCCATCCGCGCCGCGGCGGCGGAGAACTGCCCGGCGCGGCCGAGCTCGTCGGGGTCCACCCGCTCCAGCCACTCGGCCGGGTCGAAGTCGGTGACCTCGGCGCCGTTGGCGTGGCTGAAACCGGTGGTGTCGAACGAGGTGATCGGCGTGATCCCGCTGCGGCCCTCGCGCAGGCCGGCCAGGAACTCGGTGACGCCGATGCCGATGCTGGTGACCACGCCGAGACCCGTGATCACCACCCGGCGCGGCTGCCGCCCTCCGTCGTGCATCGTGCCCTCCAAGTCCGGTGCCGGACCGCTCGACGGGTGAGGTGGCTACTCGGCGGCTCGCGCGTCGGCGACGACCGCGATGACGCCGTCGAGGTTGACCATCCGGGTCAGCTCGGCCTGGTCGATCTCCACGCCGAACGTGCGCTCCAACGCGGACAGGATCTCGATGGCGCCGAGCGAGTCGGCGTCGTGGTCCTCCTTGAAGAGGCTCGTGTCGGTCATGTCCTCGGCGTCGATCTCGAGGATCTCCGACACGATCTCCTTGATCTTCGCCTTGTCGTCCGCGTCGATCCGCACCGAACTGGTCACTGGGCACCTCCGGGAACACGGGTTTCTGCCTACCGGTTCCCACCATGCTTTTCGGGGCTATATCCGGCCTATGCGGCGGGCTATACGGCTCCCTACACCGCCACCCGGCGCGGCGAGGCCAGCACGGGGTCCGCGGTGAGGATCGCCAGGTGCACCTCGCGCAGCAGCGAGCCGGGGTCGATGCCCAGCTCGTCGGCGAGCATGCGGCGGCCCTCCTCGTACAGCACGAGCGCGTCGGCCTGCCGGTCGCAGCGGTAGAACGTGGTCATGAGCTGGGCGCGGAACCGCTCCTGCAACGGGTGCTGGTGCACGAGCTTGGTCAGCTCGGGCAGCAGCTGGGCGTGCCGGCCCAGCGCGAGGTCGGCCTCGATGCGGCTGGCCAGCGCGGCGATCCGCGCCTCCTCCAGCCTCGGCGCCTCGGCGTCCGCCAGGTGCTCCGAGACCCCCGTCAACGCGGGACCGCGCCACAGCCGCAACGCCGCGCGCAGCAGCCGGGCCGCTTCCTCGTAGTGGCCCGCGGCGAGCGCGGACTGGCCCCGCGCCGCCTGCTCCTCGAAGTCACGCAGGTCGAAAGCGCACTCGGTGAGCCGCACTTCGTAACCGCGGGAACGGCGGGTGATGCCGACCTCCCGCCGCAGCGTCTTGCGCAAGCGCGAGACGTAGGTGTAGATCTGCGCGTTGAACGTGGCGGGCGGGTGGTCGCCCCACAAGAAGTCGCTCATCTGGGTGTCGGAGACAGCGCCGTTGTCGGCGAGCAGCAACGCCGTGAGGACGGTGCGCGGTTTCGACCCGTCCAGCGGCACCTCCTGCCCGTCGTGGTGCACCTCGACCGGCCCCAAGACCCGGAACTCCAGCACTTCGCCTCCTACAGCAGTACCTGGTCGTGGACGAGGATCGCCTGGTAGAGCCGTCGCATCGCGCGGCCGGGCTCCAACCCGAGCTCGCTCGCCAAGCGCCTGCGCGTGTGGTGGAAGACGTCCAGCGCCTCCGTCTGCCTGCCGTTGCGGTACAGCGCGACCATCAGCTGCTCGCTGAACCGCTCCCGCTCCGGGTACTCGGCGGCGAGCTGCTTGAGCTCGGACACGACGCCGCGGTCCTCGCCGTTGGCGAGCTTGGCGGCGATGAGGTCCTCGCGGGCGCTGAGCCTGCGCTCGTCGAGCCGGGCGGCCTCGATGCGGAACCGCAGGCCGTCGCTCACGTCGAACAGCGCCGGTCCGTGCCACAGCCGCAACGCGCGTTCCAGCAGGTCTATCGCCTCGTCGGGCCGTTGGGGCACGAGGGCCGAACCGCGGTCGGCCAGGTCGCGGAACAGGTGCGCGTCGACCGACGCGCCCGGCAGGTCGAGCACGTAGCCGCTGCTCACCGTGCGGACCAGGCAGTCGCCCGGCACGTCGGCGAACTGCTCCAGCAGTTTGCGCAGCCGCACCACATTCGCTTGGAGCGCGTTGCGGGCGTTTCCCATCTGTTTACCGGCCCACAATTCCTCGACCAGCTGGTCGAACGGAACGGGGGCGCCCGGTGAAAGCGCCAGCAACGCGAGCAGGGTGCGCACCTGACGAGCGGCCACACCCATCCGACGATCCTCACGTGCGAGGGCGACAGCACCGAGAATCTGCACCCGCATGGTCACGACCCCCAGTCTCTAGACGGCGCAGAGCGCGCGGTAGCCGGCCACTCAACCTCGAAAATCGGCCGACTAAAGCGTTTGACATGTTGCCGAGCCCGTCACGATGGGGGAAATATCATTTGAACCGCTCCGACCGTGCCGTGGCGGTATGCCGCCGATCGGTCCAGCGCCGGACTCCGGCTGCTGCCGCCGGACCTGTCGAACTTGGGCCCGACGGCGGTCACGGTCACCGCCCGTCACGACCGTCTAGCCGCTTCGGGTGATCGGCGACCCGGCGCGTCCCGTCCGCGCGCCGTCGGCCGGGGTGCGCCCGTTCGTAGGCCTCCAGCACGATCTCCGAGAGCCTGCCCCGGTCGGAGATCCGGTAGCCGTGCTCGCGCGCCCACTGCCGCACGACCTGCGCCAGGTGGGCATCGACGCTGCGTACCGGTGCCGGCGCGGTGCCGGGCACCCGCCGCGCGGCTCGCACGAACCGGTCGAGGACGGCACGCAGCCTGGCCGCGTTCGCGGCGCCCAGGCGGATCTCGAACCACACGCCGTCGAGGCCGAACGAGACCGGCCGGACGTCGTGCCCGGTGTGCCCGTCCAAGTCGTCCACCGCCACGCGCACCACTTCCCATAGGTCGGAACTCACGCTCGGTATCGATCTCGCGGCACGCTACCGGTGAGTTGACCATGAAGGGGAAGCCGGTCGCCGAGTATAGGAGAGGTATAGCGGGCGGCCTCAGTGTTGCCTCCGGGTGAATCCCCGGTTCCGACCGCGACGATCGGCCGCACTGGCGTTACCCCGAGCGGTGGCCGCACGTGACCCGAACCCGCTTCCCGAAAAACCTTTCACGTCCACGAGCGACGCGATCCCGGCATTCCCGACGCTTCGGCCGACCCTCGACAACCGGTCGTCAACCGTCAATTGCGGGAAATCTTCGGAGTCGACCGCCGATACGGGCGTGTGGTGCGTTCGACCCTTGACGGCGTGACTTCGGCGCCGACTCCACCGCCATCGGGCCACGGGCCGGGCACGCGCCCGGGAACCGACCCGGACGGGCGTGACGCGATTCGCGGTGACTGCGGAATCCCGGACCGACGGCGGCGCGCGACCCCCCTCACCGAGCGGTTCAGGGGCGATCAGCGAGACTTGAGGGCATGAACGACGAGCCCGACGACCGGACCAGCTTCGCCGACCTCGGGTTGCGCCCCGAACTGCTCCGGGCGCTGTCCGGCCTCGGCTACGAGGAGCCCACCCCCATCCAACGCGAGGCCATCCCGCCGCTGACCGCCGGGCGCGACCTGCTCGGGCAGGCCGCCACCGGCACCGGCAAGACGGCCGCGTTCGCGCTGCCCGTGCTGGAGCGCATGGCGGGCGGCGAGCGCGACCGACGGGCGCCGTTCGCGCTCGTGCTGGTGCCGACGCGGGAACTGGCGGTGCAGGTCTCCGAAGCGGTGCACCGGTACGGCCGGGAGCTGGGCGCGCGGGTGCTGCCCATCTACGGCGGCCAGCCCATCGGGCGGCAGCTGCGGGTGCTGGAGCAGGGCGTCGACGTCGTCGTGGCCACGCCGGGCCGCGCGGTCGACCACCTCAACCGGGGCACGCTGAAGCTGGAGCACCTGGAAGTCGTCGTGCTCGACGAGGCCGACGAGATGCTCGACATGGGCTTCGCCGAGGACCTGGACACGATCCTGGCCGAGACGCCGTCGGAACGGCAGACCGTGCTGTTCTCCGCGACCATGCCCGGCCGCATCGACCGCCTGGCCCGCACGCACCTGTCCGACCCGGTGCGCATCACCATCGGCCGCGAGCAGGCGGAGCCCGGCGAGGCGCCGAAGGTGCGGCAGAGCGCCTACGTCGTGCCGCGCGCGCACAAGCCGGCGGCGCTGGGCCGGGTGCTGGACGTCGAGGCGCCGACCGCGGCGATCGTGTTCTGCCGCACGCGCGACGAGGTCGACCAGCTCACCGAGACGCTCAACGGGCGCGGCTACCGGGCGGAGTCGCTGCACGGCGGCATCAGCCAGGAGCAGCGCGACCGCGTGATGGCGCGGCTGCGCAACGGCACGGCCGACCTGCTGGTGGCCACCGACGTGGCGGCGCGCGGGCTGGACATCGAGCAGCTGACGCACGTCGTGAACTACAACGTGCCGTCCGCGCCGGAGTCCTACGTGCACCGCATCGGCCGGATCGGGCGGGCGGGCCGCGAGGGCGTGGCGATCACCCTGGCCGAGCCGCGCGAGCACGGCATGCTCAAGACCATCGAGCGCGTGACCAAGCAGCGCATCCACATGGAGAAGGTCCCGACGATCGCGGACCTGCGGGCGCGCAGGCTGGAGCTGACCCGAGCCGCGCTGCACGAGAGCCTGCTGGAGGACGACCTGGAGAGCTTCCGGGTCGTGGTGGAGACGCTGACCGACCAGTTCGACGTCATGGAGGTGGCGCTGGCGGCGGTCAAGCTCGCGCACGAGGCCACCGGCGCGGCGGCGGACGAGGAGGAGATCCCGGAGTACGTGCCGAGGTCCGGGCCGTCCGGTGACCGCCGCGGGCGCGAGGGCGGCGGCGAACGCCGTGAGCCGCGCCGGCCGCGCCGCCCGTCCGCGGGCATGACCAGGCTGTTCGTCGGCGCGGGCCGCAGTTCCGGCATCCGGCCGCAGGACCTGGTGGGCGCGATCGCGGGTGAGGCGCGCCTCAACGGCCGCGACATCGGCGCGATCGAGATCGCCGACCGGTTCTCGCTGGTGGAGGTGCCGGACTCGGCCGCGCAGCAGGTCATCGCCTCGTTGCGGGGCGCGACCATCAAGGGCCGCAAGGTCACCGTGCGGCGGGAGCGCGACGACCCGCGCTGACCCACCGCCCGGCACGAACCGGCAGTGATTTGTCAGTTCGTCCTACGAACTAGTATGGTTCGTAGGACGAACTACTGATCGCTGGGGGTGTGCTGAGATGAGTCGTGTTGTCGTGGTCGTCGGCGGCGGGTACGGGGGCGCCGCGGTCGCCAAGGCGTTGGACGAGGACGCCGACGTGGTCCTGGTGGAGCCGAAGGACGCGTTCGTCCACGCCGCCGGTTCGCTGCGGGCGCTGGTGGAGCCCGACTGGGCGCACAACATCTTCTTCCCGTACGACCGCCTGCTCACGCGGGGCCGGGTCGTCCGCGACCGGGCCGCGTCGGTCGACCCGCGCGGCGTCACGCCGGCGTCCGGCGAGCGGATCGCCGCCGACTACGTCGTGCTGGCCACCGGGTCCGGCTACCCGTACCCGGCGAAGACGGACACCGAGTCGTCCACCGAGGCGTTGGACCGGCTGCGGGCCACCCACAAGGAGCTCGCCGACGCGCCGCGCGTGCTGATCGTCGGCGCGGGCCCGGTCGGCCTGGAGCTGTCCGGCGAGATCAAGGCCGTGTGGCCGGACAAGCAAGTGACCGTCGTCGACCCGGCCGAGCGGCTGGTGCCCGGGTTCGAGCCCGAGCTGCGCGAGGAGCTGCACCGGCAGCTCGACGCGATCGGCGTGGAGCTGCGGCTGGGCACGGCGCTGACCGCGGCGCCGCCGACGGAACCGGCGCGGGCCGGGACGTTCACCGTCGGCACGACCGACGGCGAGATCACCGCCGACATCTGGTTCCGCTGCCACGGCGTGCGGGTCAACGGCGGTTTCCTGGACGACGCGCTGGCCGCCGCGCTCACGCCGCAGGGCCGGGTCAGGGTGACCGAGAGCCTGAACGTCGAGGGCCACGAGCGGGTCTACGCGGTGGGCGACATCACCGACCTGGCCGAGGCGAAGATGGCCGGGTACGCGATGCAGCACGCCGAGGTGGTGGCCGCGAACGTCATCGCGCAGGTGCGGGGCGAGCGGCCCGCGGCCACCTACCGCCCGTCCCCCGTGCCGTCGATCCTGCTGCCGCTGGGCCCGAAGGGCGGTGTCGGCCAGTTCCCGACCCCGGACGGCACGACGCTCCTGTCGCCGGAGGCGGTCGCCCGGTACAAGGGGGCCGACCTGTTCACCGGGAGGTTCGTGGAGCTGTTCGGTGTGGACCGTCAGCCCTGATCGGAGTTCAACACCATGAAGACCGGCGGCACCTCGTTGTCCCGCACCAGGCGGGAGAGCAGGTCCGCGAGGATCTCGCGCTCGGCGTCGGCCAGGCCCGAGGGCAGCCGCTCGATCCGGCGGCACGTCTCGGCGTAGAACTCGTCGGCGAGCCGGCTGCCCTCGGGCGTCAGCTCGACCCGGACCGCGCGGTTGTCCCGCGCGTCGGTCTCGCGGCGGACCAGGCCGCGCCGCGCGGTCCGGTCGACCAGACCGCTCAGGCTCGACTTCGCGAGGCCCAGCACCTCACCCAGCTCACCCATGCCGTAGGACCGGGGCATCAGCACGCAGAGCAGCTGTCCCTGCTGCTGGGTCAGGCCGTACTCCCGGGCCGAGTCGGCGTACACGGCGTCCACCAGGAACGTGGCGCGCACCAGCGCGGTGACGATGCCCATCTGCTCACCATCGGCCTTGGTCATGGGGCCACGATACTCGTTCGTACCGCGAACCAACTACCGGGAAGGACATCACCTCGATGTCGACGCGCAAGCCGTTGTTCGGAATCGGGATCAGCACCGCCGTCGGCCGGGCCGCGGACAGCCTCGGGCACGCGGTCGAGGCCGACCGCGCGGGCCTGGACCTGGTCACCGCGTCCGACCACCCGTACTTCGGCGACCGGCTGGACGCCTACGCCCTCATGGGCGTGGTGCTCGGCCGGACCACGGGCGTCACGGGGTTGGTGAGCGTGACCAACCTGCCGAGCCGGCCGGCGCCGATGCTCGCGCGCACCGTGACGTCGCTGTCCGCGTTGTCGGGCGGCCGGATCGTGCTCGGCATGGGCGCGGGAGGGCTGTGGGACGACATCGCCAGGTTGGGTGTCGGGCGGCTGACGCCCGGTGCGGCCATCCGCGCCTTCGAGGAGGCGATCACGCTGGTCCGGGCGTTGTCCGGCGGTGGCGAGCCGGTGACGTTCGACGGCGAGTTCTACCAGGTCACCGCGCTGCGACCGGCGCCGGTGCCCGCCGCGCCGGTGTGGACGGGCTCGGTCGGGCCGAAGTCGTTGGCGGTCACCGGCAAGCTCGCCGACGGCTGGTTGCCGGGGCACGCGGCGGACTGGCTCAGCGAGCGGTACCGGACGTCGCGGCCCGTCATCGACGAGGCGGCGGTGGCGGCGGGCCGCGACCCGCGCGACGTCGCCACCGTCTACAACCTGCCGGGTGCGATCACGTCGACGCCGCTCGCCGCGACCCGGGACGCGGACGGCAAGTGGGTCGGCGGCTCGGTCGGGCAGTGGGTCGAGGAGCTGACCGGCGCGGTGCTGGAGCACGACGCGGCCGGGTTCGTGTACTTCCCGGTCCGCGAGCCGCTGACCGACGTCGCGCTCGGGGCGTGGGCGAACGAGATCGTGCCCGCGGTGCGCGAGGCCGTCAGGTGACCGGCTGCACGGGGTAGTCGACGGGCGCGGAGAGGTCCACGCCCCGCCACGGTTCGCGCCGGGACTCCGCCTCGCCGCCCCAGTGCCGCACGCCGGTCCAGCCGGGGTCGCCGGTGGCGCAGAAGTCGACCCACGCCCGGAGCATCCGCCGGGACAGCGCGCGCTCGTCGTCACCCGCCGGGCCACCGATGAGGAAATCAGCGCCCTCAAGGTTGCCGAACGAGAACGGCACGTCGGCGGTGTGCCAGGCGGGTGGCCGGGTGAACCGCGCGAGGAACGCCCGGCCGTGCGCCTCGGCCAGCCTGGTGGTGGGTTCGGTGAACACGAAGTCGCCGGCCAGTCGCACGTGCGCGTCCTCGAAGTGCTCGTACGCGGCCACCACGTGGTCGGGGATGCCCCAGTCCCGGCCGAACGCCCGCAGGTCCGCCGGCGGCCGGAACGTGCCCACCGCGTCGAACAACGCGTACTCGACGTCCGTGTGGCACAGCAGGGCGTCGGTCGACGAGGGCAGCGCGGGCAACGCGTCCGCGACGGGTCCGAACAGGACGGGGTCGTAGCTCAACGGCCCGGTGCGCTGCGCGGCGGCCAGGGCGTCGGCCGACGCGACCGTCGACTCCGGCGTGCGGGTGTCGATCCACTGCGCGACCCGACGGGCGAACCCCGGTGTGTAGACCCGGTTCGGCACGCTGTGCGCGATGACCCGCCGCACCGGCTCCCACGCCGCCAGGAACAACGCCGACCCGGCTCCGGCGGACTGCCCGGCGACGGTGACGTTGCCCGGGTCGCCGCCGAACACCGCGATGTGGTCGCGCACCCACCGCAACGCGGCCCGCTGGTCGAGCAGCCCCCGGTTGTCCGGCTGCCCGGCCACGTGCCCGAACCCCTCGAACCCGAGCCGGTAGTTGCACGTCACCACGACCAGCCCGGCCCGGGCCGGCGCGGCGCCGTCGTAGTCGGGCTGGGCCGACGAGCCGAACGTGTAGGCCCCGCCGTGCACGTAGAACAGCACCGGCCACGGCCCGTCCGATGTGGACGGCGCCCAGACGTTGAGGGACAGCACGTCCTCGTCACCCGGCCGCCACACCGGCGCGCCGGGCAACCGCGCGGACTGCGGCGCGATCGGCCCGAACTCCAGGCAGTCGCCCGCGAAGTCGGCGGGCACGGGCGCGGCGAACCGACGTGCCCCGAACGGCGGCTCGGCGTACCGGATGCCGAGGAACGCGTCCACCCCGGCGTCGACCGCCCGGCCTCGAAACCGCCCACGTCGTGTCATCGGCGCCTACCCTGCCGCGGCGGCTCCCGTGGATCAATCCGAGGGCCTGCCACCTGCACTGAGAGCGACCGCGTTCGCGCCGTCGACCACCCCGGTGTCACCCGGAACCGCACCCGGATCACGTCGGTGGTCCCTGCGCGGCCTTTCGTCTACCGTTCACGGATGGGTGATCCGCTGAACGCTCGAGAGGACGCCGCCGAGGCGTTGGGGATGGTGGCGCGGGCCGCCGGGACCTACCTCGACGCGCTGCCGCACCTGCCGGTGCGCGACGCCACGCACGCCCACCTGATCAAGGACCTCGACGGGCCGTTGCCGGCGGCCGGCGACGGCACCATCGCCGCGATCGCGGACCTGCTGCGGATCGGCACGCGGGCCGCCACGCACTCGTCCGGGCCCCGGTTCTTCCACCTCGTGGTCGGTGGCGCGACGCCCGCGGCGCAGGCGGCGGACTGGGTGACGTCGCTGCTGGACCAGGCCGGCGGGCTGTGGGTGGCCTCGCCGCTGGCCGCGCACGCCGAGACGGTCGTGCTGCGGTGGTTGAAGGAGCTGTTCGGGCTGCCCGCGTCGCACGGCGGCGTGCTCACGCCCAGCGCGACGTTCGCGAACCTGACCGGGCTGGCGTGCGCGCGGCACTGGTGGGCGCAGCGGCACGGGGTGGACGTCACCGCGGACGGCCTGGTGGGGCTGCCGCGGATGCCGGTGTTCTCCAGCGGGTACGTCCACCCGAGCAGCCGGAAGGCGCTGCAGCTGCTGGGGTTGGGCCGGGACGTGGTGCGGGAGCTGACCCGTGACGACGCCGGCCGGCTCGACGTGGAGGCGTTGGACCGCGAGCTGGCGTCGTCGGGCCCGGCCGTGCTCATCGGCAACGCGGGCGAGGTCAACGGCGGCGACTTCGACCCGTTGGACGAGATGGCCGACCTGGCCGAGCGGCACGGGGCGTGGCTGCACGTGGACGGCGCGTTCGGGCTGTTCGCGGCCGTGTCGCCGCGCACGGCGGGGCTGGTGCGCGGGGTGGAGCGGGCCGACTCGGTGGCGGCGGACGGCCACAAGTGGCTCAACGTGCCCTACGAGAGCGGTGTCGCGTTCGTGCGGGACCGGTCGTTGCTGGGGCGCGCGTTCGGCGGCTGGAACGCGCCGTACCTGCCGGAACCGGACGACGAGTTCGTCAACTACAACAACCTGGGCCCGGAATCCTCCCGCCGCGCCCGCGCGTTCCCGATCTGGGCGACGCTGCGCGCCTACGGCCGCGACGGCCACCGGGCCATGGTCGAACGGCACCAGGACCTGGCGCTGCGCCTCGGCCGCCGCATCGAGGAAGCCCCGGACCTCGAACTGCTCGCCCCGATCACCGTCTTCATCGTCTGCTTCCGCTACCGCCCACCGGGCGTGCCGGAAGAGTCCCTCGACGACCTGAACCGCCGGTTGGGCGACGAACTCCTCGAAGACGGCCGGGTCTACGTGGGAACCACGGTCTACCGGGGCAAGGTCGCCCTGCGCCCGGCGATCGTGAACTGGCGGACCACGGACGAGGACGTCGACCTGCTGGCCTCCGTGGTCCGCGAGATCGGCGCCCGGCTGCTCACCGCCGAAGCCTGACGGCGAGGCCCGGCTCCCGCCCGGCGCCGCCCGCGCGGCACGTAGCATCGGGGGCGTGCGGAACTCGATCACCGAGGTGGCCGGCGTGCTGGTCGGGCACGCCACGCGGATCGGTGACGGCGCGTTGACCGGCACCACGGCCGTGCTGTTCCCACCCGGCACCCTGTCCACTGTGGACGTCCGAGGTGGTGCGCCGGCGACCAGGGACACCGCCGCGCTCGACCCCCGCCACGGCGGCCGGGAGGTGCGCGGCGTCGTGTTGACCGGCGGGAGCGCGTACGGGCTCGCGGCGGCCGACGGCGCGGCGCGCGAACTGGGATCGTTCGTGCCCGCCGCCGCGCTGTTCGACCTCGGCCGCGGCGGTGACTTCCACGCCCGTCCGGGGCCGGAGGAAGGCGCGGAGGCGGTGCGCGCCGCGGGCGTGGAGTTCGCCCAGGGCAACGTCGGCGCGGGCACGGGCGCGCTCAACGCCACGATGAGGGGCGGCCTGGGCACGGCGAGCGCCACGTTGCCCGGCGGCGTGGTGGTGGGCGCGGTGGCCGTCCTCAACGCGGTCGGCCCGTCGGTCGACCCCGACACCGGCCTGCCGTTCGCCGCGCACCTCGGCCTGCCCGGCGAGTTCCCCGCCTACCAGGGCGACGACCTCGACGCGGCCCGGATCGCCGGGCACGCCCCGCCGTTCAACACCGTCATCGGCGTGATCGCCACGAACGCCCGCCTGCCGCGCCTGTTCGCCCTGGCCAACGCCGCGCAGGACGGGCTCGCCACCGCCGTCCGCCCGGCGCACGGCCTCACCGACGGCGACGCGGTCTTCGCCGCCACGACCGGGACCCACGACGCGGCCGACCCCGACGAGGTGCTCGCCGCCGCACGGCGGGTGTTCGCCCGCGCGCTGGTCCACGGCCTGCTCCGAGCCGAGTCCACCACCACGTCCTGGGGCCGGCTCGCGGCCTACCGCGAGCTGTACCCGCGCACCGCAGCCGAATACCGGGGGAACTGACCATGCACGCGATGCACTACGAGATCACCCTGCCCGCCGACTACGACATGGGCGTCATCCGCACCCGCGTCGCCACCAGGGGCTCCGCGCTGGACGCGTTCCCCGGCCTGGGGCTCAAGGCCTACTGCGTGCGGGAACGCGGTGTCGACGGCTCGCCGGTCAACCAGTACGCGCCGTTCTACCTGTGGCGCACGGCCGAGGGCATGAACAGCTTCCTGTGGGGACCGGGTTTCCGGGGCCTGAGCGCCGACTTCGGCCGCCCGGTCGTGCAGCACTGGTCGGGCCTCGCCTTCGAGCGCGGCGCCGCCGAGACTCCGACCGCGGCCACCAAGCGCACGTGGCGGCTGCCCGCCGACGCCGACGCGGCCGAGGCCGTCGACCGGGCGCTCGACCGGCTCGACGAGCTCAAGGACCACCCCGACCTGCACAGCACCGCGGTGGCGATCGACACCCGGACCTGGGAGCTGGTGCACTTCAGCCTCTGGCGCACGGCACCCGAGACCGACGGCGAGGTGCGCTTCCGGGTGCTGCACCTGTCGCGGCCCGAGCTGGACGACCTCAGCGCGGGCCGCCACTGGTAGGCCGCGACCGGCCGGCACCGGGGTTGCGGGCGCGGGCGCCGTAGGGCACGGCCACGTAGCCGACGAGGTCGAGCACGCCGCCGCTGGTGCGGTCCAGCTCGCGGGCGAAGGCGAGGATGTCGGGGTCGGCGCGGTCCATCAGCCACGCCAGCAGCACGACCACGACGTCCGCGAGCAGCCCGACCTGGAACGGCATGTCCTCCCGCCGGCCCGCGGTCACCGCGCTGGCGAAGTCGGTCATGCCGCGTTCGGTCAGCTCCAGGGGACCGGTCTCGATCGCCCGCTTCATCGAGTCGACCACCAGCGGCACGACCGAGGCCCACACCTCGCGCGGCGCGACCTCGCAGATCAGGCCGCCGCACAGCGCCGCGGTCCACAGCGCCTCCGGGTCGCCCGCCCGGACCGCGCCGACGGCCAGGTGCGGCAGCAGTTCCGCGCCGCGCTCCCACGCGCCGGTCGCGACGAGCTTCTCCACCGCGTGCCGGTAGTGCTCCAACGCCTTGCCGTGCTCGCCGCGCGCGCTGAGCACGCCGCCCAGGTCGTCGTGGAACGACGCCACCTCGGCCGCCGCGCCCACCTGCTCGGCCCGGGCCAGTCCGACGGCCGCGTAGTGCTGCGCGGTCTCCAGGTCGCCCCGGTCGCGGTGGCACGCGCCGAGCCGGCGCAACGCGGCCAGCTCCCGCCGGTCGTCACCGAGGTCGCGGAACAGTTCCACGGCGCGCGACCCGGCCTCGATCGCCTCGGCGAGCTCACCCCGGTCACGGCGCCGGTCGCACTCGGCGAGCGCGAACCCGGCCTGCCGGACCCGGTCGCCCAGCTCCTCGGCCAGGTCGTGGCCCTCCACCGCGTACCGCAGCGCCGTCTCGGGATCGGCGTCGCCGAGGCCGTCGAGCACGGTGATCGACTCCAGCTGCCCGGGTCCGTCCTCCCGCACTCGGTGCTCCTCGTACGCCAGCCGCGCCGCCTGTCCGGCTTCCTCGGTTCTGCCTTCGCGCATCAGCAGCCTCGCCATTCGCAGCAGGACGTCCGCTCGGTCGCGGCACGCGTCGCCCAAGCCCACACACCGTTCGAAGTCCGCGAGCGCGGCCCCGTATTCCCCGCGCCGCTCGAACCGGGCGCCGGTGAGCTCGAACCTGGACGCCCAGAGGGCTTCGAGCTCGTCCTCGGGCAGGTCGAGCCCGGTCAGCAGCGCGTCGACCCGGTCGACGAGGACGGCGGCCCGCCCGTCGTCGTCCTCCAGCCCCAGCTCGGCCAGCAGCACGTCGGCGTAGGCCGGGGTGTCGGTCGCGTCACCCGCGTCGGCGACCTCGCGCAACGCCGAGAGCTCCCGGCGCAGCACGGGTGACAGCGGGCCGACGCGGTCGCGCGCGGCGGCGGCCAGCAGCTCGCACCCCGTCAACGCGGCCTCGGTGGCGGTGGTGGACCGGTCGCGCCACTCGTCCAGCCGGCCGTTGACCGTGCCGACGTACAGGTAGGACCGCTCGATGCCGCCCGGCGTGCCGGTGTTGACGATGGCCCGCGCGGCGGGCGTCTCCTCGGCGGTGAGCCGCCGCACGACGGTGCGGGCGAACCCGGCGGCGAGGTTCGGCGGGATGGTCCAGAGGGTCCCGATGTAGCCGCGGGCGCCGGCGCGGACGAACTCGCGGCCCAGCCGCGTCCACGACCGGCACGAGTTGTTGAACACGATCGGCCGGTGCCGCAGCGTCACGGGGATGTCGTCGTCGGGCAGGGCGTGCCCGCCCAGCGCGATCGCGTCGTCGGCGTCGTGGCAGTTGAAGAACACCAGCTCGACCGGCAGGTCCACGACCAGGTCGCGCAGCACCTCCGGCGAGGCGTCCTGCTCGGACAGCACGATCGGGTGCGTGTGGTGGCCCGACGACGCGATCGTGACCGGCTGCTCTTGGAACGCACCGGAGTCGACGACCACGCTGAACGCGCCGGGCTCGCGCGCCACGCCCGCGCGGTGCAGCTCGGTGAGCACGACCAGCGCCGGGTCGGCCACCACGTGCCCGATCGGCTTGCGCGCCCAGTTCACGTCCTCGGTGTGCACGAACGAGTAGGGCAGGCCGGCGGTGAACGCGGTCAGCGCCCGGTCGCCCACCTCCGCGACCGCCTCGGCGGGCACCTGCGCGGTGACCGCGGCCTCGACCGCCGCGTACGGGTCGTGCCCGCCGCTGGACAGGTAGCGCCACAGCGCCTCGACGAACCCGATGCCCTTGACCGCGTCGCCGATCGCGCCCGCCGCCGCGGTGACCCGCTCCTGCTCCTCCGCCACCACCGCGCCCACCACGGCGAGGTCCGGTTCGGGGACGATCACCAGTCGCGCGCCGCGGTGGTGCGCGTAGACGGCGGCCATCAGGACGTCGGCCTCGCCGGGGCGGTCGACCAGCACCGCCTCGTCGGTGTCGTCCGGGTTGTGCTCGGCGAACGGCACGGGCGGCGCGTCCTCGTCCACGCGCAGCGCCGCGCCCGTGCGCAGGGCGGTGAACAGGGCGGCGACGAAATCGGCGTCCGGGGCCACGTCGAGCGTGCGTTCGGGCTCGCCGCCGCCGCGCAGCAGCTCCCAGGCCTTGGCGGTCAGCCCGACGGGGTCCTCGCACGGCAGGTGCAGGCGTTCGGGCAGCTCGCCGAACAGCTCCTCGTCCGGTTCGGCGAGGAACACCGCGCGGCGCACGCCCGTGGCGTCGAGCAGGTGGGCCACCAGCCGGTCGTGCCGGTGCGACGAGGGGTCCCCGGGTCTCAGCGCGACGACGGGCGTGACGCGGTCCGCGGGCAGGCACGACACCACGACCGCGGCCTGGCGCAGCTGGTCCGGGCGGCACACCACGACCGTGTCGCCGACCTCGAACACGGGCTCGCTGATCACCGTGACGTCCAGGTCGGACTCGCCCGCGGGCAACCGCACGCACACGCCGCCGTCCACGACCTCGCACGGCTGCGAGCCGGACACCAGCAGCGTCACCGAGTCCGGCAGGGCGAACGACACCCCGTCGGAGGTCTCGGTGGCGGGCGCGTCCACGGCGAGCCGCCACCGCGCGGGCGCGGGCAGGTCGAACCGCTGCCGCAGCACCGCGCGCACGTGCCCGTCCCGGGTCTGCTCGACCAGCAGGTCGCGCGCGCCCGCCTCGGCGGTCAGCTCCTCGACGGCGTCGACGGGCGGTTTGCGGTGCGCGTCGAGCAGGACGGCACGCAGCAGCCCCGCTTCGAAGCGGAAGCGGATGCCGTGCGGGGCACCGAGGTCCACTGGCTCACGACCCTTGCAAGCGAGGAGGTCCACCGTGTCGGAGGTGGCGGGCAGGAAACTACGCCACCTTCAGGCCCGACCTGTAGCAGATCCGCCGGGTAGTCGCGGTCGTTACACCCCGGGACGTTCGGACCGGGCCGCCGGCGTCCACCGGGCGCGGCGTCGCCTGCCCGCCGCCTGCACCTGGTCGCGGCCGAGCCGCTTCGCCTCGTACAGCGCCGAATCCGCCGCCGCGAGCAGCCCGGACACGGTGTCCTCGGCGACCTCCGGCCACACCGCGATGCCGATGCTGACCGTGAGGCCCGCCACCACGCCGCCGTCTCCGACGTCCACCAGGACCCGGTGGACCTCCGCGCGCACGCGCTCGGCGATCGCCGTCGCTTCCTCGTGGTCCACGCCGGGCAGCAGCACGGCGAACTCCTCGCCGCCGAAGCGGCCCACCGCGTCACCCCGCCGCACCGCGCTCTCCAACGCCGCCGCGATGCGCCGCAGCACGAGGTCGCCGGTCTGGTGGCCGTGCGTGTCGTTGATGTCCTTGAAGTGGTCGACGTCGATCATGAACAGGCCGACGCGCGCGCCGGGCGGCTGCTGCCGGGTCCGCTGGAGCTCCAGCGTCGCCTGCAGGTGCCAGGCCTCGGCGTTGAGCAGGCCGGTCTTGGCGTCGGTGCGGGCGGCCAGCTCCAGCTGGTGGATGAGCACGGTGCGGTGCAGGGCGACGGCCGCGACGACCATCGGCAGCGCGAACCCGGGCCACCACGCCACGGCGAGGGCGACGAAGCCGCCCAGCGCGAGCTGGCCCGCTTCGAGCAGGTTGTCCGCGCCGCTGCCGAGGGCGTCCTTCACCGAGCGGGGCCGGACGGTCAGCAGGATCACCGCGGCCACCAGGGCGGTGTTGACCAGCCACTGCGCCGCGCCCGCGCCGAGGAGGCCGACGAGGTCGAGCGCGCCGTCGGGCTGCCCGGCGCGCAGGTTCTCACGCAGGCCGGTGACGCCCGCCACGGTGCTCGCGGCGAGCGTGGCCAGCACCATCATCGACGTGGTGAACACGTTGCGGTGCGGTGGGCGTGAGGCGTCCCAGCGGCCGACGACCCACCAGCGGTGCGCGTACATCAGCACGACGAGCGCGACGGCGAGCGAGGGCGGCAGCACGAGGGCGCCGGCCAGGATCCAGATGCTGCACAGGTCGACGTGCGGCAGGTGGCTGTGGTCGCGGCGGATGCGCTCGATCCAGCGCGAGCAGTGCAGGTGCAGCGCGGCGCAGCCGGCCAGGACGGCGAACGTGGTCCACGAGTCGGCGGGCACGGGCCACGCGGCCGCGGCGGCGAGCGCGAGGACGGCGAGCAGATCCACCGACAGCACGTACACCAGGGCCCGCCCGGGCAGGGACCATAGTGACCAGCGTCGATCGCCCGACGACGTCGAACCCGCTCTGCCCATGGTTCCTCACGACTGTCTGCCCCGGACCGTCATGGCGTCCGGACGGAGGGTCACAGTAATGGTGACCCGTGTCGGTGTCAGCCGCTACCGGGGTGACCAGGACCACTGGAGGTGATCGCGGTGCGCGACAAGATCTGGTGAAGCCCGCCGGTCGTAGCCGTGTCGAGACGGAGGCGAGGTGTGGTTGTGCGCGACAAGATCTGGTGATCCCCCTGGTGCCGCTGTTCCCGCTGCCCGCCACGTCGAGGGGAGGTGCGCCGCCATGCGCGACAAGATCTGGTGAAGACGGGTTCCCACGACGGTGAACGACACCCACCGAGGCCACGCGCGGGCCGCGGCGAGCGCTCCGGCTCCCGCGGCCGGCGCGCTCACCCGACGCGTGCCCGGACCAGCCACAGGCACGCCGTCGCGACGCCGAGGCCGCTGAGCACGAGCGTCGCCCGCGAGCCGACGGCCTCGCCGAGCAGGCCGCCCACCAGCGCTCCGGCGGGCGCGGTGCCCCAGACCGCCGTGCGGATGGTCGCGTTGACGCGCCCGTGCAGGGCCGCGGGCGTCGCCTCGTACCGCACCGGCACCTGGTGCACGTTGTAGACCTGCAACGCGAACCACATCACCGCCACCGCGCCGATCACCAGCTGGTCCGCCGCGACCGCCGCCTGCCCCGCGCCGGTGACCAGGATCGCGGCGACCATCGTCCGCCGCCGACCCCACCACGCGCCCACCCGGGCCGCGACGAGCGCGCCGACCAGCCCGCCGACGGCGCCCGCGGACAGCGTCAGCCCCGCCTGCGCCGCCGACAGGCCCAACGCCGACACCAGGTGCAGCAGCACCACGACGGTGAAGGCGTTGAACCAGAAGACCTGCGTCGCGGTGCACAGCGTGACCCGCCGCAACCCCTGGTGGCCGAACACCGCCCGCACCCCGGCCCACATGCCCGCACCGGCCTGCGGCCGTTCGACCACCCGGACCCACACCAACGTCACCGCCGCGACCAGGAAGCTGACCGCGTCGGCCACCAGCGCGCCCGCCGCCGTGACCGCCCCGACCAGCCACCCGCCCACCGCGGGCCCGGCCACCTGCGCCGTCGCCTGCCCCACCTCCACCGCGCCCTGGGCGCGCGTCAACTGCCCGGCGGGCACCACCATCGGCACCAACGCCAACCCGGCGATGTCACCGAACACGGCGAACGTCCCCGCCACCGCCGCCACCACGGCCAACAACGCCACCGACAACACCCCGAGCCCCGCCGCCACCGGCACGACCGCCAGGCTCACCGCCTGGCCGACCGCGCACACCCCGGCCACCACCCGCCTCGGCAACCGGTCGACCCACACCCCGGCGGGCAACCCGAACAGGAGGTACGGCAACCGCCCGCACGCGGTCACCACCCCGATCTCCCCGGCCCCCGCGCCCAACGCCCACGCCGCCACCAACGGCACCGCGACCACCGTCACCTGCGACCCGACGAGGGACACGGACTGCCCGGCCCACAACAGCAGGAACGACCGGTTGCGCCGCAGCACGGTCAGGCGACCGCCGCGGGCGCCACGCGGGACCACGCGGTGGTCGCGGTGAGGGCCAGGACGGTGCCGGCGATGCCCGCCACGGCGATCGCGGTGGTCGCCGAGCCCGTCGCGGACGCCAGCAGGCCGCCCGCCGCCACGCCGATGCCCTGCGCGGCGACCAGGCCGCTGCGGGCGAAGCCCAACGCCTGGCCGCGCTGCTCGTCCGGCACCAGCCGCACGAACGTCGCGCCCGCCGTCACCTGGTACGCGCTGAACACGCCGCTCACCGCGAGCAACGCCACCGCGCCGACGAGGTTCGGCGCGAGCAGGTACCCGACCAGCGGCAACGCGGTGGCGACCGCGAGCAGCCCGAGCAGCCGCACCCGCACCGACGCGGGCAGGAAGCGCAGCAGCACGGTGCCGAGCACCATCCCGGCCGGGTCGGCGGCCAGCAGCAGGCCGACCCCCGCCGCACCGGCCCCGACCTCCGCCGAGAACGGCGCGGCCAGCCCTTCCGGCACCACGGTGAACAGCGCCAGCCACCCGAGGCCGACCAGCAGCCGCAGCCGCCGGTCCCGCCACACCAGCGCGGCGCCGGCCCGGATCCGCACCCGCGCCGCCGGCACGGAGGCCGGGGCCGGGCGGTGGCGCAGGCCGAACCGCAGCAGCACCGCCGACACCGCGAACGTCACCCCGTCGGCGAGCAGCGCGCCGGACGTGCCCAGCCACGCCACCACCAGCCCGCCGCCGACGAACCCCAGCAGCAGCCCCGCCTGGTGGGTGATCAGGTGCACGGACTGCCCCGCCTCGTACTTCCCACCCAGCACGGACGGCAGCAGGGCGCCCTGGGCGGCGGCGAACGGCGGCTCGGCCAGCTGCGCCAGCACCAGCAACGCCGCCACCACCGGCAGCGGCACGCCCGGCACCGCCATCACGGCCAGCAGCACGGCCCGCACCGCGTCGGCGACCACCATCACGGTCCGCCGCGGGTACCGGTCCGCCAGCCCCGTCAACAGCACCCCGGACACCAGCGCGGGCAGCATCGTCAACGCGTAGGTCAGAGCCGTCCACGCCGCGGACCCGGTGCGCTGGAACACCAGCACCGACAACGCCACCCTGGCCAGCTGGTCGCCGACGGTCGAGAGCACCGCGGCCGACCACAACACCCGGAACTCCGGCACCGCGAACACCGCGCGGAACCCCGTGCCCCCGACCACCCGCTCCCCCGATCCGCCCGCGACCGATGAGTTTCCCGGGCCGGTCCCGTCACACCTTGTGCGGCGTGCGACCGGCACGTCACCGTACAAGCCCGGAGGGTGACCATGAGCGAGGTTGCGCAGATGACCGTCGACTTCACGCGGGAGGCCGAGCGGTGCCGGCACGAGCTGCGGGTGCACTGCTACCGGCTGCTCGGCTCGTTCGACGAGGCGGAGGACCTCGTGCAGGAGACGTTCCTCAAGGCGTGGCGCGCCAGGGACACGTTCGAGGGCCGGTCGTCGTTCCGCGCCTGGCTGTACCGGATCGCCACGAACGCGTGCTTCGACGTGATCGACCGCCGTCCCGCGCTCGCCGTCGCCGAGGGGGTGCCGACGGCCGACGTGCCGTGGCTGCAGCCGTTCCCGGACGCCCTGCTGGACGCCGAGCCGGACGCGGAGGTGGTGGCGCGGGAGACGATCGAGCTGGCGTTCCTGGCCGCCGTGCAGCACCTGCCTGCCAGGCAGCGGGCGGCGCTGGTGCTGCGGGACGTGCTGGGCTGGCCGGCGAGCGAGACGGCGGCGTTGCTGGAGGACACGGTGCCCGCGGTGAACAGCGCGCTGCAACGCGCCCGCGTCACGATGCGCAAGCACCTGCCGCAACGGCGCGCCGACTGGTCGGGCGAGCCGAACCCGAGGGAGAAGGCGGTGGTCCGCAAGCTCGTCGAGGCCACCGAGCGCTGCGACATGGAGCTGATGGCCTCGGCGTTGCGCGAGGACGTCACGTGGACGATGCCGCCGCAGCCCGAGCGGCACTCCGGCCGCGACGCCGTGATGGAGCTCTGCGCGTCGGTGATGGTGGGCCCGGGGGCGTTCGGCGAGTGGAAGGTGGTGCGGACGTGGGCGAACCGGCTGCCCGCGCTGGCCAACTACGCCCGCAAGCCCGGCGAGGAGCTCTTCAAGCCGGTGGCGCTGGACGTGCTGCGGATCGAGGGCGACGCGATCGTGGAGATCACCACGTTCCCGTCGGACCGGTTCCCGCTCTTCGGCCTCCCCGCGACGCTGTGAGCCCCGGCGTCCGGCCGGGTCGCTGCTCCGGGCCCCCGCGACGGGCACCCGCCGTGCCCGCCGCGGGGTTCGGGTCAACTCCCGGCGAACACGCCGCGGGCGAAGGCGACGAGCTCGGCGGGCGCCGTCTCGGGGGAACCGGCCTGGTAGGGCGGCTGGGGGTCGTACTCGATGAACAGCTGGGTGAACCGGGCCCGCTCGTCGCCCCAGATCCGGCCGACGAGGGTGAGCGCCATGTCGATGCCGGCGGACACGCCGGCCCCGGTGACGACGGACCCGTCGACGACGACCCGTTCGGTGCTGACCACCGCGCCCCGGGCGGCCAGCTCGTCGCGCAACGCCCAGTGCGTGGTCGCCGGACGGCCGTCGAGGATGCCCGCCTGCGCCAGCAACGTCGACCCGCTGCACACCGACGTGGTCCAGGTCGCGGTCGGGTGCGCCACGCGCAGCCACTCCGCGACCACGCCCTCCGCCAGCACCTCCGCCCAGCCACCGCCGCCGGGCACCACGATCACGTCGGCGTGGTCCAGCTCGGCGAACGTCGTCGTCGGCACGATCGTCAGCCCGGCGTCGGTGATCACCGGGTCGGGCGAGGCGGCGACGAAGTGCGCGGTCACCTCCGGCTGGTGGCCGAGCACCTCGTACGGCCCCACCAGGTCCAGCGCGGTCATCTTCGGGTAGAGCACGAAAGCCACGTCCACGTCGTTCCCCCTGTCCTCATGCCGCACCGGTGGTGCGGAACCTGTCGCGGTAACCGCCCGGCGTCACGCCGAGCACCCGCAGGAAAGCCCGGCGCAGCGTCTCCGCCGAGCCGAAACCCGTGCGCTTGGCGACGACGTCCAGCCCTTCGTCGCCGGATTCCAGCAGCCCGGCCGCCGCCTCGACCCGGACCCGTTCGACGTAGCGGGCGGGTGACACGCCGACCCGGCGCGGGAACACGCGGGCGAAGTGCCGCGGGCTCATCGCGGCGCGGCGGGCCATGCCGTCGACCGTCCAGCCGGCCGCCGGGTCGTCGGCGATCGCGTCGAGCACGGACCGCAGCCCCGGTTCCCGCACCGGTGGCACCTGTGAGCGGACGCTGAACTGCGACTGGCCGCCGGGGCGTTGCAGGAACACCACCATCCAGCGGGCGACCAGCCGGGCCAGCGCGGCGTCGTGGTCGCGTTCCACCAGCGCCAGCGCGAGGTCGATGCCCGCGGTGACGCCGGCGGACGTGACCAGCCGCCCGTCCCGCACGTAGATCGCGTCCGGCACCACGTCCACCGACGGGTGGTCGGCCGCGAGCCGGTCGCAGAACGCCCAGTGCGTCGTGGCCCGTGCGCCGTCGAGCAGCCCGGCCGCCGCCAACGGGAACGCGCCCGTGCACACGCTGCCCACCCGCCGCGCGCCGCCCGCGACCCGCCGCAGGTGGTGCAGCAGTTCGTCGTCACGGGCGGCGTCGGCGAACGTGAAGCCGCCGACCACGAGGACCGTGTCCACCCCGCCGGACACCTCCCGCAGGTCCTCGGCCTCCATCCGCAGCCCGCCGGTCACCTCGAACCCGCCACCGATCCCCGCCAGCCGCACCCGGTAGCCGCCGCGCGCTCGACCGACCCCCTGTCGCAGGCCGCCGGCACGTGCCCGGTCGTTCTCGCGGGCCCGGTCGCTGCCGCGTGCCCGATCGGCGACCAGCGCTCGGTCGCCGATCAGCGCCCAGTCGGCGGCCAGCGCCTGGTTCGCGCCGGCGAACACGTCCGCCGGGCCGGCGATGTCGGTCAGCGCCGCACCGTCGTACCCGACCACCAGGACCTCGCGTTCCACAACGCCCACCCTCCCCACCTCCCGGGACGGCGGCAACGACCGCCGACCCTCGATTCCCGCCACGCTACGGTCACCCCCGTGCTGAGGATCGAGATCGAGGGCGAGCCGCCGACCGTCGACCACTTCGTGCCGGGCGTGCTGGCCAACTACGGGCACTTCACCGCCATGCAGGTCCGCGACCGGCGGGCCAAGGGCCTCGACCTGCACCTGCGCCGCCTCGACCAGGCCAACCGGGAGCTGTACGGCACGCCGTTGGACCGAGACCGCGTCCGCGCCCTGATCTCGCACGCGCTGGCCGACGACATCCGTGACGCGGCGGTCCGGGTCGTCGTGTTCGGCATGGACACCCCGTCGGTGATGGTCGTGGTGCGCCCACCGGCCGCTCCCCCGCCGACGCCACAACGCCTGATGTCGGTCGCCTACACGCGCCCGCTGCCGCACGTGAAGCACCTCGGTGGCTTCGGGCAGCTCCACCACGGCCGGCGCGCCGTCCGGGCCGGCTACGACGACGCGCTGCTCACTGCCGACGGCGTGGTGGTGGAGGGCGCGATCGCCAACATCGCGTTCTACGACGACGGTGACGACTTGGTGTGGCCTCAGGCGGAGTGGCTGCACGGCATCACCATGCAGCTGCTGGAACGGGAGCTGCCGTCGCGGCGCGAGGTGGTGCGGCTGGCCGACGTGGGCCGCTACCGGGGCGCGTTCCTGACCAACTCGATCGGCGTGGTCGCGGTGTCGCGCATCGACGACGTCGAGCTCGCCGTGGACGTCGAGGCGCTCGCCCGCGTCCAGGCCGCGTACGACGCGATCACCGCCGAGGCGTTTGAGTAGATCCACCGATGCCCGCCGCGCTCTGGTCACGAGAGCGTGTGCGCGTGATCGACTACCGGGTTCCCGTGCAGATCGCCGTGGTGTGGCTCGTCATGGGGTTCTCCGCGGCGTTCGTCGGCTGGCTGGTGCTGGTCGGGTTCTTCGTCCAGAGCGCCGTGCTGGTCGTGATCGGCATGGCGGGCCCGTTCGCGATGGCGTACCTGATCGGCACGTTCACCTCCCGCGGCAGCCCGCTGACGGCCACGCCGCTGCCCCGGCTCGGCTGGGCGGCGCTGGTGACCGTGTTCGGGCTGGTCGGCGCCGTGTTCTACAACGCGGTGCTGGAGTCGAGCGAACCCGCCGAGCCGCCGTCGTGGCTCGCGCTGCCCGCGCTGGGCGTGCCGTTCGCGCTGGTTGCGGCGATGCTGGCGCACGGCGTCGTGGTCCGGCTGGTCGCCGGCGCGGTGACGGTCGCCGCCGTGGCCTTCGGCACCTGGCTGCCCACCACGATGCCCGGCGACGACGCGGCGTCCCGGATCGCGCACGCCGACCTGCCCGGCGGCGTGCTGCTGATCGCCACGCCCGAGGGCTACCAGTTCCCGCGGCTGACCGTCTCCGACGGCCTGGCCACCCTGGACTACAGCCCGTCCGGCGACGGCGGCGAGCTGCACGCGTTCCCGCGGCTCGTGGTGCGACCCGCCACTGTCGGGACGGCCGAGCCGGAGTACCGGCAGGACCCGGTGGACCACGTGTTCGTGCGGCGGATCGGCGAGGTGGAGGCGGTCGCCGTGGTGACGAAGAGGGCCGACGTCGAGGCCGTGCGCGAGTTCGTGCTGTCGGTGCGGCCCGCCACCGACGACGAGGTCGAGCGCCTCCTGCCGGTGGCGCCCGACCGGCGTGACCGCGACGTGCTCCGCCGCTTCACGACCACGTGGGCGCGGTTGTTCTGATCAGACCGCGGGCGGCCGGTCCTCGTACGGCGTGGACAGCACGACCGTGGTGCGGGTGGACACGTTCGCCACCTCGCGGATCTGCCTGAGCAGCTCCTCCAACGCGTGCGGCGACGCCACCCGCACGCGCAGCACGTAGGAGGCGTCGCCGGCGACGGAGTAGCACGCCTCGATCTGCGGCAGGTGCTCCAGCCGCTTCGGGTAGTCGTCCGGAGCCGCCGGGTCGATCGGGGTCAGGGAGATGAACGCGGTCAGCGGCAGGCCGACCTCGTCGCCGTCCAGCCGCGCCGCGTAGCCGCGCACCACGCCGCGCTGCTCCAGCCGCCGCACCCGCTGGTGCACGGCGGACACGCTCAGCCCGACCCGTTCGGCGAGGTCGGTGAAGCTGCACCGGCCGTCGGCGGCCAGTTCGCGCAGGATCGCCCGGTCGATCGGCTCCAGGTTCGTCACGTGGGCAGCACCACCAGCTCGTGCGGTCGGTTGTTGACGCTCTCCACGCCGTCGGCGGTGGCGATCACGATGTCCTCGATCCGCGCGCCCCACCGTCCGGGCAGGTAGATGCCGGGTTCGACGCTGAACGCCATGCCCGGCTCGAGCGGCAGGTCGTTGCCGCCGACGATGTAGGGGTCCTCGTGCACGTCCAGCCCGATGCCGTGGCCCGTGCGGTGGACGAAGTACTCGCCGAAGCCCGCGTCGGAGATGATGTCGCGCGCGGCGGCGTCCACCGCTTCGCACGTGACACCGGGCCGCACCGCGTCGACGGCGGCCTGCTGCGCCGCCCGCAGGACCGCGTAGGTCTGCCACACGTCGGCGTCTCGGGGCTCGCCGAGCACGTAGTTGCGGGTGGAGTCGGAGTTGTAGCCCTCCGCCACCGGCCCGCCGATGTCGACCACCACCACGTCGCCCGCCTCGATCACGCGGTCGGACAGGTCGTGGTGCGGGGACGCGCCGTTCGGGCCGGAGGCGACGATGACGAACTCGGCCGCCACGTGCCCCTCGGCGACGATCGCGGCGGCGATGTCGGCGCCCACCTCGGCCTCCGTGCGGCCGGGGCGCAACCACTCGGCCATGCGCGCGTGGACCCGGTCGATCGCCGCGCCCGCCTTGCGCAACGCGGCCACCTCGGTGTCGTCCTTGCGCATCCGCAACTCGCGCAACACCGGCCCGGCCAACACCTGGTCGGCGCTGACGGCGTCCCGCAACCGCAACGCGTGCAGCGCGGGCATCATGTCGGAGACGGCCGTCCGATTTCCCTTCAACGCCCTCTTGACCAAGGCGTACGGGTCCTCGCCGTCGACCCACGTGGCCACGTCCACGCCGAGCTCGTCGGTGGGGATGTCGGCGTAGCCCGGGTGCTCCAACTTGGGCACCACCAGCACCGGCACACCACCGACCGGCACCACGAGACAGGTCAACCGCTCGAACGACGTGCCGCCGGCCCCGATGAGGTACCGCAGGTCCGAACCGGGCGCGATGAGCAACGCGTCAACGCCCGCGATGGCAGCGGCCGCGGCGGCCCGGTCGAGGCGCGCGCGCAGGGCGTCCACGTCGACGGGCCCAACATGGGTCGACATGCAGGGAAGCCTAGTGGTGCGGAGCCCGTCCTACGCCACAAGCCACGGGACCACGGGCCCTATCCCTCGATCGGGGCAGCACCCCCGCCCACCTGCGATTTCGCATCGACCCCCTCCACGACCGGGTGATCATTGACAATCCGACGAACAATAACGCCGTTTCCGACCCTCTAAAACGTCGGTTGAAACAACGAGGCCCGCCGCAACCACCCCCATGCCCAACCCCCACACGCCCAACCCCCCACCCACCTGTCGCCGAGTTATCCACAGGGGACGCCCGAGCCGCCCCCGATGTCGGTGGTCTCTGGCAAGCTGTCCCGGGTGAGCAACCCGCTGGTCCTGATGGACGCCGCCAGCCTGTACTTCCGGGCGTTCTACGCGCTGCCCGAGTCGATGACCGCACCGGACGGCACACCGGTGAACGCGGTGCGCGGGTTCGTCGACACGATCGCGAAGGTCATCACCGACCGGAAGGCGAGCCGCCTGGTCGCCTGCCTGGACGCCGACTGGCGCCCGGAGTTCCGCGTCGCCGCGCTCCCGTCGTACAAGGCGCACCGCGTGGCCGAGGGCGCCGCCGACGGCGAGGAAGAGGTGCCCGACACCCTCACCCCGCAGGTCCCGATCATCCTCGACGTGCTGGACGCGGTGGGCATCGCGACCGCCGAGGCGGACGGCTACGAGGCCGACGACGTCATCGGCACCCTCGCCGCCCGCGAGACCGTCGACCCGGTCGAAGTGATCACCGGCGACCGCGACCTCTTCCAGGTCGTGCGCGACGAGCCGACCCCGGTGCGCGTCCTCTACCTCGGCCGCGGGTGGGCGAAGGCCGAGTTGCTCGGTCCCGCGGAGTTGGCCGCCAAGTACTCGCTGCCGGTGCAGGACGCCGGGCGCGCGTACGCCGGGATGGCCGTGCTGCGCGGCGACCCGTCCGACGGCCTGCCCGGCGTGGCCGGCATCGGCGAGAAGACGGCGGCGAAGCTGATCAGCGAGTTCGGTTCGCTGCAAGCCGTCCTCGACGCCGTCCACGACGGCCGCGACCGCAAACTCACCACCCGCGCCCGCACCGCCCTGCTCAACGCCCAGGACTACCTCGCCGTCGCGCCGACCGTGGTCAACGTGGCGACCGACGCGAAGATCGTCATGGACCGCCCGGACGTCGTGCCCGCGGCACCCGCCGACCCGGACCGGGTCGCCGAGCTGACCCGGCGTTGGGGCCTCGGCAGCTCGCTGCCGAGGCTGCTGACCGCGTTGGAGCGCCGCTAGCCGCACCAGCCGCGGCCGCTGGCCGTTAACCACACCGGCCACGTCCGCCGGCCGCACCAGCCACCTGCAACCAGCCGCGCCAGCCACCTGCGACCAGCCGCCAGCCGTTCCAACCGGAGCCGCGCCGGCCACCGCCGCTAGCCGGGAGCCGCGCCGGCCGACCACCGGCCGTTGGTGGAAGCCGCGTGCGGCCACCGGCAGATCATGAGGCGCGGGTTGGCGGAGGTGGCGGCCAGTGGCGGTGGCTGCCGGTCGCGGACGGTCCGCCTGTGGCTGCCAGGTTCGGCGAGATCAGAAGAAGGTGCCGCTCCACGGTGGCGTGGAGACCTCGAACAGCGCGTCGGCGCGTGCGAGGGCGCTGGGGTCGACGACGTCCAACCGACGCGTGGCGGCGAGCGTCGTGAACGACACGTCACCCAGGTAGGTCGAACCGAGCACGTCCACGTCCAGCACCAGCTCGGGCGCATCGTCGACCCGCGTCACACCGTCCGCCGCCACGCGGTACGAGCCCGAGTTCTCCGGCAAGTAAGCGTCGCGCACCCCGATCACCACCGGCTCGGCCTGGCGGTACGCCCGTGCCGACAGGGCGGTCGGGACGTCGAGCAGGCGCAGCCACGTCTCGTCGGTCTCCTCGGTGACCCGGCACGCGCGCCGGTCGCCCAGCAGCCACTCCACCGGCTCGTCCACCGGCCGGCCGAAAGCCGACACCTCCGCGACCAGATCGACGCCGAGCACGAACAGCCACAGATCGGCCCACGCCTCGGCGTCGCGCGCCCACAGGTCCAGCACCATCAGCGTGGTCGGCTTCTCCTCGCTCGAATCGTGCCTGCCGGGCGCGACCTTGAACGCCACGTAGCCGTCGTCGTCACCGGACGCGCCCGAGCGCACCGCGATCTTGATGTTCTCCTCGGCCGCCACGCGCCGGACGTTCAGGCTCCACCACGCGGGCCACCGGGAGATCGTGCCCGCACGCCCCGGCGACAGCTCGGCGAACAGCCGGTGCGCGATCCGCTCCCCCGCCTCGCCCTCGACCAACCGCACCCGACCGACGGGACGCGTGCGAGGGGCGGCCTTGCGCCGGTCGATGCGCAGGGACCGGTACCTGGTGGCGACGCCGTAGCCGTACCGGCCGTAGATGGCGGTCTCCGACGCGCGCAGCGAGGCGAACACGTCGCCACCCGACCGCAGCGCCCGCAACTGCGCCCGCTGCAACGCGCTCAGCACACCGCGGCGCGTCCAGTCCGCCCGCACCCCGACCCGGCTCACGGCGGCGTGCGGCACCACGGCCCCGCCCGGCACGGCCAGCCGCGACGGGAACGACTGGAGCGTGCCGATCATCTCCCCGCCGCCGAACGCCCCGAACACACGCCCCTCGTCGTACGTCTCCCGCGCGAACTTCCACTGCTCGTCGGGCGCCGGCCCGTGGTGCAGCGTGCCGCGGAACAGGGTGTGCGCGGTCCGGTACTCGGAGTCGTCCAGCAGGCGGATGTCGTAATCGGTCACCTCCGAATGGTGCCGTAGAGGTCGCTCGCATCGCTAACGAGTTTCACCCCGCGACCACCACCCCGCGAGAACGAGCAGCGCGAAAACCACGAGGCCACCCCCGCGTCGAGATGCGGGAGTGGCCTCGGGGCACGGACCAGGAGATCAGCCGGCGGGCTGGCCGACCTCGTACTCGCCGTCCTCGGTCTTCACGGTGATCTTGACCGTCTTGTCCTTGCCGCCGACCTTCACCTTGCACTCGAAGGTCGTGTTCGGCTTGACCTCCTGCTCGGCCGGGCAGGTCGCGTTCTCCACGTCGGAGATCTTGTAGTCGTCCTTCAGCACGCCGACGACACCGTTCTGCACGGCCGTCTGGTCGAACACCTTGGTGTTGAAGAACCCCGGCGCGACGAAACCGGTGATGCCGACGGCCGCGACCACCAGCACGACCAGCGCCACCACGACCCACAGCACGGCGCCGGACTTCTTCGGCGGCTGCTGGCCGTACTGCCCCGGCTGACCGAACTGACCAGGCTGCTGCCCGAACTGGCCGGGCTGACCCGGCTGCCCGAACTGGCCGGGCTGCCCGTACTGACCCTGCTGCGGCTGCCCGTACGGGTTCGACTGCGGGTTGTTCGGGTCGTACCCGGCGGGGTACTGCTGCGTGTACGGCTGCTGGCCCGGCTGCTGCCCCCACTGCTGCTGCTGCTGCTGCGAGGGATCCGGCTGCCCGTAGGGATTGGGCTGCTGAGCGGGGAAACCACCCGACGGCGTGCCCGGGTACCCACCACCGTAGGGCTGTTGCTGCTGGCCCCACTGCGGCTGCGGGTCGTTCCCTCCGGACGGTCCGTACGGACTGGTCATGCTCGGCCTCCGACGGTCGGTCTGGACAAGGTCGGTCTGCAAACGATCTGGACAAGCTGTTCAAGGCTTGCGGGCGCGATCAAACCACAGCCACCCGCACGGTACCCACCCGCCCCGCAAAGCTTTGTCAAACGGTGGCCATCGCCACCACCCCGCGGCGCAACGCGTCCACCGCCTTGCGCGCGGCGGCGCCCACCGGATCACCGCCGCCGACGACGTCCCGGATCTGGTCCAGGAAGTCGATCACCTGCCGGCACCACCGCACGAAGTCCCCCGCGCCGAGCTCGGCGCCGTTCTCCTCCGCCGCGGACAGCACCTTCTCCAACGACTCGCCGCGCGCCCACCGGTACACCGCCCACGCGAACCCCGGGTCGGGCTGCCGGGTCCGGTCGAGCCGGTGCCTGCGCTCGTCGTCCTCCAGCTCAGCCCACAGCCGCGCGGTCGCGGTCAACGCGTCCGCCACCTTGCCCGGCGGCAGCCGGGCTTCCAGCGGACCGTCCCGGCGCGCCTCGTACACCAGCGCCGACACGACCGCGGCGAGTTCCGCCGGGTCGAGGTCACGCCACACGCCGTGCCGCAGGCATTCCGCGGCCAGCAGGTCGGACTCGCTGTAGAGCCTGGTCAGCCGCTTGCCGTGCTCGGTGACCTCCTCGCCGGGCCCGTTCTCCTCCGCGTGCAGGTAGCCGCGTTCGCGCAGCAGGCCGCGGATGCGGTCGAACTCGCGCGCCAACGAGTGCGTGGTGGCCGCGACCTTGCGCTCCACCTGCTCGGTCTCGGCCAGCAGCCGGTGGTACCGCTCGCCCCAGCGGGCGTGCTCCTCGCGCTTCTCGCAGCCGTGGCACGGGTGCGCGCGCAACGCCCGCCGCAGCGTGGCCAGTTCCGCGTCGTCGTCCGCCGTCGAACGGCGCTTCCGCATGGCCGGCGCGACGATCCCGGTGGCGCGCAACGACGCCGCCAGGTCGCGCCGCGACTTCGGAGACCGCGTGTCGACCTGCTTGGGCAGCCGCATCTTGCCCAGCACCTCCACCGGCAGGGGGAAGTCGGCCGACGACAGCCGACCGGCCCACCGGTCCTCGGTCACCACGAACGGCCGCGCCTCGCCGAGCGGCTCCAGCCCCGGGTCGATCACGACGGCCAGCCCGGACCGCCGCCCGGACGGCACCGCGATCACGTCGCCCTTGCGCAGCCGCTCCAGCGACTGCGCCGCCTCGGCCCGCTTCGCGGAGGTGTTCTGGCGCGCCAACGCCTTCTCCCGCTCGGCGACCCGGCGGCGCAGCGACGCGTACTCGGTGAAGTCGCCGAGGTGGCACGTCATCGCCTCGGCGTACCCGCCGAGCGCCTCGCGGTTGCGCTCGATCCGCCGGGCCAGCCCGACCACCGACCGGTCGGCCTGGAACTGGGCGAACGACTGCTCCAGGATCTCCCGGGCCGCCGCCGCGCCGAGCTGGTTCACCAGGTTGACGGCCATGTTGTAGCCGGGGCGGAACGACGACCGCAGCGGGTACGTGCGGGTGGACGCCAGGCCGCCGACGGCCTTCGGGTCGACGCCGGGCTGCCACACGACCACCGCGTGGCCCTCGACGTCGATGCCGCGCCGCCCCGCACGGCCGGTGAGCTGCGTGTACTCACCGGGCGTGAGGTCGACGTGCGCTTCGCCGTTGTACTTGACGAGCTTCTCCAGCACGACGGTGCGCGCGGGCATGTTGATGCCGAGCGCCAGCGTCTCGGTGGCGAACACGACCTTCACCAGGCCGCGGACGAACAGCTCCTCCACGGTCTCCTTGAACGCGGGCAGCAGGCCGGCGTGGTGGCTGGCGATGCCGCGTTCGAGCGCCTCGCGCCACTCCCAGTAGCCCAGCACCATCAGGTCGCCCTGGGGCAGGTCCTTGGTCTTCTCCTCGATGACCTCGCGGATCTGCTCGACCTCGTCGGTGGAGTTGAGCCGCAGCCCGGCCCGCACGCACTGGAGCACGGCGGCGTCGCAGCCCGCCCGGCTGAACACGAAGTCGATGGCGGGCAGCAGGCCCGCGCCGTCGAGCCGCTGCACGATGTCGACCCGGGACGGCGGCTTGAACCCGGAGCCGCGCGGCGGGCGGCCCCGCTGGTCCTTGTTGTTGCGGTTGCGGCTCCACGGCACGTGGAAGCGGGACAGGTCGTCGGTGTGCCGCAGCAGCTGCGGGTTGATGCGGGTGTGCCCGTCGGGGCCCTCGCCGGCGAACAGGTCCATCATCCGGCCGCCCGCCATCATGTGCTGCCACAGCGGCACCGGCCGGTGCTCGTCGACGACGACGGTGGTGTCGCCGCGCACCTCGACCAGCCACTCGCCGAACTCCTCGGCGTTGCTGACCGTGGCGGACAGGCCGACGAGCCGCACCGATTCGGGCAGGTGCAGGATCACTTCCTCCCACACGGGGCCGCGGAACCGGTCGGCCAGGTAGTGGATCTCGTCCATGACCACGTAGGCGAGCGTCTTCAGGGTGGAGGAGCCCGCGTACAGCATGTTGCGCAGGACCTCGGTGGTCATCACGACGATCGGCGCGTCGCCGTTGACCGACGTGTCGCCGGTGAGCAGGCCGACCTTGGCGGCGCCGTAGCGGGCGACCAGGTCGGCGTACTTCTGGTTCGACAGGGCCTTGATCGGCGTCGTGTAGAAGCACTTGCGGCCCTCGGACAGGGCCAGGTGCACGGCGAACTCGCCGACGACCGTCTTGCCGGCGCCGGTCGGGGCGCAGACCAGCACGCCGTGCCCGTCTTCCAGCGCCTCGCAGGCGCGTTCCTGGAACGGGTCGAGTTCGAAGGAGATGACCCCCAGGAAGTCGGCCAGCTTGGGCCGGGAGGAGCGGCGGCGGAAGTCCGCGTACGAGTCGGCTGGAGACCGCGGAGTGCTTGACACGTGTCCAGGCTGTCATACGGGACCGACAAAATCGCTTCAGATCCGCAGCGGAACCCGGAACACCGTCGCGACGAGCCCCATGATTCATCTTTCAGTCAACACTGAAGCTATAAAGACTATGGAGGTGGACCATGGTGCACACTCGGTAGCCGTGCAAGCGATCCCGTTGGCGGAGGGCGACCTCAGGTGGGTGTTCCCCGACCTGGTCGAGGTCGACCCGGTGCTCGCCGTGCTGAGGCTGGCCCAGGCGCGGATCGAGCGGCTGGCCGACCACCTCGGCAGACCGGGCGCCGGGCTGGTGTTCGACCACCTGCCGGGTGCGCCCTACGCGGGGCTGTCGGCGCTCGCGGAGTTCGAGGAGGTGGCCTTCCTCGTGCACGTCTCGCTGCCCCGCGACCCGCACCGCAACGTGCTGAGACCGCCTCCGCCGTGGCAGGTGGAGGGCGAGATCTCGGTCCGCTGCGACGCGATCCGGGACTGCGGCAGGCACGAGATCGAGACGGTCGAGTCGGCGCACGACACGCCGTTGGACGCGGCGGGCGGGGTGCTGACCGTCGCCGGCTGGCTGTTCGACCGGGGCACGGCGGAGGCGCACGCCTCGTGGCGCAAGCGCGACGTGATCAGCCGGCACCGGTGACGGCGATGAGCGCGCCCGGGACGCACGTCGTCGTCAGCGGCACGCCGCTGAGCCGCTCGCCGTCGGCGTAGGCCACCCAGGGCGGCCCGGACAGCCGTGCGGAACGGGCCCGCAGCGTGCGCACGGCCGGGTGGTCCACGTGCCGGCCGGTGCGCAGCGTGGGCAGCATCCGCAGCAGGGTCCGCCGCGGCGTGGCCCGCACCACGGTCAGGTCGAACAGGCCGTCGGTCGTGGAGGCGTCCGGGCACACCGGGATGCCGCCGCCGTAGCTGGTCGTGTTCCCGACCGCGACCAGCAGCGCGTCCAGTTCCAGCACCTCGTCCTCGGTCTCGACCACCAGCCGCCGGGGCCGCAGGGCCGCGAGCTCGGCGAGGATCGCCAGGTCGTAGCGGCGCGGTCCGGCGGGCCAGCGCATCGCGTTCGCGCGCTCGTTGACCGCCGAGTCGAAGCCCGCGCACAGCACGGTGGCGAACCAGGGGCCGTGCTCCACGCGCCCGAGGTCGAACCGGGCGCGGTGGCCCTCGCGCAACGCGGTCACCACGTCGTCCACCGAGGTGGTGCCGAGGGCGGTGGCCAGGTCGTTCCCGGTGCCGGCGGGCACCACGGCCAATGCCGTCGAGGATTGCGCGCACGCCTGGACGGCCAGGTGCGCGCCGCCGTCGCCGCCGAGGACCACGAGCACGTCCACGCCGTCGGCCACCGCCCGGCGCGCGGCCTCCGCCGTGCCCTCGGCGCTGGCCGCCACGTGCAGGTCCAGTCGGTCGACCACGCCGCGCAGCCGTTCCGCGACGGTGCCGGCCATGCGCGCGGCCCTGCCCTTGCCCGAGGTGGGGCACACCAGCAGGGCCGCCCGCGTTGACGTCGACATGGTCCGGCAGCCTACAAAGCGTTCACCGGATCGAGTGATCAGGTCACGTCGTCGTAGCGAACCTTGCCGGGCGATTCCGCCACCGGATCGGGTGTGGGCACCGGTTCGGGTGACGCTTCCTCGACCGCCGACGGCGTGTAGTCGAACGGGGCGGCCTCGTCGTCCGCGATGTCGTCCAGCCCCTCGGCCTTGCGCCTGCGCTCGACCCGCCGGTCGTGCACCCTGGCGATCTGGATCGCCAGCTCGAACAGCAGCACGAGCGCCACGGCCAGCGCGACCATGGAGATCGGGTCGGTGCCCGGTGTGGCGATGGCGGCGAAGACGAACAGGCCGAACACGATGCCGCGCCGCCACTTGTGCAGCTTCGCGTAGCTGACCACGCCGACCTGGTTGAGCATCACCACGATCAGCGGCAGCTCGAAGCTCACGCCGAAGATCAGCAGCAGCGTCATGACGAAGCTGACGTACTCGCCGGCGGTGAGGGCGGTGATGAACTGCTCGTCACCGAAGCCGACCAGCACCGCCAGGCCCTGCGGCACGACGTAGAACGCCAGGGTGGCGCCCGCGACGAACAGCACCGAAGCGCACGCCACGAAGACGACGGCGAAGCGCCGCTCCTTGGCGTACAGGCCCGGTGAGATGAACCGCCACACCTGGTAGAGCCACAGCGGCGCGGTCAGCGCCATGCCGGCGCCCGCGCCGACCTTCAACCGGATCATGAACACTTCGAACGGCTTGGTCTGCAGCAGCTGGCAGCCCTGACCCGTCTGGGTCAGCCGCTGGGTCTCCGGGATGCCGCAGTAGGGCTCGATGACGATGTCGCCGAGGCTGGGCAGCCCGAAGGGCCGCCAGCTCCACCAGATGAAGCCGAAGATCGCGCCGCACGCGATGAACAGCAGCGCCAACCCCAGCCGGTGCCGGAGGTCGTAGAGGTGGTGCTTCAGCGACATGGTGCCGTCGGGGTTCGACCGACGACTCGTGATCTTGCGGCGCTCCCGGCGCTGGGCCCACCACCGGACCGGACTTGCCCCCACCGTGCGGACCGTCCTTCGGCTCTCGTTGACGCGGCTCTAGTTGGTGTTCTGCTTGTTCTGCAGGTTCTGCGCGGACTGCTCGATCGGCTGCGCCACCTGCGGCTGCGCCACGGGCTGGGCGACCTGCTGGGGCTGCGCGACCGGCTGCTGGGCCACCTGCGGCTGCGCGGGCGGCAGCTGCTGCGGCGCGGGCACCTGCTGCGCCGTCGTCGTGCCCGGCTGCTGCTGCGGCTCGTCCTCGCTGCGCAGACCCTTGGTCTCGGCCTTGAGGATCTTCGCCGAACGGCCGATCGAGCGGGCCATGTCGGGCAGCTTCTTGGCGCCGAACAGCAGGATGATCACCACGGCGATGATGATCAGTTCGGTTGGTCCGAGGCTAGGCACGGTTGTCCTCCTGTCTCCCCCGGTCCACCGATGGTACGCGGGGCTTGCCCTCGCGGGCGTGATCCGGACGCCGTTCGGCGAGGGCCACCTGGAGCGCGGCTGAGCGCGCCCGCAGCAGACCGACGCCATCGCCGACCCTGTCACCCACCAGAGTGCTTGCGGCGCGGAAGCGACGCAAGGATCGGAGGGCTCGAACCGCGAACGGGACGAGCACGACCACCCCGAGGACGATCAGCACCAGGCTCGGCAAGTACGGCACGGCACCACCGTACTTGCCCTAGGTTGCCGGGAGGTGATCCGCCCGGCGCAACGCCGCCTCGGCCTGTCGGGCGACCTCGGCCACCAGGTCGGGTGGCTGCTCCACGTGCGCTTCGCCGCCCAACCCGAGCAGCAGCCGCACCATCCAGGCCGTGTCGGCGTACCGCATGAGCACCCTGGCGCGGCCCTCGGGCAACTCGACCAGGCCGTCGGTCGGGTAGTACTCGGCGACCCAGCGGGCGTCCGGTTCGAGCACCAGCACGGCCGTGCGCTGCGACGGGTCCGGTTGGAACAACCCCTCCGACGTGTCGGTGGGCGTGGCGTGCGGCGGCGGGGCGGCGGGCTCGTCCAGCACGTCGACGGCGTCGATCCGGTCGAGGCGGAACAGCCGCACGCCGTCCGCCGCGCGGCACCAGGCCTCCAGGTAGCTGCGGCCTTCCACGAGCAGCATCCGCATCGGGTCCACGACCCGCGCGGTGATCTCGTCGCGTGACGGCGTGTAGTAGCGCAGGTGCAGGGCGCGACCGCGGCGCACGCCGTCCGACACCGCGTCGCGCACGCGAGCCGTCTCCGGCGCTTCCCGCAGGGCCAGTCCCACGGCCACGCCGGCGGGCTGCGCCTGGCCGACGGCGGCCTCGATCTTGGCCACCGCGCGCTGCACGGCGTCCTGGTCGGCCACGCCCGGCGTCTCGACCAGCGCGCGCAGCGCCACCAGCAGCGACGTCGCCTCGGCGGCGGTCAGCCGCAACGGGCGACTCATGCCCGCGTCGAAGGTGACGGTGACCGTCTCGCCCTCGAACGACAGGTCGATCAGGTCGCCCGGGCCGTAGCCGGGCAGGCCGCACATCCACAGCAGTTCGAGGTCCTTGCGGATCTGCTTGGGCGTGACCTCGAAGTCGGCGGCGACCTCGTCGATCGGGATGCCGGGCCGGGCCAGCAGGTAGGGCACGAGGGCGAGCAGCCGGGGCAGCCGGTCGGTGGCGGCGTTCACGCGCGCACCCCCGCGCCGCGCAGCGCGCCGAGCAGCTTCTCCCGCACGGTCTTGGCCAGCACTTCCGGTTCCAGCACCACCACGTCGGGGCCGAAGCCCGCGATCCACCCGGCGGCCGAGTCGGGGAACCTCAGCTCGATCTCCAGCACGTCGCCGGGCTCGCCGTCGAAGTCCCGCGCGCCGACGACCTTCGCCCGCCGGCGCACGCCCTGCGCCCGGCCGCGCGCCACCCACAGCTTGGCGGTGGCGGGCTGCTGGTCGGCGGCGGGCTGGTTGCGGACCACGAACGACAGCAGGTCGAACTGGTCGGGCCGCCGCACGGCGCCCGCCTTGCCGACCGCGCGGACGTCGCCGACGATGCGGGAGAGCCGGAAGCAGCGCGGCGCGTCGCGGTCGCGGTCGTGCCCGACGAGGTACCACCGGCCGCGCCAGGCGACCACGCCCCACGGCTCGACGGTGCGGGTGCGCACCTCGACCGGCACCGGGCGGCGGTAGTCGAACTCGACCACTCGCCCTTCCTGCACCGCCGCGAGCAGCGGCGGGAACGCGGGTTCGCTGGTGCGGACCTTCGGCTCGACCGGCACGTGCACGTCCTGGTCGACGTCGACGCCCGCGGCGCGGAGCTTGATGAGGGCGCCGTGCGCGGCGCCGGTGAACTGCGGCGAGTCCCAGAGCCGGGCGGCCAGCGCCACGGCGGCGGCCTCGTCCGGTTCCAGGTCGATGTCGCCGAGCTCGTAGTCCCGGCGGGCGATGCGGTACCCGTCGATCGCGTCGAAGCCCGTGCTGCGGCCGGTCTCCAGCGGCACGCCGAGGTCGCGCAGCTCGGTCTTGTCGCGTTCGAACATGCGGAAGAACGCCTCGTCCGTCGCGGCGTCGGCATAGCCGGGGACGATGGCGCGGATGCGCTCGGCGGTCAGGTACTGCCGGGTCGACAGCAGGCACAGCACCAGGTTGACGAGCCGTTCGGCACGTGCGATGGCCACACCGGAACCCTAACCCCGGACGAACGCCCGGTGACGCCATCCCCGCCTTGAACGCGGGTGAATGGACCATTCAGCCGATTGCCGGGCCGGTCGCCGGGGCCCGGCGGGGTGCTCCCCGGGCCCCGTTCCGCCCAGGGAGCACCCCGTCCGCGCAGGTCCGGGTCCGGTCAGCCGCCGATCGCGTCGAGGCCCGCGCGGGCGAAGCGCTCGTCCAGGTCGCCGCTGGGCGCGCCGCCGACCCCGATGCCCGCGACGGGCGCGCCGTCCGACACCACGGGCACGCCGCCGGCCAGGAACAGCGTGCCGGGGATGTCGCGCAACGTCGCGCCGGCGCCGGTCACGCGGCCCGCCAGCACCGAGGTCGGCGCGTTGAACGACACCGCCGTGAACGCCTTCCGGCGGGCCGACTCCTCGCTCTGCGGCCCGGCGCCGTCACCGTGCAGGAGCACGACCACGTCACCGCCCCGGTCGACGACGGCGACCGTGACGCGCTGCCCCTCCTTCTCGGCGGCGTCCAAGGCCGCCTGTGCCGCCTGGACGGCCGCGTCGACCGTGATGGTCGTCGTGGTCCGCACCGCGACGCCGCTGCGCCCGTGCTGCTGGTCGGCCACCGCGTACCCGCCGGCGCCCGCCACGGACAACGCCACCAGCACCGCGATCGTGGTCTTGCGCATCGCCACACCCTCCTCATCCGGTTCGTGTCGTGGTCGAGCCTCGCCACTCCCGACCGCCACGACCTGGTGGTTCCGGTCGACACCCGTTCAACCCATCGGTTGACCCGGCGGGCCGGAACCTGGCTTAGGGTCAGCCCCGTGTGGCTGCACCGGGCGATGCACGCGGGCTTCTACGTGCTGTTGACGGCGTCGGCGGCGCGGTACGTCGCGTACCACGGCGTCGCGCCCGCCGTGCTGCTCACCGCCGCCGTGCTGGGCGCGGCCTACCCGTTCGGGGTGCGGTGGACGGGCGCGCTGCCGGCCGTGCTGGCGTTGTGGCTGGTGGTGGTGTGGTTGGCGCCGAGCTTCGGCTGGTGCGCGATCCCGCTGTTCTTCCAGTGCCTGCGGCAGCTGCGCCCGCGGGTCGCGGTGCCGCTGGCCGCCGTGCTGACGGCCGCGGTGGTGCTCGCGCAGGTGCGGTTGGCCGAGACGGTCGAGCCGAGCCTGGTGCTGGGCCCGGTCGGCGTCGCGGTGATCACCGCCGCCGTGTTCTTCGACCGCCGCCGCCTGCTGCACCAGGCCGGTGTCCTGCAGGAACGGCAGCGGCTGGCCCGGGAGATCCACGACACGCTGGCGCAGGGCCTGTCCAGCATCACGCTGCTCCTCGAGCTCGGCGACACCGACCGCGCCCGCGAGGTGGCCAAGGAGAACCTCGCCGAGGCGCGCCGGTTCGTCCGCGACCTCTCGCCGTTGAGCGGCCGCACGCTGACCGACGCGCTGCGCGCCCTGTGCGACCGGGTCGAGGTGGAGGGCGAGCCGTACCCGCTGCCGGTGCCGGTGGAGGTGGCGCTGCTGCGGGTCGCGCAGGGCGCGCTGGCCAACGTCCGCGAGCACGCCGACGCCACCACCGCCGTCCTCACGCTGACGTACCTGGGTGACGCGGTGACGCTCGACGTGCGCGACGACGGCCGCGGGTTCGACCCGGCCGCGATCGGGCCCGAACCGGGCCGCGGCTACGGGCTCGACGCGATCCGCGACCGGGTCGCCGAGCTCGGCGGCACGATGACGGTGGAGAGCGCGCCGGGCGAGGGCACGGCGCTGGCCGTGAGCGTGCCGACGCCGTGACGGGGCCGTTGCGGGTGCTGGTGGTGGACGACCACCCGGTGGTCCGGTTCGGCCTGGCCGGGCTGCTGGCCCGCGACTTCGAGGTGGTCGCCGAGGCCGCCACGGGCGAGGACGCGGTCCGCCTCGCCGCGACCAGGGCCGTGGACGTGGTGCTGATGGACCTGCGGCTCGGCGCGGGCATCGACGGCGTGGAGGCCACCCGGCGCCTGCGCGCCCTGCCCGACCCGCCGCAGGTCGTGGTGCTGACCACGTACGACTCGGACGCGGACGTGGTGCGCGCGGTCGAGGCGGGCGCGACCGGCTACCTGCTCAAGGACTGCCCGCCCGACGAGCTGGCCGCCGCGGTCCGCCAGGCCTCCACGGGCCGCACCGTGCTGTCCCCCGACATCGCCCGCCGCCTGCTGCGGCCCGCGACCACCCCGGCCGTCACCAAGCGCGAGGTGCAGATCCTCGACCACCTCGCCCGCGGCCTGTCGAACCGCGAGATCGCCAAGGCGCTGTTCATCAGCGAGGCGACGGTGAAGACGCACCTGGTGCGGATCTTCGACAAGCTCGGCGTGGACACCAGGACGGCGGCCGTGCGGACCGCCGTCGAGCTGAAGCTGATCCGCCTCAGCTCTCCGTGAGCATGCCCTCGGGCAGGCCGGGCACGTCCGGCTGCAGCCAGATCGGGCGCCAGTCGGCCAGCTCGTGGAACCGGCGCAGCTCCGCCACGCCCGACAGCCAGCCCGCCCACGCGCCGTACGGCGGTTGGCCGGTGTCGAACCCGCTCTGCACGAACGTCAGCCGCGTGCCGCCGTCGGATTCGGCCAGCTCCCAGCTGGACACCATGCCGCCCCAGTCGATGCCCATCCGCCTGCCGGGCTCGAAGTCGACCACCTTCGCGGGCTGCGGGTTCACCTCGAAGCCGCCCATGGCGACCCGGCCGCCCTCCCACGCCTCGATGTCGATCTTCGCGCCGAACCACCGGGAGTACTCCTCGGCGTCGACCAGCGAGTGGGCCACCGCGTCGACCGGCGCCCCGATGAGCACCTCGCCGCGCATCTCCGTGGTGGCGAAGTCCACCTTCGGCGTCAGGGGGCGGCCTTCGACGTGGTCGACCAGGTTCGCCAGCGACAGGCACCAGTAGGTGTAGAGGTAGCCGAGCACGCTGGTCTCCACGACCGCCACGTCCCAGCCCGGGAAGTGGCTCTGCGACAGCGTGACCACGGTGTCGCCGTCCTGCTCGGCCCAGCCGATCTCGACGGTGGTGTCCTCGCCGCCGACCCTCCAGTCGAACCGCAGCGAGTTCTCGTCCACGTGCCGCAACGTCTGGTGCGGCGCGTCGCCCTCGGGGGTCGTGCGGCCCCAGAACTCGAACCGGTCGGGCAGGTCGACGGCCGCGTGCTCGGCCAGCCACGTGCCCAGCTCGCCGGCGTCGGTCACGGCCCGGCGCACCCGGTCCGCGGGCGCGGTGGTGCGGGCACGAAGGACCACGGTCTCACTCATCGGTCTCCTCCTCCTTCGGGTAGCACGCCACGGCCAGCCGGAAGGCGTCGCCCTCCGCGCCGCCGTAGCGGGCGAACAGGTCCTGCAAGGTCGTCTTCAGGTCGTCGAAGAACTGCTGCCGCTGGTCGGGCCGCACCCGGATCTCGCCCGACACGCCGAGCGACGGCAACTCGGGCCGGGTCCGGTCCAGGCCCGCGATGTCCGCCTGGACCTGTTCCACGAGGTCCAGCAGGTAGCCCAGGCTGAGCTCGTCCTGCGCGCGGCGCAGCCCGAGCCGGCCGACCAGGCCCGGCGACAGCCAGTACGAGCGCGCGCTCGCCTGGTACACGCCTTCGTTGATGCCGCGCACGCGCCGCTCGGCCACCTGCGTCACGAGACCGGCTTCGACCAGGCGTTTCACGTGGTAGTAGACCCGCTGCGGGGTCTGGTCGAGCGCCGCGGCCACCTCGGTGCACGACCGCGGCTCGGCCAGTTGCCGCAGCACCTCGATGCGCTGCGGCTTGAGCAGTGCCTCGGCCTGCTCGATCTGCTCCAGGTACAGGACGTCTCTCATCGCAAAAATCATGTTGTACGTAAAAATCTGTTTTGTCAATGGGGCCGAGAGAGACCCCGGACCACGTGGGCCCGGGGTCGTCCCGTCGTGCCCCGCCCGGCTAGAGCGAGGAGATCAGCCGCTCCACGCGCTCGTCCACGGCGCGGAACGGGTCCTTGCACAGCACGGTGCGCTGCGCCTGGTCGTTGAGCTTCAGGTGCACCCAGTCGACGGTGAAGTCGCGGCCCGCGGCCTGCGCGGCGGCGATGAAGTCACCGCGCAGCTTGGCCCGCGTGGTCTGCGGCGGGGTGTCCTTGGCGGCCTCGATCTCGCCGTCGTCGGTCACCCGCTCCACCTGGTCCTTGCGCTGGAGCAGGTCGAAGATGCCCCGGCCGCGCCGGATGTCGTGGTAGGCGAGGTCGAGCTGGGCGATGCGCGGGTTGGACAGGTCCATGTCGTGCTTGGCCTGGTAGCGCTCCATCAGCCGGTACTTGATGGCCCAGTCGATCTCGCGGTCGATCTTGGACAGGTCCTCCGACGCGACCGCGTCCAACGTGCGGCCCCACAGCTCCAGCACCCGCTCGGCCATGGGGTCCGGCGCGCGCTTGGCCACGTGCTCCACCGCGCGCTCGTAGTACTCGCGCTGGATGTCCAGCGCCGAGGCCTCCTTGCCGCCCGCCAGCCGCACGGTGCGCCTGCCGGTCAGGTCGTGGCTGATCTCGCGGATCGCGCGGATCGGGTTGTCCAGGCTGAAGTCGCGGAACTGGACGCCCTGCTCGATCATCTCGAGCACCAGGTTGGCGCTGCCCACCTTGAGCAGCGTGGTCACCTCGGACATGTTCGAGTCGCCGACGATGACGTGGAGCCTGCGGTAGCGCTCGGCGTCGGCGTGCGGCTCGTCGCGGGTGTTGATGATCGGGCGGGACCGGGTGGTGGCGCTGGACACGCCCTCCCAGATGTGCTCGGCCCGCTGCGAGAGGCAGTAGACCGCTCCGCGCGGCGTCTGGAGCACCTTGCCCGCGCCGCAGATGAGCTGCCTGGTCACCAGGAACGGCAGCAGGACGTCGGCGATGCGGGAGAACTCCCCCGCCCGCGCGACCAGGTAGTTCTCGTGGCAACCGTAGGAGTTGCCCGCGGAGTCGGTGTTGTTCTTGAACAGGAAGATGTCTCCCCCGATGCCCTCGTCGGCGAGCCTGCGCTCGGCGTCGACGAGCAGGTCTTCGAGGATCCGCTCACCAGCCTTGTCATGCGTGACGAGCTGGGCGAGGTCGTCGCATTCCGCCGTCGCGTACTCGGGGTGCGAGCCCACGTCCAGGTAGAGCCGAGAGCCGTTGCGCAGGAAGACGTTCGACGAGCGTCCCCACGAGACGACCCGGCGGAACAGATAACGCGCGACCTCATCCGGGGACAGCCTGCGCTGCCCGTGGAAGGTGCAGGTCACCCCGAACTCAGTCTCAATGCCGAAGATCCGCCGCTGCATCCCTCAACAGTAGGCGCATTCGGAGCTTTCCTCAGTGATCCAATCGGGCGTCGCACCGATTTCGCGGATAACGTTCTTGTGTGCTCCGACGAGTGAACCGCCTGGACCTGGCCCTGATGAGCCGAACCGGGGAGCTGCGCGCCTCGCCGGTCGACGAGGGGATGAAGCGATTGTCGCGCGCCGCCAACCACAGCCTGTTGTGGCTCGTGGTGGCCGGGGTGCTGGCGGTGCGCAAAGGGGTGACGCGGCGTGCGGGGTTGCGCGGCGTGGCCGCGATCGGCGGCGCGAGCTTCAGCGCGAGCCTGATCGCGAAACGCCTGTTCCCGCGCCGCCGGCCCGCCGCCGACCTGCTCCACGTGCCCCGGCGGCTGACGAGGCGCCCCACGTCGTCGTCGTTCCCGTCCGGGCACGCGGCGTCGGCGTCGGCGTTCACCACGGCGGTGGCGATGGAGTCGCCCGCGCTGGCCACGGCGATCGCGCCGGTCGCGGCGGCGGTGGCCTACTCGCGGGTGCACACCGGCGTGCACTGGCCGTCCGACGTGGCCGCCGGCGCCGCGATCGGGGTCGGCGCGGCCCTGCTGACCAGGCGTTGGTGGCCCTTGGGGCGGACCGAGCCCGCGTCGGCGCGCGAGCACCGGGCGTTGGCGGCCCTGGTCGACGGCGAGGGTCTCGCGGTCGTGGTGAACCCGAGCGCCGGCCTGGGCGCGGGCGATCCGACCGACGAGATCCTGCGGGAATGGCCGAAGGCCACGATCGTGGGAATCGAGGATCTCGACACGGTGATCGCCGATCACGCTCCGCAGGCACTCGGGGTGGCGGGCGGTGACGGGTCGGTGGCCGCGGTCGCCGCGCTGGCAGCGGCGCGACGGCTGCCACTGGTCCTGGTGCCGTCCGGGACGTTGAACCACTTCGCGCGTGACGTCGGCGTGCAGGGACTGGACGACGCCGCGCGGGCGGTCGCGGACGGCGACGGCGCGCTGGTGGACCTCGCGGCGGTGACCGTCGACGGCGCCGGGCCGCGCTGGTTCGTCAACACCGCGAGCCTCGGCGGCTACCCCGACATGGTGCGGCTGCGGGAGCAGTTGCAGGACAGGTGGGGCAAGTGGCCGGCGGCGGCGATCGCGCTGGCCCGGGTGCTGCGCACGTCGCGGCCGATGCGGGTGGAGCTCAACGGCGAACGGCGGCTGGTGTGGATGCTGTTCGTCGGCAACGGCCCCTACCGGCCGAAGGGCTTCGCGCCGACCATGCGGCCCGCCCTGGACGCGGGGCTGATGGACGTCCGGTACATCCGCGCCGACACCCGGTTCTCGCGGGCGCGGTTCTTCCTCGGCGCGCTGCTCGGCTCCCTGCACCGCAGCCGGACCTACGGGCACCTGGAGACGCGCCGGCTGGACGTGCGGCTGCTCGACGGCGCGGTGGCGATCGCGACGGACGGAGAGGTCGGGCCCACGGGCTCGACGTTCGAGTTCCGGTCCCGGCCCGCGGCCCTGGCCGTCTACCGACCGCAGGGATAAGGTTGACTCCGTCAACATTTCTGTTGAGGGAGTCAACGATGACGGTCGCGGACGTCCGCGCGTTCAACCGCTTCTACACCGGCGTGATCGGGGTGCTCGACCGCGGCTACCTGGCCTCGCCGTACTCGCTGACCGAGGTGCGGGTGCTGTTCGAGCTGGCCGCGGGCCCGCGCGAGGCGGCCGACCTCCGCACGGCGCTGTCGCTGGACGCGGGCTACCTCAGCCGCATCCTGACCGGCTTCGACCGTGCCGGCCTGGTCACCCGCACGGCGTCCGAGCGCGACTCGCGCCGCCACGTCGTCGCCCTCACGCCGCGGGGCGAGTCCGTGTTCGCCGACCTGGACGCCCGGTCCGACGCCGAGGTCGCCGCGCTGCTGGACCGGGTGCCGCCGGCGGACCGGGTCGACCTGGTGGCGTCGATGCGGAGGATCGAGCGCCTGCTCACCGGCACGCCCCGGGCCTACCTGCTGCGGCCGTTGCGCCCGGGCGACCTCGGGTGGGTGGTCAACCGGCACGGGGTCCGGTACGCCGAGGAGTGCGGCTTCGACCAGACCTTCGAGGCCTTGGTCGCGCGGGTCGCGGGCGAGTACGGGGAGCACCACTCCCCCGACCGCGAGGCGGCGTGGATCGCCGAGGTCGACGGCGAACCGGTCGGCTCGATCTTCTGCACGCGGGTGGACCACCGCACCGCCAAGCTCCGCCTGCTGCTCGTCGAACCCGCCGCGCGGGGTCTGGGCATCGGCGCGCGGCTGGTCGACGAATGCCTCCGCTTCGCCCGCCGTGCCGGGTACGAGCGGATGGAGCTGTGGACCGTGGCGGGGCTGGCGGCGTCGCGGCACATCTACGAGAAGGTCGGGTTCACGATCGACAAGAGCACGCCGGAGCGCCTGTTCGGACGTGACGTGGAGGCGCAGACCTGGTCGTTGGACCTCTAGGCCGCGGGTCCGGCAGGTCAGCTCAGCGGGATGCGGACGACGGTGCCTCCCCCGGCGCACACGCCGCAGTTGGAGACGTAGGCCGCGCCGCCGCGGATGGCGAGGCCGCCGGGCATGACCAGCCCGGCCGACGCGACGGTGGTGCGCGCGCCGTCGTGGTCGACCCGGATCAGCGCGCCGGTCGGGTCGCCCGAGGTCAGCCCGTGGTGCGCGATCTCCAGCACGTAGAGCCTGCCCCGGCTGTCGAAGGCGATGTCGATGATGTTGGTGAACCCCTCGGCGAAGACCGCGGGCCCGCGTCCTGGCGCCACGCGGTGCACGCGCGCCTCGCCGGGCGGGAACGGGAAACCGGTGAGCTCGCCGACGTAGAGGGCGTTGTCCCGACCGCGCGCCACCGAGGTCGGCACGGACTGCACCGGCTGACCGCCGATCGTCCTGGTGTCGAAGACCGCGAGCGTCGAGATCCCGTGCTGGTGGGCCAGCAGCAGCGAGTTGCCGCCCGCGTCGACCACGGCCCGGCCGCCGGGCGCGGCCGTCAGCGAGGTCGGGTTGGTGTCCACCGGACCGCCGTCCGGGTTCGCCCGCGCCTCGTGCGCGCCGATGTCGGCCACCTGCTCCCAGCGGCCGTCGTGCCCGCGCAGCAGCCAGGCGGACGCGTCGCGCGCCAGTGGCGGGAGCGCGTCGCGCACGGCGGGGTCGGCGCCCAGCCCGACGGTGAAGTACAGCCCGCCGATACCACGCGGGTCCACGTCGCTCGGACCGATCGCGCCGGAACCGTCCGCCGCGGCGATCGACGGCAGACCGGTGATCACCCGGTGCTGCGCGCCCTCGGCGACCCTGGTGACGGCCCCGGAGTCGCCGAAGCAGACGTCCTGGCCCTCCGGACCGGGGAAGCACGGCCCGGCCCCGCCCCGGCCGGCCTCGGCGACGTACAGCGCCCCGTCCGGTGCGAACGCCAGGCCGCGCGGGTTGTCCAGGCCCTGCGCCACCACCGTCATCGGCTCGGCGCTCGCGGTCGCGGGCGTCAGCACGGCGGCGACCACCGCACCGACCGCGGCGAGCACTCGGATCTTCATGTCGGCTCCTCTCCAAGGGCACGTCCCCCGGCGAGTTTGCGCCGAACGGCCCAGTGCGGCCATCGGTCCTGCCCGGTCGGGTGACCCGCGGCGGGAACCGGCCGGCAGCGCGGCCGGGAGGAGTCCGACCGACGCACGACACAGTTCGACATGGTCGAACGACATCGCGCTAGAGTGATCGCGTGCCCGGTCCCATCCAGTCCATCGAACGGGCAGCCGCGGTGTTGCGGCTGCTGGCCAGCGGCGCGCGGCGGATGGGGGTGGCGGAGCTCGCCCGGGCCCTCGACCTGCCCAAACCGACCGTGCACGGCATCCTCCGCACGTTGCAGCTGGTCGGGTTCGTCGAGCAGTCGCCGGACACGGGCAAGTACCAGCTCGGCGCGGCGCTGTTCCACATCGGCAGCAGCTACCTCGACGGCAACGAGCTGCGCACCCGCGCGCTGAACTGGTCGGACTCGCTGGCCTCGCGCAGCATGGAGAGCGTCCGCATCGGCACCCTGCACGAGAACCAGGTCCTGGTCGTGCACCACGTCTTCCGCCCGGACAACTCCCGCCAGGTCCTCGAGGTCGGCGCGCTGCTCCCCGCGCACGCCAGCGCGTTGGGCAAGGTCCTGCTCGCCGACGACCCGGTCGGGCTCGGCCTCGCCGACGACGAGCCCCTGAAGGCCTACACCGCCGCCACGATCACCGACCTCGACCGGCTGGGCGAGGCGTTGGAGCAGGTCAGGAGCCGTGGCTGGGCGTCCGAGGTCGAGGAGCTGGTCGAGGGCGAGGTGTCGCTGGCCGCGCCCATCCGGGACCGGCGGCTGGTGACCGTGGGCGCGGTCGGGATCTCCGGTCCCGTCGAGCGGCTGTGCGACGAGAAGAAGCAGCCGCGCACGGACCTCGTGTCCTACGTGCGCGAGGCCGCGCGGTCCATCTCGCGCGAGCTCGGCGCCATCCCCTGGTGACGCGGGCGTTCCGGAAGGGTTGACATCTTGTGAGCGTCGGCACAGGATTCACGCGCACCGTACGACATTGTCGAACGGCATTCAGGCCAGAGAGGGCGCGTGGATGACCAACCAGTCGATCTTCATCGGTGAGTTCCTCGGCACCGCACTGCTGTTGCTGCTCGGCAACGGCGTCGTCGCGGGCGTGGTGTTGGCGAAGTCGAAGTCGAACGGCGCGGGATGGGCGGTGATCACGTTCGGCTGGGGGTTCGCGGTCCTCGCCGGCGCCTACGCGGTCGCGCCGCTGTCCGGCGCGCACCTCAACCCGGCCGTCACCGTCGGCCTGGCCATCCACAACGGCGACTGGAGCACCGTCCCGCTCTACCTGCTCGCCCAGTTCCTCGGCGCGTTCACCGGCGCCGTCCTGTGCTACCTCGCCTACCTCGGCCAGTTCCGCGCCAACACCGGCGACGTGCTCGGCGTCTTCGCCACCGGCCCCGAGGTCCGCCACCGCGCGCAGAACCTGACCACCGAGGTCATCGCCACGTTCGTGCTGGTGTTCGTCATCCTGGCGACCGGCCAGACCAAGGGCCTGGAGACCTCCGGCACCGGCGTCCTGATCGTCGCCCTGCTGGTCGTCGGCATCGGCATGTCGCTGGGCGGGCCCACCGGCTACGCCATCAACCCCGCGCGCGACCTCGGCCCCCGCCTCGCGCACGCCGTCCTGCCGATCCCCGGAAAGGGTGGATCGGACTGGGGATACGCCTGGGTCCCCGTCGTCGGTCCCCTGATCGGCGGAGCATTGGCCGGGCTCGTCGACATCGCCGTCTACTGAGGAGCGTCCCACCGTGAGCACCTACATCGCAGCCATCGACCAGGGCACGACCTCCTCACGCTGCATCGTCTTCGACCACGGCGGCGCGATCGTGTCCGTGGCGCAGAAGGAGCACCGGCAGATCTTCCCCAAGCCCGGCTGGGTCGAGCACGACGCCGAGGAGATCTGGGCCAACGTGCTCGACGTCGTGCACGGCGCGCTGCAGAAGGCGTCGCTGACCGTGCACGACCTGGCCGCCGTCGGCATCACCAACCAGCGCGAGACCACGCTGGTGTGGGACAAGGCCACCGGCAAGCCCGTGCACAACGCGATCGTCTGGCAGGACACCCGCACCGACCAGCTGGTCAAGGAGCTCGGCGACCAGAACCGGTTCCGCGACAAGTGCGGCCTGCCGCTGGCCACCTACTTCTCCGGGCCCAAGGTCCGCTGGCTGCTCGACCACGTCGACGGCCTGCGCGCCCGCGCCGAGGCGGGCGAGGTGCTGTTCGGCACCATGGACACCTGGCTGATCTGGAAGCTCACCGGCCGCCACGTCACCGATGTCACCAACGCCAGCCGCACCATGCTGATGAACCTGGCGACGCTGGACTGGGACGACGAGCTGGTCGACGCGATCGGCGTGCCCAAGGCGATGCTGCCGGAGATCCGCTCGTCCGCCGAGGTCTACGGCACCGCGACCGGCACGCTGGAGGGCGTGCCCGTGGCGTCCGCGCTCGGCGACCAGCAGGCGGCGCTGTTCGGCCAGACCTGCTACTCGCCCGGCGAGGGCAAGTGCACCTACGGCACCGGCAGCTTCCTGCTGGTCAACACCGGTGACAAGCCGGTGGTGTCGGAGAACGGCCTGCTGACCACGGTCGGCTACAAGATCGGCGACCAGCCGGCCGCGTACGCGCTGGAAGGCGCGATCGCGGTCACCGGCGCGTTGGTGCAGTGGTTCCGGGACAAGATGGGGCTGATCTCCAGCGCACCGGAGATCGAGACGCTGGCGCGGTCGGTGCGGGACAACGGCGGCGCGTACTTCGTGCCCGCGTTCTCCGGCCTGTTCGCGCCGCACTGGCGGTCCGACGCGCGCGGCATCATCGCGGGCCTCACCGGCTACATCGACAAGGGCCACATCGCCCGCGCGGTGCTGGAGGCCACCGCGTGGCAGACCCGCGAGGTCGTGGACGCGATGAACGCCGACTCGGGCGTGGAACTGGTCGCGCTGAAGGTCGACGGCGGCATGACCGCCAACAACCTGCTCATGGGCTTCCTGTCCGACGTGCTGGACGTGCCCGTGGTGCGGCCGATCGTCGCCGAGACCACGTGCCTGGGCGCGGCCTACGCGGCGGGCCTCGCGGTCGGCTACTGGTCGGACACCGAGAGCCTGCGCGAGAACTGGCACAAGGCCGCCGAGTGGCTGCCGACCATGGACGCGAAGACCCGCGACAAGGGCTACCGCAAGTGGAAGAAGGCGGTCGAGCGGACCGTCGGCTGGATTGACGAGGACGACAACGATGAGTGAGCAACGGGCCAAGGCGCGCGAGGCGCTGGGACACGGCGCCTTCGACCTGGTCGTGATCGGCGGCGGCGCGCTGGGCATCGCCACCACGTGGGCGGCGGCCCGGTCGGGCCTGCGGGTGGCGCTGGTGGAGGCGGGCGACTTCGCGGGCGCCACGTCCAGCGCGTCGTCCAAGCTCGTGCACGGCGGCCTGCGGTACCTGGCGATGGGTCCGGGCGCGGTGCCGATGGTGCGGGAGAACCACGCCGAGCGGCGCGCGTTGGGCGACCACCTGGCGCCGCACCTGGTCCGGCCGCTGCCGTTCCTGGTGCCGGTGTACCGGGGCGGGCCGCACTCCCGGTCGGTGCTCGGCGCGGGCGTGGTGCTGTACTCGGCGCTGTCCGGGTTCGGCGACGGCGTCGGCAAGGTGCTGTCGGCGCGGCGGGCCGTCGAGCACGTGCCGCACCTGCGGACCGAGGGGCTGCGCGGCGCGGCGCTGTACTACGACCACCAGATGAACGACGCGCGCGTGGCCATCACGGCGGCGCGTGCGGCGGCCGAAGCGGGCGCCGTGCTGCTGAACCACGTCGAGGTGACGGGCCTGCGCAAGCGCGGCGGGCTGGTGACCGGCGTGGAGCTGCGCGACAAGGTGGACGGCGGCGCGTTCGGGGTGGACGCGTCGGTGGTGGTCAACGCGACCGGGCCGTGGCTGGACTCCGTGCGGCGGATGGAGGACGCGGCGGCCTCGCCGAGCATCCGGCTGTCCAAGGGCGCGCACCTGGTGCTGAAGACGGACGAGCCGTGGCGTGCGGCGATGACCATCCCGGTGGACGACGTGCGGGTGTCGTTCGCCATCCCGTGGGAGGGGCAGCTCCTGCTGGGCACGACCGACGAGCCCTACGAGGGCGATCCGGCCGACGTGCGGTGCTCGCCGGCCGACGTCGACCAGATCCTCGGTGAGGCGTCGGTCGGCATCGTCCCCTCGGCGTTGGACCGGTCGCGGATCGCGTACGCGTTCGCCGGGCTGCGCGTGCTGCCCGGCGGGTCCGGCGACACCAGCCACGCCAAGCGCGAGACCGTGATCACCCGCGGTCGTGGCGGGATGATCAGCGTGGCGGGCGGCAAGTGGACCACGTTCCGGCGCATCGGCGCGTCGGTGCTGGCACGCGTAGGCGAGGCGTTGGGGCGGGACCTGTCGCACGCGTTCGACGGTGTGCCGTCGGCGTTGCCGGGCGCGGCGCTGCCCGACCGGGTGAGCGCGCAGCTGGGCCGTGAGCTGCCGTCGGTGCCCGACGACGTGCTCCGGCACCTGGCCACGCACTACGGCACGGTGAGCCACGAGGTGCTGGCGCTGGCGCTGGACGACCCGTCGCTGCTGGACCGGGTGCACCCGGACGGGCCGGACATCTGGGCGCAGGTGGCGCACGCGCAGCGGTACGAGTGGGCGACCGAGGTGGACGACGTCCTGCGGCGGCGGACCACCGTGGTGGTGCGCGGGTTGGACACGCCGTCGGTGCGCGAGCGCACGGGGCGGTTGCTGGCCGAGGCCATCGCGTAGGCGGACCGGGTGGTGCCGGTGGGGTTGCGGATACTCGACGCATGCCCTTCACCAGCACCACCCACGTGCGCTGGCCGGACGTCGACCAGAACGGCCACATGCGCACCACCGCGTACCTGGACGCGGCCGAGGACAACCGGATGCAGTACTTCGCGTCGGCGGGCTTCCCGGTCACCGAGTTCGCCGCGCGCCGGATCGGCCCGATCTCCCACGGCGACGACATCCGGTACCGCGCCGAGCTGCGCCTGCTCGACCCCGTGGTGGTGGAACTGCGCCTGGACGGCCTCGCGTCGGACGGCGCGCGGTTCCGCCTGCACAACAGGATCCTCAAGGCCGACGGCCGGACCGCCGCCACCGTCGTGACCACGGGCGGCTGGCTGGACCTGGACGCGCGCAGGCTGGTCGCGCCGCCGGACGACCTGCTCGCCGTGCTCACGGGCTTGGAGCGGACCAAGGACTTCGCCGACCTGCCGTCACCCCTGGCACGCGCCTGATTCACGCGAAAGGGGCACTCACGACGAGTGCCCCTTTCGCGGGTCAGCCCCGCCTCCGGGTCCTCTCTCCCGACCAGGACGCACGTCGCGCGATCATGGCGACCAGCCCGAACAGACTGATCTGACCGGCGATCAAGCCGACCGTCGCCCACACCGGGAAGTCCACGGGGACCGCCCTGAGCGTGAGCACGGGGCCGAGGACCACCCCGCTCATGACCAGTGCGAGCACAGCCGCGTGCAGGAGGCGGGGCGCTTGGCTGGAGGGCACGGCCACTTCAACCTTGAGACCCGACTTCTCCACGCGCACTCGCGCTTCGCGGGTCGGGTCGCCCCAGCCCGCCGGGTTGTCGGCTCCGGGCGCGCCCGGAGCCGGCGTTGCGATACTCATGCGAGGTGCCTTTCTTCACCCCTTGGGCCTTTCCACCCAGGTGGGTGAAGGGCTCAAGGGTCCGGGATGGAACGACGGGCCGACACTCCCCCGCCTTACCGGCCCGTCCTTTTCCCGTGTCTGGCACCCACGTGAGCACGCAAGCCGATCGTGCCACCCCCACATCGAGATGTCCACACTTTCGACACCGATTCTGTGGCGAATCGGCACCAGGGGTGCCATGCTGGGCAGAGCAACGAGGAGCGAGGTGCGCCATGTCATCGGTCGAGCGGGACACGTCGGAGAAGCCTGCCGTGGTGGACCGCGTCAACGTCGCGCTCATCGCGGAAGCGGTCGAGGCGTTGGGCAAGCTGCAGGAGCGGACCGGGCTCAAGAAGGTCGACCTGGTCAACCGGGCGCTGCTGATCTACGAGTTCGTCGACTCGGAGCTGCGCGCGGGCAACCAGGTGGTGCTGCGCGACCCCGAGGGGCGCGACCAGCTGGTCAAGATCTTCCTGTAGGACGGCGAAGGCCCCCGACACCTGGTCGGGGGCCTTCGCGGTCGGTTGCGGGACCTACGGCTTGTCGTCGTTCGGCGGCAGGTTCACGTCCGTCACCGGCTTCTTCTTGCCGCCCTTGGCGGGCGGCGCCTCGGCCTCGACTTCGGCCTCGCTCGGCGCCGGGTCGTCACCGGGCAGCAGGGCCGCCAGCGCGGCGCCCGTGATGCGGCGGAACGCCCGACGTGGCCGGGCGCGCTCCAGGACCGCGACCTCCAGCTTGCCGCGGTCGAGGAGGTCGGGCTTGCCGTTGCCGGTGGTGGTGCTGCCGGCGCTGAGGGCCTTCACCGCGGTGCGCACGGCCTCGGCCAGCGGCTGCGCCTCGGTGTAGGCGTCCTTGAGGGCGGTGCCCGTCGCCTCGGCCTGGCCGCCCATCACGGCGTACTGCGGCTCTTCGAAGATCGAGCCGTCGTAGGTCAGGCGGTACAGCGTGTCCTGCTCGGGGTCCGTGCCCACCTCGGCCACGCAGAGCTCGACCTCGAGCGGCTTGATCTGCTCGGCGAAGATCGAGCCCAGCGTCTGGGCGTAGACGTTCGCCAGCGAGCGGCCCGTCACGTCGCGCGGGTCGTTCTGGTACCCGCGGATGTCGGCGAACCGGATGCCCGCCTGCCGCAGGTTCTCGAACTCGCTGTAGCGGCCGACCGCGGCGAACGCGATGCGGTCGTAGATCTCGGACACCTTGTGCAGGGTCGCGGACGGGTTCTCCGCCACGAACAGCACGCCGTCGGCGTACCGGAGCACGACGACGCTCCGGCCTCGGGCGATGCCCTTCCGGGCGTACTCCGCGCGGTCGCGGAGGATCTGCTCGGGTGAGGCGTACAACGGCATCGTCACTGCTGCGGCTCCCGGGCTCGGCGGATGCGGGTGGGGATGGGGGTCGACACGGCGCTCAGCCCGCCGGCCTGGCCTTGCGGCCCTCGACGACCGACTCGGCCAACGTCGCGGTGTCCGCGTCGGACAGGTGGGCCGCGCCCTCGGCGGTGATCGTCACGACGACCGGGTAGATCTTGCGGATCACGTCCGGGCCGCCGGTGCCCGAGTCGTCGTCGGCCGCGTCGTACAACGCCTCGATCGCGGTCCTGGTGGCGGCTTCCGCGTCCGCGTCCGGGTCGTACAGCTTCTTCATCGCCGACTTCGCGAACAGCGAACCGGAGCCGACGGCCTGGTAGCCCTGCGACTCCTCGTACCGCCCGCCGGTCACGTCGTAGGAGATGATGCGGCCGGCGCGGTCCGGGTCCGGCGCGTCGACGTCGAAGCCCGCGAACAGCGGCACGACCGCCAAGCCGGCGAGCGCGGCGTCGAGGTTGCCCTTGATCATCGCGGAGAGCCGGTTCGCCTTGCCGTCCAGCGACAGCGAGACGCCCTCGATCTTCTCGTAGTGCCGGAGCTCGACCGCGTAGAGCCGGACGATCTCGACCGCGATGCCCGCCGTGCCGGCGATACCCACCGCCGAGTGGTCGTCGGTGATGAACACCTTCTTCATGTCGCGCTGGGCGATCACGTTGCCCATCGTGGCGCGCCGGTCGCCCGCGATCACCACGCCGCCCTTGAACGTGAGGGCGACGATGGTCGTGCCGTGCGGGGCCTGCACCGCGCTGCCCTCGGGCAGGGTGCGGCTCGACGGCAGCAGTTCGGGGGCCTGGGCGCGGAGGAAATCGGTGAACGACGACGACCCCGGCCTGAGGTAGGCCGGGGGCAGCGACGCGGCCGGGTAGTGCCCGGTCGAGCTGTGGTCCATGTGTGGGTTTCTCTCCTGTCCCGCCGGCGGCTTCCTACTCGCCGCCCTTTTGCACGTACGCGCGGACGAAGTCCTCGGCGTTCTCCTCGAGGACGTCGTCGATCTCGTCGAGGATGGCGTCGACGTCCTCGCCGAGCTTCTCCCGGCGTTCCTGGCCGGCGCCGGCCGCGCCGTCGCCGTTCTCGTCGCCGTCACCGCCGCCTTGGCGCTGAACCTGTTCCTGGGCCATGTCGACCTCCCGGTCTTCGGGTCCTGCGAGTTAAACACTACCCACCAGGTACGACATCCTGCGCCTGCCACTCGGGTCTGTTGATCAGCCCCGGGTGAGCGCCTCCACCAGTTGCTCGGCCGTGTCGGAGGCCTCCAGCAGGGCTCCGACGTGCGCTTTCGTGCCGCGCAGCGGCTCCAGGGTGGGGATGCGGACCAGTGATTCACGACCGAGGTCGAAGATCACCGAATCCCACGACGCGGCGGCCACCGAAGTGGGGTAGCGCTCCAGGCACCGACCGCGGAAGTAGGCGCGGGTGTCCTCGGGCGGCGAGAGGATGGCCGCCCGCACCTCCTCCTCGCTGACCAGGCGTTTCATCGAACCGCGGGCCACCAGCCGGTTGTACAGGCCCTTGTCCAGCCGCACGTCGGAGTACTGCAGGTCGACCAGCGACAGCCGGGGCGAGCCCCAGGCCAGGCCGTCCCGGGCGCGATAGCCTTCGAGCAACCGCAGCTTCGCCACCCAGTCGAGGCGGTCGGCGCACTCCTGCGGGTCGCGGGCCAGCGCGTCGAGCACCTCGCCCCACACGCGCAGCACGTCCCGGTCGCCGTAGCCCTCCTGCTCGATGAACGCGGCGGCGCGCTCGTAGTAGGCGAACTGCAGGTCCAATCCGGTGAACTTGCGCCCGCTCGCCAGCTCGACCTTGACCTTGAGGGTCGGGTCGTGGCTGATCTGGTGCACGGCCCGGACCGGTTCCTGCAACCGCAGGTCGTCGAACCGGCGGCCGGCCTCGATCATGTCGAGCACGAGCGAGGTGGAGCCGCACTTGATGTAGGTGGAGTACTCGGCGAGGTTCGCGTCGCCGATGATGACGTGCAGCCGGCGGTACTTGTCCGCGTCGGCGTGCGGCTCGTCGCGGGTGTTGATGATGCCGCGCTTGAGCGTGGTCTCCAGGCCGACCTCGACCTCGATGTAGTCGGACCGCTGGGACAGCTGGTAGCCCGCCTCCTCGCCGGCCGCGCCGAGGCCGACGCGGCCGGAGCCGACCACGACCTGGCGCGACGCGAAGAACGGCGTGAGCCCGGCGATCACCGCGGTGAACGGCGTGCTGCGCTGCATCAGGTAGTTCTCGTGCGTGCCGTAGCTGGCGCCCTTGCCGTCCACGTTGTTCTTGTAGAGCTGCAGGCGGGGCTGGCCGGGGACGGTGGCCGCGCGCATCGCGGCCTCCTCCATGACCCGCTCCCCCGCCTTGTCCCAGATCACCGCGTCGCGCGCGTTGGTGACCTCGGGCGCGGAGTACTCGGGGTGCGCGTGGTCGACGTAGAGGCGCGCGCCGTTGGTGAGGATGACGTTGGCCGCGCCCAGGTCCTCGACATCGCTGTCGCCCGGGTGGCCGCCGGGCGTGCCGAGGTCGAAGCCGCGCGCGTCGCGCAGCGGCGATTCGACCTCGTAGTCCCAGCGCGCCCGGCGCGCCCGCGGTATGTCGGCGGCCGCCGCGTAGGCCAGCACGACCTGTGTCGAGGTGAGCACCGGGTTCGCCGTCGCGTCACCCGGCACCGAGATGCCGTACTCGACTTCGGTTCCCATGATCCGCCGCATGTACGCAGACTACGACCTCCCACCGACACACCGCCCGGACCCAGGTCACGTTTCAGCCGGCCGCGAGCCCCGCGGCGGGCCTGATCCGGGACGCGCCGCGGGCGGGCCCGAACGCCGCGAGCACCGCCAGGACCACCACGCCCGCGCCGCCGACCAGCAGCGGGAGCACCGCCGCCGTGGGCCACACGAACAGGCCGACGGCGGCCAGCGTCAGCTCCGCGTAGACGAGGCCGAACACGCCCCCGCCCAGCACGCCCACCAGCGCCAACAGCACCGCTTCGGCCACCACGCCACCTTGCAGGCCACCCTTGGTCACGCCGAGCGCGCGTCGCAGCGCCAGCTCCTTGCGCCGCTCCTGCACGGAGATCGTCAACGCGGTCCCGATGCCGGTCACCGCGACCGCGACGGACAGCCCCAGCAGCACCATCAGCATCACGATCCCCAGGTCGAGGTAGCGCTGGTTCCGCGCGTCCGTCTCGGCCTTGGTCTTCACCAGAACGGTGGGCGAATCGGCCAGCGCCGACCGCACGCCTGCCTCGTAGGCGGCCGGGTCCGCGCCCGGTCCGAACGCCACCAGCACCTTGGTGGCGGGCGCGAGGTCCGGTTCGGCCAGCACCACGTCGGCCCCGTCGAGCAGCGAGCCGGCGAACGTGCCGGCGACGGTGCCGGTGCGCGGTCCGCCAGGCAGTCCCTCGACCGTGAACGGCTTGCCGACCTGCGCGCCGAACCGCTCGGCGTACCACTCGTCGAGCAGGACGGCGCCCGGCGCGAAGTCCCTGGCGTCGACGTCCTGCCTGGTCAGCCACTCGCGCACGCGCTCGTGGTCGGCGCCGACGACCTGGGTCGGGAACGTGTGGCCCTCGGCGTCGCGCTGCTCGGTGACGACACCGTGCAGCACGACCGTGGTCGCCGCTTCCGGGCGGTTGGCCGCCGCGCCGACACCGCCGGCGAGCGCGCGGCCACCGGAGTCGGCGACCACGGCGTCGGGCCGCGGCTCGTTGCTGAACTCGTCCTCCACGCGCTGCGCCGACCCCACCGTGACGGCGAAGAACGTGACCATGGCGGCGGCCAGGAGCAGCGGCATCGCCACCGACGCGGAGCGCTGCGGCACCCGGCGCACCTCCGCGGCGGCCAGCTTCCACTGCGCGCCGCCGAAGCGGCTCGCGACCGTGCCGAAGATCCGGCCGAGCGCGGGCACGACCACCGGTCCGAGCACGCCGAACAGGCCGAACACGGCGGTGATGCCGGAGAACAGGACCAGGAAGATCGCCGCCAGCGAGCCGCTCGCGAGGACCGCCAGCGCCGCCATGGCCGCGGCGGTGACGACGAGGACGATGCCGAAGATCCGCCGGCGGCGCACCACGGCCTGGTCGGGCGTCTGGCCTTCGGACGTCCGCAGTGCCGCGAGCGGCGAGATGCGCGCGGCGGCCAGCGCGGGCCGGACCGCGGCGAACGCGCTGAGCGTGGCCGCCGTGACGACGCCGATCACCAGCTTGCCGACCGTCGGCAGCAGCGGCGGGCTCAGCTCGACCGCGCCGAGCAGCGAGGACAGGCCGGTGGCGTCGAACAGCCTGGCCAGCAGCCACGCCACCGACCCGCCGAGCACCGCGCCCACCACACCCGCGACCGCGCCGGTGAGCAGCGCTTCGAAGAGGTTCGCCCAGACCAGCGGTCCGCGGTGCGCGCCGAGGCAGCGCAGCAGCGCGGTGTGCCGCTGGCGTTGCGCGTAGACGGCGCGGTAGGTGGCGGAGGCGACGAAGACGGACGTGGCCAGCGCCAGGATGCTGAACGGCAGCAGCACGGCCGCCAGGTCGTTGTTGGGCGGCTCCGCGGCGATCGCCGCCCTGGTGTCCACCGGGAAGCCCTCACCGGCGGCCCGCGCGACGGCGTCGCGGTCGCCGCCGACCACGTAGATCGCCTCGACCCGGGGCTCGCCGCCGAGCTTGGCGGCCAGGCCCTCGCCGACCACGATCATCGGCTCCTCGCCGAGCGAGCCGCGCTTGGTGATGCCCCGGACGACGACGTCCAGCGGCTTGCCCGCCGCGTCGGCCACCCGCACGGAGGCGCCCGGCTTGAGGCCGTGCTCGTAGGCGGTGACCCGGTCGACCGCGATCTCGCCGTCCGAGCCGGGTGAGCGGCCCTCCAGGATCGGCACGCGGTGCAGGTCGTCCCGGTCCGGCTCGATGTCGGCGGTGGCGCGCCGGTCGCCCGCCCGGCCGTCCTCCAGCAGCAGGTCGGCGCGGACCTCGCGGATCGGTTGTGCCACCGTCACACCGGGGACCTGCGCCACCCGATCGGCGGTCGCCTGGTCGAGAACCACGTCCGAGTGGAGCGGCGGGCGGACCACGAGGTCCACGCCGGCGGGCACGGTGGGCGCGCCGTCGTTCGTGGCTCGCACCATCGCGTCGCTGAGCATCAGGGCGGCCAGCAGGCAGGCGACGCCGACCACCAGGGCGACGCCGGGCAGCGCGGCGCGACCGGGTCGGTTGCGGAACTCGGCGACCGCGAGCCGCAGGGATGTGGGCACAACTCCTCCTCGTGACGCGAACGCCACGACGTTAGGAACCGGAGGCGTCGGCAGGCGTCGGCCCGAGGTAGCACGGCCCGGTGCTACCTGGGGAGGATCTTGGCGTGGAGCACGTGGTAGTGGTGGACGCGGAAGGCACGCCTATCGGCACGGCGACGCGCGCCCGGATGCGCGCGGAAGGCCTGTGGCACGCGTGCGCGGCGATCGTCGTGCGCTCTCTCGACGGGACCCGGCTGTACGTGCACCGGCGCACCGACACCAAGGACGTCTACCCCGGGCTGTACGACCCGACGTGCGGCGGTGTCGTCGCGGCGGGTGAGACGCCGGACGAGTGCGCGGTGCGGGAGTTGGCCGAGGAGCTGGGGATCTCGGCGACGCCGCGGTTCCGGTTCAGGACGCCGTTCGTGGACGGAACCATTCGCTACTTCGCGCACGTTTACGACGTGCGCAGCGACGGGCCGTTCGTCCACCAGCCGGAGGAGGTGGCGTGGGGCGGCTGGATGGGGGCGGACGAGGTGCGGGCGTTGGCGGAGGACCCCGGGTGGCCGGTCGTGCCGGACGGTCGGGCCCTGATCCTGGAGTGGTTCCGATGGGCATGATGTTCGCGATGTCGATTCCCGGCCTCGCCCTGCTGCTGCTCGGCCTCGCTTCCGGCGAGCGGCTGTGGAAGTGGGTTCGCCGGCGCAAGGGTCACCCGGTCGTGTCCGCGACCGCGATGGACGAGTTCACCACCCTGTTCCACGGCGGCAAGCACGTCGAGCTGGAGCAGCGCCAGGTGACGTTGATGCTGGGCGAGGACGAGGAGGCGGGCGCGCCGCCGCGCGGGCCGGTGGACCTCGACTCGGGCACCGTCAGGCTCACTCCCAAGCCAGCGACGCCCGAGTAGCCCAGTACCGCTCGGCCGGCTCGGCGCAGTCGGCGAGCTCGTCCGGCGCCAGGTCGACGTGCCGCGCCTCGAGGTTGGCGCGCAGCTGGTCCGGGCTCGCCGCACCCGAGAGCACCACGTCGGCCCACGGTTGCGCGCGCACGGCGGCCAACGCGATGGCGTCCGGGCCGACGCCGTGCTCGTCGGCCAGCTCGCGCACGCGGGGCGGCGGGTCGACGGCCAGCCTGCCGTTGGCCACGCCCTCCTTGACGAACACCTCCGCGCCCGACTCCTTGGCGAACGCCAGCGCCGGTCCCACCGAGGTTTCCAGGACGTTCCAGGTGGACTGGACGCTGTCGAACAGCCGCCGTCCCTCGACGGTGAGCTCCAACGCGCGGCGGATCGTCTCGCCCTGGTGCGGGCCGGAGGTGGAGAAGCCGACGCGGACGCCCGAGTCGCGCAGGCCGCCCAGGGCGAGGAGCAGGTCGAGGTCGCCGAACAGCGGGCTGTCGGAGGTCAGCGAGTGCACGTCGTAGAGGCCGACGTGCGCGCCGAGCAGGTCCTCGGTCTCCCGCCACTGCCGGGTGAAGCGCTCGACCGAGTGCTCCTTCACCTCGTGCGTGTCCGCGTCCCGCCGCCAGTCGGCGACGTAGGCGTAGCCCCACTTGCTCGACACCTGCACGTCCTGGTGGCCCCGTGCGGCCAGCCACTGGGCCAGGAACTCCTCCGCGCGGCCGTAGGAGCGGGCCGCGTCGACCCGTCGCACGCCCGCCTCGTAGGCGGCGTCCAGGACGGCGTGGCACTGGGCGCGCATGGCGTCCACGTCCCGGTGTTCGGGCAACGCGCGCTCGCGGCCGAGGTTGATGTAGGCGGGGCGGCCGAGCGCGGCCAGGCCGAGGGCGAAGTCGGGCACGTCCGACACGGTAACCGGCCACCTTCGGAGCCGCCGGGCGCCGTGGCGGGGTGATCCGGTGGCCGGTTCCGCATCGCCGAAGTGCTGCACGATTGTGGTCGGGGCGCTAGGCGTCGCGGCGGAGGAGGGCGACGGTGCCCGCTCCCAGCGCCAGCGCCAGGTACACCAGCATGACCAGGCCGGCGGCCAGTGGTGACAGGGGTGCGCCCGGTGATTCGCCTGACAGCTGGGGCGCCAGGACCGGCAGCATCACGGAGTACACCCGTTCGTTCCAGGGGTGCGGCAGGATCAGGGTCAGGGACGGCAGGATGAAGAGCAGGGCGCACAGCGAGACCAGGGCGCCGGCCGTGGAGCGGAGCAGGAAGCCCAGGCCCAGGCCGATCAGGGCGAGCAGGACCAGCGACGCGGTGTTCGCCAGGAGGGTCGGCAGGGCGTCGGCGAACGTGCTGTACGCCGAGATCGGTTCGGGCCGGTCGCCGGTGATCAGCTCACCGGTCTGGTAGGCGAGCAGCACGGTGGCCAGGCCGATGAGCAGGGACGCGCCGGCCACCACGACCGTCTTGGCCAGCAGGTAGGCCTTGCGCTGCGGCACGGAGACGAGGGCGGTGCGGATCATCCCGCTGCCGTACTCCGAGGTGATCGCCAGGGCGCCCAGCACGCCCAGGGAGAACTGGGTGAACGGGACCACCATCACGCCCGGGTCGGCGGCGCCGAACTTCTGCTGCAGGTCCGGCGGCGAGGTGTCCCAGTCGGCCGTCATCAGGTACGACACCAGCGCGCCGCCGAGCAGGCACACCGCGATGGCGATCAGGATGTAGGTGGTCGAGCGGACCGAGCGGAGCTTCAGCAGCTCCGAGTTCAGCACGTCGGTCATCGGGCGGTCTCCTTGGTGCGGTACTCCACGCTGTCCTCGGTCAGCTCGAGGTAGGCGTCCTCCAGGGACGCGCTGCGCGGGGTCAGTTCGTGGATGGGGATGCCGTTGCGCGCGGCGAGGTCGGCGATGGCCGGGGCCTCCAGCCCCTGGACGAGCAGGGCGCCGGCCTCGGACGCGGTTCTCGCGCCGGCGGCGGCCAAGGCGGTCACCAGGGCGTCCGGCGCGGGGGTGCGCACCAGCACGTCCCTCTTGAACTGCTCCTGGAGGTCCTGCATGGACGCCTCCAGGATCAGCCTGCCCCGGCCGATCACGATCACCCGGTCGGCGGTCAGGGCCATCTCGCTCATCAGGTGGCTGGACACGAGCACGGTGCGGCCCTCGCGGGCCAGGTCGCGCATCAGGTGCCGGATCCAGCGGATGCCCTCCGGGTCGAGGCCGTTCACCGGCTCGTCGAACAGCAGCACGCCTGGGTCGCCGAGCAGGGCCGCCGCCACCCCGAGGCGTTGCTTCATGCCGAGCGACAGCGAGCCCACGCGCCTCTTCGCCGCGCCCGCCAGGCCGACCTGCTCCAGGGTGGCGACGACCCGGCTGTCCTTGATGCCGTTGCTGCGGGCCAGCACGCGGAGGTGGTCGTAGGCGGACCGGCCGCCGTGCACCGCACCCGCGTCGAGCAGCGCGCCGACGTGGTGCATGGGCCGGCGCATCCCGGCGTACCGGCGACCGTCGACGAGCGCCTCGCCGCTGGTCGGCCGGTCGAGGCCGAGGATCGCCCGCATGGTGGTGGACTTGCCCGCGCCGTTGGGGCCGAGGAAGCCCGCGACGTAGCCGGGTTTCACCTCGAACGAGAGGCCGTCCACGGCCCGGGTGGCGCGGTAGCGCTTGGTCAGTTGCCTCACTTCGATCATGGGGAGGAGCGTGCCGGGGCGAGGGCGGGGGCGGATCGGACCGAGGTCTTCGATCCGAGGTCGGACCGTGGTCCGACGCCGGCGGCGGTCACGCCGGTTACCGTGCCGTTCGTGATGTCGCGAGTCCTGCGGTTGCTGCCCACCGCCTACCTGTACGCGCTGGACGTGGCCGCCGCCGCGGTGCTGGTCATGGTGTACCTGGACTTCGCCCGGATGTCCGACGTGCCGGCGTGGCTGGGCTACCCGGTGGCGGTCCTGGTCGGGGCGCCCTTGGCGCTGCGCCGCAAACGGCCGCTGCTCGTGCTCGGCATCGTGCTCGCGGCGCAGAACGTCGCCACCATCGCCCACATCACGCTGGAGCCCTACAGCGCCACGGCGTTCGCGATCTACATGGTGGCCGCGGCCTGCTCGTCACGGGTGGCCGTGGGCGCGCTGGCCGCCACGCTCGGCTCGGCGTGGGTGGCGGTGTTCATCGGCGAGGCGTGGCCGGAGTCCGCCGGGCTGTCGATCTTCCTCACCCTGGTGGTGTGCGCCGCGTGGGCGTTGGGGCGCACCACGCGGATCCGCCGGTCCTACGAGGCGCGCCAGGCCGCCGAGGCGTCGTCCAAGGCCGTCGCCGAGGAACGCCTGCGCATCGCCCGCGAGCTGCACGACGTCGTCGCCCACAGCCTGAGCCTGATCACGGTCAAGGCCGGTGTCGCGGCGCACGTCGCGCCGTCGCAGCCCGAGGAGGCCCGGGAGGCGCTCCAGATCATCGAGAAGGCCTCGCGCGGCACCCTGGTCGAGATGCGGCGGCTGCTGGGCGTGCTGCGATCGGAGGACTCGGAGGCCGACCTGGCGCCGATGCCGGGCCTGGACGACTTGCCCGAACTGGTGACGCGGGCGTCCCTCGCCGGGGTGAACGTGTCACTGTCGGTGGCCGGCTCGCTGCCCGACGGGCTGGGGCTGACCGTGTACCGGATCGTGCAGGAGTCCGTCACCAACGTGGTCAAGCACGCGGCGCCGGCCTCCTGCGAGGTGTCGATCGTCGTCGGGGATGCTTCGGTCGAGGTCCGCGTGGTCGACGACGGACCGGGTGAACGGGTGTTGGCCGGTGGTGGAGGGGGACACGGGTTGATCGGGATGCGGGAACGGGTGGCGGTCTACGACGGGACGTTCTCGGCCGGTCCGCTGGCCGGCGGCGGGTTCGCGGTGCGCGCCGAGGTGCCGCTGTCGTGATCGACGTGGTGGTCGTGGACGACCAGGCGCTGCTGCGCGGCAGCTTCCGGGTGCTCGTGGACTCGGCGGACGACCTGCGGGTGGTCGGCGAGGCGGGCGACGGCGCCGAGGCCGTGTCGGTGGTGCGGTCGACGTCCCCGGACGTGGTGCTGATGGACATCCGGATGCCGGGGGTGGACGGGATCGCGGCCACCCGCGAGATCGGCGCGTTCAGCGCGGCCCGGGTGCTGATCCTGACCACGTTCGACCTGGACGAGTACGTGTACTCGGCGTTGCGGGCCGGCGCGAGCGGGTTCTTGCTCAAGGACACTCCCCCGGCCGATCTGCTGGCCGCGATCCGCGTGGTGGCCGCCGGCGACGCCCTGCTGTCACCCTCGGTGACCCGTCGCCTGGTCGCCGAGTTCTCCCGCACGCCCGAACGCCGCTCCGTTCGCCTCGACGCGATCACGGAACGTGAGCAGGAGGTGCTGCTGTTGATCGCCCGCGGGTACTCCAACGCCGAGATCATGGGCGAGTTGTACCTGTCGGCGGGCACGGTGAAGACCCACATCGGCCGCCTGCTGCAGAAGCTCCAGGCCCGCGACCGGGCACAGCTCGTCATCGCCGCCTACGAATCGGGCCTGGTCACCGCCCAGTCGTGAGCGGCGGGCCACCGCCCTGAACGCGGAGAACCCGCCCGGCGCGGTGGCCGAGCGGGTTCTCCAGGCGGGTTGGTGGATGGCAGTGCGGTCTTACAGGTACTGACCGGTGTTCGTGGCCGTGTCGATGGCCCGACCCGACTCCTGGTTCTTGCCGGTCACCAGCGTGCGGATGTATACGATCCGCTCGCCCTTCTTGCCCGAGATCCTGGCCCAGTCGTCCGGGTTGGTCGTGTTGGGCAGGTCCTCGTTCTCGGCGAACTCGTCCACGATCGCGTCCAGCAGGTGGCGCACCGACAAGCCCGGCTGCTTGGTGTCCAGCAGGCTCTTGATGGCCGCCTTCTTCGCGCGGTCGACGATGTTCTGGATCATCGCGCCCGAGTTGAAGTCCCGGAAGTACAGGACCTCCTTGTCACCGTTGGCGTAGGTGACCTCGAGGAAGCGGTTCTCCTCGGACTCCTCGTACATCCGCTCGACCGTGTGCTGCACCATGCCGTCGATGCAGGCCACCGGGTCGCCGCCGAACTCGGCGAGGTCGTCGGCGTGGATCGGCAGGTCGGGCGTGAGGTACTTGTTGAAGATGTCCTTGGCGCCCTCGGCGTCCGGACGCTCGATCTTGATCTTGACGTCGAGCCGGCCCGGCCGCAGGATCGCCGGGTCGATCATGTCCTCGCGGTTGGAGGCGCCGATCACGATCACGTTCTCCAGGCCCTCGACGCCGTCGATCTCGCTGAGGAGCTGGGGCACGATCGTGGTCTCGACGTCGGACGACACGCCGCTGCCGCGGGTGCGGAAGATCGAGTCCATCTCGTCGAAGAACACGATCACCGGCGTGCCCTCGGAGGCCTTCTCCCGCGCGCGCTGGAAGATCAGCCGGATGTGCCGCTCGGTCTCGCCCACGAACTTGTTGAGCAGCTCGGGGCCCTTGATGTTGAGGAAGTAGCTCTTGGCTTCGCGGTGGTCCTCGCCCCTGGCGGCGTGAACCTGCTTGGCCAGGGAGTTCGCCACCGCTTTCGCGATGAGCGTCTTACCGCAGCCGGGAGGGCCGTACAACAGCACGCCCTTGGGCGGGCGCAGCTTGTACTCGCGGAACAGGTCGGCGTGCAGGAACGGCAGCTCCACGGCGTCGCGGATCTGCTCGATCTGCCGGTAGAGGCCACCGATGTCCTCGTACCGGACGTCGGGCACCTCCTCCAGCACCAGGTCCTCGACCTCGGCCTTCGGCACGCGCTCGTAGGCGAAGCCCGCCTTCGAGTCGACCAGCAGGGAGTCGCCCGCCTTCAGCGGCGAATCCATCAGCGGCTGAGCGAGCCAGACGACCCGCTCCTCGTCGGCGTGGCCGACGACCAGGGCACGGCCGATCGAGCTGTCGGCGGTCTCCGACGCCAACACCTCGCGCAGCGTGCAGACCTCGCCGGTTCGCTCGAAGTCGCCGCCCTCGACCACGGTCAACGCCTCGTTCAGGCGCACCGACTGGCCGAGGACCAGCGACGGCGTCTCGACCGCGGGCGAGACCGAGACCCGCATGCGGCGGCCGGAGGTGAACACGTCCACCGTGCCGTCGTCGAACCTGGCCAGAAACACGCCGTAGCCACTGGGCGGCTGCGCGAGGCGGTCCACTTCCTCACGCAGCGCGAGCAGCTGGCTCCGCGCTTCTCGAAGGGTGTCGATGAGCTTCGTGTTGCGCTCGGTCAGTTGGCTGACGCGCTCCGTCGCCTCCGCCAACCGCTGCTCCAGCAGGCGGACGTGTCGTGGGGATTCCGTCAACTTGCGGCGCAGCAACGCGATCTCGTCCTCCAGGAACCTGATCTGCGCTGTCAGCTCACCAGAGTTGTTGCCCTTGTTCAGCTCGCCACCCTCATCGGGCTGGCTGCCGGGATGACCGTGCTGCATGTCGGCACCCTCCTCCCGTGTTCGTACGACAACGGTACCGGCGATCACCGACAAAAGCGGCCACCCAGCGGCTTCCAGGGCGTCGTGTGATGACACAAACCGCCCGCTCGGCGGGATCAACTGCTCCATACCGGTGTCAGCCGGGACCTCCCACCCGCTACCGTGCGTCCAGTACTAGTCCCACGTGAGTGGTCCGGGCAGTGTCCACTGCCACCAGCGGAAAGTTCTAGGAGAACGTGATGTCCGTCCCGCCGCAGCAGCCGGGTCCGTACGGTCAGCAGCCGGGTCAATTTGGCCAGCAACCAGGCCAATTCGGCCAGCAGCCGGGATACGGCCAGCAGCCCGGCGGGTACCCGCCGCCTGCCCAGGGTTTCCCACAGGGTGGGCAGCAGCCCGGCTACGGCACGCCACCCGGCGGTTACCCGCAGCAGGGCCAGCCCGGCCCCGGCCAGCAGCCGTACGGCCCGCCCGGCCAGTTCAACCAGCCCGGTTACGGCCAACCGGGTGGTTTCGGCGATCCCTACGGCGCCCCGCCGAAGAAGAGCCCCCTGCCGTGGATCTTGGGCGGTGTCGGCGCCCTGGTCGTGATCGGTGTCGTGGTCACGCTGGTCGTGACGCTGGGAGGCGGCGGCAACGGCACCGCCAAGGACGCCGCCGACAGCTACGTCGCGGCCGTCAACTCACGCGACTTCGACAAGCTCACGGCGCTCACCTGCGACGAGAGCAAGAAGTCGATCGAGGACATCAAGAAGGCCACCGACCCGGGCGCCTTCGCCGCCGAGCTCGAGAAGGAGCTCAAGGACCTGCCACCGGAGTTCAAGAAGCAGATCGAGCAGGCCCAGGAAGCGGCGAAGAACATCAAGGTCAACCTGACCGTCGACAAGGTCGAGGAGAAGAGCGACACGGAGGCCACGGCCACCGTCTCGGTCAAGTTCGACGGCGTGCCCGACAGCATGAAGGAGTTCGTCAAGGACGACACCGACACGCTGCCGTTCAAGAAGACCGACGACGGCTGGGTCGCCTGCCCGAAGAACTGACCGCGCACGACCGGCAACCACGGCCCCGCACCCCGCGTGCGGGGCCGTTTCGGCTGGTCAGACCCTCGCTCAGCCCTTGGACGGCCGACGCTGCGGCCGGGGCGGCGTGACGCCGTCGGCCAGCCTGCGGGTGGTCAGCAGGAACGCGGTGTGCCCGATCATCCGGTGCTCCGGCCGCACGGCCAGGCCGACCACGTGCCACGGCCGCACGAGGGTCTCCCACGCGTGCGGCTCGGTCCAGTGCTGCTGCTCCCTGATCGCCTCGGTCACCTTCGACAGCTGCGTCGTGGTCGCCACGTACACCACCAGCACGCCGCCCGGGATGAGGCTGCGCGACACGGCCGGCAGCACGTCCCACGGCGCGAGCATGTCCAGGACGACCCGGTCGACCTCGCCCTCGTGCTCGTTCACGTCGGCGACGGTCAGCGACCAGTTGCCCGGCCGCTCGCCGAAGAACTGCTCGACGTTGCGGATGGCGTGGTCGGCGTGGTCCTGGCGGACCTCGTACGAGGTCACGCTGCCCTTCTCGCCGACCGCGCGCAGCAACGAGCAGGTCAGCGCGCCCGACCCGGCGCCGGCCTCCAGCACCCGCGCGCCGGGGAACACGTCGCCGTACATGACGATCTGGGCGGCGTCCTTGGGGTAGATCACCTGGGCGCCGCGCGGCATGGACAGCACGTAGTCCGGCAGCAGGGGGCGCAGCGCCAGGAACGACGTGCCGCCCACCGAGACGACCACAGACCCCTCGGGCTGCCCGATCAGCTTGTCGTGCGACAGCGCGCCGCGGTGCGTGTGGTACTCCTTGCCCGGTTCGAGCACGATCGTGTAGTGCCGTCCCTTCGGGTCGGTCAACTGCACCCGGTCTCCCGGCTGGAACGGACCACTGGCGGTGCTCACCGCGGCGAACCTCCTGCATAAACGCGTGTCAACGGCGCACGATGGTCGCACGGAGGCCACACCCGGCCGGTGGCGGCCTACCGGCTGTCGGACGCGCGTCCACCCGCCTCGTCGGCGGCCTTCTCCCCGAACCGGCCCTTCGCCAGCTCGGTGACCGTGTGGTAGACGGGCCAGCCCACCAGCCAGATCACACCGACGAGCGTCATGCTCCCCATCTGCCCCCACAGCGCCTGCGTGCGCTCCGGCGTGCCGACGACGTACATGAGCAGCAGCATCACCGAGCACGCGATCGCCCACGCGACGGCGAACTTGCCCCACTCGCGCCACTCGTGGCGCACCTTCGCCAGGCCGTGCTTCGGCGGCTTCACCGGCGGCGGACCACCGGCGAACCGGTGGGCGACGCGCTGGTCGGCCCACCGCATCATGCTGTGCCCGAACGCCACGCTCACCCCCAGGTAGATCGCGGCGAGCCCGTGCACGCTCGACGCCTCGCCCCCGGCCCGCAGGTCGAACACGGTCGCGACGAGCAGCACCACGTCCACCAACGGGGTGCAGGCCAGCAGCACCGCGCCGAGTCTGCGCATCCGCAGCACGTACCGGGCCAGCAACCCCGCGCCCAGCACCACCCAGAACCCGATCTCGCACGCCACGATGAGGACCACCAACGGTTCGACCACGTCCTCAATGCTGCCGCTCGCGGATCTTGCGCGCGTCGGCGGGCCGACCGATCCCGGGTCATCAGTTCGTAGGACGCTTCGGGCCTGGCCCTGTGCTGTGATGGCGTGGTGGAGCTCCGCCGGAAACACCGCGACGTGCTGACCGCGGTGGCCTTCTTCGCCCTGGGGCTGCTGATCCACCGGCTCGGCCTGGACCAGGTGACGGGCGAGCGGGGCGGGTCGACCCCGTTCGGGGTGCGCGTGGCGATCCTGGCGGTGGCGTGCGCCGGTCAGGTGTTCCGCCACCGGGCGCCCGTGGTGGCGCTGGGCGTGGCGGGCGCGGCCACGGCGGTGGACCTGCACTTCGGCCTGAGCATGCCGGTGATGATGGTGTGCATCGACGTGCTGTTCGTGGCCACGCTGCACGGGTCGCGCGGGCTGCACCGGGTGCTCGTCGCCGTGGTGGCGACGACGACGGTCGGCATCACGGCCGCGGCCGCGGCGGTCGAGGACTGGCGGCAGTCGTTCTACACCGGGCTGCTGCTGTTCTCGCTGCTCGTGGTGCCGATGTGGTGGGCGACGAACGTGCGGCGGCACCGGGAGAGCGCCGAGCAGGTCGCCCGCATCGCCGAGCTGGACCGGCGGGCCGCGGTGAACGCCGAGCGCAACCGGATGGCCCGCGACCTGCACGACGTCGTGGCCGGGCACATGTCGGCGATCGCGATCCAGTCCGAGGCCGTGCTGTCGCTGCGCTCGGGCGACCCGGAGACCGCGCGCACGGTGCTGAAGTCGGTCCGGGAGAACAGCGTGCGCGCGTTGGCCGAGATGCGGACGATGATCGACGTGCTGCGGGCCGACGAGCCGGTGGACGAGCCGGTGTCGGTGCGGCTGGCGGACGTGGGCGGGCTGGTCGAGTCGGCCGCCGCGGCCGGGCTGGACGTGGAGCTGCGCGGCGCGGACGTGGGCGAGCTGCCGGTGGGCGTGGACGTGGCGGCGTACCGGATCGTGCAGGAGGCGTTGACCAACGCGGTGAAGCACGCGCCGGGCGCGCGCACGTCGGTGGTGCTGGAGCGGCAGGTCCTGCGGTTGGTGGTGGTCGTGCGCAACGACGTGGTCGACGGTCCGCGCGGCACGGGGACGGGAACGGGGTTGGTGAGCATGGCGGAACGCGCCCACCTGGTCGGCGGGGTGTTCGCCGCGGGTCCGGACGGGGCAGGCGACTGGGTCGTGCGGGCGGAGTTCCCGCTGTGATCCGGGTGGTGGTGGCCGACGACCACGCGGCGATCCGGGCCGGGCTGGTGATGATCCTCGGCGACGCGGACGGCATCGAGGTGGTCGGCGAGGCCGAGGACGGCGCGACGGCCGTGCGGCTGGCCAAGCGGCTCGCACCCGACGTGGTGCTGATGGACATCCGGATGCCGGGCGTGGACGGCATCGAGGCGACCCGGCAGCTCGCCGGTGTCTGCGACGTGCTCGTGCTGACGACCTTCGACCTGGACGAGTACGTGCGCGGCGCGCTGCGGGCGGGCGCGGCGGGGTTCCTGCTCAAGTCGGTGGAGGCGTCCGCACTGGTGGACGCGGTGCGGCAGGTCGCGGCCGGTGACGGCGTGCTGGCGCCGAGCGTGACGCGGCGGGTGATGCGGGAGTTCGCCTCCGCCGCGCCGCGAGCGCGCCCGGCCGCGCTGGACGCGTTGACCGAGCGTGAGGTGGAGGTGCTGCACTGCCTCGGCGAAGGGCTGTCGAATCACCAGATCGGGCGAAAGCTGCACATCGGTGAGACGACGGTGAAGACGCACGTGTCGCGGGTGCTGACGAAGCTGGACCTGCGGTCGCGGGTGCAGGCGGCGATCCTGGCGCAGGAGGCCGGGTTGGTCGGCGGTCCGGGCGAGGACGGCCAGGTCAGCGGCGGTCCAGCGCGGCCTTGAGGTCTTCGCGGCGCAGCACGCCCGCGGGCCGTCCTTCGAGGTCGACGACCAGGTACTCCCAGGCGGCGGTGCCGTGCACGCGCTCGACCACCTCGGCGCCGGTCTCGTTCTCCAGCAGCACGGTCTCCGGCCGGATCGGCACGGCGGCCTGCTCGGCGGGCGCGTGCGGCGAGGTGCTGGCCAGGCGACGCGCCATCTCGCGGTCGAGCAGGCCGGCGGCGACGCCGTCCGCGCGGACCAGGACCACGCCCCGGCCGGCGGACGCGGTGAGCGCGCCCGACACCGGGCTCTCGGCGGGCAGTTGGAGCACGGGTCGGACGAGTTCGCCCAGCGTGAGGCCGTCCGGCCAGGTGCTGCGGCGCTCGGCGGTGAACTCGCCGCGCGCGCCGGCCAGCACGAACCACGCGGTCAGCAGGCACACGCCGAAGCGCAGCCAGCGGTCCTCGGCGCCGTCGAGCACGCCCCAGACCGCCCAGACGACGAGCAGCGCGGCCACCACGCCGCCGCCGATCACGGCGGCCTTCGTGCCCGTCGCGCGGCGGCCCGTGACGGCCCACACGCCCGCGCGCAGGATCCGGCCGCCGTCCAGCGGCAGGCCGGGCAGCAGGTTGAACACCGCGACGGCGGCGTTGGCGAACGCGGTCTGGGCGATCAGCAGCCACACCGCGTCGGGCTGCGGGATCGTGGAGGCGGCCACGGCGAACGCGCCCGCCAGGATGATGGAGACGATCGGGCCCGCGGCGGCGATGGCGCCCTCGTGGCCGGGGCGGGTCGGGGTGCGCATCACCTCGGACACGCCGCCGAGCAGGAACAGGCGCAGCCGGCGCACCGGCAGGCCGAGGCGCAGCGCGACCAGGCTGTGGCCGAGCTCGTGCGCGAGCACGGAGAGGCCGAGGAAGATCGCGAACGTGGCGGCGAGGAGCACGCCGGCGAGGCCGTCCGTGCCGGGGGCGATGCGGCCGACCAGCGGCGCGTAGAGCACCACGATGGCCGCCGAGCCCAGCCACCACGAGGGCGCGAGCAGCACCGGGATGCCGGCCACGCGGAACAGCGGCAGCCCGCCGTCCCGGCCGACCTGCCGTCGCCACCCACTCGTCGTCGCCACGGGAAGAGCCTAGGCGGCCGGGTGTATCAGGACTGTGTTGGATCAGTGTCGGATCGGATCGGCCCGGCGTCGCCGATCCGGGCGCGGAGGCCGTCGAGGATGAGGTCGAGGCCGAAGCCGAGGGCCTCGTCCTCGCCTCCACCTGCCGCCTCCGCCAACGCCGCCGTCACCGCCGGGTACCGGTCGCCGCGCTTTCGCACCACCTCGGCCACGATCGCGCCGAACTGCGTGCCCGCGTCGCCGTCCGGCGTCGTCGCCGCCTGCTGGGCGATGTTGCGGACGTGCCCGGCGAGCACGGCCAGCACGTCCATCCGCTCGGCGCCGCCCAGGCCGGCGCCGTCGAGCACGGTCAGCGCGGACTCCATCCAGGCCAGCTCGTTCGGGCCGATCACGCGCGGGCCCGTGGTGGCCTCCAGGACCCACGGGTGGCGCACGAAGCCGGGCAGCAGCCCCAGCGCCCACGCGCGCAGCCGGGCGAACCGGTCGCCTCCGCCCAGGTCGGCGGGTGGCGTGCCCATGGCCAGGTCCGCCATCAGCGCAACCAGCTCCGCTTTGCCGGGCACGTAGCGGTACAGGGACATCTTGGTGAAGCCGAGGTCCGCGGCGACCCGCTGCATGGAGACGGCAGCGAGCCCTTCGGCGTCGGCGATCGCGATGCCGGTGCGGGCGATGAGGTCGTGGGTGAGCGCGGGCTTGGGGCCGCGGCGAGGGCCGGGACGGTCGCCCCACAGCAGTTCGAGGCTGCCCGTCAGGTCCATCGCCACCTCCGGTGTTGCCGCCGCAGAAAAACTGTGTCTAACATACACAAATAAAATTGCTTCCGATGGACACAGTTAAGGGGCGGACATGGCGGACAAGCGGGTCCTGATCTCCGGCGCGAGCGTCGCCGGACCGGCGCTGGCCTACTGGCTCGCGCGCTACGGCTTCGAGCCGACCGTGGTCGAGATCGCGCCCGCGCTGCGCGGCGGTGGCGCGGCGGTCGACTTCCGCGGCGAGACGCACCTCACCGTGCTGGAGCGGATGGGCGTGCTGGACCGGCTGCGCGAGGTCCAGACCGGCGGCAGCCCGATGACGTTCGTGGATGAGCGCGGGCGCACCGTGCTCCACCTGCCCGCGGACTTCGCGGGCGGCGACGTCGAGGTGCTGCGCTCGGACCTCTCGCGGGTGCTCCACGAGCACGGCAGGGCGCGGGCGGACTACGTCTTCGGCGACTCGATCACCGCGTTGACCGAGACGCCCGACGGTGTCGACGTGACGTTCGCCTCCGGCGCGCGGCGCACGTTCGACCTGGTCATCGGCGCCGACGGCATCCACTCGCGGGTCCGCGCGCTGGCCTTCGGGCCGGAGGAGCGGTTCGTCAGCCACCTCGGCTACTACGTCGCGAGCTGGGACCTGCCCGCCGGGTTCGACGCGCCGGCCGCGCCGTTGAGCTACAACGTGCCGGGACGGCTGGTGTCCACCGGCGGCGGCCCGGACCGGCCGGGCGCGTTCGTGGCGTTCAAGTCGCCGCGCCTGGAGTACGACCGGCACGACGTGGCCGGGCAGCGCCGGCTGCTCCTCGACGCGTTCCGCGGGGTGGGGTGGCGGACGCCGGAGGTGCTGGCGTCCTTGGCGCACACGACGGAGCTGTACTTCGACTCGATCAGCCGGGTGGACGTCCGACCCTGGTCACGGGGGCGGGTCGCGCTGGTCGGCGACGCGGCCTGCGGCGCCACCATCGGCGGCATGGGCGCGGGCACCGCCGTGGTCGGCGCGTACGTGCTCGCGGGCGAGCTGGCCACCGCGAACGGCGACCACGAGGCCGCGTTCCGGCGTTATGAGGACCGGGTGCGCGACTACGCCCGACGGTGCCAGAAGGGCGGTGACCGGACGGGGAAGTTCCTGGCCCCGGCGAGCCGGTTCGCCCTGCTCGCGCGCAACGGGCTCCTGGGCAACAAGTTCCTGCTCGACCTCATGTTGAAGGCCGGCAAGGACATCACGAACAAGATCGACCTGCCGGACTACGCGCACGCCGCCGCGTAGCGCCTCGCGCGGTTCGGACCCGATCTTGTCGGGGGGTTGGCCTATGGTTCTGGGCCATGGCAGTGCCGACGATCACCGAGCGCCCTGTTCGCAGGCCAGCGCTGTCGCCCTCGCGAGCGGGCGACTTCAAGCAGTGCCCGCTGCTCTACCGCTTCCGCGCCGTCGACCGGCTGCCCGAGAAGCCGACCAGGGCGCAGGTGCGCGGCACGGTGGTGCACGCGGTGCTGGAGGACCTGTTCGGCCTGCCCGCCGACGAACGGCTGCCGGAGAGGGCGCGGGCGCTGGTCGGTCCGGCCTGGGAGCGGGTGCGGGCCGAGCGGCCGGAGTTCGCCGAGCTGTTCGCCGAGGGCGATCCCGAGCAGGAGCGGTGGCTCGCGTCGGCGGAGGAGCTGCTGGACGGCTACTTCGGGCTGGAGGACCCGCGCCGGTTCGACGCCGACGCCCGTGAGCTGCTGGTGGAGTGGGAGCTGCCCTCGGGTGTGCTGCTGCGCGGGTACATCGACCGCGTGGACGTGGCGCCGACCGGCGAGATCCGGGTGGTCGACTACAAGACGGGCGCCGCGCCGCGCGAGGTCGGCGAGGCCAAGGCGTTGTTCCAGATGAAGTTCTACGCGCTGGTGCTGTGGCGGCTGCGCGGCGTGGTGCCGCGCCAGCTGCGGCTGATGTACCTGGCCGACCGGCAGGCGTTGGCCTACCAGCCGGACGAGGCTGAGCTGACCCGGTTCGAGCGCACGCTGGAGGCGATCTGGGACGCCATCCTGCGCGCGGCGAAGTCCGGCGACTTCCGGCCGAACCCGGGCAGGCTGTGCGACTACTGCGACCACAAGGCGCTGTGCCCGGCGTTCGACGGCACGCCGCCGCCGTACCCGGGCTGGCCGGAGCCGGACGCCGGGGTGGAGACCGCGCTGGACCGGGCCGACTGACCGGGGTTCGACCGAGGGTCCGGCGCTGACGGGCTCGTGCTGATGGAGTTCGTGCTTGATGGAGTTGTGCTGATGGACGCGTTCTACGAACAGCTGGACCACGACCGGTTCGCCGCCACCGGGCACACCACCGGTCCCTGGGGCGAGGACAGCCAGCACCTGGGGCCGCCGTCGGCGCTGCTGGTGCGGGCGTTGGAGCGGTGCGCGCCGCGGCCGGAGGCGGTGCTGTCGCGGGTGGCGTTCGAGGTGCTCGGCCCGGTGCCGGTGGCGGAGCTGACCGTGACGGCGTCGGTGGTGCGGCCGGGGCGTTCGGTGGAGCTGCTGTCGGCCGAGTTGGCGCACGGGGGCCGCCCGGTGCTGCGGGCGAACGCGTGGCGGATCGTGGCGGGCGACACGGCGGCGGTGGCGTCCGGCGCGGGTGAGCCGCTCGTCGCGCCGGCGGCGTGCGAGCCGATGGCCGTCCCCGAGCACTGGCGGGGCGGCTACCTGGCCGCGATGCAGTGGCGTTCGGTCAGCGGCGGCATCTTCGCGCCCGGTGACGCGGTGGTGTGGGCGCGGCCGCAGGTGCGCGTGGTGGCCGGCGAGGAGCCGAGCGCGGCGCAACGCCTGTTCACCGTGGCCGACTCGGCGAGCGGCGTGTCCAGCCGCCTGGACATCCGCACGTGGTACGCGATCAACACCGACCTGACCGTGCACCTGCACCGCGAGCCGGTCGGCGAGTGGTTCGCCCTGGACGCGCGCACGGTGATCGGACCGTCGGGGGTGGGCGTGGCGAGCAGCGTCCTGCACGACGAGCACGGGCCCGTGGGGCGCAGCGCGCAGTCGCTGTTCGTGCGGGAGCGCTAGCTAGGGCAAAGCTAAGGCCTGTTTCACAAGTCCGTGTTCGCGATAGTCGGGCCTGAGGCGGCCCCCGGGGGCACGGCCGGACGGGCCACATACAACAGCGGTATGCGGCCCGTCCGGCCGCACCGCCAGGAACCACCTCCAGCGCGACTCTCATCGAACGAGACTTGCGAAACAGGCCTAGGCCCACGGTCGCAGCCGGCACGCGTGGCGCGCACCATGGGGCCATGAGGTTCGCGGACCGCTTCGACGCCGGACGGGTGCTCGCCCGGGCGCTGGCCGGCGAGACGTGGACCGATCCCCTGGTGCTCGGCCTGGCCCGCGGCGGCGTGCCGGTGGCGTTCGAGGTCGCCTCGGCGCTGGGCGGTGAGCTGGACGTGGCCGTCGCGCGCAAGATCGGCGCGCCCGGCCACCCCGAGTACGGCATCGGCGCGGTCACCGCGAACGGCGAGCCGATCTTCGACGAGGACGCGCTGCGCCTGCTCCGCCTCACCCGCGAGGACCTGGCCGAGACGTGCGAGGCCGAACGGCGGGAGGCCCGGCGGCGGCTGGAGCTGTACCGGGACGGCCCGGTGCGGTTCGAAGGCCGTGACGTGCTCGTGGTGGACGACGGCCTGGCCACCGGCGTCACGGCTCGTGCCGCGCTGCGCGAAGCCCGCGGTGAGAACCCGGGACGCCTGGTGCTCGCGGTGCCGGTGGGCGCGGCGGACTCGGTGAGCGCCCTGCGCGCGGACGCCGACCTGGTGGTCTGCCCGCACCCGCGGGTGGACTTCCGGGCGGTCGGCCGGTTCTACGGCCACTTCGACCAGACCACCGACGAGCAGGTGATCGAACTGCTGCGCCGTCAGAGGGCGCGGTAGTGCTCGACGGTCGGGAACGGGTCGTAGAAGTGGTGCAGCAACGCCTTCCACCGCGGGTACAACGGCCCCTGCCGGAAGCCCACCGTGTGGTCCTCCAGCCGTTCCCACCCCACCAGCAGCAGGTACCGGGACGGGTGCTCGACCGACCGCCGCAGGTCGAGCGAGACGAACCCGGGCGACTGCGCGATGACCTCCCGTGCCTGGTCGAACGCCCGCTCGAAGTCCGCCTCCAGGCCGGGGCGGACGTCGAGCGCGGCGACTTCCAGGATCACAGGTGCTTGTAGACGTCTTCGAGGGTGAGACCGCGGCCGAGCATCAGGACCTGCACCCGGTACAGCAGCTGGGAGACCTCTTCGGCCAGGCGCTCGTCGGACTCGTGCTCCGCGGCGATCCAGACCTCGCCGGCCTCCTCCAGCACCTTCTTGCCCTGCGCATGCACCCCGGCGTCTAGAGCCGCGGCGGTGGCGGAGCCCTCAGGGCGGGTGCGTGCGCGTTCGCTCAGCTCGGCGAACAGCTCGTCGAAGGTCTTCACGGGGTCTGATCCTCCCATCCCCCGAACGGCCGCAGGCACCCAGGGTGTGGCCGCTAGATCCCGTAGTGCGGGTCAATGAAGGGCCACACCTCCGCGATCCACTTCGGCACGAACGCGTCCAGCGCGCGCTCCAGGTCGGTGCCCACGCGGTCGTCCACGACCCACCACGAGATCTGCGCGTCGGCGGTGCGCCCGGGGTCCTCGACGGGGTCGATGTAGACGCAGCCGTACAGCTCGGTCTCGTCGGCGTTGAAGAGCGCGTAGTTGAACGACTCGTGCGCGTCCTGCTCCCGTTCGTGCCTGGCGAGGTCGACGCGGTCGTGCTCGTGGGTCATGTCGGCCGGCGGCCAACCCCACTTCTCGCCGTACAGCGACCACAACCGCTCCTGCGAACCCATCACGGCGGGGTAGTCGACGTCCACATCGGACTCGCGGATGGGTCGCAGGTGGTGTTCGGCGTCGAGCGGGACGCGGGTCGGGTGGGCGAAGTCAGCGGGCAGCCAGGGCATGGCGCGGATTCTGCGTCGGCGGGGGCGCGACCGCCACCGAAAAACCGATGGCGCGATTTCGGACACACCCCACACACTGCACCGATGACCGATGGGCTGGTGCTGCGGACCGCGCGCCCGGAAGACCTCGACCAGATCGGCGCGCTGCTGGTCGACCGCGGCGAACCGGCGGACGCCGTCGACCACCGCCTGGTGGTCGAGGACCCGGACGCGGGCTGGGAGGCGTGCGCGGTCGTCGTGGACGGCGACAAGGTCGTGTCCACCGCGACCCTGCTGGACGAGACGCTGGTGCTCGACGGGGTGGAGATCCCGGCCGGCCAGGTCGAGCTGGTCGCCACCGACCGCGCCTACGAGGGCCGCGGGCTGGTGCGCGCGCTGATGGGTTGGGCGCACGAGCGGTCTGCCGCGCGCGGCCAGCTGGTGAACGTGATGCTCGGCATCCCGTACTTCTACCGCCAGTTCGACTACACGTACGCGATCCCCATCTCGGCCACCCGGCCGGTGTCGGGCCGTCCCGACGGCGGCGGGCACGCGGTGCGCGAGGCGGGGGTCGAGGACATCCCGGCGATGGCCCGGCTCCAGGACGCCGAGCAGGCGCGGGCCGACCTGCGGATGCCGCACTCCCCCGGCCTGTGGCGGTGGTTGGTGGCGCGCGACGGCAGCACGCAGTGGCTGGTGGAGCGGGACGGCGTGCCGGTCGCCACCGGTCGCACCACCCCGCCGGAGGAAGGCGTGCGGCTGTGCGAGGTGGCGGCCGTCGACGAGGCGGCGGCGCACGCGCTGCTGGCGTTGACCGGGGCCGACGAGGTGACCGAGCGGCCGGGGTCGGTGGCGGGCGAGGCGCTGGAGCCGTTCCTCGGGCCCGCGGAGCCGGAGGCGAACTCGTACTACGTGCGGATCGGCGACCCGGTCGCGCTGCTGGAGCACTTGCGGCCGGTGTTCGGGCGGCGGTTGACGGGGGCCGGGTTCGGCGATCAGGAGGGCGAGGCGGTGGTCTCGTTCTACCGGTCGCACGTGCGGCTGCCGTTCAAGGCGGGCGAGGTCGGTCCCGTGGTGGCGGGCGGGCGGATGCAGGCGCCGGGCGCGGCGGGTGGCTGCGGCGTGGCGCCGGACATGCTGGCGTCGCTGCTGTTCGGCCCGCACGGTCTGCGCGGCCTGACCGCGCGGGAGCCGGACGTGTACCCGGGTCCGAACGCCGAGCTGATGCACGCCCTGTTCCCGCCGGTGCGCGGTGACCTGATGACGTTCTACCTGCCGTAGGTCAGGTGGCGGCCCGGAACAGGTCCCGCGCCTCGATGATCGCCCGGGCCAACGCCTCGGGCTCCGGGCGCAGCGCTGCCACGATCGCGTCGACACCGCGCAGCCCGGCCTCCTGCAGCAGCCGCTTCTCGTTCGTCGTCCACTGACCGCGTGCCGCGAGCACCGCGTGCGCGGTCTGCAAGGCGGCGGTGACCAGCGTGGCCGCGACCTCGGCCAGCCGGCCGCTCGGCGCGTGCGCGGTGAGGGCGTAGTCCAGGGTCAAGGCCGCCTTGTCGCGCCAGACGGACGGCGCCGCCGCGCGCAGCGCCTCCGGGTAGGTCGGGCGGGGCAGGGCGCCGCGCAGCACCCTGTTCAGCGCGAGTTCGCCGACGACCAGGTAGCTGGGGATGCCGGCGAGGTGGAACATCAGCGGCTCCGAGTGGAAGCGGCCCCGCTCGGCCTCGGCGAGTTCGTGCTCGACCACGTCGAGGTCGCGGTAGTGCACGTCGACGCGCCTGCCTTCGACGGTGAGCCAGGCGCCGCCGTTGAAGACGCCGCCGCCCCACCCGCCGAGCTCCGAGACCTCGCCCTCCCACCCGACCGCGCGCAGGTCGGCGGGGTCGAAGTCGCCCCGGTAGTAGACGGCGAAGTCCCAGTCGCTGTCCGGGGTGGCGGTGCCCTGGGCGCGGGATCCGCCGAGGGCGACGGCGCGCACGGCGGGCAGGGCCGCCAGCCGGTCGGCGACGTGGTCGAGGAACGCTTCGTCGGTCATGGGCACGCGCTATGCATAGCCGCGGGTCGGGGGCCGCGTCAGCCGAATTCCCCGTCAGAGGGTCGCGAACTCGACGCCCATCGCCACGCCCGCGAGCACGAGCAGCGCGCCCGCGGCGGTGAGGGCGCGGCGGTAGCCGGTGTCGCCGAGCCTGCGGCGTCCGCGTGCGACGAGCAGGGCCGGGTCTGGCGCGCTGATCAATTCGCCAGGATCTGCAGCACCTGGGGCGAGTCGTCGCCGACGATCGCCAACACGGTGAAGTTGCCCGAGACGACCTCGGTCTTCGGACCGAAGTGGTCCGTGACGTACCGAACCTCCGATGCATAACTTCCGTGAATTCTTATCAAACCGTCGGCCTGACTTGTCTCCATTCTCACGTTGAGCAGCGGATCGCCGGTGAAGGACCAGTCAGCTTGCTCCCTCCGGCTGAGGTTGACCGGCTGTGGGCACCGGGGAGGCGGAGGGATGCGAGTGGCATTCGCGCATTCGTCGAACACTTCCTTGACGACAGGGAGGAGGTCGTCCAAGGACACGTCCACACTCCTCTTCGTCACGCTCTCACCTGGAAGCGGCGGTATCCCCTTCAACGGGCCCACAGTTGCCTTGTCGTTCTTCCAATCGATCCTGGATTGGTAGCCCACGACGTAGGTCTTCACCTTCGAGTCACCGAAGTAATCCTTGTAGGCGAGGGTCATGACGGCGTTTCCCCGGACAGCGAAGTGGTCGTCACGCCAGGCCATCTGGTGACCGTCGACCGGGTCGCCGTGCAACGACCACGTCACGATTTGGTTGGTCGCAACCGAGGTGCCGGCAGCCTGCGGGCAGTTGAGAGGAGCGGTCACCATGGTCTTCGCGCAGTCGCGGAGCGCATTTTCGAGTGCGTCGACCAGTACTTCGTTCACGGCGGAGGACGGCCTGGCACCGCTGTCGGTGGTGTACTCCTCGTCCGGGTCGTAGAAACAGGACACCAGGCTCACCGCCAGGAAGAAGGCGGTGACGGCCCCTACAGCCACCAAGAACTGTCTGCCGGTCAGCTGCGCCGGAGGCTGGGCGGAAGTTCCGCCAGAGGACGGTTGCCCGACCATCTGGATGATCACACCCGTGCTGGAGACCGACCCCGGTCCGGAGGCGGTCGCGGGACCGGTCCCCTCGATCTTGATCTCGGTTGGCTTCATCTGCCCGCGTGCTCCTCGGGCCGTCCGGTCATGCGGCATGTCCGATCAGTCCAGTCGGATTCCGGTGTTGGCGTGACCGCCTCCCGTCGCCGTGGCCTTGCCCGTATTGCGCACTTCCACCGAACCAGTCAGATGTCGAGCCTTGCCCTGAAGTCCCGTGTTGGCGTCGCCCCCATCCGCAGCTTCCGCGTCACTGGTCCCAGAAATGATCTTGGCAGTGAGAGGAAGGCGTTTCGGCAATGCCGCCCAGACGGCAACACCCACGGCAGCGACGGCCCCCAGGGCGGATGCGATGGCTGCCACCTTGCTCGCATCGTCCCACCGCGCGATCGCGAACCACAGCCCCATGCCGGCGACCACGAGGAGGGTGAGCGCCAAGACGGTGCGCCCCACGGTTCTGCCATGATCATAATTACCCATGACTTATTGTCGCATCCGGCCGAATGACGTCACACAGTTGTGGGCACAGTCGAGCAGTGCTCGGCTTTTGACCTCAACGATTAAGCCGAAAAGGTGCGGGCGATTGCGCCTTTTGCAGGCATTCCATCCACATCGGCGATCCATCGCTCCATGTGCCGACTCCTCGCATCGGCTTATGTACCGTAGGTCGCGAACTCGACGCCCATCGCCACGCCCGCGAGCACGAGCAGCGCGCCCGCGGCGGTGAGGGCGCGGCGGTAGCCGGTGTCGCCGAGCCTGCGGCGTCCGCGTGCGACGAGCAGGGCGATCACCACCTTGCCGCCGACCAGGGTCAGGTAGAACCCGGTCAGCAACGCCGCGCCCGCGATCGCCGACGTGCGCCAGGTGGTGATGGTGAGGGGGCCGAGCGCGGTCGCCCACGCGATCCACGGGTGCGGGCTGAGCAGGTTCACCAGCACCGCTCGGCGCAGGGCCGCGGCATCCGCCGACCCGGAATTGTCGGACCCCGGCGGTAGAATCGAATTCAGGGTTCCCCTGGGCGGTGACCCCTGCGAAGCACGGCCTTCGGCCGGCGGGGGCTGGGTGGTCAGTGAGGCCGATCGGGCGTCCCGGACGGTCTGCACGCCGGTCCACACCACGAACACCGCGCCGACGACGCCGAGCACGCCCAGCGCCCACCCGGGCAGGCGGTCCAGCACGAGCAGGGTCACGGCGACCACCGCGGCGTCCGACAGCAGCGGCGCGCAGGCGGTCAGGGCGCCGGCCTTCCAACCCGACCGCAGCGCCGACGTCACCACCAGCACCAACAGCGGACCGGGGCTGATGCTCGCGGCCAAGCCGAGGGCCAGTCCCCACCCCAGTGCGTCCACGGCGGCAGACTAGGTCACGTGTCCGAGTTCGCCCGAGTCCTGGTAACCCTGCGGCAGATCCGCGGCCTCAGCCCGTTCTTCGCCCTGGACGTCGGCCGACCCGACGACAGCTGGCACGACGGCGCGGCCCTGTCGCACGGCCCCGCCCTCCCCGACGCCCTCGACCGGATCTCCGCCCGGTACCGCACCCGGGAACGGCGGGTCGCCGCGTCGTTGTTCTTCCTCGGCTACACCGCGCGGCTGCTGAGCCCGGTCGTCGCCGCACGCGCGGTCGGCGGGGAGGTGCCCGACATCCGCCCGGCCAACCTGTGGTGGCGGTACACCCGGGAAGGGCTCCAGGTCCGGCTCAAGGACCCGGTCACCGGCGTCGGCATCGCCGAGTCGCTGGAGCCGGCGGTGGAGGCGGTGCACGCGGTCGTGCCGGTGGCCCGCGGCCTGCTGTGGGGCAACGCGGGGTCGTCCGCGGCGGGCGCGCTGCGCACGATCAGCCGCAGCGGCGTCGACTGCCAGGCGTTGGCCGACGACCTCTTCGCCGACTCACCGCTCAAGGGCACCGGCGAGTTCATCCCGTTCCCCGGCGAGATCGTGTTCCGCCGGCGCAGCTGCTGCCTGTACTACCGGCTCGACGGCGGCGGCACGTGCGGTGACTGCCCGTTGCCCGCTCGCCGGGTGTGAGCAACGACAACTCGTCTGGTCGGTTGTGCCGGCCCTCGATCGACATCTACGGTCGCAGCGCCGCAGTGGACGGGAAGCCGGTGTGAATCCGGCGCGGTCCTCGCCACTGTGACCGGGGAGCCAACCCGCCGAGAACGTCACTGGCCGCGTGCGGCTGGGAAGACGCGGGGACGGCGTCGATCCGGGAGTCAGGAGACCGGCTGCGGCACGAGTTGTTGTTGACCTTCCACGAGGTATGGAGGAGGCCGTCATGACGAGCCCCGTGCTTTCCACCACCGTCCCCAAGTGGGCCTACGCCGTCGCGCTGGTCGCGCTGGCCGTGACCTGGCTGGTCCTGCAGGAGAACGGCGTCGCGCTCGGCCACGCCGCCGAGACCGTGCACGAGTTCTTCCACGACGGGCGCCACGCGCTCGGCGTCCCGTGCCACTAGGCGCGGTCGCCATGTCGACGAACACCTACAAGGGCCTGCTGCTGCGCGGTGTCGGCGCGGGCGCGGTGGCCGGGCTGCTGGCGGGCCTGGTCGGCCTGCTGGTGGTCGAGGCGCCGATCCGGGCGGCCCTGGCCGTCGAGCAGGCACGGCCCGCGTCGCCCGACGCGGGTCACGGGCACGGCGAGCTGTTCAGCCGCGGCACGCAGGTGGTCGGCGGTGTGCTCGCCGCGGTCGTGGTGGGTGTCGCCGTCGGCGCGCTGTTCGCCACCGCCTACGCGGGGTCGCGGCGCTGGTTCACGTCGAAGGCGCCGTTCGTCCGGGCGGTGGCGCTGTCGGCGGCGGCGTTCGGGGCGGCGGCGTTGCTGCCCGCGGTGAAGTACCCGGCCAACCCGCCGGCGGTGGGCGACCCGGACACGGTGGAGTACCGGACGGTGCTCTACCTGGGACTGATCGCGGCCGGGCTGCTGGTCGCGGTCGGTGCGAGCTACCTGGCCTCCCGGTTGGGCCGCCTCGGCACGCCGGTCCGGGCGACCGCCGTGGCGCTGGCCGTGGTGGCGGCGGTGGTCGTGCTGCTGGTCGCGTTCCCGGCGACGCCGGACGCGGTGCCGTCCGACGTGCCGGGCAGCGTGCTGTGGGAGTTCCGGCTGGCCTCGCTCGCCGAGACGGCCACGCTGTGGCTCGGACTCGGCGTCGTGTTCGGCCTGCTGGTCGACCCGGCGACGCGCCGGGCGGGACGGGTGTCAGCGGTCTAGCAGCGGGGCGAGCGCCTCGAGGTCCACTCCCACCAGGGACTCGCGGAACACGCGGCGCTCGCCCGGCTCGACCGGCACGTCGCACGGCACGACCAGGACCGTGCAGCCGGCGGCCACGGCGGAGGCGACGCCGGTCGGCGAGTCCTCGATCGCGACGCACCGGGTCGGGTCGACGCCGAGCAGCCGCGCGGCCTTCAGGTACGGCTCGGGCAGCGGCTTGTTGCTGCGGTCCACCTCGTCGCCGCACACCGTGACGTCGAACAGGTCCCGCCCGATGGTGTCCAGCGCTACCTCGGTCAACTGCCGCTCGGTCGACGTCACCAACGCCATCGGCACGCCCGAGTCGCGGACCGCGCGCAACGCCTCGCGCGCGCCCGGACGCCACGGCAGGCCGGCGCGGAACACCTCCTCGGTGCGCCGCATGATCCACGCCGCGCCGTCGGCGACGTCCTCCTCGGACGGCCGCTCGACGCCCACTTCCGCGAACAGCATCGACATCGTCCGGGGCACGCTCGACCCGACCATCGCCTGCCTGGTCGCGAGCGACAGCGTGCCGCCCAGCTTCTCGACGAACTCGTAGAGCGGGATGTCCCACAGCTTCTCGGAGTCCAGCAGCGTGCCGTCCATGTCCCACAGCACAGCCTCGACCGTCATGTACGTCCTTCGTTGATCACGCGTGGTCGTATCCTTCACCTGTTCGAGGCAAGTATCCCGCAGCGTTGCGCACGGAGCGTGATCGAGGGTGGGCGGCTCGGCGCCCGGTCGGGCCGGGTCGAGGACGAACCGGCGAGATCGACCCCGAAGGTGTTGGTCTTCGCGGCGTCCGCGCCGGATTCGGGGCGGTCGGGGCGTGCTCGGCGCACGGCGGCGGACCTGATCACGGTCAGGCTTTCGACGCGGCCCTTTGACCTGCGAAATCATCGGAGGTCGGAGCGGTGGGCCGGGGCGTGGCGCCCCTTGCGCGGGGCGCGAGGGGTACGCGGTCGGCGGGCGCGCCCGGGAACGGCGGCGTGACACGAACCGACATGGGCCAAGCCTACGGCGTCGGGTGTGCGGCGGTGGTCGTAGTCTGGCCGCGTGACCGATCCGGACCAGGCCGCCCAGACCCCCTTCGACCCCAGCGAACCGCTCACCAACCCGATCATGGTGGCGGCGTTCGAGGGGTGGAACGATGCTGGCGACGCCGCCAGCACGGCGATCGAACACCTGCAACTCACGTGGGACGCGACGCCGTTGGCGGAGATCGATCCGGACGACTACTACGACTTCCAGGTGACCCGCCCCACCGTCCGCCTGGTGGACGGTGTCACCCGACGGGTGGAATTCCCGACGACCCGCCTGTCGGTCTGCCGTCCGCCCGGGTCGTCCACCGACGTGGTGCTGGTGCACGGGATCGAGCCGAACATGCGGTGGCGGAAGTTCGCCGCGGAGCTGCTCGGCCACATCGAGGACCTGGGCGTGACCACCGTGGTCACGCTGGGCGCGCTGCTGATGGACACCCCGCACACCCGGCCGGTGCCCGTGACGGGGACGGCGTACGACGAGGCGGCGGCGGCGAAGTACGGGCTGGAGCGGTCGCGGTACGAGGGGCCGACCGGGATCGTCGGCGTGTTCCAGGACCTGTGCGTGCAGGCGGGCGTGCCCGCGATCTCGTTCTGGGCGGCCGTGCCGCACTACGTGTCCCAGCCGCCCTCGCCGAAGGCGACGCTGGCGCTGCTGCACCGGGTCGAGGAGGTGCTGGACGTCGAGGTGCCGCTCGGCGCGCTGCCCGAGCAGGCCGAGGAGTGGGAGCGGACGGTCAGCGAGATGGCCGACGAGGACGAGGACGTGCGCAACTACGTGCGGGCGTTGGAGGAGCGCGGGGACGCGGAGATCCAGATCACCGAGGCGAGCGGTGACGCGATCGCGGCCGAGTTCGAGCGGTACCTGCGGCGGCGTGGCCGCGGGCCGGGCCGCGGGCCGACCGGGATGTGACTCCGCCCGACCCGACGACCCGGACCTGCCGGACCGCGCGGCTTCGCGGAGGTCCTCGCCGAGGGGACCCCTGCTTCTACCCTGCCCCGCAGGACCGACGATGTCGCCGGTGAGATCGGTTCCTGTGGACAAGTCCCGGGTCCGGGTGGCGGCGCTGTACGCGGGCGGGTTCCTCGGGCCCTTCGGTGGCGCGATGACGACGTCCGTGCTGCCCGAGGTCGGCGGGGATTTCGGCGTCTCCGCCGGCGCGGCGGCAGCCACCCTGACCGGGTACCTGGTGCCGTTCGCGCTGCTCATGCTGGTCTCCGGCACGTTGGGTGAACGGTGGGGCGCACGACGGACCGTCCGCGTCGCGTACGCCGTCTACGTCCTGGCGTCCGTGTTGTGCGCGGTGTCGTGGTCGTTTCCCGCGTTGATGGGCGGGCGGGCCGTGCAGGGTGCGGCCAACGCGTTCACCACTCCCCTGCTGTTGGCGGCGATCGCAACGGTGACGCCGAAGGCCCGGTTGGGGCGGGCGTTGGGCGTCTTCGCGTCCATGCAGGCCGCCGGGCAGACGTCGGCGCCGTTGTTGGGCGGCCTGGCGGCCGAGGCGTCGTGGCGGTGGGCGTTCGTCGGCGCGGCGGTGGTGGCGGGCGCGTTGGCGGTGGTCGGGTTGCCCGCCGACCTGCCGCGCCGGGACGAGCGGCCACGTCTGCGCAGCGCGTGGCGGCCCCGGACGTTGAGGCCGGCCGCGGTCGGGTTCGTGGCCTGGGGTTGCCTGGGCGGGCTGTCGTTCCTGGTCGCCCTGCGGTTGGGCGACTCGTTCGGGCTGGGCGCGGGCGAGCGGGGGCTGGTGCTGACCGGGTTCGGGTTGGTCGGGATCTTCACCGCACGGCTGACCGGGTGGTCGATCGACCGGTTCGGCGCGCGGCGGTGGGCGCTGTTCGGCGCGGCGGTCGGCGGGGTGCTGCTGGTCGGCGTCGGCGTGCTGCCGTCGGTGGTGGCGGTGGGCGTGTCGTGGGCGGCGGCGGGCGCGTTCAGCCAGGCGGTGATCGTCGGCCTGAACGCGCTGGTGCTGTCCTCGGACGAGGCGAACCCGGGCGGGTCGGTGTCGGTGGTGCAGTCGCTGCGGTTCCTGGGCGGCGCGGTGTCGCCGGTGGCTTTCGTGCCGCTGTACCACCTCGACCCGGTGAGCGCGTTCCTCGTGCCGGCCGGGCTGGTGCTGGCCGTGCCGCCCGTCCTGCTGCTCAGCCGCCGGTCACGCCCCTGACCGGAACCCGGGCGCCGAGGGTGAGCAGCGCCAGCACGCCGGCCGCCAGGTAGAGCGCGGCCTGGGCGTTGAGCAGCGCGGACAGGCCGAGCACGGGGGTGAGGGCGCCGGCGAGCACCATGCCGAGCGCCTGACCGCCGTCGTAGAGGCTGACGAACGTCGCCATCACCCGGCCGCGCACCTCGTCGGACGCGTGCAGCTGGAGCACCGACATCGTCCCGGCGCCCGCGACCACGCCCGGCACGCCCACCACCACGAACGCGGCCAGGTAGAACACCAGCGCGGTGGTCACGTGCGGCCCGTTCCAGCCCAGCGCGGCGACCGCGGCGAAGCCGACCAGCGACGCGCCGAGGAGCCTGCCGGGCTCCAGGCGACGGGCCAGCACGCCGACCAGCAGGCCGCCGAGCAACCCGCCCACCGCCTGCACGCCGCGCAGCAACCCCACCTCGGCCGCGCCACCACCGAGCCGTTCGGTCACGAACACCACGAACAGCACCACGAACAGGCCCTGGCCGGTCGCCATCAACCCGACCACGGCGACCATCGGCCGCAACGGGCCGCGGATCTCGCGCAGGCCGTCCAGCCAGGCCCGCCACGCGGGTTTCCCCGCCGCACGGACGGGGTCCTCCGTGCCGAGCGTCGCCAGCAGCGCCGCCGCGAGCAGGAACGACGCCACGTCCGCCAGCACCACGCCCGGCAGCCCGGTGCAGCCGAGGAGCAGGCCGCCGACCGACGCGCCGACCAGCCGCGCCAGGTTGGCGTTCAAGCCCACCAGCCCGTTGGCCGCCGGCACCTGGTCGCGCGGCACCAGCGTCGGCAGCAACGCGTTCTTGGCCGGTTCGAACAACGCCGCCAGCCCGGCCTGCACCGCCGTCACCACGTTCACCAGGACCAAATCGCCGGTCAGCAGCGGCAGCAGCGCGACCGCCTGCGCGAGGCTCACCACCAGCATCAGCTTCCGCCGGTCCCAGCGGTCGGCCAGCACGCCTGCCAGCGGCGACAGCGCCAGGCTCGGCAGCAACGCCACCACGAACGTCGTCGCGGTCGCCGCGGCCGAGCCGGTGCGCTGGTACACGTACACCGGCAGCGCGACCAGCAGCACCCAGTCGCCGATCTCGGAGACGAACCCGGCGACCCACAGCCGGCGGAACGCGGGCACACCCAGCGGCCCGGTCATCGCGGGAACGCCCGGATGCCGACGTGCGCGGGCAGCGCGCCCTCGGGCACGTCCTGGCGCACCGGCACCAGGTACGGCCGCAGGATGTCGTCGATCATGCCGAGCAGGCCGGACAGCTCCTCGGCGGTGACGTTGACCGTGTAGCCGTGCATCGCGGAGGCTTCCAGCCACTCGCGCGGCAGCTCGTGCTGCCGGTCCAGGAACCGCTGCACCAGCCGGTTGTCCTCGTTGAGCCCCAGCGCGAGCAGCGCGTCCTGCTGCGTGCGCACCTCCGGGTCGTCGGCGAACGCGCCGACGTCGTAGCCGACCGAGGTGGCCCGCCACGGCCGCTCCCGCCCGTCGCCGGCCTCGACCCGTTCGACGAAGCCGGACTTCGCGAGCTGCCGCAGGTGCCAGCTGCAGTTGGAGGCGGTCGACCCCACGGCCTCGGCGCACTCGCTCGCCGTGCGGGGACCGACCGCCAGCAGGTGGTTCAACAGCGACACGCGCAGCGGGTGCGCCAGCGCCTTCAGCGCGTCGACATCGGTGATCCGTCGGGGCCCTGGGAGATCCATGGCCCCGACGGTATACCTGAAAGAGTCCTTTCGAAAGAGCTCTTTCAGACTTTCAGCCGACGTCCCGCCGCCGGAAACCGGCGAACCCGACCGCCACCAGCGCCGCCGCGACCAGCGTCAACCACAGCAACGGCGTCGCGGTCACGTCCGCGCCCGGCACCTTGGGGATGTGCGTGAACGGCGAGAGGTCCATGGCCCACTGGTCGAGCTGGAGCAGCGGCCCGAGTTGGCCGAGCACCAGGAACACCACGATCACCGCCCAGCTCGCCGACGCCAGCTTCGGCACGAGCGCGAACAGCGCCAGCGCGAGGCCCGCGACCACCCAGACCGCCGGCACGTGCGTCAACGCCGCGCCGACCAGCCGCACGACCTGGCCGCCGACGTCACCGACGCGCGCGCCGTGCACCAGACCCGCGCCCAGGCCCGCGGCGGCCAGCACGACGGGCGTGCCGACGGTGGCGAACACCAGGTGGCTGCCGACCCACGCGAACCGGCTGACCGGCGTGGCCAGCACCGGCTCGGCCCGGAAGTCGGTCTCCTCGGCGCGCAGCCGCAACGTCGACTGCACCACGTAGATCGCGCTGAACAGGGCGATGATGCCGATGATCGACGCCAGGTAGACGTCCACGATCGCGCCCGCGCCGCCCAGCTGCGAGATGATCTGCTGCAACGCCGGGTTGGCCTCCAGCATCTGCTCCACGCCGCGCGCGACCGAGCCGTAGACGGCGCCGAGCACGAACAGGCTCAGCGTCCAGCCGATCAGCATGCCCCGCTGCAACCGCCAGGCCAGGCCGAACGCGCTGCCCAGCGAGCCGGGCGCGCGGGCCGGGCCGAGCCGGGTCGGCACCAGGCCACCCCCGAGGTCGCGCTTGGTCACCAACGTCGACGCGACCGCGACCAGCACCGCGAACAACGCCACCGGCAGCAGCAGCACCCAGTACCGGTCGCCCGCGAACGCCCTCGTCCGCTCCAGCCACCCCAGCGGCGACAGCCAGGTCAGCCACGTCGGCCCCTCGTCGCCCGCCGCGTCGCCGACGGCCCGCAGGAGGTAGGCGACACCGAGCACGGCGCCGGAGATCGAGTTGGCCGTGCGCGCGCTCTCCGACAGCTGCGCGCTGACCGCGCCGACGCCGGTGAACACCCAGCCGACGGACGCGAAGGCGAGGCCGAGCGCGAACGACCCGGACGCCGACTCGCCGAGACCGGTCAGGCCGAGCGCGACGAGCAGGCCGATCACCGTGCTCGCCAGCAGCGCCACCACCACGGCGGCGGCCAGCGGCGCGTGCCGGGCGACGACGGCCGAGCCGATCAGCTCCAGCCGGCCCGTCTCCTCCTCCGCCCTGGTGTGCCGGGTGACCAGGAACATGCACATCAGGCCGACGAGCAGCGCGCCGAACACGCCCCACCGCCAGGCCAGCACGCCACCGGTCGTCGACGCGTCGTAGAGCGGGCCGAGCATGGCCAGGAAGGCCGGGTTGCTACCCGCCGTCGCACCCAGCTGCTGCCGAGACTCGAGCGAGCCGTACAGCTCGCCCACCGTCGACGCGGTCGACAGCGTGATGCCGACCAGGCCGACGATCCACACGGCCAGCAGCAGCCGGTCGCGGCGCAGCGCCAGGCGCACCAGCGAGCCGAGGCCGGTCACGACGACATCGCCCCCTCGGCCTGCCCGGCGGGCAGTTCGTCCTCGTAGTGGCGCAGGAACAGCTCCTCCAACGTCGGCGGCCGGCTGGTCAGCGTGCGGACACCGCTGCCGACCAACGCGCGCAGCGCCGCGTCCAGGTGGTCGGTGTCGACCTCGAACCGCACCCGGTTCCCCTCGACCACCAGGTCGTGCACCCCGGTCAGCCCGGTGGGCTCGCCGACCAGCTCGGCGGAGACGCTGGTGCGGGTGAGGTGGCGCAGGTCGGCCAACGTGCCGGTCTCGACGGTGCGGCCGTTGCGGATGATGCTGACCCGGTCGCACAGCGCCTCGACCTCGGCCAGGATGTGGCTGGACAGCAGCACGGTCCGCTTGCCGCGCAGCTCGTTCACCGCCTCCTGGAACACGGCCTCCATCAGCGGGTCGAGCCCGGAGGTCGGCTCGTCCAGGATCAGCAGCTCCACGTCCGAGGCCAGCGCCGCGACCAGGGCCACCTTCTGCCGGTTGCCCTTGGAGTAGGCGCGGCCCTTCTTGCGCGGGTCCAGCTCGAAGCGCTCCAGCAGCTCGGCGCGGCGCTTCTCGTCCAGCCCGCCGCGCAGCCTGCCCAGCAGGTCGATGACCTCGCCGCCGGTCAGGTTCGGCCACAGGCTCACGTCGCCGGGCACGTAGGCGAGCCTGCGGTGCAGCTCGGCGGTGTCGCGCCACGGGTCACCGCCCAGCAGCGACGCGGAGCCCGCGTCGGCGCGCAGCAGACCCAGCAGGACCCGGATGGTGGTTGACTTGCCCGACCCGTTGGGCCCGAGGAAGCCGTGCACCTCCCCCTCGCGGACGGTCAGGTCGAGACCGTCGAGTGCACGCGTCGGACCGAAGGTCTTGACCAGGCCCGACACGGATATCGCAGCAGTCATGGGCGGTAAGTTACAGTGATTTCACAAAGTCGTGAAGTTAAGGAAGCGTATAAACTGCCACCCGATCAGTGGGCCTCGAAGGGATGATCCGGCGGTGACACAGGTGGACGAGCGGGACGATCAGGCCGTGCTGCGCTTCATCGAGCGCTTCTCCTCGGTGTTCACCGAGTCCGGCATGGCGAGGATGCCCGCCAGGGTGTTCGTCGCGCTGCTCGCCGCCGACTCCGGCGAGATGACCTCCGCCGAGCTGGCCGACCTGCTGCGCGTCTCCCCCGCCGCCATCTCCGGCGCGGTCCGCTACCTCACCCAGGTCGGCCTGGTGAGCCGGGAGCGGGAGACGGGCACGCGCCGCGACATCTACCGCGTGCTCGACGACCTCTGGTACGAGGCGCTGTTCCGCCGCGACGAGATGCTCCGCCGGATGACCGGACCGCTCAGGGAGGGCATCAGCGCGCTCGGCGCCGACACGCCGGCGGGCAGGCGGATCGCCGAGACCCTGATGTTCTTCGAGTTCTTCCACGCCGAGCTGCCGAACATGCTCAAGCACTGGCGGACGTACCGGGACGAGCGACTGGGCGCGCCGGGTTCACCCGACCGGCCCTCCGACCCGTCCTGATCGTGCTCGATCGGCCCTGATTCGACGTAGTTACGACTATCGGCGCTAACGAGCGACCGCTTTTGTCCCGACCATGCATGTGACCAGGTCGCTCCACCCCGTTCGCGCGGACGTTCCCATCCCCTGCATCGCACGGCCGACCGGCGCACCCGCCCGGCACGGCCGCGCAGCCCTGCCCAAAGGGAGAACCCTCCATGGGAGACGCCCGAACCACCAGAAGACTGGCCGTGCTCGGTCTGGCCGCCGTGTCGGCCGCCGCGCTGGCCTTCGCGAACGTCGGCGTGGCGGCGGCCGAGGGCGACGTGCTCGGCGCCGAGCGCGCCGACGCCGTCCCCGGCTCCTACATCGTGGCCCTCAACGACTCGTCGTCGCCGAGATCCGCGTCCGCCTCGACCGCGTCCTCGCTGGTCGACAAGTACGGCGGCCAGGTCCGCGTGGCCTGGCAGCACGCGCTCAACGGCTTCCACGCCACCATGTCCGCGTCGCAGGCCAGGCGCCTGGCCGCCGACCCGCGGGTCGCGTTCGTGCAGGCCGACCTGCCGATCTCGGTCGACGCCGTCCAGCAGAACCCGCCGTCCTGGGGCCTGGACCGCATCGACCAGCGCAACCTGCCGCTGGACAGCGCCTACAACTACTCGACGACCGCGAGCAACGTGCGGGCGTACATCATCGACACGGGCATCCGGACGACCCACTCCGACTTCGGCGGCCGGGCGACCTGGGGCACCAACACCGTCGACACCAACAACACCGACTGCAACGGCCACGGCACCCACGTCGCCGGCACCGTCGGCGGCACGGCGCACGGCGTGGCCAAGGGCGTGCAGCTCATCGCGGTCAAGGTGCTCAACTGCGCCGGCTCCGGCACCACGGCGGGCGTGGTGAACGGCGTCAACTGGGTCACCCAGAACGCCGTCAAGCCCGCGGTCGCCAACATGTCGCTGGGCGGCGGCGTCGACACCGCCCTGGACACCGCGGTGCGCAACTCCATCGCCGCGGGCATCACCTACGCGGTGGCGTCGGGCAACTCCAACGCGAACGCGTGCAACTACTCCCCGGCGCGGGTCGCCGAGGCGCTGAGCGTGAACGCGTCGACCAACACCGACGCACGCGCCTCGTTCTCGAACTTCGGCACCTGCACCGACCTGTTCGCGCCCGGCCAGAACATCACGTCGGCGTGGATGACCAACGACACCTCCACCAACACGATCAGCGGAACGTCGATGGCGTCGCCGCACGTGGCCGGCGCCGCCGCGCTGTACCTGGCGGACAACCCGACCGCGACCCCGCCGACGGTGAACGCGGCGATCGTCGCCGCCGCCACCTCCGACAAGATCACCAGCCCGGGCACCGGCTCGGCGAACAAGCTGCTGTTCACCGGCACGGCGACCCCCGGCGGCCCGGCCGTGACCAACCCGGGCAACCAGTCGACCGTCGTCGGCACGGCGGTCAGCCTGCAGCTGTCCGCGAGCGGCGGCACCGCGCCCTACACGTTCACGGCCACCGGCCTGCCCGCCGGCCTGTCGATCAGCTCCTCGGGCCTGATCACCGGCACGCCGACGGCCACCGGCACGTCCTCGGTGACGGTCACGGCGACCGACTCGGCCTCGCGCACCGGCAGCACCACGTTCTCGTGGACGGTCACGTCCACCGGCGGGTCCTGCGACGCGGTCACCAACGGCACCGACGTGGCGATCGGCGACAACTCCGACGTCTCCAGCCCGATCGCGCTGACCTGCGCCACGAACGCTTCGGCGACCACGAGCGTGCAGGTCAACATCGTGCACACCTACATCGGTGACCTCATCGTCGACCTGGTCGCTCCGGACGGCTCGGTGTACAACCTGCACAACCGCAGCGGCGGCGGCACCGACAACATCAACCGCACCTTCACCGTGAACGCCTCCTCCGAGGCCGCCGCGGGCACCTGGAAGCTGCGCGTCCGCGACCAGGCGTACCTGGACACGGGCTACATCAACAGCTGGACGCTCGACGTCTGAGCCTGACGTGACCGGCGGGGCCGTCCCACTGCGGGACGGCCCCGTCGTATGCCACGACCAGCGGCAAAGGCGCTGGTCGGACGGGCGCCGCTCGGCGCATCCGCGAGGCTAGAGCTCCACGCCCAGCAGCGAGTCGACGGCGGCGCGGAAGAGGGTCGGGCCCGTGTGGTCCGAGCCGCCGGTCGTGAGGGCTTCGGCCGCCCACGCGTCCAGCGCCGCCAACGCCTTGGGCGTGTCGAGGTCGTCGCTGAGGTGGTCGCGCAGGCGGGCCACGGTGGCGACCGCGCTCGGCCCCGTCGACAGGGACCCCGCGAGCCGCCACTTCGCGAGCCTCGCCTCGGCTTCGGCCAGCAGGCCGTCGCTCCACGGCCGGTCGGTGCGGTAGTGGCCGGCGAACAACGCCAGCCGCACCGCGTTCGGGTCGACCTTCTGCGCGCGCAGCTTGGACACGAACACCAGGTTGCCGCGCGACTTGGACATCTTCTCGCCGTCCAGCCCGATCATGCCCGCGTGCACGTAGTGGCGGGCGAACGGGTGCTCGCCGGTCGCCGCCTCGGCGTGCGCGGCGGAGAACTCGTGGTGCGGGAAGATCAGGTCCGACCCGCCGCCCTGCACGTCGAACGACGTGCCGAGCCGGTTCAGCGCGATGGCGCTGCACTCGATGTGCCAACCGGGCCGGCCGGCACCCAGTTCCGACGGCCACGACGGCTCACCCCGTCGGGCGGCGCGCCACAGCAGGGCGTCCAGCGGGTGGCGCTTGCCGGGCCGGTCCGGGTCGCCGCCGCGCTCGGCGAAGTACCTGCCCATCGTCTCCAGGTCGTAGTTCGACTCGTAGCCGAACCGCTCGGTCGCCGTGTGGTCGAAGTAGACGTCCGGGTGCTCGGGGTCGTCGACCCGGTACGCCGCGCCGCCGGCCAGCAGCTTCCCGATGACCTCGACGACCTCGGGGATCGCGTCGACCGCGCCCACGTAGTCGCGCGGCGGCAGCACCCGCAGGCTCACCATGTCCTCGCGGAACAGCGCGGTCTCCCGCATGCCGAGGACCACCCAGTCGTCCTGGTCGCGCTCGGCCCGCTCCAGCAGCGGGTCGTCGATGTCGGTCACGTTCTGCACGTAGTGCACGTCGTGGCCGTTGTCCAGCCACACCCGGTGGACCAGGTCGAAGGCCAGGTAGGTGGCCGCGTGCCCGAGGTGCGTGGCGTCGTACGGGGTGATGCCGCAGACGTACAGCCTGGCGGTGGCGCCGGGGGCGGTCGGGCGCACCTCACCGGTGGCGGTGTCGAACAGCCGCAACGGGCGCGGCTCGCCCGCTACCCGCGGGACAGGAGTGGATGACCAGGTCTGCATGTGAACGACCCTAACTCGCCGGTCGGACGGGCCACGAAGCGTCCGCTCCGCGGGACGCGGGCGTACCCTCTGACCAGGGGACCTGGGAGATGGTCGCGATGATCCTGGACATCGTCATCGGCGTGCTGGGCGTGTTCGCCGTCGGCCTCGCGAGCAGCGCGCGCATCGTCAAGCAGTACGAGCAGGGCCTGGTGTTCCGCTTCGGCAGGGTGCGACCCGCGCTGCGCGGACCGGGGCTCACCATGGTCGTGCCGGGCATCGACCGGCTGCGGAAGGTGAACCTCCAGATCGTCACCCAGCCCATCCCGGCGCAGGACGGCATCACCCGCGACAACGTCACCGTGCGCGTGGACGCCGTCGTGTACTTCAAGGTGGTCGACGCGGTGCGCGCCGTCGTCACGGTCGAGGACTACCGCTTCGCCATGCTCCAGGTCGCGCAGACGTCGTTGCGCTCGATCATCGGCAAGAGCGAGCTCGACGACCTGCTGTCCAACCGGGAACGCCTCAACCAGGGCCTGGAGCTGATGATCGACAACCCGGCCGTGTCCTGGGGCATCGAGATCGACCGGGTCGAGATCAAGGACGTGGCGCTGCCGGAGAGCATGAAGCGGTCCATGTCCCGGCAGGCCGAGGCGGAGCGGGAGCGGCGGGCGCGCATCATCACCGCCGACGGCGAGCTGCAGGCGTCGAAGAAGCTGTCCGAGGCCGCCGCGGCCATGTCCGCCACGCCCGCCGCCCTCCAGCTCAGGCTGCTGCAGACCATCGTCGAGGTGGCGGCGGAGAAGAACTCGACCCTGGTGCTGCCGTTCCCGGTCGAGTTGCTCCGCTTCCTCGAACGGGCGTCAGGCGCGATAGAACAGCAGGTCACGGTGCCCAAGCAGGGCTGAGCGTTTGCCCCGGTCCGCGGACGGGGGGACGATGTGGTCTGGCTCACGTCGTCGGGACCAGGGAGGCGGGATGACCGCGCTCAAGCCGGAACCCGTGATCACCCACCCGGGTGCGGCCCGACGGCGCGCCAAGGGCTCGGTGCTCCTGGGGCTGCTCCGCACGACCGACCCCAAGCAGATCGGGATGCTCTACCTGGTCACGTCGTTCATGTTCTTCATGGTCGGCGGCGTGATGGCGCTGCTCATCCGGGGCGAGCTGGCCCGGCCGGGGCTCCAGTTCCTGTCCAACGAGCAGTACAACCAGCTGTTCACCATGCACGGCACGATCATGCTGCTGCTGTACGCGACGCCGATCCTGTTCGGTTTCGCCAACTACATCCTGCCGCTGCAGATCGGCGCGCCGGACGTGGCGTTCCCCCGGCTCAACGCGTTCTCCTACTGGCTGTTCCTGTTCGGCGGGCTGACCGTGATGGCCGGGTTCCTCACGCCCGGCGGCGCGGCGGACTTCGGCTGGACCGCCTACACGCCGCTGAGCAGCGCCATCCACAGCCCGGGCATCGGACCGGACCTGTGGATCATGGGGCTGGCGGTGTCCGGCCTCGGCACGATCCTCGGCGGGGTCAACATGGTGACGACGGTGTGCTGCCTGCGCGCGCCCGGCATGACCATGTTCCGGATGCCGATCTTCACCTGGAACATCTTCGTCACCAGCATCCTGATCCTGCTGGCGTTCCCGATCCTCACCGCCGCGCTGATGGGCCTGGCCGCCGACCGGCACCTCGGCGCGCACGTGTTCGACCCCGCCAACGGCGGCGTGATCCTGTGGCAGCACCTGTTCTGGTTCTTCGGCCACCCCGAGGTCTACATCGTCGCACTGCCGTTCTTCGGCATCGTGTCGGAGATCTTCCCGGTGTTCAGCCGCAAACCGCTGTTCGGCTACAAGGGGCTGGTCTTCGCCACGTTCGCCATCGCGGCGCTGTCGGTGGCGGTGTGGGCGCACCACATGTTCGCCACCGGAGCGGTGCTGCTGCCGTTCTTCTCGCTGATGACGTTCCTGATCGCGGTGCCGACGGGCATCAAGTTCTTCAACTGGATCGGCACCATGTGGAAGGGGTCGATCACCCTGGAGACGCCGATGCTGTTCAGCATCGGGTTCCTCATCACGTTCCTGCTCGGCGGGCTGACGGGCATCATCCTGGCCTCGCCGCCGCTGGACTTCCACGTCACCGACACGTACTTCGTGGTGGCCCACTTCCACTACGTGCTGTTCGGCACGATCGTGTTCGCCACCTACGCGGGCCTGTACTTCTGGTTCCCCAAGATGACCGGGCGGATGCTGAACGAGCCGCTGGGCAAGCTGCACTTCTGGACCACGTTCCTGGGCTTCCACGGCACGTTCCTGATCCAGCACTGGCTCGGCAACATCGGCATGCCCCGCCGGTACGCCGACTACCTGCCCGGCGACGGCTTCACGCTGATGAACACGATTTCCACGATCGGGGCATTCCTGCTGGGCGCGTCCGTGCTCCCGTTCGTGTGGAACGTGCTGCGCAGCTACCGGTTCGGCGACCCGGCCGAGCGCGACGACCCGTGGGGCTTCGGCAATTCCCTCGAATGGGCGACGACGTGCCCGCCGCCACGGCACAACTTCACCGAGCTGCCGCGGATCCGGTCCGAGCGGCCCGCGTTCGAGCTGCACTACCCGCACATGGTGGAGCGGATGCGCGACGAGTCCCACTTCTCGCTGCGGCCCGGCAAGCACCGGGTCGAACCCGACGCCACGACCGAGAAGGCCCTCGCCTCGACCGAACGGGAGCGCGAGACGAAGGACGAGGTCAAGGAGGACCGGCAGGACTGAGCCGGCCGCGTTGTCGGGCGTTCGCCTGATAGTCGGGCACCTGGTTGCTTCCCTACGGTGATGTGTCCCAGTCGGGACGGGGTTTCCGGACGACCGTTGGGGAGGACCTCGGATGTCACGAGGCAGAACGGCACGGCTGCGTGCCGCCGTGAGCGCTTGCCTGGCCGCCGCGGCCGGGCTGGTGGTGTTCGCGTCACCGGCGCAGGCCGCGCCCGCGTTCCAGTTGCCGTTCGAGTGCGGGCAGGAGTGGCGGCTGGACACGTGGGCGCACAGCCCCGCGCTGGACATGGTGCGCGAGCCGAACCAGGTGGGCACCCTGGGCGCGGCGCTGCTGGCACCGGCGGCCGGCACGGTGAACAAGTCCACCTACCACGACAATGCCGGCCACATGATCCAGATCAACCACGGCGGCGGCCACTTCACCACCTACCTGCACCTGGACTCGCGTGCGGTCGGGGTCGGGGCGCGGGTCGCCCGGGGTCAGCTGATCGGCCGGGTCGGCAAGAGCGGCCCCACCTCGAACGGGCACCCGCACCTGCACTACGAGCAGGGCTTCGACGCGAACGGCGACGGCAGCGCCACCTGGGGCTTCGCCGGTGCGGAGCGCGTGGCGGCGACGTTCGACGGGGTCACCTACACCGGGGCGTCGCGCACGTGGCGTGACGTCACGAGCCGCAACTGCCAGGAGGAGCCCGACCTCGAACGGGTGTCGGACTTCAGCGGTGACGGGCATTCCGACGTGCTGGGCGTCAACGCGGCCGGTGAGCTGCTCTACTACCCCAACAACGGCCTCGCGCTCTCCACGCCCGATCAGATCGGGCACGGCTGGGGCTCGTTCACGCAGGTCATGGCCGCCGACTTCAGCGGTGACGGGCACGCGGACGTGCTGGGCGTCAACGCCGCAGGCGAACTGCACTACTACCCGAACAACGACCTGGCGCTCTCGTCACCGAAGCAGATAGGCCACGGCTGGGACTCCTTCACCCACGTCATGGCCGCCGACTTCAGCGGCGACGGACACGCCGACGTGCTCGGCGTCAACGCCGCAGGCGAACTCCTCTACTACCCCAACAACGACCTGGCGCTCTCCACGCCCAAGCAGATAGGCCACGGCTGGAACGCGTTCACCCACGTCATGGCCGCCGACTTCAGCGGCGACGGACACGCCGACGTGCTCGGCGTCAACGCCGCAGGCGAACTCCTCTACTACCCCAACAACAACCTCGCGCTCTCCACACCGAAGCAGATCGGGCACGGCTGGAACGCGTTCACCCAGGTCTTCGCGTCCGACTTCAGCGGTGACGGGCACGCGGACGTGCTCGGGGTCGACGCCGCCGGCGAACTGCTCTACTACCCGAACAACGGCCTGGCGCTCTCCACTCCGAAGCAGATCGGCCACGGCTGGGGCTCGTTCCCGCACGTGATGTGACCTCGGGGTGGGGGGGGGGGGGGGGGGGGGGCCGCGCCCCCCCCCCCCCCCCCGGGCGGGGGCCGCGCCGGGGGGGGGGGCGGCGCCGTGGTGGGGGGGGGGGGGGGGGCCCCCCCCCCGCGGCGGCCCCCCCCCCACCTCCGTCAACGGCGTTTGCGCGACCGAAGGTAGTCACTGACCACGGCCGCGCCCAGGCCGTCCTCGCCGGGTGCGACGACCCGGCCGCCGGACCGCCGGGCCACCGTGTCGACGAACCTGGTCAGCCGCGGGTCGTCGCCGAGCCGGAACACGGTGATGGACGCGCCGAGCCTGGCCAGGTTGTCGACCTCGACCAGGGTCTTGCCGATGGTCCGCGGCAGCGGCGGGTATTGGAACTCGGCGTCGCCGGTCGGCTCCAGGTGCGCGGTCGGCTCGCCGTCGGTGACCACCAAAACCACCGGCTGCGCGTCGGGGTGCTTGCGGATGTGCCGACCGGCCAGCAGCAGCGCGTGGTGCAGGTTCGTGCCCTGCTCCCACACCCCTTCCAACGCGGTGAGCTGCCCGATGTCGACGGTCTCGGCGTGCCGGCCGAACGTGATCAGCTCCAGCGCGTCGGTGCGGAACCGGGTCCGCACCAGGTGGTGCAACGCCAGCGCGGTGCGCTTCATCGGCACCCACCGGCCGTCCTGCACCATCGACCAGGACGTGTCCACGCACAACGCGACCGCCGCGCGTGACCGCTGCTCGGTCTCGCTCACCTCGACGTCGACCACGTCGAGCTCGACCGGGCCGCCCGCCGACCGCAGCACGGCGTTCGTGACGGTCCGCGGCACGTTCCACGGCTCGGTGTCCCCGAACCGCCACGGCCGCGTCGACCCGATCAGCTCACCGGCCGCTCCGGCGGACGAGTTGTCCCGCTGACCCTGCTCGCGGGCGCTGTCGAGCACGCCGCGCAACGCCGTCTCGCCCAACCGCCGCAACGCCTTCGGCGTCAACCGCAGCGAGCCGTCCGGCGCGCGTTCCAGCAGGTTCTGCGACCGCAGCTCGCGTTCCAGCTCGGCCAGCCGCCGCGCGTCGACGCCCGCCTCCGCGCCGAGCTGGCGGACCAGCGCCTCCAGGTCGATGTCCTCCAGCCGCGCGCCGGGGTAGCCCTGCGAGAGCTGCTCGGCCAACGCGTCCAGCTCGGCCAGGTCCGCCATCGCCTGCGCGCCCTCGCCCAGCCCCAGCGGGTTGTCGCCGCGGAACCGGGCCGAACCGTTCCAGTCCTCGCCGGGCCGCAGCCCTTGCAGCAGGGCGTCCAATCGGGACAGCTGCGCGCCGACGCCCGTGTTGCCGAACGCCTGCTGGGACAACGACGACAGCTCCTGGCGCTGCTCCTCGGACAGCGAGTTCATCATGCGCTGGGCGGCGGCGGACCGGGCGGCCAGCGCGTCGATCAGCTCGTCGACCGACTTCGGGTTCTCCGGGAAGAACTCGCCGTGCTCGCGCATGAACCGCTCGAACCGCTCGCCCGTGTCCTCGCCGGCGGCGTGCGCGGCGAGCAGGCCGTTGAGGTCGTCGAGCATGGACTGGATGCGCTGCACGTCCTCGGGTCGGACGTTCTCCATGGCCTGCTTCATGCCCTGGAACCGCTGGTCCATCAGCTCGCGGCCGAGCAGGTTGCGGATCTGCTCGTAGGACTCGCGGGCCTGCGGGGAACGCCAGTCGTACTCGGCCAGCTCGCTCACGGCCGCCGCGGTCGACTGCGGCAACGCGTCCAGCCGGGCCTCGCGGAACCGCGCCTCGTCGTCCGGGTCGGGGAACAGCGCGGCCCGTTCGGCGGCCAGCGCCTCCTCCAGCAGGCGCTGGATCTCCTGCAACGTGCCGTCGAGCCGGTGACGCCGGGTGAGGGCGGCGCGCTTCTGCCACAGCCGGGCGGTCAGGTCGTCCAAGCCGCGCGTGCCGGGCAGGCCCCGGCGCAGCAGCTCGCGCAGCGCCGAGGCGGGTGACGCGCCCTCCATGACCTCGCGGCCGAGTTCGTCCATGGCCGCGCGCAGGTCGGCCGGCGGGGCCAGCGGGTCGGGCCCGTCGACGTACCGGCCGTACCGGTAGCCGCTCATCCGTACACCGTCCGGTCGTCGTCGCTGTCCTTGGACAGCTGACGGGTCAGGTAGAGCGATTCCAGCGCCAGCTCCACGGCCGACGCGATGCGTCCCGCCGGGTCCTTGGGGCCCGCGCCGACCCGCTGCGCCACGTCGTGCAGCACGGGCAGCTCCGGCAGCGCGGCCAGCATGTCGCCGGGGTGCACGCGCTCACCGGTGGCCACGGGGTGGCCGTCGGAGACCAGCTCGGCCAACGGCCGCAGGTCGATCCCCGCGAACGTGGACCGCGCCGTGTCCGCGGTCGCCCGGCGCAGCAGGTGGACCAGCACCTCCTGCTCGCGGCCCTCCTCGCCGGCCTCGAACTCCAGCTTGCCGCGCAGCACCTCCGTCACCGACTCCAGGTCGATCGGGCGGGCGATGGGCGGGTTCTCGCCGATCAGCGCGCTGCGGCGCAGGGCGCTGGCGGCCACCGTCTCCGCCGCCGCGACCGCGAACCTGGCCGAGACGCCGGAGCGCTGGTCGATCGAGGACGACTCGCGCAGGTGCCGCACGAACCGGGCGATGACCTCCAGCAGGTGGTCGCCGACCTCGGCGACCAGGTGGGCCTCCTGGCGGACCAGCGCGACCTCGGCCTCGATCTCCAGCGGGTAGTGGGTGCGGATCTCCGCGCCGAAGCGGTCCTTGAGCGGCGTGATGATCCGGCCGCGGTTGGTGTAGTCCTCGGGGTTGGCGGTGGCGACGAGGAGGACGTCCAGCGGGAGCCGCAGCGTGTAGCCGCGGATCTGGATGTCGCGTTCCTCCATCACGTTCAGCAGCGCGACCTGGATGCGTTCGGCCAGGTCGGGCAGCTCGTTGACGGCGATGACGCCGCGGTGGGAGCGGGGCAGCAGGCCGTAGTGGATGGTCTCCGGGTCGCCGAGGCTGCGGCCCTGGGCGACCTTGACCGGGTCGACGTCGCCGACCAGGTCGCCGACGCTCGTGTCCGGCGTGGCGAGCTTCTCGGCGAACCGCTCGTCGCGGTGCTTCCAGGTGACGGGCAGGTCGTCGCCGAGTTCTGCCGCGCGGCGCTTCGACTCGGGGGTGATGGGGTCGAGCGGGTGCTCGTTCAGCTCGGCGCCCTCGATCACCGGGGTCCACTCGTCCAGCAGGCCGACGATGGTGCGCAGGAGCCGCGTCTTGCCCTGCCCGCGTTCGCCGAGGAGCACCACGTCGTGCCCCGCGAGGAGGGCGCGCTCCAACTGCGGCAGGACGGTGCGGTCGAAGCCGACGATGCCGGGCCACGGGTCGCGGCCGTCGCGGAGGGCGGCCAGGAGGTTCTCCCGGATCTCGGCCTTGACCCCGCGCGGCAGGTGACCGGCCGCGCGGAGGGTGCCTGCGGTGGTGGGAAGGTCAGAGGTCACTCCACCGAAGTTACGCACTGATGGGCCTTCGGTCGACGTGGACCCACTCCACCTCGGGTTTCACACCTGGTGGAGCCTTCGGCGCCTCGAATTGTCGGACCCTTCTGGGAGAATGAGAACAGGGGTTCCCTGGGCGGGGACTCCTGCGAAGCGTCGGCTCGGCCGACTCCGAGCATCGGCTCGGCCGGCGCGCCACGGGCGCGGATGTGACAGCGGGTTCAGCGGGCCAGGGTGAGCAGTTCGGTGCGGGCCGCCTCGTCGTCCAGGTAGGCGATGGCGATCATCGGCGCGAGGGCGCGGCACCAGGCGTGCAGGCGGTCCGGGTCGAGGGAGGCGGCCTCGGCCACGGCGGTCGCGCGCTCGGCCACGCCCTCGCGGCCCGCGCCGGCCAGGGCGTAGTCCACGACGTCGAAGCACGGGTCGCCCACGCACGGGCGCGGGTCGATCGCCATCAGGACCTCGCCGCCGCCCAGGACGTTGCCCAGGTGGAGATCGCCGTGCAGCAGCACCTGCGGCTGGGTGCCGAGCAGCGCGCGGCAGCGGTCCAGGGCTCGGGTCCACGTCTGCTCCGAGACGTGGGCGGCCACCGCGGGTTCGGCCAGGCGGCGGCCGATGCGGGTGTAGGCCTCCTCGCAGCGGGCGCGCAGGAACTGCCACGGCCCTCCCCCGGTCGGCACGGTGTGCAGCGCGGCCACCAGATCGGCCCACTCCCGCGGCGACGGCGGGGTCGGCAGTTCGTCGGCCGGCGTCCCGGGCCGCACGGCTTCCATCAGCACCGCGCCGTCCGCCTCGGCCAGCACGGCGGGCACGCGGCCGGACGGGGCGAAGTGCCGCAGCACCGACGCCTGCTCGGCCAGGAAAACGGGGTCCGGGCTCAGCTTCAGGGCCAGCGGCTCGTCCCCACGCGCGCACGCCACCACCACCGACGAAGCACCCGGCGGCATCACGTCGCCCAGGGAGAGGCCCCACCGCGCGGCGACCTCGGCCGCCTGCTCCGGCACGCGCGCGCACCACGCGGCCACCGGAGGCCCGAACCGCCGGGTCAACCGCTCGGTGATCTCGTCGACGTCCACCCGTGCCACGGTAAAGGCGCGCACAAATGAATAAATGCCCGTAGGCGACGCCCGGAATGGGCGCCGCCTACGAGAGTGCAGAGCTATTCAGTTGTGGTGCCGGTCAGCCGATGGTCACAGCGCCGGGTAGGCGTTGCGCATGAGCTCCTGGAACTGGGCCGAGAACCAGTGGCCCGAGAGCGGCGCGTCGGCAAGGGCGCCCGAGGGGTTGTTGCCGTTGCGGATGTTGCCACCGTAAGTCGGGTCGCACATCCGGTCGAAGCCCTTGCCCTCGGTGTTCGGGATCTCCTTGCTCGCACCGTCGGACTCACCCGGCGGCTTGATCCAGACGTAGGCGTCGATGTTCGGCTTCGGCGCGGCCTTCGGCCGCTCACCGAGACCGGCACCGGCCTGGTTGCACCAGTTGCCCTTCTGGGCGCGACGGTCGATGCGCGACTCGTTCACGTAGGCGTCCGCGGTGGTCGCGGTCGACTTCGCGGTGGGTCGGTTGGGGCCGCCCCAGCCGTTGCGCGAGGTGTCGATCAGCATGCCGATGCTGCTGTCGAAGCCCTGCTTGACCAGCTCGGCGCGCATCGCCGTGGCGAAGCCCAGCTCACCGTTGAAGTCGTTCCAGTCCACCCACTTGGCGTTCTCCTTCACCGGGCGACCGCCGACCAGGTCGTCGACCGTCCAGTACGGCTCCTCCAGCGCGGAGTAGTTCGCCGTGTTGGTGACGAAGCCGTGGATCTTGTCCTTCGTGGCGCCGTTCTTGCCCAGGATGGCCGCGAACTGCTTGGCGGCGGCGTAGAAGTTGTCGTACTCCGGCACCGTGTCGCCCCACCCGATCCAGCCGTGGTGGCCGGAGTCGATGTAGTTGTAGACGTTCGAGATGGCGCCGAGCTTGCCGACGGCGTAGGACACGCCCTCGACGTAGTTGCCGTTCGCCTTCATCGTGTCGCAGTTCGCCACGGCCGTGGGGCGCGGCGAAACGTTGGTGACCAGGTTCGGCAGCGAGTCGATCTCGATGACCGGGACGATGCGCAGCTTCGCGTACTCCGGCCGCGACACGATGCTCACGATCGGGTCGATGTACTCGGTCTTGTAGCGACCGATCTCGTCGGCCTTCAGCTCACCGTTCGAGGCCAGCGCGGCGCAGTCGCGGCCGGGCAGGTTGTAGACGACGAACTGGAACACCAACTGGCCGTCCGCACGCGCGGCGCGCTGCTTCTCGGCCTCGTTCAGGTGGTCCGCCAGACCCATGAAGCCGGTGGTCGGCGAGCCGTTGCCCGCGATCGCGCTGATCCGGTCCAGCCACACACCGGTCGGCTGGTTCGCGATCCGCGAGCCACCCGGCTCGGCGGCGGCGCGAGCCGACCACTGCGGGTTGACGTACACCCCGGCACCCACGTACGGGTTGTCGACCCTCGGACCACCCGGGTTGTTGCCCGTGGTCGTCGTCGTGGTCGTCGTGCTCGTGGTGGTGCTGGTGGTCGTGCTGGTGGTCGTGGTCGTGGTCGTCGTGTCGATCGACCCCGTGCACACCGTGCCGTTCAACCGGAACTGCGTGGGCGCCGGGTTGGACCCGGTCCACGAGCCGTTGAAGCCGGGCGTCACCGACGCGCCGGTGCCGAGGTTGCCGGCCCAAGAGGGGTTGCGGACCGTCACGCGTGCCCCGGACTGGGAGAACGTGCCGTTCCACCCCTGCTGGACCCGCTGGCCGGCGGCGAAGTCCCACTCCAGCGTCCACCCGCCGGAAATGGCGTCACCCAGGTTGGTGACCGTGACGTTGGCGCCGAATCCGCCTTGCCACTGGCTACTGATTTGATACGAAACCCGGCAACCGGGTGCGGCGTTGGCGGTGGCGGTCGACGCCACCACCCCGGCCACGGACAGGGCCGCCACCGAGGTCACCGCCAATGCCCCGGTCATTTTCCGGGAACGTACGAACGTGCGCAGACTCATGCATCGCCTCCTTGCGAGCAACCCGCCATCTGGGAGCGCTCCCAGCGATTTCGCCGAATCGGGATTCGACGCGAGACCGAAACAGCTGCCTGGGAGCGCTCCCAGACGTACCGTAACGCACGACACCTCGTGTTGACGAGGGGTTGACCTGGACATAATCCGTGGCTATACCCGGGCGCCTACCCTGCGCCAGGCCCGCTGAGCTGGCCTTATGACACGTCGGCAGCCGTCAGGATTCGTGGCGCGCGTTCTGCCGGAATCGATTCGGAGCGCGAATGGCCGCTACCCGGATCACCTGTTCGGCCCAGGGCCGCAGCGGTTCGGGAGTACGTTCGCCGTCGAATATTCGACTCGACCTCTTGTCACCGGACAATCGGCTATTTCGAAGGTCACCGAATAGCTGTCGAATATTCGACGACGGCCGCCGCCTAATGGCGGCCGGCCCCCTGATCCGAAAGGACCCGGACGGCTTCGTCCACGGCCGCGAGCCGAGCCCGCCGCACGGCTTCGGACAACGGCCGCAGCGCCTCGTCCCGCGCCCTCGTCGCGGTCGCCGACACGGCTCCGCCCGGCGCGTCGGACGCCGCCACGGTGAGGATCGCGGCGACCTCGGAGGCGCGCTGGAGCACGCGCAGGGCACGGGGCGGCATCCCGGCGGGCCACTCCAGCGCCGTGTGCTCCGCGGACAGCGCGGCGATCTCGGCACGCACGTTCGGCCGGTGCCGCGCCACGTCCAACGTCACCAGCGCGGTGGCCGCCTCGCGCATCGCCGACGCCAGGCCGTGCTCGGCCTCGCCGATCGGCACGTGCTCGCCGCCCGGCGCGCCGGGCAGGTCGAACACCGTCCACCGCACGACCCCGTCGGCCACCAGCTTCGGCACCAGCCCCACGCCGACCTCGGGCAGCACGGCGGCCTCGCCCGCGCGCAGCGCCGACTTGCCGAGCGGGCCGTTGGCACCGAGCCCGCGCACGTCACCGGGCACGGGGATGACCAGCCGGGCCGTGGTCGCGGACGCGCGGCGCAACGACGCCAGCAGCAGCGCGGGGCCTACCGGGGCCTCGTCGGGGCCGGGCAGGTCGAGCGCCGTCGCGGTGCCGTCGTCATCGGCCACCACTTCGTGCAGACCGGCCCAGAACCCCAAGGCGTCGAGGACGTCGTCGGCCGCGGCCGCACCATGCAGCCAGGCTGACGTCCAGACGACCAGCGTCGCACTCGCACAAGACACGCCTACCGAGGGTACGCGGGCGCCGGCGACAGCTCAGGCCGCCGGGCCGACGTGTTCCACCAGCAGGGAGCGGAACTTCTCGACCGCCTCGGCGTCGGCGAACGCGCGGTGCGGCACGGCGTACACGGCGGTCGTGCCGGTCCGCAGCACGAAACCGCGCCCCGTCTCCACCCAGCCGGGCAGTTCGGCCCAGCTCAGCTCGCTGCGCGCGGCCTCGCCGACGGACATCCGCACCGAGTGCGCGTCCGCCGTGCCGGTCACCGCCTTGGCCGCCAGGGGGTGGTTGTGGAAGTTCACCGCGGTGCCCACCGGGACGAGTGCGATGATGATCACAGCGAGCACGAGCCCGAACACCCCCGCCCACGTCATGCCCATCGCCAGCACGACGGCGCCGAGCACGCCGAGCACCGCGGCGAACCACGGCGCCCACCGGTAAAGCGGCACGGAGGTGCGCAGCGCGTCACGCCAGTCGGCCGGCCTCGGCGACCAGCTGAAGTCCACGCTCACCGGCCCGCACCCGGCCGCTTCACGGGCTCGCAGCACCGCGTGGCGCAGAACGCGCCGTCGACCGTGCAGCCCAGCGCCGGGAAGTCCGACAGCTTGCGGGCCGGGGCGTCCGCCACGTGCTCGGCGACGAGTTCCGCCACCAGTTCGGCGAACCGGGGGTCGTCGTTGGGCGTGGCCGCGCGGGCGAAGCCCATGCCCAGCTCCTGCGCCCGCTCACGGGCCTCGGTGTCGAGGTCCCACACCACTTCCAGGTGATCGCTGACGAACCCGATCGGGCACACGACCACGTTGCGCACACCCTTGTCGTAGAGGGCGTCGAGGTGGTCGACGATGTCCGGTTCCAGCCACGGGACCTGCGGCGGGCCGGACCGGGACTGCCACACCACGTCGTGGTCGGCCGCGCCCACGGCCTCCGCGACCAGCCGGGACGCCTCGGCGACCTGCCGGGAGTAGAGGTGGCCGCCGTCCTCGGGCGGTCCGGCGGCCTTGTCGGCCGACACCGGCACCGAGTGCGCGGTGAACACCACCCGGTAGTCCTCGTCGGGCAGTTGCGCCGCGGCGGCGCGCACGGCGTCCGCGAACGACGCCACGAACAGCGGGTGGTCGAAGAACTGGCGCAGCTTGACCAGCTCGGGCGCGTCCTCGACCGCCGCACGCGCGCGCAGGACGTCCTCGTCGTACTGCCGGCACGCCGAGTAGCCGCCGTAGGCGCTGGTCGGGAAGACGAGGGCGCGCCGGACGCCGGCGGCCTTCATCTCGGCCAGCGTGTCCTCGACCATCGGGTGCCAGTTGCGGTTGCCGAAGTAGATCGGCAGGTCGACCAGGCCGCGCACGGCCTCGATCGCGGCGCGGTTGAGCGCGTTGATCGGCGACACGCCGCCGAAGTGCTGGTAGTGCTGCTCGACCTCGTCCAACCGCTCGGGCGGCACGCCCCGGCCCCGGGTCACGTTCTCGAGGAAGGGGCGGACGTCGTCGGGTCCTTCCGGTCCGCCGAAGGACAGCCAGAGCAGCGCGTCGTAACTCACCCGGACATCCTCGCGCCGTGGCTCGTGGGGCGCACAACCGGGTCGGGTGGGTGAGGGCGGGGTGAGTTGAGCGCACGTCGACTCGCGTCGATTTGACATGGGGCCCTTACGGGCACCCCAGGCTGGTCGAAGCCGTGTCAAATCGGCGCGAGTCGGCTACCGAGTGACAGTTCCTACAGGCCCAGGAAGTGGACGCCGCCGTCGACGAAGACCATGGAGCCGGTGGTGGCGGGGAACCAGTCCGACAGCAGCCCGCACACGGACTTGGCGACCGGCTCCGGGTCGTCCACGTTCCAGCCCAGCGGGGCCTTCTCGCCCCACATGGCCTCCAGCGCCGGGAAGCCGGGGATCGACTTGGCGGCCATCGTGCGCACGGGGCCGGCCGAGACCAGGTTGATCCGGATGCCCTTCGGGCCGAGCTCACGGGCCAGGTAGCGGTTGATCGACTCGAACGCCGCCTTCGTCGGGCCCATCCAGTTGTAGGCGGGCCAGACCTGGCGGGCGTCGAAGTCGAGGCCCACCACCGACGCGCCGCTGCCCATCAACGGCAGGGTGGCGGTCACGAGGGACTTGTACGAGTACGCCGAGACGTGCATGGCCGTGGCCACGTCCTCCCACGGCGCGTCCATGAACGGCGCGCCGAGGCACGACGGCGGGGCGTAGCCGATCGCGTGCACCACGCCGTCCAGGCCGTCCACGTGCTCGCGCAGCCGGTCGGCCAAGGTGTCCAGGTGCTCCTGGTTCTGCACGTCGAGCTCGACCACCGGCGCGGCCTGCGGCAGGCGCTTGGCGATCCGCTCCACGAGGCTCATCCGGCCGAAGCCGGTGAGCACGACCTGGGCGCCCTGCTCCTGGGCGACCTTGGCCACGTGGAAGGCGATCGACGCGTCCGTGATCACGCCGGTGATCAGCAGCCGCTTGCCTTCGAGCAGTCCCGTCACTGAAACCCGTCCTCCGAGATGTTGTGCTTGGTAGTGGTGTGCGCCCAGTGTTCGGCGGTTCAGTGGCCCATGCCGAGGCCGCCGTCGACCGGCAGCACCGCGCCGGTGATGTAGGCGGCGGCGTCGGAGGCCAGGAAGGTGACGGCGGCGGCGATCTCGTCGGTCGTGCCGTAGCGGCCCGACGGCACCTGGGCGAGGATCTGCTTCTTGCGGTCCTCCGGCAGCGCGTCGGTCATGTCCGTGGTGATGAAGCCGGGCGCGACGACGTTCGCGGTGATGTTGCGCGTGCCGAGCTCGCGGGCGATCGACCGGGCGACGCCCACCAGGCCCGCCTTGCTGGCCGCGTAGTTGACCTGGCCCGCGCCGCCCGTGAGGCCGACCACGGAGGAGATGAACACGATGCGGCCGTAGCGCTTGCGCAGCATGCCCTTGGACGCGCGCTGCGCGACGCGGAACGCGCCGGTCAGGTTGGCGTCGAGGACGCGCGTGAACTGCTCGTCGGTCATCCGCAGCAGCAGGGTGTCGTCGGTGATGCCCGCGTTCGCCACGACCACCTCGACCGGCCCGTGCGCGGCCTCGACCTCGGCGAACGCCGCGTCCACCTCGGTGGAGCTGGTCACGTCGCACTTCACGCCGAGCAGGCCCTCGGGCGCGCCGGAACCGCGGTGCGTCACCGCGACCTTGTCGCCCTGAGCCGCGAACGCCCGCGCGATCGCCAGACCGATGCCCCGGTTGCCGCCGGTGACCAGAACGGACCTCGACACGCTTGCTCCCATCGCTGCTGGTTGATGCGTGCGCGAGGCTATCCCCTACCCCTAAGTACGCCATCATCGGCCGGAGGTGGATCACAATCGGGCGGTGACCGGATTCGTCGAACAACTCCGGGTCGCGGTGGACGGCGACGTGCTCGCCGACCCCGCCGACCGCGCGCTGTACTCCGTGGACGCGTCCAACTACCGCCACGTGCCCGAGGTCGTCGTGCGGCCCCGGTCGGTGGACGGGGTGGTGGCGGCGGTCGGGGTGGCGGTCGAGCACGGCGTGCCGATCACGAACCGGGGCGCCGGCACGTCGATCGCGGGCAACTCGGCGGGCGCGGGCCTGGTGATCGACTTCTCCCGGTACCTCGACCGGGTGATCTCGGTGGACCCGGTCGAGCGGGTGGCGGTGGTGCAGCCCGGGGTGGTGCTGGACCGGCTCAACGACGCGGCACGGCCGCACGGGCTGGTGTTCGGGCCCGACCCGTCCACCCACTCCCGCTGCACGCTCGGCGGCATGATCGGCAACGACGCGTGCGGCGCGCACTCCGTGGCCTGGGGCAAGACCAGCGACAACGTGCGCGCGCTCGACGTGCTGCTGGCCGACGGCCGACGGTTCGACACCCGCACTCCCCCGCCGCTCGACCTGCCCGAGGTGGACCCGGCGTGGTTCCCCGCGCTGGACCGGCGGGTGTCCGGCTACCGGCTGGACGCGTTGCCGGACCTGACCAGGGCGTTGGTCGGCTCGGAGGGCACGTGCGCGACCGTGCTCGGCGCGACGGTCCGGCTGGTGCAGGCCCCGCCGCGCCGGGTGCTGGCCGTGCTCGGCTTCGACGGCCCGTACGACGCCGCCGACCTGGCCCCGCAGCTGCGCGAGCTGGACGTGCTCACGATCGAGGGCCTCAACGTCGAGCTGGCGCGGGCGGCCGGCGAGTCCCGGCGGCTGCTGCCGCGTGGCGAGAGCTGGCTGTTCGTCGAGACGGCGGAGGACTCGGTCGCGCACCGGGCCGCCGCGCTCGCGCCGCACTCGGTGGTGGTGACCGATCCGGGGCGGCAGCGCGCGCTGTGGCGGGTGAGGGAGGACGGCGCGGGGCTGGCGACGCGGATGGCCGACGGCGGCGAGGCGTGGTCGGGGTGGGAGGACGCGGCCGTGCCGCCCGAGCGGCTGGGCGCCTACCTGCGGGAGTTCGACGCGTTGCTGGCCGGGCACGGCAGGCGTGGCGTCACCTACGGGCACTACGGCGAGGGCTGCCTGCACGTGCGGATCGACTTCGACTTCCGGCGCGGGCACCGGTCGTTCCTGGAGGACGCGGCGGACCTGGTGGTGGCGCACGGCGGGTCGTTGTCCGGCGAGCACGGCGACGGGCAGGCGCGGTCGGAGCTGCTGCCCCGGATGTACCCGCCGGCCGCGATCGAGGCGTTCGGGCGGTTCAAGGCGGCGTTCGACCCGGACAACCGGATGAACCCGGGCCGGATCGTCGCGCCCGCGAAGCTGGACGAGGACCTGCGCGTGCTGGTCGCGCCCCCGGTGATCCCGACCAGGGCGAAGCTCGCGCTGCACGCCGACGGCGGTGACCTGGCGGCGGCGACGCGGCGGTGCGTCGGCGTGGGCAAGTGCCTGAACACGGCCGGCGGGGTGATGTGCCCGAGCTACCGGGTGACGAAGGAGGAGAAGCACTCCACGCGCGGGCGGGCGCGGCTGCTGTTCGAGATGCTCGGCGGGCAGGTGGTGCGCGGCGGGTGGCGGTCCGAGGAGGTCCGGGACGCGCTGGACCTGTGCCTGGGTTGCAAGGGGTGCAAGCGGGACTGCCCGGTGGACGTGGACATGGCCACCTACAAGGCGGAGTTCCTGCACCACCACTACCGGCGACGGGTGCGGCCTGCAGCGCACTACTCGATGGGGTGGTTGCCGCTGTGGCTGCGGTTGCGGCTGGTGAACGGGCTCACCGCGCGGCTCGGGCGGTTCGGCGGCGTGGCGCCGGAACGGCCGCTGCCGACGCCCGCGCGGTCGTTCCAGTCGCGGTTCGCCGGTGGTGGCGGCGGTGAACGGGTGCTGCTGTTCCCGGACACGTTCACCAACCACTTCGAGCCGGCGATCGGGTTCGACGCGGCGGCCGTGCTCGGTCACGCGGGTCAGGCGGTCGAGGTGCCGCGGGGTGCGGTGTGCTGCGGGTTGACGTGGTTCTCCACCGGCCAGCTGGGCGTGGCGCGGCGGGTGGTGCGGCGGACGGCCCGCGTGCTGCGGCCGTGGACGCGCGAGGGCGTGCCGGTGGTGGGGCTGGAGCCGAGCTGCACGGCGTTCCTGCGGTCCGACGCGCTGGAGGTGGCAGGCGACGACCCGGACGTGGTGCGGTTGGCGGAGTCGGTGCGCACGTTCGCCGAGCACGTGTCGCCGTTGCTGGAGCCGGTGGCGGGCGAGGTGCGGGCGGTCGTGCAGCCGCACTGCCACCAATACGCGGAGCTGGGGCTGGACGCGGACCGGGAGCTGCTGGCCAAGACCGGGGTGAGCGCGTCGGTGCTGGAGGGGTGCTGCGGGCTGGCGGGCAACTTCGGCTTCGAGCGCGGGCACTACGACGTGTCGATGGCGGTGGGTGAGCAGACCCTGTTCCCGGCCGTGCGGGCCGCCGACGCGGGCACCGCGGTGGTGGCGGACGGCTTCAGCTGCCGCACGCAGGTCCGGCACGGCTCGGACGCCGACCCCGTGCACACGGCCACCCTGCTGAGGCGGCGCCTGGGCATCTGACACCCGAGAGTCCTACGTCCACGCCGCGAGAGTCCTACGTTCGCGACCCCCGAGTTCAACGCTCGCGACGAGCGGCCGAGGTGGTGAACGTTGAATTCAGGGGTGCTGGAGGTAGGACTCTCGGGTGCTGGAGGTAGGACTCTCGGGGTGGATGCCCGTCAGGGCCAGGGTGAGCAGGCGGTCGGCTTCGGCGGGCTCGCCCTCCGCGGCCAGCGCGACGGCGTTGGCCAGCTTCAGCAGGTCCACGACGGCCACGTCGGCGCGCACTTCGCCCGCACGGCGGGCCGCCGCCAGCAGCCCGTCGCCGGCCGCGGTGATCATCGCGTGGCACGTGCGGCCGAGGGACGGGTCCGCGCCGCGCAGCAGTGACGCGGCCAGGCCGCGGTTCGCCGCCGCGTGCCCGCCGACCGCACGCAGCCAGGCCACCAGCGCGGGTCCGGGCGCCAGGTCGGCGGCCAGGGCGCGGGCCCGCTCGCACAACGCCTCGACCCGGTCGGTGAACACCGCTTCCAGCAGCGCCTGACGGGTCGGGAAGTGCCGGTGCAGGGTGGCCGACCCGACCTCGGCCCGGCGGGCGATCTCCTCCAGTGACGCGTCCGCGCCCTGCTCGGCGATCGCGACACCGGCGACCTCGACGATCCGCTCACGGTTCCGGCGCGCGTCGGCACGCATCGGACGGCTCCTCCCGAAAGGCACTGGACTAACCGGGGTGGTCCTCCATATCGTACCGCCCAGCAAATGGGGTCCCACCCCGGTTACCACCTGAGGAGAGCTGTGGACAAGACGATCGCGGTGGTCGGCGCGACCGGCACGCAAGGTCGCGCGGTGACGGCCCGGCTGCTGGCGGACGGTTGGCGCGTCCGCGCGCTGACCCGCGACCCGGCGAGGGCCGAGTCGCCCGCGCCGCTGGTGCGCGCCGACATGGAGGACGTGGGCTCGCTGGTCGCCGCGATGGACGGCGCGCACGGCGTGTTCAGCGTGCAGCCGACGGTCGGCTCACCCGGCACACCGCCGGGGTTCGGCGCCGACGACGAGGTCCGCTGGGGCGTCAACGTCGCCGAAGCCGCCCGGGCGGCCGGTGTCGGGCACCTCGTGTTCAGCTCGGTCGCCGGCGCGGGCCGCCACGCCACCGAGGTGCTGCCGGTCAACCTGGTCAGCAAGCACCGGATCGAACGGCACGTCGCCGACCTCGGCCTGCCCGCCACCGTCCTGCGCCCGGTGTCGTTCATGGAGAACTTCACCGGCGGTTACGCCCTGCGCGGCGGCACGGTGTCCACCGGCCTGGCACCGCACGTGCCGCAGCAGCTCATCGCGGTGGACGACGTGGCCGCGTTCGTCGCGACGGCCTTCGCCGAGCCGCACGAGTGGATCGGCCGCGCGGAGGACCTGGCCGGGGACGAGGTCACGCCGGTCGGGATCGCCGCCGCGATCTCGGCGGCCACCGGCCGCGAGCTGCCGTACGAGCAGGTCCCGATCGAGGCCGTCAGGCAGATCGGCGAGGACTTCGCGCACGCCAACGAGTGGCTGAACGAGCGCGGCTACCGGGCCGACGTCGCGGCCACCCGCCGGCTGCGCCCCGACCTGCTCGACCTGCGCGCCTGGCTGGCCGCCACCGGAGCCGCGCTGATCACGGCGTTCCTGGACGGCCGGCCGCGGTGAGCCGCACCGGCCATCAGGTCTGCGTCCAGGTCGCGACCCAGTACTCGACGAACAGGCCGTCCCGGACCCGCAGGATGTCGTTGCCGAAGAAGCTCGTCGGCCCCTCCGCCGTCCGGCCGCGACCGGTCCAGCGCGCCGCGACGAGGTCGCCTTCGACGATGGGGCCGACGTCGAGGGTGAAGGACAGGTCGCCGAACATCGCGTGGGTCTCGCCGACGACGGCGGCGAGTTCGGCCGGTCCGGTCACGTCGCGGTGCGGCCAGTGCCCGACGAAGTCCGCGGCGACCAGCCGTTCGGCGGCGTCGGGGCCGCCGTTCCACAGCTCGTCGAGCCACCGCCGGTACAGGTCGTGCGCCGAGGTCGGGACCATGGGTGGGGGGTGACCCGGGACCGGCCCGCCAAACCGGCCGTCACGGGGACGGCCGGGTCTCCTCGGTGAGCCACGCCAGGTAGTCGGGGTTGCCGCCGAGCACCGGCAGGGCCAGCACCTCGGGTACGTCGTAGGTGTGGCGCGCCGTGACGAACTCGGTCAGCTCGTCCACCCGGTCGTAGGCGGTCTTGATCCAGAGCTGCCACTCCCGGTCGTCGTTGACCGCGCCGTCCCACCGGTAGACGCTGCGGACCGGGCCGCTGATCTGCACGCACGCCGCCAGCCGCGCCCCCACGATCGCCTTCGCCAACGTGCCGGCCGCGTCCTCGCTGTCGGTGGTGGTGATGACCACGACGTGGTTGTCGCTCATCCACCGGAGGGTAGCGGCGGCGGCAGGTCCGCGACGCCGGACGCCCCGTCCGCACCGGGTCGGTCACGGACGGGCGTCGGTCAGCGGGTCGTGCTGGCCCGTTCGGTCAGCCGGGGCGGCAGCAACGTCAGCGGCGGGGTCGGCGTCCGGTCCAGCTTGGCCATCAGCAGCGCCACCGCGTGGTGGCCCAACTGCTCGGCGGGCACGGCCACCGAGGTCAGCGGCGGCATCAGCCGTTCGGCCTGGTCGTCCGGGCAGATCGCGATCACGGCGATGTCGTCGGGCACCTTGCGGCCCAACGACCGCAGCACCTCGACCACCGACGGCAGCGCGGCCTCGTTGTGCACCACCAGGCCCGTCACCGCGGGGTGGCGTTCGAGCAGGCCGGTGATGGCGGCCCGCACCGACCCGTGGTCGGGTTCCGTGGGCAGCGTGGTCGAGGAGACGCCGCGACGCATCGCCGCCGCGCTGAACCCGGCCATGGTCCGGTGCGCGAAACCGGTGTCGCGCTGGTAGACGGCGCGCGGCGCGCCGACCAGCGCCACGTAGGTGTGCCCGAGGTCGGCCAGGTGGTCCACGCACCGCGAGCCCGCCTCGGCGAAGTCCAGGTCCACGCACGTCAACCCGGCCGCGTCGGCGGGGAAGCCGATCAGCACCGACGGCCGGTCCAGGTCCCGCAGCACGGGCACGCGCTCGTCGTGCATCTCCACGTCCATCACGAGCAGCCCGTCGACCTGGGCGCTGCCCGCCACCCGGCGCAGCCCCGCCGCGCCCTGGTCGGCGGTCACCAGCAGCACGTCGTGGTCGTGCCGGCGGGCCGCGTTGGCGACCGCGACGACGAACTGCATCAGCACCGGCATGTGCATGCCCTCGCGCATCGGCAGCACGAGCGCGAGCACGTTGGCGCGGTTGCTGGCCAGCGACCTGGCGCCCGCGTGCGGGTGGTAGCCCAGCTCGCGCACGCTCGCCTCGACCCGCGCCTTGGTGGCCGTGGAGATCGAGCGGCGGCCGGTGAGCACGTACGACACGGTGCTGGGCGCGACTCCGGCGTGCCGCGCGACATCGGCGATGGTGACCACGTCAGCGCACCTCCCGCACGCGCACGCCGGCCGTCTCGGCGGTGAGCACCAGCGACGTGCCGTCGACCGAGATCCGCGTGCCCGGTGGTGCGGACCGCGCCCCGGGTGTCACGTCCTGGAAGGAGATCCACGCGCCCTCACGGGTGAACACGACCTCGTCGTCCACCAGTCGCACGTCGTCGCAGTCGTCGAAGTCCAAGGCGGGCAACGCGCCCGTGCGCGGCGCGAGCGCCTCCCCCGGCACGTCGACCACCAACCGGGCCCGGACGTCCCGCGACGACGCCCCGGCCAGCAGCTCGTACCGACCCGCCTCGACCACCCGGCGGTGCGTGACGACGTCCCAGTGCCACAGCTGGTCGGACCGCAGCTCGACCACCGCCGTCTCGCCGGGCGCGAGGTGGACCCGCCGGAACGACTGGAGCTCGCGCACCGGCCGCCGCACCCGCGAGTCGAGCGCCGCGGCGTACAGCTGCACGACTTCCGCGCCCGCGACGTCGCCGGTGTTCGTGACCGAGACCGTGGCGACGCCGTCGGCCCACGCGAGGTCGGAGTACTCGAACGTGGTGTAGGACAGCCCGTGGCCGAACGGGAACAGCGGCTCGCCGGTGAAGTACAGGTAGGTGCCGCCGGCCCGGATGATGTCGTAGTCGAAGATGTCCGGCAGGTCGTCGTCGGACCGGTACCAGGTCTGGGTGAGCTTGCCCGACGGGGAGAACGCGCCGAACAACGCCTCCGCGACCGCCCGGCCCTGCTCCTGCCCGCCGTGCGCGGTCCACACGATGCCCGGCAGGTGCTCTTCCTCGCCGTCCAGCGCGTACGGGTAGCTGCTCACCAGCACCAGCACCGTGTTCGGGTTGGCCTCCCGCACCGCGCGCACCAGGTCGAGCGACGGCAGCCGCAACGTGGTCCGGTCCTCGGTCTCGCGGCCGTTGATGTGCGGGTCGTTGCCCAGCACCAGGACCGCGGTGTCGGCCTGCGCGGCGACCTCCGCGGCGGCGGCGATCCCGTCCACCACGCGTTCGACCTGGAACGGCTCGGCGTCCAGCCGAACGGCACCACCCTCCACCGTCGCCGGGTTGTCGGCTCCGCCGACGGTGTTGCGCAGCACCACACCGCCGGCGGTGAGCCTGGGCTCGAACAGCTCGCGCACGTCCCAGCCGCCGGGCGCGGCGGCGGTGGCGACCAGCGAACCGTCCTCGGCCACGCCCAGGTAGCGGCGGGAACCCACGTCCCGCAACGTCCACACGCCGCCGCCCCAGTCGAAGCGGTCGAACAGCGCCCGCTCCCCCAGGCCCACGACGCCGCCGCGCACCCCGAGGTAGCGGCCGTCCGCCGCGCGCAGCGCGATCCGGTCGACCCCCTCGGTGTAGGCGATGGAGGAGGTGAACTCCTCCAGTCCCCTTCGGACGGTCACCTCGTACGGCGGGGTGCCGCCGTACCAGTCCTCGAACACCGTGTCGGCGTGGGTGCCGATGACGGCGAGCTTCGCGCCGCGCGCCAGCGGCAGCGCGGACTCGTTGCGCAGCAGCACGACCGCCTGCCGCGCGGCCTCCAGCGCCAGCTCGCCGTGCGTGCCGATCACGTCCGAGGTGATCGCCCGGTAGGGGTTGGCCTCCGCCGGGTCGTCCGGGTCCGAGTCCTTGGGCGCGGGATCGAACTCGCCGAGCCGGAACCGCAGCGCGAGCACCCGGCCGACGGCCCGCTCCACCACCGCCCGGTCCAGCAGGCCGTCCTTGATCGCCGTGGTGACGCTCTCGATCGTCAACGTCGGGTCGTCGTCCTGGTCGGTGAAGCTGTCCAGGCCCGCGTTCAGCAACGCCGCGTGCCCCTCGGCCTGCGTCGGCAGGTACGCCTGCAACCCGGCCACGTTCGACGGCGCGTAGGCGTCGCTGACGACCGCGAGACCGTCCGGCGCCCACGTCCGCAACTCCTGCTCGATCAACGGGCTCAGGTGCGCCGGACGGCCGTTGACCAGGTTGTACGACGCCATCACCGCCACCGCCGCGCCCGCCTCGACCGGTCCCCGGAAGCACGGCAGCTCGTACTCGTGCAGCACCCTCGGCCGCAGGTCGGACGACGTGACGCAGCGGTCGTCCTCGTTGTTGTAGCCCAGGAAGTGCTTCAACGTCGGCGCCGTCCGCAGGTAGCGCGGGTGGTCGCCGCGCAGCCCGCTCGCGTACGCCGTGCCCATCAGGGCGGTCAGCGTCGGGTCCTCGGAGTAGCCCTCCTCGTTGCGGCCCCACCGCGGGTCGCGCAACGGGTTCACCACCGGCGCCCACACGTTCAGCCCGTGCCGGACCGGGTCGCGGTGGTGGAAGCCCCGCACCTCCACGCCGGTCGCCTCGCCGACCCGCCGCACCAGGTCGGTGTCCCACGACGAAGCCAACCCGACGGCTTGCGGGAACACCGTGGCCGCACCCACCTGCGCGACGCCGTGCAGCGCCTCCATGCCCGTGTGGAACGCCGCCAACCCCAGTCTCGGCACGGCGGGCTGGTACTGGTGCAGCAGCGCCACCTTCTCCTCGTCGGTCAGCCGGCCGAGCAGGTCGGTCACCCTGTCCTCGACCGGCAGACCCGGATCGCGGAACGGCAACGGGTCCACGGCACACCTCTCGCGCTCGTCGAATAATTCGAAGGTGCAGCTCACTGAATCGAATCGTTTCGATCGCTGCGACAACGCCGCCGACCGGGGTCAGCGGGGCGGGGTGCCAGAAATGTGGCACAGCTCTCTCGCCGGAGTCAACACCGAAGTTTCAGGGTTGTTTCATCCGCGAGGTCAGCGGCGAGCGCATTCGGCAATTGAGACGATCCGGGACACGCCGAACACCCCCCTCACCACGTCGTGAGGGGGGTGTCGGCGACCTTCGCGGGTCTACCCGAACAGCTCCACGTGCAGCTGGAACGCCGTGGCGATCTCAGCTTGCGCCCAGAACCGGTGGTAGGTGAAGGTCGGCGCGGGGCCGCCGTCCAGGTACGCCTGGACCTTCGGCCAGTCCTTGTCCTGCTTGAACATCGAGCGGATGTCCACGAAGGACACACCGGGCTTGATCTGGTCGCCGTTGGGCATGTCGCCCGACCAGCCCGTCGGAACGTAAGGACCCTCACGCGTCGACGTGTTGTAGACGTCGTCGAAGCGGTTGTAGTCCTTGCGCTGCTCCGGCACCGCGATGCCCTTGTCGTCCTTGTGCGACAACATCGCCGTCAAGAGGCCCTCGCCGACGGTCTTCGCCTGGGCGTTGCCCGACTTGGCCGCGTAGTTGAGGAGCGTCTTGGCGTAGGACGCGGCGATGCCGACGTCCTGGCTGTGGTTGTCGACGGTGACGCGCAGGCCCGCGTTGGCGCCGGGGTTGGTGGCGTTCCAGTTGTCCGGAGCGCCCGTCCAGGTCAGGTCGTTCGGGATCTGGAACTGGCCGCCGGTGCCGACGGTGGTGTTCGCGATGGCCCAGGGGACCCACTTGTCGAGGATCTTCTTGGCCGCCGCGTTGCCGGTCTTCTCGTACAGGGCGGCGGTGCGCTCCATCTGCCACGCCTGGAAGCCGAACCAGCGGTTCGACGGCGGGTCGCGCCACACCGGGTGGGCGTCGTAGTACATGCCGTAGAAGGTCGGCGTGCCCGAAGGCGGCGCGCTGTAGGAACCCTCCCAGCTGTTCGTGACACCACCGGCGATGGCGCCGTCGGCCGACTGGAGCCACTGCAGCAGCTCCAGCTGGCGGGTCATCGACGTGGCCCAGTCCTGCTGGCCGGTCGCCGACTTCGGCTTCAGCGCGGGCACGTTCGCCAACGCGTAGGCCGCGAGCGGGTTCTGGTAGCCCTGGTGCGACGCGCCGTCACCGATGCGCCACGCCCAACCGGCGGACGTGTCGGTCGCGCCACCCCACGCGTAGTACCAGGACATCAGGTAGTGCGCGCTGTCCTTGCCGGTACCGGCCGCGCAGCTCGGGCTGGCGCAGTTGCCGATCTTCTTGAAGTACTTGTCGAACATGGCGTAGCGGAGGTAGTCGCCCATCTTGGCGGCCTTCTCCAGCTCGGGCGCGACCTCGCTGGCCTTGCCCTGCTCGGTCGCCCACTCCTGCGCCAGCATGGCCACCTGCACCGCACGCGCGTCGGCGTCCGGGGCGTTGGTGTACTTCCACTGCTTGGCGTAGCTGGCGTCCTTGGTGAACAGGTCGAGGAAGCCGTTGGGGCCACCGTGCGCGAAGGTGTCGCAGGACGGCTGCGGGATGGTCTCCCACACCGACTCCGACGAACCGCGCTGGTAGGTGTTGATGTACGCGGGCGCCGCGTCGGACTCGTCGCCGCACCGGCCGAAGCCGTAGGTGTTGTCGACGTCGAGCAGCCAGTGCATGCCGTAGATGTCGCTGTTGCCGTAGGCCGACTTCAGCTCGGCCGCGATCGGGTCGCGACCCACCGGCACGCCGGAGTCGAGCACCGACGGGTACTGGTCCATCCGCGGGTGCTCCGGCGCGTACGTCGCCGGCTTGGAGGCGTCGTACTTGTCGTTGGTGGGCTGGTCCGCCTTGGCCGGGATGATGTACTTCTCCATCGAGGCCCAGGCCTTCTTGAACGGCGCCCAGTCACCCACGATCTTGCCGTAGCTGGCTTCCAGCCACAGGTAGTAGCTGAACGCCTCGGACGTGGTCTGGTGACCGTGGTCCGGCGCCTCGACCATCAGCGTCTCGATCGAGTGGTACGGCACCTTCAGGCCATCGGAGAAGGTGCGGAAGTAGCCGCTCGCCGGGTCGTTGATCTTGGCGTAGAGGTCCAGGAACTCCTGCTCGAACGGCGAGGTGTCGGCGCTGGTCTCCCGCACCTCGACCGTGGCCGACGCGGCGCCGGTGGCGCTCGCGGTGAACGTCGCCGTGCCCAGGGCGCCGCCGTTGGCCGCCGAGGTGACCGTGACGTTCTGCTTGGTCGCCCAGTTGGTCGGGGTGAACGTCAGCGACGCCGGGCCGGCCGTGAGGTCGGTGCTGCCGCCCGAACGCGCCACGGTGACCGTCACGTTCGAGGTCGGCGCGGTGGCCAGCGAGACGCCGAAGGTGCCGGTGGCACCCTGCCGCACGGTCAGCGACGCCGGGCTGGCCTGGATCGCCTGACCCGCGATGACGCGGATGCTGGCGATGCTGGAGTTGCCGATGCCGCCCTTGTCGTCGGTGGCGCGGGCCACGATCGCGTGCTCGCCCACGGTCGCGCCGGTCCACGAACCCGTGTACGGGGAGCTCGTGTCGGTCGCGACGACCACACCGTCGGCCAGGAAGTCGACCTTGGAGACGGTGCCGTCGGTGTCGCTCGCGGTGGCCGCCAGCGGGACCGCCTGGCCGGACTGGAACGTCTGCGCGGGCGTCGGCGACGTCAGCGTCACCGTCGGGTCGACGTTGACGTTCGGCCCGGTGCACCGCGTGCCGTTGAGGGCGAAGTCCGTGGGCGGCCGGTTCTGGCCGGTCCACGAGCCGTTGAAGCCCGGCGTGACGGTGGCGCCCGTGCCGAGGTTCGGCGCCCAACCCGGCGCCGCCACGGTGACCGCGGCGCCGCTCTGCGAGAACGTGCCGTTCCAGCCCTGCTGAACGCGCTGGCCGTCCGGGAAGGTCCACGTGAGGCGCCAGTTGTTGACCGCGTCACCTTCGTTGCGGATGGACACGCTGGCGCCGAAGCCACCCTGCCACTGGTTCGTGACCTGGTAGTTGACCGTGCAAGCCACGGCCGCGTTCGCCACCGGCGCGACGAACGGCATAACACCCGCGGCAGTTGCCGCCGCGGCTATCAGCGCGAGCGGACCGGTGCGCAACCGTCCCGCTCTGGTGCGGTACCTCATGCGTCCTCCTCCTGCACGGATCAGCCATTGACCCGCGAGCTTGAAAGGGCGGGGCGGAGTGGAGTCGGCACGGGACGCCTGGGCGCGCAGAACGCCCCGTGCCGAGTCTGGGTGCTAGGGCTCCGTGCCCCAGGCGAGGGTTCCGCCGGTGTAGGCGGTCACCCGGTCGAAGTCGGTGAGGGTCGCGCTGACCCGGTAGCTGTGGTCGTCGGCCTGGTTGAAGGTGGACCAGTCGGACTTGGCCACCCGCAACTGGATGTCGCCGGTGCTCGCGCCCGCGGCGAGCGTGCCCGCGGTGAAGGACACCTGGAGGTAGGAGTCCGCGCCCGGCCGGGCGTTGGGCAGCTTCACGACGGTGGCGCGCACGTTGGCGCAGCCGACCACCGCCCAGTCGCAGAACACCTGGTAGTTGGCGTTGGCGGTGTCGCCGGTGAACCAGTACCGCAGCGTGACGGTGGACCGGTCGACCGCCGTCGTGCCGCGGTTGACCACGGCGAGCGTCGCGCCGATCTGGTTGGCGCTCGCCGAGCCGTTGCCGCGCTGCTGCACGGCGACCGGGCCGGTCGCGCCGCCCCGCGCGGTCCGGAACGTCACCGCGGTGCTGGGCGCGGAGACGTTGCCGGCGGCGTCCCTGGCGCGGACGGCGAAGGTGTAAGCGGTGTCGGCGGTGAGGCCCGTCAGCTGGTGGCTCACACCGGTCGTGGTGGCCGCGACCGAGCCGTCCGGACGCAGGATGTCGTAGCCCACCACGGCGTTGTTGTCGGTGGAGGCGGTCCAGGTGATCGTCGCGCCGGTGCTCGTGACCGCGGCGGCCGTCAGTCCACTCGGGACGGTCGGCGCCTCGCGGTCGCCGTTGTCCGCCACGGTGATCACGATCGGCGTGCTCGCGGCCGACACGTTGCCCGCCGCGTCCTTGGCCCGCACCGAGAAGGAGTGCGAGCCGGGCGCGAGACCGGAGAGGGGGAACGTCGGGGTGGCCGTGGCACCTACGATCGTGCCGTCCGCCCGGAGCACGTCGTAGCCGGTCACCCCGACGTTGTCGGTGGAGGCGTTCCAGCCCAGGGTGAAGGTGTTGTCGGGGCCGGTGACCGCCCGCAGGCCGATCGGGACGGTGGGCGCCTCGCGGTCCACCACCGCCGGACCGGGTTCCTTGCCCCACTGCACCCGGCCGTCCTGGACCAGCACCAGGCGTTCGGTCAGCGCCACCGTGTTGCCCGTGCCGAGGCCCTCGAACGACCAGTCGTTGGACGGGTCCCACGTGCCCGCGCTGGTGATGCGGAACTGCACCTCGTGCTTGTGCGCGGACTGGCCGCCGGGGTACACGCCGGGGCACGGCACGTCCACGTAGTACACCGAGCCGCTGTGCTGCTTGGCGCCGCTGGGCGTGCCGCACTGGTTGTAGTTGGTGGTGACGGTGATCTGGTCCGGCGTGGTGGCGCCGTCGAGGGTGAAGTAGTAGCGCAGCGAGCCGTTGAACATCCGGGCGGGCCACGCGGTCTTGTTGAGGACGAACGCCTTGATCTCGGTGAAGCCGGCCGCGCTCTGGTTGACCGAGGCCTGCACGGTCAGCTCGGGGCCGTCGGTGGCCTCCGCGACCGGGAAGTTCGCCAGCGGCGTGCCGCCGTACTCCTTGTAGAGCCGGGCGAGCGCGCCGGTGAACCCGGCGTTGTAGTCCAGCGCGACCTCGTTGGCGACGAAGTCGGTGCGGTCGTCCTTGTAGGAGTCGTTGTTCGTGCCGGGGCCGCCGACCAGCGCGCCGTACAGGACGTGCCTGCTGGTCACCGGCTCCTGCATGGTGTCGGCCCACGCGCCGTGCGCGGTGCGGTGGTGGGGGTTCTTCGGCGCGTTGGCGCCGAAGCCGACGACGTAGCTGGAGCTGCGCGGGTTGTCGCCCAGCGCGTAGTTGATCTGCCGCGCGCCGAAGTCGTGGTAGGTGGTCGCCCTCGCGGCGTCGCGCTCGCGCAGCCAGTCGCTGTAGACCAGCGCGACGAACGCGGTGTTGGCCGCGTACCGCAGCGAGCCCCAGGTGTCGAGGTGCGCCTGGCCGCCCGGCGAGTACCGCACGCGGTTGCCGTTGTAGCCGGTGGTCCAGTAGTCCAGCCACCGGTTCGCGTCGGCGACGTACTCGGCCTCACCGGTCAGCTTGGCCAGCAGCACGTAGGCGCCGTAGGACTTGTCGTCCCACGCGATGGTCCACCGGTAGGAGCGCGTGGTGGTCTGCGGCTCCGTGGACAGCTTCGGGTACTCCGCCTTGGCCTTGGCCAGGTAGCTCGCGTCACCCGTGGCGCGGTACAGCCAGATCGCGCCCCACACGAGCTCGTCCTGGTAGCCGCTCCAGGAGTTGTAGAAGTTCGCCGAGTCGGTGATGCAGGCGCTGTACTTGCCGCGGTAGGTGTCGGCGAAGCTGTAGAGCTGCTTGGCGTGGGTCAGCAGCGTGGCGGCGTAGGTGGGGTCGGTCGCCTTGAACACCATCGAGGCCGACGCCATCGCCGCGGCGTACTCGCCCGCGAGGTCCGAGCCGGGGCAGGACGCGTCCACCTTGTACGACGGGCGGGCCATCTGCATGACCTCGGCCGCGCCCCACCACTTGTGGTCGTCGTCGCCCTTGCCGACCTGCCCGTAGACCACGTTGGGCGACGGGTGCGCCTTGATGATCCAGTCCGTGCCCCACTTGAGGTTCGCCATGAGGTGCCGCAGCTGGCCCGAGCTCTCGTAGGCGTCGCGGTTCTCCACCGCGCCCCACGCCAGCATCGACATCGTGGCCGCGAACGGCAGGCCGAACTTGACGTGGTCGCCCGCGTCGTAGAAGCCGCCCGACAGGTCGAGGCCGACGTCGCTGCCGTCGCGCAACGCCGAGTCGCCGCGCCAGTTGACCCGGTTGTCGGCGGGCAGGTCGCCGGACCGCTGGGCGTCGTAGAACCAGATCGACTTCTGCAGGGCCTCGCCGTAGTTGAACGCGGGCGCGGCCGTCGCGGACGGCTGGAACGGGGTCAGCGTCAAGGCGCTGACCAGCACGGCTAGCGTGCCGGCCAGCGCACCGGACATGCGTCGTCGCATGCGGTGCCTCCGAGGGGCAGGGCGGTGGAGGTTTCTGGGAGCGCTCCCAGTCCGGGACTGTAACGGCAACGAAACACCGTGAAAAGAGGGTTCAGCCACAAAGCCTTGACAAATCTGGCTTGCGGTCTCCCACCTCCTGAGCCGAACGGCGGTAGGCACTGGACCGAATGACCCAGCGTGGGGGAGCGCTCCCAGAACGTGACCACGGCGCTGCGCTACCTCGCCCGGCAGGTCAGCTCGGGCGTGACCGCCGAACCGCTCGCGGTGTACCCGAAGGACCCCGAAGCCCCGGGTGCGAGCGTGCCGTTCCAGCCGACGTCGTCCACGGAGACCGAGGTGCCCGACTGGGTCAGCCTGCCGTTCCACAGCGAGTTGATCGTTTGGTCGCCAGGCCTCGTCCAGGTGACCGTCCAGCCGCTCAGCCGGGCGGTGCCGGTGTTGGAGACGGTGACATCGGCCTGGAACCCGCCTTGCCAGGTGGCGGTGAGGCGGGCCGTGGCCACGCAGCCGCCGGGCGGGGGCGTGGAGGTCGTCGTCGTGGTGGTCGTGGTGGTGGTCGTCGTCGACGTGGTGGTGGTCGTCGTCGTCGACGTGGTGGTGCTGGTCGGCGTGGTGCTGGTGGTGGTCGGGCGGTAGCTCAGGCCGTGCCCGAGCGGGTAGAGGGCGGCCTTGCCGTCACCGGCGTTGATCGGCTGCTGCGAACCGCTGTTCATCCAGGTCATGGGCAGCGTGCCGGTCGGGTTGTAGTCGCCGAACAGCACGTCGGCCACGCCGCGGCCCTCGGTGCCGGGCAGCCAGGAGGCGAGCAGCGCGTCCCAGTCGCCGACCTGGTTCGCGATGTCCATCGGGCGTCCGGACACCAGCACGACGACCACCGGGATGCCCGCCGAGCGGAGCCGGTTGATCGTCTCCAGGTCCTCGCGGTCGAGCCCGAGGCCGTTCGGCCGGTCGCCCTGGCCCTCGGCGTACGGGGTCTCCCCCACCACCGCGATGGCCGCGGTGTACGAGCCGTCCACCCCGGCGCCGTACCGGTCGTGGGTGATCGACGCGCCGGAGCCGACCAGGTCGCGGATGCCCTGGAGGATCGTGGTGCCGGGCGTGGTGTTGCCGCTGCCGCCCTGCCACGAGATCGTCCAGCCACCGCTCTGGTAGCCGATGTTGTCGGCCGACTTGCCCGCCACGAAGTACCGGCCGGACTTGGCCAGCGGCAGCACGCCGTCGTTGCGCAGCAGCACCTGGGACTGCCGCACGGCCTGGCGGGCCAGGTCGCGGTGCGCGGCCGAGCCGACCGTCGAGGTCAGCGAGCGGTCGGTGAGCGGGCGTTCGAACAGGCCGAGCTCGAACTTCTTGGTCAGGATGCGGCGGTTGGCGTCGTCGATGCGGGCCGTGCTCACGCGGCCGGCCTGCACCTCCGCCTTGAGCAGGCTGATGAACCGCCGGTAGTCGGTCGGCACCATGACCATGTCGATGCCCGCGTTGACCGCCGCGGCGACCTCCGCGCCGGTGAAGCCCGTCGCGCCGTCGATCTGGTCGATGCCCGCCCAGTCCGAGACCACGAAGCCGGTGAAGCCGAGTTCGGCCTTGAGCAGGTCGGTGATCAGGTAGCGGTGGCCGTGCGCCTTGACGCCGTTCCAGCTGCTGTAGGAGATCATCACCGAGCCGACGCCGCGGTCGACGGCGGCCTTGAACGGCGGCAGGTGCACGGTGCGCAGCTCCTGCTCGGTGATCCGCGCGTCGCCCTGGTCGTCGCCCGCAGCCGTGCCGCCGTCGGCGATGAAGTGCTTGGCCGTGGCGAGCACGGAGCCGGCCGTGCCGCCGAGGGTCGCGCCCTGGAGGCCGTCGATGTAGGTGGTCATCGCGGTGGGGATCTCCGGCACCTCGCCGAACGACTCGTACGTGCGACCCCACCGGTCGTCGCGCGCCACGCACAGGCAGGGCGCGAAGTTCCAGTCGATGCCGGTGCCCGCGACCTCCTTGGCGGTGACCTCGCCGATGCGCTTGACCAGCTCGGGGTCCCGCGTGGCGCCCAGGCCGATGTTGTGCGGGAAGATCGTCGCGCCGCGCACGTTGTTGTGCCCGTGCACCGCGTCCACGCCGTAGATCAGCGGGATGCCCAGCGGCGTGGACATGGCCGTGCGCTGGAAGTTGTCGTACATGTCGGCCCACGACTGGGGCGTGTTCGGCGTCGGCGCGGAGCCGCCGCCGGACAGCAGCGAGCCGATCCGGTAGGTGGCCAGGTCCGCGGTGGAAGCGAGGGCGCCGCGGTCGACCTGGGTCATCTGGCCGACCTTGTCGTCCAGCGACATCCGGGCGAGCAGCTGCTCGACCCGCGGGTCGGCCTGGGCCGCCACCTGGGCGGTGGCGATCGGCCTCAGGTGCGGCACCAGCACGGTGGCGGCGAGGGCGACGGCCGCCAGGAAGGCCGTCGTCGCGGCCACCGCGACAGGTCGGGAGGGAGTGCGCGTCATTGCGTTGCCTCCGGGGCGAGAACAGGGTCCGGGAGAGTGCTGGGAGCGTTCCCAGACTAAGAATGTCCGGTTATTCGCACCAGAGATGAGCTTTTCGGCGCAGTCGCGCTGCCACCGGACGGCGTAATTCGACGAATTTTCGACATCAACTTCGATTCGGCCGTGACCTGGATCTCAGTCACTCGTTCGGAGTAGTCAGACCGGCAAAAGTTCACAGTGGGTGACGAACCGCTCGTTCGTCGGCGGCTGACCTGTCTCACACGCTGTTCATCCGGCGTTTTCTTCACGGACCGTATAAACCGGCGCAAGTCACCCGTGGATCACGCCCTCTTTTCTTCACCGTTTCCGACTGGCTACAGTCCTGCCACCTGGGAGCGCTCCCAGCCGAAGTCAGCCCCCGTTCAGCACCGACGCTGCGAGGACCTTGCGATGCGAGCACACAACGCACTCGACTCCGGCCCCGACCTCCGCCGTCCCCGTCACAAGACGAGGCTGGCGGCGGCGGGCGCGCTCTCCGGCGCCTTGGTCGCCAGTGCCGTGGCACTGGTCCTCGGTGGTGGCGCGACCACCGCGCAGGCGGCCGACTCGGCGTTCTACGTCGACCCGAACACCTCAGCGGCGAGGTGGGTCGCGCAGAACCCGAACGATTCCCGGGCCGCGGTGATCCGCGACCGGATCGTCAACACGCCGCAGGCGCGGTGGTTCACCACGACCAACACCTCCGAGGTCAGGGGGCAGGTCGACGCGTTCGTCGGCGCGGCGGCGGCGGCCGGGAAGATCCCGATCCTGGTCGTCTACAACGTGCCGAACCGAGACTGCGGGGGCGCGAGCGGCGGCGGCGCGCCCTCGCACTCGGCTTACCGGGCGTGGATCGACCAGGTGGCCGCGGGCATCGCGGGCCGTCCGGCGTCCATCGTCCTGGAACCCGATGTGCTGCCGATCATGACCAACTGCCAGAGCCAGTCCCAGCAGGCCGAGACGATGGCGTCGATGGCCTACGCGGGCAAGAAGCTCAAGAGCGGTTCCGCGCAGACGAAGGTGTACTTCGACATCGGCCACTCGGCGTGGCTGACCCCGGCCGAGGCCGGGCAGCGGCTCCGGGGCGCGGACATCGCCAACAGCGCCGACGGGATCTCCACGAACGTGTCGAACTACCGGCACACCCGCGACGAGGTGTCGTTCGCCAAGGCCGTGCTCAACAACCTGGGCGACTCGCGGTTCAAGGCCGTCATCGACACCAGCCGCAACGGCAACGGGCCGTTGGGCGACGAGTGGTGCGACCCGGCGGGCCGGGCGATCGGCACGCCGAGCACCACCAACACGGGCGACTCGCAGATCGCCGCGTTCCTGTGGATCAAGCTCCCCGGTGAGGCCGACGGCTGCATCGCGGGCGCCGGCCAGTTCGTGCCGCAGCGGGCGTACGACATGGCGATCGCGGCTGGACCGACCAGCACGACGACGTCCACGACCACGTCGACCACCACTTCCACCACCACTACTACTTCCACGACCACTTCCACCACGACCACCACTCCGCCTCCAGGGGACGGATGCAGGGTGACGCACCGCGTGGTGAGCCAGTGGTCGGGCGGTTACACCGGCGAGATCGTCATCGAGAACCGGGGCGCGGCCATCAGCGGCTGGACCCTGACGTTCTCCGCGCCCGGTGTGACCGTTTCCCAGGGCTGGAACGGGACGTGGACCGACGGCGGCGACATCGTCCGCGTCGGCAACGCGGCCTGGAACGGCGGACTCGCGACCGGTGGTACCGCGACCATCGGTTACAACGCGAGCTTCAGCGGCGGTACCCCACCGTTCACTTCTCCCACTTTGAACGGTGCGGCGTGCGGCTGACGCCGTAGTCCCAGCCCTCCAAGCGGCTCCCCTCCCCGACTGGCAGTCAACGGGAGGGGAGCCGCTCTCCTTATATCCTGTGCACGTGACCGAACCGATGTCCGTCGCGGTGCGCGAGGCGCTGTCGACCGACCCGTCCACGCCCGCCGACGCGTTGGCGGCGCTCGCCGACGACCCGAGCCCGGTGGTCCGCGCGAACCTGCTCACCAACCCGGCCGTGCCCGCCGACCTGCGCTACCAGGTGCACGCGTCGCTGTCGGCGGAGGCGGCGGCCGGTGACCGCGAAGCGGAGAACGCGCTGGCGTGGGTGCGCTACGACCGTTCCGGCCGGACCGCGTGCGACCGGCCGGAATGAGCGTGCCCGACCGCTGCCCGTGCGGCCGGGGTGAGCCGTACGACGAGTGTTGCGGACCGTTGCACCGGGGCCGGCGCAAGGCGGCGACGGCCGAGGCCCTCATGCGCTCCCGCTACAGCGCGTTCGCGTTGGGCGACGAGGACTACCTCCTGGCCACCTGGCACCCGAGCACCCGGCCGGCCTCGCTGGACTTGGACCCGGACCAGCGCTGGACCCACCTGGAGATCCTCTCGCACACCGGCGGCACCCCGTTCCAGAAGACGGGCACGGTCGAGTTCCGCGCCCATTACCGCTGGCAGGGCCACCGCGACGTGCTCCACGAGAACAGCCACTTCGTCCGCGAGGACGGCGCTTGGTTCTACGTCTCCCCCGCCTGAAACGCCGACCGCCGCCCTGACGATCTACCGGACATGGTCGAGCAGCCGGACGGCAACTCAGGGATCTACGACGCCTTCCCCGGCTACCGGCGTCCGTCCGAGGAGGAGTTGGCGGAAGCCCTCCGCTCGGCGCTGGTCGTGGTCGACGCCAACGTGCTGCTCAACCTCTACCGGTACAACGAGGCGACGCGTGACGACCTGCTCGGCCTGCTGCGCGGGGTGGGCGACCGGCTGTGGGTGCCGCACCAGGTCATGCGCGAGTTCTGGCGCAACCGGCTGACGGTGCTGGCGGGCCGTGCGGCGGCCACCGACCAGGTGCTCACGGCGTTGGGCAAGCAGCAGCGGGCCGCCGACGACGCGTTGCACCAGTGGGCGAAGACCACGGCGTTGGCCGACGCGGTGCGCGACGACCTCGTGCGCAAGGTGGACGCGCTGCACCGGGAGCTGGTCGCCGCCATCAGGTCGCACACCCCGCCGTCGCCCGACTCGCCGGGGCTACCGGGACGCGAGCCGGTACTCGACCAGTTGGAGGCGCTGCTGCGCGGCAAGGTGGGCGCGCAACCGGACCACAGCCAGTGGAAGGCGCTCGTCCAGGAGGGCAAACGCCGAGCCGGTGCGAAAGAGCCGCCCGGCTACCTCGACGCCGGCAAGGACGATTCGAGCCTGCCCGAGGGCGCGGCGGGTGACTACCTGGTTTGGGCACAGGCGGTCCAGGAGGCGGCGCGGCGTGACGCGGACCTGCTCCTCGTCACCGGTGACGAGAAAGAGGACTGGTGGTGGCGGTACCGGTCGGACTTCCTCGGTCCGCGGGTCGAGTTGGTGGAGGAGTTCGCCGCCGCGTCCGGCAAGCAGCTGTACATGATGCGGCCCGTCGACCTCCTCAGGCGGGCGGCGGCGATCGAGGTCGAGGTGCGCAGCGAATCGGTCAGCGATGTCGCCCGGGTGAGCGAGAGCCAGGAGGGCGCGACCTGGACGCCCGCCGGCGTGGCCGAGCTGCTCCGGCAGCTCGACTTCGAGGAACGACCGCACGCCGACCTCATCCGTGAGGCGGCCCGGCTGGACGGGTTCATCCCCAACAACGCCATCTACGGCAGCGGGACCGTCGACGACGAGGCAGCGCACCGCCTGACCGGCCCGGTCGAGCGCATCACCCGCATGTTGCAGGGCCGCGGCGTCGTCGCGCGGGGTGTCCGGCCGGTGTTGACGCCAGTCTCCAACGGCCGGGAACTGATCGGGTTCGACATCCCGGACGAGTTCGTGGCCGCCCTTGCCGAGGTCCCGGCCGACCTGGACGGAGTTCCGGACTAGCGCGGTGCGTTCTGCGAGCCCCGGACGCCGCTGGCGGAGCCGCGCGGGAGGGTGCAGGCGGCGCCGGTGTTGAACGGGCTGGTGGACGTGTCGAGGCCGCTCTTGCGCGGGGTGGACTCGTAGCCCGCCTCGCACGGCGGGGGTTCGAAGAAGGTCAGGGCCAGGCCGAACTGCGCCTGGCCGGACGCGATCGCCGACGCGCCCACCGACACCGCGTCGGGCACGGTCACCAGGACCTCCTCCAACGCCCCCTGCCGGGTGACGAGGACGTCCGCCGTGGTCAGGAGGTTGGCCAGCACGATGCCGAGGTTCGGCCCCGACTCCCGCAGCAGGGCGCTCACCTCCGCCGACGCGCCCGGCACGGCCCCGATCAGCCGCCGCAGGTCGCCGTCCGACTCACGCAGCCGTGACGCGACCAGCAGCGCGCTGTCGGCGAAGGAGTTGATCGCCGCCGAGTGGTCCAGCTGCGTCCGCAGCACGGCGACGGAGTCGTTCAGCAACCGCGTGGTCTGCGGCAGGTGCGCGCCGGCCGTCCCGATGAACTCCGTCGTGGCGTCCAGCAGCACCTGGAGATCCGGCCCGGTGCCGCGCAACGCCTGGTCCAGCTCGTCCACCACGGTCCGCAGCGACTCCACCGGCACCGAGCGCGCCAGGTCGTCCAGGCTGGTCAGCACCTGTTCCACCGGCAGCGGCAGCCTGGTCTGCGACCGCGGGATCACCGAGCCGTCACCCAGGTACGGCCCGCTGTCCCGGCGCGGCCGGAGGTCGACGTACTGCTCGCCCACCGCCGAGCGGTTCGCGACCACGGCCTCCAGGTCGACCGGGATCGGCGGGGCGCCGGCCCCGATGCGCAACTCGACCTCGACCTGCCCGTCGCCCAGCCGGATCGGCCCGACCCGGCCCACCGGCACACCCCGGTACGTCACCTCGCCGCCGGTGAACAGGCCACCGGTCCGGGCAAGCTCCAGCCGGACCGCGTACCCGTCGTCCACCACCACGAGCCCGACGTACTTCGCGCTCACGTACGTGACGCCGAGCAGCGCGATGACCGCGAACAGCGCGACCTGCACCCTGATCCGCCTAGTGATCATCAACGCCCTCCGGGCTTCAGGGTCAGGTAGGTGTTGAGGTAGTCGCCCTTGATGCCGTCCAGCACGGCGTCGGTGAAGGGGAACGTCAGCAGCATCTCCAGCGACTGCGGCAGGTTCTGCCCGGACTCCGCCAGCCGCCGCAACGTCGGCTCCAACGCCCGCAGGTCGGCCACCAGGTCGTCACGGCTGCGGTCCACCGTGTCCACGGCGACGTCGGACAGCTCCCGCAACGCGTTCAGCAGCCCGACGAGCTGCCCGCGCTGGTCGTGCAGCACCCGCAGACCCGGCTCCAACCCGTCCAGCACTTCGCCGATATCGCCCTTGCGCGCCTCCAGGGACGACGCGAGCTTGTCCATCCCTTCCAGAGCGCGGGTGATCTCGCCCTTGTGCGAGTCCATCGCGCCGACGAACGAGTCCACAGTGGACAGCAGCGATCTCACCGCGGCCTCGTTGCCGGACAACGCGGCGCTCAGCTCCCGTGAGATGTCCCGGATCTGCGCGATGCCGCCGCCGTTGAGCAGCATCGACAACGCGCCGAACACCTCCTCGACCTCGGGGTTGCGGTTGGTCCGCGTCACCGGGATCACCGCGCCGTCCACCAGCGGCGACGCCGACCGCTCGTCCGGCACGGCCAGCTCCACGTACTTCTCCCCCAGCAGGCTCGACTGCCGCAGCCGGGCGAGGGCGTTCGACGGCAGCAGCACGTCACCGCGCACCGCGACCCGCACCAGCGCCGTGGAGCCGTCCTCGGACAACCCGATGTCCTCGACCTTGCCCACCGCCACGTCGTCCACCTTCACGCCGGCGTGCGGCACGAGGTCGAGCACGTCGTCGAACTCGACGGTCACCCGGTACGGCCGGTCGCCGAGGTCCGCGCCGCCGGGCAGCGGCAGGTCGTAGGCGCTCGGCATCGCCGAACACCCCGTCAGCACCAGGACGAGCGCCACCGCCGCCGGCCGCCTCACCGCGCACCTCCGGGAACGCTCAGCAGGTCGGTCACGAACTCGTTCAGGTTGGCGCGCGCGTTCAACGTCCCGGTCGCCGGGTCGTAGGCGTTCACCACGTTGTGCAACGCGACCGGCATGACCTCCAGCACCTCGGTCAACGACTCCTGTTGCCGCACCAGGGTCCCGGTCAGCGCGGCCAGGTCGTCCACACTGGACTTCACCCGATCGCGGTTGTCGTGCACGAATCCCCGCACCTGCTCCAGCGCCGTGGCCAACTCGCCCAACGCCGCGCCCAGGTCGTCCCGTTCGGCGGCGAAGAACCCGGACACGTCGGCCAGCTGGTCGGCCAGCCGTCCCACCTGCTCGTCGTTCGCCGCGAGCATCGAGGTGAACGACTGGAGGTTGTCCACGGTCCCGAACAGGTCGTCCCGCGACCCGGCCAACGTCTTCGCCGCGTCCGCGAGCTGCCGGATCGACTCGCCCAACGCCGCGCCGGTCCCGTCCAGGTTCGCCGCACCCGTGCTCAGCAGGTCGGACAGCGCGCCCTCGCGGTTGGCCCCGTTCGGGCCGAGGGCGGTGAGCAGCGCGTCCAGGCTGGTGTACAGCTCGTCCAGCTCGACCGTGCCCGCCGTGCGCGCGCTGGTGATCACGGCTCCGGGCGCGATCTGCTCGCCTCCGGTGTAGACGGGCGTGAGCTGCACGTACCGGTCCGCCACGATGTTCGGCGACACGACCACGGCGCGGGCGTCCGCGGGTACCTCGACGCCGTGGTCGAGTTCGAGGTCGACCCTCACCGACCCGCCCTCGGGCAGCACGCCGACCACCCGGCCGACCTTCACCCCGAGCACCCGCACGTCCGAGCCCTCGTACACGCCGACGGCGGCGGTGAAGTAGGCGGCGACCCGCATCGGCGACGGCCGCAGGAAGATCCACCACACGACGGCCGTCGCCACGAGGACGAGCACGAATCCCTGTGCCAGCGCCACCACCAGCCGACGCCGGCCCCGCGTCCGGGCGAACATCAGCGGCCTCCCGTCGGGCAGTCGCGCCGCGCGCCCGGGTCGACCACGAGCCCGCACAGGTAGGTGTCGACCCACTGGCCGTTGCCGAGGGAGTTGTTCAGCACCCGGTAGTACGGCCCGGCCAGCGCGAGGCCGCGGTCCAGCGCGTCCTGGTTGTTCCGCAGCACGTCGGTGACCCGTTCCAGCTGCTCCAACGCGGGCCGCAGCTGCTCGGAGTTGTCGGCGACCAGGCCGGACAGCTGCCGGGACAGCGCCCGCGTGCCGTCGAGCAGCGCCGCGATCGCGTCACGGCGGCGCCCGATCTCCTCCAGCAGCAGGTTGCCGTCGGTGATGAGCGCGGCGAAGTCGGTGTTGCGCTCCGCCAACGCCCCGCTGACCTGGTTCGCGCCCGCGATCAGCGACGCCAGCTGCTCGTCGCGCGAGGAGATCGTCTTCGACAGCGCCGACAGCCCTTCCAACGCCTGCTTCACGTGCTCCGGGGAGTCGCGGAAGGTGTCCGAGAGCACCTGGAAGCTCTCCGCCAGCCGGTCGGTGTCGATCTCGCTCACCGTCGTCGACAGCCCGCTGAACGCCTCGATCACGTCGTAGGGCGAGGTGGTGCGCTCGACCGGGATGGTGTCGGTGAGCGGGTCGCGGCCCTCCGAGTCCAGCGCCAGGTACTTCTGCCCGAGCAGGGTCTTGATCCGGATCTCGGCCCGGCTGCGGTCGCCGAGCTCGACGCCGCGGACCCGGAACGCCACCCGCACCCTGCCCTCGCGCAGCTCGACGTCGGTCACCGTGCCGACCTTCAGGCCCGCGACGCGGACCTCGTCGTCCACGCGCAGGCCGGCCGCCTCGGTGAACTCGGCGGTGTGCTTCACACCGCCGCCGAAGAACGGCAGGTCCTCCAGGAAGAAGGTGAGCACGGCGGTGAGCGCGATGACCAGGAGGCCGACGGCTCCCAGCAGCACGGGTCTGCGTTCGATCCTCTTGGGCGTCATCGGTGACACCTCGATTCGGTGACGGGGATGCCGACCGGCGGTCCGCCGGGCGCGGGCGGCGCCTGCGAGGAGGCGAAGCACAGGTAGAAGTTGAGCCAGGAGCCGTAGGACGCGGTGCGGCCGATGGCCTCGAACTTCACCGGCAGGTTTCGGATGAACGGCTCCAGCTCGGGCGCGTTGCCCAGGTTGCCCGCGAGCAGCCCGAGCGCGGCGATGTCGTCCTTGAGCGGTTGGCGTCCCTGCTCCAGCAGCGACGCGGTGCTGTCGCTCAACGCGGCCAGGCCGGTGATGGCGTTGCCGATCGGCTCGCGGTCGGCGGCGAAGCCGGACACGAGCTGCCGCATCGAGGTCAGCAGCTCGCCGAACCGGTCGTCCCGCGAGTTCACCGTTTCCAGCACGGCGTTCAGGTTCTCCACGACCTTGCCGATGACGTCGTCCTTGGCAGCCAACGTGGAGGTGAGCGACACGGTGTGCGCGAGCAGGCTCTCCACCGTGCCGCCCTCACCCTGCAACACCTGGATGATCTCGTGCGACAGCTTGTTGACGTCCTCGGGGTTCAGCGCCTGGAACAACGGCTTGAACCCGTTGAACAAAGTGGTCAGGTCCAGCGCCGGGGTCGTCCGCTCGACCGGGATCAGGCCGCCGTGCGGCAGCCTCTCCCCCACCCGCCCGGCGGGCTGCTCCAGCGCGACGTACCGCTGGCCGACCAGGTTCCGGTACTTGATGGTGGCGGTGACGTCGGCGGACAGCGACCGGCCGTCGGCGACCGAGAACGTGACGTCGACCAGCTCGTCGTCCACCAGCTCCATCGACTCGACCTGGCCGACCTTCACGCCGGACATGCGCACGTCGTCGCCCTCGGCCAACGCCGTGACGTCGGTGAACCGGGCTTCGTAGACCGCTGTGGAGCCGACCCGGCTGCCCGCGATGGTCGCCGCCAGGAACCCGGTCGCGGCGATCGTGACCACGACGAACACCAGGAACTTGGTCAGCGGCGCGGCGACGTTCCTCATCGGACCCCCACGGTCAGCAGGCGCGCCCACTCGGGCACCTGGTCCGGCGCGACAGCGTTGACCGGACCGGACGGGCAGTGCGGACCGCCACCCCGGCGGTGCACCGGGTCGTCCCGGCCGGGCACGTACTTCTCCCCCGGCGGCACGACGGTGATCTCCGCGTGCACGCCCGGCTGGTCGGTGCCCTTGCCGAGCACCTGGTCCATCCGCGGCCGGATGGCGTTCACCGCGCTCAGCACGCACCCGAACTCGGGCGAGTAGGTGGCGAACAGCTCGAACGTCGGCCGGGACCGGTCCGCCAGCGCGACCACCGTCTCGCCGTTGGCGCGCAGGAAGCCGGTCAGGTCGGCGGATGCGGTGGTGAGGCTGGAGTAGACGGCGTCGAGGTCGGCGCGCTGCTCGGCGATCGTGCGGCTGACCGCGGTGGCGTCCGTCAACGCCCGCACCAGGTCCGGCCCCGCGTCCGCGTACACGCCGGTGACGTCGGCGAACCTGGTGATGTCCTCCTTGAGCACGGGCAGCTGCGGGTTCAGCTCGCGCAGGTAGGCGTCGAGGTCCACGATCGCCTGCCCCAGGGTCGCGCCGCGCCCGTCCAGCGCCTGGGCCATCGACGTCAGCGCGGAGGACAGCTTGTCCGGCCGCACGGCCTGCAACGTCGGCAGCAGGTCCGCGAGCACCCGTTCCAGCTCGATCGCGCCGGACGTGCGGTCCTGCTCGATCACGGCGCCGTCGTCGAGCGCGCCTGCCGGGTCGTCGGGGAGCTCCAGGCTGACGAACCGCTCGCCGAACAACGTCTTCGGCAGCAGCCGGGCGGACACGTTCGCCGGGATGCGGCCGACCTGATCGGGGTGCAGGCCGAGTTCGACCTCGGCGCCGTCGCCGTGCGAGCGGATCGCCCGCACCTCGCCGACCAGCACGCCGAGCAGCTTCACGTCCGACTCCTCCTGGAGCTGGTTGCCGACGTGGTCGGTGCGCAGCAGCACGGTCACGCGCGACGTGAACGCCTTCTGGTACGCCGCGACGGACAAGCCGCACAGCGCGACCAGGAGGGCGGCGAACAGCAGCCCCAGCAGGCGACGGCGCAATGCCACAGGTATTCTCCGAAGGAGTGGTGTGAATTGACCGAAATGACGTTACCGACCAGTACGTTACTAACGGATGTCTCACCGCACAAGCAACCGGAAAGCTTTGTCAAGCACGTGACAAAGTCGGTTCGCGAAACACTCACCCGACTGCACAAACCCGATCGGGGCCTGGCGCCCCGGCCCGCGTTGCGACTAACAATGATCGGCGTTGTCGAGAATCGGGGGTGCCCGCGTGTCACATCTGCCGCACTGCGTCCGGGTGCTCCACCGCGCCGGAATGGTCCAAGCGCACCGGCCCGATCGGGCGCTGCGGTCGCTGGTCGAGGTGCGCGCGTGGGGCCCGCTGCTCGGGTCGGTGCGCCGCGCCGTGCGCGAGCAGCCCGACGCCACGGCGGTGATCGACGAGACCGGGCCGTGCGCCTACGCCGACCTGCACGAGCGGTCCATGGCGCTGGCCCGGACCCTGCACGCGGCCGGCATCGGCGCGGCGCACGTGGTGGCCGTGCTGTGCCGCAACCACCGCGGGCCGGTGGAGGCGATGCTGGCGTGCGCCCGGCTCGGCGCGCGGGTGCTGCTGCTCAACACCGGGTTCGCCGGGCCGCAACTGGCCGACGTGGTGCGCCGGGAACGGGTGGTCGCGCTGGTGCACGACCCCGACTTCGCACCCGTGGTGGCGGAGACGCCGCCCGCCGTGGCCAGGTTCTCCACCGGCGACCTCGACGAGCTGATCGGGTCGGCGCCCGACCGCGAACCACCACGACCGGCGCGGCCGGGCGACGTCGTGCTGCTCACCAGCGGCACCACCGGGACGCCCAAGGGCGCGCACCGGGAGGTGCGCTCGCCGTTCGCCGCGGTCGACTTCCTGGACCGCGTGCCGCTGCGGTCGCGCGAGGTGACGGTGATCGCCGCGCCGGTGTTCCACGGCATCGGGTTCGCGCACCTGGTGCTGGCGATGGGCCTGGGTTCCGCGGTGGTCCTGGCGCGCGAGTTCGACGCGAGGCGGACGGTGGGGTCGGCCGCACGGCACCGGGCCACCGCGCTGGTGCTCGTGCCCACCATGCTCCGGCGCATCCTCGACCTGGGCCCGCTGGAGCTGGAGTCGCACGACCTGTCGGCGCTGCGGGTGGTGCTCAGCTCCGGCGCCGACCTGCCCGCGCCGCTGGCCGCCGAGGCGACCAGGCGGTTCGGCGACGTCGTCCACGACCTGTACGGGTCGACCGAGGTGGCGGTGGCGACCGTGGCCACGCCCGAGGACCTGCGCGAGGCGCCGGGCACGGTCGGCCGCCCGCCCCGCACGTGCCGGGTGCGCGTCTACGACGACCAGGGCCGCCGGATCACCGAGCCGGGCGTGGTCGGCCGGGTGTTCGTGGGCAGCCGGCTGCGGTTCAGCGGCTACTCCGGCGGTGGCGGCAAGGACGTCGTCGACGGGCTGGTGAGCACCGGCGACCTGGGGCACTTCGACCGGAGCGGTCGGCTGTTCGTCGACGGCCGGGAGGACGACATGATCGTCTCCGGCGGCGAGAACGTGTACCCGGGCGAGGTGGAGAACCTGCTGGCCACGCACTACCAGGTGCGGGAGTCGGTGGTGCTCGGCGTGCCCGACGCGGAGTTCGGGCAGCGGCTGCGGGCGTTCGTGGTGCCGGTGCCCGGCGCGCGGGTCGACCCGGAGGAGCTGAAGCTCTTCGTGCGCGACCGGCTGGCCAGGCACAAGGTGCCGCGCGAGGTCGTGCTGACGACCTCGCTGCCGCGCAACGCGACCGGGAAGGTCCTGCGCCGCCGGCTCCGCTAGCGCCGTTCTTGTCACGCGACGCACGACAACACTGGCGACTTTGTCACGGGAGTGCGCCGTGGTTGACAACTTTTCATGATCAAAAATACAGTGTTCGGAATCACACCTAACCGTTTGGTGGTGGGCGAACAGCATGAACAGAACCGGAGAACTCCGAGCCTCCGAGTTACCGCTCATCGGGAACGCGGACCTGTGGGAGCAACTGCCCGCCGACCTCGCGCCGAAGTTCCGCGCCAGGGCGGGCGACGTGGCCGTGGACATGGTCCGGGAAATCCAGAACCAGATCGCGGAATATTCACAGAAGTTGGAGGGGATGTTCGGCCAAGTGGTGGTCGAGGGGGTGGAACAGGCGATACACCAGTTCATCGACCGGATGGTCGACCCGACCGCGCAGCGGGAGGACCGGGCCAAGCTGTTCCGCCTGCTCGGCAAGCTCGAGGTCAGCGCCGGGCGCAGCCTCGACCTGCTGCAGACGGCGTACCGGATCGGCGCGCGGGTGGCGTGGCGGCGGATCTCCGAGTTCGGGCAGACCGAACGCGTGCCGCTGGCCACGATGTGCCTGATCGCCGAGGCGATCTTCGCCTACATCGACGAGCTGTCGTTGCGGTCGATGGAGGGCTACGCCGAGGCCCAGGCGCGGCACGCGGGCGCGTTGCAACGGCGGCGCAAGCGATTGCTGGAGCTGCTCCTCGGCGAACCGGGCTACCACCCGAACGCGCTGACCGAGCTCGCCGAGGCCGCGCACTGGCCGTTGCCGGAGAAGGTGCTGGTGGTGGCGCTGGAACGGCGCACCGACCAGCACCACCTGCCGATACCGGCGCTGCACGAGGACATCCTGATGGACCTGGAGGGCAGCGAGCCGTGCCTGCTGCTCACCGACCCGGAACGGCAGCTGGTCGCGTTGGAGCAGAAGCTGGGCGGGTGGCGCGCAGCCGTCGGCCCGATCGTGCCGCTGGCCTCGGCGCGGCAGTCGCTGCGCTGGGCGCGCCGCACCATCACGCTGATCCAGTCGGGCGTGATCGCGGACCGGCCGATGGTGGACACCACCGAGCACCTGTCGACGTTGCTGCTGCTCGGTGACGAGGAGCTGGTGCGGGAGCTGGTGAAGCGGACGCTGGCGCCGTTGGAGGGGCTGACGCCGAAGCAGCAGCAGCGGATGCGGGAGACGATGACCGCGTGGGTGGAGACGCGCGGCAGCGCGCCGGAGGTCGCGTCGAGCCTCGCCGTGCACCCGCAGACGGTCCGCTACCGGTTGCGGCAGCTGGAGGAGCTGTTCGGGGCCAAGCTGCACGACCCGGACGCGTTGTTCGACATGGGCATCGCGCTGCGGGCGCTGCGGTTGCTGGGCGGCGCGGCCGGGCCGCCACGGCGGCTCGGGCAGGCGGGTCCGCCGGGGTTCACGGGATCGTCGGGAGCAAGGTCAGCGTGAGGTCGATCGTGTTGCCCGGTCCGGAGATCAGGCCGGTCAGCAGCGGGTCCAACCCCTCGCGGCCCTGGCAGCCACCGAAAGGCGGAATCGTGTAGACGCCCCGCATCGGCATCTTCTCGAGCAGGAACGGACCCTCCAGGTCGATCGACGCGGGTTCGACGGTCCGGCACGCCTGCCCGACGTCCAACGGCTGCTCGTTGACGGCGACCTCGCTGAGGTTGATCAGGAGCTTGGCGTTCGCCTTGACGTGGCCGTCCCTGATCGTGCCGGTGACCTTGCCGACCGGGATCAGGTCCGTGCGCGCGGTGTTGGGCACGAAGCCGAACACGATGAAGTAGCCGTAGCTCGGCGGCAGCTCCAGTTCGCCGGTGATGGTGCCGTCGACGAGGTCGATCTCGGCACGCAGGATCCCGGGACCGATGGCGAGGTCGGACTGGAGCTTGTGGATCCGGCTCACCCCCTCGACCCGGTAGACGAGCTCGATGCCGGCCGTCAGCACGGGCGCGCGCACCTCGGCGTGGCGCACCACCCACGTCGGGGTCAGCGCCGCGCCCAGCAGCGCGGCGACCGCGGCCAGCACCACCGCGATCCTCACCGCACCGCTCCGCTCATTCTGCGAAACTACTTTCCCGAACCACGTACGCACAAGCGCCGATCAATGATTTGTCACGTGCGTGACAACTCTTTTCGGCGCTTTTGTCGCACCCCTGACATAGCCGGGGAAAACGTGAAAGAAACTCTTGCCGAGTCTGCACGACAAAGCTACTTTACTGACGAGTAGCCTTCCGCCGCACACCGAACACGCTGTTTTCCGCACTGCTCTCGACGAGGAGACGCACATGCTGAAACTCACTGGTCGCAGGGTCATCGGCGCACTCACGGCCGCCATCGCCGTCGTCGGATCGGTGGCGTTCGCCGGCGCGGGCACCGGCATGGCCGCCACCAAGAGCCTGACCCTGGCGTACAGCTGCCCGTTCCCGTTGATCGGCACGCAGGACATGACGGTCCGCATCACCGTGGCCGACCTGGCCGACTCCGCGGTGGTCGGCCAGCCGGTCTCGCCGACGAGGGTGACCGCCATCGCCACCGTGCCGTCGAGCGCCACGCTCGGGCTCAGGCTGGTCGGCGCGACGACCGTGGAGGGCACCGCCGTCGCCAACACCGCGGTGGACAACGCGGGCGCGGTGCAGAACGTCGTGGCCAACCTCGTGGTGGCCAAGACGAACATCCCGGCGTCCGGCTCGTTCAACACGATCGCCACGGGCGGCACGGCGCCGGTCACCTTCACCAACGCGGGCACGACCACGGTCCGGGTCGGCGCCTTCAGCACCACGTTGACGCCGCGCCGGTCCGACGGCAGCTTGACCGGCCTCGGCACGTTCACCTCCGCCTGCACGCTCAAGCCGAACCAGAACACGCTGCTCCACACCTTCACCGTGTCGCCCGCCTGACCGTCGTCGACGGCACCGGGCAGTGATCCGACCGCGGGGGGGGGGGGGGGGGCCCCCCCCCCCCCCCCCCCGGGCCCCCCGCCCCCCCCCCCGCGCAGTTGGG
>NZ_JAJHUO010000003.1:223832-294934 GCF_020859565.1 Saccharothrix luteola | reverse complement strand
GCCCCCCCGCAGCCCGCCGTCGGCCCCCCCGGGGAGGTCCCCCCCCGGGGGGGGGCCGGGCGCGGGCGCCGCCCCGCCCCGACGTTTCTCCAGGAGGACCTGAGATGAGATTGCGGCACCGGGTGGCCGCGCTGGGTGTCACCGCGGTGGTGGTCGGCGGATCGGCCCTGTGGGGCGCGGGCGTCGGCAGCGCGGCGATGGCGAGGCTGACCCTGGTCTACAACTGCCCGTTCCCGTTGATCGGCGCGCAGGACATGAGCGTCGAGATCGTGGTCGAGGACCTCCCGGACACCGCGGTGGTCGGCGAACCCATCCCGGAGGCTCGCGTGACCGCCACCGCCACCGTGCCGGAGCTGGCGACGCAGGGCCTGGCGCTCGTCGGCGCGGCGACCGTGGAAGGCACCGCGTCGGCGCAGACCGTGATCGACAACGCCGGGTTGGTGCTCGACATCGTGCCCGACCTGACCGTGGCCAAGACCGCGGTCCCGCCGTCGGGCGAGTTCGACACGGTCGCCACGGGCGCCACGCCGTCGTTGAGCTTCCCCTTCGCGGGCACCACGACCATCGACGTCGGCGACTTCGTGACCACCCTGACCCCGCGCACCGCCGACGGTGGGGAGACGGGGCTCGGCACGTTCACCTCGCCGTGCACGCTCAAGCCGGGTCAGTCGACCCGCCTGTACGAGTTCACGGTGCAGCCAGAGGGCACCACCACAACAACGACGACGACCACAACGACGACGACCGACCCCACGACAACGACCACCACCACGGAGCCGACGACCACCACCACCGACTCCACAACCACGACAACGGAACCCACCACCACAACGTCGCCCACGACCACTACTACGGATCCCACCACGACCGATCCCACCACGACGACCACGACGACCACGACGAGTCCGACGACGACCACCACAACGACAACCACAACTACTCGGCCGACCACCACCACGACGACGAGCACGACCACCACTCAGCCGACCACCAGCACCACCACCACGAGGTCCACCACCACAACGGTTCCCACGTCCACCACCACGTCCACCACCACGTCCACCACCACAACCACGACGTCGGCCGGCAGCAGCACCACGACAACCACATCGCCGGCCGTGGTCCCGGTGTCGCACCCGGACAAGAGAGGGCTGGCCAACACCGGCTCCTCGATCACGGGCCCGCTGGTCCTGGGCGGTGCGCTCCTCGCCGTGGGCGCGGGAATCCTCCTCCACCTGCGCCGCACCCGTCGCCGCACGTGACCGGAACCCCTTGCGCACCAACGCGATCCGGTCCCCTCCGCGCAGCCCGGAGGGGACCGGCCCCGCGTCAGCCGGGCAGCGCGGGCAACTCTCCGAGCTGCTCCGGTGTCGGTGGGGTGATGTCGACCGGCTTGCCCCAGTCGCGGTAGTGCGCGACCACCTGCACCGGCTCACCGCCCTCGACCGGCGTGCGCGCCTCGGTCTTCACCGGCAGGTCCTGGTCGTCCACCCACAGCTTCAGCACCGACGCCCGACCGTCCACCGTGACGTGCGCGGTGTAGCGGACGGTCTGCCTGCCGGACACCGACTCCTCGGCCGTCTCGACGATCCGCGCGCCCTCCGGCAGCGCCTTGCGGATGTCGGCGGTGTCGCGGATGTGCACGGCGACGTCCGCCATGGCACGGGCCAGCGCGTTGGTCGGGTCGTCCGGGTCGATCCTGAGCCACGGCTTGTCCGGCTGCGGCGCCTGGCCTCGCGGTATCCGCACGAAGATGCCGTCCGGCACCATCACGTACGCGACCTCGTCGGCGTCGGCGATGGAGATCCGGCACGACGCGGCGAAGTCGGCGGTGCGCAACCCGCAACTGCCCTTGCCGTTGGTCGCGAGGTCCAGGTCGACGGTGACCGACCCCCTGCCCTCGGCGGCCACCCGGTTCGCCTCGGCCAGCGCCTGCGGCGTGTCGAACGTCCTCATCGTCGACGACGGGCCGTCGGCGCACGCGGTCAGCGCAGCGGAGACCACGACAGCGAATCCCGCCGCGGCGACACGGTTCTTGCGCATGCTCCTCCTCGGACCAGAATGGGGGAAATCGACTTTCTTCCCGACCACTCTAACCGCACCCGGAAGCACCGGAACCGATCCATTCACAGCTGTTGCGAAAAACAAAATTCGAATACGACTTCTGTCAGGCAGGTGATAATCACGGCTGTCTTCGCACCGAGGCGAGCAGGTTGCGGGCGACCTCCCGCAGCTTGGTGTTGCGCTGCTGCGACTCGGACACCAGCCGGCCGAACGCCTCTTCGGCGTCGACACCGTGCGCGGCCATCAGCACGCCCTTCGCCTGGTCGATCTCGGCACGGGACACCAGCGCGCGTTGAAGGTCCTCGACCAGCCTCCGGGACCGCTCGTACCGGCGGAACCCGTTGATCGTGGTGGACGCGGCGGTGACGAACAGTCGCAACAACGCCTCGTCGAACGGGTCGAACGCCCGCTCCTCGGAGCTGTAGAGGTTCAGCGAGCCGAGCACGTCGTCCTCGACCACGAGCGGCGCGGACAGGTAGGCCCGCACGCCCGCGCCCTCGGCGGCGGCGGCGAACTCGGGCCACTTGGCCCGGCCGTCCATCACGGTGGCCCGCACCGGCCGCTGGGTCCTGGACGCCTCCAGGCACGGGCCGTCACCGGCCGCGTACTGGTCGGCGTCGATGGCGAGGACCTTGTCGTCGGTGGCCGCCAGCGTGGAAGCCCCGTCGGCGTCGATCACCGTCACGCTGGCGTTCTCCGCGTCGGGGATGACCCGCGACGCGGATTCGGCCAGCTGCTGCAGGGCTTCCTTCAAGGTCTGGCCGTCGGCCAGCACACCCGCAAGCGCTTCCAACGCCTCGCTGGCCTCGTCCAGCAGGACCGCGGGCACGTGCTCGTCAATGCTCACAGCCACTTGTTTACACCTCAACGGCCATAATCGCCCCAACCAAAGGGGGTGGACGGGTGCGCGTGCTGCTCGTCGAGGACGACGACGGGGTCGCGGACGCCTTGGTCGAGGCGCTGGAGGCCAACGACCACCGGCCGAGCCGGGTGGCGCGCGGCGCGGACGCGCTCCTGGTCCACCGCGACTTCGACCTGCTGCTGCTCGACCTCGGGCTGCCCGACACCGACGGGCTGGAGGTGTTGCGCAAGATCCGCAAGGTGTCGCCGGTGCCTGTGCTGGTTCTCACCGCGCGGGGCGACGAGCGGTCGATAGTGCGCGGTCTCCGGCTCGGCGCGGACGACTACCTGGTGAAACCGGTCCGCCTCGGAGAGTTGCTCGCGCGGATGGACGCGGTCGCGCGGCGCAGCGCGGCGCTCACCGGGCCCAAGGACCGCACGGTGCGGATCGGCGACGTGGAGATCGACTTGGAGGGCAGGCGCGTGGTTGTGGGCGACGCGGAGGTCTCGTTGACCACCAAGGAGTTCGACGTGCTGGCCGCGTTGGCCAGCCGCGCGGGCACGGCGGTCAGCCGCCAGCAGCTCATGGACGAGGTGTGGGGTGACGCGTACCTGGCCGTGTCGCGGGCGTTGGACGTGCACCTGGCCGGGCTGCGGGCCAAGCTGGGTCGTCCCGGCCTGCTGACCACCATCCGGGGTTTCGGCTACCGGCTGGCCGTCGGCGGGGCCGAAGAGCAGACGGGCAAGTGAATGCGCCGCCGCCTGCTGCTGGTGCTGCTGCTGTTCTCGGCCGCCGCCGTGGCCGCGTTCGCCGTGCCGCTGCTGTCGTCCACGGCCGCCGAGCGCACGCAGCGGTTCGTGCTGACGCGCACCGGTGACCTGGACCGGTTCGCCGCGCTCGCCCAGCAGGCCGAGACCACCGGCGACAAGGCCGCGTTGGAGGACGAGGTCGCCGCGTACGTCGAGCTGTACGGCGATCCGGTGGTGGTCGTCGACGCACGCAGGCAGCCGGTCGCCCAGGCCGGGCTGACGTCGGACGACCCCGCGTTGGCACGGGTGCTGGACGCCGCGCTGCGCAACCAGCCCGCGTCGTCGGTGCCGACGCTGACGCCCTGGTCGTCGGGGCACGTGGTGTTCGCCCGGCCGGTCGGCACGGGCACCAGGGTGGCCGGGGCGGTGGTGCTGCGCGCGTCGGTGGACCGCGCGGCGGCGGACGTGACCACGCGGTGGCTGCTGGTCCTCGGCGGCGCGCTGGCGGCGGCCGTCATCTCGATCCTGCTGGTGCTGGCCGTCACGCGGTGGCTGCTCAAACCGCTGGCCGAGCTGGCGATCGGCGTCCGGGCGGTGGCCGCCGGCGAACGGCGGGCGCACGTGGCGGGCAGCAGCGGGCCGCCGGAGGTGCGGGAGCTGTCGGAGTCGTTCAACCGGATGTCCGACGCCGTGACGGAGGCCGCCGACCAGCAGCGACGGCTGATCGCGGACGCCTCGCACCAGTTGCGCAACCCGATGGCGGCGTTGCGGCTGCGGATGGACACGTTGAGCGGCCAGGTGAAGCCGGAGGGCGTGCGCGCGTACACGGCGGGCGTGGCCGAGATCGAACGGCTGGAGTCGCTGCTGGACGGCCTGCTGGCGTTGGCGTCGGCGGAGAGCGCGGCCACCGAGGTCGCGGCGGGTGGGCGTGAGCCGGAGGTGGCCGATGTCGGCGCGGTGGCCGTGGACCGGGCCGGGTTCTGGCAGGTGCCGCTGCCGCGGACGCCCGCGTTGGCGGTGCTCGTCCGGTGCCCGGAGTCGGACCTGGCGCAGGTGCTGGACGTGCTGCTGGACAACGCGGTCAAGTACGGCGGCGCGGTGCGGGTGTCGCTCGGCGCGGACCGTGCGGCGGGCGTCGGCTGGGTGGAGGTCCACGACGACGGACCGGGGCTGAGCGAGGAGGAGTTGGCGTTGGCCACGTCGAGGTTCTGGCGCGGGCGGTCCGGGCGACCGGGCACGGGGCTCGGCCTGGCGATCGCGGACCAGTTGGTCAAGGCGCGCCACGGCGTGCTGCGCCTGTCGTCGGGCGACGGGTTCACCGCCCGGGTCACGCTGCCGTTGGAGCCGGCGCTGTGAACCGGCGGGTGTTCCTGCTCGGGTTGCTGGCCGCCGGGTGCACGAGCGGCGCGCCGTCGGGTGAGCTGGCCATCGCCGCCGGTGAGCGCGGCGGCATGTACTTCGACTTCGCGACCCTGCTCGCGGAGCAGTTGGTCGACGTCCGGGGCCGGGCGTTGGAGACCGAGGGCAGCCTGGCGAACCTCGCGTTGCTGGCGTCGGGCGAGGCGCAGGTCGCGTTGGTCCTGGCCGACTCCGCCCTCGTCGCCGATCCGGGGCTGGAGTTGCGCGCGTTGGGCCGGGTCTACGAGAACTACCTGCAGCTGGTCGTGCGCGTGGACGACCCGGCGCGGGTGCCCGCCGACCTGGCCGGGCGGACCGTGTCGCTGGGCGCGGAGGGTTCCGGCGCGTCGCTGTCCGGTGAGCGGATGCTCGTCGCGCTCGGCCTGCGCGACTCCGTTCGGGTGGAGCACCTGAGGCTGGGTGACGCGGCGGAGGCGTTGGCGCAACGGCGGATCGACGCCCTGCTGTGGTCGGGTGGCGTGCCGACGCCGACGTTGGACGGCCTGCCCGGCATCCGCTTGCTGCCGTTGGCCGAGCTGGTGCCCGAGCTGCGTGCGGCGCACGGTTCGGTGTACGAGCAGGTGCCGGTGCCGGTGGGCGTGTACGGCGCGAGCCGCGAGGTGCCCACGATCGGGGTGGCGAACCTGCTGGTGTGCCGGGCGTCGTTGCCGGACGACGTGGCCGCCGCCGTCACCCGGACCCTGATCTCCCGTGCCGCCGCCCTCGTCCCCGGCCAAACCCTGGGCACCCAGTTCCTCGACGTGCGCAGCCTGATCGGCACAGCCGGCCTCCCCCTGCACCCCGGCGCCGCCACCACCTACCGCAACCTCCACGGCTAACGGCGTGTCGAACACTCAGGTCCCGCGTGTCGAACCTCCAGGACCACCGTGTCGAACCTTCAGGACCCCTGAGTTCAACGCTCAGGACGGCGAGCCATGTTCTGGATGTTGAACTCGAGGGGCCTGAGCGTTCGACACGGTGGGCCTGAGCGTTCGACACGCGGGACCTGAAGGTTCGACACGCGCGGGGGTCAGGAGTTGGCGATGTAGGCCTGGCGCAGGCGGGTCAGGGTGTCGTCGTCGATGTCGTCGGCGCTGCCGATGCCGATCCGCAGGGTGATGGTGTCGTTGCCCAGCGAGCCCGCCGGCTCCAGGCGGCCGGTCGGCTCGTGGCCCGCGAGGCGCAGGCCGAGGTCGACCCGGGTCCGCGTGCTCGCCTTCACGATCGCGAACGTCCGGCGCGGCGACACCAGGGCCACGTACGTCTTGCGCGCCTGCACCCTCATCGGACCCAGCAACGCGGCCTCGGCCAGCAGCCGGTCGAGGATCGGCCGCAGCTCGGGCCGGTCGGCGTACTGGGCGTCCACCAGCTCGTCCGACGACGCGCTCAACAGGTCCGGGTAGCCGAACCGCTCCATCACGAGCAGCATCTGCGGATACCCCGTCACGCCCTGCTCGCGCAACCAGACCCGCAGGTCACACTCGTTGTCGAGGCCGGACGACAAGACCCGCCGGTTCCACTCCGGCACGCCCTCGCCGGTGCCGCGGCGCAGCAGCGCCACGGACCAGTCGACCATCTCCCGCCAGTTCTCCGCCACCACCACGGGCGACATACTGCCCGCTCACGGCAGACGTTGCCCGAAGAGCAGCGCGCCCGCCACGGCGATCATCCCCAGCACGGTGCCCAGCGCCACCCACGGCCGCGACGCGTCGGCCTGCTTCTTCTCGTACCCGATCTGCTCGCCCAGCGTGTCGTACACCCGGCGCAGCTCCTCGGCGCTCGCGGCCTTGAAGAACTCCCCGCCGGACAGCTTCGCGATCTCCTTCATCGAGTCGTCGTCCACCGGCACCTCCTGCCGCCGGCCCTCGATCTCGACCACGCCCTCCTCGGTGCCGAACGAGATCGTGGAGATCGGGACGCCCGCCGTCTTCGCGTCCTCGGCCGCGTCGAACGCATCACGCGTGCCGACCGTCTCCTTGCCGTCGGTCATCAGCACGACCCGAGCGGGCGGTGGCCCGTCCGCGCCGCCGACGACCTTGCCGAACGAGTCGATCGCCGCCAGCGCCGCCACGATCGCGTCACCGGTCGCGGTCGACTGGGCCAGCTTCAGCCCGTCGATGCTCTGCGTGACCGCCGCGCGGTCGGTGGTCGGCGCGACCAGCACGGTGGCCGAACCGGCAAACGAGATCAGCCCCAGGTTGATGCCCGGCGTGAGCCCGTCGGCGAACGACTTGGCGGCCACCTGCGCGGCCTCCAACCGGGACGGCTGCACGTCGGTGGCCTTCATCGACAGCGACGTGTCGATCACCAGCATCACGGTCGCGCGGTTGCGCGGCACCTTCTGCTCGGCGGTGGGCCCGGCCAGCGCCACGGTCAGCGCGATGAACGCGACCATCAGCAACGCCACCGGCACGTGCTTGTACCAGCCCTGCCGCTTGGGCGCGACCTTCTCCAGCATCGACAGGTTGGCGAACCGCAGCATCCGCTTGCGCAGCACGCGTTGCAGCACCACGTAGAACGCGGCGAGCGCCACCACGCCCACCAGCAGCACGAACCACCACGGCGCGGTGAAACCCGACAGGCTCATCAGGCCACCCCTCCCGACCAGCGGCGCTTGCGCGCGACGACGAACCGCACGGTGTCGGCGATCCAGTCCGAGTCCGTGCGCAGCACCAGGTGGCCCGCACCGGCGCGACGCAGTCCCGCGGCCACCTCGGCGCGGTGCTCGGCCGCCGCCGCGGCGAACTCCCGGCGCAGCAGCGGCGACGCGACGACTTCCCGCTGCCTGCCCGTCTCGGGGTCGGCCAGCACGACCCGGCCCACCTCGGGCAGGTCGATGTCACGCGGGTCGATCACCTCGATCGCCACCAGGTCGTGCCGGGCGGACAACGCGCGCAGCGGGCGCTGCCACTCCGTGCCGCCGAGGAAGTCCGAGATCACCACGACCAAGCCGCGCCGCCGCGGCGGGCGGCGCAGTTGCTCGACCACGTCGGCCAGCGAGCCGCGGGTGCCCTCGGGCGCTCGGGGCGTCTCGGCGACCTTGCGGATCAGGCCGCGCGAGTGCGCCAGGCCACCGCGGGCGGGCACGCGGACGAGGTCCTCGCCCGTGGAGACCAGGGCGCCGATCCGGTTGCCGCCGCCACGGGTCAGGTGCGCCACCGCGGCCGTCGCGGCGACCACCAGGTCGCGCTTCTCGCACGCCGCCGTGCCGAAGTCGAGGCTCGGCGACAGGTCGACCGCGAGCCACGTCTCCAACTCGCGGTCGGCGACGGTCTCGCGGATGTGCGGCACGGTGGTGCGGGCGGTGACCGCCCAGTCCATCCGCCGCACGTCGTCACCGGGCTGGTAGGGCCGCGCCTCGCCGGGCTCGGAGCCCGGTCCGGGCACGAGGCCGAGGTGGTTGCCCTGGAGCAGCCCGTCGAGCCGGCGGCGGACCTCCAGTTCGAGCGTGCGCAGCGCCGCTTCCATCCGACCGCCGTGCAGCACCGGCGGCGCCCAGCCCGGCCGGTCGGCGACCTGCGGGTCCGGCTCGGTCACGGCCTGCCCGCGGGCTGCGGCGTCTGCGGACGTGCGGAGACCTGCGGCAGCGGCACGGTCTGGAGCACGCGGGTGATGATGTGGTCCAGCGGAACGCCGTCGGCCAGCGCGTCGTAGGACAGCACGAGGCGGTGGCGCAGCACGTCCGGCACCACGTCCACGACGTCCTGAGGCAGCACGTAGTCACGCCCGCGCACCAGCGCCAGGGCGCGGGCGGCGGCGATGATGCCGAGGCTGGCGCGCGGCGAGGCGCCGTAGGCGACCCACCCGGCCACGTCGGTGAGCTGGTGCTCCTTGGGCGCGCGGGTCGCGATGACCAGCCGCACCACGTAGTCGACCAGCGCGTGGTGCACGAAGACCCGGGAGGCCACGCCCTGGAGGCGGACCAGCTCGTCCGGGCCGAGCACCTGGCTGGGCACCGGCGGCTCGACGCCCATCCGGTAGACGATCTCCCGCTCCTCCTCGGCCGTCGGGTACTCGACCTGGATCTTGAACAGGAACCGGTCGCGCTGCGCCTCGGGCAGGGGGTAGACGCCCTCGTTCTCGATCGGGTTCTGGGTGGCCAGGACCAGGAACGGGGTGGGCATCGGGAACGTCTTGCCGCCGATGGACACGTGCCGCTCGGCCATCACCTCGAGCATCGCCGACTGCACCTTGGCGGGCGCGCGGTTGATCTCGTCGGCGAGGACGAAGTTGGCGACCACGGGGCCGAGCTCGACGTCGAAGCTCTCGCTGCCCTGGCGGTAGATGCGGGTGCCGAGGATGTCGGCGGGCACCAGGTCGGGGGTGAACTGGACGCGGGAGAACGAGCCGCCGACGACGTTCGCGAACGTCTCGACGGCCAGCGTCTTGGCCACGCCGGGCACGCCCTCCAGCAGCAGGTGGCCCTTGGCCAGCAGGCCGACGAGCATCCGCTCGACCAGCCGGTCCTGACCGACGATCACCCGCTTGACCTCGAACACGGTGCGTTCGAGCAACTGGGCGTCACGAGCCGGCGTGTGGGACGCCTCGGCGGCGGGCTCGGACAAAGGTCCTCCTCGACAGGGTTGTGCGACTGTGCCCAGTCTCCCCTGCCGACGGTGTGGCTCTTGTGAAGGGGTCCGACCCGGGAAACGGGCAGCGATGCAGCTCACGCCCATTTCACCCGATCTTGGTCGCCCGTCAGGGGGACAGATCGCGCGGGGTGTCCACGTCGCGCGCCTCGCCCGGCCCCGCGGCGACGGCCACCGGGTTCAGCGGCCCGAGGACCGAGCGCATCGAGACGTCGCGCGGGTCGGCGGGCACGGCTGCGCGCAACGACCCGGTGCGCCACGCCCCGGCGAGCCACTGCGACCGCCCCTCCTCGTCCACGAGGACCGCGCCGACGTCGCCGACGGCCGCGAGCAGCCGGTCCACAGTGGACCGGGTGATGCCCGGCTGGTCCACCGCGAGCACCACCACCAGGTCGGTCGCGACGTGCGCGAGTCCGGCGGCCAGCCCCGCGACCGGCCCGCCGCCGGGCGGGTCCTCCCGCGCCCACGTCACGCCGGGCACGTCGTCCTTGCGCGGGCCGACGACGACGGTGCGCCGCGCGAGCGCGACCGCGTCCAGCACATGGGCGAGCAACGTGCGGCCGTCGACCACTACCGACGCCTTGTCCACGCCGCCCAACCTGCTGCCCCGACCACCCGCCAGAACCACCGCCGACCACGCCACGCGGCCCACCGTAGCCGTGCCTACGCGGTCTCCCCCACCACCTCGTCGTCGGCGGTGAAGAGCATCCACAGCAGTGCCGCCACCACCAGGGCGCTGGTCACGAACACCGGGAACACCAGGTCGAACACGGCGGTGCCCTGCGGCGAGGCCATCGTCGGGTCGGTCGTGACCCGCACCGCGGCCATGCCGGTGTAGTGCATGCCGGTGACCGCCACGCCCATGATCAACCCCGCCGCGACCCTGGCCACGCCGGTCTTGACGACCAGGGTGAACCAGAACGCGGCGGTCGCCGCCACCACCGCGATCGCGCAGGACACCACCACGAGCGCCGGGTCGTAGGTGATCCCGCCGCGGAACCGGATGGCCGACATGCCCAGGTAGTGCATGCCCGCCACGCCCAGCCCGGCCAGCGTGCCGGCGACGAGCAGCCGCATCCTGGTGAACCGGACGAGCGTCACCAGCGACAGCCCGAGGCCGACCACGCCGATCGCCACCACCGCGGACAACGCGGTCAGCGGCACGGAGTACTTGATCGAGGCGCCGGGCACGTCGAAGCCGAGCATGGCGATGAAGTGCATCAGCCAGATCGCGACGCCACCGATGGCGAACGCGCCGAACACGGTCCAGCGCGCCTTGGTGGCACGGGTCGGCTCGCCCTGGGCGCGGGCCATGCAGGCCAGGCCGATCAGCGAGCCGATGACGGAGACGACGTAGGCCAGCACCAGCGTGGACAGGCCGTCGGAGAAGTGCCGCAGCGAATCGTGGTTCACACTCAACCCTGACCCAGCGTCACCACGTTCATGACGTTAGTCCAGATGATTTCATCGATCGGACATGAATTCGAGCTCTTTCTCTACGTACAGTAGTCATCGGCTGGGCTGAACGGACCACGCCAACCCCAGGCGGGTGAGGGCGGCTCAGCCACCGGCACGGCGGCCCACCACCCGGTTGCGGCCCGCGTCCTTGGCCTCCAGCACCGCCACGCTGGCCTCCTCCACCGCGTCGGTGACGGACGCGCCCGGCGCGACCTCCACCGCGCCGATCGACACCGTCACCACGCCGCCCGTGTTGCCCCGGTGCTCCAGCCCGAGCCGCTCCACCGCCTGCCTGATCCGCTCGCCGGACGCCAGCGCGCCGGCCAGCCGCGTGCCCGGCAGCAGCACGGTGAACTCCTCGCCCCCGTACCGGTAGGCGCGATCACCCGCGCGGGTGGTGCGGTCGATGGCCTCGGCGACCTTGCGCAGCGTCTCGTGCCCGGCCAGGTAGCGGTAGAGCGTGTTGTAGCTGTGGAAGCGGTCGATGTCGACCAGCAGCAGGCTGTACGGCTCGCCGGCGCGGTTGCGGCGGGCGTGGTCGACGTCGAACGTCGCCGGGTTCGGCAGGCCCGTGCGCTGGTCGATGGTCGCCGCCTCGGCCAGCGCGCGGTTCTCCGCGTGCAGCTCCTCCAGCCGTTCGGCGAGCCGGTCGACCTGGTGCTTGCGCGCCAGCGCCCAGTCCTCCAGGTCCTGGTCGTAGACGGCGACGCCCACCGGGCCGATCGTCTTCGCCCGGTACATGGCCAGATCCGCCTGGTGCAGCAGGTCCTCCGCGCCGTGACCGGGCCGGACGAACGTGATGCCCGCCGACACCGACACCCGGATCACGCCTTCGTCCAACGTGATCGGTGTGGCGATGACGGTCAGGATCTCCTGCGCCGCGGCGATCGCCTGCTGCTCGTCCAGCTCGTCGAGCAGCACGACGAACTCGTCGCCGCCGAGCCTGGCCGCCGTGCCGCGGCCGGCCACCACCGCGGCCAGCCGGGACGCGACCAGGCGCAGCACGTGGTCACCCGCCGCGTGCCCGTGGCGGTCGTTGACGTCCTTGAACTGGTCGAGGTCGAGGAACACCAGCACCGGACCCGGCGCGCCGCGCACGGCCTGCTCCAGCCGCGGCAGGAACCCGGTGCGGTTCACCAGGCCCGTCAACGCGTCGGTGTTGAGCCTGCTGCCCAGCTCGTCGGCCGTCTCCGCCCAGCCCGTGACGTCGAGCGCGACCACCACCAGGCCGCGCACGTCCGGGTCCTCGCTCAGGTCGCGGGCGATCAGGTCGACCCTGCGGTGCACGGAGCCCTCCACGGGCACCGCGCACGTCAGCCGCGACGCGCCCGCGCGGCCCGCCGCTTGGAGGAACGTGCCGACCGCCGCCGAGTCGCCGTTCGCCACCAGGTCGGGCAGCAGGCCGGACGCGGCGCCGAACAACCGCCGGGCGGCCGGGGACGCCCACCGCACGCCCAGGTCGCTCGGGTCGACCACCAGCACCGCGGCGTCGGCCCGGTCGAGCACCGCCTGGTGGAAGCCGCCGTTCATCGCGACGCGCTGAGGAACCGCAGCAGGGCGCGGTCGAACTCGTCCGGCCGGTCGAGGTTCACCAGGTGGGCGGCGCCCTCGACGACGACCTGCTCCGCGCGCGGCGCGGAGGCGAGCACGAGATCGGCCACCGCGCGGATGTCCGAGGAGTCGAGGTCGCCGACGACGACGAGCGTCCGCGCGGTGAGCTCGCCCAGCCGGTCCACGGCGTGCACCTCGTCCGGCATGGTCGTGAACACGCCGCTCGACACGGCGTGGACGGTCAGGGCGCGGCACAGCTCCCGCACCGCCGGGTCGACCTCGTCCGGCGACCGGTGCGGACCGTCGACCCACATCCGCAGCACGCACTCCGCGACCTCGTCCACGGTGGTGGCCGCCCGGATCCGCGTGAGCTGGTCCAGGATGAACGGGTCCTCGAACTTCATCCCGCTGACGCCCGGCCCGACCAGCACCAGGTCGGCCACCCGGTCGGGGTGGGCGACCGCGAAGTCGATCGCGGTGCGGGCGCCGAGCGACAGGCCGACCAGCACCGGCCGGTCGAGGTCCAGCACGTCCAGCAGGTCCCTCAGGTCTTCGTGGTGCGAGTAGGGGCCGGTGATCGGCGACGACTCGCCGTGCCCCCTCGCGTCGTACCGGACCACGGTGTGGTCCCGCGCCAGCAGGTCGAACTGGCGGTCCCACATGGCGCCCCCGAGCCCACCGGCGTGCAGCAGCACGACCGGCGGCCCCTCGCCACGTCTGTGATAGGTCAATTCGCCGTCGTCGAGAATCAAGCGGCCGGCCGTCATGGTCCCCCCTGGACTTGACTTCCTCCCTCAGACCACTGACGCTACCGAATCCGGGCCGCGCATTCGGGTGATCAGGAGCATTTCTCCGCATTTTCAGGGTCACAATTCCGCGATGGTGCCGAATAGGGTTCATATCCACCCGTAGTCCACAGTGGACAAACCAAGTGAGACGGGCAGGGATAAACCGGTGGACAACGCCCGCGGTCCTGCCTAACCTCGCCGCCGTCCATCCTCACCAGTGCGAACGAGGTGCATTGCATGCCCGTCCGGGCCACGGCCGCCGAGCGGCCGATCACGCCGACCTTTCCCCTGGACGTGAGGACCGGAAGTGGACATACCCCGTGGTTTCACCATCCGTGAAAGCACCCACCGCATCCACAACCCGCTCGACGACGCCAAGTTGGCCGTCCTCGGGCGGGCGCTGCGCCCGGAACCCGGGTGGCGCGTGCTCGACCTCGCCTGCGGTTCGGGCGAGATGCTGTGCACCTGGGCCCGTGACCACGGGCTGACCGGCACGGGCGTCGACCTCAGCCCGACGTTCCTCGCCTCGGCGAAAGCCAGGGCGGTCGAACTGGGTGTGGCCGACCGGCTGGAGTTCGTGCACGGCGACGCCTCGGGCCACGTGGCCGACGAGCCGGTGGACATCGCCGCGTGCGTCGGCGCGGCGTGGATCGGCGACGGCGTGCCCGGCACGGTGGAGCTGCTGCGGCGCAGCCTGCGCCCCGGCGGCCTGCTGCTGATCGGGCACCCGTTCTGGCGACTCGACCCGCCCGACCAGGCCGCCGTGGAAGGCAGCCACGCGAGCAACCGGGACGACTACCTGTCGCTGCCGGGGCTCCTGGCGCAGTTCGACGGGTTGGGCTGCGACGTGGTCGAGATGGTGCTGGCCGACCAGGACAGCTGGGACCGCTACGTCGCGGCGCAGTGGCTCAACACCCGCCGTTGGCTCGACGAGAACCCGGACGACGAGTTGGCGCCCGCGATGCGCGCCGAACTCGCGGCCGGACCGGCCCGGTACGCGCGCTACCAGCGCGAGTACCTGGGCTGGGGCGTGTTCGCCTTGATGGACCGCTGACGCGGAGCGCGGGCCCCGGGTTCCGGGGTCCGCGCCATCATGGGCGCATGGATGAACGGCGACTGCTCGTCGAAGTGGTGTCCGCGCCGGCCGTCGCGGACCGGTTGCGCGCGCTGGACGTGACGGGGTTGGTGACCGTGGCCGAGCCGCCCGGGCCCGCCGCGCTCGTCGTGAGCGGTGTCGAGGACCCGCGGGCGGACGTCGTGGTGGACGGTCCCGGCCGGGTGGACGCGCTGTGGTCCGAGCGGATCGCACCGTTCGCGCGCCGGTTCGCGGGCATCGACCCGCCACCGCGCACACCGCCCGTGCTGGAGGAGCACGACCCGCGGCTGCCCGTCGTCGCGCGCCGCCTGCTCGACCGGCTGCGCGCGCACCTCGCCGAGCCGTCGTGGAGCTACGAGCACATCGGCTCGACCGCCGTGCCGGGGTTGCGCGCCAAGCGGTTCGTCGACCTCCAGCTCGGCGTGACCGCGTTGCCCGACCCCGACGCGCTCGACCGCGCGATGACCGCGCTGGGCTTCCGCGCGGCCGCGGGCGCCCGCCCCGACTCCCCCGGCGTGACCCACGACTGGCACACCGACCCGGAGGTGCCGCCGGAGCGGTACCGCAAACGGCTCTACGTCCGCCCCGACCCGGCGGAGACCGCGATCCTGCACGTGCGGCAGCTCGGCAACCCCTGGCGTCGGCGGACGATCGACTTCCGCGACCGGCTGCGCGCCGACCCGGCCGTGCGGAAAGCGTACGAGGCCGCGAAACTCCGTGCGGCGGAAGCACATGCCGGAGACGACGACTACGACGACTACACCCGCGCGAAATCGGATTTCTTCCGCTCGACCAGGTGAATTCCCTCAAGCCGTACGGCCGACCCGCCGATGGGGCGGTGCTCGATCGAGCAAGATCCCCGACGCGTGCAGGAGGAGTTCGGCATGGCTTTGCGCGACCGCGTCCGCGATGTCGTGGACGGCAGGCGCTTCCAGCGGATGGTCATCGCGGTGATCGTGGTCAACGCGGTCACCCTCGGCTGCGAGACGTCGACGGCACTGGTCGCGTCCTACGGCGACGTGTTCGACGTGCTGGACCGCACCGCCCTGGCGATCTTCGTGCTGGAACTGGCCGCGCGGCTGTACGCGCACGGCCCCCGGTTCTTCCGCGACCCGTGGAACGTCTTCGACTTCGTGGTCGTCGGCGTCTCCCTGCTCCCAGCGGCCGGTCCGCTGTCGGTGATCCGGGCCCTGCGCATCCTGCGCGCGTTGCGCCTGGTCGCGATGGTGCCGAGCATGCGCCGCGTGGTGACCGCGCTGGTGAAGTCGGTCCCGGGCCTGCTGTCGCTGTCCGGGCTGCTGGTGCTGATGCTGTACGTGGGCAGCGTGGTCGCCGTCAACCTGTTCCGCGCCGGCGGCGATCCCCGGTTCGGCGACCTCGGCGCGACCGTCCTGACGCTGTTCCAGCTCACCACCGGCGACGGCTGGTCGGACGTGATGCGCGACCTGATGGTCACCCAGCCGCTGGCCTGGATCTTCTTCGTGCTCTACCTGCTGGTCGGCACGTTCACCATGCTGAACCTGTTCATCGCGGTGGTGTGCAGCGCGATGGAGTCCGAGGCCTCACCGCGGCCCGGCGCGTCCGACGACGTGCTGCTGGAGGAGATCAGGGCGCTGCGCGAGGAGGTCCGCGAGCTGCGGCTGGAACCCGTCGGCGACCGGCGTTGACCCGGGTGCGCGGGTGACCGGCGACGGCTACAGCAGGCGCGTGGCGTACGGCATGATCCCGCCGTAGCGGACCGGGGCGACGCGGACGTGCGAGCCGGAGTACGGCGCCTCGACCATCATGCCGTCGCCGAGGTAGAGCGCGACGTGCGTGCCGCCGTTCGGCCCCCAGAACAGCATGTCGCCGCGCCGCGCCTGGGCGAGCGGCACCTTGCGGCCCGCGTGGTACTGGTAGCCGCTGTAGTGCGGCAGGTAGACGCCGACGCCCGCGAACGCGTACATCATCAGCCCGGAGCAGTCGAAGCCGACGCTGTAGTAGTCGCCGTGCGCGTCGCCGACGCCGCCGTCGCGGATGCCGACGGTCGGGCCGTGGTAGTTGCCGCCGCCCCACGAGTACCGCACGCCGAGCTGCTGCAGCGCGCGGGTGACGACGGTCTCCACACCGTGGCCGCTCGGCGCCGCGACCGTCGGCGGTCGTGGCGCCTGGGGCGCCGCCGCGGCGGCGAGGGCGGCCAGGCGTGCGGCTTCCTCGTCCTGGCGGCGCTTGTCCACCAGCCACCGGTCGTACTGGGCGCGTTGGTCCTCCAGCCCTTCGACCGCGGTCAGCGCCTGGTTCAGCTCGCCCTCCACGCGTGCCTTGTCGTCCTGGATGCTGCGCGCGGCGGCGGCCTGGCCCTGCTGCGCCTGCACGGCGGTGGCCTGCGCCGCGTCGGCGTCCCGCTTGGCCTGGTCCGCGGCGGCCTGCGTCCGGTCCGCCAAGTCGAGCGCGGCACGCGCGGCGGAGTCCTTGTTCGCCTGCTCGGCGCGGGTGCGCTCGACGTCGTCCAGGGCGTCGAGGCTCGACTCGCTGACGGCCTGGAGCAGCTGCGCGCGCGCGAGCAGGTCCTGCGGGCTGGTCGCGCCGAAGTAGGCCGAGACCGAGCCGACCAGGCTGCCCTGCTCGAAGCTGGCGGCGGCGAACTCGTCCAGCCGCACGCGGGCGTCCTCGACGGCCCGGGCGGCGGCGTCGGCCTCGACCCGCGCCGCGTCGGCGTCCCGGCGCGCCCGGTCCGCCTCGCCCTGGGCGGTGTCCAGGTCGACCCGCGCCTTGTTGGCCAGTTCCAGCTTGAACGCGACCTCGTCGGTAAGGTCGCGCAGGCGCGCCTCGGCGTCGGTGAGCCGACCGGTCAGCTCACCGACGTGGGCCGCCTTGGCGTCGGCCTGCTGCCGGCCGGCGCTGATCTCGGCGTCGCTGGGGTTGGGCGGCGGTGGCGGCGTGGCGTGCGCCGTGCCGCCCAGCCCCACCGCGGTGGTCAACGCGATCACGATCGCCCATCGAGTCACGACTGCCGCCCTCCCCGCGCACTCGGCCGATCGGCATTACGCCGAACGGCGCCATGCAGGCCGACTCTGCCACTCGTGCCTCACTGCTTCCACTCGACCCAGCCTGAACTTCAGCCACATGGGTCACAGCGGACGCGGGGAACTTCCCCCGGCCGGGTCAGTTGACCTTGCGGTCGAGGTCGGCCCAGTACGGCTCGCGGAGCTTGAACTTCTGCACCTTGCCGGTGGCGGTGCGCGGGATGGCGTCGCGGAACTCGACCGACGTCGGCGCCTTGTAGCCGGCGAGCCGGGCCTTGCAGTGCGCGATCAGCTCCGCCTCCGTCACCTCCGCGCCCTCGGCCCGCACGACCAGCGCCTTGATCGTCTCGCCCCACTTGTCGTGCGGCACGCCGATGACCGCCGCCTCGGCCACCGCGGGGTGGCCGAACAGGGCGTCCTCCACCTCGATGGACGACACGTTCTCGCCGCCGGTGATGATCACGTCCTTCTTGCGGTCGGAGATCGTCAGGTGGCCCTCGTCGTCCAGCTCGCCACCGTCGCCGGTGTGGAACCAGCCGTCCTCCAACGCCTGGGCGCTGGCCTCGGGGTTCTCCCAGTAGCCGGCCATGACGACGTTCCCGCGGGCCAGCACCTCGCCGGTGTCGGACACCTTCAGCCGCACGCCGAGCCCCGGCGCGCCGGCCCGGGAGAGCTTGCGCGCCCGTTCCGCCGGCGGCAGCTCGTCGTCGGCCGGTCGGGTGCGGTTGAAGGTCAGCAGCGGCGAGGTCTCCGTCAGGCCGTAGAGCTGCAGGAACTCCCAGCCGAGCTCCTCGCCCATGCGGGCGATGGTGCGGCTGGGCGGCGGCGCGCCCGCGCAGATGATCCGGACCCGGTCACGGCCGGGGATCTCGCCGTCCCAGTCCTGCGCGGCGTCCAGCACGGCGTTCCACACGGCGGGCGCGCCGCACATCAGCGTGACGCCGTGGTCGCGGACCCGGGTGAGGATCTCCGCGCCGTCGACCTTGCGCAGCACGACCTGCGGCACGCCGAGCCCGGCCAGGCCGTAGGGCATGCCCCAGCCGTTGCAGTGGAACATCGGGAGGACGTGCATGTACACGTCGCGCTCCCAGACGCGGGCGTGCATGGCGAACGTGACGGCGTTGATCCAGATGTTGCGGTGGGTCATCTGGACGCCCTTGGGCCGGGCGGTCGTGCCGGAGGTGTAGTTGATCGTGGCGGTGGCGTCCTCGTCCGGCTCGCGCCAGGGCCGCGGCTCGGTGTCGAAGCGCATCAGCTCGGTCTCGGTCTGCTCGCCGAGCACGAAGCGGTGCCGCGCGGTGACGCCGTCCAGCTCCAGCTCGGGGTCGACGAGCAGCGCGGACGCGCCGCTGTGCTCGACGATGTAGGACACCTCGTCGGGTCGCAGCCGGAAGTTCACCGGCACCGCGATGCGGCCGGTGGCGGGCACCGCGTGCAGCAGTTCGAGCAGCCGGGCCGAGTTGTGGCTGACCACGGCGACCCGGTCGCCCTCGCCGAGGCCGAGCGCGTCGAACCCGGCCTGCCAGGCGCGGACGCGGGTGGCGAACTCGCCGTAGGTCGACCTCGGCACGGGCGCGGCGGGCTGGACGGGCTCGTCGACGGAGGCCGTGGTGTCGGCGAAGACCTGCTCCGCCCGGTGGAGGAAATCGGCGACAGTCAGGGGTACGCGCATACGAGGTGACCTTATTAACCCGCCACCGCCCCGGCTACCTCCCGCCTCACCCGGTCGCCAGCACGAACCTCCGGTTCACCGGCTGCACCGGGCGGGGGTGGTCGGCGTGCGTGCGGATGAACGCGCGCAGGGCCGGGTCGTCCACCTGGACCGACTTGTTCATCACGACCCAGCTGACGATCTCGTCGAACTCCCCCGTGGTCAGCGAGCCCTCGTAGCGGTGGAAGCCGCCGCCCGGGAAGAGCGCGGGCAGGTCGATGCCGCTGGGCGGCTTCGCCTCCGACGGGCCCGGCTCGCCGAGGTCCACGAACACCGCCACCACGCACGCCCGCAGCGCTTCGTCCGCCCTTACGTGGACGGCGTGCATCTCCGCGCCACGCGACCGGCCGCGCACCCAGTGCTCGCTCGGCCGGTGGAAGTGGAGGTTGTCGAGCCGGAACTCCTGCCCGCCCAAGCACACCAGGTGCTCGCCCCTCGGCCGGAACCGCCAGCCGTGGCCCTCGTCGTGGGCGCTGAACTGGTCGGCGCGCCAGCGCACGTCCAACTCGTCGACCAACCCCGGCACCACGACCGCGTCACGGAGGTTGATCGGTGATTGTTGACTCCCCATGCGGTCACCCTTGCACCGCGATGCGCCCACGTACGGGTGGTTGAGCGGCACGAACGGGTGCTTCACCAGGTGCTCGGGTCGCCCCACGTGCGGATCGGGCCGTTCGCCACCACGGGCACGGCGGCCAGCTCGGGCAGCGCCGACGCGGCCGACTCGCGCACCACCGCCGCAGCCAGCGAGTCGTACGGCGTCGGGTCCAGGGCGCAGATCACCACCGACGCGCCGGCCTTCGCCGCCAGCGGCACCAACCGCGCGGCCGGCTCGACCATGAGCGACGTGCCGGCCACCAGCATCACGTCGCAGTCCAGCACCGCCAGCCGCGCCGCGCGCAGCACGTCGTCGTGCAGGGGCTCGCCGAACGCGACCGCCGCCGGCCGGAGCACCCCGCCGCACACCGTGCAGTCCGGGGGGACCTCGCCGCCGCGAACCCGCGCCAGCGCGTCGCCCATCGCGCCGACGGCGCCGCATGAGACGCACACCACACGTGACATCGACCCGTGCAGCTCGACCACCTCGGACCCGGCCCGCTGGTGCAGGCCGTCGACGTTCTGCGTCAGCAACGACCGCACCCGCCCGGCGCGCTGCAACCCGGCCAACGCGCGGTGCGCGGCGTTCGGCTCGGCCGTCCACATCGGATCGTCCAGCCAGGACTCCCACGCCTCCCGCCGCACGCGCGCCGACGTCAGGAACGCCGCCGCGTCGAACCGGAACCGCACGACCCCCGACTCCAGCGAAACGCCCGCGCCGGTGAGCGCGGTGATGCGCCGCGCGAAGGCCATCACGTCCCGTGCACTCATGCCACCACCGTCCCACACGCCTGCGAGCATGTGGTCGTGCGCGGGACACCGTCGGGGGAGCCGACAATCAGACGCTGGACGGGCGCGGTGCTCGGAGTTATCGGTTTGGTCACAGCCGTGACGGGTTTCTTCCTGCCCTGGCTGCGCTCGGGCACGGTCACGAGGACGAGTTACGAGGTGCTCGCTCTGCGTGGTTTCGCCGGGTTGGACGGTGTGCCGGGCGAGGTCGTGCGCGGCGCGTGGGTGGCACTCACCCCCTTGGCGGTGTGCTGCGTGGTGCTTTGGGCGGTGCGTTTTCACCGGATCGCGGCATGGCTCGCACTGGTGTTTGGCACGATTGCGGGAACGGTGGCGGCACTTGCCGCCGTCCAAGGGGGCAACGAGGCGGCACTGGTCGGGATCAGCCTGACCGGACCGGTGACCACCCTCGGTGGTGCTGTGCTGGGGATCGCCGGGGCGATCACCGTGCTCACCGCGAAATCCCGCACAGCGATCAGCACTCCAGGAGGAGCACCGTGACGTACCCAGGTGGCGGCGGAGGCGAATGGCCACCGCAGAACAACCCGTACGGCCAGCCGCAGCAGGGGGGCTACCCGCAGCAGCAGGGCCCGCAGCAGGGCGGCTACCCCCAACAGGGTGGCTACCAGCAGGGCGGGTACCCGCAGCAGGGCGGCTACCCGCAGGCCGGGCCCCAGCCGCAGCAGGGCTACCCGCAGACGGGTCCGCAGGGCTTCCCGCAGCAGGGTTACCAGCAGGAGTTCGGCCAGCCCTACGGCCAGGGGCCGTCCGGCTTCTCGGGTGGCGAGCCGCCGAAGAAGAAGCGCACCGGCCTGGTGATCACCGCCATCGTGGCCGTCCTCGCGCTGGCCGCCGGCACGGTCGCCACGGTGTGGGCGCTGCGCAGCTCCGACGACGTGGCCGCCGGCGCCGAGAGCCCGTCCACCGCGGCGAACAACCTGCTCAGCGCGCTGGGCAGCGGTGACGTCCTGGGCATCATGAACGGTCTGGCGCCCGCCGAGGCGAAGCTCAGCAAGGACTACACCGAGGCCACGATCAGCGAGGCCAAGCGGCTGGAGATCCTGAAGAAGGACGCGGACCCGAACAAGCTCAGCGGCGTCCAGATCAAGAGCGAGGGCATCAAGTTCGACGACGCCGCCGCGGAGAAGGTCAACGACCGCCTGACGATCAACAAGGTGGTCGAGGGCAAGATCACGATCACCTCGGACGTCAAGCAGGTGCCGTTGACCGACAAGCTGGTCGACGCGCTCGGCGCGCAGCTGGACAAGGCCGGCACGGAGACCGACACGATCGACTTCGCCAAGGAGAAGGCCGACCGCGACGGCAAGCCGATCGGCATCGCCACGATCAAGGTCGGCGACGAGTGGTACCCGAGCCTCTTCTACACCATCGCGAACGCCGCGCTGGAGCAGGAAGACCTGAAGTGGCCCGCCCAGGGCATCGCGCCGGCCGGCGCGGGTTCGGCGAACGACGCCGCGAAGCAGATGGTCGAGAAGGCGCTCGACGGTGACGTCGAGGGCGTCATCGCGCTGCTGCCGCCGGACGAGATGGGTGTGCTGCAGGACGTCGGCCCGGTCATCCTGGACCAGATGGGCAAGACGTCCGCCTCGGGCGCGAAGCTGATCGAGCTGGAGACGGACTCGAAGGACGTCTCCGGCGGCAAGCTGGTCACGATCCGCAAGCTGGTCGTCGAGGCCGAGGGCGAGACCGTCGAGGTCAGCCGGGACGGTGACTGCTACAGCGCCACGGTCCAGGGCCAGACGCAGCAGCTGTGCGCGGACGAGCTCGCGCAGCTGGTCGAGCAGCAGGGCGGCCGGAACATCCCGCCGGCCGCGGTCGACGTGATCGCCCGGATCGGCGCGCAGGTGCTGAAGGACGGCGTCGGCGTGGTCGCCACCGAGGTCGACGGCAAGTGGTACGTCAGCCCGTTCCGCACGTACAGCGAGCTGTTCCTGACGCTGATGCGCGGCCTGGAGCCGAAGGACATCGACGAACTGATCAAGGCGATCAAGTAGGTCGATCCGCACCACCGAACCGCTCCGCAGGGGTCCCCGCCAAGGGGACCCCTGCTTTTATTTTGCCGGCGGTGTACGACAATTCCGGCCCCCGAGCTCCGCGGAGACTTGCGGCGTCCCGCCGAACCCCGCCCCCACGGAGACTCGCTGCACCTGCGGAAGCCCTGTGGAGAGCGCTGGGCGCAGTTCCGGCACCGACAACCGGACGTTGGGTGAGGGAGCCGGCCGACCGCGCCGAAGTGCGACGACACAACCCGCTCCCGCCCACCCACAACGATCGGTTGCACGTCCATAGGCTCAAGCGGTGGATACGGAAGCACTGCGGTCGTTCGTGAGGGCGGCCGAGGTCGGGCAGTTGCGGCTCGCCGCGGTGGAGTTGGGCGTCACGCAGCAGGCGGTCTCGAAGCGGGTTGCTTCGTTGGAGCGCGAGCTGGGGGTCAACCTGTTCACCCGCACCGCACGCGGGGTCGAGTTGACGCTCGACGGCCAGGCGTTCCTGCCGCACGCGCGCAGCATCGTCATCGGCGTCGACCGCGCCGTCACGGCGGTCCGGCCCGGCTCCCGGGCCCTCCGGGTCGACGTCCTCGGGCTGCGCAGCGCGCAGGCCGTCGTCCTGCACGACTACTGGCGCTCACATCCCGGCACCAACCTCGACGTGGTGACCCTCAGGGTCGACGACCCACGCCTGGCGGTCGCCGCGGTCGAGGCGGGTGAGGTCGACGCCTCCTTCCGCACGATCACCGACCGGGCCGCGCTGCCGCCCGACGTCCGGATGATCCACGCGTTCGACTCGCCGCTGGAACTCCTCGTCGGCCCCAGGCACCCTCTCGCCTCCGCACGCGTCCTGACGCCGGCCCGGCTGCGCGAGCACCGGATCTGGGTGCCGGGCATCGCGCCGCGCAGCGAGTGGTCGGAGTTCTACGACCAGCTCACCACCGACTTCGACCTCCGCCTCGACGCGGCGGGCCCGAACTTCGGCAACGAAGTCCTCCAGGACACCCTCGCGGACTCCGCGGACGTGGCGACCCTCATCGGCGCGCGCGACCGCTACACCTGGCCGACGCACTACGACCTGCGCCGCATCCCGATCGCCGAGCCGACGATCGCCTACCCGCTCTCCCTCCTGCTCCCGGGCACGAACCCGCACCCCGGACTCCGGCCGATCATCGACCACCTCCACGGCCTGCCCACGCCGCCCGGGACCGTCTGGCGCCCGTCCTGGGCACTCACGCACGACACCACGATGAGGAAGTGACCCAGTCATGCGCGATGACCGCCTCGTGCGCATCCACAGCGCCGAGTTCCGCGCCATGTCCGAGCGGGTCCTGCGGGCCACCGAGCTCACCTCCCACCTCAACGTCCTGCCGTTCGAGGACGAAGCGGGCAAGGCCGAGCTGTTCGCCGCGATCCTCGGCCGGCCGCTGCCGGACAGGGTCACGATCCACCCGCCCTTCTACACCGACCACGGCCTCCGCCTGGAGCTCGCGGAACGCGTGTTCGTCAACCAGAACTGCACGTTCCTCGACTACGCCGGCATCCGCCTCGGCGAGCGCGTGATGGTCGGGCCGAAGGCCACCTTCATCACCGTCGGTCACCCGGTCGACCCCGAGGAGCGACGGGGGTGGCTCAGCGGTGGGCCCATCGACGTGGCGGAGAACGTGTGGATCGGCGCCGGCGCGACGATCCTGCCCGGCGTCACCATCGGGCGTGACGCAGTGATCGCCGCCGGAGCGGTCGTGGCCGACGACGTGCCGCCGGCGAGCCTGGTGACCGGCGTCAAGGCCGCGGTCCGCAGACAGTGGTGACGGCCACGAACACTAGGGCCTGTTTCACAAGTCCGTGTTCGCGATAGTCGGGCCTGAGGCGGCCCCCGGGGGCACGGCCGGACGGGCCACATACAACAGCGGTATGCGGCCCGTCCGGCCGCACCGCCAGGAACCACCTCCGGCGCGACTCTCATCGAACGAGACTTGTGAAACAGGCCCTAGCCGCGCCGAGGGCCCACCGCCGTGCCGAGCCAGGTCGCGCCGGCCACGAACAGCACCGCGACCAGCCCCGAGAGCGCCAGCGCGGACGGGACGCCGTCGTCGTGGGACAGCGCCCACAGCACGTTGCCGACGGGCGGGGTGCGGCCGAACAGGAACACCAGCACGACCAGCGCCGTCGCGGCGAGCACCGACCAGCCGGCCTGCGTGATCACCGGCCGGCTGCACAGCACGCCGACGCCCACGCCGACCAGCGCGCACACCGCCAACCCGCCGAAACCCTGCGCCACCGTGCCGAGCGGGTACGGGCGGGGTTGCGTCAGGACCGGCGCCACCGCGGCGACCAGGGCCACGCCCAGCGCCCCGAGCACGGCCAACGCGGTCACGGCGGCCTGCGCGCGGGCCCAGCCCCCGGCGGTCACCACGGTCATCGTCCGCCGCACCGGGTCCTCCGCGGTCGCGATGACCACCGTCAGCCACACCGACACCGGGTAGACCAGCACGCACGTGCCGGCGTACGCGGGCAGCGGCGGCCCGGCGTCCGACGCGTAGAGCATCCCGAGCACGGCCACGTGCAGCAGCAGCGGCGGCAGCCAGCGCTGCGTGCGCAGCACGTCGACCAGCAGGTACCGCACCAGCGCCGTCACGACCGCACGCTCCGCACCGAGCAGCCGAGCCGCAGCGCCTCGGCCAGCACGCCGTCGCTGAACCCCGCCCGCACCTCGACCCGCGCGCCGTCGCCGACCTCGTGCGCCGAGGACACCCCTTCCAGTGCGCTGATCAGCGCCAACGACTCCCCCACCCGGTCGAGCTCGATCACCACGCCACCGGGTCGGACCGCGCCGAGCGCCACCTCGCGGGCGCCCGGCAAGTCGTGCCCGTGGTGGTCGGTCAGCACGACGGCGGCCCGCGACGACGTCACCAGCTCGCCGAGCACCGCGCCCGCGGCGGCGTCCAGCCCGGACCACGGCTCGTCCAGCACCAGCAGGTCCGTCGCGTGCAGCGCCTGCGCCAGCGCGACCTTCTGCGTGTTGCCCTTCGACAGCGTGGCCATCGGCGCGTCCGGGTCGCCGACGAACCCGAGGGCCTCCACCAGCTCCCACCGCACCGGCACACCGCGCACGGCGGCGAGGTGGCGCAGGTAGTCGCGGGCGGACAGCTTCACCCCGGTCGGGAACCGCTCCGGTGCGTACCCGACCGACGCGCCCCGGCTCACCCGGCCGCTCGTCGGCGCGGTCACGCCCGCCGCGACGCGCAGGAGGGTCGACTTGCCCGCACCGTTGCCGCCGCGCAGCACCACCACGTCACCCGGCTCCACGGCGAGCGTGACGTCGCGCAACACCCACGGGCCGCGGCCGTAGCGCTTGCCGATTCGATCAAGACGCACCACGGGTGTGATGATGCCCCGACCAAGGTAGGGCCGGGTTGAAGCGGAATACAGGACACGCGTACTGTTTGGGGTGAGAGGGCATCGCACCCGCGGGTGCGGGAGACTCGGCAGTAGTTCCCCTACCGACTTTGCGCGTCACCAGATGGAGTTTCACGTGACTGCACCAGCGAGCAAGGACAGCTTCGGCGCCCGCGGCACGCTCACCGTCGGCGACGCCTCGTACGAGGTGTTCCGGCTGAGCGCGGTCGACGGCGCCGAGCGCCTGCCGTACAGCTTGAAGATCCTGCTGGAGAACCTCCTGCGGACCGAGGACGGCGCGAACATCACCGCCGACCACGTGCGTGCGCTGGGCAGCTGGGATCCTTCGTCCGAGCCGGACACCGAGATCCAGTTCACGCCCTCCCGCGTGGTCATGCAGGACTTCACCGGTGTGCCGTGCGTGGTCGACCTGGCCACCATGCGCGAGGCCGTCACCCAGCTCGGCGGCGACCCGACGAAGGTCAACCCGCTGGCGCCCGCCGAGCTGGTCATCGACCACTCGGTGATCGCCGACATCTTCGGCCGGCCGGACGCGTTCGAGCTGAACGTGGACCTGGAGTACCAGCGCAACAAGGAGCGCTACCAGTTCCTGCGCTGGGGCCAGACCGCGTTCGACGAGTTCAAGGTCGTCCCGCCCGGCACCGGCATCGTGCACCAGGTGAACATCGAGCACCTGGCGCGCGTGGTCATGGTCCGCGGCGGCCAGGCCTACCCGGACACGCTGGTCGGCACCGACAGCCACACCACCATGGTCAACGGCATCGGCGTGCTCGGCTGGGGCGTCGGCGGCATCGAGGCCGAGGCCGCCATGCTCGGCCAGCCGGTCTCCATGCTGATCCCGCGCGTGGTCGGCTTCAAGCTGCACGGCGAGCTGCCCGCCGGCGCGACCGCGACCGACCTGGTGCTCACGATCACCGAGATGCTGCGCAAGCACGGCGTGGTCGGCAAGTTCGTCGAGTTCTACGGCTCGGGCGTCGGCGCGGTGCCGCTGGCCAACCGCGCCACCATCGGCAACATGAGCCCGGAGTTCGGCTCGACCTGCGCGATCTTCCCGATCGACGGCGAGACCATCGACTACCTGAAGCTGACCGGCCGTTCCGCCGAGCAGCTGGCGCTGGTCGAGGCCTACGCCAAGGAGCAGGGCCTGTGGCACGACCCGGCCGCCGAGCCGGTGTACTCCGAGACGCTGGAGCTGGACCTGTCGACGGTCGTGCCGTCGATCGCCGGCCCCAAGCGCCCGCAGGACCGCATCGAGCTGACCAACGCCAAGGAGGCGTTCCGGCAGGCGCTCGGCTCCTACGTCGCGCACACCGACGGCGTGGACAACTCGCCGGTCGACGAGGCGTCCGAGGAGTCGTTCCCGGCCAGCGACTCGCCCGCGCTGAGCAACGGTGACGCGGGCGGCAAGCCGCACGTGTTCCAGTCCGCCGCCGAGGGCGCGGAGGGCCGGCCGTCCAAGCCGGTCAAGGTCACGCTGGACGGCGCGGAGTTCGAGCTGGACCACGGCGCGGTGGCGATCGCCGCGATCACGTCGTGCACCAACACGTCGAACCCGTCGGTGATGCTCGGCGCGGCGCTGCTGGCGAAGAAGGCCGTGGAGAAGGGCCTGGAGCGCAAGCCGTGGGTCAAGACGACCCTCGCGCCGGGCTCCAAGGTCGTCATGGACTACTACGAGCGCGCCGGGCTGCTGCCGTACCTGGAGAAGCTGGGCTTCCACCTGGTCGGCTACGGCTGCACCACGTGCATCGGCAACTCGGGCCCGTTGCAGGACGAGATCTCGGCGGGCATCAACCAGGGCGACCTGGCCGCGGTGTCGGTGCTGTCGGGCAACCGGAACTTCGAGGGCCGGATCAACCCGGACATCAAGATGAACTACCTCGCGTCCCCGCCGCTCGTGGTGGCGTACGCGCTGGCCGGTTCGATGGACAAGGACATCACCACCGAGCCGCTCGGCACGGACCAGGACGGCAAGCCGGTGTACCTGGCCGACATCTGGCCGTCGCCGCAGGAGATCTCCGAGGTCGTCGCGTCGGCGATCTCGCCGGAGGGCTTCACCAAGGGCTACGCCGACGTGTTCGCCGGCGACCAGCGCTGGCAGTCGCTGCCCACGCCGACCGGCAAGACGTTCGAGTGGGACCCGCAGTCGACGTACGTGCGCAAGCCGCCGTACTTCGAGGGCATGCAGATGGAGCCGGCCCCGGTGACGGAGATCGGCGGGGCGCGCGTGCTGGCGCTGCTCGGCGACTCGGTCACCACCGACCACATCTCGCCCGCCGGCGCGATCAAGGCCGACTCGCCCGCGGGCAAGTACCTGACCGAGCACGGCGTCGAGCGCAAGGACTTCAACTCCTACGGTTCCCGGCGCGGCAACCACGAGGTGATGATCCGGGGCACGTTCGCCAACATCCGGCTGCGCAACCTGCTGCTGGACGACGTGCAGGGCGGGTTCACCCGCAACTTCCTGGAGGAGGGCGCGCCGCAGACCACGATCTACGACGCGTCCGAGGCCTACGCCGCGGCGGGCGTCCCGCTGGTCGTGCTGGCGGGCAAGGAGTACGGCTCGGGCTCGTCGCGCGACTGGGCCGCGAAGGGCACCTCGCTGCTCGGCGTGCGCGCCGTGATCGCCGAGTCGTTCGAGCGCATCCACCGGTCGAACCTGATCGGCATGGGCGTCCTGCCGCTGCAGTTCCCCCAGGGCGAGACGGCGGCGTCGCTCGGCCTGGACGGCACGGAGACCTTCGACTTCACCGGCATCACCGCGCTGAACGACGGCGACACGCCGCGCACGGTGCACGTGGTGGCGACGAAGGCGGACGGCTCGAAGGTGGAGTTCGACGCGGTGGTCCGCATCGACACGCCGGGTGAGGCCGACTACTACCGCAACGGCGGCATCATGCAGTACGTGCTGCGCAAGATGGTCCGCAGCCAGTAGGCGTCACGCGACGGGGCCGTCCACCTGTGGGTGGGCGGCCCTGTCGCCGTTCAGCGGACCAGCGCGTCCAAGGCGACGTCCACCGGGAACGGCACGGTCGTCTTGAGGCGGTCGTGGAAGATGCCGGTGAGCGCGTAGGTGGCGGTCGCCGGGTCCAACTCGTAGACGTAGACGACGGGCAGGCCATCGCCGTTCTCCACACGCCAGAAGTGCTTGATCCCGGCCTGCGCGTACCGCCGCGGTTTCGTCTCGCGGTCACGGATCTCGGACGACTTCGACACGACCTCGACGACCAGCAGCACGTCGTCCGGCTCGTAGTACGTGCGGTCCAAGTCGCGGGTGATCTTCTTGACCACCGACACGTCCGGGCAGGGCCGATGCCTCTCACCGAGCACGACATCCATCTCCCGGACCGCGGTGAACCCCTCGGGCACCTGTCGACGCAACTCGTTCCGCAGCCCGTCGACGACCAGCATGTGGAACTCGGTCTGCGGACTCGTGATCAGGAGTTCTCCATCGATGAGCTCAATGCGCTTGAGCGCGTCGAGTTCTCCGCAAGGGCCGTCCGGGCTGATGTGGTCGAGATCAGCCGCTGTCCAGCCGTCCGGCGGGACGTAGGGCCAGTGGAGTTCTGCCCTCATGGCGCAAGCGTAGAGCCTCCCCGCACGTAGGAGCGATCGCTCAACCGGTTGCGGGGTGGAAGGCGTCGTACGTGGGCACGACAGCCGTGTCCCAGGCACGCCGCGGGCCGAGGACGCATCGCCAGCGCATTGTCGTCACAATTCAAGTTTCGCCCGTAACGATCCGCAGATCGAAAACGACCGATGATTCTTATTGCACCGATCGGGTGAACCGATTGCTCTTCGCCAAAATCTGCGTTTAACCTCTTCCATGCCGACGCTTCCGAGTCGCACGGCAGTGTCATTCGGTCGGATCTTCACTGGTCCGCACCTGTTCGGGGACTGACTTACCCGGCTTCAACGGAATGCGCGAACGTGACTTCAGAGGGGATTTCACGTCTCGTCGGCGCGCACGAGGAGGTGCGAATCAGAATGCACATCACCACTCGAAGACGGGCTTGCGGCGTGACCGCGATCCTGTTGGCCGCACTCGCGGCCCCACTCGCCACGACCACCGGCGCGGTAGCCGCGGGAGGCACCGTCACCGGCACCAAGGCACTGGGTGCGACGGACATCGCCTGCGGCGGTTCGGTCCCGGTCACCGTGACGCTCGACGCCGAGACCGGCATCGCGGGCAACCCGGTCGACATCGAACTGGTCCTCGACCGGTCCGGCAGCATGCAGGGCGCGATCGGCGACCTGAAGGCCGCCGCCAAGTCGTTCGTGGACATCATCGACGAGGCCACCGACGGCTCGCTGGACGGCGTGGTCGCCAACGGCAGCCGCATCGGCGTGGTCAGCTTCGCCGACGGCGCCTCCGTCGACACCCCGCTGTCGTCGGACGCGAACGCCGCCAAGTCCGCCATCGACGCGCTGGTCGCGTCCGGCGGCACGAACCACTCGGCGGCCATCACCACCGGGCAGGCGCAGCTCGCCGGCTCGGCGCCCACGAACGAGAAGATCATGGTCATCATGACCGACGGCCAGACGACCGTGGGTCCCGACGCGAGCCCCGCGGCCGCGGCGGCGCGCAACGCCGGCACCGAGATCTTCGGCATCGGCCTCGGCTCCGTCGACTCGGCCGAGATCCGGGACTGGACCACGGATCCCGACGCCAACCACTACTACGAGGCGCCGACCCCGGCCCAGCTGCAGGAGGTCTTCGAGGCGATCGGCGCGGCCATCGTGGTGCCCGCGGCGACCGACGTGACCGTGGTCGACACGGTGGCGCCGCAGTTCTCGATCAGCGGCGCGGCGGTGTCCAAGGGCGCGGTCGCCCAGAACGGCAACGAGCTCACCTGGACCATCGCCGAGCTCGGCACCGAGACGGTGACGCTGACGTTCACCGCGACGCACCTCCCGGCCACCGGTGGCGGCGCGCTCGCGGTCAACCCGACCGTCGCCTACACCGACGCCGAGGGCCACGTCGTGACGTTCGGCAATCCGACGGTGAACGTGCGCGGGTGCGCCGCGGCCATCGACGTGGAGCCCGAGCACGAGGTCAACGAGCTGGGCACGCCCGGCCAGACGCACACCGTGACCGCGACCGTCACCGACGACTTCGGTGACCCGGTGGCGAACGTCCCGGTCGACTTCACGATCCTCGGCGGCCCGAACGCGGGCGGTGCGGGCAACGGCAACACCTCCGCCGCGGGCGCGGTCGACTTCACCTACCCGGCCGCGCAAGGCCTCGCGGGCCTCGGCCAGGACTCGATCCGCGGCTGCTTCACCCACGCCGCGGGCCACCAGGTGTGCGACGACGTGCTGAAGGACTGGGTCGACACCACTCCCCCGGTCGTGACGTGCCAGCCGACCAACAACCCCGGCGGCGGCAACGAGCCGCCCGCCGACAACGAGGACGGGTTCTTCGTCCTGACCGCGACCGACGCGGTCGACCCGAACCCGCAGCTGTACGTCTCCGACTCCGCCAGCTCCGCGGTCTTCGGCGGTTTCCCGAGCGGCACCAAGATCAAGCTGGTGCAGGCCCCGGGCGCGACGCCGAACCAGAAGCCCGGCGTCGGTGACATCGACTGGCGCATCACGCTCAAGGGCGACGCGCTCGTCTACGGCGTGGACGCCTCGGGCAACCAGTCGGCTCCCGTGAGCTGCCTGGTCCCGCCGCCGCCGAAGTAGCGGTTCCCGCGAGACCGTGAGGGGCGTCCACACCCGGGGCGCCCCTCACGCCCGCGCCGGGATCACCCCACGATCGGCCCGAGGTAGCCCCGCAGCACCTTCTTCAGCTCCTCCACCAACACCGGGCGCTCGCCCTCGTCGGCCGAGACGATCATCGGGATCAGCCCGCCGAACAGCCGCATCGTCACCTGCGCGGTGCGGGCGCGGTCGGCGGCGGCCAGGTCCGGTCGGCGCGCGGCCAGCACCGCGTCGATCCGCCCGAACACCGCCGCGTGCACGGCCCTGGTCGGCGCGGCCAGCCGCTCGGGCAGGTCGGACCGGCCGAACAGGGCCTTGAACCCGGGGTTGGCCACGTTCACCGCCACCATCGGGCCCGCCATCCGGTCGATCAGCTCGTCCAGCGGCAGGTGCGCGTGCTCGGGCGTCAACGCGCCGTGCGCCGACCGCAGCTGCTCCAGGTACCGGTCGGCCAACGCCTGCGCGATGGCCTCCTTGTTGCCGTAGAACTGGTACAGCGTGCCCGGCGACACGCCCGCCCGCGCGGCGATGGCGTTGGTCGTCGCGGCCTCGTAGCCGACCTCCGCGAAGACGGCCGCCGCCGCGTCCTGCAGTTCGGCCATCCGCCGCTCGCCCCGCGCCTGCCGGCGCACCACCTTCGGCTCCACGGGCACCACCTTCTCACCCGTTGACAAACACGAGCAATCACTCGTACTTTTACAACACGAGCACTCGCTCGCATTTTATGCGACACCTGGTCGAGGAGAACCCCGTGCACCTGCTGGGGCGTTTCGCCGTGCGCCGGCGACGCTTGGTCCTGATCGTCGCCGCGCTCGTCGCGGTGGCCGCCGCCGTCGTGGGCAGCGGCGCGTTGTCGGCGCTGTCGCTGTCCCGCTTCGAGGCGCCCGGCACGGAGTCGCTGCGCGCGGCCGAGGTGCTGGCCGAGGAGTTCGGCACCGGCAACCCCAACCTGACCCTGCTCGTCACGGCACGCGGCGGCGACGTGGACGACCCGCGGACCGCCGAACGGGCCCGTGCGCTGGCCGCCGAGCTCGGGCCGGACGTGCGGCAGGTCGAGTCCTACTGGGACCGCCGCAGCCCCGCCCTGCGGTCCGAGGACGGCGGCCAGGCGTTGATCCTGGCCCGGGTGCCGGGCAGCGCCACCGAGGCACGGGCGGCCATCGCCGGGCTCTCCGAGCGGTTCACCCGCGCCGACGACGTGATCGAGGTGGGCGTCGGCGGGCAGGACGAGGTGTTCCGCCAGGTCGGCGCCCAGGCCGCGCGGGACTTCCTGCGCGCCGAGATGATCGTCGTGCCGGTGGTGCTGCTCCTGCTGGTGCTGCTGTACCGGCGGGTGTCGCTGGCGTTGACCACGCTCGGCATCGGGCTGTTCGCCATGGTGGGCACGCTCGCCGCGTTGCGCGGCCTCACGCGCTTCACCGAGGTGTCGACGTTCGCGGCGAACATCACGCTGGTCATGGGCCTGGCCTTGGGGGTGGACTACTGCCTGTTCGTCATCGCCCGCTACCGCGAGGAGCTCGCGGGCGGCGCGACCGTGCCGGCAGCCGTCGAACGGGCGGTCGCGACGGCCGGCCGCACGGTCCTGTTCAGCGGCCTCACGGTGGCCGCGTCGCTGGCCATGCTGGTGCTGTTCCCCTTCCCGTTCCTGCGTTCCTTCGCCTACGCGGGCGTGCTGGTGGTCGGCCTGTCCGTGCTCGGCGCGCTCACCATCCTGCCCGCGGCCCTGGCGTGCCTGAAGCCGCACCCGGCCGCGGAACGCGCCACCGGTTTCTGGGCGCGGACGGCGAACGCGGTGATGAACCGCCCGCTGCTGGTCGGCGGCGCGGTGCTGGCGTTGCTGCTCCTGCTCGCCGCGCCGGTGCTGGGCCTGCGGTTCGGCCTGCCCGACGACCGGATCCTGCCGCCGGACGCGTCCAGCCGGGTGGTGCAGGAGGAGATCCGGGCCGGCTTCGGCCAGGAGCAGACCGACGCCATCCGCGTGATCGCCAAGGACGTCCGAGGAGACGACGACTACGCGGCGCGACTCGGCGACGTGCCGGGCATCGTGCAGGTCGACGTCACGACCAACGGCTACGGCACCACGTGGTCGGCGATCCCGTCCCAGGAAGCGCTCTCCGGTGACGTGCCGGAACTGGTGGAGCGGGTGCGCGCGCTGGAGCCGGACTACCTCGTCGGCGGCTACCCGGCCGAGCTCGCCGACTTCCGCGACGCCCTCACCGACCGGGTGCCGCTGGTGGTGGGCCTGATCCTGGCGGTCACGTTCGTCCTGCTGTTCCTGATGACGGGCAGCGTCCTGCTGCCGGTCAAGGCGACCGCGCTGAACCTGCTCAGCCTGGCCGTGATGTTCGGCGTGGTGGTGTGGGGCTTCCAGGAGGGCAACCTGGCGCCGCTACTGGGCTTCACGCCCACCGGCGCGGTCGAGCCGAGCATCCCGATCCTGATGTTCTGCATCGCGTACGGCCTGTCCATGGACTACGAGGTGTTCATGGTGTCCCGGATCGCCGAGGAGCACGCCCGCACCGGTGACGACCGGGCCGCCGTCACCGCCGGGATCCAGCGCAGCGCGCCGTTGATCACGGCCGCCGCCGCGATCCTGGCCCTGTCGTTCGCCGCGTACACCACGGGCAGGGTGATGTACCTGCAGATGCTGGGCGCGGGGCTGGCGGTGGCGATCGTCGTCGACGCGACCTTCGTGCGCGCCGTGCTGGTGCCCGCGCTGATGCGGTTGGCGGGACGTGCCAACTGGTGGGCTCCGGCGTGGCTGCGCAAGGTGCACGTCCGGTTCGGCCTCTCGGAGGGCCGTTAGGGTTGCGCCCTTATGGGGGCCGTGGACACCGTGTGGTGGAAGACCTTGTGGGCGTTGCCGGTGGTGGTCGGGCTCGCCCTCCCGCTGTGGGAGGGCGGCCCGCCGCTCGACGTGACGTTCCCGCTGGTGATCGCCGGCTTGCTGCTGAAGGCGCGCGAGGCGCACGCCGAGCGGCCCGGCGCCTGGTTCCCGTTGCTGGTGACCGGGTCGACCGCGTTCGCGCTGACGTCGGCAGGCGGGTTCGCCGACGGGTGGTGGCTCTCGGTCGGGTCGACCGCGTTCGACCTGTGGCAGTTCCTGTTCGGCCTGGTGGTCGCCATCGGCCTCGGGGTCTGGGCGTGGCGTGCGCGCAGCCACGTCGTCGCGGTCACGGCGCTGGGGTACCTGGCCGCCGGCTGGCACTTCCGGCAGGAGCCGGTCGAGGAGTTCGGCTGGTTCGCCTACACGCCGCTCACGGCGCTCACCCCGGTCGTGCCCACGTTCGACTTCCCGCCGCACCCGGAACTGGTGGTCCTGGCGGGTGCGGTGCTCGCGCACACCACGGTCGACCGGGTGAGGCCGTGGCACGTGGTGGCGATCATCGGGCTGCTCGGCTCGTTGTGGCACTACAGCGCACTCGCGCTGGTGGTCGCGGCGGTGGTGGTCGCGGCCTACGACCTGAGCACCCGCCGTCCCGGCGCGTGGTACCCGTTGCTGCTGGTCGGCATCGGCTTGGTGGTGTGGCAGGTCGTGGACCGGGTGGTCCTGGCGCGGGAACTCCCCGCGGTGCTCGCGAACGCGCCCGGCGGCCGGAACGACACCGGCGGGGTCGAAGGGGTGGCCGTCGCCGTGGCGGTCGGCCCGTGGACCGACTACGACGAGCTGTTCCTGGCCTTCGTCGTCGCGGTCGGCCTGGCGGTGTGGTCGTGGCGGCGCAAGAGCCCGATCGTGCTGCTCACCGCCGCCGTCTACCTGGGCCTGACCTGGCTGCGCAGCACGCCCGTGGAGACGGAGCTGGTGGTCCTGGCGGGTGCGGCCGTCGCCTTCGCGACGACGGCCGCACTCGGTGCCACTAGAACGGCTGGGCGTTCGGCTGGAACACCTGGCCGTCCGCCGGGGCCTTGAGGTTCACCAGGTAGTCGGTCACCAAGGTGTCGACGCCGGCGCTGTCGCCGAGGATGCAGTGCCCGAACGCGTCCACGCTGAGCAGCCGCGCGTTGCCGAGCTGGCGGTCCATGCGCTTGCTGAACTCGTACTGCGTGGCCGGGTCGTAGTAGTTGCCCACCACGACGACCGGGTTCGGCGTGCGCTTGTTCCACGGCCCGTCCCAGCGGTCCGGGCGGGGCACCGGCCAGGACGCGCACGTGAGCAGGTCGGACGCGGCCTGCAAGCGGCCGAACGTCGGCGACTCCCGCTCCCACTTCGCGGCCACCGCCGGGAACAGCTGCGGCACCCGGAGGAACGGCTTGTCCGTGCAGTTCACGCCGTAGTACGAGTCGTCGGCCAGGTACTCGGTGTCACCCGTGAGCCCGGCGCGGACGTCCGCCAGACCGCGCTTGTTCGCCAACGGCGGCAGCAGGTCGGCCTGCTGCTGCGCGGAGAACGTGGCGGAGCCCGGGTGCAGCACCGCGTAGATGCTCTGCAACCACGCGGCCAGCGCCTTGAAGCGGGTCGGCGCGTACAGGTCGCCGGCGACCCGGCCGATGTAGCCCTCGTAGGTCACGACCTGGTTGGTGGGCAGGGTGATGGACTGCGTGCGCAGGTGGTCGCGCACCTCGTCGAACTTGGCCCGCGGGTCACCGTCGCTGTAGGCGCACTTGTCGCCCTCGGCGTCGCAGCGCTTCAGGAACGCGTCCAGCGCGAGCTCGAAGCCCTTGGCGCGCTGCCGGTCGTACTCCGCGCCGTTGGACGTGCGCAGCGCCGGGTCGACGTTGCCGTCCAGCACGAGGGCGCGCGACTTCGACGGGAAGATGTTGGCGTAGGTCGCGCCGAGCAGCGTGCCGTAGGAGAAGCCGACGAACGTGAGCTGCCGGTCGCCGACGCCCTGCCGCAGCAGGTCGAGGTCACGTGCGACGGCCTCGGTGGACATGTGGTCCAGCAACGGGCCCGCGTTGCGCGCGCACGCGTCGGTGTAGTCCTTGGTCGCGTCCATGGTGTTGCGGATCTCGGTGCGCGTGACCGGGACACCGGACATGCGGCCGAAGACCTCGTTGGCCTCTTCGAGGGTCTTGAAGCAGCGCAACGGCGAGCTGCGGCCGACGCCGCGGGGGTCGAACCCGATCAGGTCGAACCGCTTCATGACCTCCGGCTGGAAGAACGAGCTGCCGTAGGCCGAGTAGATCAGGCCGGCGCCGCCCGGGCCGCCGGGGTTGATGAACAGCGAGCCGACCTTGTTCGCCTGGTCGTCGGCCGGGCGCTTCATCAGCGCGACGGTGATCTTGGCGCCGTTGGGCTTGCGGTGGTCCAGCGGCACGGGGTGGTTGGCGCAGCTGACCTTGTCGCGCTGCGCGGCCGGGATCTCGCCCAGGACGTCCTGGGCGCAGGCAGCCCACTGGACGGGGGTGGCGCCCAGCGCTTCCTGTGCGGCGGCGGTGCCGGTTCCCACGAGGCCGGACACGGCCGTGCCCGCGGCCAGCGCGAGAACCAGCGCTCTGTTACGGAGTTGCATGCGGTAGCGCTCCCTCGGTTCACTCGACGTCGCCCCTCAGTGACATCGCGACGTCACCGCGCGAGGCTTTCACTCGATCGTGTCTGGCAACACCCGCAGAACGGAGGATTCGTGGCTGACGGACGGTTCATGCCGGGCCTGGTGCTGGCCGAGCGGTTCTACCGGGAAGCGGTCGAACCGCTGGTCAGGAAGCACTTCGGCGAGGTGCCGCACAGCGCGGCCCGGCTCGGCGCCGGTTCGGAGGTGCTCGGCTTCGACACCGAGCGGTCCGCCGACCACGAGTGGGGGCCGCGCCTGCAGCTGTTCCTCGACCCGGACGACACGCGGGCCGACGACATCGGGGCGGCGTTGGCCGAGCACCTGCCCAAGGTGTTCCTCGGGTTCCCCACGCACTTCGTCGGCACGGAGGACGAGGGTGTCGGGCGGATGGCCCTGACGGACGGGCCGGTGCGCCACCGGGTGGACGTCACCGACGCGGCCACGTGGTTCGACCGGCGGTTGGGGTTCGACCCGCGCGGCGGCGTGACCGTGCGGGACTGGTTGGGCGCGCCGACGCAGCGGTTGGCGGAGACGACGGCCGGCGCGGTGTTCCACGACGGGCTCGGCGTGCTGACGCCCGCGCGCGAGGCCCTGCGGTGGTACCCGGACGACGTGTGGCGGCACGTGCTGGCGTGCCAGTGGGCGCGCATCGCGGAAGGGGAGGCGTTCGTCGGGCGGTGCGGAGAGGTCGGGGACGAGCTCGGGTCGGCCGTCGTCGCGGCCAGGCTGACCCGTGACCTGATGCGGTTGCGCCTGCTGCTGGACCGCCGCTACCCGCCGTACGACAAGTGGCTCGGCAGCGCGTTCGCCCGGTACGCCGACCTCGTGCCCGTGCTGCGGGCCGCCGTGGCGGCGACCGACTGGCGCGCGCGGGAGGACCACCTCGCCGTGGCGTACGAGCGGATCGCCGAGCGGTGCAACGACCTCGGCCTGGCCGACCCGGTCGACCCGACCACCCGCCCGTACCACGACCGCCCGTTCCGGGTGCTGCGCGCCGACCGCTTCACGACCGCCCTGCGTGCCGCGATCACCGACCCGGAGGTGGCCTGCCTGCCGCTGCTCGGCGCGGTCGACCAGTGCGCCGACAGCACCGCCGTGCTCGAACACCCCGCCCGCAGCCGGAAGCTGGTGGACTAGCCGGGGACTCCCGTCCGACGACGCGGTGGTCCCGCACCCGGGACCGGGCACGGGACCGCCGCGCGTCGGCTAGCCGACGGCGCGGGCCAGGCTCAGGGCGAAGCGCCCCTGCGGGTCGGTCCACCAGCGTTCGAGGGCGAAGCCCGCGGCCTCCAGCTCACGGGCCACGCCCTCGCGGCGGAACTTCGCGGACACCTCGGTGCGCAGTTCCTCGCCCTCGGCGAACTCCACGTCCAGGGACAGCCCGGCGACGTGGGACTTGACCGGGCGCAGGGCCCGCAGGCGCATCTCGATCCACTCCTCCTCGGCGTTCCACAGGGCCACGTGCTCGAAGTCCGCCGGGTCGAAATCGGCGTCCAACGTCCGGTTGATCACCCGCAGCACGTTGCGGTTGAACTCCGCCGTCACGCCCTGGGCGTCGTCGTACGCGCGCACCAGCACGTCCGGGTCCTTCACCAGGTCCGTGCCGAGCAGCAGCCACTCCCCCGCGTCCAGCACCTCGCGCACCGAAGCGAAGAACTTGTCCCGCTCCTCCGGGATCAGGTTGCCGATCGTCCCGCCCAGGAACGCCACCACCCGCGGCGGCGCGCCGGGCAGCAGGCCGAGGTGCTCGGTGAAGTCGCCGACCACGCCGTGCACCCGCAGCCCGGGGTACGCGGCCATGATCGCCCGGGCCGCGTCCGTCAACGCCGACGGCGACACGTCCAACGGCACGAACTCCTGCAGCGTGCCGTGCGAGCGCAGCGCGCTGAGCAGCAGCCGGGTCTTCTCCGACGAGCCGGAACCCAGCTCCACCAACGAGTGCGCGCCGGTGAGCGACGCGATCTCCGCCGCCCGCGCCACCAGGATCTCCCGCTCCGCGCGGGTCGGGTAGTACTCGGGCAGCCGGGTGATCTCCTCGAACAGGTCACTGCCCACCGCGTCGTAGAACCACTTCGGCGAGACCCACTTCGGCCGCGCGGTCAGCCCTGCCCGCGCCTCGGCGCGCAGCGCGATCGCCGCGTCCTCGGGGGTCAGGTGCACGTCCAGCACAGGCTCGGTCATCCTCGTCCAATCCGTTGAACGTCCACAGTAGACACATCAGCCGTGACGACGTGCCCGTCGGGCACCTCCCGCCAGCGCGGGTCGTCGTCCAACGGCTCGGAGGCCAACGTCACCGCGCCGTCGCCGGAGCGCACCCACAACGAGTGGGTCCACGTCGTGCCGACGAGCGCGGTGCCGTTGGTGAGCAACAGGTTCAGCCGCGAGCCGGGCGCGGCGGCGGCGACTTCGGACACGACCGAAGCCAGCGCGGCACCCGGCGCGGCACCCGAAGCGAGCCGCGACCGCACCAACGCCCACAGCAGAGCGGCGTCGGTCGGCGCGTCCAACGTCAGCAACGAGGCCACCGGCAGCGTCTTGGCCAGGTCCACCACGGACTCCGGCCAGTCGGCGACCCGCCCGTTGTGGCTGAACAGCCACTGCCCGTCGGTGAACGGCGCGCACGCGGTGTCCGCCACCGGCATGCCGACCGTCGCCGAGCGCACCGCGGCCAGCACCGCGCCGGACATCGTCACCCGGCTCAGCGCCAGCAGGTTCTCGTCCGACCAGATCGTGCCCGCCCGGCGGTAGCGCACCGCCGGGCCGCCCGGCGCGGGGTACCACCCCACGCCGTAACCGTCCACGTTGACCGTGCCGCCGCCGCGCATGTCCCGCGGCGCGTACGACTGCCGCACCAACGAGTGCGGCGGGTCGTGCACCAGCGCGGCGACGGGCACGGCGGGGCCCAGATAACCCAGATGGCGGCACACGGTCAGGTCAGTTCGTCCCGCGAAGCGTCCCGCGCGCAGCGGAAGCCGGCGAAGATCTGCCGTCGGATCGGGTAGTCCCAGTTCCGGAACGTCGAGCGCACCGCGGCCTGGTCGCTGCCGAACGACCCGCCGCGCAGCACCTTGTAGTCCGGACCGAAGAACACCTGCGAGTACTCCGCGTACGGGAACACCTCGAACCCGGCGTAGCCGTGGAAGTCGGAGCTGGTCCACTCCCACACGTCACCGATGAGCTGGTGCACGCCCAACGCCGACGCGCCCGCCGGGTACGCCCCGACCGGAGCGGGCGTCAGGTGCCGCTGGTTCAGGTTCGCGTGCGCCTCCGTCGGGTCCTCGTCGCCCCACGGGTAGCGGCGGGACCGGCCGGTCGCCGGGTCGAAGCGGGCCGCCTTCTCCCACTCCACCTCGGTGGGCAGCCGCTTGCCCGCCCACTTCGCGTACGCCTCCGCCTCGTGGTAGCAGACGTGCACGACCGGCTGGTCGGGCTCGATCGGCTCGGTGCGGCCGAACGCGGTGCGGTACCACTGGTCGCCGACCCGTTCCCAGAACCGCGGCGCGACCAGCGACGCCTTCCGCACGTGCGCCCAGCCGGCCTCGCTCCACCACCTCGGGTCGCGGTAGCCGCCGTCGGCGATGAACGCCGCGTACGCGCCGTTCGTCACCGGCGTGGTGTCGATGAAGAACGGCTCGGTGACCACCTGGTGCGCGGGCCGCTCGTTGTCCAGCGCCCACGCCTCGGTGGACGTGCCCATGGTGAACGGCCCGCCGGGCACCAGCACCTCGGCCGGGCCCACCGGGCCGCCGCGCGGCGGCGGCGGCGCGTCCAGCACCGGGTCGCCGACGCGCAGCTGGTGCGTGGCCAGCATGGTCTCGTCGTGCTGCTGCTCGTGCTGCACGATCATGCCGAACGCGAACCCGCCGTCGAGGAGCCGATGGCCTTCCAGCGGCGTGCGCTCGAGCACGTCGAACACCTTGTCGCGGACCTCGCCGACGTACTTGCGGGCTTCGGCGGGCCCGAGCAGCGGCAGTTCCGGCCGGGCCGACCGGGCGTGCTTGAACGCGTCGTACAGCTCGTCGATGTCCGCCCGGACCGGCTCACGGCCGCCCACGTCGCGGACCAGCCACAGCTCTTCCTGGTTGCCGATGTGCGCGAGGTCCCACACCAGCGGTGACATCAGCTTGGAGTGCTGGCGGACGAGGTCGTGGTCGTCCACCGCGTCGGTGAGCAGCCTGCTGCGGTCGCGTGCCCTGGTGAGCTGGGCGGCGACCCGGTCGCGAAGGTCCTCGGTGCTGGTCATGAACGGCCCCCTCCGGTCTTCTCAGCGAGCGTGCGGTGCAGTTCTTCGGCGATCGCGTCGGTCTGGCCGACCGACAGGTCGGTGTCGGACAGCGCGGCGCAGCCCAGGTCGACCACGTCGCGCGCCGCGCGGGCGAGCACCGGGTCGGCCAGGCCGTACCGCGCGGCGGCGAGCCAGCGGTTCGCGGCGCCCTCGGTCGCCGCGAGCACCCCGTCCACGGATTGCGACGTGCTGAACAACGCCGCCATCAGCACGACCGGCGGCAACCACTGGCCGTCCGGCGGCGTGTCCAGGTAGCGGACCTCCAGGTACCCGCGCGGGCGCACCGGCGGGAACTGGAGGGTGAGGTGGTAGTCGAGGTCGTCGGCCGTCGGCGGGCCGTCGAGGGCGCCCGCGATCCAGTCGGCGAACGTCAACGGGTGCGGCGGCAGCCAGTTCGGCCCCGGTCTGCGCACGGCGATGACCGGGCTGTCGAGCACGCGCTTCGCCCACGCGTCGGCCGGTTTCGCGCACACCGCCGCGGGACGGGTCCGCACCGGGTCGGTGGCGTAGAGCGTGCGCATCCTCGCGCTGGCCCAGTCCGTCCGCCGGCCGTTCACACCAGGCGAGTTGGCGAACAGCGCGGTGAGGACGGGTCCGAGCGCGTGCACCGCGGCCCAGCGCCGCGGCAGGTCGGCGGCCAGCCCGGCGTCCAGGCAGACCTGGAGGCCCGCGGTGCTGCACATCATGGTGATGCCCTCGGGCCCGAGGGGGGCGAAGGCGTGTTCCATGGCCGCGTAGCGCGGGACCTGGAGCATCCGGCGCGGCGGGCGGAACGGGTCGGCGCCGTGCTGACCGAGCCGGAGACCGGCGGGTTCGAGCAGGCTGTGGAGGTGGTCGATGTCCGCGGCGACGGTCTTGAGCAGATCCGTCAGCGAATCGCGCGGCGGTGTGGAGATCTCGACCTGGCCACCCGGTTCCACGGTCAGCGGGGTGCCGGAGGGCAGTGGCCGCTGGGGGCTGTCGGGGACGAGGGTCGGTGGCGCGTGCCGGCCGAGCGCGGCCGCGAGGGTCTTCGCGTCGAGCGGTCGGCTGGGATCTTCGACGTGGTGAACGGTCCATTCCAACTCGACTCCGAGCAATCTCGGAGGTCCGTGCTTGAAGCAGACCGAGGCGACGTAGGCCTCGGCCTCCGCTCGATCCCGGAACACCGCCGGGGTGGGCCCCGGAGCCGGTGCGTTACGGACAGCAGTCACTGGTTGCACTCCCCGTGATCAAATCTCGTCCGTTCGACGCTACACGCAGGCACCGACACTCGCAGCTGTGGAAACCCTTGCGGATCAACGACATGCCGGGTGGCGGAGGCGGGGATGACGGCCGGTCGGGTGGCGGGTGACCGCGTTCAGGAGGCCTCCCGCCTGCTCCGAGTGGGCGAGTCCCGGTGTCCGAGCGGACAATCCGGGCACGGCGTGAACAACTCGTGGCATCCGGGTGACCGATCAGGAACCCTGGTAGTCGACGTCGACGTGCAGCACGCGGTCGTTGCCGGGATCCCAGTCCCGGTCCCACGACGTGGTCAGCCAGAGGTCGCCCTCCCGGTCGACCTCGACCGTCCGCAACCGCCCGTACTCGCCCTGGAAGTAGACCTGCTCGTCGACCGGCTCGGAGCCCTCGATGCGCAGCCGGTACACCCGCTGGCCGACCGTGGTGCCGATGAACAGGTGGTCGTTGATGATCGCGAGCCCGCTCGGCCCCGCCGCCGACGTCGGCCACGTCCGCTTCGGCGGGATGCTGCCCTCGCAGTACCCCTGCGTGCCCTCGCAGCCCGGCCAGCCGTAGTTGCCGCCGCGCTGGATCAGGTTGAGCTCGTCGAGCGTGTTGTTGCCGAACTCCGTCGCCCACAGCCTGCCCTGCGAGTCGAAGTCGAGGCCCTGCACGTTGCGGTGCCCGTAGCTCCAGATCGCTTTGCCCGGGAACGGGTTGTCCGCCGGGATCGAGCCGTCCGGGTTGATGCGCAGGATCTTGCCCGCGTCGGTGTCGAGGTTCTGCCCGTAGCTGCCGTTCTGCGCGTCGCCGGTGGAGACGAACAGGTACCTGCCGTCCGGGCTGAACCGCAGCCGGCCGCCGTTGTGGTAGCGGTTCTTCGGGATGCCGTCCAGGATCGTGGTCCAGCCGGTGAGGGTCTCGCCGATGAGCCTGGCGCGCACGACCTGGTTGCCTTCCTCGGCCGTGTGGTAGACGAACACGTGCCCGTCGGTGGCGAACGTGGGCGACAGCTCGATGCCCAGCACGCCGCCCTCGCCGTCGGTGCTCTGCGCGCCCGGCACCCGGCCGACGTCGGTGCGCTTGCCGTCCGGCGTGAGGCGGTAGAGCCGGAACCGCTCCCGCTCGGACACCAGCGCCGTGCCGTCGGGCAGGAACGCCAGGCCCCACGGCACGTCGGTGCCCTCCCGCACCGTGGTCACCGCGCCGGGCCTCGGCTCGCCCGGCGGCGTCGTCCCGCCGGGCGCGACGACCACCTCGTCGCTGAACGCCGAGAGGTTGCCCGCCGCGTCACGCGCCCGCACCGCGAACCGGTAGCCGGTGCCGGAGGTCAGGCCGGTGACCGTGGTGGACGGGTGGTCCGTCGTGGCCACCTGGGTGCCGTCGCGGTGCACCACGTACCCGGTGACGCCGACGTTGTCGGTGGACGCCTCCCACGCCAACGACACGCTGGTCGAGGACTTGCCGGTGGCGCGCAGGTCGCCCGGCGCCGTGGGCGCCTCGTTGTCCGGCGGCGGGGCGTCGGTGCGCACGACGACGTTGTTGCTGGCCTGCGAGACGTTGGGCGTGGCGTCGCGGGCGAAGACCGTCCAGTCGTAGGCGGTGTCGGGGCGCAGACCCGTGACGGTGGCCGACAGGGTCGTGCCGGACACGCTCGTCATGAGCTGACCGTGCTGGTAGACGTCGTAGCCGACCACGCCGACGTCGTCGGAGGCCGCGTCCCACGCGAGCGACACGGTGGTCTCGGACCTGCCCGTGGCGCGCAGGTCCCGCGGCGGGGTCGGCGCCTCGACGTCGGCGTCGTCCACGGTGAGGCGGTCGGCGTTCGGGCCGCCGTCCGCGGTGGTGGCGGTGGCGCGGACCCGGTTCACGCCCGCCGACAACCGCACGGACGCGGTGACCTCGCGCCACGTGGTCCACGAGCCCGTGCCGGGGAAGGAGACCGCGCCCGCGCGCTTCCCGTTGACGGTCAGCGCGAGCGGGAGGTCGTCCTCGGTCCCGTTGGCGTAGCGGAAGACCAGCGCGTGCGCGCCCGACCGGGCGGCGGTCACGGCGTACTCGACGTAGCCGCCGAAGCTGTCGTCGTAGTCGACGTACCCGGTCCCGGTGAACCCGGCGTGCTCGGACTCCACCGCGCCGCGCGAGATCGTGGCGGACTCGGACTGGTGGTCGGTGAGCCCGTGCGCGGCACCGGAGGCGGTCAGCAGGGACAGCGCCGTCGCGGCGACCACGGCGGCGAACGGGAGCCGTCGTCGGGGCGCGCGCGGCGTCGGTCGCGAGCGCAGAGAGTGCGATCCCATGGCCGTCCCCTCACCTGCTCCGGTAGCGCGCGGCCTGGCGGCGGAACTCGGTCCGCGAGGACGGCACGTCCAAGGCGATCCGGTCCAGCACGTCCGCCGGTCGCCGCCCCTCCGGCAGCGCGAACGACGACCGCAGCACGCCGACGTGGCCCGCCGTGAACGGCACCAGGCGGACCGGCGCGTCGGTCCGGCTCGCCAGCGCGTCCAGCTGGTCGGCCATCACCGCTTCGTCTCCGACGCGGACGTGCAGCGCGGCCTCGTGCACGAAGAACCGCGCGGCCGCGTGCGGCAACCGGTCGACGCCGATGCCGGCGGGGTCGTCGCCGAACGCCAGGGCGTAGGCGGGCGTGCGCAGCGGCTCCGGGACGCACAACGCCTCGAAGACCACGACGGCGCACCCGGCCGGACCGTCGGCCACGTCACCGGGTCGCCGGCCGACGAGCCTGATCAGATCGATCAAGTCGGGGCCGTGCCGACTGCGGTCCACCGTGGACGGTCGGTTCGACCAGCCCAATCCCGACACCAGCCTCAGCGGCGGACGAATGTCCTCACCTGCGGTCACGGTGCGCCACCGTAGTGACGGTGACCTGGGGTTTCGAGTCGAGACGTCGAAGTACACCCCAAAGTGGACAGGGCAAGCCGTACGTACTGATTGGATTTCGTCAGGCGGCCCTGGCAACATCGACAGGTGCCCAGGGTGAGCCAGGACCACCTCGATGCCCGTCGCCGTCAGATCCTCGACGGCGCTCGTGCGTGTTTCGCGCGTTTCGGCTACGAAGGCGCGACCGTGCGCCGCCTGGAAGAGGCTACCGGCCTGTCCAGGGGCGCGATCTTCCACCACTTCCGGGACAAGGAGTCGCTGTTCCTCGCCCTCGCCGAGGACGACGCGCTGCGCATGGCCGAGGTCGTCGCCGAGCAGGGGCTCGTGCAGGTGATGCGCGACCTGCTGTACCCGCCGGACCCCAACGACGTCGAGCACCCGGCGGACTGGCTCGGCACGCGGCTGGAGGTGTCGCGGCGGCTGCGCACCGACCAGGAGTTCCGGGCCAGGTGGGCGGAGCGCTCGCGGCAGCTGACCGACGCGACCCGGCAGCGGCTGGAGCGCCAGCGCGAGGCCGGGAACCTGCGCGACGACGTGGACGTGGACGTGCTGACGTCGTTCCTGGAGCTGGTGCTGGAAGGCCTGGTGTCGCACCTGGCCATGGGCCTGCCCGCCGACGACCTCGAACCCGTGCTCGACCTGGTGGAGGAGAGCGTCCGACGGCACCGCCGCAAGGCGTGATGGGCCGGTACCTCTGGGCCGCGGGCCTCGCCCGGCTGGCCGACGAGATGGTGGCCGTGGCCGTGGTGCTGCTCGCCCTCTCGCGCAGCGGGTCGACCGTGCTGTCCGGTGCGGTGATCGCCGCGTACACCGTGCCCTCGATCCTGTCCGGGCCGCTGCTGGGCGCGTGGCTCGACCGTACCGGTCGGCCGGTGGCGGCGTTGGCGGCCAACCAGTTCGCGCTCGGCGCGATGGCGGTGGCCATGGTGTTCGCGCCGGCGCCCTGGCTCGTGGCGGCGGCGTTCGTCGCGGGCATCACGCTGCCGATGACCAGCGGCGGGTTCACCAGCCTGGTCCCGCGCCTGGCCGGCGACCTGAACCGGGCCACGTCGCAGGACGCGTTGCTGTTCAACGGGGCGGCGGTCGCCGGACCGGGGCTGGCGGGCGTGCTGAGCACGGCCGCGTCGCCCGCCGTCGCGGTGGCCGTGGTCGCCGCGCTGGCGCTGGCGGGCGGGCTGTGCACGCTGACGTTGCGCGTGCCGCCGCACCCGCCCGGCGAGCACCCGTCGCTGCGTGCGGCGATCAAGCGGGGTCTGCGGCACCTGGTCACCACGCCGCCGTTGCGTGGCGCGACGGTCGCCTCCGTGGTCGGCTACGGGTCGGTGGGCATGCTCGCCACGGCGCTGCCGCTGCACGTCGCCGGGCTCGGCGTGGACGGCGACCAGGCCGGGGTGGTGTGGGCGGTGTTCGAGGTCGGCGCCATCGGCTGCATCCTGGCGGTCCGCCGGTGGCTGCCGCGGTGGCGTCCGGAGCGGGTCGTGTTCACGACGGTCGCGCTGTACGGCGTGACGCTGGCGTTGTGGCCGATCGCCCAGCACTTCCCGGTGCTGCTGGTTCTGGCGCTGGTCAGCGGTCTGGCGCAGGGGCCCGTCCTGACCGCGACGATCACCGCGCGGCAGCGGTACACGCCGGGTCCGCTGCTCGGCCAGGTGTCGACCACGGGCGCGAGCCTGAAGATCGGGGCGTACGCGGTGGGCGCGGCGGGCGGCGGCGCGCTGCTCATCGCGTGGTCGTCGACGTCGGTGATCTTGCTGGTCGCGGCGGGCCAACTGGTCGGGGCATCACTCGGAGCAGTCACCGCTAGGCCGACGCGCACCGTCCAGGTGACCCCATAGGATCGCCGACATGGCTGACGCCCGACCTGCCCACGTGCACCGGGTGCGGGTGCGCCCGGTCGACTGCGACCGCCAGGGGATCGTGCACGCGTCGCGCTACGCGGTCTTCTTCGAGGCCGCCATGGTGGAGACGCTGCGCTCCCTGCTGGGCTCCTACAAGGAGTTGGAGAAGCACGGCGTCGACTTCGTGATGGCCGAGACGTCCATCCGGTACCTCCACCCGGCCAGGTTCGACGACCTGCTGCGCATCGCGGTCCGGGTGCGGACGCTGGGCACCACCACGTTGACCATGGGGTTCGACGCGGACGTCGACGGCACGCCGGTGGCCACCGGCTGGAACCGGTACGTCTCCTTCGGCACGCCGGAACTGCGCAGCACCCCGATCCCGGCCGACTTCCGCAAGGTCCTGGAACGCCGTCCGGCCGCCGCCCGACCCGCCACCAGGCCCGTGACTAGGTCCGCACCCGTGCCCCGGAGCTGACCGCGTGACCCGCGCCTGAGCCCTCGGCCCGCGCCACCACCCGGCCGCCCTCGACGCGGATCGCGGTCTCGGTCTCGTCGCTCACCGACGGCACGCCCGCCGCGCCCGCCAGCGCGCCGGTCTCGTCGCACACCACCCGCAGCCGCGGCCACGCCCCGACCGGGAACGCCTGCCGCAGGCCGACGCACAAGCGCGCCAGCACCAGCCGGGCCAACGGCGCCAACTCCCCCGGAGTGCCGGTCACCATCGCGAGGGTCACGCGACCACCGGTGGTCCGCACCGCCTCCTCCACCGCGGCCAGCCGGTTGAGCCCCAGCACGACCACCACGCCGTTCTCATCGGGCGTCACCTCCTCGCCGCGCACGAGGTCGACCACGACGGGCGGAGCCCACGGCCGGTCCTCCGGGAGCACCACCGCGCCGGGAGGCGCCGCCCACCAGTCGTTCAGCTCCAGGTCCGCGAGCTGTTCGCACGCGCTGATCACGTCGAACGGCTCCAGGAAGCCGGGCGCGGCGGCGGCGAGGCCGCTCGCGCCGTGCAGGGTGGCGAGCACGATCTCGGCGAGCCGGACCACCCGGGCGGGCGGCGAGCCGGGCGGCGGCACGACCGGGTCGAGCGCTTCCAGGGCGAGGCTGAGCAGCACCGCGTCCAGCTTCATCAACTGCGTGAACGGCCGGCGCGTCACCTCCTCGGCGGCGACCTCGGGCAGGAAATCGCGCGCCAGCGCGTCGTGGCTGAGCGAGGTGACCCACGCGCGGGCCAGAGCCCCGAGCGCGGCCCTCCGGTCCGCTCCGCGTTGCGGGTTCGACGGCGGCGTCGCACGTTCCGCCAGGTCGGCCAGCACCGCGAAGTAGAGGGCGCGCTTGCCGGGGAAGTTCGAGTACACCGCGCCCCGGGTCAGCTCGGCGCGCTGCGCGATCATGTCGACCTTGGCGTCCCGGAAACCGCGTTCGACGAACTCCGCGCGGGCCGCGTCCAGCACCCGCGCCCGGTTGCGCTCCTGCGCCTCCGCCCTGCTCAGCCGCACCGCCACGCTCCCCGTTTGCCAGCCGTCGAGCGGTCAAGATACCGTGACCATTCAGATGATGAGAACATCTGATCTGAACATCCGGAGGCCAGAGTTGACCGTGCCCGAGATCGACCCCGCCAACCCCGAGGTGCTGCTGGACCCGTTCACCGCGTACGGGGAGGCCCGCGAACGCTGCCCGGTGGCGCGGATGCCCCTGCCCGGCATGGGCGACATGTGGATCCTCACCCGCCACGAGGACGCCAAGGCGATGCTCGCCGACCCGCGCTTCGAGCTGAGCCCGAACAGCTTCATGGGCCTGCCGGGCATCCCGGAGCACTGCAAGCCCTACCTGCGCACGATGTCCGAGCTGAACGGCCCCGAGCACCTGCGGCTGCGCAAGCTGGCCGCGCCCGCGTTCACGGCGCGTCGGGCGGAGGAGTTCCGGCCGCGGGTCGAGGCGATCGTGGCCGCGCTGCTCGACGCCCTGCCGGACGGCGACACGGTGGACCTGATGGAGCACTTCGCCCGGCCGCTGCCGATGGACGTCATCTGCGAGCTGGTCGGCATCCCCGCCGGGAACCGAGCGCGGTGGCGCGAGTACGGCGCGGCCGTGGTGAGCGGCTACGGGCCCGGGTTCCTCGCCGCGATCCCGGGGATCGTCGAGGGGGCGCTGGAGGCCGTCGAGCTGCGCCGGACGTCACCGGGTGACGACCTGATCTCCCAGCTGCTGCGGGTGCGGGACGAGCACGGCGACCGCTTCACCGACGCGGAGCTGGTCACCCTGGTGTGGCAGCTGGTGATCGCCGGCCAGACGCCGAGCAACCTCATCGTCAACGGCCTCGAAGCCCTGCTCGCCCACCCCGACCAGCTCGCCGCGCTGCGGGCGGACCCCGGCCTGATGCCGCGCGCGGTGGAGGAGCTGACGCGGTGGGTCGGCCCGCAGCTGCTCACCGTGCCCCGGTTCACCAAGGAGGAGGTGGCCTTCGGCGACGTGGTGATCGACAAGGGTCAGCCCGTGATGACGGCGATCGTGTCGGCCAACCGCGACCCGCGCGTCTACACCGCGCCGGACGAACTGGACGTCACGCGCGTGCCGCCGGTCGGGCACCTCGGATACTCGCACGGCGCGCACTTCTGCCTCGGGGCCGCGTTCGCCCGCGTGCAGACGCAGGTGGCGCTGTCGGCCGTGCTGCGACGGTTCCCGGACCTGGCGTTGGCCGAGACGCCGCAGCGGACGCCGGACGGCGGCACGTGGCGGCTGGCGTCGTTGGTGGTCCGGAAGGGTTAGGCGGCGAGGCGGGCCAGTCAGGCGGCGAGCTCGGGGAAGAACCGGTCGAGGATCTCCTCCGCGATCTCGTCGACCTGCCGGCCGTCGGTGTAGACCACGAGGTCGGCGACCGGCGCGACGGCGGGTACGGCCAGGCGGCGCAGTTCCTCCTCGGGCACGCCCCGGAGGTCGTCGCCCGGGATCGGCGGCCCCATGCCCGCGCCACGCAGGAGCAGGCGTGCCACGAGCTGGTCGTGGCTCGCCGCCAGCAGGCACAGCTTCGCGTCCGGCACGCGGTTCTCGGCGTCACCCGTGATGACCAGGTGCCGCGCGCCCTCGTCCTGGTAGGTGCGCCGGACCGCGTCGAGCCGCCGCGCCTTGCCGGCAGCGTCGAGCGGCGGTGTGGTGAAGGTGATCTGGGCCAGGTCGACGTAGCCCGCTTTGGCGCGCGCGAAGATCCGGCTGTAGACCGCCCAACCCACCGTCGACTTGCCGACCGCGCGCGGTCCGGCGATCCACAGGACGGTCACGCGGTCCACCTCTTCCGGATCTCCGCCGCGATCGAGGAGGGCGCGCGGCCGTCGGTGTCCACGGTGAAGTCGGCGAAGTCGGGGGCCCGCTCCAGCGCGTCGGCGCCGTCGAGGACCTCCTCGACCGCGTCGGTGAGCCAGCCACGGCCGAGGAAGCGGGCGCGCAGCTCGGCGCGGCCCACCCGCAACCGGCACAGCGCGATGTCCGCGCCCGGCAGGCGTTCGGTGTACCGGCGGGCGTCCTCGGGGGTGTCGAGGAAGCCGGAGACGACGAGCGGGGAGCCCTTGAACTCCGGCCACAGCGCGCCGAGCGCGGTCGACTTGACCCGGTGGTTCTCGGGGTCGTCGGCGGTCGACGGGTAGCAGAGGCCGAGTTGGTCGGCGTCCACGTACGAGGCGCGGTCGAGGGACCGGTAGACCAGCCAGCCGACGGTCGACTTGCCGACGCCGGAAGGACCGAGGAGCCAGAGGACGGTGGTCATCGCGCGGGAGCGTAGTGCGGGCGGGTCGGTGGCGGCGATCGGTTTTCCGCCGGGTGACAACGGTTTCGGTCGGGCCCGGTCGGGTTCTCTCGGGTGCGCGCGGTTCGGGGTTCGCCGCGCCCGGCTTGAACCTTTCTCGCGTTCAGGCCACCGTGGTGGCATGCCGTCCACGGTGAAGAACGCGACGCTGCTGTTCCTGGGGCGCACCATCGTCCGGGCCCAAGCCCTCCTCGGCGATCCCGCCGCCCGACTGCTCGGGGAGAACCCGACCAGCGACCCCTACCCGGTGTACGAGTCGGTGCGCCGCCAGGGCGTGCTGGTGAAGACGAAGATGGGGCTGTACCTCACCGCCTCGCACGAGTTGTCCTCGAAGTTGCTGCGCGATCCCGGGTTCGGGCCGCTGTCCGCGGGCGCGCTGTCGCCGGTGGACTCGTCGCTCCAGCCCGACGGACGGCGGCTGGTGAACCCGGTCGAGGAGTCGTTCCTGGTGCTCAACCCACCCGACCACACGCGGTTGCGGCGGCTGGTCGCGCCCTGGTTCACGCCGCGCGGCCTGCGCGCGCAGGCGGCGACCGTGGAGCGGGTGGTCGACGAGTACCTGGACGAGGTGGCGGACCGGGGGACGTTCGACCTCGTCGGGGACTTCGCGGCCAGGGTGCCGATCCAGGTGATCGCCGACCTGCTCGGCGTGCCGGGCGCGGACCACGCGACGTTCGCCCGGTGGGGCAGCGCGTTGGTCAACGCGCTCGACGGCGTGCGGGACCTGCGCGGGCTGAAGGCGCTGCAGGAGGCGTTGCGGGAGTTCGAGGCGTTCCTGGACGACCTGATCGCGCACCGGCGGCGGCACCCGGGCGGCGACGACATCGTGTCCGCGCTGGTGGCGCACGACGACCTGACCCGCGAAGACCTGATCGCCACGACGGAACTGCTGCTGGTGGCCGGGTTCGAGACCACGGTCAACCTGATCGGCAACTCGGTGCTGGAGGTGTTGGGGCACCCCGAGGTCCGCGAGCGGTTGCTCGCCGACCCCGGCTACGCCGACGCCGTCGTGGAGGAGACGCTGCGCCACGACCCGCCGGTGCAGTACACGGTGCGGGTTCCGTTCGAGACGACCGAGGTCGCCGGTACGCGGCTGCCCAAGGGAACGCCGATCATGCTGATGCTGGCGGCGGCGAACCGCGACCCGGCGGTGTTCGCCGACCCGCACCGGTTCGACCCCGGTCGCGCGGACGTGCGGGAGCACCTGGCGTTCTCGTCCGGGATCCACTACTGCCTCGGCGCGGGACTGGCCCGGATGGAGGGCGCGGCGGCCCTGCGCGGCCTGTTCCGCCGGTTCCCGGACCTGAAAGCGGCGGGTCGCGTGCACCGCCGTCCATCGCGCGTCATCCGGGGTGCGGCGAGGCTTCCGGTCACCACGGGCGCGAAAAAACACCACCCGATCGTGGAAACCATCAGCTGAGCCTCAGGAATGTGGTGCATGCTGTACTCGCGCGTCGACCCGCCGCACCGCCGCCGCGGCGGGTCGTTGCGTCCTTTCCGCACTATTGCGGATTTCTGCGGCCACCCACGTGTTCTTTGGCGTCGTGGTCCTGCCGCGCCCGCTCGACTTTCTCCAGGTTCACCGCGGACCACTCGGCCAGGTGTGCGAACAACGGCGCCAGGCTCCGCCCGAGCTCGCTGATCTCGTACTCCACGCGGGGCGGCACCTCGGCGTGGTAGGTGCGCTCGACGAGCCCGTCGCGCTCCAGTTGCCGCAGCCGCTGCGTGAGCACCTTGGGCGTGATCGTGGTGATGCGGCGCGACAGCTCCACGAACCGCTGCCGCCCGAACTCGTTCAGGGCCCACAGGATCGGGGTCGTCCAGCGGCTGAACACGATGTCCACCACCGGCGCGATCGGACAGGCCTGCTCCGGGTCGACCGCCGCCCGGGTTGTGCCACTGGTCACAACAAGCCCCTTCCGCCAATACTTTCCTCTAGGTACCTACTATATCCAGGACAGTAACTTCCCTCGGGCAAGCAGAACCCGGCCTATGGGGAGTGATCATGATCGTGGTGACCGGTGCGACCGGGAACGTCGGGCGGACGCTGGTGCGGGCGCTGGTCGAGGCGGGTGAGCGGGTGACCGCCGTGTCACGCGGGGTCTCGGCACGGGACATGCCCGAGGGCGTGCGCCACGTGCGGGCGGACCTGATGCGGCCGGCCGGCCTGGAGCCCGCGTTCGACGGTGCGGAGTCGTTGTTCCTGCTGACATCGGGAGACTGGCTGTCGGCGGGTGGCGACGGGACCGTGGTGGCCGATGCGCTCGACCGCGCGCGGGCCGGTGGCGTCCGGCGGGTGGTGCTGCTGTCCTCGCAGGGAGTCGAGACGCTGCGCCACTCCCCCGACCTGGAGGACGCCGTCAAGCGGTCGGGGCTGGAGTGGACCGTGCTGCGGCCCGGCGCGTTCGACTCGAACGCCTTCGCCTGGGCCGCGACGATCCGCGAGCAGCGGGTGGCCGCGGCGCCGTTCGCGGACGTCGCGCTGCCGGCCGTCGATCCGGACGACATCGCCGCGGTCGCGGCCGTGACGTTGCGGGAGGCGGGTCACGGCGGCAGCACGTACGTGTTGACCGGGCCGGAGCCCGTCACGCCGCGGCAGCAGGTCGCGGCGATCGGGGACGCGCTGGGCGAGCCGGTGCGGTTCGTCGAGCAGACCCGGGAGGAGGCGCGGGCGCAGATGCTGCGGTTCATGCCCGAGCGGGTCGCGGACGCCACCCTCGGCGTCCTCGGCACGCCGTCCGCCGACGAGCAGCGGGTGCGCCCGGACGTCGAACGGGTCCTCGGCCGCCCCGCCGGATCCTTCGCGGACTGGGCCGCGCGCAACGCCGCGGCGTTCAAGTAGCGGGGTCCGGATGACCGTCCGGTGAGGGGCGTGCGCCGCGCCCCTCACCGAACGGGGTCAGGTCAGTCCACGCCCCGCATCAACCGGTGGATGGACTTCGTCGCGACGACCAGCGCCACACCGAGGCCGATCGCCACCGCGCCGAGCACGCCGAAGTACGCCACGGCGTTCTCGTCGCTGTAGAACCGCACCACGATCGCGCCCACGCCCGAGCCCGCCGCCGTGGCCAGGAACCACAGGCCCATGGTCTGCGAGGCGAACGCGCGCGGCGCGAGCTTCGTCGTCACCGACAGGCCCACCGGCGACAGCAGCAACTCGCCGCACGTCATGACCAGGTACATCAGCACCAGCCACAGGAAGCTCACCCGCACCGACGGGTCACCCTGGCTCGCGATCATCATCAGGAGGAACGACAGGCCGACCAGCAGCAACGAGTAGGCGAACTTGCGCGGCGTCGAGGGCTGGCGCTTGGCCAGCTTCACCCACAGCAGCGCGAACAGCGGCGCCACCGCGATGATCATCACCGGGTTGATCGACTGGATGAACGACGGCGGGAACACCCACCCGAGGAACGAGTTGTCGACCCTGGTGTCGGCGAACGCGGCGATCACCGTCGCGCTCTGCTCGAACAGCAGCCAGAACATCGCCGCCGCGATGAACAGCGGGATGTAGGCGATCACCCGCGACCGCTCCACCGGCGTGGTGCGCGGGCTGCGGATCATCACGGTGAAGTAGCCGATCGGCAGCAGCACCGACAGCAGGCTGATCAGGTTGATCACGCCCTCCGCGCCGAGCACCCCGAGCACGACCAGCAGCGCCACCACGGCCACCGAGCCGAGGGCCACGCCCACGATCCGACCGATCACCCGGCCGCGCTCCTCGGCGGGCAGCGGGAACGGGGGCGCGGAGGCCGAGTCGCCGAGACCGCGTTGGCCGAGCCGGTAGACGACCAGGCCCAACGCCATGCCGACCGCCGCGGCGCCGAAGCCGAGGTGCCAGTCGTAGGTCTCGCCGAGGAACCCGCACACCAGCGGCGCGAGGAAGCCGCCGAGGTTGATGCCCATGTAGAAGATCGTGAAGCCGGAGTCGCGGCGCGGGTCCTGCCGGTCGTACAGGCCGCCGACCACCGTGGAGATGTTCGGCTTGAGCAGACCGGTGCCGAGCACGATCAGGATCAGACCGGTGTAGACGCCCGCCAGGCCGATCGGCAGCGCCAGCGCGATGTGCCCGAACATGATCAGCACGCCGCCGTAGAACACGGCGCGCTGCCCGCCGAGCACCCGGTCGGCCAGCCAACCGCCCGCGACGCCGGACATGTAGACCGACGCGCCGTAGATGGCGACCAACGACAACGCGAAGCTCTGGTCGAGCCCGAGGCCGCCTTCGGCGGTGGACCGGTACAGGTAGTAGGCGAGGATCGCCTTCATCCCGTAGTAGGAGAAGCGCTCCCACAGCTCGGTGAAGAACAGCGTCGACAGTCCTCGGGGATGACCGAAGAAGCCCCGCTGCGGGGTGGAGACGGCGCTCGTGGCGCTCACGTGTTCCTCCTGTGTCAACGATGTCACCGTCGGCAGACCGGGCCACATTACGCCGTACGGGTGTACGGGATGAAATCCCGATACGCCCGAGTGGCCTATCGCACAGCCTCGGGGTGCGGGCCGGTTCAACGTTTGGTGCACTCGTGGGGTGGATCTGATCGAGGCTCACGGACGCGCGATGACGGAGTTCGACTCGCGGGTGCGCTTGGTGCGCCCCGAGCAGTGGGACTGGGGCACACCCTGCAAGGAGTGGTCGGTCCACGACCTGGTCAACCACTTGGTCCACGAGCAGCTGTGGGCGCCGGAACTGCTGGCCGGCTGCACGATCGAGCAGGTCGGCGACCGGTTCGACGGCGACCAACTCGGCCACGACCCGCTGCACTCGTGGGTGCTGGCGGCAGCCGCGGCTCGCGAGGCGTGGATCGCGCCGAAAGCGCTGCTCAAGCCCGTGCACCTGAGCTACGGCAAGGCGACGGCGGTCGAGTACGGCTGGCAGATGACGTCCGACCTCGCCGTGCACGCCTGGGACCTGGCGCGGGCGATCGGGGCGGACGACCGGATCGACCCGGACCTCGCCGAGGCGGTGCTGGAGTACATGGAGCCGAACGCGGGGGCGTGGGCGGCGAGCGGGCTGTTCGACCCGCCGGTGCCGGTGCCCGACAACGCGGACCCGCAGACCCGGCTCGTCGCGCTGCTCGGCCGGACGCCGTAGCGGGCGGTGGAGCCGGCGGTCGCGGTGGCTGCCGGGCAGGGACGGCCAATCCGGTAGTGGCCGGTCACGTGATCGTTCGGCTGATCGCGGTTCGGATGGTGGTGGGCACCGAGGGGAGAGCCCATCGGAGGCTCTCCCCCACGGCCTCTTCCTTGGCACGGGCGGGGCCCCCGTGACCAAGCCTCGTCGCGCGCGCCCCGCCCCGCGCAGCTCCCCGACTACGCGGGACGGGGCGCACCTCCCCCTCGCGGTGTGCGTAGCCCCCGACAGTCGACGCACAGGCCATTGATAGCCCTCGGACGTTGTCAGCGGTCGGTGGGCGTTGCCCTGACAACATTTCCCGGACAACGACGTCGGGCCCCGCCGCGTGGTGCGGCGGGGCCCGGACGGTGCCGAACAGTGCTGGTGGGGTCGCTCAGGGACCGGTGACGCCCGGCTCCCAGCTCTCCGGCCGGCCGCTCTCGGTCAGCAGCAGCTGCCAGTCGCCGAAGCCCATCGGCGCGTCGTGGTGCCACGGGAACTTGCCGTCCGCGGTGGGCAGGATGATCTGGAGGGCGGCGAAGTCGCCCTTGCCGTAGAGCAGGAACGCGCTGCCGAAGAACTCCGGGTAGAAGCCCTTGAAGACGCGCTCGAACGTGACCGGCACACCGCCCAGGAAGTCGTAGTAGAGCCGACCGGGCACGAACCGCTCGCCACGCCTGGCGCGGTCGACGTACGCGCGGATGAGCACCTGCGCGTGCTCGGGCGGCAGGCCCAGGACCACGGCCTCGGCGACGCCGAACCGGCGCCACGCGCCGACGGAGAACGAGTAGCCGGCGCCTTCGTCGTCCTCGGGCACGGTGACGACGGCGTGACCGTGCTGCTCGGCCTGCGTCAACAGCCAGTTGCGCAGGTTGATGTCCTGGACGGAGGGGGCGGAGGGGTTCGACACCCGGCCATTGTGCCCGTTGCGGGCGTCAACCCCGCATAAGCGCGGCCGCGACGTGCCCCGGTCGGACGACAGGTCGGGACGGCGACGGCCCCGCCGCGGCAACTGCCGCGAAGGGGCCGTCGGGTTCAAGGCCGGCCCGGAGGTCGGATCCGGAGGTCGGGCTCAGTCGACCTCGGCCATGACCTCGTCGGAGACGTCGAAGTTCGCGAACACGTTCTGCACGTCGTCGCAGTCCTCGAGCGCGTCGATCAGCTTGAAGATCTTCCGCGCGCCCTCGGCCTCCAGCTGCACGGTCACCGACGGCAGGAAGTTCGCCTCCGCCGACTCGTAGTCGTAGCCGGCGTCCTGGAGGGACTTGCGCACCGCGACCAGGTCACCGGCCTCGGACACGACCTCGTAGCTCTCGCCGAGGTCGTTGACCTCCTCCGCGCCCGCGTCGAGCACGGCCATCAGCACGTCGTCCTCGGACAGGTCGCCCTTCGGCACGATGACCACGCCCTTGCGGGTGAACATGTACGCCACCGAGCCCGGGTCGGCCATCGAGCCGCCGTTGCGGGTCATCGCGGTGCGGACCTCGGACGCGGCCCGGTTGCGGTTGTCGGTCAGGCACTCGACCAGCACCGCCACGCCGTTGGGGCCGTAGCCCTCGTACATGATGGTCTGCCAGTCCGCGCCGCCGGCCTCCTCGCCACCGCCGCGCTTGCGGGCGCGCTCGATGTTGTCCAGCGGCACGGAGTTCTTCCGCGCCTTCTGGATGGCGTCGTACAGGGTCGGGTTGCCGTCGGGGTCGCTACCGCCGGTGCGGGCCGCCACCTCGATGTTCTTGATCAGCCGCGCGAAGAGCTTGCCGCGCTTGGCGTCGATTGCGGCCTTCTTGTGCTTGGTGGTCGCCCACTTTGAGTGGCCGCTCATCTTTCCTCCGTCGAATACTCAGCCCGCGGCACGGACCATGTCCACGAAAAGGCGGTGCACCCGCCCGTCGCCGGTCAGTTCCGGGTGGAACGAGGTGGCGAGCACGTGCCCCTGCCGAACCGCGACGATCCTACCGGCGGCCTCTCCGGCGTCTTCCGTTTCGGGCACCCGGGCGAGTACTTCCACGTCCGATCCCGCCGATTCCACCCACGGGGCGCGGATGAACACCGCGTGCACCTCGCCCACGTCGGTGAAGTCGAGTTCGGCCTCGAAGGAATCGACCTGCCTGCCGAACGCGTTGCGCCGCACCACGATGTCGAGCCCGCCGAGCTGGTGCTGGTCGGGCCGCCCGTCCAGGACCCGGTCGGCCAGCAGGATCATCCCGGCGCACGAACCGTAGGCGGGCATGCCCTCCTTGATCCGGGCGCGCAGTGGTTCGAGCAGGTCGAACGTGGCGAGCAGCCGGCTGATGGTCGTCGACTCGCCGCCCGGCAGCACCACGCCGTCGACCTCGGCCAACTCCTCGGGCCGGCGGATCGGGCGGGCGAGCACGTCGGCCTCGGCCAACGCGACGAGGTGCTCACGGACGTCGCCCTGGAGGGCGAGGACACCGACGACGGACACGGCTGGGTTTCCTCCTAGGTGAACTGCCACCAGCCTAGGTGACCGGGCCGGACGGGTGCTCGTGGCACCCGCCCGGCCGTTCGGTCTTCCCGCGGCGCGCCAGTCGCGCGCCGCGACCCGTTCGGCGGCCTGGTGGGCTGTCGAACGACGGGCTCGGGCGGCTCGCCCGCGCCGCGGAGCGGAGGATGGCGCGGCGAGCACGGGGAAGCGGCGACGCGATCCGGGTGCCGGGTCGAGTCCGGGCCCCCAAGGTCCGGTTCGGTCCGATTCGGCCGGTACTGGTCCGGTTGGCACCAGTTCGGTCCCGTTCGGTCGGCACTGATCCGGTCGGGGACCGGTCAGTGCGCGCAGGAATTCGGAAAGCCGAATCATCCATCGCGTTCACCGGCTTCGCGACATGGCGCGAACCGAAGCGCGCGGTGGCCTGTTGTAGCAGGTCCGGCCGCCGATCGGCTCGATTGGAGCACTCGACGGGGGCCGACTGCGCGCGCCCGGTTCACACCATGACGGCGAAACGCTAGTGGCTGACGGCCCGTTCTCGGAAATCGCTTGAGGAAGACTTGATGTAATCCTCTTCACAATGCCCGGAGAGGGTGCGGTCGTATCCGGAGAGGGCGCGGTCGAGGTCGTCCCAGATGTCCTCGACGTCCTCCAGTCCGACGCTCAGGCGCAGGAGGTTGGTCGGCACGCCGGACGCCTCGCGCGCGGTGTCGGGCACCAGTCGGTGCGTCAACGCGGCGGGGTGCTCGATGAGCGTGTCGACCGACCCGAGGCTCACGGCGGGCGTGATCAGCTCGAGCCTGCGCACGACCGCGGTCGGGTCCTCACGGGTGGTGAACGCCAGCACCGCGCCCGGACCGCGCAGCTGCGTGCCGATCAGGCCGGCCGGGTCGGCGCCGGGCAGGCTCGGGTGCCGGACCAGGCCGGTGCCGGGGTGCGCGTCGAGCCGTGCGGCCAGGTCGATCGCGCTGCGCTGGGCCGCCTCGACGCGGAGCGGCAGCGTGGCCAGGCCCCGGTGCATCAGGTAGCCGCCCAGCGGGTGCAGCACCGCGCCGGTGATGATCCGGATCTGGCGCAACGGCCCGGCGTGCTCCTCGGCGCACGCCACGACGCCGCCGAGCACGTCGCCGTGCCCGCCGAGGTACTTGGTGCCGGAGTGCAGCACGTAGGTGGCGCCGAGAGCGGCCGGGTTCTGGAGCACGGGCGTGGCGAACGTGTTGTCCACCATCACCGGGACGCCGCCCGCCCGGGCGACGATCGCGGCGATGTCGAGCAGGTCCAGGTTCGGGTTGGCCGGTGTCTCGATGACCACCAAGCCCGTGTCGGGGGTGATCGCGTCGGCGACGCGGTCGGCGGTCGCGTAGGTGGTGCGCACGCCGAGCAGACCGGACGACAGCAGGTGGTCGGTGCCGCCGTAGATCGGGCGCACGGCGACCACGTGCGGCTTGCCGGTCAGCACGCACGCGGCCTGCACCACGGCGGTCACCGCGGCCATGCCGCTGCCGAACGCCACGGCGGCCGACGTGCCCTCCAACGTCGCCAGGGCCCGCTCGAACCGGGCCACGGTCGGGTTGTGCAGCCGGGAGTAGACCGGCGAGGCGGCGTGCGCCGCGCCCTCGGCGAGGTGTTGCAGCGCGTGGCCGCCCTCGGCTTGGTCCGGGATCGGGTAGGTGGTGGACAGGTCGATCGGCAGGGCGTGCACGCCCAGGTCGGCGAGATCGTCGCGCCCACCGTGCACCGCCGTCGTTCGCAACCGGGTCATGCGCGAATCTTGGACTTATCGTCGGCTGGTGCGGGTAAGTTCCGCAGGTCGTTCGGCGGTGGGAGGGTTTTGCGGTGCTGGATTCGGTGGACGCGGCGATCGTGCAGGAGCTCCAGAAGGACGCTCGGCTGCCCAACAAGGACTTGGCGGACCGGGTCAACGTGGCGGCGTCGACGTGCGTGGTCCGGCACCGGTCGCTGCGCGAGCGCGGCGTGATCACCGGCTACCACGCGGAGGTCGACCTGGCCGCCATCGGACGGCCGGTGCAGGCGATCATCGCGGTGCGGGTCCGGCCGCACACGAGGGCGATCGTGGAGCCGTTCATGGATTACGTGCTGACGTTGCCGGAGGTGCTGGCGATGTCGCACGTGGCGGGGCCGGAGGACTTCCTGGTGCACGTCGCGGTGTCGGACACGGCGCACCTGCAGCGCCTGGTGCTGGACCGCTTCACCACCCGCCGGGAGGTCAGCGAGGTGCAGACGAACCTGCTGTTCCAGCACGTCCGGAAGCACACCGTGCCGCCGGCGGGTGGTGAGTAGGTGACGGGTGGGTTCTTCAGGAGGTGGTGCGCGATCCCGAGGAGGTGATGCGCACTGAGTGGGATTTGCGCACGCTCTTCACGGTCGGCGTGTCGAAGGCGAAGGTGATGACCGCGGTGGCGATGGCGTCGGAGTTGACGTCCAGAGCCACCGCGTTGACGTTGCCGCGCAGGTCGTAGACGGCGTCCAGTTGCGCGTACAGCGCGGGGTCGGCGCCGTCGTCGACCGGGGTGAGGCTGTCGCACGGCTGGTGGTAGCACGGGTCGAACGCGACGTCCGCGACGCCGCCGTAGCGGGCCGCCTGAGCTGCGGTCTTGATGCCTTCGGCGCCGGTGAACAGGCCACCGGCCGGGATGCCGACCTGGATGAACGGGCCGTAGTCGGACCGGCCGGAGAACTCGGTGTCCTCCGACGGCACGCCGCGGTCGGCGTAGAACTTCTCGAACACGTCCTCGATCTCCGCCGAGCCTGGCGGGATGAACCCGGGCGGGGCGGTGCCGCTGGAGTTGTCACCGTCGTAGACGCCGTTGAAGTAGTTGGGCGAGCCGACCATGTCGAAGTTCAGGTACAGCGCGATCCGGTCCAACTCGGCCTGCGGCAGGGTGGCGACGTAGTGCTCGGAGCCGAGCAGGCCTTCCTCCTCGGCGCCCCACCACGCGAACCGGACCAGGTTGTCGGTCTTGACCTTGGCCATCTGGACGGCGGTCTCCAGCAGCGCGGCGGAACCGGTGCCGTTGTCGTTGATCCCGGCGCCGGCCTGCACGCTGTCGAGGTGCGCGCCGGCCATCACGGTGTTGTCGGCCGAGCCCTCGTGCGACTCGGCGAACACGTTCCACGCGGGGCGTGGTTCGGAGAAGAAGTCGACCTTCACCCGGACGATCCGGGGAACGTTGGTGGCGAGCGCCTCGCCGACCGCGTAGGTGGCGAAGACGACCGGGATCGCGAGGCCCGGGGTGTCGCCGATCGGCGTGGACAGACCCGTGCGGCCCGGCTGTCCCTCGTTGAACAGGACGACGCCGGACGCGCCCGCGGCCTGGGCGTTCAGCGTCTTCTGGGCGAAGCCGCACGTGCCGCGCTGCAGCAGCGCGATGCCCCCGATCGGGAAGCCGAAGAAGTCGGCGGCCTCGCAGCCGCTGCTGTTGGAGTTCGGCGTCGGGCCGGGCGGGATGACGACGTCCACCGGGTAGGCCGGTGCGGCGGCTTCGCCGACGAACGTCGGGGTGAAGTTGTTGCGGGTGAAGTCGCGGTCGACGACGTAGGTGGTGGGGACGGGCGCGAGTTGTTCGAGTTCGGACTTCTCCTCCGTGTAGGGGAAGTCGAACTGCTGCACGGTCGGGGTGTAGCCGGCGGTGGTCAGGGTGTCGACGACGTAGTCGACCGATGCCCGGTAGCCGGGCCGGCCGGCGGCCCGGTCGCCGTGGGTGTCGGCGATGGCCTGGAACGCGTCGAGGTGGCGCAGCACGCCGTCGAGAGTGACGGCCTTGGTGAGTTTGGCCGGTGAGTTGTTGTTGGGGTCGGCGATGGCGGGGCTGGTCACGAGCAGTGGTGCGGTCAGTGCGAGCGCGGCGATGGCCGTGACTGGCTTGGGGTGGTTACGGAACGTCATGGGTTGCCTCCGGAGTGACAGGTTCCACTGATGGGGTCGCCCGGAGGGTGGGGTGTGTTACTCCGTTCAGAGTAAGGGCTTGAGAGATTAAAAGCTGTCCTCGCCGGATGGGCAGATCAGCAGGATGACGGGTTTCGCTGTCCGGCTGGGGTAAGGGACGCACAGCCCCTTGACACGCGCGGTGGGGCGGAGCCAGGTCGGCGGGATGACACGAAGCCCTCCTTTTGAGGGAAGGGCGTGCCAGTGGACGGGGTGGGGTGTTCTCGGCGGGCCGGTGGGGTTGAGCTGTGTTAGCAAGGGGGTATGGGGATCACTGTGGGTGGAGTTGAAGCGGTGCGGGAGTTGCTGGACGGGCGGTGGGGTGAGTTGCGCCGTGGCTCGTTGGAGTTGCTCGGTGGGGTGAAGCCGGCTGGTGAGCTGGGGCGCGAGGAGTACCGGGCCTGGGTCTGGGAGCAGATGCGGGTGTTGGCGGACGGTGGGCACCCGTTGATCGGGTTTCCGGCCGAGTACGGCGGGCGGGACGATGTCGGTGGGTCGGTGGTGGCGTTCGAGGTCCTGGGGTTCGGCGATCTGTCGTTGATGGTGAAGGCGGGGGTGCAGTGGGGGTTGTTCGGTGGTGCGGTGCAGGCGTTGGGGACGGTGGGGCACCACGAGCGGTACTTGCGGGCGATCATGGGGTTGGAGTTGCCCGGTTGCTTCGCGATGACCGAGACGGGGCACGGGTCGGATGTGCAGCACTTGCGCACCACGGCTACGTATGACCCGGACACCGAGGAGTTCGTGGTCGACACGCCGGACCCGTCGGCGCGCAAGGACTACATCGGCAACGCGGCGCGTGACGGGCGGATGGCGGTGGTGTTCGCGCAGTTGGTGACGGGTGGTGTGACGCACGGGGTGCACGCGGTGCTCGTGCCGATTCGCGATGAGCACGGAGCGCCGATGCCGGGTGTGCGCATCGAGGACTGCGGGCCGAAGGCCGGGCTCAACGGCGTGGACAACGGGCGGTTGTGGTTCGAGCGGGTGCGGGTGCCCCGGGCGAACCTGCTCAACCGGTACGGGGACGTGGCGCCGGACGGCACGTACTCCAGCCCGATCGAGGGTGAGGGCAGGCGGTTCTTCACCATGCTCGGCACGTTGGTCCGGGGGCGGATCAGTGTGGCCGGTGGTGCGGGTAGTGCGACGAAGAAGGCGTTGGCGTTGGCCGTCCGGTACGGCGAGGCGCGGAGGCAGTTCACGCGGCCCGACACGGGTGAGGAAGTCGTGGTGCTCGACTACCTGGCGCACCAGCGGCGGTTGTTGCCGGCGTTGGCGAAGTCGTACGCGCTGCACTTCGCGCAGGAGGAACTGGTGTCGGCGCTGCACGACGTGGCGGACGACCGGCAGCAGCGGGAGTTGGAGTCGCGGGCGGCGGGGTTGAAGGCGGTGGCCACGTGGCACGCGACGGAGACGATCCAGACGTGCCGGGAGGCGTGCGGTGGGGCCGGTTACCTGTCGGAGAACCTGATCGCCGGGTTGAAGGCGGACACCGATGTGTTCACGACGTTCGAGGGTGACAACACGGTGCTGCTGCAGTTGGTCGCGAAGGGGTTGTTGACCAGCTATCGCGATCACGTCGGAGACCTGGACCCGTGGGGCATGGCGCGGTTCGTGGCGGACCAGGCGGTGGGTGTGGTGATCGAGCGGACGGCGGCGCGGGCGATCATCGACCGGTTGGTGTCGGGCAGTTCGGACGCGTTGCTGGACCGGGGTTGGCAGGTGCGGCAGTTCGAGGACCGCGAGAGGCACGTGCTGGAGGGGTTGGCCCGGAGGTTGCGGCGCGCGTCGCGGGACGACGCGTTCGACGTGTTCAACGCCGCGCAGGACCACGTGCTGCACGCCGCGCGCGCCCACGTGGACCGGGTGGTGCTGGAGGCGTTCGTGGCGGCGGTGGACCGGTGCGCGGACGCGGAGGCGAAGGGGTTGCTGGACGAGGTGTGCGACCTGTACGCGTTGAGCACGATCGAGGCGGACCGGGCGTGGTTCCTGGAGCACGGCCGGCTCACGCCGCAGCGGGCGAAGGCGGTGTCCCAGGCGGTGAACGAGTTGTGCGGCCGGTTGCGGCCGCACGCGCGGGTCTTGGTGGAGGCGTTCGGCATCCCGGAGACATGGCTCACGGCCCCGATCGCCGGATGAGCGGTCGGGAGCGCGTGGAAAGGTCCAGAATGAGAGGTATGGATGAGAGTGCGCTGATCAGCCTCGGATTGGCCCGGTACGTGCGAGCGGTGGCCGAGGAGATCGGCGTGCCGCCCGAGGGCACCGAGTTCGAGGTCAGCGACACCGCCACCGCGTACCTCGGCCTGGAAGGGCCGGGGCGCGACCTGATGCTGCTGTGGAACGAGCGGCGTGGCTGGTCGATCGCGGTGGAGACCGACCCGACCGAGAAGCCGGTCGTCGTGGCGCACCTCGGCCTGCCGCTCGTGCCGCCGCCGGACGAGGTGGCGCAGTTCGTCGACGACGTGCTGGCCGGCCGGACGGGCGGCGCCGAGCCGGACTTCGGCGCGCCCCAGGACCGTCACCGGTTGGCCGGCCGGTTGCGCGAGTACCTCTAGAACACGCCGGCGAACCGCAGGCCCGCGGTCGTCACGGCGGCCAGCACGACCACGACGACGAACGGCGCTTTGCGCCACGCCGCGACACCGGCGACCAGGACGCCGATCGGCAGGGCGAGGCCCGCGAAGCCCTGGCCCTTGGTGAGCGTGGTCGTGGCGACCAGGGCGAACAGCAAGACGGTCGCCGAGGTGGACATCAGCAGCTTGACCCGGTCCGACAGCGTCAGGCGGTCGCGCAGCAGCGGCCCGGCCAGGCGGAACGCGTAGGTGCCCGCGGCGAGCACCAGGACCGCGGTCAGCGTCACGGCTTGGCCTCCTGTCGTGCGGTGATCAGCAGGCCGCCGAGCGCGAACAGCACCGGGACGCCGGCGGGCAGGAACGGCGTGGCGGCCAGGGCGAGGGCCGCGCCGAGCAGGGCGGCGTGCCGGGTGGCCTTGTCCTTGAGCGCGGGCAGCAGGAGCGCGAGCAGGGCCGCGGGGAACGCCGCGTCCAGCCCGAACGCGGCCGGGTCGCCGATGTTCTGGCCGACCAGCGCGCCCGCGACCACGGCGACGTTCCAGGCGATGAACAGCGCGACGCCGCACGACCAGTAGGCGGCCTTGGCCCGGCGCGGGTCGCTCTGGGCCAGCGCGAACGCGGTCGTCTCGTCGATCAAGAGGTGGCTGCCGACGAGCCGTTGCAGCAGGCCCTTGCCGAGCACGCCGCCGACCGCCAGGCCGAACGGCAGGTGGCGGACGTTGAGCAGGAGCCCGGCCAGCACCGCGGCGGCCGGGCTGCCGCCCGCCGCGACCACACCGACCGCCATGAACTGCGAACCGCCCGCGAAGACCAGCAGCGACATCACCACGGGCAGCCACCACGGCAGGCCCGCGCCGGTGGAGATCGCGCCGAACGAGGCGCCGCTGACCGCGGCGCCGGCGGCTACCGCGGCGACGTCACGCAGCAGCTCGGCATCAAGGGTTCGCCATGTCGAACGCATCGTCTTTTACGATGAACAGTGACAAGACGTTCGTCAAGCCGAACGATTGGACTGTCATGTCGAACACAGGGGCGCCGCTCGACGTCATCGCCGCCTCGCTGCGCCGTGAGCGCGAGCGCGTCGGGCTGTCGTTGAGCGAGCTGGCCAAGCGGGCGGGGATCGCGAAGTCCACGTTGTCCCAACTGGAGTCGGCGAGCGGAAACCCCAGCGTGGAGACCCTCTGGGCGCTCGGCGTCGCGCTCGGCGTGCCGTTCTCGCGCCTGGTCGACCCGCCGACGCCGCGCATCCGGGTGATCCGCGCGGGCGAGGGTCCGGCGATCTACTCGGAACGCGCCCACTACACCGCGACCCTGCTCGCCTCGTGCCCGCCGGGCGCCCGGCGTGACATCTACATGCTCCAACTGGAGCCTGGCCCGGCCCGCGAGTCCGAGCCGCACATGCCCGGAACCGTGGAACACGTGATCGTCAGCACGGGCCGCCTGCTCGCCGGCCCGCAGACCGAGCCGATCGAACTGGGTCCGGGCGACTACCTGCTCTACCCGGGCGACGTCCCGCACACGGCCCAGGCACTCGAACGGGGTACGACCGCCCTGCTGGTCTCGGAGCACGTCTAGAACGCACGGTCGAGCGATCCAGGCGGGCAGCCGATCGGCCGGTAGATCTTGCATGCAGACAGCAACCGCGCCACCTACAGTCGAGGACATGAGCGAGCGCGACACGAAGCCGGTCCACATCCGCGACGTGCCCGCCGACGTGGTCGACACGCTCCAAGCCCGTGCCGGGGCCCGCGGGATGTCGCTCACCGCCTACCTCAGGAACCACCTCGTGGACATGGCCAACAGGCCCACGATGGAGGAATGGACACGGGCCGCCACCGACCGCGGCTGGGGAGTCGACGGCGAAACCATCCAGCGAACCATCCGCGAGGTCCGCGAGGAGGACGAGTGACGGCCTTCGACATGGTGGTCGACTGCTCGGTGCTCATCGAGGTCGTGGCCAACAAGGCGCCCGACCGGATGCTCTTGCGGCGACTGTCGAACTCGACTGCGGCCGCACCGGCCCTCCTCGACGCGGAAGCGCTGGCGGTCTTGCGCCGCATGGAGCGCCGGAAGGAGTCGTCCGGTGGAGAAGCCACCACGGCGTTCTCGTTCATCCGCACGTCCCCAGTCGAGCGGTTCCCGCTGCGAGGGCTGAGCCAGCGGGCTTGGAGCCTGCGGGGATCGATCAGCGCGCACGACGCGTTCTACGTCGCCCTCGCCGAGCAACTGGGTGTGCCCCTCGTGACCACCGAAGCCAACTTGGCCGGTTCGAACGGGCACCAGGTCGACATCGAGGTGTACCTGGTCTCCTGATACGACGAACGGCCCGCCGGTGGTCCGGCGGGCCGCGGTCACGTCGGGTTCACCAGCCGCGCTCGGCCAGGCGGTGGGGTTCCGGGATCTCGTCCACGTTGATGCCGACCATGGCCTCGCCGAGGCCGCGCGACACCTTCGCGATCACGTCCGGGTCGTCGTAGAACGTCGTCGCCTTGACGATCGCCTCCGCGCGCTGCGCCGGGTTGCCGGACTTGAAGATGCCCGAACCGACGAACACGCCCTCAGCACCGAGCTGCATCATCATCGCCGCGTCGGCCGGCGTGGCGATGCCGCCCGCGGTGAACAGGACGACGGGCAGCTTGCCCGCCTCGGCGACCTCGCGGACCAGCTCGTACGGAGCCTGGAGCTCCTTCGCCGCGACGTACAGCTCGTCGGCGGGCAGGTTCTGCAACCGCAGGAGCTCCGCGCGGATCTTGCGCATGTGCGTGGTGGCGTTGGAGACGTCACCGGTGCCGGCCTCGCCCTTGGAGCGGATCATCGCCGCACCCTCGGTGATGCGGCGCAGCGCCTCGCCCAGGTTCGTCGCACCGCACACGAACGGCACGGTGAACTGCCACTTGTCGATGTGGTTGGCGTAGTCGGCCGGGGTCAGCACCTCGGACTCGTCGATGTAGTCCACGCCGAGGGCCTGGAGCACCTGCGCCTCGACGAAGTGGCCGATGCGGGCCTTGGCCATGACCGGGATCGACACCGCGGAGATGATGCCGTCGATCATGTCCGGGTCGCTCATCCGGGACACGCCGCCCTGCGCGCGGATGTCGGCGGGCACCCGCTCCAGCGCCATGACGGCGACGGCGCCGGCGTCCTCGGCGATCTTGGCCTGCTCGGCGTTGACCACGTCCATGATCACGCCGCCCTTGAGCATCTCCGCCATGCCCCGCTTGACGCGGGAAGTGCCGGTGACCTGGGTGCCGGCGTCGGGTGAAGTGGTCACGACCAGCCTCTCTCGAAGTAGGGGGCGAACACCACCCATGGTACGGCCGACGTGGACCGCCGAAGCATGCCAATCAGGCACGTTCTCGGCAGGCCACTTCCGCTTCCTTCGCAGGTAGTGGCGTACGCCACCCACCGACGCGCCGACGTGCGGCGGAGGTGGGGGCGGTCTCCGTCCGGATTCCTCCTGCCGGGTTGGGTGTGGCCGCTTGGGGTTGTCCCCCGCGCCCCACGGGTGTGAGATCGAACACTAAATACTTGTGGAGGGTGGTCCCAATGGGCAGCAAACACTCCGACAACGGCCACTCGGCAGGCGCGGTCGCTGTGGACGACCCGGCCAAGGTCCGCAACGTCGTGCTGGTCGGCCCGTCCGGCTCCGGCAAGACGACGCTCGCCGAGGCCCTGCTCGCCAGCACCGGCGTGCTGACCCGACCAGGATCGGTCACCGAGGGCAACACGGTGTGCGACCACGACCCCGCCGCGGTGCGCCAGCAGCGATCGGTCGGCCTCGCGGTCGCCCCGGTCCAGCACGGCGACATCAAGATCAACCTGATCGACACGCCCGGTTACGCGGACTTCGTCGGCGAGTTGCGCGCCGGCCTGCGCGCGGCCGACGCGGCGCTGTTCGTGGTCAGCGCGGCGGAAGGCGTCGACCCGGCCACGGTCGCGCTCTGGGAGGAGTGCGCGATGGTCGGCATGCCGCGGGCGGTCGTGGTCGCCCGCACCGATCACCAGCGCGCCGACGTGCCGGGAGAGATCGCCGCGTGCCAGGCGGCGTTCGGCGCGGGCGTCGTGCCGCTGTACCTTCCCGACGGCGACGGGCTGGTCAACCTGCTCACCACCGACGACCCCCGCTTCGAGGAGGAGCGCAACGCGCTCATCGAGGGGATCATCGCGGAGAGCGAGGACGAGACCCTGATGGACCGCTACCTCGGCGGCGAGGAGATCGACCAGGCGACGCTCGTCGCGGACCTGGAGACGGCGGTCGCGCGCGGCTCGTTCCACCCCGTGATGCCGGTGTGCGCGGTGACGGGCCTCGGCCTGCCGGAGGTGCTCGACGGCATCGCCCGCGCGTTCCCCTCTCCCCTGGAGCACCCGCTGCCCGAGGTGACCGGCGTGGACGGCATCCCGCAGCCGCGCCTGGCGGCCGACCCGAACGGCCCGCTGGTGGCCGAGGTCGTGCGCACGGCGGTCGACTCGTACGTGGGCCGGGTGTCGCTGGTGCGCGTGTTCTCCGGGACGCTGCGCCCCGAACGCCCGGTGCACGTGTCGGGCCACGGCATGGCCGACCGCGGTCACGAGGACCACGACGTGGACGAACGGGTGGCGCACGTCTACTCGCCGTTGGGCGCGAACCTGCGCGAGGTGCCGTACTGCGTGGCCGGCGACCTGTGCGCGTTGACCAAGCTCGGCTCCGCCGAGACCGGCGACACTGTGTCCGCGCCGGAGAAGCCGCTGCTGATGGCACCGTGGGAGATGCCGGAACCGCTGCTGCCGGTGGCCGTCGTCCCGCGCAGCCGCAGCGACGAGGACAACCTGGCGCGCAACCTGGGCAAGCTGGTCGCGGGCGACCCGACGCTGCGGCTGGAGCGCAACGCCGAGACCCACCAACTGGTGCTGTGGTGCATGGGCGAGGCGCACGCGGACGTCGTGCTGGCGCGGCTGCGCGCGGGCGGCGCGGAGGTCGACACCGAGCCGGTGCGGGTGGCGTTGCGGGAGACGTTCGCGAGCCAGGCCAAGGGCCACGGACGGCACGTGAAGCAGTCCGGCGGGCACGGCCAGTACGCGGTGTGCGACATCGTGGTCGACCCCCTGCCGCGCGGGTCCGGCTTCGAGTTCGTGGACAAGATCGTCGGCGGCGCGGTGCCCAACCAGTTCATCCCCAGCGTGGAGAAGGGCGTGCGGGCCCAGCTCGAACGCGGCCTGTCCGGCGGCCACCCGGTGGTGGACGTCCGCGTCACGCTGGTGGACGGCAAGGCGCACTCGGTCGACTCGTCGGACGCCGCCTTCCAGACCGCCGGCGCGCTGGCGTTGAAGGAGGCCGCCGCGAACGGCAAGACGTGCCTGCTGGAACCCGTCGACGAGGTGACCGTGCGACTGCCCGACGACCACCTCGGCACCGTGCTGGGAGACCTGTCGAGCCGACGCGGCCGAGTGCTCGGCACGGAGGCGGAAAGCCCGGGCTACACGGTGATCCGCGCCGAGGTCCCCGCCACCGAACTGCTCCGCTACGCCGTGGAACTGCGCTCCCTGACCTCGGGCACCGGCACTTACACCCGCCGGTTCAGCCGCTACGACCCGCTCCCCCAAGCCCTGGCAACGCAGAGGTAAACCGGCCACACGGCAAACCGAACGACCCCAAACCCCACCACGCCCCCGAGGCCCTCACCCAACCGCCCACAACGGACCCGCAACCTCCCCACCGAGGCTCGATTTGACATGGGCCCTTACGGGCACCATGTCAAATCGAC
>NZ_JAJHUO010000003.1:216534-223822 GCF_020859565.1 Saccharothrix luteola | reverse complement strand
CCCCCCCCCGGGGCCTTTTTTCCAGGGCGCCCCCCCCCCCACCCAACAAACCTCGACCCGGGCCGACCCGAGCACTGAACGTTGAACTCACACGTCCTGAACGTAGGACACTCGCGTTCCGAACGTAGGACTCACGCGGTGGTCAGGTGTTCTGCGGGAAGCCGAGGTTCACCCCACCGTGCGACGGGTCGAGCCAACGACCGGTGACCACCTTGGTGCGGGTGAAGAAGTGCACCCCCTCCGGCCCATAAGCGTGCGAGTCGCCGAACAGCGAGTCCTTCCACCCGCCGAACGAGTAGTACGCGACCGGCACCGGGATGGGCACGTTCACGCCCACCATGCCGACCTCGACCTCGTTCTGGAACCGCCGCGCCGCGCCGCCGTCGTTGGTGAAGATCGCCGTGCCGTTGCCGTACGGGTTGGCGTTGACCACGTCCAGCGCGTCGTCGTACGTCGCCACCCTCAACACCGACAGCACCGGCCCGAAGATCTCATCCTGGTAGATCGTCATCTCCGTGCCGACGTGGTCGAACAACGTGGGCCCCAACCAGAACCCCTCCGCGGCACCGTCGATCGCGTGCGACCGCCCATCCACCACCAACGACGCGCCCTCGGACTGCCCACCGTCCACGTAGGACAGCACGCGATCGCGGTGCGCCCCCGTCACCAGCGGCCCCATCTCGCAGCCGGGCCGTCGGCCGTCGCCGACGTGCAGCTTCCCGATCCGGTCCACGACCTTCGCCACCAGCTCGTCGCCGACCGGGTCCACCGCGACCACGACCGAGATCGCCATGCACCGCTCGCCCGCCGAGCCGAAGCCCGCCGACACCGCCGCGTCCGCCGCCAAATCCAGGTCCGCGTCCGGCAGCACGACCATGTGGTTCTTCGCGCCGCCCAGCGCCTGCACCCGCTTGCCGTGCCGGGTACCGGTCTCGTAGACGTACCGCGCGATCGGTGTCGACCCCACGAACGACACCGCCTTCACGTCCGGGTGCTCCAGGAGCCGGTCCACCGCGACCTTGTCCCCGTGCACGACGTTCAGCACGCCGTCGGGCAACCCGGCCTCGGCGAACAGCTCCGCGATGAAGTTCGCCGCCGAGGGGTCCTTCTCCGACGGCTTGAGCACCACCGCGTTGCCGCACGCGATGGCGTTCGGCACGAACCACAGCGGCACCATGGCCGGGAAGTTGAACGGCGAGATCACGCCGACCACGCCCAGCGGCTGCTGGATCGAGTAAACGTCGACCCGGGTGGAGGCGTTCTCGCTGAACCCGCCCTTGAGCAGGTGCGGGATGCCGCACGCGAACTCCACGGCCTCCAGCGCGCGCTGCACCTCCCCCGCCGCGTCGGACAGCACCTTGCCGTGCTCTGCGGTGACGATCGCGGCCAGCTCGCCCTTGCGGGCGTTCAGCAGCTCGCGGAACGCGAACATCACGTTCGACCGCTGCGCCAGCGACGCGTTGCGCCACGACCCGAACGCCTCGCGCGCCGCCGCCACCGCCGCGTCCACGGTGGACTCGTCGGCGAAGTCGACCCGGCTCGCCACCTGCCCGGTCGCGGGGTCGTACACGTCGCCGGAGCGCGCGCTCTCGGCGGTCCGATCGTCGACTCCGCCGACGGTGTCCCACGGCTTGCCGCCGATCCAGTGCGTGATCCTGCCGATGGTGGTGCTCACAGCACGTCCTCCAGGATGCCGAGCGCTTCCTCGACCTCGTCCTCGGTCAAGCTCATCGGCGGCGCGAGGCGGATGACGTTGCCGTACAGCCCGCCCTTGCCCACCAGCAACCCGCGTTCCCGGGTGCCCTCCAGCACGGCGACCGCCCGCGCCGCGTCCGGCGCGCCGTCCGGGCCCACCATCTCGATGCCGATCATCAAGCCCTTGCCCCGCACGTCGCCGACCGCGGGCCGGTCCGCCGCGATGTCGCGCAACCCGTCGACGAGCCGTTCGCCGAGCTTGGCGGCGTTGGCCTGCAGGTCGTGGTCGAGCAGGTAGTTCAGCGTGGCCAGGGCTCCCGTCGTGGCGATCGGGTTGCCGCCGAACGTGGACAGCGAGTTGGCCGTGAGGCAGTCCATCAGGTCGCCGCGCGCGACCACGCCGCCGATCGCGAGGCCGTTGCCGAGGCCCTTGGCGAACGTCATCGCGTCGGGCGTCACGCCGTGTGACTGGATGCCCCAGAAGTGCTCTCCGGTGCGGCCCCAACCGGTCTGCACCTCGTCGGAGACGAACAGGATGCCGTACTCGTCCAGCACCTCCTTGAACGCGCCGAACAGCCCGTCCGGCGGCGAGGAGAACCCGCCGACGCCCTGGATCGGCTCGGCGATCATGCACGCCACGTCGCCCGCGGTGGTTGTCTCGATCACCTCGCGCAGGTCCGCGACGCACGCCTTGACGTAGTCGGCGTCGGAGAGGTCCTTGAACGGGCTGCGGAACCGGTAGCCGCCGTGCACCCAGCTGACCTTCACCGGGCTGAGCGAGGACGCCGACCAGCCGCGGTTGCCGGTGATCGCGACCGTGGCGAACGCGCGGCCGTGGTAGGAGTTGCGCAGCGCGAGGACCTGGTCGCTGCGGCGGAACTGGGTGGCCAGCATGAGCGCCGTCTCGTTGGCCTCGGTGCCGGAGTTGGTGAAGAACACCTTCGCGTCCGGGATACCGGACAGCTCGGCGATCTTCTCGGCCAGCTCGACCTGCGAGCGGATCAGGTAGAGCGTGGAGCTGTGCAGCACGCCGGTCGCGAGCTGGGACCGGATCGCGTCGGAGATCTCCGCGACGTCGTAGCCGACCGCGTTGGTCAGGATGCCGGCGAAGAAGTCCAGGTAGGTGCGGCCTTCACGGTCGGTGACGCGGCGTCCGCTCGCGCTCGCCAGCTCGATCGGCTGCTCGTAGTAGAGGGCCATCCAGTCGGGCATCACCGCGCGGTGCCGGGCGAGCAACTCCTCGTGTCCCATCGCGTCCTCCGGTCGTAGGTCCCTCCAGTGGAGTGTGGTCGGCGGTGCGGAGGGCCGCCATGGACAACGTGTACCCCTTTCCGGCTCGGCGGATTACGTTGTGTCCATGTACCCCACGGTCGCCGAAGCGCTGGCCCTGCCCGTGGTCCGGCGTGGCGAGCCCGCCGTGGTCGCGGGCGCGGCCGGGATGGGCCGCCGGGTGCGGTGGGTGCACGTCGCCGAGGTGGCCGACATCGCGCACCTGCTGCGCGGCGGCGAGCTGGTGCTGACCACCGGCATCGCGTTGCCCGACGACCCGGACGGGCTGCGCCGCTACGTCGCCGACCTCGCGTCGGTCGGCGCGTCCGGGCTGGTCGTCGAGCTGGTGCGGCGGTGGAGCGACGAGGTGCCGGGCGCGTTGGTCGCCGCCGCCGAGCAGCACGAGCTGCCGCTGGTCACGTTGGCGCGGGAGACCCGGTTCGTGTCGGTGACCGAGGCCGTGGTGTCGCTCATCGTGGACGCGCAGCTGACCGAGCTACGGGCGGCCGAGCAGGTGCACGAGGCGTTCACCGCGCTGACCGTGGCCGGCGCCGAGCCCGCCGAGGTGCTGCGGGAGGTGGCCCGGACGGCCGGGCTGCCGGTGGTGCTGGAGACGTTGGGGCACGAGGTGCTGGCCTACGACGCGGCCGGTCAGGACCCGACCGCGCTGCTGGCCGACTGGGGCCAGCGGTCACGTGCGGTGGCCGTGTCCGAGCGGACCGCGTACCACGAGCAGGCCGGGTGGCTGGTGACGGTGGTCGGCGCGCGTGGCGCGGACTGGGGTCGGCTGGTGCTGCTGACGCCCGAGCCGCCGCCGCACCGGCACGTCGTGGTGGCCGAACGCGCCGCGTCGGCGTTGGCCGTGCACCGGTTGGTGGCGCGGGACCGGGAGTCGTTGGAGCGGCAGACGCACCGGACGTTGCTCACCCAGCTGCTCGGGCAGCCGCCGGCCGACCTGCCGGCGCGGGCGGCGGCGCTCGGCGTGCCGCTGGAGCGGCGGCAGCTCGTCGGGGTGGCGATCCGGACGGGCACGGCGAGCGTGCCCGCGCAGGCGTTGGCGTCGCAGGAGGTGCTGCGGGACCTGGCCGAGGCGACGGCGTTGGCGGCGCGGCGGGTGACCGTGCCCGCGCTGGTCGGCGTCGTGGACGACACGAGCGTGCGGGCGTTGCTGTCGTTGCCGCCGCAGGCGGGGTTGGACGGCGTGCTGCGGCGGTTGGCCCGGGAGGTGCACCGGCGGGCGGCGGCGACCCAGCACGCGTTGCCCGTGGTGGTGGCCGTCGGCACGACCGTGACCGCGGTGCCGGACGTGCGGCGGTCGTTGGGCGAGGCGGCGCACGTGGCGGGTGCGGCGCTGCGGTCGCCGGGGACCAGGCTCTACCACCGGCTGGACGACGTGCGGCTGCGCGGGTTGTTGCACCTGCTGCGCGAGGACGAGCGGGTGGTCGCGTTCGCGGACCGCGAGCTGGGGACGCTGCTGTCGCGCGACGCCAACCAGGGCACCCGGCTGGTGGAGCTGCTGCGGTGCTTCTGCGAGCACGGGGGCAACAAGTCCGCCGCGGCAGCCGCCGCGCACCTCTCGCGCACGGCGTACTACCAGCAGTTGAGCCGGATCGAGCAGGTGCTCGGGGTGTCCCTGGAGGACCCGGAGTCCGTGCTCTCGCTGTACGTGGCGCTGTTGGTGCAGGAGATGGGCGAGCGGGATCCTCAGCTACCCCGCCCGCCCACCTGAAGCGACTTAACCCAGCGGCACCGGCAGCTTGGCGAGCTCGCCGGCCAGGTCGGGCGCTTCGGCCGGGCCCGAGATCAGCGGCTTCACCGGCAGCTCGGGCAGCTCGGGCAGGGCGCGGTCCTGCGGCGTGAGGACGTTCCCCACGAGCGGCAGCCCGGGCGCGGCCGGGGCCTTCAACGCGGCCGGTGCGGCCACCTTCGGCGCCATGACGTCCGACGTGCCGCCGGGCAGCGGCGCGGGCAGCTTCACGGCCTGGCCGCTGAGCAGGTCGGTGACGGGACTGGTCGCGTCGAGACCGACCTCGGGGGCGTTGCCGATCTTGCCGATCGTGCCGTCGACGATCTCGGTGGGCCCCTCCGCCGCGGAGGCGGCGGACGCGAGGAGCGGGGAGGCACCAACGGCGAGCAGGGCGGCGGCACGCAGGAGTCCGCGCGTGCGGTATCCGGACACGGTTTTCCTAACCTGGTTGGGGACCTGCAAGTTGACCTATTCCGCATCGACCGGAAGCACCCCCGCCCTTGACTCCTCGATCAGGTGACTGACGCTCCGTGTCCACACCCACCCGATCGAGGCACACTGGCTGCGTGGACGAGTTACGCAACGGGGTGGTCGGACCGGTGCACGGTCCGGTCGTGCAAGCCGGCGCCATCCACGGCGGCGTGCACGTCCACCCCGCACCACCCGCCCCGATCAACCAACTGCCGCCGGCCGTCCCTCACTTCGTCGGCCGTGCGGATGCCCTCGACTTCCTGTCCGCGCAGGTCGACCGCCAGTCCACCCTCCTGATCACGTCGATCGGCGGCACCGCGGGCATCGGGAAGACGACGTTGGCGGTGCACTGGGCGCACCGGGAACGCGCCCGGTTCCCCGATGGCCAGCTGTACGTGGACCTGCGGGGCTTCGACGCGCGCGGCCCGATCGACCCGGCCACCGCGGTGCGCGGCTTCCTCGACGCGTTCCAGGTGCCCAAGGAGCGCATCCCGGTGGACCTCGCGGCGCAGGTCGCGTTGTACCGGAGCCACGTCGAGGGCAGGCGCATGCTGATCCTGCTGGACAACGCGCGCGACCCCGACCAGGTCCGGCCGCTCCTGCCGGGCAGCGCCACCTGCGTAGTGCTGGTGACCAGCCGCGCGACGACCGAGCCGCACCTGGGCGTGGGCGAGTTGGTGACCGAGCTCGCCGAGTTGTCCACCGGGGACGGTCTGGACATCCGGGCGGTCTTCGACTGGTCCTACCGCACGTTGTCCGACGACGCGGCGAGGTTGTTCCGCCTCTTGGGCCTGCACCCCGGCGCGGACGTCGGGGTGCCCGCGGCGGCGAGCCTGGTGGGCCTGCCGACGCCGCGGACGCGACGCCTGCTCGGCGAGCTGACCGGTGCGGCCCTGCTGGAGGTGCGCTCACCCGGTCGGTACCGCCACCACGACCTGCTCCGCGAGTACGCCGCGGAGCGCGCGGCGGAGGAGGAGACGACGGAAGGGACGCACGCGGCGGTGGCGCGGATGCTCGACTGCTACCTACACACCAGTTTCGCCGGTGAACGGCGGCTCTACCCCTACCGCGACCCGATCCCCCTCGAACCCGCCGGGCCCGGCGTCGTCCTACCGGAGGTGCCGGACCTCGGCTCGGCGTGGGACTGGTTCACCGCCGAGCACGGCAACCTGCTGGCGGCGGTGGACCTCGCCGTCCGCGAGGGCTTCACCGGTCACACGTGGCGGCTGCCGTGGGCCTTGTCGTCGTACTTCGGGCGCAGCGGCAGGTGGCGCGACTGGGAGGCCACCCAGCTCGACGCCTTGGCGGCGGCCCGCGCGTTGGGCGACCGTGGGATCGAGGCGCTGACGCTGTGCGTGCTCGGCCGGGTGTACACGCTCAGCGGGCGGTACCAGGACGCGGTCGAGGTCCTGGACCGGGCGTTGGCGATCCCCGCCGGGGACACCAGGCGAGCGCACGCCCACGAGGCGATCAGCCTGGCGCACGAGCGCTGCGGCGCGATCGCGGACGCGCACGCCCACGGCCTGCTGGCGGTCGCCATCGCCGATGCCACCGGTCACCGCTCGCGCCGGGTCAACGCCCGCATCCAGCTCGGCCGCGCGCTCGTCGGCGTGGGCGATCTCGACGGAGCGCGCGACCGCTTCCACCAGGTGATCGACATGATGGCCGGCTCCGGCGACCGGATCAGCTACTCGGACGCCACCGAGGGGTTGGGGCGCGTCCACCACCGCGTCGGAGACTTCGAGGGTGCGGTGGCGCGGTTCGAGGAGGCGATCGAGTGCCACCGCGACTTCGGCGACCGCTGGTCGCGGGCGTACACGCTGTGCCGCCTCGGCGACTCGCTCGCGGCGCTCGGACGGCACGACGACGCCCGTCGCGCCTGGTTCGAGTCGTGGGAGCTGTTCACCCGGATCGGCCACCCGGAGGCGGGTTCGGTGCGCGGGCGTTGGTGAGCCCCGCGGGTCCGGGGTCGGGGTACCGGAACCGCGGGGCCGCCCGCCCCCGTGGCGGATCGTGGGCCGCGGGGGGGGGGGGGGGGGGGGGGGGGGGGGGGGGGCCGGGCGCGCGGGGGGGGGGGGCCCCCGCGGGGGGGGTGTGGGGCCCCCC
>NZ_JAJHUO010000003.1:88861-216524 GCF_020859565.1 Saccharothrix luteola | reverse complement strand
CCGGGGGGGGGTTGGGGGGCGGGGGGGTCCGGTGTCGGGGAGACGTTGAGGGCGACACGGTCCCGCGGCGGCTTCTTCCCCCGGGCTAGGGGTTCGTGACCCCGAGCGTGTAGCTGCCCGAGCCGCTGTACGCGTGCACGCGGTAGCGGTAGTAGCCGGGTGTGCCGTTGTAGTTGACGGTCTCGCCGGCGGCGGGGCTGTCGCCCTTGGCCACGACCGCCCACGAGCTGCCGTTCCACTTCTGCAGGTAGAGGTCGAAGTCGGCGCCGCTCGGGCCGGCCAGGCAGCCGACGTGGGCGCCCGACACCGTGGACTGGTAGTAGCTGTTGTCCGGCTGGTAGGCCTGACCGCCCGCGGCCAGGGAGCCGTTGTAGGTGGTCTCCGAGTTCTGGCAGCCCGTCGGCGGGTCGGGGTCGCCGCCGCCGCTGGTGACCAGGGACAGGCCGTAGACCTGGAGGATCTCGTTGACCGGCTGGAAGTAGGTGGTGCCGCCGGTGCGGCAGTTGCCCGAGCCGCCCGACGTGACGCCCTGCGCCTGCGTGCCGGCCAGCAGCGAGCCGCCCGAGTCGCCGGGCTCCGCGCACACCGTGGTCTGGATCAGGCCGGTCACCGTGCCCTGCGGGTAGGTCACCGACGAGTTGCGGGCCTGGATGGTGCCGCAGTGCCAGCCCGTGGTCGACCCCGAACGGCACACGGTCGAGCCGACCGGCGCGTCCTGCGAGCCCGCGACCGACACCGTGCCGCCGGAGTAGTTGTTGACCAGGCCCCGCGGGGTGTTGCCCGCGGCGACCTGCACCCACGCGTAGTCGTTGCCGGGGAAGCTCGACCCGCGGAACGTGCCGCTCGGGTTGGACGTCGACGCGCCGGTGGAGCCGCAGTGCCCGGCGGTGACGAACCCGCCGTTGACGGAGAAGCCGACCGAGCAGCGGGTGCCGCTGCCGATGGAGTAGGCGTTGCCGCCGATCACGTCGATCAGCGGGCGCGGGGCTTCGGTGGTGGCGGTGTACCGGACGGCCGACGCGCTGACGCCGGACGACGCGACGAACGCGCGTGCGGCGGCGAGGCCGCCGGGGTGCGACTTGACCACGACGGTGTTGGTGGGCAGGTCGACGTACCAGCCGGGCACGGACTTCGGCGTGCGCACCACGTTCGCGTCCAGCGCGGACTTCACCGCGTCCAGGTCGGCCTCGCTGCGCTGGACGAGCTTGGTCCGCACGCCGCCCTGGTCCGCGTCGGACGCGCGGGTCACGCCGACGGTGAGCGTGCCGGACGAGTCGATCCACGCGCCGCCGAACCGGCCGTCCAGCCGCTTGCGCAGGCCGCGCGCGGTGTCGGCGGAGCGCTCGTCAGCGGCCAGCCGAGCACGCGCCTGGTCGGCGTCCAGCCCGAGGTCTCGCTGGATCGCGGACAGGACCTCGGCGTCCTGGCCGGCGGGCGCGGCCTGCGCGGCGGCCGGGGTCAGGATCCCCGCCGCGACGAGCGCCGCGACGAGCGCGATCGGTCTCAACAGTGCTGACATGGGAATTCTCCTCGAAGGAGGGCAGGGATTCCCCGTGAAACTAGGTCCGGCCGCCCGTTCGCGGTAATACCGGTTGGGTCATAAGACGCAGTGATGGCCCGGCCGGGCGGAAATCGGTGGCGCTCGTCGGGACACTCGGCGCATGGGGGTGTTGGACGCGATGGCGGCGAGGGTCGCCGAGGGTGCGACGGTGCGGTTCCGGCCGACGGGGTCGTCCATGGTGCCGCTGGTGCGCAGCCGTGACCTGGTGGTGGTCGCGCCGGTCGACCCGGCGAAGCTGGAGGTCGGCGACGTCGTGCTGGTCCGGGTCTCGGGCACGACCTACCTGCACCTGGTCACCGCGCTGCAAGGCGACCGGGTGCAGATCGGCAACAACCGCGGCCGGGTCAACGGCTGGACCGGCCGGCACCGGGTGTTCGGGCTGTGCGTCGAGGTCGAGGGCGTGCGGCGGCCGAACACCGAGGGCAAGGTGCGCGGTCAGACCAGCGCCTGAGGCGGCACCGCGCCGTACTCCGGGTGCCCCGGCAGCCAGCCCGCGTAGCGCGGGTTGCGCTCGGCGGTCTCCCGGTAGGCCTCGGCGGCGTAGCGGAGCACCTGCGGGCCGAACGCGGCGGCGGGCCCTTCCGGGTCCCAGCCGATCAGGTGCCGCCAGCGCAGCGGCGCGCCCGCCAGCGGCATCGCGACCAGGCCGGGCGTGCGGCGGAACGTCGGCTGGCACAGCGCGACGGCGTCGCCGGACGAGGCCAGGTCGATGCAGCTGTTGATGTCGACCTCGTACATGGTGCGCGGGGTGAAGCCGGCCCGGCTGCACGCGGCCACGAAGCAGTCGCCGAAGCACCCGTCACCGGGCGTCACGGCCCACTGCATGTCCTTCAGCGCACCCAGCTCCACCTCCTCCACCACCGTGAACGGGTGGTCCTCGGGCATCAGCACGAACACCGGGTCGACGGCGATCACGTGCCACGTCAGCCCGTGCTCCGACGGCGGCGGCGCGTCGCCGCACACGCCGACCAGCACGTAGTCCAGCCTGCCCGCGGCGACCATGGCGGACAGCTCCCGCCCGGACCACGACACCTGCGTGGAGACGTGCGCGCCGGGGTGCGCCTCGGTGAGCCGGTGCACCAGCCCGCCGAGCATCGGGCCGTTCACCGCGCCGACCCGGTACCGGTCGCCGGGGGCGGTGTCGTCCAGCAGGCGCGTCGCGTCCTCCTGCAACCGGGAGAACGCGGGCAGCAGCACGCGCGCCCGTTCCAGCACGAGCTCGCCGAGCACGGTCGGCCGGGCGCCCTTGTGGTCGCGCTCGAACAGCTTGCCGCCGAGCAGGCCTTCGATGCGGTGCAGTTGGGCCGTGAGGGCGGGTTGCGCCAGGCCTAAGAGGGAGGACGCCTTCGACAGGCTGCCCGCGTCCGCGATCGCGCAGACGACCCGCAGGTGCCGCAGTTCGAGCTTCATCCACCGGACGTTAGGACACCGCTCACCCGCCAGTCGAGGGCCGGCCGGGACCACGCGCACCGGCCCGGACCAGCGGCTTGAGTGGCAATGGACAGAGTGTGCCCTGATCATGGCAAGCGTGGACACTTTGCCACTGCCCACGCGCGCGGGCCGACCGGAGGATGCCGGGATGGAAATCGCGCCGAACCGCCCGCACGAAGGGTGTTCCACGAGCGTAACAGGGAAGTGACCGATGGCCCTTGACTCCGCAACCCAGGTCACAGCCGATCCCGACGGCCGCGTCGAGCTGCGTGATCATTCCGCGATCGCGGACAGCCCGCACTACAACTCCGACCTGGCGCCGGTGCCGCTGGAGCGGCGCACCTGGTCCACGTACAACTTCTTCGCCCTGTGGATGGGCATGGCGCACAACATCCCCAGCTACACGCTGGCCGCGTCCCTGGTGGCGTTGGGGATGGACTGGGTGCAGGCGTTCCTGACCATCACCCTGGGCAACCTGATCGTGCTGGTCCCGATGCTGCTCAACAGCCACGCGGGCACGAAGTACGGCATCCCGTTCCCGGTGTTCGCCCGCGCGTTCTACGGCATCCGCGGCGCGAACCTGGTCGCGTTGCTGCGCGCGTTCATCGCGTGCGCGTGGTTCGGCATCCAGACGTGGGTCGGCGGCAAGGCGCTGCACGTGATCGTGGGCCGGTTGGCGGGCGACGGGTGGGTGCAGGCGCCGGTCGTGCTGGGCCAGGTGTGGACGCTGTGGCTGTGCTTCCTGGCGTTCTGGGTGCTGCAGATGCTGATCATCTGGCGCGGCATGGAGGCGATCCGCCGGTTCGAGAACTGGACCGCGCCGCTGGTCAGCGTGGGTTTCCTGGTCCTGCTGGCGTACGTGGCGGTGAAGGCGGGCGGGTTCGGCCCGATCCTGTCGGCGCCGTCCAAGCTGGGCTGGGGCGCGGACTTCTGGAAGGTGTTCTTCCCGTCGCTGATGGGCATGATCGCGTTCTGGTCGACGCTGTCGCTGAACATGCCGGACTTCACCCGGTTCGGCGGCAGCCAGCGCAAGCAGGTGCTCGGCCAGGTCCTGGGCCTGCCCACCACGATGTCGTTCATCGCGATCGTGGCCATCCTGACCACGTCGGGCGCGATGGCGCTGTACGGCGAGGCGATCTGGGACCCGGCGGAGCTGGCGAGCCGGTTCGACAGCACCGCGGTGGTGCTGGTGGCGTTGGTGGCGCTGGTGCTGGCGACGGTCTCGGCGAACCTCGCGGCGAACGTGGTGAGCCCGTCCTACGACTTCTCCAACGCGTTCCCGAAGAAGATCACGTTCGCGGTCGGCGGCCTGATCACCGGCGTGATCGGCATCGTGATCCAGCCGTGGCGGCTGATCTCCGACCCGAGCATCTACATCTTCACCTGGCTCGGCTTCTACGGCGGCCTGCTCGCGTCGGTGGCGGGCGTGTTCGTGGCCGGCTACTGGGTGCTGGCGAAGACGCGGCTGGAGCTGCCGGACCTGTACCTGGCGGGGCGGGGCGCGTACTGGTTCAAGGCGGGCTGGAACTGGCGGGCGGTGGCGGCCACGGTGATCGGCTCGGTGCTGGCGGTCGGCGGCGCGCACGGCGGGCCGTTCCCGGTCGACGGCCTGATCCCGTTCCTCAAACCGCTCTACGACTACAACTGGGTCGTCGGCCTGGTCGGCGGAATGCTCGTCTACCTGGTGCTGGCGCCACGGAGGGAGAACGCGTGAGCAGCATCATCCGAGCAGGTCTGGTGCAGCAGAAGTGGACCGGCGACAAGGAGTCGATGATCGCGAACGCGGTCGAGGCGGTCCGCTCCGCCGCGTCGCAGGGCGCGCAGGTGGTGTGCCTGCAGGAGTTGTTCTACGGGCCGTACTTCTGCCAGGTGCAGGACGCGGACTACTACTCCTACACCGAGGGCATCCCCGACGGCCCGACCACCGACCTGATGTGCGAGCTGGCGGGGCAGCTGGGCGTGGTGCTCGTCGTGCCGATGTACGAGGAGGAGCAGCCGGGGATCTACTACAACACCGCCGCGGTGATCGACGCGGACGGCACGTACCTCGGCAAGCACCGCAAGAACCACATCCCGCAGGTCAAGGGGTTCTGGGAGAAGTTCTACTTCAAGCCGGGCAACCTCGGCTACCCGGTGTTCGACACCGCGGTGGGCAAGGTCGGCGTCTACATCTGCTACGAGCGGCACTTCCCGGAGGGCTGGCGGGCGCTCGGGCTGAACGGCGCGCAGATCGTGTTCAACCCGTCGGCGACGAGCCGCGGCCTGTCGGAGTACCTGTGGCGGCTGGAGCAGACCGCGGCGGCCGTGGCGAACGAGTACTACGTGGGCACGATCAACCGCGTGGGCGTGGAGCCGTTGGGCGACAACGAGTTCTACGGCCAGTCGTACTTCGCCGACCCGCGCGGGCAGCTCGTCGGCGAGGCGGCCTCCGACACCGACGAGGAGGTCGTGGTCCGCGACCTGGACATGGACCTGCTGGCCGAGGTCCGCAACCTGTGGGCGTTCTACCGCGACCGGCGTCCCGACACCTACGAAGGGCTGGTGCGGCCGTGAGCATTCTCATCAAGGGCGGCACGGTGGTGAACGCCACCGGCGCGTTCGAGGCCGACGTGCTGGTGGACGGCGAGAAGATCGCCGCGCTGCTCGCGCCGGGCTTCCCGGTGCAGGCGGACGAGACGATCGACGCCGCCGGCAAGTACGTGATCCCCGGCGGCATCGACGGGCACACCCACATGGAGATGCCGTTCGGCGGCACGTTCTCCGCCGACACGTTCGAGACCGGCACGATCGCGGCGGCGTGGGGCGGCACCACCACGATCATCGACTTCGCCGTGCAGCCCAAGGGCTCCTCGTTGCTGTCCACCCTGGACAAGTGGCACGGCAAGGCGGACGGCCGGTGCGCGGTCGACTACGGGTTCCACATGATCGTCTCCGACGTCACCGACACGTCGTTGAAGGAGATGGAGTCCTGCATCGACGCGGGCGTGAACACGTTCAAGATGTTCATGGCCTACCCCGGCGTCTTCTACGCCACCGACGGCGAGATCCTGCGCGCCATGCAGAAGGCCCGCGAGACCGGCGCGACGATCATGATGCACGCGGAGAACGGCATCGCGATCGACCAGCTGGTCGCGCAAGCGCTCGCGCAGGGCCGCACTGACCCCGTCGAGCACGGACTGACCAGGCCCGCCGAGCTGGAGGGCGAGGCCACCTCGCGCGCCATCACGCTGGCCAAGGTCACCGGCTCGCCGCTCTACATCGTGCACCTGTCCGCCGCGCAGGCGCTCGACGCGGTGACGAAGGCGCGCGACACCGGGCAGAACGTGTTCGCCGAGACGTGCCCGCAGTACCTGTACCTGTCGCTGGAGGACCTGGCCAAGCCGGACTTCGAGGGCTCGAAGTACGTCGCCTCTCCCCCGCTGCGGCCCAAGGAGCACCAGTCGGAGCTGTGGCGCGGCCTGCGCACCAACGACCTGTCGGTGGTGTCGACCGACCACTGCCCGTTCTGCTTCAAGGACCAGAAGGAACTGGGGCGCGGCGACTTCTCCAAGATCCCCAACGGGATGCCGGGCGTGGAGCACCGGATGGACCTGCTGCACCAGGGCGTGGTGGCGGGCGAGATCAGCCTGGAGCGGTGGGTGGAGATCTGCTCCACCACGCCGGCGCGGATGTTCGGCCTGCACCCGCGCAAGGGCGTCATCGCGCCCGGCGCGGACGCCGACGTCGTGGTGTACGACCCGGTGGCGCAGCAGGTCATCTCGGCGGCCACGCACCACATGAACGTGGACTACTCGGCGTACGAGGGCATGGAGATCACCGGCAAGGTCGACACGGTGCTCTCCCGCGGCCGGGTCGTCGTGGACGCCGGCGGTTTCCACGGCGCGGCCGGGCACGGGAAGTTCCTGTCCCGCGAGCTGAACCAGTACCTGGTGTAGGGGGGCACGTGGACTTCGGGGTAGTGCTCCAGACCGACCCGCCCGCGCGGGACGTGGTGGCCGGTCTGAAGGCCGCCGAGGACAACGGCTTCCGGTACGGCTGGACGTTCGACTCGGTCGTGCTGTGGCAGGAGCCGTTCGTCATCTACTCGCAGGTGCTGGCGGCGACGAAGGAGCTGGTCGTCGGCCCGATGGTGACCAACCCGAGCACGCGGGACTGGTCGGTGACGGCGTCGCTGTTCGCGACGTTGAACGACATGTTCGGCAACCGCACGGTGTGCGGCATCGGACGCGGCGACTCGGCGCGCCGGGTGATCGGGCAGCAGCCCGCGTCGCTGGCCACGCTGGGCCGGGCCATGACCGTGATCAAGGACCTGGCCGAGGGCCGGGAGACCGAGTACCACGGCACGCCGGTGCGCATCCCGTGGGTGCGCGACGGCAAGCTGGAGATGTGGATGGCCGCGTACGGGCCGCGCGCGTTGAGGATGGTCGGAGAGCAGGCCGACGGGTTCATCCTGCAGACCGCGGACGTGGACATCGCGCGGTGGACGATCGGGACGGTGCGTGAAGCGGCCGTGGCCGCGGGCCGCGACCCGGCGGCGATCACGATGTGCGTGGCCGCGCCCGCGTACGTCGGCACGGACCTGCCGCACCAGCGCGAGCAGCTGCGCTGGTTCGGCGGGATGGTCGGCAACCACGTGGCCGACCTGGTCGCGCGGTACGGCGACTCGGGCGCGGTGCCCACCGCGCTGACCGACTACATCTCCGGCCGCGAGGGCTACGACTACGCCCACCACGGCAAGGCGGGCAACCGGTCGACGGACTTCGTGCCGGACTCGATCGTGGACCGGTTCTGCCTGCTCGGTCCGGTGTCGGCGCACGTGGACCGGTTGCAGGAGCTGAGGGAGATCGGCGTGGACAACTTCGCGCTGTACCTGATGCACGACGACAAGGACAAGACGCTCGCGTCCTACGGCGACGGGGTGATCGGCCGGGTGTGACGTGCGGGTGGTGGGGCCGGGCCGGGGACGGTGCGGCCCCACCACCTCGGACGTCGGTCGCCGGGAATTGTCGGACCGCGTTGCTAGCGTCGCCGCATGATCCTTCCGACCGCTGCCGAAGAGGCCCGTTTCTGGGCGATGCTGGAGAACGCGTGGGCCACGCTCGGGCCCGGGCCGAACGAGGTGCGGCGCGCGTTGGCCAAGCGCGACGTGTCCGTCGACGCGTTCGAGGAGGCCGCCGAGCTCGAAGAGCACCTCGACCAGGTGCTGGAGGCGTTGACCGCCGCGTGTGCCGGGCTGTCCGGCGAGGAGTTGATCGCGCTGGACCGGGTGGCCGAGCGCAAGCTGCACGACATCGACCGGGCCGACGTGCACGAGGTCACCGACGGCTCGGACGACGGCTTCCTGTACGCGCGCGGCTTCATCCTCGCCATGGGGCAGGAGTTCTACGAGGCCGTGGCCCGCGACCCCGGGGTGGCGATCGGCGACGCCGAGGGTGAGGCGTTCTGCTACTTCTTCGCGCACGCGCACGCGGACCGGTTCGGGGACTACCCCGGGACAGGGTCGGGGATCACCCGGGAATCGTGCTCGAACCCGGCGGGGTGGCCCCGGTAGCCGGTACCGTCGAAGTCGTGATCGACTTCGAGAAGCAGTCCGTCTTCAAGCTGGCGCCGTGCCGGCCGGAGGACATCGCGTCGCAGGTGTCGCCGATCCTGATCCAGGGCGAGCAGATCGTGTCGAGCTTCAAGACGGTGCGGGACTTCGTGGTGTTCACCAACAAGCGCGTGATCGCGGTGAACGTCCAGGGCATGACCGGCCGCAAGAAGGACTTCACGTCGCTGCCCTACAGCCGGGTGCAGGCGTTCTCCATCGAGACGGCGGGCACGTTCGACATGGACGCCGAGCTCGACCTGTGGTTCAGCGGCCTGGGTCAGGTGCGGCTGGAGTTCAAGGGCCACGCCGACGTGCGGTTGCTCGGGCAGATGATCGCGACGTTCATCCTCTAGCCGTGCGCCGGGCCTGCGGACCGGGGCCACTCGGCCGCAGGCCCGACGGCGACGACGGACGCGCCGGTGATCGCCGTCCGCACACCGATCAGCCGCCTGACGGGCCGATCACATCTCGTACATCAACGAGTTCCACCGCTCCACGAAGACCTCGCGGGGTATCGGCTTGACCGGGTCGTCGTGGGGGTCGATCGGCTCGTCCGTGAGGCCGCCGTACGCGTCCTCCATCCGCCGCCACGAGTAGCGGTGCATGCCACCCGCCGAGGGTAACTCGATCTGCCGGATCGCGATCAGCTCACCCTCGTGCTCCACGGTCTCGTAGAGGGCACGCGCGCCTTCGTCCACCCAGCCCTCGACGTCCACGAACTCGAAGTACGCGCGCGGCCGGTCCGACTCCTCCAGGGCGCGGTAGAAGGCGACGACGTCGTCCATCCGGCTCGAGATCCCGATCATCGGACCGAACGGGTCGTGCCGTCCCACCCGACGAGCGCGTCGGGCAGCGCCTCGGCCAGTTGCGCCGGGTACACCGTGGCGCCGGTGGACGCCAGTTCCTCCACCGACCACCACCGGTGCCGGCGAATGGTCCGCTGCTCGATCTCGTTGAACCGCGAGGTGTCCACGTCGACCGCCTCCACCTTTCCGACGAAGAACCACTCGACCGCCGCGTAGTTCAAGCCGTCGAAGGCGAACACGGCGTGCCGCTTCCACACCGGACCGACCAGCTCGTCACCGGAGACCACGATGCCGGTCTCCTCGAACAGCTCCCGCACCGCCGCGGTCCGGACGTCCTCCCCCGGCTCGACCCCACCGCCCACGGTGAACCAGAACAGCTCGTCCGGCCGGTTCGGGTCGAAGCCCTCGAACAACAACACCCGGTCCTCGGCGTCCAGCAGCACGACCCGCGCCGAGACGCGCTGGGTCAACGTGGACGCCTCGGCGTCACCGCCGGGTTCGGCGATCTCGAAGTACGACGGCGTCGGCGCGGTGCCCGCGAGCCGCAGCCACCGCACGGACCGACGCCGGCGCAACGCCAACGTGTCGCGCACGGCGTCATTGTGCACCCGCCGGGCCAGCACCACCCGCTGTTCCGCATCGGACAGCTCGGCCGCCAGCGCGGGCTCCAGGACCGACCGGTCGAGCGCGTCCAGCAACGCCGAGAGCCGGTTCTCCGCCGCCTCCCGGTCCGGTCGCGCCGACTGCTCGGCCCGGTCCGCCGCCGCGCGCAGCTCGGGCGTGCCGCACACCGCCGCCACCGCCCGCGTCACCACCGCGCGCCGCGCCAGGGCCGCGTCCAGCGCCGCCCAGGCCGCGTCCGTGCGCACGTGCAGCCGGTCGAGCCGGTTGGCCGTGCCGAGGGTCCACGGCCCGACCAGCACGGCCAACGCCAGCAACACCAGGAACGTCGTCGCGACGCCGGAACTCGTCACGCCTCACCCACCCGACGCGGGTCCGCCGCCATGGCGCTCTCGTACACCCGCACCACCTGGTTCGCGACCACCGACCAGTCGAACATCATCACCCGCTGCCGCGCCGCGTCCACGTAGTCCGCCCGCCGGCCGGGGTCGGTCAGCAGCTCCCGTAACGCCCGGGCCAGCGCCGACGAGTCCCCGACCGGGGTCAGCACGCCCGCCTTGCCGTCGTCGAGCACGCGCCGGAACGCGTCGAGGTCGCTGGCCAGCACCGCCGCGCCCGCCGACATCGCCTCGGTGAGGATGACCCCGAAGCTCTCGCCGCCGGTGTTGGGCGCGCAGTAGACGTCCACGCTGCGCAGCGCGCGCGCTTTGGTCTCGTCGTCCACCATGCCGAGGAACACCATCCGCGACGCCAGCTCCGGCCCCGCCTGCTTGCGCAGCTCGTCGGCGTCGCCGCGACCCACCACCAGCAGCCGCACGTCCGGCGCGTCGAGCTCGCGGAACGCCTCCAGCAGCACCGGCATGCCCTTGCGCGGTTCGGTGAACCGGCCGACGAACCCGACCGTGCCACCGGGTCGCGGGTAGCCGTCCAGGGGCGTCGCGTCGGCGAAGAACCCGACGTCGACCCCGTTGGGGATCTCCACCGCGTCACCGCCGAGGTGCTCCACCTGCACGCGGCGGGCCAGCGCGGACACCGCGATCCGGGCGGTGATCTTCTCCAGGAACGGCTGCAGCACCGCCTGGAACGCCGACAGCATCTTCGAGCGCGGCGTCGACGTGTGGAAGGTGGCCACGATCGGGCCGTCGGCCACCATCAGCGCCAGCATCGACAGCGACGGCGCGGTCGGCTCGTGCAGGTGCAGCACGTCGAAGTCGTGCTCGGCGATCCACCGCCGCACGCGCGTGAACGACACCGGTCCGAACGACAGTCGCGCCACCGAACCGTTGTACGGTATCGCGACCGCCCGACCGGCCGAGGTGACGAATTCCGGCACCGGCGTGTCGTCGTCGGCGGGCGCCAGCACCTCCACCTCGTGCCCGAGGCCGCGCAGCGCGCGCGCCAGGTCGACCACGTGCGCCTGCACTCCCCCTGGCACTTCGAAGGAGTACGGGCAGACTATGCCGACCTTCACGCGGATTCCCCCCGGCGGGCCAGGACCCGGCGCAGCGCCTTCTGCCTGCTCTCCGGCAGGTCGGCCAGCCACAGCTGCTGCATCATGTGCCAGTCGGTGGGGTGCGCGGCGATGTCGGCGGCGAACACGTCGGCCATCTGCTGGGTCGCCGCGGGCACGCCCGCCGTGCCGGAGACCCGGACCGGCGGGTGCAACCGGATGACCCAACCGTCCTCGGTGAACCAGAGGCCGGCCGGGATCAGCGCCGCGCCGGTGGTCGCGGCCAGGTGCGCGGGACCGGCGGGCATCATGGTGCGCTCGCCGAAGAACGTCACGGGCACGCCGCCCGCGGTGAGGTCGCGGTCGGCGAGCAGGCAGACGACCTGGTTCGCGCGCAGCCGTTCGGCGAGCACGAGCGCCGGGTTGCGGTCACCGCCGGTCAGCGGCACGACCTCGAAGCCCAGGCTCTCCCGGAACGCGATGAACCGCCGGTACAGCGACTCGGGCTTGAGCCGCTCGGCGACGGTGGTGAACGTGCCGCAGTGCCCGACCAGCCAGACGCCCGCCATGTCCCAGTTGCCGCAGTGCGGCAGAGCGATGACCGCGCCACGGCCCTCGGCCAGCGCCGCGTCCAGGTTCTCGACGCCGCTCATCGTCCGGTCCAGCTCGGCGTAGAGCTCCTGCTGATCCAGCGACGGCATCCGGAACGCCTCGCGCCAGTACCGCGCGTAGGAGCGCACCGCCAGCCGGACCAGCTCATCCAGCTCGGCCTCGCCCGCCTGCGGCACGACCCGGCGCAGGTTGGACCGCAGCTGCCGCACGCCACCGCCGCCGCGCTTGGCGGCCCGGTCGGCGGCCGCGTCGGACAGCGCCCGCGCGGCCTTCTCCGGCAGCAGCCGCACGAGGCGCCACCCGGCCGCGTAGCCCAGGTCGACCAGGGTGCCCTTGATGTCGCGAGCGGTCACGTCCCGAGCTCCTTCGCGGCGCGGCTCACGGCCAGGATGCGCTGCACCACGGTGATCGACACCAGTGCGGCCAGCAGGTACAGGGCCACCGGCAGGACGTAGGGCACACCGAGCCCGTGCAGGCCGACGCCGACCAGCGCCACGATGAACCGCTCGGCGCGTTCGGCCAGCCCGCCGTCGGCGGAGAGCCCGGACGCCTCGGCGCGCGCCTTCACGTACGACGTGACCTGCGCGCCGACCAGCGAGACCAGGGTCGCCGCGGCCAGGCCGTGCTCGCCCGCGCCGAACGCCCACCAGGCGATGGCGGCGAACAGCGCGCCGTCGGCGATCCGGTCGCAGCTCGCGTCCAGCACGGCGCCGAACTTCGTGCCGCCGCCCTGCGCGCGCGCCATCGCGCCGTCGATCAGGTCGAACAGCACGAACACGGTGACCAGCGCCGCGCCGGTGAACAGCTGCCCGCGCGGGATGAACCACAGCGAGACGGCGACGGAGCCGACGGTGCCCAGCACCGTGACGGCGTTCGGGGTGAGGCCGCGACGCAGCAGCCACGCACCGATCGGATCGGTGACGCGCGAAACGGACGCGCGGGCGAAGATGTTCAGCATGGGGTGGCGGGGCACCTACCGACGGGGACGAAGTGGTCACCGCAGCCTAACCACCCAGCTCAGCCGAGCTTGCGGTGGTCCCTGGAGATCTGCTCCAGCAGGTCCTCGAGCGCGTCGCCGCGCACCGCCAGCCGTTCGAGCCTGCCGAACAGCGCCAGGTACTCGCGCACGTCGTGCGGGTCGGTGATGGTCGCGTTGCCGGTCAGCACGCTCAACGTCACCACCCGCTCGTCGTACACCTGGAACCCGTGCAGGGCCACCATGTTCGCGTCCGCCGTCCACGGCACCACGCCGAGCTGCACATTGGGTCTTCGGACGATCTGCACGAGGTGGTCGATCTGCTCGCACATCAGGTCCGCCGACCCCATCCGCCAGCGCAGCGCGCTCTCCGCGAGCAGGAACACGAACCGCTTGCCCAGGTCGTCCATCCGGGCACGACGGCTGCGCAGCGTGGCGATCGCGGTGTCCTGCTCGTGCGCCGGTGTCGAGTTCAACACGACCCGGAGGTAGTTCTCGCTCTGCAACAGCGCGGGCACACCCGCGTTCTGGAAGAAGCGGCTGGTGGTGGCACGGGCCTCGATCCGGGCCACGGTCTGCTGGTGGCGGTGCGCCCCGCGGTGCAGCACCACGCGGCGGGTCTCCGCCTCGGCGTGCAACTGACGGGCCAACTCCACCAGCTCGACCCTGGTCTCCCTGGTCGCGGACAGCTCGGCGACCAGGCGCTCCACGTCGGTCACGGACGGGAGGAGCATGCCGTTCTCGATCTTCGACAGCTTGGACTGGCTCATCCCGGTAGCGCGCGCCGTGGCCGTTCCGGTCATCTTGGCCTCGGTGCGCAGCCTTCGTAACTCGCGCGAGAGCCGTTCTCGGGCCAGCCGCGAACGCTCAGGTGCGGTCATGCAACGCACCGTATCGACGCTCACCCCTCTTGACGATCGGCCAGGAAGGTGTCTGAGGTTGCGCCGGCCGTCGCCCGGGGTGATCTGGGACACGTCGGCGGCCGTTCCGGCGAAGCGCACGTGCATCCAGCCGTGCAGGTGCGCTTGCAGCAGGTCCCGGGCCTGCGGTGATCGTCGGGGCGGCCGGCGGGCCGCCGCGGGGAGTGCGTCAGAACGAGACGCGGAGCAGGACCAGGTCGTTCGGCACCAATCTGATCTCGACGCCGGTGATGTCGGACCGGGCCAGCCGGGTCGTCGCGGTCGGCCGGGTGGTCGAGCCGGGACCGGCGGTCCAGGTAGCGACCAGCACCGGGGTGCCGTCGGCCGCGACCACGTGCAGGGAGTAGGCGAACTCGGGCGTCGGCGGCCCGTCCGGCACGGCGTAGGAGCACAGCACGTCGATCCGGGTGCCCCACGGCTCGTCCACCAGCCGCACGCTGGCCGTCACGGGGCTCGGCACGGTCTGGTGCAGCACGACGTCGGACGTGGGGGTCGGCGCGGTGTGGGGGGGGGGGGGGGGGGGGGGGGGGGGGGGGGGGGCCGGCGGGGGGCGCCCCCCCCCCCCCCGCCGCCCCCGCCAACGCCGCCACGACCAGCGCGGCGGCCACCAGGACCCGGGCGCGCCACCGTCGCGACCGCTCCGCCGCCAGCAGGCCGGTGAGCACCGCGACCGGCGGCTCGTCGGCTGCCGCGTCGGGCTCCAGCAGGTCGAGCGCCCGGTCACGGGGCACCGCCGAGAGGATGCCGGGCACGCCCGCGAAGGACGCGACGTCACCCGAGCACTCCAGGCACCCTGGCAGGTGCCCCTCGAACTCCCGCCGTTCGCCGGGCGACAGCGAACCGAGGACGTACGCGGCACCCCAGTCCCGGTACGGATCGACTGGCGAGCTCAACGTCCGGTGACCCCCTTCTCCTCCAGCGCCACCCTCAGCGCCCGCAGACCGTAGTGCAGCCGCGACTTCACGGTGCCCTCCGGCAGGTCCAGCGCCACGGCCAGCTCGGCGACCGACTGGCCCATGTAGTACGCACGCACGATCACCGCGCGGTGCTCCGGCGTCAACTGGGTGAGCACGTCGGCCACCAACCAGGCGTCCAGCGCGGAGTCGCTGTGGTCGTCGCGCGCCCGTTCGGGCAGCCGCTCCGACCCGATCTCCCAGCGCGCGCGGGCGCTGCGGCGCTCGTCGATCACCACGTTGCGCGCCACCGTGTAGAGCCACGCCCGAGCCGCCGCCGCGCCCTGTTCGAGCACCTTGGGGTTGCGCCACGCCCGCAGCAGCGCCTCCTGCACCACGTCGCGGGACAGCTCGTCGTCCCCGGTCAGCCGGCGCACGTACCGCCACAGGGCGGGCGCGTGCTCGTCGTGGAGGGAGCGCAGCAGGGCGATGTGACTGTCGTTGATCGCGCACCTCCTCGGCTAGTCGTGGAGCAGCGGTTCCCTGGTCGCGCCCAGCGGGGTGGAACCCCGGAAGGCGGGCCGGCGCTTCGCGAGGAAGGCCGCCGTGCCCTCGCGCATGTCGTCGGTGGTGAACGCCTCCCGGAACGCGTCGAGCTCGAGCGCCAGTCCGGCGGCGACGGTCGTGCCGTTGGTGGCGTTCACCGCGGCCTTGGCCAACGACACCGCCGTGGCCGAGTTGCCCGCGACCCGACCGAGCACCGCGCGTGCGGCGGCCAGCATCTCATGGCGGTCGTCGAACACCGCGTTGACGAGCCCGAGCCGCAGCGCCTCCGGCGCGTCGACGTGCCTGCCGGTGTAGATCAGCTCACGGGCGACGGCGGGCCCGACCAGGCGTTGGAGCCGCACGCAGCCGCCGAAGCCCGGGATGAGGCCGAGCACGACCTCCGGCTGGCCGAACACGGCGCGCCGGGTCGCGTAGGCGAAGTCGCAGGCCAGCACCACCTCGCACCCGCCGCCGAGCGCGTAGCCGTCCACGCACGCGACGACCGGGCACGGGGCCTCCTCCAGCAGCCGGGTGACGCGCTGGCCGAGCATCCCGAACCGCTCGCCCTCGTCCGGCGTCATCGCGGCCATCTCGCGGATGTCCGCGCCCGCGATGAACGCCGGACCGGGCGCTCCGCTGAGGATGATCCCGCGCGGCGCGGGTCCGGTGAGGACGCCGGACAGGAAGTGGTCGAGTTCGGCCAGGACGCGGCCGGACAGCGCGTTGCGCGCCCGCGGCCGGGACACGGTGACCGTCGTGACGCCGTCCTGCTCTTCGACGATCAAGGTCGAGTAGTCCACGAAGTCTCCTCACGAGTCCCAGATGGCGCCGAACGCGGGGACGCCCCGCGCTTCGAGCTCCTCGACGACGTGCCAGGTCGTCTTCTTGTTGGAGATGCAGATGACCGCTTCGGCGTCGAACTCCCGGTGCGCGCGCAGCGCCAGCTCGACCAGGTCGGGCTTGCCGTCGCGGACGGTGTCCCAGACCAGCGCGTCGGGCTGCACGGCCTCGATCTCGTCGACCAGCTCGTCGCCGTAGGTGTCGCGGGGCGTGCGGGTGGACCACACCAGGCGCGACGGCGTCTCCTGCGACAGCAGGTGGGGCAGGCACGGCCCGATGCCGCTGCCGGTGGCCACCCACACCACCCTGGTGAACAGCTTGTCGATGTTGCCGACGCCCGCGGTGGGCACGCCCTTGACCCACAGGTGGGTCGGCAGGTCGTCGATGAGCGAGCCGGTCCAGTCGCCCGCGCGCGAGATCGTGAGGCGGAAACCCGTGCGGCCGGGCGTGGGCACGTTGGCGAACGAGTGCCACTCCAGCAGCGGGTTGCGGCTCACCGCGGTCGAGGAGCCCGCGAACGGCGTCACGCCGTAGTCGAACGACACCAGCGCGACGTGCCGCGACGGGCTGACGATCCGCACCGGCACGCGACGCAGCCGCGTCCACGGCAGCACGACGCTCGCCACGACGAGCAGGAGCAGCCAGAACTGGGTCGAGCCCAGGAAACCGGGCTGCCGGGACGAGTCCGCGGCGAACAGGGCGAGCACGGTCCAGCCGGCGAAGCGGTGCACGCGCTCGAACACGTCGTGCCGGCGTGCGCGCAGGGCGGGCAGGGCGAAGACCACCATCGCGACCATCAGGGCGAGGATCGTCCACGTGAGCGGGTCGGCTCGGACCACGGCGAGCGCGGCGAACCACGCGGTGGCGCTGAGGGCGGCGCCGACGTGCAGGCCGCCGAACAAGTGGTAGACCTTGCCCAGCGTCCAGCGGACCCGCAGCGGCCACGTCGTCGGCGCGCTCGTGGCGAGCCGGAACAGCAGGTTGATCACGTGCTGCTGGCGGATCAGGACGGCCAGGGCGACGTTGGCGACGACCAGGTCGGCGAGCGCCCGCGCGTCGTCCACACCGAACGCCGCGATCACGTTGACCAGGACGACGGCGGCGGCGAGCCGGTTGTGGTGGGTGAACGGGCGCCTGCGCAGCCTCAGGGCCAGCGCGGACGGGGTGTCGGTGCGCGTGGTGGTCATGCGACCGTCACCAGCGACGACAGCGCGGCCCGGTCCACTTTGCCGCGAGCGGTCAGCGGCAGGTCGTCCACCGCGACGACCAGCGACGGCACGCAGTAGTAGGGCAGCGAGCCCGCCACCGCGTCGGTGGCCGCTCGGGGGTCGACGGAGGCGGGGCTGACGAACCCGACGAGCCTGCCGTCGTGCAGGACCGTGGTCGCGCGGGCGCAGCCGGGCGTCGTCTCCAGGGCGGAGGTGACCGCGTCGAGCTCGACCCGGAAGCCCCGGACCTTGACCTGGTCGTCGGTGCGGCCGTGGTGCTCCAGCTCGCCGTCCGGCGTCCACCGGCCGAGGTCGCGGGTGCGGAACATCAGGTGGTCGCCGCCGAGGAACGGGTCGGGGCGGTAGCGCTGGGCGGTCAGCACGTCGTTGCCGAGGTAGCCCGCCGTGACGCACGCGCCGCCCGCCCACATCTCGCCGACCTCGCCGATCCGGCACGGCCGCAGGTCCTGGTCGAGCACGTAGACCGTGCTGTTCGGGACGGGGCGGCCGATGGTCAGGCGGCCCTTCGCCGGGTCGTAGCGCTGCACGGTGTTGACGATCGTGACTTCCGTGGGGCCGCAGGCGTTGTGGAACGCGGCGCGGGCGCTCCAGGCGTCGGCGAGGGGCTTGGGGCAGCGTTCGCCGGCCACGGCGACGGTTCGGACGTCGGGGCACGCGTCAGGGTCCACTGTGGACAGCACGCCGGGTGTCGCGATGAGGACGGTGGCGGTTTTCGCCGTCTCGCCGATGTCCCGGCCGCGGATGACGGACGTGGCGCCGTGGGCGAGTGCGCCGAACAGCTCCCAGACCGCCATGTCGAACGCGATGTTGAGCAGTTGCGCGACCCGGTCGCCCGGTCGGATGCCGAGGTCTCCCGGTGCGGTGAGCAGGACGTTGCACAGGTTCGCGTGGGTGACGCGGACGCCGTTGGGCACACCGGTCGTGCCGGAGGTGAAGATGACGACGGCCGTGTCGCCGGGCTCCGTGCGCGGCGGGCCGACGCGGCGGTCCGGGAGGGCGTCGAGGGCGAGGACCTTCGGCGCGGCGAGGCCGCGGACGTGCGGGGCGTGCTCGCCGGTGGTCAGGACGACGTCGATCTCGGCGGTGCGGATGACGTGGTCGAGGTGGGCCTTCGGGGTGATCCGGACGTCCTGCGGCACGTACGCCGCGCCGACCTTCAGCACAGCCAGGATGCCGACGACGAGGTGGACCGAACGCGTTAAGAAGACGCCGACGTGATCACCGGGGCGCACGCCCGCGTCGAGGAGTTCGGCGGCGACGACGTTCGCGCGGTGGTCGAGCTCACCGTAGGTCAGGCAGACGCCCTCGTGCTCGACCGCCCGCGCGTGCGGCGATCGTGCCGCGTGCGACTCGAACGCGTGGTGGATCCGGTGGAACGGCGGTGTCGCGCTCGGGCCGCGGCCGAATCGGCGGAACAGGGGGCGGTCGTCCGGGGGCAGCGCCAGCACAGCGTCGGGCTCGGTCATGGCCGTCACAGGGTGTGCACCTCTCGTCAGCCGGGCGTGGACACCCGGTCTGAACGAGACAGCCCCATCGTCCGTTCAAGCCGAACCCAAAAAAGGTTGAACTTTCTCCCATCCGCGTGTCGAACACCCGGCGCCCGCGTGTCGAACGCTCAGGACCGGCATGTCGAACACTCAGGACCTCCGAGTCGAACGCCCGGGCAACGACAGTCGAACGGACCGGTCCCCGACCTCACCAGTCGAGACGGGACGGGTGGACCCGGTCCAGGAAGTCCCGCACCAGGGCGACGACCTCGTCGAGGTTGGTCTCCAACGCCCAGTGACCGCCGTCGAGCAGGTGCAGCTCGGCGTCCGGCAGGTCTCGGAGGTAGGCCCGTGCCGCCCCCTCGGGCATGTAGCCGTCGTGCCGGCCCCACGCGATGAGCGTCGGCGGCCGGTGCTCGCGCAGGTACGCCTGCTGCCGGTCGAACCAGTCGAGCGTGCTCACCTGGTCGGCCAGCAGGTGGACCAGGTTCCGCCGTCGCTCGGGCGTGCCCAGCAGCGCCCAGCACAACGTCCACAGGTCCGGGCAGACCCGCTCGACCAGCCGATCGGGGATCTCGCCGACGAACTCGTCGCGGAAGCCCTCCGCGCTGACCGCGGCGTAGAGCCTGGACGTCCCCTCCTCGGTCGGGTCGGCCCAGTACTCCTTGAGCGGGCGGTACTTCGGGCCGTGCTGGTCCTCGTAGATGTCACCGTTCTGGATGATCAGCGCGGCGACCCGGTCGGGCGCGTGCATGGCCAGCCGCAGTCCGAACTGGGACCCGTAGTCGTGCAGGTAGATGGCGTACCGGGTGAGGCCGACCGCCTCGGTGAACCGCTGGAGGAACTCGGCGTAGCCGTCGAAGGTGTAGGAGAAGCGCGAGCGGTCCGGCGTGCCGCTGTACCCGAAGCCGGGGTAGTCCGGCGCGATCAGGCGCCACCGGTCGCCGAGGGCGGCCATGAAGTGGCGGTACTGGAACGACGAGCACGGGTAGCCGTGGGGAAGCAGGACCACCGGAGCGTCCGGTGGCCCTGCTTCGCGGTAGAAGATGGTGGTCCCGTCGACCTCGATCGTCCGATGGGCTACCGGGGCGGGAGTGTTCGGTGAAGTCACCCTTGTCCCGTTGCACGGGGCGGTCCGGGGTAAACCTCACCCCGCCCGGCTCAGTCCGCGGTGGCCCAGGCGTCGGCCAGGAGTTGCCTGGTCTCGCCGAGCAGTTGCGGCAGGACCTTCGTGTGCCCGATCACCGGCATGAAGTTCGCGTCGCCGCCCCAGCGCGGCACGACGTGCTGGTGCAGGTGGGCCGCGATGCCCGCGCCCGCCACCACGCCCTGGTTCATGCCGACGTTGAACCCGTGCGGCGAGGCGGCGGACCGGATCACCCGCATCGCCTTCTGGGTGAACGCGGCGAACTCCGCAGTCTCGGCCGCGGTCAGGTCGGTGTAGTCGGGCACGTGCCGGTACGGCAGCACCATCAGGTGGCCGGGGTTGTACGGGTACAGGTTGAGCACCGCGAACACCAGCTCGCCGCGCGCCAGGATCAGGCCCTCGGCGTCGTCCAGGCCGATCACCCGGCAGAACGGGCACCCCTCCGGCTCGTCGCCCACGGCCTTGCCCTCGCCGCGCACGTACGAGAGGCGGTGCGGGGTCCACAACCGCTGCAACGCGTCGTCGACCCCGACCCCGTCCTGCTCCTCGTACTGGTTCGTCACTGGACGAGGTCCGCCGTGGGCGAGGCGTTCTCCCGCCGCGCCACCCAGTCCACGACCGTCTCGACGGCGCGCTCGACCGGCACGCCGTTGACCTGCGTGCCGTCGCGGAACCGGAACGACACCGCGCCCTGCTCCACGTCCTTGCCGCCCGCGAGCAGCATGAACGGCACCTTCTGCGTGGTGTGGTTGCGGATCTTCTTCTGCATCCGGTCGTCGGAGGCGTCCACCTCGACCCGGATGCCCTTCGCCTTGAGCTGCTTCGCCACCGCGAGCAGGTGGTCGACGTGCTCGTCCGCGATCGGGATGCCCACCACCTGCACCGGCGCCAACCACGCCGGGAACGCGCCCGCGTAGTGCTCGGTCAGCACGCCGAAGAACCGCTCGACCGAGCCGAACAACGCCCGGTGGATCATGACCGGGCGCTGCCGGGCGCCGTCCGAGCCGGTGTACTCCAGCTCGAACCGCTCGGGCAGGTTGAAGTCGACCTGGATGGTGGACATCTGCCAGGTGCGACCCAGGGCGTCCTTGGCCTGCACGGAGATCTTCGGCCCGTAGAACGCCGCGCCGCCCGGGTCGGGCACCAGCTCCAGGCCGGAGTCCTCGGCCGCGACGCGCAACGCCTCCGTGGCCTTCTCCCAGACCTCGTCGGAGCCGACGGACTTCTCCGGGTTGCGGGTCGACAGCTCCAGGTAGAAGTCGTCCAGGCCGTAGTCGCGCAGCAGCCCGAGCACGAAGGACAGCAGCGACTTCAGCTCGTCCTGCACCTGGTCGGGGGTGCAGAAGATGTGCGCGTCGTCCTGCGTCATGCCGCGCACGCGGGTCAGGCCATGGATCACGCCGGACTTCTCGTACCGGTAGACGCCGCCGAACTCGAACATGCGCAGCGGCAGCTCGCGGTAGGACCGGCCGCGCGACTTGAAGATCAGGTCGTGGAACGGGCAGTTCATCGGCTTGAGGTAGTAGTCCTGGCCCGGCTTGCGGACCGTGCCGTCGTCGTTGAGCTCGGCGTCGAGGTGCATCGCCGGGTACATGCCGTCGCGGTACCAGTCGAGGTGACCGGAGGTCTCGAACAGGTTGCCCTTGGTGATGTGCGGCGAGTAGACGAACTCGTAGCCCTCTTCGGTGTGCCGGGCGCGCGAGTAGTCCTCCATGGCCTTGCGGATGACGCCGCCCTTGGGGTGGAACACCGCGAGGCCCGAGCCGATCTCGTCGGGGAAGCTGAACAGGTCCAGCTCGACGCCCAGCTTGCGGTGGTCGCGCCGCTCGGCCTCGGCCAGCAGCTCCAGGTGCGCGTCCAGCGCCTCCTGCGACTCCCACGCCGTGCCGTAGATGCGCTGCAGCTGCGGGTTCTTCTCGTTGCCGCGCCAGTACGCGGCGGCGACGCGGGTCAGCTTGAACGCCGGGATGTGCTTGGTCGTCGGCACGTGCGGGCCGCGGCACAGGTCGCCCCACACGCGGTCGCCGGACCGCGGGTCGAGGTTGTCGTAGATCGTCAGCTCGCCGCCGCCGACCTCCATCACCTCGGCGGTGTCCACGTCGCTCTTGATGTCCACCAGTTCGAGCTTGAACGGCTCGGCGGCCAGCTCGGACTTGGCGGCGTCGACCGACTCGACCACGCGGCGGTTGAACCGCTGCGCGCCCTTGATGATCGACTTCATGCGCTTCTCCAGCGCCTGGAGGTCCTCGGGCGTGAACGGCTTCTCGACCTGGAAGTCGTAGTAGAAGCCGTCCTTGACCGGCGGGCCGATGCCCAGCTTGGCCTCGGGGAACTGCTGCTGCACGGCCTGCGCCAGCACGTGCGCGGCGGAGTGCCGGATCACGCTGCGGCCGTCGGCGGTGTCGGCGGCGACCGCCTCGACCTCGACGTCGACCTGCGGGACCCACGACAAGTCGCGCAGGTGGCCCTCGGGGTCGCGCACGACCACGACGGCGTCCGGCCCCTTGCCCGGGAGTCCCGCTTCACGCACCGCCGTCCCCGCGGTGGTCCCCGCCGTCACCACCACGCGAGGTGGGATCGGGGCGGCTGCGGGGCGCGGTTCGGACACGGTGACTCCTCGGTGTGCGTCGGTCCTTTGCCCGAGATGTTATCGGTGCTCACCGAGTCGATTTCCGGCGCACCGGGTCGGCCGGTCCGGTGTTCCGCGGATCACCCGGTCGGGTGGGTGCTCAGCCGCGGATCAGGGCGGGCAGCGCGTCGGCCGAGGTCACGGCACGTCCGGTGGTGCGCTGGTAGCGGCGGACGAGGTCGCGGTGGCGCACGCGATGGCCGAGCCGGCGTTCGACGGTGAGCAGCGGGTTGCGGCGTGGCGGCGGGAAGGTCGCGGCGAGGTCGGCGAGCAGGGCCTCGCGGTCGACGCCGGCGGTCTTGAGCACCCACGCGACGCCGGGGTCCAGGGCGGTGAGGGCGAGGGCCAGGTGTTCGGGGCGGTGCTCGCGTTCGCGGCGGGCCAGGGCGAGGCGCAGCGAGGCCGAGTAGGCCGCCTGGGCGTCCAGGCCGAGCGGCGGGGTGAGGTCGGCGCAGCGCCGGCGTGCCTTCGCCGCGCCGAGCGGGAGCAGCGGCTCACGGCCGGGCGGCCGGTCCAGGGCGGGTGTGCCGCCCAGCAGTTGGTCGAGGTCGACGCCCAGCGGCGCCAGGACGGCCCGGTCCGCCGCACCGCCCGCGCCGAGCGGGGCCGCGAGGTGGGCGGCGTGGCGGATGGCGGAGGGGGTCGCGCCGTGGCGGAGCAGGGCGGCCGCGACGGTTCCGCCGGCCGGAGCGTCTGAGGAGGGGCTCCCTGCGGCAGCGCGGTCGGCGAGCGGGCCGGCGCTGGGTGGGTTGTGGGCGGAAGAGCTGCCGGCGACAGGATCCGCGGCGAGGGGTCCTGCGGCCAGGGCTGCCAGGAGGTGCTCGCTGCCGGTGCGCGGGTGGCCGAGTTCCAGTGCCAGCCGGAGCGCGCGGCCGATGGTGCGGTTCAGGTCGGGGTGGTCGCCTCGGAACACCGGTCAGTCCTCTCGGCCGTACTTGCGGTGGACGGTCTGCTTGGTCACGCCGAGGCGGGTGGCTATGTCCCGCCACGACCAGCCCGCCCGGCGGGCGGCGGCGACGTGCTCGGCCTCCAGTTGGTCGACCAGCCGGCGCAGGCGGGCCACGGCGCGCAGCCCGGCGTCCGGGTCGGAGCCGTGCGCGGCCTGGTCGAGATCGGCGATCGCAGCCATGTCGTCAACATATGCTGACGCTCGGCCAGGCGTCAACACATGCTGACGGCCCCGGTTCTCACAGCCGGCGGACAGCCGGCCATCAGGATCTCCTCAGGTCGATCACGCACCATGGCGGACAACAGCACGGGAGAGCAGGAGTTCCGCCATGTCAGACCCGAACCAGCCACCACGCGCCAACCCCGACCCGGCGGACCGGACTCCCATCGCACCGCCCGCCGCGGACCAGCCCGCCGACGCCACCACACCCATGGCCTCCCCGACGCCCGACCCCGCCCACCAGAGCCCGACCAGCGCCCCCGACCCGGGCACACCGGCCGCTGGTCCGACCGCGCCCAGCACCCCCGGCGCATCCGCCGAACCGGCCGCGCAGCCCGCCGCGGGCGAGCAAGCCGCCGCCCAGCCCACCTTCGTCGACCAACCGGCCGCCGCCGCCCACGAGGCACCTGGTCCGCCCCACCCCGGCCACTACCCACCACCGCCCGGCAAGGGCGCGGCGGTCGGCCGCGTGGTCAGGCACCGGGCCACCCAGCTCGTCGCCGTCGGCCTGCTCGGACTCGTCCTCGGCGGCGGGATCGTGGCGTTGGCCGACCGCGACCACCACCCGCGCTACGGCGTCGGCTCCGACCGACCCGGGCACTCGCGGTTCGACGAGCGCGGCGACCGCGGCGAACGACCAGACCGCGGCGAACGGGGCGAACGCGGGCCGGACCGGGTGCCGCAACGCGACTTCGAACGCTGAGGTCCGGCGCCGAAGTCAGGACAGGAAGCCGCGCAGCAGCAGGGCCGTGCCGTCCAGGTGCTCGGCCATCGCCCGCCGCGCGGCCTCCGGGTCGCCCGCCACGATGGCGTTCACGATCACCTCGTGCTGGTCGTTCGAGTGCGCCAGGTTCGGCGGCAGCAGCGGAATCCGGTCCAGCAGCGCGTTCACCCTGGTCCGGGCGTCGGCGACGGCCGCGGTGAGCGACGGCGACCCGGTCGCCTCGGCGATGGCCAGGTGCAGCCGCGAGTCCTTGCGCCGGTACTCGTCCACCGACGCGTCACGGCACTCGGCCAGCCGCGCCAGCAGGTTGCGCCGCTCCACCGGGCCCAGCGCACGACCCGCCGCGCACTCCGCCGCACCCGTCTCCACCGCCGCGCGCAACGTCAACGCGTCCGCCAGCTCACCGGGGTCGACCCGGCGGTCCGGCGCGGCCACCGGCAGCGGCGAGTTCACGAACGTCCCGCCGTACCGGCCACGCCGCGACTCGACGTACCCGGCGTCCTGCAGTGACCGGATCGCCTCACGTAACGTCACCCGGCTGACACCCAACCGGGCCGCCAGGTCACGCTCCGCGGGCAGCTTCTCCCCCGGACCCACCACGCCGAGCCGGATCGCCTGCACGAGCCGCTCCACGGTCTCCTCGAACGCGTTGCCCGCCCGCACGGGGCGGAACAACGCGTCCCGCAACGGCATCACAGCGGTGTCACGTAGGCACCGGCGATACCGCCGTCCACCAAAAAGTTCGACGCGGTCATGAACGACGAGTCGTCACTGGCCAGGAACGCCACCGCCGCCGCGATCTCCTCCGGCTCGGCGAACCGCCCCAGCGGCACGTGCACCAACCGCCGCGCGGCCCGCTCCGGGTCCTTCGCGAACAGCTCCCGCAGCAACGGCGTGTTCACCGGTCCGGGTGACAGGGCGTTCACCCGCACCCCCTGCCGGGCGAATTGCACGCCCAGCTCGCGGCTCATCGCCAGCACACCGCCCTTGGACGCCGTGTACGAGATCTGGGACGTCGCCGCGCCCATCGTCGCCACGAACGACGCCGTGTTGATCACCGAGCCGCGACCGCGTTCGAGCATGTGCGGGATCGCGTGCTTGCAGCACAGGTACACCGACGTCAGGTTGACCTTCTGCACCCGGTCCCACGCCTCGATGCCCGTGGTCAGGATCGAGTCGTCGTCCGGCGGCGAGATGCCCGCGTTGTTGAACGCGACGTCCACCGAGCCGTAAGTGTCCACAGTGGTCTGGTACAGCGCCGACACCTGCTCCTCGTCGGTCACGTCGACCTCGACGAACAGCCCGTCGACCTCGTCGGCCGCCGCCTTGCCGGACTCCGCGTCGACGTCCGCGACGACCACCCGCGCGCCTTCGGACGCGAGCCGCCGCACCGAGGCCAGGCCGATGCCGCTGCCACCGCCGGTGACCACGGCAACCCGGCCCTCAAGTCGCTGAACCATGTCTCTCCCAATCAGTGAGCGATGAAGACGTTCTTGGTCTCGGTGAACGAGTCGAGGGCGTCCGGCCCCAGCTCGCGTCCCAGCCCGGACTGCTTGAACCCGCCGAACGGGGTCCAGTACCGCACCGACGAGTGCGAGTTGACCGACAGGTTCCCCGCCTCGACGGCCCGCGACACGCGCAGCGCCCGCCCCACGTCCCGCGTCCAGATCGACCCGGACAGGCCGTAGGCGCTGTCGTTGGCCAACCGCACCGCGTCCTCCTCGTCGGTGAACGGCAGCACGGCCACCACCGGGCCGAAGATCTCCTCGACGGCGGCGCGGTCACCGGGCGCGACGGGCGCCAGGACCGTCGGCGGGAACCAGAAACCCGCACCCGACGGAGCCGAGCCGCGGAACGCCACCGGCGCGTCGGAGGGCACGTAGGACGCGACCTTCTCCCGGTGCGCGGCCGAGATCAGCGGACCCATCTCGGTGGCCTCGTCGCCCGGCTCACCGACCACGACGCCCTTGACCGCGGGCTCCAGCAGCTCCATGAACCGGTCGTAGACCGACGCCTGCACCAGGATCCGGGACCGGGCGCAGCAGTCCTGGCCCGCGTTGTCGAACACCCCGTACGGCGCGGTGGCCGCGGCGCGTTCCAGGTCCGCGTCGGCGAAGACGATGTTGGCCGACTTGCCGCCCAGCTCCAGCGTCACCCGCTTCACCTGCTCCGCGCAGCCGGCCATGACCTGCTTGCCGACCCGCGTGGAGCCGGTGAACACCACCTTGCGCACGTCGGGGTGCGTGACGAACCGCTGCCCCACCACCGGCCCCGCGCCCGGCAACACCTGGAACACGTCCGGCGGCAGGCCGGCCTCCAACGCCAGGGAGGCCAACCGCAGTGCGGTCAGCGGCGTCAGCTCGGCGGGCTTGAGCACCACCGTGTTCCCCGCCGCCAACGCGGGCGCGAAGCCCCACACGGCGATCGGCATCGGGAAGTTCCACGGCACGATCACGCCGACCACGCCGATCGGCTCGTGGAACGTCACGTCCAGACCGCCGGGCACCGGGATCTGCTTGCCGAACATCCGCTCCGGCGCGGCCGAGTAGTAGTGCAGCACATCACGGACGTTCCCGGCCTCCCACCGCGCGTTGCCGACGGTGTGCCCGGCGTTGAGCACCTCCAGCGCCGCCAGCTCCTCCACCGCGCCGTCGACCGCCTCGGCGAACCGCCGCAGCAGCCGGGCCCGGTCACCCGGCGCGACCGCGCGCCACGCGGGCAGCGCCGCCGACGCGCGGGCGATCGCCGCGTCGGTCTCCTCCAGCGTCGCCAGCGGCACCGAGCGGACCACCTCCTCGGTGGCCGGGTTGATGACGTCGAACGTGGTCACTTCGCTCCCCTGTCCCGTGCTGCCCGGTCCCGACCCGCGCCCACGAGCGCGGCGAACAAGCGGTCGTCCTCGGTGTCGGCCTCCGGGTGCGACTGCACGCCGAGCACGAACCGCGCGCCCGGCAGCTCCACCGCCTCCACCGTGCCGTCGGGCGCGCTCGCGACCACCCGCAGGCCGTCCCCGAGGACGTCCAACGCCTGGTGGTGGTGGCAGAACACGGTGGTGGCGAGGCCGACGATCCCGGCGAGCGCCGAACCGGGCGCGACCGCGATCCCGGTGTGCTCGAACACGCCGGGCGCCGGGTTGTGCCCGTCGACGTGCTGGACCAGCGTGCCGCCCAGCGCCACGTTGAGCACCTGCATGCCGCGGCACACCGCGAGCAACGGCAGGTCGAGCTTCAACGCCGCGCGGGCCAGGGCCAGCTCGACCTCGTCGCGCTCGGGCCGCGCCGGTCCGGTGCGCGGGTCGCGTGGCCGCCCGTACAACGACGGGTCGACGTCCGCGCCGCCCGCCAGCACCAAGCCGTCGAGGAAGGCGGCGCTGTCGGCGTCCCACGTGCCGACCGGCGGCAGCAGCACCGGGTTGCCGCCCGCGCGCACCACCGAGTCGAGGTAGTCGCGGTGCAGCACCGCCGCTTCCACGTCCCAGACGCCGAACTTCGCGCGTTCCAGGTACGTCGTGACGCCGATCAACGGCCGCGCCCTAGAGCCGTTCGAAACCACGGATCCGCTCCCAGTCCGTCACCGACGAGTCGAACGCGGCCAGCTCCACCCGGGCCGCGTTGAGGTAGTGCTCGACGACGTCCGCCCCGAACGCCTCCCGCGCGAGCTCGCTCTTGGCCAGCAGCGAGGCGGCGTCGCGCAGCGTGGCGGGCACGGTCGGCTTGTCGGAGGTGTAGGCGTTGCCGGTGAACTCCTCCTCCAGCGGCAGCTCGTTCTCCACGCCGTGCAGGCCGGCCGCGATCAGCGCGGCGACGGCCAGGTACGGGTTCACGTCCGCGCCCGGCACCCGGTTCTCGAACCGCAGCGACTGGCCGTGCCCGACCACGCGCAGCGCGCACGTCCGGTTGTCCCTCCCCCACGCCACCGCGGTCGGCGCGAAGCTGCCCTGCGCGTACCGCTTGTAGGAGTTGATGTTCGGCGCCAGGAAGTACGTCAGCTCGCGCAGCGCGGCCAACTGGCCCGCCATGAAGTGCTCCATGAGCCCGGACATGCCGCGGCCCTCGGCGAACACCGGCTCGCCGTCGGCCGAGCGCAGGCTGAGGTGGATGTGGCAGGAGCTGCCCTCGCGCTCGTTGTACTTCGCCATGAACGTCAGCGCCTTGCCCTGCTGCGCCGCGATCTCCTTGGCGCCGGTCTTGTAGAGGCTGTGGTTGTCGCAGGTCGCCAGGGCCTCGGTGTAGCGGAACGCGATCTCGTGCTGGCCGGGGTTGCACTCGCCCTTGGCCGACTCGACCACCATGCCCGCGCCCGCCATGTGGTTGCGGATGGCGCGCAGCAGCGGCTCGACGCGCGCGGTGCCCAGCAGCGAGTAGTCCACGTTGTACTGGTTCGCCGGGGTGAGGCCGCGGTAACCGCGGTCCCAGGCGTCCTCGTAGGTGTTGTCGAAGACCATGAACTCCAGCTCCGTGCCGACGAACGCGCGCAGCCCCCGTTCGGCGAGCCGGTCGAGCTGCCGCTTGAGGATCTGGCGAGGCGAGGCGACCACCGGCGCGCCGTCCTCCCACACGAGGTCGCACATGACCAGCGCGGTGCCCTCGTGCCACGGCACGCGGCGCAGCGTGGACAGGTCGGGCTTCATCACGAAGTCGCCGTAGCCGCTGTCCCACGACGACATGGCGTAGCCGCCGACGGTGTTCATCTCCACGTCGACGGCCAGCAGGTAGTTGCAGCCCTCGGCGGAGTTCGGCAGGACCTCGTCCACGAAGTAGCGGGCGGCGCAGCGCTTGCCCTGGAGGCGGCCCTGCATGTCGACCACGGCGACCAGCACCGTGTCGATCTCCCCGGCGTCCACGAGCACGCGCAACTCCTCCACGGCGAGCATCCGCAGTACCTCCAAAGGTATGTCAGCGAGCCATTGGACGCCTCATCTTGACACCTTCGGGTGAAGGCCGCCACACCCTCCTCGGGCAGCGCTTCCGGCAGAACGGCTGTTGACACGATCCGGTGACGCGAGCCACTCTCCCTGCAAAGGAGCGCGACTGACCCATTAGGGAGCGCAGATGGCCAAACACGTCGAGTACGAGAAGGTGGGCAGCGACTACCTGGAGCACCGGCAGCTCAAGCGGGGCGCCGCGGGCTGGGTGCTGTTGGCGGGTCTGGGGGTCTCGTACGTCATCTCCGGCGACTTCGCCGGGTGGAACTTCGGGCTCGCCCAAGGCGGTTGGGGCGGCCTGCTGGTCGCGACGATCCTGATGGGCGCCATGTACACGTGCATGGTGTTCGGCCTCGCGGAGCTGGCCGCCGCGCTGCCGGTGGCCGGCGCCGGGTACGGCTTCGCGCGACGCGCGCTCGGACCGCTCGGCGGTTTCGCGACGGGCGTCGCGATCCTGGTCGAGTACGCCATCGCGCCCGCCGCGATCGTCGTGTTCATCGGCGACTACGTGCAGGCGCTCGGGCTGTTCGGGCTCACCAGCTCGTGGCCGGTGTACCTGGTCTGCTACGCGATCTTCGTCGGCGTGCACCTGTACGGCGTCGGCGAGGCGTTGCGGCTGATGTTCGTGATCACCGGTGTCGCGGTGGTCGCGCTGATCGCGTTCGTGGCCGGGATGATCCCGAAGTTCGACTCGGCCAAGCTGTTCGACATCGGGGACGGGAGCTTCCTGCCGTTCGGCGTCACGGGCGCGCTGGGCGCGTTGGTGTACGCGATCTGGTTCTTCCTCGCGGTCGAGGGCGTGCCGTTGGCGGCCGAGGAGGCACGCGACCCGAAGAAGGACATGCCGCGCGGGATCATCGGCGCGTTGGTGGCGCTGCTGGTGTTCGCGGCGGCGATCCTCGTGTTCGCGCCGGGCGGTGCGGGTTCGGCGGCGTTGATGTCGTCCGGCAACCCGTTGCCCGAGGCGGTGCGCGCGGCTTACGGCGGCGACAACGTGCTGGCGCAGATCGTGAACTACGTGGGCCTGGCCGGGCTCGTGGCATCGTTCTTCTCGATCATCTTCGCGTACTCGCGGCAGCTGTTCGCGCTGTCCCGGGCCGGCTACCTGCCGCGCTGGCTGTCGAAGACGGGCAAGCGCAAGACGCCGTACCTGGCGCTGATCGTGCCCGGCACCATCGGGTTCGCACTCGCGGCGATCATGAAGAGCGGCGCGACGCTGATCAACATCGCGGTGTTCGGGGCGGCGCTGTCGTACGTGCTGATGATGGTGTCGCACATCGTGCTGCGGGTGCGCGAGCCGGGGTTGGCGCGGCCGTACCGGACACCGGGCGGCGTCGTGACCACCGGGGTGGCGCTGGTGCTCGCGGTGGCGGCGGTCGTGGCGACGTTCTTCGTGGACGAGCTGGCCGCCGGGATCACCGCGGGCATCGTCGTGGTGGCGTTGGCGTACTTCTGGTTCTACAGCCGCCACCACCTCGTGGCCGCCGCGCCGGAGGAGGAGTTCGCCGCCATCGCGCAGGCCGAGGAGGAGCTGAAGGACTAACCGTAAGCACGTTCAACCGATCGTGTACAGCAAGTCCTTCCGGTCGTGGGAACCCCTTGACGACAAGGGGTTCACCCACGACGGAAGGACGATCATGAAATACCGCACGGTGACGGTCGGCTCGGCGGTCGCGGCACTGCTCTTCGCCACCACGCCCGCGATCGCCGCGCCAACCTTCGAAGAGCAGGTTTTGGCCCTGACCAACGGGGAACGCTCCGCTGTGGGGTGCCCGGCCCTCGCCTCGAACGCCCAGCTCGCCGCCGCGGCGCGCCGGCACTCCGACGACATGGCGCGCACCGGCAACTTCAGCCACACCGGCACGGACGGCAGCACAGCGGGGCAGCGCGTCACCGATGCGGGGTACCACTTCCGACTGATGGCCGAGAACATCGCCGCTGGTCAGGGTACGGCCGAGGAGGTCGTGCGGTCCTGGATGAACAGCGAGGGCCACCGGGCCAACATCGTGAACTGCGAACTGCGCGACCTGGGCGTCGCCCACGCCGTGGACGGCAACAACAAGGTCTACTGGACGCAGGACTTCGGCGTCACGGGCTGACAGGTCACGCGCCCGCACGTCACGGCCGGCACGTCACGGGCCGGCCTTCTGGGACACCGTCGAGACCACTTCGACGGCACTGCCCTCGCCAGGAGCTCGGCGCCGAGCACCTTCGTCAGCAGGTTCTGGACCTCCACCACCGGCCCGCACGTCCCGGCGTCGCCGACGGGTGCCGTACCCGGCGACAACTAGCAGTAGATCGAGCCGAACAGTCCGATGACGGCTTCGCCCGGCACCTCGGCCGGCAACGGGTTGTAGGACAACGTGGCCCGCGTGCCGTCGTCCGCGCGGGTGGCGTAGGTGAGGTAGCCGATCAGCTCGCCGCCGTGACCCCACACCGAACGGCCGCACGGCAGGTCGAACCGCTGCAACCCCAGGCCGTAGGCGAAGATCGTGCCGGTGTCGTCCACGGTCCGCCGCATCTCCGCGAGGGACGCCGCGCTGGTCAACCTGCCGCCCAGGAGCGCGTCGAAGAACCGGTTGAGGTCGTCGGCGGTGGAGATCATCTCGCCCGCCGCCCAGTCCAGGGTCGGGTTCATCAGGGTCGCGTCGACCAGTCGGCCGTCGACCTCGGTGTAGCCGCGGGCGTGCGGGTGGGGCAGGGCGGGCCACCGTCCCGGCACGGTGGTGCGCGTCAGGCCGAGCGGGCGCAGGATCCGCGCGCGCACCTCGTCGCCGTACGTGCGACCGGTCACGCGTTCGATCAGCATCCCGGCGACGACGTAGTTGGTGTTCGAGTAATGCCATCCCTGTCCCGGGTGGAAGTAGGGCGTGCCGGCGAACGCCACGTCCAGCAGCTCCTGCGGCCGGTAGGTCCGGAACCGGTCCGCGCCGCGCCACCGGTTGGTCGAGTAGCCCGCCTCGTGGGCGTAGTCGTACAGGCCGCTGGTGTGGTTGAGCACCTGGCGCACGGTGATCAGGTCGCCCTTCGGCACACCGGCCACGTACCGGTCCACCGGGTCGTCCAGCCCGACCCGACCTTCGTCCACGAGCTGCAGCACGACGGTGGCCACGAACGTCTTGGTCGCGCTGCCGATGCGGAAGTGCCCGCCGACCACGGCCTCACCCGCCGCGTCGGCGCGCACGCCGGTCGAGTCCTCGACGGTCAGCAGGGCACCGGACGCCCAGTCCTGCTCCACCCACCCGTCCAGCACGGGGAACGTGCTGGTCACCGCCAGCAGCACACCGGCAATCGCAGTGTTGATCATCACATCGGCCACGCTAGCCGGCGGCGCGGCGACCGCCCATGAGGAGCGCCACCCGGTCGGCTGTGGAAATCCCCAGTGGTGATGTGCCCCCGACCGTCGCCCCTGGCAGGATCGGGGCGTGAGTGACATTCAACGTGTTGGAGTGGTGGGATCGGGCCTGATGGGCTCCGGCATCGCCGAGGTCTGCGCGCGGGCCGGGCTGGACGTGCTGGTGGCCGAGGTCAGCCCGGACGCCACGGAGGCCGCGCGGGGGCGGATCGCCTCTTCGCTCGGCCGGGGTGTGCGCAGCGGCAAGCTGTCCGCTGAGGACCGCGACGCCGCACTGGAGCGCCTGCGGTTCACCACCGACCTCGCCGACTTCGCCGACCGGAACCTGGTCGTGGAAGCCGTCGCGGAGAACGAGCAGGTCAAGACCGAGGTGTTCGCGGCGGTGGACAAGATCGTCGTGGACCCGGACGCGATCTTCGCGTCCAACACCTCCTCGATCCCGATCATGAAGCTGGGCATGGCCACCGGCCGTCCCGAGCAGGTCATCGGCGTGCACTTCTTCAACCCGGTGCCGGTGTTGAAGCTGGTGGAGCTGGTGCCGTCGCTGCTGACCGGCGACAAGACCAGGGCCAGGGCCGAGGCGTTCGTGACCGGGGTGCTGCACAAGGAGGTCATCCGCTCGCAGGACCGGGCCGGGTTCGTCGTCAACGCCCTGCTCATCCCCTACCTGCTGTCGTCGATCCGGATGCTGGAGTCCGGGTTCGCCAGCGCCGAGGACATCGACAACGGCATGGTGCTCGGCTGCGCGCACCCGATGGGTCCGCTGCGCCTGACCGACCTGATCGGCCTGGACACCACCAAGGCGATCGCCGAGTCGATGTACGAGGAGTTCAAGGAGCCGCTGTACTCGCCGCCGCCGTTGCTGCTGCGCATGGTGGACGCGGGGCTGCTGGGCAAGAAGAGCGGGCGCGGGTTCCACAACTACGCGTCCTGAGCCGACCCACCGCCCGGGGCCGGGCGTCCGCGGGGCCGTCGATCCGGTGATCGGCGGCCCCGTCCGCGTATCTGGGTCGCTTACCACACCGCGGTGGCCGCCGTCACGCCGAACGTGCCGCGAACAATTAACAGCAGTGTCTTGAATGGCGGAACAATATTAGCCGGCAAACGATCGGACACGCTTCGGGTCACGGTCGGCACAAAATAACACGATCCGTCATCGGGCCGTGCGGGGTGATTAGTGCGAAAGACTGACGCACACCCCGTCAATAGGCCGTTCGGAGTATCCTTGATTACCGTCCTCTTCCTCGGGGTTACTGATCGACAGGACCTGTGACGTGCCTTTAGAGTGCCCTACGTCACGCTACGGCCGCCTGGTGGACAAGATTGCTTCGCCTAGCGTAACTTTCGACTCGCCCCCCACGAGGAGAACCCCGCCTTGGACCCTCAAAAAGTATCCATACGCGATTTCACGGGCCGACAGCTCAGCGCCCTGTTGCATTCGCTGGGTATCACCGAAAATAGCGTCAGCTCCGTGGGACTGCTCGCGGACGCCCTCGGACCCGGCGGCCTCTGGCCGGTTTCCACCAGCCCGGCCTGGCCTTCCGACGTCGCCGACGACCACACCCCGGTCGAGTTCTCGACGGCGTTCGCCGCAGGGGAGCCCCCGACGCTGCGCACCATCGTCGAACCCACTGCGACCAGGCCTTCCCGTGCGGCCAACACGTCGGCGGCGCTCGCCGCGCTCGACCGGATGAAGCGCCGCGGCGACCTGGACACCCGTCGTTTCGAGGCGGTCAGGAACCTGTTCCTGCCGGAGCACCCGGAAAGTGATTTCACGTTCTGGTACTCACTGGTTTTCCGGCGCGACGAAGCACCTGCGGTGAAGGTGTACTTCAACCCTGAAGTGCGCGGCGAGGCCGCTTCCGAAGAGCTGGTGCGAGCAGGCCTCGAACGAACCGGTTTCGCCGCCGGTTTCCCGACCCTGCGCTCCCACGCGGTCACCAGGCCCGGCCTTGACAAGTATTCCTTCTTCGCACTCGACCTGGTCGAACAACGGCGGGCACGGGTGAAGGTCTACATCTCCCACCACGCCGCCGATGTAACGGACGTCACGCGCGCCGCGAGCGCCGCCCGGGGTGTCGATGTGGACAGGGTGCCCGATTTCTGCTTGCTCACCGGCGGCAGCACCGGAACGTTCGACAAGCGTCCGCTCATTTCCAGCTACACGTTCCTGGACGGCGACGCGCACGCGCCGAGCGGCTATTCCCTCTACGTGCCGATCCGGGACTACGTGGCCGACGACGAAGAGGCCCGGCGCCGGGTGCTCGCGGTGATGGCCAAGTACGACCTGGACCCCACGCAGTTCGACAGCGCGCTGCGCACCATCGCCCGACGTCCGCTGGACGAAGGCGTCGGCCTGATCGCGCACGTGTCGCTGCGCATGGGCAGGCCGCGTCCCGGGATCACCGTCTACCTCTCGTCCGAGGCCTACGACGTGGCCTCGCCCCGTTCGGTCAGCCTGGCAGGCTAGGAGTCACCCATGCCCACGATGGAGCCGTACCGCATCAAGGTCGTGGAGCCCATCCCGATCACCACGCGCGCGCACCGCGAGCGGGCGCTGGCCGCCGCCGGGTACAACCCGTTCAACCTCGCCGCCACCGATGTGACGATCGACCTGCTCAGCGACTCGGGCACCGGCGCCCTGTCGGCCGAGCAGCAGGCGGCGGGACTGCGTGGTGACGAGACCTACGCCGGTGCGCGCTCCTACTACCGCTTCCACGACGTGGTGCACGACCTGACCGGCTACCCGCACGCCTTCCCCGTCCACCAGGGGCGCGCGGCCGAGCGGATCCTGTTCACCGCCCTGCTCAAGCCGGGCCAGGTCAGCGTCAGCAACACGCACTTCGACACCACGCGGGCGAACGTCGAGATCCTCGGTGGCCACGCCGTCGACCTGCCGTGCCAGGCGGCGAAGGACCTCGACGACGACGCGCCGTTCAAGGGCGACATCGACCTCGACGCGCTGGAAGCCATCCTGTCCGGACCGCGGGACGTCGCGATCGTGCTGCTCACCATCACCAACAACGGTGGTGGTGGGCAGCCGGTGTCGATGGCCAACCTCAAGGCGGCGGCCGGCATCGCCCGCCGCCACGGCGTGCCGTTCTTCCTCGACGCGGCGCGCTTCGCGGAGAACGCCTGGCTGGTCACCCAGCGGGAGCCCGGCTACGAGCACCACACGCCGCGGCAGGTCGCGGAGGAGGCGTTCCGGCTGGCCGACGGGTGCGTGGCGAGCCTGAAGAAGGACGCCATCGTCCACATGGGAGGGTTGCTCGCCGTCCGCGACCCCGAGCTGGCCGCCAAGTGCGAGCTGCTGCTGATCGCGACCGAGGGCTTCCGCACCTACGGCGGCCTCTCCGGCCGTGACCTGGAGATGCTGGCGCAAGGCCTGCTCGAGGTGACCGACCCGGAGTACCTGCGGGCCCGCGCGGACGCCACGGCGTACGTGGCGGAACTGGCCCGGGCGGCGGGGGTGGACAGCGTGCGGCCGACCGGCGTGCACGCGGTGTACCTCAACGCCGGTCGCCTGCTGCGGCACCTGCCGGCGAGCCGGTTCCCGGGGTTCGCCCTGGCCACCGAGCTGTACCTGGCGGGCGGGATCCGGTGCGCGGAGCTCGGCTCGCTCTACCTCGGCGAGCTGGACGACGCGGGTGAGCTGGTCAAGCCCGCGCCGTACGAGCTGGTCCGCCTGGCCATCCCGCGCCGGGTCTACACGCAGAGCCACCTGGAGTACGTCGGCGAGACGCTGGCGGAGATCGCGAAGGACCCCGAGCGGGTGCCCGGCTACCGGTTGACGCACGTGCCGAAGCTGTTGCGGCACTTCAACTGCAGGCTCGAACCGGTGGTGTAGGCGGACGGGTGACCGGTGGCCCGGTCACCCTCCTCCGGCCGGTCAGGCCATGGCGTCGAGCCGGTCCATGGTGTGCTGGATCAGGCTCACCAGCACGGTCTTGGCCGACTCGCGGTCCCGCGCGTCGCACAGCACGAGCGGGATGGCGGCGTCCACGTCCAGGGCCCGGCGCACCTCGTCCACCTCGTAGTTGTGCGCGCCCTCGAAGCAGTTCACCGCGATGATGAACGGGATGCCGCGCCGCTCGAAGAAGTCGATCGACGGGAAGCTGCTGTCCAGTCGCCGCGTGTCGACCAGGATCACCGCGCCGATCGCCCCGTAGGCCAGCTCGTCCCACATGAACCAGAACCGGTTCTGGCCCGGGGTGCCGAACAGGTACAGCACCACCTCCGGGTTGATGGTGATGCGGCCGAAGTCGAGGGCGACCGTCGTGGTCTCCTTGGACTCCAGGCCCAGCACGTCGTCGACGCCGACACCGGCCTCGGTGAGCAGCTCCTCGGTGTGCAGCGGGGGTATCTCGCTCACCGAGTTGACCATCGTCGTCTTCCCCGTGCCGAAGCCACCGGCGATGACGATCTTCACTGGGGTGGGTACGAGCAGTTCCCCACCCGGCCGCTCAGATTCCACGGACACCATCCAACACCGCCTGGAGCAGGTTCCGGTCCGGCACTTGCGGGACTCGGGAGGGGTCTCGGATCACGACGTCACCGCGCTGGATGAGATCGCTCAACAACACCTTGACGACGACGAGCGGCACGTCGAGGTACGCGGCGACCTCCGCCACGGACAACGGGCGCCGGCACAGCTCCATGATCTCCATGTGCTCGACCGACAACGCGTCCGGGTCCGACGCCGACGGCATCGCGCGCACCTGCGTCACCAGGTGCAGCTCCGGCCGCAGCGGGCGGGTCCGACCTCGCACCATCGCGTACGGGCGGACGAGCGGGCCCGCGGCCTCGTCGTACCACCAGTCCTCGCGGCCCGCCATCAGGAGGACCTTCGAGCGGCGGGCAGGCTCGCCGCGGCCGTGCCGCGCGGCGCCGACGACAGGTACGTGCCGACGCGCTTGACGAGCATGTTCATCTCGTAGGCGATCATGCCCATGTCGGAGTCCTCTTCGCCAAGGACGGCCAGGCAGGCGCCGTGGCCGGCCGCGGTGACGAAGAGGTAGGCGTGCTCCATCTCGACGATGGTCTGCCGCACCGCGCCGCCGCCGAAGTGCCGTCCCGTGCCGCGGGCCAGGCTCTGGAACGCCGACGCCATCGCGGACAGGTGGTCCGAGTCGTCCTTCGACAGCCCGGGCGAACGGCCCAGCAGCAGGCCGTCGGCCGAGAGGACCACCGCGTGCCGAGCTCCGACCACCCGGTTGACCAAGTCCTCCAACAACCAGTTCAGTTCGTTGTGCTGGCTGGTCATGTCGTTCATCGGGTTGCCTTTCCGGTTTCCAGTCGTCCGGCCACTGCTGGTCAGGGTTCGAGGTCGTCGGCGGGTGTCCGACGGGCGTCGCGTGTGCCCCGTTGGAACGCCGACAGGCCCTTGCGGACCCTCTCGGCGGACTTCTCCGGGTCGACCTCGGGGAGCGGTTCGGGCGAAGGGTGGAAATCGTTGCGCACCAGCTGCGGCGCCAGGTTCTGCTGACGGCGCCTGCGTGGCAGTTCGGGTCGGTCGGCGACGGCGGCGGCCGACTCCGGCTCGTCCGCGGGCCACTCGGACGTGGCCCGCTTCCGCTGCGGCAGGTCGAGCTCGCCGCTGCGCTGCGACAGGTCCAGCCCGCCGCTCAGTCGTTCGACCTCTGGAAGGGGATGCTCGTTGGCCGCGGCCTCGGCCTGGGCCCAGAACCCCTCGAGGTCTCGGGAACTGTCGGGAAACCTGGCGTCTCGCACTGAGTCGTCGCCCTGCTCCGGGATGTCGTGGAAGGAGCGGCGGGGCAACTGCCGGGTCTCGGCGGGCTCCGTCGCCGTGGTGGGGCCCGCGACGATCGCGGACGGGATCAGCACCAGCGCCAGCGTGCCGCCGTAGGGCGAGTCGCGCAGTTCGACGTGGATGCCGCGGCGGGCGGCCAGCCGGGCGACCACGAACAGGCCGAGCCGGGACTCGCCGCGCAGGCGCATGGCGTCGAACTCCGGCGGGTCGGCCAGCATCGCGTTGTGCTGCTCGCGGTCCTCGGGGTTGATGCCGAGGCCGTGGTCCTCGATCTCGACGACGATGCCCTGCGGCACTTCACTGGCGTGCACCTGCACCTGCGAGCGCGGCGAGGAGAACGCGGTGGCGTTGTCGACGAGCTCGGCGATCAGGTGGATGGTGTCGGCGACGGCCGCGCCGACCAGCGCGGTGTCCGGCACGGGGTTCACCTTGACCCGCACGTACTGCTCGGTCTCGGCGACCGCGGCGCGCAGCACGTCGAGCAGGCGCACGGGCTTGCGCCACTGCCTGCCGGGCTGCTCGCCGGCGAGGATGATCAGGTTCTCCGCGTTGCGGCGGGCGCGGGTGGCGAGGTGGTCGAGCTGGAACAGCGCGTCGAGCTGCTCGGGGTTCTCCTCCTCGCGCTCCAGCTTGTCCAGGATCTTCAGCTGGCGGTGCACCAGGCCCTGGTTGCGGTGCGCGATGTCGAGGAAGACCCGGTTCACGCCTTCGCGGGCCTGGCTCTCCTTGACGGCCGCGGCGACGGCGGTGTACTGGGCGGCATTGAACGCGTCCGCCACCTGGCCGATCTCGTCGCTGCCGTAGTCCAGCGGCGGCACCTCGACCTCGACGTCGACGTGCTTGCCCTCGCGGAGCCGGTCGACGATGTCGGGCAGCCGTTCGTGCGCCAGGGTCAGCGAGTCCTTCTTCAACGCCGTGAGGCGCGTGATCAGGGCCCGGTTGACCAGGCGGTTCGACGTGCGGATCGCGATCAGGATGCCGATGATCACGGCGAGCAGCGCGACCAGGCTGCCGATGAGCACGGTGCGGAACTTGCTCTCGCCGCGGCCCATGGTCACGTTCACCGCGCTCGACGCCTGCTCGCTGACCAGCGCGACCAGCTCGTCGGAGATGGGGCCGCTGACGCTCTGCCACTCCTGCAGCGACCCGGCGTTGCCCGGCTTCGGGCCGTTCTGGATCAGCCTGCCCTCGAACTCGACCAGCCGCTTCCACTGGTCGCCCTCGATCATGAACTGGTAGTGCTCGCGCACCTCGGGCTGGGCGTAGGGCGCGATCGAGTCGTAGGAGGAGTGGTAGGCGCCGACGAGGTTGGCGAACTCGATGTGCTCCTCGGGCGTGAACTGCCCGGCGGCCAGGGCGCTCGACGCGAGCGACGTGGCGCGGGACATCCAGTCGGCCGCCTTGAAGTACTCCTCGGCGGTGATGGCGCCCTTCACGGACTCGTGGTCGGGCACCACGCGCGCCTGCACGCTGAACAGCGCGTCACCGGCGTCGAGGAGGCTGTTGTAGTACGTGTAGATCTCGGACTTCGAGGCGCGGCCGACGTCGAGGGCGGAGCGGCGCTGCGGCAGCTGGTCCAGCAGCACGGTGAGCGCGTTGATCTTGTCGACGATCTCCTGCGGAGCCTGGGACGCCAGCTCGTCGAACGCCTTGCGCATCCCCTCGACCGCGCGGTCGGTCTCGGCCTGCTGCACCTCGAGGTTGCTGGTGCCGAGGGACGGCTGGCTCAGCGCGGTCATGCTGAGCTCGCGCTCCTTCTGCAGCGCGGCGAACGTCTGGACCGCCGGGATCGACGCGTCCTTCACGCCGGAGGCGACCGCGCGGAGGTAGAAGCCGTCGAACAGGGTGTACGACGAGAACAGCGCCCACATGATGAGCAGGACGATGCTGGGGACGACTACGACGCCGGTGAGTCGTGATCGGATCGTCTTGTAGTTCGTCTCCGTGGTGCTCTTCTGCTTCACAGCGCTCCGCAGCCTCGTCCGTTGCCAGGTCAGGCGCAGCACTAGGAACGCTGACTCTTCTTCACCTGATCGGCGACGGAACGGTAACACTCAAGATCATCATTACGAAGAGGCAGCGATCACTTGCGCGACGCGACGATGAGGTTACCCAGTCGAGTGATGCCCCGAACAGGGGGCCGATGTGAACTTCTCGACACCGGCCCCCTGTGTTTCACGGCTTCGGCACCGAGACGGCGTTGTACGTCGTCGTGGGCGTGGGCGGTGTGGTGAAGCGGGCGTTGGGCAGGTAGAGGCGGCCGGCGAACGACGCGACGGTGGTCGGCACGTCGAACCGCGTGTCGGTGATCTTGGTCACGAGCGCGCCGCTCGACCCGTCCTTGGCCAGGGAAAACACCGCGATCGCGTTCAACCGGTTCTGCACGACGTACAGCGTGCGGCCCTCGACGAGCAGCCCGTCGCCGTTGGTCAGGACCTCGCCGCCCAGGTCGACGGCGGTCGTCACACCCGTGCGCGGGTCGACCCGGTGCAGTTGACCGGTGTTGCTCTGGACGATCAACAGCGCTTTGCCGTCGGGCGTCTCCGCGATCCCGTTGGCGTTGTTCACGCCGGGGGTCAGGACGAAGTCGCCGGTCAGCGGAATCGCGGTGTGCGACTCCGGCAACGAGCCGCGCCGCCCGAACGGGACGCGATAGAGCACCGCGTTGCGCGAGTCGGTGAAGTAGGCGGCGGCGTCGGTGATCACGACGTCGTTGACGAAAGTATTCGCGTCGGAGGTGAACCGGTAAGACTTGAGGATCGCTCCCGTTCGAGCGTCGACGACCCGTCCGTCACCACCCGCGCCACCGGCCACGAACAGCCGCTTGCGCCAATCGACCTTCACCCCGACCGAGGCCGTGCCGGGTCCTTGGCTGAACACCTCGCCGCGCCCGGTGCGGAGGTCGACGCGGAACAGGTCCCCGTCGGCCCGCGACCCGAAGTAGGCGGTCGGCGCGTCCCCGATCGCGATGCCTTCCGGCAGGAACCCGTCGGGCAGTCCGAACTCGGCGGGGAACGGGTGTGCTTGCGCTGCGGTGGCGGGCGCGGCGGTGACGAGGGAGACCCCCAGCACCACGGCGGCCAGCGCACCGAGTGTGCGTTGCATGAACACTCCTTCTCGCTTTGCGGCGGCCCCGGGAGTGTTTCGCAGCCCTCGTCACGCGGTGAAGCCCATCGCGCGCGTGGTGCGTGCATCTACAGCAAACCGACAGGACGACGGGAACCACCCTCGGCCGGCGGAGCGGAAGGTTAGGGGTCGGTTGAGATAACGAACAGATAACGGTGAGGTCGCGGACTGGGTTCGGTACGTATGCCACTGTGTCCACCGCCCACCGGCGGTCGGGGTTCAACGCACACATGCGCGTACCTACGACGAGGTGACACATCCATGACGCGAAACCAGGGGCGGCACCGCTTCTCCCGGCGCACGAAGCTGACTGCCGGCGTGACCGGGTTGGCGCTCACGATCGGCCTGGCCGTCGCGATCAGCACCACCGGCGATCAAGGCACCGCCCAGGCGGACGGGGCCGACATCTCCCTGTTCGTCGACATCACGAAGCAGCAGCGCAACGTGAAGGCGCCCCAGCCGCGACGGGGCGCGAGCACCGGCACGTTCACCGTGGACTGCGGCCGCAACGAGAACGGCCACTTCAACCCGGACAACTTCATCGCGCAGCCGGGCGTCCGCAACGGCGCCGAGCACCTGCACGACTACGTGGGCAACGTCTCGACCGACGCCGACTCGACCGACGAGAGCCTGCTGGAAGCCGACACCACCTGCAAGAACGGCGACAAGTCGGCCTACTTCTGGCCGGTGGTCCGGATCGACCGCGAGAACGAGGACGAGGAGCCGGGCGAGCCGGCCGGCGCGGAGGTCGAGTGCCCGGACGTGCAGCGCAAGCTGCGCAACGTGCCGCGCCAGGCCAAGGCCGAGGTGGACCGCAACCTCCAGGGCTTGAAGGACCAGATCGCGGAGGCCAACACCAAGCTGAAGGCCGCGGCGAACGTCGACGACCCGAACTTCGTCAACAACACCGTCCTGCGACCGCTGCGGGACAAGCGGACCGCGACGATCGACCGCATCGTGCAGGCCGTCGACCGGGTCGCCGAACGACCGCGAGGGCTCAAGAGGCTCGCGCCGTGCACGGTGAAGGACGGCGACGCCAACGACGCGCAGGTCGCCGAGGCGGCGCAGGAAGCCGAGGCCGACGCGCCGGAGAAGGGTGACGGCAAGAGCGCCAGCGACGAGAACGAGCTGCCCGGCAACGAGGGCGAGATCCAGCGCCCCGAGGTCGTGGACATCACCTTCCGCGGCAGCCCCGTCGGCAAGGTCGAGCCGATGCCGCAGTTCCTCCGGATCCTCTACGGCGACGCGAAGGTCTCCACGAACGGTCCGAAGAACGCGCGCAACTCGTGGACCTGCACCGGGTTCGAGGACAAGGTGCTGATCAACAAGTACCCGATCTGCCCCGAGGGCAGCAAGGTCAAGCGGATCCACGACTTCAACAGCTGCTGGGACGGCAAGAACACCGACAGCGCCAACCACCGCGACCACATCGTCGCGCCGAACCAGGACGGCAAGTGCCCCAAGGGGTTCAAGGCCGTGCCGCAGCTGCGGATCAGCCTGACCTACAACATCCCCCGCGACGTCCAGGTCGCCGGGCAGTACGCGGTCGACGCCTTCCCGCAGGAGGAGCACAACCCGTTCTCCGACCACGACGACTTCGCGAACGTGATGTCCGAGGAGATCATGAACCGACTGGTGCAGTGCGTGAACTCCGGTCGCCGGTGCAAGGAGTGACGATGATCCAGGCCAACTTCGCGTCCGGTGTGGACGAACTGCGCGCCACGGACGACGTGCGCCGCCTGCTCGACCGCCTCGCGGTGGCCCGGGAAGCCACCCTCGTGCACGGCGACTGCCCGGACCACCGGGTGTGGGTCGGCGTGCGCGGTGACCGCGGCGCGATGCTGTTCACCGACGTGATCACCGGCTCGTGGGCCAGCCTCGGCGAGGGCCCCCGCCGACGCCCCCGGTACGCCGGGGTCCGCTTCCCCACCCACTGCGAGATCCCGGTCGCCGACCTCGCGGTCGCGATCGAGGAGTTCCTCGCCACCGGACAGCGCCCCACGCTCGTCCCGTGGCAGCAGGTGAGGTGAGGAGGACGTCATCCCCGACCCGCGCGGCGGCGGGTCGGGGATGGCGCTCGTCCGCGGACCGGGTTCAGCCGGCTTGCAGCGCCAGGTACAGGTCCACCCGTTCGGTGAAGTCCGACAGATCCACGCCCAGCAGGTCCTCCACCCGGCCCACCCGGTACCTCAGGGTGTTCACGTGGACGTGCAGGCGTGCGGCGGCGGTGGTCCACGAGCCGGAGCAGTCCAGGAACACCCGGAGCGTGCCGACGAGGTCCGAGCCGTGCTCGGCGTCGTAGTCCAGCACCGGGCCCAGGAGCCGGCGGCGCAGCGAGCGGCGCAGTTCCTCCGGCACACCGGCCAGCAGGAGTTGGTGCAGGGCGATCTCCTCCCCCGCCACCACGCACGTCCGCCCGGTCCGCCGTTCGCCCAGCCGCCGGGCGTGCGACGCCTCTTCCGCCGCGCCGCGCAGCCCCGAGTGCCCGACCGGTGACGAGATCCCGACCAGCACCCTGGTCGAGCGCAGGCCCGGTTCCACCGCCCGCAACGCCGACCGCACACCTTCCGTCCACGCCCCGGACGGCGCGAGCGCGTACACCTCCGAGCCGACGGCGGACACCAGGAACGCCGACGTGACCGACGCCAGCACCTCCTCCACCAGCGCGACGGCCTGCTCCGCGTGCCCGTCCGAGGTTGACGCCGCCAGCACCCGCAGCGGCGCGTCCGGATCCCACCCGACCGCCGCGATCCGGGCCGCGAGGTCCCCGCCCGCGAACATCTGCCGCAGCAGCGGCCCGGCCGCGCGGTTCTCGATCTCCCGCCCCTGCACGACCCGCGCCCGCTCCACGCCGACCAGGCTGGCCAGCTCGGCGGCCACCTCGTCCTGCGTGCGGTCGCCGGCGACCACGAGGATCCACGACGTCAGCCGCGAACCCCCGCGCGCGGACACCGGCAGCAACGTCGTGCCTCGCACGACGCGGGGCAGCCGGTCGGCCAGCAGGAACTCCCGCACGAGCGCCGCCGCCTCCGGCAGCTCGGGCCCGGCGACGACGTGACCGGTGCACGACAGCACCCAGCACGGCGCGTCCAGCTCCGCCGCGCCGGCCGCCACCAGCTCCGACAGCCCGCCGCCGTCGGCGACCACGGTCAGCAGCCGCCGGTGCCTGCCGAGCAACGCGCCCGCGTCGCCGACCCGTTCGGCCGCCAGCTCCGAGACCACCCGTTCGGTGATGGCCGCGAACGACAGGTCGACCGGCACCTCCAGCAGCGGCACCCCGTACCGTTCGCACTCCCGCACGAGCGCTTCGGGCAAGTCGGCCGCGTCGGGTGAGCTGGCCGCCAACGCGGCGACTCCCGCCGCCGCCAGAGAAGCGACAAACTTTTCACAATCGGCGGCCGTCCGGTGCCACAACAGTCCGGAAAGCACCAGCTCGCCACCGGACAGGTAGCGGGCCGGATCGGGCAATTCGGTGCCGTAGAGCCTGGTCACAGGCCTGTCCAACGACTCGGCGCCGCCGACGAGGCGAAGTCGGAGTTCCGGCATCGCGAGCAGGCTCCGAACCAGCAACACAGGCGCCTCCTCCCCGTCATCCCGCCGGATTACCTTCGTCCGATCGTGTTTGTAGGAAAGCACAAATCCACTCGTCGTAGGAGTCTGGGATTCATCCACACCGCCCTAGCCGATCACCGCCCTGGGTCTGTGTACTGGCTCACACACCGCGCACTCCACCCCACCGAGGTTGCTGATGGATTTCCTCCGCCCCGACACCCTGGCCGAGGCGCTGGCCCTCAAGGCGCAGCGCCCGGACGCCGTGCCGATCGCCGGCGGCACGGACGTGATGGTGGAGCTGAACTTCGACCACCGCCGTCCGACCGCCCTGCTCGACCTGACCCGGATCGCCGAACTCCGCTCCTGGGACTCCGACGGCGGCAACGGCGACGGCGGCACGGTGCGCATCGGCTCCGGCGTCCCGTACACGCGGATCATCGACGAGCTGGGCGACCGCCTGCCCGGGCTGGCGATGGCGTCCCGCACGGTCGGCTCGCCGCAGATCCGCAACCGGGGCACGGTCGGCGGCAACCTCGGCGCGGCCTCACCCGCCGGTGACACACACCCCGTGCTGCTCGCCGGGGACGCCACCGTGGAGGCCGCCTCGACCAAGGGCACCCGGCTGATCCCGGCCACGGCGTTCTACCTGGGCGTGAAGCGCAACGCCTTGGCGCCGGACGAGCTGATCACGGCGGTCCACGTGCCGGTCACGCGGGCGCCGCAGCAGTTCGCCAAGGTCGGCACGCGCAACGCCATGGTGATCGCCGTGTGCTCGTTCGCCGTCGCCCTGCACCCGGCGCGGCAGCGGGTCGGCGCCGCGGTCGGCAGCGCCGCGCCCACACCGCGGCGCGCGTCGACGGCCGAGGAGTTCCTGTCCGCCGAGCTCACCGCCACCAACCAGTGGGACTCGCCGAAACCGCTGCTGGACTCGGTGAAACGGCGGTTCGGCGACCTCGTGGCGGAGGCCGCGAGCCCCATCGACGACGTGCGCGGCTCGGCCGCGTACCGCAAGCACGCCCTCTCCGTGCTGGCCCGCCGCACGCTCGACTGGGCTTGGCGCGACTACTCCGAGAAGGTGGCCTGACCATGCGCGTGAACGTGACGGTGAACGGCGAGCCGAGGCAGGCCGACGACGTCTGGGAAGGCGAGAGCCTGCTGTTCCTGCTGCGCGAGCGGCTGGGTCTGCCCGGTTCGAAGAACGCGTGCGAGCAGGGCGAGTGCGGCTCGTGCACGGTGTACCTGGACAACACGCCGGTGTGCTCCTGCCTGGTGGCCGCGGGCCAGGTGCAGGACCGCGAGGTTCGGACCGTGGAAGGCCTGGCCGACGGCGATCGGCTCGACCCGGTCCAGGAGGCGTTCGTGGAGGCGGGCGCGGTGCAGTGCGGGTTCTGCACGCCCGGTCTCGTGGTCGCCGCGCACGACCTGCTCGACCGGGTGCCGAAGCCGAGCGACCCGGAGATCCGGGAGGCCCTCGCCGGGAACCTGTGCCGCTGCACCGGGTACGAGAAGATCCTGGACGCCGTGCGCCTGGCCGCGACCCGCAAGGCGGACCCGGAGGCCGCGACCCGATGACGCCGACCATCCTCGACGGTGTCGCGGTGGCCACGGTGGACGCCGCCGGCACCGAGCACGCCTTCGGCCACGTCGTCATCGAGAACGGCCGGATCACGGCGGTGGGCGCGGGCCAGGCGCCCAAACCGACCGGCCCTCACACGTGGGTCGACGGCAGCGGCTGCCTGGTCACGCCCGGTCTGGTCAACACCCACCACCACCTCTACCAATGGGCCACCCGGGGCCTCGCCCAGGACGCCACGCTGTTCGAGTGGCTGACCACGCTGTACCCGGTGTGGCGCGGCCTGGACGCCGAGATCACGCACGCGGCGGCCTCCGCCGGGCTGGCGAGGCTCGCGACCACCGGGTGCACGACCGCCGCCGACCACCACTACGTCTACCCGCGCGACGGTGGCGACCAGTTCGCCGCCCTGGTCGAGGCGGGCAAGCGCGTCGGTCTCCGCCTGCACGCCATCCGCGGCTCGATGGACCGCGGTCGGTCGCACGGCGGGCTGCCGCCGGACAACCTGGTCGAGGACACCGAGGCCGCGCTCGTCGCCACCGAACAGGCCGTGAACGACCACCACGACACGACCCCGGACGCGCTGATCCGGGTGGCCGTCGGGCCGTGCTCGCCGTTCTCGGTCAGCGCCGAGCTGATGACCGGCGCGGCGGAGCTGGCCCGCGCCAAGGGCGTCCGGCTGCACACCCACCTCGCCGAGACGGTCGACGAGGAGGACCAGTGCCAGGCCGAGTACGGCTGCACGCCCACCGAGTACGCCGAACGCCTCGGCTGGCTCGGTGACGACGTGTGGCTCGCGCACACCGTGCACCTGTCGCCCGACGCGGTGAAGCGGCTGGGCTCCACCGGCACCGGCAGCGCCCACTGCCCCACCTCCAACGGCCGGCTCGGCACGGGCATCGCCCCCGTCCGCGACCTGCTCGACGCCGGCGCCTCGGTCGGCCTCGGCGTGGACGGCGCGGCGTCCAACGAGTCCGGCGGGATGGTCGAGGAGCTGCACCAGGCCCTGTTGCAGGCCAGGCAGCGCGGCGGTCCCAAGGCGTTGGACGTCCGCCAGGCGCTGTGGCTGGGCACCATGGGCGGCGCGCGCTGCCTCGGGCGCGACCGGGAGATCGGCTCGATCGAACCGGGCAAGCTCGCCGACCTGGCCGTGTGGCGCCTCGACGGTCTCGACCACGCGGGGATCGACGACCCGGTGGCCGCCCTGGTGCTCGGACCGCTGCCGAAGCTGAAGCTCCTGCTGGTGGGCGGCCGGACCGTGGTGGACGACGGCGAGCTGCGCACCACCTCCGAAACCGATCTCGCGCGCGACCTGCGCGCCGCCGCCGAGCGACTGAAGGGGACGCGATGAGCCTCACCCCCGCCGAACTGACCTCCGCCGTGGCCGGTGGCATCGGCTCCAGCCCGCAGCGGCCCGACGGGAACCTCAAGGTGCGGGGCGAGTTCGCCTACGCCTCGGACCTGTGGCACGAGGACATGATCTGGGGCGCGACCCTGCGCAGCCCGCACCCGTACGCGCGGATCCTCTCGATCGACCTGACCGAGGCGCTCCAGGTGCCCGGCGTGCACGCCGTGCTCACCCACGAGGACGTGCCGGGCCGGAACCGGTACGGGTTGGAGCACAAGGACCAGCCAGTGCTCGCCGAGGACGTCGTCCGCTACCAGGGCGAACCGGTCGCCCTCGTCGGCGCGGACCACCCAGAGACCGCGCAGCGCGCCATGAAGCGCATCAAGGTGGAGTACGAGGTGCTCACGCCCGTCGTGGACATGGAGACGGCGGCCGACGACACCCCGCTGCACCCCGGCGGCAACCTCGTGCGGCACGTGCCCGTGCGGCGGGGCGACCAGCACGCGCGGGCCGACGTCGTGGTCACCGGCCGGTACGAGGTCGGCATGCAGGACCAGGCGTTCCTGGGACCCGAGTCCGGCCTCGCCGTGCCCGACGAGGAGGGCGGCGTCGACCTCTACATCGCCACCCAGTGGCTGCACGTCGACCAGGGCCAAGTCGCGGCGGCCCTCGGCCTGCCACTGGAGCGGGTGCGGCTGACGCTGTCGGGCGTCGGCGGCGCGTTCGGCGGGCGCGAGGACCTGTCCATGCAGGTGCACGCGTGCCTGCTGGCGCTGCGCACCGGCAAGCCGACCAAGATGGTCTACAACCGCAAGGAGTCGTTCTACGGTCACGTGCACCGGCACCCGGCGGTGCTGCACTACGAGCACGGTGCCGACCGCACCGGCAAGCTCGTGTACGTCAAGGCCCGGATCCACCTCGACGGCGGCGCGTACGCCTCCAGCACCTCCGCCGTGGTGGCGAACGCCGCCACGCTCGGCGTCGGCCCCTACGACGTGGACAACGTCACCGTCGACTGCTGGGGTGTCTACACGAACAACCCGCCGTGCGGCGCGATGCGCGGGTTCGGCGCGGTGCAGTCCGCCTTCGCCTACGAGTCCCAGATGGACAAGCTCGCCGAGGCGCTCGGCATGGATCCGGTCGACGTGCGGATCGTCAACGCCATGAGCGAGGGCTCGGTCATGCCGACCGGGCAGGTGGTCGACTCGGCCGCGCCCGTCGCCCAGTTGCTGAAGCTGGTGAAGGACAAGCCCATGCCGCCGCAGGCGACCGCGGTCGACCTGCGCGACATGCCCGGAGGCGTCTCCAACACCACCCACGGCGAAGGCGTGGTGCGCGGTGTGGGGTACGCCGTGGGCATCAAGAACATCTGCTTCTCCGAGGGCTACGACGACTACTCCACCGCCCGGGTCCGGCTGCAGGTCATCAACGGCGAACCGGCCGCGCTGGCGCACACGGCGGCGGCCGAGGTCGGCCAGGGCCTGGTGACGATCATGCAGCAGATCGTGCGCACCGAGCTGGGCGTGGAGCGGGTGACGATCCTGCCGATGGACACCAGCATCGGCAACGGCGGCTCCACCTCCGCGTCCCGCCAGACCTACGTGACCGGCGGCGCGGTGAAGGCCGCGTGCGCGGCCGTGCGGGAGAAGCTGACCAAGCTCGCCGGTGGCCGCGACCTGTCCACCGTGGACCTGGCCGGGCTGCTGGGCGACGACGTGATCGACGAGACGGTGGAGTGGCGGCACCGCGCCACCGAGCCCATCGACCCCGAGACCGGGCAGGGCAACGCCCACGTGCAGTACGGGTTCGCCGCGCACCGAGCCGTGGTGGACGTGGACGTGGAACTCGGCCTGGTGAAGGTGGTCGAGCTCGACTGCGCGCAGGACGTCGGCAAGGCGCTCAACCCGCAGGCCGTGCTCGGCCAGATCCAGGGCGGCTCGGCGCAGGGCCTCGGCCTCGCGGTGATGGAGGAGATCCAGACCCGGGGCGGCAAGCTGCGCAACCCGTCGTTCACCGACTACCTCATCCCGACCGTGCTCGACATGCCGCCGATGAGCATCGACGTGCTGGAACTCGCCGACCCGAACGCGCCCTACGGCGTGCGGGGCGTCGGTGAGCCGCCCACCATCTCGTCCACCCCGGCCATCGTCGCGGCCATCCGCGCCGCCACCGGCCTGGCCCTGAGCCGCGTGCCCGTGCGACCGGAGCACATCACCGGCACCTGACCCCCGCGCAGACCCCCGCACCGAACGACGCAGTCGCCACGGCCGCCGTGGCGCGCTCGCGCACGCCCCGAGGAGCACCCCATGACCACGTCCGTCTCCCCCGACCACGCCTGGCTGCGCGAGTCGATCGACCTCGCCACCCGCAACGTCGCCGCCGGCGGCGGCCCGTTCGGCGCGGTGATCATCCGGGCCGGCGAGGTGATCGCGACCGGCACCAACCAGGTCACCACGACCCTCGACCCGACCGCGCACGCCGAGGTGGTCGCCATCCGGGCGGCGTGCCAGGTCGTCGGCGACTTCCGGCTCACCGGCTGCGTGCTCGTGTCCTCCTGCGAACCGTGCCCGCTGTGCCTGTCCGCGGCGCTGTGGGCGCGGGTGGACCGGGTCGTCTACGCCGCGGACCGGCACGACGCCGCCGCGGCCGGGTTCGACGACCGCGAGTTCTACGAGCTGTTCGGCCGGCCGCGCGAGACGTGGAGCCTGCCGGTGCACCAGAGCTCCACGGGCGTGGACACCGCGCCGTTCGCCGCGTGGCTGTCCCGGACCGACCGCGTCGACTACTAGCCGGAGCAGACCCCGGAGGCGGAACCGGAGCAGGCGACGGACCTCGGCGCGGCCACGAGCCGCTGGTGCTGACCGGAGCACCGAGAACACCGACTCGAACGCGTTCGGCTTCGCCCCGCCGAACGCGCCCACCGGCATGGGAAGGGCGGCATGACCCGGCTCAGCGATGACATCCCTACGCGGACCACCCGACTCGACCGGTTCTTCAGCGTCAGCGCGCGCGGCAGCACCATCGGCCGCGAAGTGCGCGGCGGTGTCACCACCTTCGTGGCGATGTCGTACATCGTGCTGCTCAACCCGCTGATCCTGGGCGCCTCGGCCGACATCACCGGCGCCCGCCTCACCGTCGAACAGGTCACCACGGCGACCGCGCTCGCCGCGGGCGTGATGACCGTCCTCATGGGTGTGGTCGGCAACGCGCCGCTCGCGCTCGCCGCGGGCCTCGGGGTGAACGGTGTCGTGGCCTTCCAGCTCGCGCCGACCATGACCTGGGCGCAGGCGTTCGGGCTCGTGGTCCTGGAGGGCCTGTGCATCGTCGTGCTGGCCGCGTCCGGGGTGCGCGAACGCATCATCAACGCCATCCCCGCGCCGCTGAAGACCGCCATCACCATCGGCATCGGCCTCTACATCGCGCTGGTCGGCCTGGTCAGCGCCGGGTTCGTGACCCGGACGCCGGACGCGGCCGGCTCCACCGTGCCGGTCCGGATGGGGCTGGACGGCCACCTGGTCGGCTGGCCGATCGCGGTGTTCTGCCTCGGCCTGCTGCTGATGATCGTGCTGCTGGCACGCGGCGTGCCCGGCGCGGTGCTGATCGGCATCGCGGCGGCCACCGTGCTGGCCGTGGTCGTGAACGCGGTGTTCGACGTGCCCGGGTGGGGTCTGGTGACGCCCGACCTGCCGGGCTCGGTGGTGGCCGCGCCGGACTTCGGGCTGTTCGGCGAGGTGGACCTGTTCGGCGGGTTCACCTCGGCGGGTGCGATCACCGCGACGGTGTTCCTGTTCACGCTGGTGCTGTCCGGGTTCTTCGACGCCATGGGCACCATCACGTCCGTCTCCGACGAGGCCGGGCTCACCCGGGACGGCAAGGTGCCGGGCATGGGCCGGATCCTGCTGGTCGACGGGTTCGGCGCGGTCGCGGGCGGTGTCACCGGGTCGTCGCCCAACACGGTGTTCCTCGAATCGGCCGCGGGCGTCGGCGAAGGCGCCCGGACCGGTCTGGCGAGCGTGGTGACCGGTGCGATGCTCGCCGCCACCCTGCTCTTCACCCCGCTCGCGGCGGTGGTGCCCGCGCAGGCCGCCGCACCGGCACTCGTGGTGATCGGCGGTCTGATGATGGCGCAGTGCCGGCGGATCCCCTGGGACGACGCGGATTACACGATCCCGGTGTTCCTCACCGCGGCCGTGATCCCGTTCACCTACTCGATCACCAACGGCATCGGCGCGGGTCTCGTGTCCTACGTGGTGATCAAGACCTGCAAGGGCCAGTGGCGCTCGGTCGGCTGGCTGATGACCGTGATCGCGCTGCTGTTCGTCCTGTACTTCGGGGTCGAGGGGTTCACCGCCGTCCTGCGCTAGGGAGGGTGTCGTGCGCGTGTCGGCCGCTTCGGTGCCGGAGTGGACCGCGCCGTGCGCGGCCGGTCTCACGGTCGAAGGGCGTCCGGTGGTGTTGTCGTGGTCGTTGGCCATGGGCACAGGTTCGGTGGAATCCCCGACCTTCGCAGCAACTTCTTCCTCGGTTGTGGACAACTCCCTTGTGGAGTCCCGGGGAACGGCTGCGGGAGGGCTGGTGTCCGGCGCCGTCGCCTACGCCTCGGCCGCGGTTCTACAAGGAAGTTCCTGGAGTATCACGTCACGGTGCGCGATGCCCGACCTGTCTTCGCGACTGTGGACAAGTTCCCGGCGACCGGACCCAAGTCCCGATCCACAAGGAGGCCCACGATGGCGTTGATCTTCCTCAACGGCGGCGGCATGCGCGGCGGCCCGCTACACCACCAGTTGCAGGGGACGCCGCTGCTGTGCGTGGCGCGCAGTGCGCCCCGCTACCGCTACTTCTCCGTGGGCGACCGGTTCCCCGCGATGCACGCCTCCGGTTCGGGCCACGTGGTGGGCGAGGTGTACGACGTGCCGCTGACCGTGCTGCGCGACCACCTGCTGCCCGCCGAGCCGCCGGAGTTGGAGATCGGCGTGATCGAGTTGGCGGACGGCGGCGCCGCGTTGGCCACCGTGCTGCGGGACGCATGCCTCGACAGCCCGGAACTGACGGACATCACCCGGATCGGTGACTGGCGTGCGTACCTGGCGACGGTTCAGGCGCCCAGCAGGCCCCGCTCGTAGGCCACCGCGACGGCGGCGGCGCGGTCCTTCACGCCCAGCTTGGTGTAGACGTGCACCAAGTGGGTCTTCACGGTCGCCTCGCTGATGAAGAGCTTCGCCGCCGCCTCGCGGTTCGTGCACCCTTGGGCGATCAGTCCGAGCACCTCCACCTCGCGCTCGCTCAACGGCTCCGCCATCGGCTGCCGCACCTGACCCACGAGCCGGGTGGCCACGGACGGCGACAGCACCGCTTCTCCCCTGGCCGCCGAGCGCACCGCCCGGAACAGCTCGTCACGTGGGGTGTCCTTCAGGAGGTACCCCGTGGCACCGGCCTTGATCGCGGGCAGCACGTCGCTGTCCGTGTCGTACGTCGTCAGCACCAACACCCTGGTCGGGCAGCCGCGCAGCCGCTCGATGGCCGTGACGCCGTCCACCCCGGGCATCCGCAGGTCCATCAGCACGACGTCCGGCCGCAGCGCGCGCACGACGGTGACCGCCTCCGCGCCGTCCGCCGCCTCGCCCACCACGTCCACGTCACCGGCGCTCGCGAGCATCCCGCGCAGCCCGTCGCGCACGACGGGGTGGTCGTCCACGATCACCACGCGGATCACGGCGCCACCTCGGCGGGGATCGCGGGCACCGACGCGGACACCGCCGTGCCGCCGCCCGGCTCGGACTCCACGACCAGCGCGCCGGCCAGGCGTGACACCCGCTGGCGCATGCCGACCAGCCCGAACCCGTCGGTCTTCACCTCCGGGTCGAACCCCGCGCCGTCGTCCCGCACGTCCAACGTCACCACGTCCTCCATGTACGACAACGTCAACCCGACCCGTGACGCGCGCGCGTGCTTGGCGACGTTCGACAACGCCTCCTGCGCGGCACGCAGCAACGTCACCTCCACCTCGGGGTGCAGGGGCCGCGCCGCGCCCGTCGTGCTGATCGACGCCGCCACACCGGTCTGGTCCGTCCACCCCGCCGCGACCTCGGCCAGCGCGTCCGGCAGGTTCGCGTCCACCAGCGCGGGCGGGCGCAGGGCGTGCACCGAGCGACGGGCCTCGGCCAGGTTCTCCCGCGCCAGCCGCAACGCCGTCTCGACGTGCCGCGGCGGGTCCTCGTCCGCCTGGAGCTGCGTGATGATGCCGGCGAAGCCCTGGGCGAGCGTGTCGTGGATCTCCCGCGCCAGCCGCTGCCGCTCGTCCAGCACGCCGGCCTCGTGCGCCTGGATCAGCAACTGGGCGTGCAGGCCGGCGTTCTCCTTCATCATCGCCGCCATCTCGGCGACCATCTCCTTGCGGCGCCGGGACTGCTCAGAGGTGATGTGGCCGAACGTGGTGAACGTGCAGGCGATGATCACGATGAACACGACGATGATCAGGTACACCACGATGGCCCCGAGCTCCGCCGGCGGCAAGCCCCCGTACAGCGACGTCGCCGCGAGGACACCGGTGGCCGACACCCCGACGAGCTTCCACCGGCCGGGCAGCACGTCGATGGCGTAGATGTACCCGGCGAAGGAGAAGAACCCGAACATCGGGTCGCGCAGCCCCAGCAACGCGTACGAGACCAGGATCCCGACGAAGAACAGCGCCATCAGGCCGGTCCGGGAGCGCCAGCCCGGGTGCAGGGTGTACCACCACAGCATCCACAGGCCGGTCGCCGCCGCGATGCCCACGTTGACCGCCGTGGTCGGTCCGGTGTCCGTCCCGACCACCAGGTACATGACGGTCGTCAGCACCAGCACGAAGTACGGGATGGCGTGCCCGGCGACGTTCAGCCGCCGTTCCCACGTGTCCAGCACGTCCATCGCGCGCACCCCTACTCCCAGCGGAACGACTTCGCGGCGACGGTACCCGCTGCCACCGTGACCAGCGCCAGCACGCCGAGGTGGACCGGGTCAGGTGCGACGCCCAGCCACGACTGCTGCAACGCCTCGACGCCCGGCGGCAGGTACGCGCCGATGGCGTTGAGGAAGTCCGGCAGCAGGAACCGGGGCAGGTACACCCCGCCGAAGAACATGACCAGCATGAACACGACGGTCGCCCACCCGCCGGCGGACCTCGCGTTCGGCGCCCAGGCCGCGACCAGCAGACCGATGGCCGACAGCGACAGCATGCCCAGCAGGAACGTCACCAGGAACCAGAGCGGGTGGTGCGGCAGGTCGATGTCGAACACCACCCGGGACACGGCCATGAGCAGCACGACCGAGATCACGCCCGCGATCAGGTTGACGAGCACCTGCGCCACCAGCAGGCGCGCGGGGTGGACCGGGGTGGTGGAGAAGCGGCGCAGCACGCCCTTCTCGCGGTAGGTGGCGACCGTGGCGGGCAGCTTGTTGAGGCCCAGGAACGCCAGCGTGGTCACGACCAGCGACGACATGAAGGCGTCGATGAACCGCTGGTCGCCGAAGTACGGGTCGGGGGTGCGCAACGCGGGGATCGCGCCGAGCACCAGCAGCAGGATGGTCGGGAAGAGGACGGCGAACACGACCATGCTCGACTCGCGCAGGAACAGCTTCCACTCGGTGTTGACGATCTTCAGCATTGTGCTACTCCGTGAGCGCGCGGCCGGTGAGGCGGATGAAGGCGTCGTCCAGGCCGGCCTGCTCGATGCGCAGGTCGGCGGCGACGATCTGGTTGCGGGCGAGGACGGACGTGACGGCGTGCAGCAGGTTGCCCGTGCCGGTCACGACGAGCTGCGGACCGCGCTGCTCGACGTTCGAGACCTCGGGCAGCTCTTCGAGCAGCGCCACGTCCAGCGGCGCGGTCGGCCGGAACCGGACCCGCTGCTCACCGTCCACGCGGGACACGAGGCCGGCGGGGCTGTCGACCGCGACCAGCTTGCCCGCGTCGATCACGGCGATCCGGTCGCACAGCCGCTCGGCCTCTTCCATGAAATGGGTGACCAGGACGACCGTGACGCCGGCGTCGCGGACCTGCTCGACCAGGCTCCACGTGTCGCGGCGCGCCTGCGGGTCGAGGCCCGTGGTGAGCTCGTCCAGCACGGCGACCTTGGGCTTGCCGATCAGCGCCAACGCGATGGAGACGCGCTGCTTCTGGCCGCCGGAGAGCTTGCGGTACTCGGTCTTGGCGCGATCGGCCAGGCCCAGGCGTGCCAGCAGCTCGCGCCAGTCGGCCGGGTCGCGGTAGAACGACGCGTACAGGTCCAGGGCCTCGCCGACCCGGATGCGGTCGGGCAGCTCGCTCTGCTGGAGCTGGACGCCGAGCCGGGTGCGCAGCTCCGCCCAGTCACGTCGCGGGTCAAGCCCGTCGACCCGGATCGTGCCGCCGTCCGGCGAGCGCAGGCCCTCCACGCACTCGACGGTCGTGGTCTTCCCGGCCCCGTTCGGGCCGAGGATCCCGAAGATCTCCCCCTCGTCGACGGAGAACGAGACACCGTCCACCGCGACCTTCCGGTCGTAGGTCTTGACGAGGTCGACCACCTCGATGATTGCCATGCCACGAGCGTCGTCGACCGGGCGTTCGGCCGGATCACACGGCGGGCCACACCTGGCATCAACCGATCGGTTGATCTTCCCGTAGACCACCCTGATCCGCCCTCGGGGTGGACCTGAGCGTTGAACTCAGGGGTTCCGAACGTAGGACTCTCGCGGTCGGAACGTAGGACTCGCGCGGTCTGGAGGTAGGACACGCGCGAGGTCAGGGGTGGAGGCCGTGGAGGATTTGAGTGGTCAGGGCGGTGACGACGGTGGTGTTGTGCGGGGTGTCGCCCGGGCGGAGGGTGCGGGCGGCGGCCTCGGCCGCGCCGTGGATCAGGACGGCGCGCAGGGCCGGTGAGGGGACGCCGGCGTCGGTGAGGACGTCCACCAACGGGGCGAGGAGCTTGTCGTGCTCGGCGCGGATCGCGGTGCGGGCGGCGTCGGGCAGCGCGTGCGCGGAGAGGGCGACGACGGCGCTGTGGCTGCCGTCGGCGATGATCTCCAGCTCGGTGCGGAGGTAGGCCTCGACCTTGGCCTCGACGCCGTCGACCGAGCGCACCGCCTCGGCCAGCCTGCGGCCCCACTCGGGCAGCTCGTCGGACACGATCGCGGCGACCAGCTCCTCGCGGGAGCGGAAGTACTCGTACAGGCTCGGCCGCGACAGACCGACGCGACGGGCCAGCGACGCGAGGGTCAGCGCGTCCGCGCCCTCCGAGGCCACGATGTCGCGCCCCGCGTCCAGCAGGTCCCGCAGCCGGTTCGCGCGGTGCTCCGCGAGCGTGTCGGCGCTGATCCTGGGCACTCGCCCGATCCTAGCCCTTGCCTTACCTACGCGCCGTTGGAATAGTTCCCTACACTGCGTCGGGAACCACGGAGGTGTCGGGTGTTCATCGCGACCAACCGCTTGTTCGTCCCCGCCGAACGCGCCGAGGAGTTCGAGTCGCACTTCCGGAGCACCATGCGCGAGCACCTGCCCGGTGTGCCCGGCCTGCGTCGCAGCACGCTGCTGCGCCCCACCCGCCCCGACCAGCCGTACGTGTCGGTCAACGAGTTCGACACCGAGGACGACTTCCACGCCTGGGTCGCGTCGGACTCCTTCAAGGCAGCCCACCGGCGCAACGCCGGCATCGCCCGCCACGTGACGGGCAACGCGGTGGAGACCTTCCAACCGTCGGAAGACCTGCTGCTCAGCCCCTGATCGCGGTCACGGGATCGTGATCGCCTTCATCCGCTCGATCTCGTCGGTCTGGGAGACCGAGACGTCGTTGGCCATCTCCTCGACCCGCACGTCGCTGCCCGAGGACAGCACCTCGACCGCCATCCGCACGGCGCCCTCGTGGTGGGCGATCATCAGCTGGAGGAAGAGCCGGTCGAAGTCCGCGCCGCGGGCGGCCTTCAGGGCGGCCATCTGCTCGTCGGTGGCCATGCCGGGCATCGAGCCGTGGTCGACCTCCGGCAGCTCGGCGCGGTGGCCGTGCGCGGGCGCGTTCTCCGCGTACTGCCGCTGCCACTGCTCCATCGCCGCGATCTCCGGGCCCTGCGTGTCGTGGATCCGCGACGCCAAGCCGCGCACCGTCTCGTGCTGCGCGCGTTCCGGCGCCAGCGCGGTCATCTCCAGCGCCTGCCTGTGGTGGACGATCATGCCGGCGACGTACTTCAGGTCCGCCTCGCTCGGCGCGACCCACCGATCCGTGCCGAAATCCTCCGGCGCCAGGGTTTTCGCTTGCTCGCCCGGCCCCTGCGGCGCAATGATCGGAGGCTGGTCGTCCGCCTGGGACGTACAGCCCGCGAGGACGGCCACCAACACCGCGACGAACACCATCCGCATCCCGCTACCCCCTAGAACCTCCGGTCGGCCGTCAACGTACCCGGCCGTTCCACCGGTCGGAAGCGGAGAAACTTTCCGACGATCGGGTCTGGTCCTTAGCCATGCGAAGGGGTGATACTGCGGGCCCTGCAGTGGGTTGGAAGGGGAACCTGAAGTGGAAGTACGCGATTTGGCCCGCCGACGCAGAACGCCGGCCGCGGTCTTGGGGGCGTTCGCGCTGAGCCTGTCGGTCGTGGCCTGGGCGCCTCAGGCGACCGCCGCGCCGGACGACGCCGACCTGGCCGGACTGTCCGAGACCCAGCTGTCGAGCCAGGAGCAGCCGGCCGCCGGCATCCCCGGCGTCGACGAGATCCGCAACAGCCGCAACTTCAAGCACCTGGCGAACCTGCCGAAGCCGGCGCCGTTCACCGCCTCGTCCACGTGGTCCGACCTGGCGTTCCAGAACGGCTACGCGTTCAGCGGCAACTACGACGGCTTCGTGATCTACGACGTGCGCAACCCGCGCAAGCCGTCCATCACGAGCACGGTGTGGTGCCCGGGCTCGCAGAACGACATCTCGGTCAAGGACAACCTGCTCTTCCTGTCCACCGACTCGTCGCGCAGCGACAACTCCTGCGCCAGCACGCCGCTCTCCGCGACCAACAAGGACGCGTGGGAGGGCATCAAGATCTTCGACATCAGCGACAAGAAGAACCCGAAGTACGTCGCCGCGGTCGAGACCAAGTGCGGTTCGCACACGCACACGCTGGTGCCGGACAAGAAGGGCAAGAACGCCTACCTGTACGTCTCGTCGTACGGCCCCAACGACACCTTCCCCGACTGCAAGACGCCGCACGACCTGATCAGCATCGTCAAGGTGCCGCTGAAGGACCCGGCGTCGGCCTCCGTGCTGTCGGAGACCGTGCTGTTCCCGGACGGCGGCAACCCCGGCCGTGACGGCACGATCGAGGAGGGCTACGTCCGCGCCACCTCGGGCTGCCACGACATCACCGTCTACCCGTCGAAGGACCTCGCGGCCGGCGCCTGCATGGGTGACGGCGTGCTGTGGGACATCTCCGACCGGGAGAAGCCCCGCGAGATCAGCCGCGTCCAGGACAACGTGAACTTCGCGTTCTGGCACTCGGCCACCTTCAACAACGAGGGCACCAAGGTCGTCTTCACCGACGAGCTCGGTGGCGGCGGCGCGCCGACCTGCAACGAGAAGATCGGCCCGACCCGCGGCGCGGACGGCATCTACGACATCACCGGTCGTGGTGACGGTCGCGAGCTGGAGTTCCGCTCGTACTACAAGATCTCCCGGACCCAGGGCGACACGGAGAACTGCGTGGCGCACAACGGTTCGCTGATCCCCGTCCAGGGCCGCGACATCATGGTCCAGGCGTGGTACCAGGGCGGCATCTCGGTCTGGGACTTCACCGACTCCCGCAACCCCAAGGAGATCGGCTGGTTCGAGCGCGGTCCGCTGCCCAACGGCGCGGGCGGCGGCTCGTGGTCGGCGTACTACTACAACGGCTACATCTTCTCGAACGACATGGCCAAGGGCCTCGACGTGCTCGACATCCGCGACCCGCGGACGGCGACGGCGAAGCTCGTCCGGGTCGGCGAGTTGAACGTGCAGACGCAGGGGGCGTACCGGGACCTGTTCCCGCGCTAGCCCGGACGGTCCGACCGTCGTGACACCAGGAGGGCCCGCCGCGCACCCGCGGCGGGCCCTTCGCTCACCCGGTGATGCGCACCCTGCATATACGCCCTTTTAACACACCTCATTCCCGAGGCCCGATACTCCTTGCCGGTGAATTCGTCCGCGTTCGGCCCCGCTCCGCGTAGGATCGAAACCGATTCCTCTTCACGAATTCCTCGCGAGGAGTATTTCCCATGCCGGACATGACCCTCTACCGGGGTGAGCGCGACAATGTCTGGCCGGCCCCTGCCGTGCGCCTCATCTGGGGCGGCATGACCATTCGCGACCCGTGGCCGGGTGCTCGCCTGCCGAACCAGACGGCCACCGGCGCGTGGTCGGCGCTGTCGCGGGCGATCAGCACCGGCGGCGGCGACCTGGCGGCGTTCTCCCGCACCGTGCGCGCGACCGGCGTGCCCTACGGCCTCAACTTCACGCGGACGCCGGTGCCCGTCGACCCGGACCGCGAGCACCACTACGTGGTCACCATCCACCACGCCCGCACGTTCCTGCTGCGCTACGGCGGCGTCGGCGGCTGGACGCTCGGCGACGAGGTGCCGTGGGCCGCCGACCCGACCCTGGCGGACCAGGATTACGTGGTGCTCAACGGTCCGAGCGTGAGCCGGTCGACGGTGCTGGGTTACGGCCATTTCACCGACACGCCGGAAGTCACCTTGTTCACCGACGTACCGACCAATTGGGTGACTTCCGTGAACGGTCAGCCGATCGGCGCCCGCGGGGTGCGCGTCCTGACCGATTCGGCCTTGTCCGACGACGAACGGCTCAGGTTGACGAAATTGCGCCGCCCGTAGCGCCCGTCACGCCGCGACCACCATCAGCCTGCCGGCCCCGAGGTCGAGCGCGACGGTCGTGCCGGGCGGGAAGTCGGCCGCGCGGCTGGACGGCTGGTCGACCCGCACGACCTGGTCGCCGCCGTCGAGCCGCACGGACAGCCTCGTCACCGGCCCGAGGAAGCTCTGCGTGAGCACGCTGCCGGTCAACGCGCCGTCGGCCTGGCCGCCGTGGGGCGCGATGCCGATGTCCTCCGGCCGCACGATCACCTCGACCTCGCCGGTCAGCCCGCCGACCGCCTCGGTGGCCAGCCGGAACGCGCCCAGCCGCACGCCACCCGCCTCGGCGACGCCGTGCACCGCGTTGGTCACGCCGACGAACCGCGCCACGAACGCCGACGCGGGCTCCCGGTACACGACCGCCGGCGTGTCGAGCTGCTCCAGCCTGCCCTCCGACATCACGCCCACCCGGTCGGAGACGGCCAACGCCTCCTCCTGGTCGTGCGTGACGAACAAGGTGGTCGTGCCCAGCTCGGTCTGGATGCGCCGGATCTCGTCACGCAGGTTCACCCGCACCTTGGCGTCCAGCGCGGACAGCGGCTCGTCCAGCAGCAGCACCCTCGGCCGGATCGCCAGCGCACGGGCCAGCGCCACGCGTTGCTGCTGGCCACCGGACAGCTGGTGCGGGTACCGCCCGCCCAGGTGGGCGAGCCCGACCAGCTCCAGCAGCTCGGCGACCCGTCCCGCCCGGTCCGGCGCCTTGCGCAGCCGCGGGCCGAACGCCACGTTCTGCGTCACGGTCATGTTCGGGAACAGGCTGTAGGACTGGAACACCATGCCCATGTCCCGCTTGTTCGCGGGCACGCGGGTGATGTCGCGGCCGTCCACCAGGACCGTGCCCGAGTCGGCCGTCTCGAACCCGGCGACGATGCGCAGCGCGGTCGTCTTGCCGCAGCCGCTCGGCCCGAGCAGGCTGACCAGCTCGCCCTCGGCGAGTTCCAGGTCGAGCCCGTCGAGCGCGCTCTGGCCGCCGAACGACTTGCGCAGCCCGTCCAGTCGCAGGTACCCCATGATCAGCCTTCCTCGACGGCGGCGCCCCGCCGTCGCCTGCCGACGAACGAGAGCAGGAACAACAGCGCGAACGCGAACAGCAGGCTCAGCAGCGACACCGCGATCGACACACCCGCGTCGCGCTTGCCGAGCAGGTTGACCCGCACCTGCAAGGTGTCGAAGTTCAGCAGCGACGCGATGGTGAACTCGCCGAGCACCAACGCCACCGACAGCAGCGACGCACCGAGCAGCGCGGTGCGGATGTTGGGCACCACGACCCGCAGCAGCACCGTGCCCCAGGACGCGCCGAGGCCGCGTGCCGCTTCCGCCAGCGTCTTCAGGTCGATCGCGGACAGGCCCGAGTCGATCGCCCGGTAGGCGAACGGCAGCACCAGCACCGCGTAGGCGAACGTCAGCGTCAACGGCGAGTCGCCGAGGAAGTAGTTCACCCACGCGTACAGCGGCGCCATGCCCACCACCAGCACGATCGCCGGGATCGCCACGGGCAGCAGGCACAGGAACTCCACCAGCCGGCGCAGCGCGGGCAGCCGCAGCCTGATCCACGTCATCGTCGGCACCAGCAGCACCAGCACGACCAGCGAACTGGCCACCGCGAGCTGCACCGACACTCCGATCGCCTCGACCAGGTCCGGGTCGTCCACGATCGCCGCCCACGACGCGAGGCTGCGCGTGCCGTTCGCGCCGCGGGTGGAGAACTCCGCCATCGCGACCAGCGGCAGCAGGAGGAAGGCCCCGAGGACCACCAGGATCGCGGACCGCGCGACACCGCGCCGGGTCACCGCTGCCATCGCGAGAACCTCCGCTGCAACAACGCGTACAGGCCCATCGCCACGCCGACCACCACGACCATGCCCAGGCCCAGCGCCTTGCCCAGGTTCTCCTGGCCCAGCAGCACCTCGCCGGTGAGGAAGCCGCGGATCTGCAGCGGCACGATCGGGCTGCCCTGCGACACCAGCGCCGCCGCCGTGGCGTAGGCGGAGAACGCGTTGGCGAACAGCAACAGCAACGCGCCGAGGAACGCGGGCAGCAGGATCGGGCCGCCGACGTGCCGCCAGTAGGTCCACGACGAGCCGCCGAGGCCGGCCACCGCCTCGCGCCACTGCGGGCGCAGGCCGTCCAGCGCGGGCAGGAACACGATGACCATCAGCGGGATCTGGAAGAACGTGTAGACCAGGGTCAGGCCGGGCAGCTCGAACAGCCACGCGCCGCCGGCGAACAGGTCCACGCCGAACGACTCGCGCAGGAACCGCGTGACGAAGCCCTGGAAGCCGATCGTGGCCAGGAACGCGAACGCCAGCGGCACGCCGCCGAACTGGGCGAGCACACCCGCGCCGGCCACCACCACGCGGCGCAGCGGGCCTTCCGGCTCGCCGACCGCCACGGCCCACGACAGCAGCGCGCCGAACACCGCGCCGAGCAGGGCGGTGATCGCGGACAGCTCCACGCTGCGCAGGAACGCCTGCAGGTACACGCCGCGGGTCAGGTCGGCCAGGTTGGCCACCGTGAACCCGCCGTCCGCGTCCTGGAACGCCCCGGCCAGCACCAGCGCGGTCGGGTACACCAGGAACGTGCCGACGTAGGCCAGGAACGGCACCACGACGAGCCACGCCAGCCGGCTCCGACCGGGTCCGGGGCCGGGAGAGCCCCGATCGGCTCCCCCGGCCCCGGTCGTGACGGGTGCGACCACCGGTCAGCCCACCGCCTGCGCCCACGTCGAGGCCAGCACCTGCTTGGCCTTGTCCGACTGCTCCTGGGTGAGGAACACCTGCGCGCCGGACGTCTCCGGCAGCTTCGCCGCCGCGTCCGCGTCGACCGTGCCGGACTTGGCCATCGCGTCCATCCGCACGGGCCGCGACAGGCCCTTGAGGAAGATGTTCTGGCCCTTGTCGGAGTACAGGAACTCCTGCCACAGGCGCGCGGCGGCCGGGTGCGGCGCGTCTTTGTTGATCGCCTGGTTGTAGTAGCCGCCGACCTGCGCGTCCGCCGGGACGACGACCTTCCAGTCGACCTTGCCCGCGAGCTTCGCGGTCTGCGCGGCGTTGGTGTAGTCCCAGTCGATCACGACGGGCGTCTGCCCGGACTCGATGGTCGCGGGCGACGGGTCGACCGGCAGGAAGTTGCCCGCGGCCTTGAGCTGGGCGAAGAACTCCACGCCGGGCGCGATGTCGTCGGCCGAGCCGCCGTTGCCCAGCGCGGCCATCACCACGCCGGAGAACGCGGCGCCCGCCTGCGTCGGGTCGCCGTTGAGCGCGACCTTGCCCTGGTACTCGGGCTTGAGCAGGTCCTTGACCGAGGTCGGCGCGGGCACCTTGGCGGCGTCGTAGCCGATGGACATGAAGCCGCCGTAGTCGCCGTAGTAGAGCCCGGACGGCTCCTTCAGCTCGTCGGCGATGTCGGCCCACGTCCGCACCTGGTAGGGCGCGAACAAGTCCTTGTTGGCGAGCGCCACGGTCAGGCCGAGGTCGAACACGTCCGGCGCGCGGTCGCCGCCCTTGAGCTGCTTGGCGGCGTTGATCTCGTCCTGGCTGGACGCGTCGGGCTGCGCCGAGTCGACCTCGATGCCGTACTCCGCCTCGAACGCCTTGATCATCTCGCCGTAGTTGGCCCAGTCCGGCGGCAGCGCGATGACGTTGAGCCTGCCCTCCTCCTTGGCGGCCTCGACGAGCTTGTCGAACCCGCCGAACTCGGCGGCGGACTTCGCGGTCGCCGCGGGGGTGCCGCTCGCGGCGCCGTCCTTGGGCGGCGGCGTGCCGCAGGCCGCGACCAACGCCAGCGCGGTGACGCCGACGCCTACCGACCGCAGGACTCGGGTGTGGTTCACGGGCGAACCTTCCTCGGGTGACAAGGGTTTTTTCGCGGACGACCAAAACGTGCCCTGCGGAGGATTCGGGAACTCGCGCGCACTTGTCAAGCGAGTGAGACCCGGTCGACCGGGTGAGCGAATTCCGGGTGGTCCGGGGGTGTCCGAACGGTTAACGACGACACCGACCGGATCGGCCCGGATCAGCCGAAAGGTTCAACCTTACGGCGTAGCGGACAACGTCAACAGTCACCGTGCGAATCGTCTCTTTGGGCCATTCGGACGTTCTGCACTCGGAAGAGTGTGAATGTCCACCCCTATTTTTGCCTAATTGTCTACTCACATTTCCCGGTCCGGTAACGCGTTCCGATCGACCCTCGACACCCGGTTGTCACGTGACGGAAATGCCCGAACAACTGCCGAACCCCGAAGAAGGGCAGATCCATGCTTCACCCGCGAAGATCCCTGGTGCTGGCCGCCGTCGGCGCGCTGCTCCTCCCCCTCGTCGGCCCGCCGTCGGCGTCCGCCGCCCCGGTCCCCGGCGAAGACGTGCTCTACACGTTGGACGCGGACTTCGACCAGGGCGTGCTCCAGGACGTCAACCACGACGCCCCGAACAACAACCAGCTCCAGCTCAACCGCCAGAGCGTGTTCTTCCCCTACGTCAACGTCGCCGCCTCGGCGCGCGGCACGATGGTCCGCATCGACGTCAACACCGGCGAGATCGTCGGCGAGTGGCTCTCGGCGCCGGACGGCCAGGGGCGCAACCCCTCCCGCACCACCGTGGACAAGCTCGGCAACACCTGGCTGTCCAACCGCAACGAGCAGGGCGGTGGCCGCGGGTCGGTCACCCGGGTCGGCGTCATCCGGGGCGGCACCCGGACGAACGCCGACGGCACGCCCAACCCCGCCGGCGACTACCTGAAGGGGCCGTTCGGCTACAACACCTGCGTCGACCGCGACCTCGACGGCCTTTACGCCACGTCGCGCGGTCTCGGCGACATCCGGCCGTGGACCAACGCCGGTGGCGCGGACGCCAACGGCGGTGTCACCACGGCGGCCGACGAGTGCCTGATCACCTACAGCCGGGTCGCGGGCACGAACACCCGCACGGTGGCCGTCGACGCCGACAACAACCTGTGGACCGGCGGCTCGAACATGCAGCACCAGAAGATCTCCGGGGTGGACGGCTCGCCGCTGACCGCGCCCGTCAGCTTCGGCTGCGGCGGTTACGGCGGTCTGGTCGACCAGGCGGGCACGCTGTGGTCGGCGCGGTACGGCGCCAACCTGCTGCGCTACGAGCCGGGCAGCGGCTCGGGCGCCTGCCTGGACACCTCGCACGGCGACTACGGCCTCGGCATGGACCCGCAGACCGGCGAGATCTGGCACACCGGGGTCAACTCCGGCCACACGGTCAAGATGGACGCCGCGGGCAACGTCCTCGGCACCTTCCCGCACGGCCACAACCGCGCGCAGGGCGTCGCGGTCGACATGGACGGCAACGTCTGGGTCGCCCACGCGCTCGACAACGGCACGAACACGGTCGGCCACCTGCGCACCGACGGCACGTTCGTCGGCAACGTGGTCCTGCCCGGCGGCAACGGCCCCACCGGCGTCGCGGTCGACACCAACGGCAAGGTGTGGGTCACCAACATCAACTCCAACAACGCCCAGCGCATCGACCCGGACGCCGGTCCGGCCGGTGGCGGCGGGTTCACCGTCGGCGCGGTCGACCTGACTGTCGACCTCGGCGCGGGCGCCGGGCCGTACAACTACAGCGACATGACCGGGTCGGTGCTCGGCGAGATCACCGCGCCGGTGGGCACGTGGTCGGTGGTGCAGGACGGCGGCGTCGCGGGGCAGACCTGGGGCACCGTCACCTGGAACACCGAGGCCCAGGGCAGCGTGCCGGCGGGCACCTCGATCACGGTCGAGGCGCGCACGTCCGACACCGAGGCAGGACTCGCCGGCGAGACGTTCACGCCGGTGGCCAACGGGGTCGAGTTCGCCCGCGTGGGCCGCTACATCGAGGTGCGGGCGACGTTGACCGCGAGCCCGTCCGGCGACACGCCGGTGCTGTCGGACCTGCGGATCAAGACCTCCGAGCGGACCGGCGTGTTCTCCTGCCAGGCGACCGCGCTGAACCTGGCCGGGATCGTGGTGGCGCGGGCCAACCCGCCGGACGTGCCGTGCGTGGACGACTACGAGAACGTGGCCAACGTCAACCTGTCCGCGGGCATCCTCACCGTGCGGGCGAACGCGTTGACCGCGAGCACCGAGCAGACACCGGACGACCTGCTCGCCCTGCCGCCGGCTCCCGGTGACGGCGCGGTGTCCGACGCCCGGGTCGAGTACACGCGGATCAGCAGCCTGCTGGTGAACATCGAGGTGGGCGTGATCCAGGCGACCGCGTCGGTGACGTGCGACGCGAACCTGAACCCGCAGTTCGCCGGCTCGTCGCAGATCGCGAGCCTGCGGATCAACGGGGTCCAGATCGCCGTGGGCAGCGCGCCGCTGACGATCCCGCTGGTCATCGGCTCGTTGCAGCTCAACAGCACCACGACCACGTCGACCAGCGTGGTGCAGCGGGCGTTCGCACTGGACACCCTGCTGACCGACGTGGTGCTCGGTGAGGCGAAGGCCAACGTGGAGGCGTTGCCGGGCGAGCCCGGCGGCAGCCCCTGCCGGGTCTGAGCCACCACCCTACTAGTAGCCGTACTATATGTAGTGCGGCTACTAGTAGGGGTTGGTCATGAGCAGGAAGTTGCTGGTCTGGGCGCACGTCGTGTCGTCCACGGGCTGGATGATGATGGCGCTGGCGTTGTTCGTGGTGGTGAACCACGCGTTGGCCGTGCCCGACCGGCGGCCGGCGTTCGAGGTGGCGCTGCTGCTCGACGTGCAGGTGCTCCAGTTCATGGCCACCACGTCGGCGTTCAGCGGGCTGATGCTGTCCGGCCTCACGGCGTGGGGCTACTTCCGGCACTGGTGGGTGCTCGTCAAGTTCGCGATCACGCTCAGCCAGCTGTACGCGGGCATCTTCGTGCTCAGCCCGAACCTGCACCCTGGCGGTTCGGAACCGCTCCTCCGCGTCGGCTCGCTGCTGATGGCGTCGGCCTTGGCGGTGCAGGTGTGGCTGTCGGTGGCCAAGCCGTTCAAGCGGACGCCGTGGGCGGCGCCGAAGAAGCCGCAGACCGCGCCGCCGTGGGGTTTCGCGCTGTGCCTCGCCGTGCCCGCGGCCGACTACGCCCTCGGCCAGAGCCTGCTCGGCGTGCCCCTTCCGGCGCTGTCGCTGCTGGTCGCGACCGGCTACCCGATCGTGCGCGCGGTGAGGCTGAGGACCCGGGCGCCGGGCGGCCGCGGACGGCTGCCCAGCGCCCCGTGACGTCTCAGAGCCGGGGGTCGACCGGCTCCGACTCCAGGGCGAGCACGGCGAACACGCACTCGTGCACCCGCCAGAGCGGCTCGTCGCGGACGACGCGCTCCAACGCCTCCAGGCCGAGCGCGTACTCGCGGATCGCCAGCGACCGCTTCGCGCCGAGACCGCGCTTGCGCAGGCGCTCCAGGTTCTCCGGCTCGGTGTAGTCCGGGCCGTAGATGATCCGCAGGTACTCGCGCCCGCGCACCTTCACGCCCGGCTGCACCAGGCCGCGGTCGCCGCGCACGAGGTTCGCCAGCGGCTTGACGACCATGCCCTCGCCACCGGCCGCGGTCAGGTCCTCCCACCAGCGGATGCCGGCGGCGACCTGCTCCTCGTCCGCGGTGTCGACCACCAGGTGCCGGGTGCGGGTGAACACCTCGCCCGCCAGCCGGCCGAGCACGTCCAGGTGCCACCGGTGGTCGCGGTCGTGGAACGTCCGGCCGCGCGCGGCGAGCAGCTGGAACGGCGCGATGGTGACGCCGGCCAGGCCGTCGGTCGGCCGCACGTACCGCAGGTAGGCGTCGCGGTAGCCGGTGGCGTTCGCCAGCCTGCTCTCCGTGCGCGCCAGCAGGTCGCCGACGTCGACGCCCCGTGCGGCGGTCCGCCCGAGCACGTCCACCGCCACGCCGAGAGCACCCGTGGCCGCCGCGCCGACCGAGGCGTACTGCTCCTTGATCAGCCCTGCCGCCTTGGCGTTCCACGGCAGCAGCTCGGCGTCGAGCAGCAGCCAGTCGGTGTCGAACTCGTCCCACAACCCGGCCCTCGTCACCTCCTCGCGCACGCGTGCCAGCAGTTCGTCGCCCAACGGCGGGTCGAAGAACGCGCGACCGGTCCGCGTGTGGATCACGCCGCCGCCGTCCCTGCGCACCAGGACCACCGCGCGCGACCCCATGTGCTTCTCCTCGCAGATCACCTCGCGCACGCCCGCGCTCCGGTACTCCGCGAAGGCGTCCTCGGGGTGCTCCAGCACGTCCGGCCGCTGCGAGGTGGCCGTCGGCGCCATCGTCGGCGGCAGGTACAGCAACGAGCGCGGGTCGATCGCGAACCGGCTCATCACCTCCAACGCCGACGCGGCCTGCTCCGGCCGCACCCCGATCCGGCCCCGGTGGGCCGTCTCGACGAACCGGCGGCCGGTGACGTCGGACAGCGCGAGCACGTCCGGCTCGCGTTCCTCCTCCGGCACGACGAGCGGTCGCACCGGCTCGTACCAGACCTCGTGCGCGTCGACCGCCACGACTTCGCGCTCCGGGTAGCGCAACGCGGTCAGCCTGCCGCCGAACACCACACCCGTGTCCAGGCACATGGTGTTGTTGACCCACTCGACCTCCGGCATCGGCGTGTGCCCGTAGAGCACGGTCGCCTTGCCCCGGTACTCCGTCGCCCACGGGTAGCGCACCGGCAGGCCGTACTCGTCGGTCTCACCGGTCGTGTCGCCGTAGAGCGCGAAGCTGCGCACCCGGGCCGACGCGCGGCCGTGGAACTTCTCCGGCAGTCCCGCGTGCGCGATCACCAGGTCGCCGCCGTCGAGCACGTAGTGCGCGATCAGGCCGTCGCAGAACCGCACGGCACGCTCGCGGAACTCCTCCGGCTCGGCCGCGAGCTGCGCCAGCGATTCCGCGAGACCGTGCTTGACCTGCACGTTGCGCCCGCGCAGGGCACGCACCAGCTTCTGCTCGTGGTTGCCGCACACGGCGAACGCGTGCCCGGCCTCGACCATGCCCATCACCAGGCGCAGCACACCGGGCGTGTCCGGGCCCCGGTCGACCAGGTCGCCGACGAACGCGGCACGCCGTCCCGCGGGTGGGACGGCGTCCACCGGACGGCCCTCGTCGTCGCGCACCAGCGCGTAGCCGAGCTTGACCAGCAGGTCCTCCAGCTCCGCGCGGCAGCCGTGCACGTCGCCGATCACGTCGAACGGCCCGGTCTCGTGCCGCAGGTCGTTCAGCAGCCGTTCCGGCACGATGACCGCTTCGTCCACTTCGGACTGCGCGCGCAGCACGTGCACCCGCTTGAAGCCCTCCTTGCCGAGGTGCTTCAACGACTTGCGCAGCGCGGCGCGGTGCCGGCGCACCACGTGCGCGCCGAAGTCGCGGTCCGGGCGGGAGGCGTTGCGGGCCAGGCAGACCTCCTCCGGGGTGTCGAGCACGATGGCGACCGGCAGCACGTTGTGCTCACGGGCCAGCTCGATCAGCCGCGCCCGGTCGGACCGCTGCACGTTCGTCGCGTCGACGACGGTGGTGCGACCGGCGTCCAGGCGCTTGCCCGCCACGAAGTGCAGCGCCTCGAACGCGGCGGCGGACGCCGACTGGTCGTTCTCGTCGTCCGCGACCAGGCCGCGGAAGTAGTCGCTGGACAGCACCTGCGTCGGCCGGAAGTGCTTGCGCGCGAACGTGGACTTGCCCGAGCCGGAAGCGCCGATCAGCACCACGAGGCAGAGGTCCGGGATCTTGAGCTCCATCAGTCCTCCACGCTCCTGTGCTCGATCAGGGTGAAGGCGGCGAGCTGGGTCGGCGCGCCGCGCTCGGCGTCCACCGGTCCGATCGGCAGGTGGGTGACGGTGTACCCGCGGCGGTGCGCGACGCCGTCCGCCCAGTCCTCGAACTCGGCCCTGGTCCACTCGAAGCGGTGATCGGAGTGCCGGTGCCTGCCTTCCGGCAGGGTCTCGAACAACGCGTTGTACTCGACGTTCGGCGTGGTGACGAGGACCGTGCGCGGCCGCGCGACGACGAACACCGAGTGCTCCAACGCGGGCAGGCGGTCCGGGTCGAGGTGTTCGACCACCTCCATCAGCACGGCGGCGTCGTAGCCCTTCAGCTCCGGGTCGGCGTAGGTCAGCGACGACTGGCGCAACGTGAGCCGGGCGCGTTGGCGGTCCGACATCCGGTCCAGGTTCAGCTTGCGCGCGGCCGTGGCGAGGGCGTTCGCGGACACGTCCACGCCTTGGACGCGGGTGAAGTCGGGCACTTCGAGCAGGGCGCGCAGCAACGCGCCGCCACCGCAGCCGAGGTCGAGGACGGACCGCGCGCCGACCTGCTTGAGCTGGTCGAGGATCGCCTCACGGCGCTGCACCGCCAACGACACCTTCGGCTCGACGAGTGCGTTGTCCAGCTCCTCCGGCTCGACCTCCTCCACCTCGGCCAGGCGCGACAGCGCGGACCGCACCAGCGGACGGCGGCGCATCAGGTACCGGGTGGTGATCAGCTCGCGGTCCGGGTGCGCGCCGAGCCACCCCTCCCCCGCGCGCAGCAGCTTGTCCACCTCGTCCTCGGCGACCCAGTAGTGCTTGTCGCCGTCGAGGACGGGCAGCAGGACGTAGAGGTGCTTCAGGGCTTCGGACAGGGTGAGCGTGCCGGTGAGGGTGACGTCGGCGTACCGCGAGTCGTCGCCGTCGCCGAGCGGGAGAGGTGCGATGCGCGTGGTCCAGCCCAACGGCGTGAAGAGCCGTTCGACCAGGCGGTGCGGCAGGACGGGCACGCGCACCGTGAGCGGGATGGGGGTGGCGGCCACGTCCGCGCGGCTCTGGCTGCGGCCGTTCATCGCGGTGCGGAACACCGAGCCGAGCGCGACGGTCAACAGCGAGCCGGCCACGTACGGCCGGTCGTTGACGTACTGGGTGAGCGTGCTGCCGGGACCGCGCACCAGCGCGACCGGGTCGACCTCCAGCAGGAGCGCGACCGTGCACTCCTCCTCGTCCGCGCGCGGGTAGAAGACGTGCGCGGTGCCCGAGGACGTGGTGAACGACTGCGCCCGATCGGGGTGTTTGTGCAGCAGGTGGCTGAGGTCGGTGGCTGGGTGGTGGGTCGTGGTCAAGGTGAGCAGCACGTCGTCCAGTGTGGACGAGGCGAACCGCGCACCGCCCCCGAATTACGAAGGGTCTTCACTGTGAAAGCGACGTCGGGCCATCGGTGCTAACTTCGGTAAGGCCGCCTTGTCCTCGAAAGGCAGAACTGTGAAACGTCTGGTTCCCCTGATCATCGGCGGACTGCTCGCGACGACGGTGACGCCGACGGCGTCCGCCGCAGCGGACGGTCCCCGGAGCTCCGGGGTCGCGGTGACGGTGGCCCGGTTCGCCACCCCGGACACCGCGACCAAGGCCTACACCTACGACCCGGCGCTGATCGCGCCCGGCGCGGCCGTGATGGTCGTGGCCACCCCACTGCGGCACTCCACGAAAACCCTGCTCAGCGTGTACGGCCTGGTGCCGAACCGAACCTACGGCGCGCACGCGCACCAGCTGCCGTGCGGCGTGGCGCCCACCGACTCCGGCGCGCACCACCAGCACGTGGTGGACCCGAACCAGCCGTCGGTGGACCCGGCCTACGCCAACCCGGAGAACGAGATCTGGCTCGACTTCACCACCGACGACCGCGGCCGCGCGGTGGTCGGCACGGTCGTGCCGTGGCAGTTCGCCGACCGCCGGGCGGGCTCGGTCGTGATCCACGCCCAGCGCACCGCCACCGAACCGGGCAAGGCGGGCACCGCCGGTGCCCGGGTCGGCTGCGCGACGGTGAAGTTCTGAGCTGACGGGAGGCCGGCCCGGTGGGAGCCGGGGGGCCGGCCCTTGTTGCCGGATCGGCAACAAGGTTTGCCGATCCGCTCACCTCGCACGCATGGTGGTCGTGGAGGTGGTCGCGATGACCTTTCAGCTGAGTGACAGCTATGACGTGACGGTGGTGGGTGGTGGGGCCGCCGGGTTGAACGGCGCCCTGATGCTGGCGCGGTCGCGGCGGTCGGTGGTCGTGATCGACGCCGGGTCGCCGCGCAACGCGCCGGCCGACGGCGTGCACGGGCTGCTGGCCAGGGACGGGATGCCGCCGGCGGAGCTGGTCGAACGCGGTCGGGCGGAGGTCCGGGCCTACGGCGGTCAGGTGGTGACCGGCGAGGTCGGCGCCGTGACCCGCGAGGGCGACCGGTTCGTGGTGGCGCTGGCCGACGGCCGCGCGGTCCGGGCCCGGCGGCTGCTGGTGACCACGGGCCTGGTGGACGAGCTGCCGGACGTGGCGGGGCTGCGCGAGCGCTGGGGCCGCGACGTGGTCCACTGCGCGTACTGCCACGGCTGGGAGGTCCGCGACCAGGCGATCGGCGTGCTGGCGACCGGGCCGATGGCGGTGCACCAGGCGTTGATGTTCCGGCAGCTGAGCGCCGACGTCACGCTCTTCTCCCACGCGCAGCCGCCGACCGCCGAGCAGGCCGAGCAGTTGGCCGCACGCGGTGTCGACGTCGTGGCGGGCGAGGTGGCGGCGCTGGAGATCGCGGGCGACCGCATCGTCGGCGTGCGGCTCGCCGACGGGCGCGCGGTCGGCCGTGAGGTGATCGTCGTGGCGTCGCGCATGGTGGCACGCGCCGGTTTCCTGGCGACGCTGGGGCTCCGGCCCGTGGAGCACCCCTCCGGGATGGGCGAGCACATCCCGGCCGACGCGCTGGGCCGCACCGACGTGCCCGGGGTGTGGGTGGCGGGCAACGTCACGGACCTGACCGCGCAGGTCGGCGCGGCCGCCGCGGCGGGCGCCACCGCCGGCGCCCAGATCAACGCCGACCTGATCGCGGAGGAGACCCGCCTGGCCGTCGAGGCCTACCGGAACCCGTTCTCCGGCGAGGCCGAGGCCAGGGTCGCCGAACTCGTCGCGGGCGACCGTCGCCACGGCGTGTGAGGCCCGGGAACGCCGACGCCCGCGCCGGGCCACGACACGCGTGGACCGGCGCGGGCACGGCCTCGGCGCGGGTCAGTCGTTGCCCGCCTCCAGGGCGGCGTGGTCGAGCAGCTCGTCGTCGGTCACCTTGCCCCGCGAGGCGATGGCCTCGGCGCCGCCCTCGGGCATCGCGCCGATCAGCTCGGTCTGCGCCACCTGCGCCGCGCTGATCAGCGTCGACTGGCTGCCGACCATGCCGAGCCCGGCGTACTGCTCCAGCTTGGCGCGCGAGTCGGCGATGTCGAGGTTGCGCATGGTCAGCTGGCCGATGCGGTCGACCGGCCCGAACGCCGAGTCCTCGGTCCGCTCCATGGACAGCTTGTCCGGGTGGTAGCTGAACGCGGGCCCGGAGGTGTCCAGGATCGAGTAGTCGTCACCGCGGCGCAGGCGCAGCGTCACCTCGCCGGTGACCGCCGTGCCGACCCACCGCTGCAACGCCTCGCGCACCATCAGCGCCTGCGGGTCGAGCCAGCGGCCCTCGTACAGCAGCCGTCCCAGCTTGCGGCCCTCGTTGTGGTAGGAGGCGAGGGTGTCCTCGTTGTGGATCGCGTTGACCAGCCGCTCGTAGGCCGCGTGCAGCAGCGCCATGCCCGGCGCCTCGTAGATGCCGCGGCTCTTGGCCTCGATGACCCGGTTCTCGATCTGGTCGGACATGCCCATGCCGTGCCGGCCGCCGATGGCGTTGGCCTCCAGCACCAGGTCGACGGCGGAGGAGAACTCCTTGCCGTTGATCGTCACCGGCCTGCCCTGGTCGAACCCGACCGTGACGTCCTCGGTGGCGATCTCGACCTCGGGGTCCCAGAACCGCACGCCCATGATCGGGTCGACGATCTCGATGCCCGCGTCGAGGTGTTCGAGCGCCTTGGCCTCGTGCGTCGCGCCCCAGATGTTGGCGTCGGTCGAGTACGCCTTCTCCGTGCTCGACCGGTACGGCAGGCCGCGCGCCTGCAGCCACTCGGACATCTCCGTGCGGCCGCCGAGCTCGCTGACGAACGCGGCGTCCAGCCACGGCTTGTAGATCCGCAGGGACGGGTTGGCGAGCAGGCCGTAGCGGTAGAACCGCTCGATGTCGTTGCCCTTGTAGGTGGAGCCGTCGCCCCAGATCTGGACGTCGTCGTCGAGCATGGCGCGCACCAGCATGGTGCCCGTCACGGCCCGTCCGAGCGGGGTGGTGTTGAAGTAGGCACGGCCACCGGACCTGATGTGGAACGCGCCGCAGGCCAGCGCCGCGAGCCCTTCCTCGACCAGGGCCGCCCGGCAGTCGACCAGTCGGGCGATCTCGGCGCCGTACACGGCGGCGCGGCTCGGCACCGATGCGATGTCGGGCTCGTCGTACTGACCGATGTCCGCGGTGTACGTGCACGGCACCGCGCCCTTCTCCCGCATCCAGGCGACCGCCACGGACGTATCGAGACCACCGGAGAACGCGATGCCGACGTGTTCGCCGGCGGGGAGGTAAGTGAGCACCTTGGACACGACTAGAAGTATGCACGACGCTGCATGACCATGCATAGCCGGGGGTCGAATAGCGCTGACCTGCGGTGACGCGGGGTCGACGGCAGGAACGGCCGCCGACCCCGTGAGACGACCTACCGCACGATGCCGTACCGGGCGGTGCCCTGCCCGACGGCGACGTCCAACGGCCGGAAACCGGCCTTCTCGAGGACGCGGACCGAGGCGGGGTTCGACAGCTCCACCTCGGCGCGGACCACCCGGACGCCGGGCGCGGTGAACGCGAAGTCGGCCAACGCGCGCGTGGCCTCGGTGGCGTACCCGCGCCCGCGCCGGGACGGCACGACGCCGTACCCGATCTCCACGACGCCGTCGTTCGGCGGCCAGAACAGCCCGATCGACCCGACCACCAGACCGCTGTCACGCTCGACCACCAACCGGTGGCCGTGACGGCTCAGCCACTCGGGGCGCTCGCCGAGCAGCCCGGCGATGACCTGATCGCCGTCGGCGGGGAAGTCCTCGGCCCAGTGCGGCAGCCGGACACCGCCCACGACGGCGTCGGCCTCGGCCGGGGTCCAGGACCGCAGCACCAGCCGTTCGGTGGTCAGGTCGGGCACGGGAAGGGATGGAGAAGACACTCGGAACTCCTGGTCATCGCAGATGACCCGGCCCGCGCGTCAGCCGCGTGCGGACCGGATGAGGACGTGCTGAAGACGGCCGCGGACAGCCATATTCATCAACCTCCCCGTTCCCGGTGACCAAGCGATCTGCATCGGCGCCGTGACGCTAGCAACGGCCCGGTGTGGCGGACAACCCGATTCGCGGCGGCCGTGCACATCTCCTTGCAGTTTCCTTGCAGTTGCCTGGTAGTTCGCCGCGCCGCCGATCGCCGGCCGGCCGTTCGGCACAACGGAGCAACAACTCGACATTGCCCTGCACAATCCGGTCCGACTCCAGCACACTGGCAATACCGGACCGTCGTGCCAGCGAAAGGTGAACGCTGGTGGAATTCAAGATCCTGGGCAAGACCCGATTACGCGTGGCGGACGAGAACGTGGACCTCGGGTCCGCGAAGCAACGCGCGGTCCTGGCGCTGCTGCTCTACCACGTCGGCCAGCCCGTCGGCATCGGCACGATCGCGCAGGCGGTGTGGCCCGACGAGGACCCGTCCGGCATGCGAGGAAGGCTCCAGCCACTGATCAGCCGCTTGCGCAGGGTGCTGGGCCAGGTCGGCCTCGACCGGTCGATCGACCGCGAGGGCGACGCCTACCTGCTCGACGTCGACCGCGAAATCGTCGACTACCACCGGTTCCGCACAATGGCGGAAATGGGTCGGGCGGCAGCCGCCGCGGGCGAGCACGCGCGCGCGAAAGCGGTGCTGCGGGAAGCGTTGTCGCGGTGGCAGGGACGCCCGTTGCAGGACGTCGAAAGCATGTGGGCGGACCACCTGCGTTACCAGATGGACACGTTCGACCGGCTCACCGCGCACTACGCCCTCGTGGAAAGCCTGAACGCGCTCGGCGAGCACGTGGAGGCGATGGGCGAAGCGGGCAGGCTCGCGCAGGAGCACGAACTCGACGAAGTGCTCGCGCGGCTCTACATGCGTTCGCTGGAAGGGCAGGGCAAGTACGCGGCGGCGTTGGAGTACCACGAGCGGTTCTGCGAACGCCTCTTCGAGGCCACGGGCGCCGAGCAGGGCCCGGAGCTGCGCGCGGTGTTCCAGAGCATCGTCGCCAAGCAGGCGGGCACCGCGACCACGTCCACCAAGCCGCCGCACGCCCCGCCCCGCCAGTTGCCGAGGAGGGCCAGGACGTTCGTCGGCCGGGAGGACCTGCTCGCCGCGTTGGACGCGCTGCTCGACGGGCCCGACGGCGGGCGCGGGCAGGTCGTCGCGCTGCACGGGATGCCGGGCGTCGGCAAGACCGGGCTGGCCATCCACTGGGGACGGACGAGGGCCGACCGGTTCCCGGACGGCCAGCTCTTCCTCGACCTGCGCGGCTTCGGCCGCGGCACCGCGATGACCGCCGAGGACGCGTCCGGCGTGCTGCTGACCTCGCTGGGCGCGGCGCACATCCCCACGACGGGCGCCGAACGCGCCGCCGCCCTGCACCGCGCGCTCGGTGACCGCAAAGTGCTGCTGGTGCTCGACGACGCCCGGCACAGCCCGCAGGTCCGACCGCTGCTGGGCGCCGCGACGAACTGCTTCACCATCGTGACCAGCAGGATCCGCCCCTGGGGGCTGGACCTCCACGACGACGTCCACCTCTTCGCCGTGCCGACGCTGTCGTTCGACGAGTCGATCGAGCTGCTGCGCCGCGAGATCGGCGCGGGCCGGGCCGACGCGGAACCCGCCGCGCTGGAGGCGTTGGCCTCGCGGCTCGACGGCCACCCGATGGCCGTGAAGATCATCGCCCAGCACGTGGCGAACCGGCCGCAGGTGCCGATCGGCTTCCTCGTCGAGGAGTACGCGACGCAGGAAGGGCTGGGGATACTGGGCTCCCTGGACGACAGCGACGACGACAGCGCGAGCCTGTCGTTCGCCTTCGGGGTGTCCTACCGGGACCTGCCGACCGAGACCGCGCGGGTCTTCCGGCTGCTGGGCCTGCACCCGACGGCCGAGTTCTCGTCAGCGGCGGCGAGCGCCCTGACCGAGCGCCCGGAGCACGACGTCCTCGTCCACCTGCGGACGCTCACCAAGGCCAACCTCCTGCAGTACACGACCCACGGCCGCTTCCGCCTGCACGACCTGCTGCACGACTACGCCCTGGACCGGGTCCGCACCGAGGAGTCGGCCCACCAGCGGCAAGCCGCGCTCAGCGGGCTGCTGACCTGGCAGCTCGCCGGTGCGATCGGCCTGGAGCGAGCGCTGAACGCCAACGACGGCCCCGTGCCGCTGCTGCCGGGGATGACCCTCGACGCCGTGCCCCGGTTCGCCGACGAGAACGACGCCCTGACGTGGTTCGCGACCGAGCGGGCCACCCTCGTCGCCGCCGTGCCGCACGCGTTCCGCCACGGCTTCGCCGGCCACGCCTGGCGGATCGCGGCGAACATCGACCGCGCCCTGGACCGCACCGGCGCGTACCGCGACCTGGTCGCGGTCGAACGGGTGGCGGCCGACGCGGCGCGCTCGACCGGGGACGTGGAGGGCCGGTGCGGCAGCCTGCTGAACCTCGGCACCGCCTACTACCGGCTCGGCGAGTACGACGAGGCGGTCGAGCACACGCAGGAGGCGCTCTCGATCGCGCAGCGCATGGAGGACGTGGAGTTCACCGAGATCGCCGTGCACAACCTGGCCAGCGCGCACCGCGAGCGTGGTGACGTCCGGATCGCGCTGTCGCTGTACGAGTCGGCCCTGGAACTGCACCGCGCGACCGGCCACCGGAGCCTGGAAGCCTCCACACTGGACCAGATGGCCGCCGCCTACCAGCGGCTGGACCGGGTCGACGAGGCCGTGGAGCTGTACCGCGAGGCGTTGGACCTGCGCCGGACCATCAAGCACCGCCACGGCGAGGGCACGACCCTGACCGCGCTCGGCAAGCTCCACCACCAGCGCCGCGAGCTGGACGACGCCCTCCGGTGCCTGGAAGCCGCGCTCGAGATCAACCTGTCCACCGGCGAACGGGCGCGCACGGTCGAGGCGCTCGTGGCGCTCGCCCGCGTCCACTACGACCGCAAGTCCCACGAGAAGACCATCGAATTCTGCCACCGCGCGCTGGAACTGTCGGCCGAACTGGACATCACCAGGGAAAAGGCGCAGGCGCTCTTCCTGCTCGGGCACGCGCACGCCGTGGTCGGCGACCAGGTGGAGGCGGAACGGCGGTGGCGGGAGGCCGAACCCCTGCTCGTCGAATCCGGCCTGAAGGCGAAAATGCACACCGCGCTCGGCGAACCGGAATTCATGCGCGGCCGGCCGGACGCCATCCCCGACCCTCGCGACCACCTATCGACGCGCAGCCCGAATAAGCCTGCTCGTAGCGACAGCTGCGGAGACACACAACCTACTCCATCCGATTAGGGAGATAAAGTCACCCGATCGAGTGAAGACGAAATAAGCTCGCGTTGACCGGACTATCACCCTGACGTGCCGTGGCGGGGAGCTTCCTTGACCCCTGGTCCAATGCTAGGGAACCGTTGTGGTTGAATCCCGCCATGATCTTGAGCACGATCCGACGCACGTCCTTCTACCTGGCACGACACCTCAAGTCCCGCCCATTGCAGTTGGCCGTCGTGGCGACCTTCGTGGTCCTCGGGTGGCCGAATGTCATCTATGAGTTCCCGGCCTTCGACGCGACCGGCTCGGCTGCCGCTTAGCGCACGACGCCACCGTTCTGCCATCACTCATCTGGGGAAGGTTCGAGCCATGTCGAGGTTATCCATCGATTCGGAGAGACCCACGGCGACCGGGGTGCGCCCGAGTACCGGCAGCCCGAAAACCGGTCAGGCACCGTGACGGACGAAGGGCAGGCGGATCAGCCCGCCTGCCCCACCGGTCAATCGCCCTTGACGTTGACGATCTGGCGCAACGTGTGGCGCACTTCGACCAAATCCCGCGCGTCGCGCATCACCACGTCGATGTCCTTGTACGCCGCCGGGATCTCGTCGATGAACGCGTCGGTGTCGCGGTACTCGATGCCGACCATCGCCTTGCGCAGGTCGTCCCGGCCGAACGCCCGGCGCGCGGCCGAGCGGGAGTACTCACGGCCGGCGCCGTGCGGCGAGGAGTTCAGCGCGACGGGGTTGCCCTTGCCGACCACGACGTACGACGCGGTGCCCATCGAGCCCGGGATGAGGCCCGCCCGGCCCTTCTCGGCGTTGATGGCGCCCTTGCGGGACAACCACACCTCCTTGCCGAAGTGGGTCTCCTGCTCCGTGTAATTGTGGTGGCAATTCACGACTTCGCGCCGCTCCACGTCACGGCCCGTCCACTCGGCCACGCAGTCGACCACCCGGTCCATCATCTCCTCGCGGTTGGACCACGCGAAGTCCTGGGCCCAGCGCATCTCCCGGATGTAGTGCCAGAACTCGTCCTCGCCCTGGACCAGGTACGCCAGGTCCGGGTCGGGCAGGTCGATCCACCGGCGCTCGCACTGCTGGTGCGCGACCCGGATGTGCTTCTGGGCGATCTTGTTGCCCACGCCGCGCGACCCGGAGTGCAGGAACAGCCACACCCGCCCGGTCTCGTCCAGCGTGACCTCGATGAAGTGGTTGCCGCTGCCGAGGGTGCCGAGCTGCAGCTCCCAGTTGCCCGCGTAGGTCCCGGGGTCGAAGCCGGCCACCTCCGCACGGCGGGCGAGCGCGTCGACGCGGTCGCGCGCCGTGTCCGTCAGCCGGGTGTTGTACTTCCCGGCGGACAGCGGCACGGCGTTCTCGATCGCCTCGCGCAGCGGGGCGAGCGGGCGCGCGCGGAAGTCGTCCTCGGTGAACTGGGTGCGCACGGCGATCATGCCGCAGCCGATGTCGACGCCGACGGCGGCCGGGATGATCGCGCCCAGGGTGGGGATGACGCTGCCGACCGTGGCGCCCTTCCCGAGGTGCGCGTCGGGCATGAGCGCCAGGTGCGGGAAGATGAACGGCATCCGCGCGGCCTTCTCGGCCTGCTCGCGGGTGCCCGGGTCCAGGATGGACGCCCAGTTCACCAGTCGCTTGCTGATCTGCTCCACGGTTCTCCTCTGCTCGACGCAGAAGCTAGGCCTGATCGGGCGGTTCCGCGACCGAATTCACGCTGGTCCGGGGCCGCCGGCACCCGGATTGTCGGTGCTCGCCGGTAACTTGTGGGCCGTGAACGCTCGGGAACGCATCCAGGAACTCGCCGACCAGGTCGTCGTGCTGCGCGACGCCTACTACCGCGGCTCGCCGCTGGTGGCGGACGCGGAGTACGACGCGATCGAGGACGAGCTGCGCGGCCTCGTCGAGGCGAACCCGGAGCTCGCGCCCGACCCGAACCCGCTGGAGCAGGTGGGCGCGCCCGCCGTGCTGCACGCGCCGGTCCGGCACTCCCGGCCGATGCTGTCGCTGGAGAAGGCGACCAGGCCCGAGCAGGTCGCGGCGTTCTTCGACCGCTTCCCCGGCCAGCCGGTGGTCGTGATGCCGAAGCTGGACGGGCTGTCGCTGGCGGTGGTCTACGAGAACGGGCGGCTGGCCCGTGCGATCACCCGCGGTGACGGCACCACGGGTGACGACGTGACGCCGCTGGTGCGCGCCCTGGTCGACGGTGTGCCGGAGCTGCTCGACGCGCCGGGCCGGGTCGAGGTGCGCGGCGAGGCGGTGATGCTGCGGTCCACGTTCGCCGCCTACAACACCGCGCACCCGGACAAGCCGCTGATCAACCCGCGCAACGCCGCCGCGGGCACCCTGCGGGCGAAGGACGCGGCCACGGTCGCGGAGCGCCGGCTGCAGTTCTTCGCCTTCGACCTGGACACCTCCGAGGGCGGTGCCGCGGCCGACCTGGAGCACGGGCTGCGCACTCTCGGGTTCGACGTCGCCGACATGCGGCACTGCGACGACGCGGACGCGGCGCAGGCGGTGATCTCCGGGATCGAGACGCGGCGCAACGAGCTGGACTACGACCTGGACGGCGCGGTGCTGCGCTTGGCGAACCGGGACGCCTTCGCCGCCGCCGGCACCCGGTCGAGCTCGCCGCGTGGCGCGTTGGCGTTCAAGTTCGCCGCCGAGGAGAAGACCACGGTGCTGCTCGACGTGGTCTGGGACGTGGGCAAGACGGGCAAGATCGCCCCGGTGGCGCACCTGGAGCCGGTGTTCGTGGGCGGCACGACCGTCACCCGGGCGACGCTGGCCAACCAGGAGGTCATCCGGGCGCGCGGCATCAGGATCGGCGACACCGTGCTGATCCGCAGAGCCGGCGACGTGATCCCGTTCGTGGCGGGTGTGCTCGACGAGTCCAAGCGCACGGGCGCGGAGCGGGAGATCGTGCCGCCGTCCGAGTGCCCGTCGTGCGGGCAGCCGTTGACCGAGCAGGGCAACAGCCGCGAGCTGTTCTGCACCAACGTCGCCTGCCCCGCGCAGACCGTGCGGCGGTTGATCCACTGGGCGTCGCGGGCGGCGGCGGACATCGAGGCCGTCGGCCCGGTGTGGATCGAGCGGCTCGCCGAGGCCGGGCTGCTGGAGCACCCGTCGGACCTCTACACCCTGACGAAGGAGCAGTTGCTGGAGTTCGACCGCATCGGCGAGACCTCCGCGACGCGCATGATCGACTCGATCGCCGCCAGCCGTGCCGTGGGCCTGCGCCGGGCGTTGATCGGGCTCGCCATCCCGATGGCCTCGGAAGGCACCGCGACCCGCCTGTGCCGGGCGGGGTTCGGCTCGCTGGAGGAGGTCGCCGACGCGGGCGAGGAACGCCTGGTCGCCGTCGAGGACATCGGCCCGAAGGTCGCGGCTTCGCTGATCGAGCACCTGACCCGGCTGCGGCCCGAGCTGGAACGGCTGCGCGAGCGCGGCGTGTCCCTGGACGTGCGCGAGGAGGACCTGCCGCCCGTGGTGGCGTCCGACGCGCCGCTGGCCGGTAAGACCGTGGTGATCACCGGGGCGATCAGCGACCCGCGGTCCGGCGAGAAGGTGCCCCGCCCCACCTTCCAGAGGCTCTGCGAGAAGGCCGGCGCCACCACCGCGACCTCGGTCTCGGCCAGCACCGACTACCTGATCACCGGCGCGGACGTCGGCGCGAGCAAGACCGCCAAGGCGGAGAAGCTCGGCGTCGAGGTCGTCGACCAAGGGGTGATCTGGCAGCAGCTCATCGCCGCCGGCGTCGCCTGAGCCGGACGGTCCGCCGGGCGGGGCGGGCGAGGGGCTTAGAGCACGCCGTGAGAAGACTTCCGCTGTCCGCTGCGGCATCGTCAGAGCTCAGCCAACTCGAGCGAAGGACATGCGCAATGGACGTGATCACGGCGCTCCGGGCCACGGGCGACGACTTCGACCGGATGATCGCCGACCTCGACGACTCCGCGTGGTCGCTGCCGACGCCGTCGCCCGGCTGGACGGTCAAGCACCAGGTGGCGCACCTGACCGCGATTTTCGCCATGGCGGGCCTCGCGGCGTCCGACGGCGCCCGGTTCCAGGCGATGATGGCGGGGCTGTCTCCCGACTTCAACGCCAACGTGGACGCCGCCATGGCGCCGCACCTCGCGCTCGACACCCCCGAACTCGTGGAGCGCTGGAGCCAGACCAAGGCCAGGGCGATCGACGCGCTGGCCGCCGTGCCGGCCGACACCACGGTGCCGTGGCTGGTGAACCCGCTGCCGCCGTCGGTGCTGGCCAGCGCGGGTATGATGGAGCTGTTCGGGCACGGCCAGGACGTGGCCGACGCCCTGGGCGTGCCGCGGAAGTGGGACGACCGGCTCGGCTTCCTGGTCGGTTTCGCGGTGCGCACGAAGGACTTCGGCTACCTGGCGCGCGGCGAGGAGCCGCCGACGGACGAGTTCCGGTTCGAGATCACCGCACCGTCCGGCACGGTGTGGTCCTACGGCCCCGAGGACGCCGCCCAGCGCGTGACCGGCTCGGCGGAGGACTTCTGCCTGCTGGTGACCCGGCGGCGGCACCACTCCGACCTGGACCTGCGGGCGGAGGGCGAGCTCGCCGAGCAGTGGCTGGACATCGCCCAGGCGTACCGCGGTCCGGCCGGTGAGGGCCGCAAGCCCGGCCAGTTCACGCTGTCCAACGTGGACTGACGCACCCGCGGCCCGGAGCTCCCCGGGGAGCTCCGGGCCGCCACGCACCGCGCGTGTGACGACGCCGGCCACGTCGAACGGCGGTCGGGTCCCGGATGCCGCCGGCTCGTCGGACGAGCGGCGGCTTTCGACGTTCTGCGCCACCGAACGGATCGGTGCCCAGCGTGCTCGCCGCCAGTCGACGGGAGTGCCCGACCAACCGTCGCGATGGCACCGGGTACGCGACGGCCACAACGGTTGCACAAGACCCGCGGACGCGGTTTCCTCGTCATCCGGGAAGAAACACCGAACAGTTTCCGACAATGGAACCGGTGCGCGCGAGAATGCGGCACCCGGTCCAGCCCGCCCGGCCCGGACGACGTCACTCCCGGCGATTCCGCGGCCCGGCCGGCGCCTCCCACAACGGTGTCCTTCCCGTTGTCGGCACACCGCGCGACGGCCACGACGGGCCGACCACTCGATTCGCCCACGAAGTCCGCATGTTCGGAGAAGGTTTCACCGACGCCCGGACCGATCCTGGGAACGCCCGACCCCCGGCAGCCCGAGTACGACCAAGCTACTCACCGATATCCCCGGCAAGGAGCCCCGGATGGCCCACATCGGCGCCGACGAAGCACCCCGAAAGGGAGCCGACCCCGCTGCCGGGGCCGAGCCGGTGGCCACCTCGACACTGTTCGAGGGTCATTTTCCACGTCGCCGCGACACAATCGGCCCACTCGGCCACCCGGGTGGGACCGCGCTCGACGTCGTGCCGGACCCATTCCGGAAGGTCTCGCACGCGGGCACCCACCACAGTTCGACCTCGCGGGGCACCGCGAGCGCCGTCCGGACCGAGGGCACGAGGAAATCCCAAGACGCACTGGGGGTCTAGCACCATGTCGACAACGCTGGGATCGCTGCGCAGGCTCGTGATGGCGCCTTCGTTGCAGGAGGTGACGCTCGGCGCGCGCGGTTTCCCCGGCGCGTCGTCGGAGTACGCGCCCAAGCTGGACGCCATCCCGCAGTCGGTCGTCTGCGGTTTCGAGTGGGGCATCGACTCGCGCGACCAGGACGAGATCGTGCGCCGGCTCGGGTTCGTCGAGCCCGAGCTGCGCGGTTTCGCCTACGAGGGCGCGACGATGGCGTTCACCATCCGCGACGTGATGGGCCGGGGCACGCGGGCGCGCGACCTGCTCAACGGGCCGGGCGCGGAGCACCTGTTCGTCGCCTACATCGGCATCGGGTTCGCCATGAACCACCTGCCGCGCGCGCTGTGGCGCAAGGTCGTGCCGGACCTGGCCGGGTCGCCCTACCACCCGACCATGACGTGGCTCGCGGTCGACGGCTACGGCTTCGACCTGGCCTACTTCCATAGCCGCAAGTGGGTCGACGAGCAGCGCGTGCCCCCGGCCTACCCGTGGCAGGGCAGGCCCGACTACTTCCCGCGCGCCATCGACCAGGGCATCGGCCGGGCGCTGTGGTTCATCCACGGCGCCCAGAGCGAGGAGGTCGCGCGGGCGCTCGGCCGGTTCGACCCCGCTCGGCACGCCGACCTGTGGAGCGGTGTCGGCCTGGCGGCGACGTTCGCGGGCGGCGGCACGCCCGACGAGCTGGCCACGCTGCCCGCCGCCGCGGGCGAGCACCGCGCGGAGCTGGCGCTGGGCTCGGTCTTCGCGGTGAAAGCCCGGTTCCACGCCGGATTCGTCCCCGCGCACAGCGCGACCGCCATCGAAACGTTCGGGGGGATCACCCCCGAGGCCGCGTCGGAACTCGCCGACGCCACCGCGGTCGCACCCGACACCGAGGGCGCGGTACCGCCGTACGAGGTGTGGCGCAGCAGGATTCGTGCGCATTTCGCCGCAATGCGGACGCACCCCGCCGCATGATCGAAGGTTTAGCGGCGCGGATCCGCAAGCCTGAAGTAGCCGCGCCGAGTGCCGCGCTGCAACTATTTTCCCGTTCCTATCCGGTTGATCGTCGCCCGACGTTGGGGGGATGAATGTGAGTGCCCTGCGCGCCTTGCGGCGCCGATTACTGACTCCGAAGATATCCGACACGTTGATGGAGACCCGCGGGTTCAGGGTCAAGAACGAGGCCGGCAAGGAATTGCTGGAGACCGTCGGCCGGATGTTCATCGAGGGATACGCCGCCGCGGTCGAAGCCCGCCACCCGCGGGATGCCGAGGAAGCTCTCGAAAGGCTGCCGACGAGGTTCAAGGGTTTCGCCTACGAGGGCGCCGGAATGGGCCTCGCGATCCTGGACGGAATGCCCTTCGGCCACCGCCGGCACGTCGATCAGTTCCTGGAGGGGCGCGGCGGCGACCACGTCTACATGATCTACGTCGGGATCGGCTGGGCGATGGCCCGGCTGCCGCGGTTCCGGTGGCCCGCCGACTCGACGACGGACCCGCTGCTGCGCTGGCTGGTCCTCGACGGCTACGGGTTCCACCAGGCCTACTTCCACACCGACAAGTACGTCCACGGCCAGTACGTCGATCGCGACTTCCCGTGGCCGGGCTCGGGACCGCGGGCCTACACGAACCGCGCGCTGGACCAGGGCATCGGCCGCGCGATGTGGTTCGTCGGCGGCACCGACCCCGAGTACGTCGCGGACCTCATCGACGGGTTCGCCGAGCACCGCCGTGAAGACCTGTACTCCGGCGCGGGCCTGGCCGCCACCTACGCGGGCGGCGTCACCGAGGACGAGCTGCTGATGTTCCGGGAACGCTCCGGGCAGCACGCCGGGATGGTCGCGCAGGCCAGCGCGTTCGCCGCCGAGGCACGCGCGAAGGCGGGGAACATGGTTCCCCACACCGGACTGGCCACCCAGGTGTTCTGCGGCATGGAGCCCGAGAAGGCCGCGCGGGTCACACAGGACGTGCGTCCCGCGCCGCCGATCGTCGACGGCGCCGAGCCCGCGTTCGAGACGTGGCGGCGACGCATCGCCGCACAGTTCGTCCACCAGGAAGGAGTCGGCTCGTGAGCGGCACCATCGGCTGGCTGCGCAAGCAACTCCCCGGAATCATCGCGCTGGTGCTGGTAGCCGCCACCTTCTCGGTGGCGAGCCACCCCGAGTCGTCGGCGGCCGAGAAGCAGGAGTTGGCGTCGGGCTTCGGGTTCGCGCCGGCGAACATCGCCCTGCCCGGCGGCTACACCCAGCAGACGATCCGCAAGGTCAACAAGGACTACAAGCACATCGACGCGTGGATCTCGTCGGTCGGCTCCGCCATCGCCATGAACGACCTCGACGGCGACGGGCTGTCCAACGACATCTGCTTCGTGGACGTGCGCATCGACCAGGTGATCATCACCCCCGCGCCGGAGGCCGGGAAGACACCGCGGTACGCGCCGTTCGCGCTGAGCTCCGGCAGCCTGCCGGTGAACGACGTGATGGCGCCGATGGGCTGCGTCCCCGGTGACTTCAACGAAGACGGCGCGATGGACCTGCTGGTCTACCTGTGGGGCCGCACGCCGATCCTGCACCTGGCCAAGTCCGGCGAGGACGAGTTGACCGCCGACTCGTTCCAGGCCACCGAGCTGGTGCCGGGCGCGTCGAGCGGGCGCTACGCCGGGCCGGAGTGGAACACCAACTCCGCCACCGTGGCCGACTTCGACGGCGACGGGCACGACGACATCTTCATCGGCAACTACTTCCCGCACGGCCCCGTGCTCGACCCGAGCAAGGACACCGGCGTGGAGATGAACGCCTCGATGTCGGCGGCGCTCAACGGCGGTGAGGACTACGTCTTCGAGTGGACCGGTGGCACGGCGGGTGCCAACCCGACCGCCGCCTTCAAGCAGCACGACAACGCGATCCCGCACGACGCGTCCAAGGGCTGGGCCCTGGCGTCGAGCTCCAACGACGTCGACGGCGACCTGCTGCCCGAGCTGTACCTGGCGCACGACTTCGGTCCGGACCGCTTGCTGCACAACCGGTCCACCCCCGGCAAGTTCGAGTTCGCGATGGTCGAGGGTGAGCTCACGCCGTTCGAGCCGAAGTCCAAGAACGTCGGTATCGACTCGTTCAAGGGGATGGGCGTCGACTTCGGCGACCTCAACGCGGACGGCATCTACGACATGTACGTCAGCAACATCACCACCTCGTTCGGCATCGAGGAGAGCCACTTCGCGTTCATGAGCACCGGTGCGGACGTGAAGTCGGCCATGCGCGAGGGTGAGGCGCCGTGGGAGGACGAGAGCGGGCCGCTGCTGCTGGCCTGGTCCGGCTGGGGCTGGGACGTGAAGCTGTCCGACTTCGACAACAGCGGTGAGCTGGAAGTCGCCCAGGCGACCGGGTTCGTGAAGGGCGAGGTCAACCGCTGGCCCCAGCTGCAGGAGCTGGCGACGGCGAACGACGCCCTGCTGGCCAACCCGATGTGGTGGCCGGTCGTCACCGCCGGCGACGACGTGGGCGGCAGCCAGCGGTTCCACCTGTTCGTCAAGAACGCCGAGGGCCGCTACGACAACCTCTCACCGATGCTGGGCCTGGACATCCCCGTGCCCACCCGCGGCATCGCGACCGGTGACGTGGACGGCGACGGCCGGCTCGACATGGCGATCTCCCGGCAGTGGGAGGACCCGGTCTTCTACCACAACACCGGCAAGTCCTCCAACGAGTTCCTCGGCCTGCGGCTGACCCACGAGCAGGACGGCGACGACACCGTCGGCTCCCCCGTGATCGGCGCGCAGGTGACGATCAAGACCGCCGACGGGCGCACCCAGATCAACCGGGTCGACGGCGGCAGCGGCCACTCCGGCAAGCGCAGCCACGAAGTCCACTTCGGACTCGGCGAGCAGTCCGGACCGGTCGACGTGCACATCAAGTGGCGCGACCGCGACGGTTCGACCCACGAACAAGACCTGACACTGTCCGCGGGCTGGCACGACCTGCAGCTCGGCGACCAGGCCAAGGAGAAGTGACGGACATGGCTGAGACGCAACCGAGCCCGCCTCGGCACGATCCCAAGGTGGTCACCGCCCTCCGGCGGTTCGCCATCTCGATCACTATCTTCAACATCGTCGGCTACACGATCCTCGGGTTCGAGCAGCCGTGGCTGTGGCCGTTCATCGCGCTGGCCACCGGCTACATCGTGGAGATCTTCCTCGAGATCGTGGGCGCCAGGCAGGAGGGCCGCGCGCCGCGGTTCGCCGGCAACGGGTTCCGAGGGCTCATGGAGTTCCTCTACCCGGCGCACATCACGAGCCTCGCGATGAACATGCTCATCTACGTCAACGACAACGTGTGGGCGCTGATCTTCGGCGTCACCGTCGCCGTCGGCGCGAAGTGGGTGCTGCGAGTCCCGGTGCGCGGCCGGATGCGGCACTACATGAACCCGTCGAACTTCGGCATCGCGGTGATCCTGCTGGTGTTCCCGTGGGCGTCCATCGCGCCGCCCTACCACTTCACCGAGCACGTCGGGACCTTCGTCGACTGGTTGATCCCGGCGCTGATCCTCCTCGGCGGCACCATGCTCAACGGCATGCTGACCGGCCGGTTGTGGCTGATCATGGCGTGGCTCATCGGGTTCGTGCTCCAGGCGGTGGTCCGCGGCTTCCTGCTGGACGTCTCGATCCCCGCGGGCCTGGGCATGATGTCCGGTGTCGCGTTCGTGCTGTTCACCAACTACATGGTGACCGACCCGGGCACCAGCCCGTCGCGACCGCTGTCGCAGGTGGCCTTCGGTGGCGGTGTGGCGGCGGTGTACGGCGTGCTGATGGGCATGTCGATCCCCTACGGCATCTTCTTCGCCACGGCGATCGTGTGCCTCATCCGCGGCGGCTTCCTGTGGGCGCTGCACATCGTGGACAAGGCGCGTGCCGAGACCGCGGCCCAGCAGAAGGCGATGGCGGCGGCCGAGCAGCCGCCCGTCGAGCAGGCCACCGCTGACGCCTCCCTCAACGGGAACGGCGCGCCGAAGAAGACGGAGGTCGTGCCGACATGACCGGGACCGCGGCCGGCGTCCGGCGGACTCCTCCGGGACCTCCGCGCAGCGCGACGCTGGGCCTGCTCAAGAACTTGGTCGGTGACCGGTTGGAGCTGATGACGTCGGCCGCGGACCGGTACGGCGACGCGGTCCGGATGGCCATCGGGCCCAAGACGCTGTACTTCTTCAACCACCCCGAGCACGCGAAGCACGTCTTAGCGGACAACGCGGCGAACTACCACAAGGGCATCGGCCTGGTGCACGCCCGCCGCGCACTCGGCGACGGGCTGCTCACCAGCGAGGGCGAGCTGTGGCGCAAGCAGCGCAAGGCGACGCAGCCCGCGTTCCAGCACAAGCGGATCGCGCAGCAGGCGGGCGCGGTGGCCGAGTCGGCGGGCAGGCTCGTCGACCGGCTCCGCGCCGGGGTCAACGGCACGCCGCTGAACCTGATGGAGGAGATGACCGGTCTGACGCTGGACGTCCTCGGTCGGACGCTCTTATCGGAGGACCTGTCGGAGTTCGAGCAGGTCGGGCACGCCTTCGAGGCCGTGCAGGACCAGGCGATGTTCGAGATGGTGTCGATGAGCGCGGTGCCCATGTGGGTGCCGCTCCCCCACCAGCTGCGGTTCCGCAAGGCGCGCAAGGAGTTGCGCCGGGTCGTCGACGAGTTGGCGGCCCGGCGGGTGGCGAACGGCCACGCCGACGGCGACGACGTGCTCTCGCGCGTCATGGCGTCGACCGCCGAGGAGGCCGACCCCGCGTTCGGCCGGCAGCGGCTGCACGACGAGCTGGTGACGGTGATGCTGGCCGGGCACGAGACGACGGCCAGCACGCTGGGCTGGACGTTCCACCTGCTGGACCGGCACCCGGAGATCAAGGAGCGGGTCCGCGCCGAGGCGCAGTCCGTGCTCGGCGACCGGCTGCCGACGTACGAGGACCTGCACGGCCTTCGCTACACGACGATGGTCGTGGAGGAGGTCATGCGGCTGTACCCGCCGGTGTGGATCCTGCCCCGTGCGGCGCAGGCCGACGACGAGGTGGGCGGCTACTTCGTGCCGAAGGGCGCGGACGTGCTGATCTGCCCGTACACCCTGCACCGGCACCCGGCGTTCTGGGACCAGCCCGACCGGTTCGACCCGGAGCGGTTCAACCCGACCGCCACGCACAACCGGCCTCGCTACGCCTACATCCCCTTCGGCGCCGGACCCCGGTTCTGCGTCGGCAACCACCTGGGGATGATGGAGGCCACGTTCACCATCGCCATGATCGCCCGTGAGCTGGACCTGCGCACGGTGCCCGATTTCGAGGTGGTGCCGGAGCCGATGCTGTCGCTGAGGATCCGGGGCGGTCTGCCGATGACCGTGCACGCCGTCGCGTAACACCCCCGCACACCGTCAGGGCCGCCCCGGAAGGGGCGGCCCTGGCTGTGTGTCCGTGGTCTGTTCGGTTGTGTTCGGTCGCAGCGGTTCCGCCCACCCGTTCAGGAGGCGGCGCCCGCCCCCAGCGCGACCGTGCGCACGTCCAGCAGCGCCAGCAGGACCGGTGGGTCCAGGACGCAGCTGGGGCGCAGGGCGAGGTCGGCGTGCCGGACCGGCACACCGGGTCGGATGGTGATCGGCCCGGACGAGGCGACCGCCAGCGCCTGGTCGTCGGCGAAGGGGCTGTCGACCATCACCGACTCACGGCCCAGCGCCACGGAGTGCGCGAGCAGGTGCCACGTGCCCGGCGGTACCGAGGTGAGCACGTAGGGACCCGGGCGGCTGAGCACGGAGCACCTGATCGGCGCGCCCTGCGGGATGCCGTCCGGGAAGAGGCCGATGAAGATCAGCCCCGGCGTGCCGCAGGCCGGGGCGAAGATCTCGCCCTGCACGGTGGCCGTGCGCGTGTTGCCCGCACGCCGTGCCATCGGGATGTGCGGTGCGAAGCCGCCCAGCTGGCGGTAGGTCGTCGGCGAGACGCCGACGCTGTTCCGGAAACGGGAGCTGAACGTGCCGACGCTCGTGTAGCCGACCCGGTGGCTGATGTCGGTCACGGTCAGCGACGTGGACACCAGCAGGCGCTTGGCTTCCTGCAATCGGACGGCGGCCAGGAACCGACCCGGCGACACCCCGGTCACCCTCTGGAACGCCCGCGAGAAGTGGAACTTGCTGTAATTCGCGGTGCGGGCCATGTCGTCGAGGGTGAATTGGTCGCCTATGTTCTCGCGCATGAAGTCGATTACCCGGCCCACTGCTCGCTCGAGCACTTCGCCCACTACGACCCCCATATCGTAGAGATTGCCGACAGAGGTGGAACGCCAACTTCGACCACGGCCGGCCCACCGGCAAGGGAGATAGGGCCGCAGTCCATCGGGTTCCGATGGCGCGAAGCCTTCGGTGAACCCCAGAAAAATCCCCAGTCGTCACCCTGATTCTTGCAAACTACATGGCCCCCACAGCCTGCGCAAGGCTCGCGAACCACCTCCGCATGATCGCCGACGGGACACCGAAACGATCTTGCCACAGCATGTTTCAAGGCACTTCAGGGCACTGGATGCATAAGCACCCCGACGACGATCGGGTGAACATCCCACCATCCGCCGCCCCGACAAATGCGCACGGCCGCCCCAGTAGCCCGGTCAGCCGGTCCCGCGCACCTTCCGACGGCCGTACGACAAGTAGCGCCATCGGCCCAGCAGCCGCCGGCAAGTGCCCTAGCGAGATTATCAAGGCAACCACGGAGAAGCATCTTTTAGTGCCCCGGTCGGACCATGGTGAGAACGACGGGGCGACAGCTTCGGCGCATTCCAGGAGTCGGCCGCGCATGTCTTCGGGTGTCCGGTCGACCCATTCTTCGCCAACCCGGAGGAAGGATCACCCGTGCAATTGGACACCGCACCGGATCGCGCCGTACGGACCATGACACTGGAGGCGTTCGCGGACACCATCGTGCCGGGGGCGAAGCGCTCGCCGGACGACCGCGCGATCGCGGGAGCCAGCGAGGGTGGCGGCGCGGTGGTCGCCGGCGCCGTCGAACTCCTGGAGACACCGGCCGCCGGCGTCGCGGAGGGGCTGGACAGCCTCACCCAGATGCTCAACGGGCACGCCCGCGACTACGCGGCCGAGCACGGCCTGGAGCTGGACGAGGACGTGCCGCCGTTCGTGGCGCTGGCGTTCGAGCACCGGACGGCGCTCGTCTCCCGGCTCGTCGCGCCCGGCCACCCGGAGAAGGACGGCTGGGTGGCGTTGACGCTGTTCAGCAACATGGCCTTCGACACCGGCGCGCACATGCACACGCTCGACGCCATCGCCGCGGGTCACCCCGGTCTGAAGGCGATGAAGTTCTCCATGCCGGACGCCGACGGCCTCTGGCGGTTCCCCGCCTTCACGTACGGCAGGGCGCTCGCTCGCAAGCACCCGGACACCACGCCGTCCGGGAACCCCGCCTGACCCCGTCCGCAACGTTCTGCCGCGCCCGTCAGGCCCGGCGATTGGAGTTTCCATGACGAGCACAGAGAGCACCGACGTCCTCATCGTCGGCAGCGGGTTCGGCGGCGCCATCGCCGCCTACCACCTCGCCGCGGGCGGTGCCAAGGTCACCGTGCTGGAACGAGGCCCCTGGCTCGAGGGCAAGGACTTCGAGCACGACTACTTGATGGGCTCCTCGTACACGCGGATCTTCGACTTCGTCGTCGGCAACGGCATGAGCCTGCTCGGCGGCAACTGCGTCGGCGGCGGCAGCGTCGTGTACTTCGCCGCCATGCCCCGCGCGCCGCGGTTCGTCTTCGAGCGCAAGGGCAGCATCGGTCGGCGCATGTGGCCCGGCGCCATCAACCGCGACACGCTCGACCCCTGGTACGACAAGGTCAGCGAGGCGCTGCCGGTCACCAAGCAGGACTGGGACCAGGTGAGCTACTCGGGCGGGCTGTTCGCCGCGGCGTGCGACCACGCCGGCCGCACCGCCAACCCGGTGCCGGTCGCCATCGACACCAAGCTCTGCACCAACTGCAACTGGATGATGGCGGGCTGCAAGTTCGACGCCAAGCGGTCCCTGCTGCTCAACTACCTGCCCGCGGCGATCGCGCACGGCGCCGAGATCCGGCCGATGCACGAGGTGCAGAAGCTGGTCCGCACGGCGGACGGCGGCTACCGCGTGAGCTACAACGTCATCCACGACGTGGACTACCGGGTGAGCATCGGCCAGGGCGAGATCGAGGCCAAGATCGTGATCCTGGCGGCGGGCGCGGGCGCCACGCCGGTGATCCTCCAGCGCTCGGAGGACACGCTCGGCAAGATGCCGCACGCCGTCGGCCGGTACTTCTCCGGCAACGGCGAGCGGTTGAACACGGCGATCATCGACGAGGACAAGGCCCGCGACCTGCTCGGCCTGTCGCGCGAGGACGACCTGTCCTACGCGGCGAACCAGATCGGCAAGGGCCCGACCGTCGCGAGCTGGGACAACCTGGACCCCTCGCTGCCCGAGTTCTCGCGGTTCTGCCTGGAGCAGCTGTACTTCCCGCCCGGCTTCGGCACCATCCTGGCGCAGACCCCGGACGCGCTGCCCGGGTCGCCCACGTGGTTCGGCGCGGAGAAGAAGAAGATCGTCGAGAAGTGGCAGTCCTGGCTGACGATCTTCTCGATGACCGAGGACGACAACGAGGGCGTGTTCGGCGCGCCCCCGCCCACCGGCAACTCGGTCCGCATCTCCCAGCAGATGCTGGGTCGGGGGCCGATCACCTACAACCCGACCGAGAACACCCTGTTCGGCTGGCGTCAGGCGGACGCGGCGGTCAAGTCGATCATGGAGAAGGACGGCCTGTCGAAGGTCATGCCGTGGACCAACGACGTGGTGGGCGCGTACACGGTCCACCCGCTGGCGTCCTGCCGCATCGGCGACGACCCGGAGACCTCCGCGCTGGACGACCGGCACGAGCTGCGCGGGCACCCGGGCATCTTCGTGACCGACGGCGCGGCCGTGCCGGGCGCCCTGACGGTGAACCCGGCGCTGACCATCGCCGCGTTGGCCGAGCGCGCGATGCCGGGCATCGTGCGGGCGTTGCAGGAGCGCGGGGTCGACGTGAAGTACGGCGCCCCGTCGCCGGACGGCGAGACCGCTGGTCGGCGCGGTGTGAAGAACCTGCTGCCGGACCTGGTGCACGACTGAGTCGCCGGTGGAACCCGGTCGCGAGGGACTCCCTCGCGGCCGGGTACCGCTGTGCCCGGGTCCGGTCGAGCCGCCGCTCACGGTCTTCCCGCACGAGGTGGTCGCGCTCCGGTCGTCGCGCGACCGGCCATCGTCGCGAAGGGCCACCCGCGCCGGCCATCTCCACACGTGCGCAGCGACGGGTCGGCAGACGTCCGAGCAGTCCGGAAGAAGGTTTCCGGGGTGATCGGCGAGAGCATCTACGCGTGACCACACCGCGCATGGGCACCGCGCAGCGCCGGGCGCTCACCGCCTCGCGTCGTCCATCGTCGCGCTCGACGCGGTGGTGGCCGGGCGACCGGTTCGGGCGTCGGCACGTCCTCGTCGTCGGACCGGTCCGCGATCAGGGGTTCTCGGTGACCGGGCTGACGCCGGGCCCCGCGATGGCGAGGCCGACCGCGCACCGGTCGATCGCCGTCGCAGTCGCAACCCGGGGAATCGAGCAGGCGTCGGTTGTGCTCGCCGCGCCGCGCGTCCCGACCGGCCTGTTCGGCATCACGAAGCGCGGTGCTCGTGGCGTTCGGCGGCCTGCGCTCCGCCTGCCGGCTCGGTGCGCCGGGCGCGGCGCGTCCGGCGCCGACCGTGAAACCTCACACCAGCTAGGGAGATTCCGATGGGCAGGATCGTCCGCACCGCGCTGCGCCGTTCCCTGAAGCAGATCCGTCACGTCGAGCCGGTGAAGCCGAGCGCGGCGACCGGCCTGGTGGCGGTCGTGTACTCCGACGTCGAGGCCGATTTCGGCATGCTCGCGCCGCCGGTCGCGCTGCACTCCCCCGCGCCGGTCGCCCTGGCCGCGACCTGGTCGTTGCTGCGGGAGACGCTGGTGGCGTCGGGGCACGCGTCGCGCGCGGTGAAGGAGGCGGTCGCGGCGGCCGTGTCGCGCTCGAACACCTGCCCCTACTGCGTCTCCATCCACACCGCGACCCTCGAGGACCTCACCCCGACCACGTTCGCGGACGTCGAGGCGTGGGCGAGCGGGTCCGGTGCGGTGCGGCCGTTCCCGGCGGAGCAGCTGCCCGAGCTGCTCGGCGTCGTGGTGGCGTTCCACTACCTCAACCGCGTGGTGAACGTCTTCCTGGGCGACTCGCCGCTGCCGGCCAACGCGCCCGCGCCCGCCCGCAAGTTCCTGGGGAAGTTCATGGGCACGAGCGCGCGCAAGGACTACCCGCCGGGCCGGTCGCTGCGGCTGCTGGCGGAAGCGCCGCGGCCGGACGACCTCGCCTGGTCGTCCGGGAACCCGGTCATCGCCGACGCGCTCGGCCGGATCGCGGCGGCGTTCGACGCCGGTGGCGAGCGGGCGTTGTCGCAGCCCGCGCGGGACCTGGTGCTCGACCGGATCGCCGCGTGGGACGGCACACCACCGGGCTTGAGCCGCGCTTGGGTCACCGAGGCGGTGGCCGGCCTGCCCGCCGAGGACCGGCCGGGCGCGACCCTGGCGCTGCTCGTGGCGATCGCGTCCTACCAGGTCGACGACGACACCGTGGCCGCGTTCGGCGGGGACGACCGGCGGCTGGTCGAGCTGGTGTCCTGGGCCGGCTTCACGGCTGCCCGGCGGATGGCGGGGCTGCTGCACCGCGCGACGGAGGTGTGAGGTGCAACGACCGTGGCGGGCGCTGGTGGTCCTGTGCCTGGCGAACTTCCTGATCCTGCTCGACACCACCATCGTCAACACCGCCGCGCCGGACATCATGACGAGCATCGACGCGGGCATCGACGAGGTGCTGTGGGTGCTCAACGGCTACCTGCTGGCGTTCGCGTCGCTGCTGATCGTGTTCGGCCGGGTCGGCGACCTGGTCGGGCCGCGTGCGGTGTTCGTCGCCGGCCTCGCCGTCTTCACCGTCGCGTCGGTCCTCTGTGGACTGGCCACGTCGCCGGGTCTGCTCATCGGCGCGCGGGTGTTGCAGGGCGTCGGCGCGGCGGCGCTGACACCGCAGGCGTTGACGTTGATCTCCGGCATCTTCCCCGCCGAGCGGCGGGGCGCGGCGTTCGGGATCTTCACCGCGGTGGCGGGTGTCGCGGCGGTGAGCGGGCCGACGGTGGGCGGGCTCGTCGTCACGGCGTTCGGCTGGCAGGCGGTGTTCCTGCTCAACATCCCGTTCGGCGTGCTCGGCGTGGTGCTGGCGCTGAAGTTCGTGCCGGACCTGCGCGCCGGGCGACCGCACCGGTTCGACGTGGTCGGCGTCGTCCTCGCCACCGGCGCGCTCCTGGCGCTGGTGTACGCGCTCGTCGAGGGGCAGCGGCACGACTGGGGCGTGATCACGGGTGTGCTGAGCATCCCGGCGGTGCTCGTCCTGAGCGCGGTGCTGGGTGTCGCGTTCGTGCTGTGGGAACGGCGGCAGCGCGAGGCGCTGGTGCCGCTGGACCTGTTCCGCGACCGCAACTACTCCATCGCCACCGGCATCACGCTCATCTCGTCGTTCGCGGTGTACGGGTTGATGCTGGTGTTCGTCATCGAGACGCAGACCCTGCTCGGCATGAGCCCGCTGATGTCCGGGGTGACGGCACTGCCGTGGACGCTCCTGCTGAGCGCCGTGGCGCCGGTCGGCGGGCGGCTGGCCGACCGGATCGGGGGCCGACTGCCCCTGACGGTCGGCATGGTGCTGTTCGCGGCCGGCGTGCTCGGGGTGGCGTTCGTGCCGGACGCCACGTCGACGCCCGTCACGTTCATCGTGCCGATGCTGCTCATCGGCGTCGGCATGGGACTGGCGCTGGCACCCGCCACCACCGAGGCCATGCGCGGCATCCCACCCGAACGCGCGGGCACCGCCTCCGGGGTGCTCAACACCGCCCGGCAGACCGGGGCCGCGCTCGGTGCGGCGGTCGTCGGCGCGGTGCTGCAGAACCGGCTCGTGGCGGCGTTGCGGGAGGAGACCGCGGCGCTGTCCACCCGGTTGCCCGAGCAGGTCCGGCCCCGGTTCCTCGACGCGTTCGAGGAGGCCGCCGCGCACGGGCTGCGGCTGGGCGCCGGCCAGCAGGGCGGGGTGGCGACCCCCGCCGACCTCCCACCGGACCAGGCGGAGCTGTTCGGCGCCCTGGCGCGGGAGGCGTTCGGCACCGCCTTCGTGTCCGCCAGCCGTCCGGCGCTGGCCGTCGCGGCGGGGGCGATCCTGTTCGGTGGGCTGCTGGCCCTCGGGATCAAGTCCCGCGCCGCCGCGCCCGCACCCGTTTCGCCGGTTCGACGGTGAATTCCCCGTGGGGCAGAATAGGCATTCTCACGAGCCGGCCGACCGAATCGACTCCGGAACGGAATCAGCGAGTGACCGAACGTAGCCGAATCACCCGCGCGACCAATTTTCCACCAATGGGATTTCCGCTCCTCACGTGGGAATAGGTGATCAAGAGGCGGACGCCGGTCAGCCGCTCCTCGACGGCGACATCGAGACGGCGGTCACCCCGACTGAGACATAAGGCCAGGTCACACCGCATAGACACGGCGGTCCGGCACGGTTGCGGAGGTCCCGCCCGGTTCTCCGAGCGGGACCTCTCGTCGTACGCGGGCCCGGCGAGAGCGGGAGTCGCGCACAGTCCTTTACGGCAACTCAGCACTTTCGAACAAGCGGCCGTGTGGGGCATTTCCTACGCTGTTCCCCCCTGGGGTTTCGTCATTTCTTTCGACGGTTTCCCCCCGGGAAAAGGGGGAAGGAGAAGCGCATGTACGACTACGTGATCGTCGGCGCCGGTTCGGCGGGGTGCGTGCTCGCGGCACGGTTGTCCGAGGACCCGGACGTCAAGGTGTGCCTGGTGGAGGCGGGGCCGGCGGACACCTCGCCGACCGTGCACGTGCCCGCCGCGTTCGGCAAGCTCTTCCGCACCCGGGTCGACTGGGACCTCGACACCCACGGCGAGCCGAACCTCAACGGTCGCCGGATCTACCTGCCGCGCGGCCGGGTGCTCGGCGGCTCGAGCTCCATCAACGCGATGATCTACATCCGCGGCAACCGCCTCGACTACGACGGCTGGGGCCAGCCGGGCTGGTCCTACGACGAGCTGCTGCCGTACTTCATCCGCTCCGAGGACAACGAGCGCGGCGCGTCGGAGTTCCACGGCGTCGGCGGGCCGATGACGGTGGCGGACGGCCGGTCCCGCAACGTGATGTCCACGGCGTTCGTCGAAGCCGCGATCCAGGCCGGCTACCCGACCAACGACGACTTCAACGGCGCCGAGCAGGACGGGTTCGGCCTGTACCAGGTGAACCAGCGCGACGGAAAGCGGTGCAGCGCCGCGGTTGCCTTCCTGCACCCGGCGATGTCGCGGCCGAACCTGACCGTGGAGACCAACGTCGAGGTGCACCGGGTCAGTTTCGACGGCGACCGGGCGACCGGCGTCATCGGTTCGCGCCTGGACGAGGAGCTGGTGATCCGAGCCGAGCGCGAGGTCATCGTCTCGGCGGGCGCCTACAACTCGCCGCACCTGCTCCAGCTGTCGGGCATCGGCCCGGCGGAGTTGCTGCGGGCGTTGGAGGTCCCGGTCGTCCTGGACCAGCCGGAGGTCGGGCGGAACCTGCAGGACCACCCGCACGTCATGCTGGTGTTCGCCCACTCCCAGCCGGTGAGCCTGCTCATCGCGAGCGACCCGAAGTACGGGCAGGAGTTCGTGGAGCACGGCACCGGTCCGCTGACGTCCAACATCGGCGAGGCGGGCGGCTTCTTCCGGTCCGAGGACGGGTTGCCGGCGCCGGACATGCAGTTCATCGCCGGTCCGGTGATGTTCGCCGACGGCGGCCTGGGGATGCCGACCGACCACGCGATCTCCTTCGGCGCGTGCCTGCTGACGCCGCGCAGCCGGGGCAGCGTGACCATCGCGTCCGACGACCCGACGGCCAAGGCGAAGATCCGGCACAACTACTACGACGACGACGCCGACCTGCGCGCGATGGTCGAGGGCGTGCGGCGGGGTCTGGAGATCTCGCGGCAGCGGTCGCTGGCGCCCTACACCGAGCGGCAGGTGGGCGGGCCCGAGTCCGAGTCCGACGCAGACCTGCGCGAGCACGTCCGCCGGGCGACGCAGACGGAGTTCCACCCGGTGGGCACGTGCGCGATGGGCACCGTGGTCGACGCCGAACTGCGCGTCCGGGGTGTCGAAGGACTCCGGGTGGTGGACGCCTCCGTGATGCCGACCGTGATCCGCGGCAACACCAACGCGCCCACGATCGCCATCGCGGAGAAGGCCGCCGACCTGATCCTCGGCCGCCAACCGCTCGCCCCGGCCGCGGTGGTCAGCGCGTCGACCGCGTGACACCGGGCGGCGCTTCCCCGCTTCGCAGGCGTGGGAAGCGCCGCCCGCGGTCCCCGGCCCGTTCCGGCGGACTGCCGCCGTCGTGCTTCCCGGACAGGGGCGGTCAGGCCACCACGGCGGGCTTCGGGAGGGGGAACAGGCCGAGGAAGCGCTCCACGCGCTCCCGGCTGCCGGTGACCTTGATGTCACCCTCCTCGATCGCCTCGGACAGCCCCCGCCCGCTCCAGATCAACGCGTTGAGCGTCGCCGGGTCGGTCTCGATCACGGCCTGCGGGTGGTCCAGCTCGCCGCGCGTGATCCAGATCCGGTCCACGGACAGCTGCACGCGGAACGAGTCCTCGCCCAACCGCAGCACCAGGTCGGCGGTGAAGCCGTCGGCGCGGCCGGGGTCGAACAGCGTCTTCAGCGCGAGCATCAGCGAGTCCACGCTGATCGTGGCGTCGTGCCGCAACGACGGCGACCGGCCGCCCCAGCGCCCGAGCGAGGTGATGACGGGCTCCAGCTCCCGGCCCCACGCGGTCAGCTCGTAGACCCAGGCGGCGGCGGGCGGCGGCAGCTTGCGGCGGCGCACCACGCCGAACTCCTCCAGCTCGCGCAGCCGGTGCGACAGCACGTTGGGGCTCGCTCCCGGCATGCCGGTGCGCAGGTCGGTGAACCGCTTCGGGCCGAACAGCAACTCGCGCACGATCAGCAATGCCCAGCGCTCTCCCACCAAGTCGAGGGCGTGAGCCGTCGCGCACCCGTCATCGTACTTGCGCTTGGTCGCCATAACGGCATCCTACCAGCGGAAGTCCTCCAGACAGGGTGCGTGGTTGTCTTTTAGGACTAGCGGCTAGTAGGGTGCAACCGAGCGGGTTGTTTTCAGGACTGACAGCCCCTGGGGAGCGGATGTCCAGCCAGCGGAGCGACCAGTCACCACCGGCACCACCCTCGTCCGACCCACCGGATCGATCTCCGGCCCGGGCGCGACGCCGGCCTGCCTCGGCGGTCGACGCCCTCGTCCCGGAGGACTCCGCGGTCGGGGGGGGGGGGGGCGCCCCCCCCCGCCGCCCCCCCCCCCCCCCCCGCGACCGGACGCCCGCAACCCGCGGTCCCCGTCGCGACCGCGTTCGCGGCGTCGGATCCGCTCGCCGCGTCACCGCTCCCGAGGGCAACCCCTCGCCCACCGGGAGCGGACGCGGGCACGGAGGTGGCGTTCGCGTCCACACAGGACTGACGGCCGCCGCCGGGCGCCGCGCGGGTGGGCCGGGGCACGGCCCGCCCACGCGGCGTCATGTCAGAACACCACCGAGAGGAACTGCATGAGCAACCACGTGATCCAGTACACGGCCGACAGCAAGGAGAAGGCGGACGAGAACCAGGAGCTGGTCGAGCGGATCTACACCGAGCTCGAGGCCCAGGACCCGGGCGGCATCCGGTACGCGACCTTCCGGCTCGAGGACGGCGTGACGTTCGTGCACATCGTCGTCCACGAGACCGACGACAACCCGCTGGACGGCATCTCCGCGTTCGCCGACTTCATGAAGGACTTCGGCGACCGCGTCAGCAGCCCGCCTTCGTTCAACGAAGCGACGATCGTCGGTTCCTACCGGTTCACCGGGTAAGGGAGCCGAGCGCGGACGTCGGCTCGCCTCCACCCGCGCCGGACGGGGCGAGCCGACGTTCCGCACCACCGCCCGGACCACTCGGGCGTCCTCGCAAGGTCGTTCTCACCCTGGGCAGGTGCACCCGTGGCGAGCAAGCGCAAGTACGAGGAGAGCTGTCCGGCCGCCCACGCGCTCGACCTCGTCGGTGAGCGGTGGGCGCTGCTGGTGGTCCGCGAGCTGCTGTTCGGCCCCAAGAGGTTCACCGACCTGCGCGCCGGGATACCGGGCGCGAGCCCGGACGTGCTGTCCCAACGCCTGCGGCAGTTGGAGCGCGCCGGCGTGGTCCGGCGGCGCAGGCTGCTGCGGTCCGCGTCGACGCGGGTGTACGACCTGACCGCCTGGGGCCGCGAGCTGGAGCCGGTGATCGTCGGTTTCGGCCGGTGGGGCGGGCGGTCGCCGGGGCTCGACCGGCGCGCCGCCATCGGCGCCGACGCCGTGATGCTGGCGTTCAAGAGCCTGTTCGAGCCGCGACTGGCCGCCGGGCTCGCCGTCGACGTGTCCGTCCGGGTCGGCGGCGACGAGTTCCGGGTCTCCGTGGCCGACGGCGCCATCGCCGTGGACCGGGACGACGCCGCGGTCGCGGTCGCCGTGGTCGTGACCGATCCCGGGTCGCTGCACGAAGTCGTGTGGGGCGCACGGCGGCTGGAAGACGCCGAAGCGGCCGGCGAGGTCGCCGTGCAGGGCGACCGCGACGGGTTCGTGCGGCTGCTCGCGGTGCTGGACCCACCCGAACCGGCCGTGGTCGAGGGCCGCAGGGGAAACGCCGCACCCCGCACGTAGACGTCGCGCCGGCGACTACGCGCGCCGCTCAACGCAGCCCGGCGAAGAACTCCCGGATGTCGCCGACGAGCAGGTCGGGCGCCTCCATGGCCGCGAAGTGGCCGCCGCGACCGAACTCGGACCAGTGCACGACGGTGTGCTCGACCTCGACGGTCCGCCGGATCGACACGTCGAGGGGGAAGACCGCGACCCCGGTCGGCACGGTGGAACGGGCGCTCGCGCCCCACGCCCCGGCGTGCGCGGTCTCGTAGTAGCTGTTGGCCGACGACCCGGCGGTGCCCGTCAGCCAGTACAGCATCACGTTGGTGAGCAACCGGTCCCGGTCCACCGCGTCCTCGGGCAGCTCGGCGGCCGGATCGGTCCACTCCTTGAACTTCTCCACGATCCACGCCAGCTGCCCGACCGGCGAGTCGTGCAGCCCGTGCGCCAGGGTCTGCGGCCGGGTGATCTGGATGCTCACGTAGCCGGACTGCTCGGTGGTCAGGTACTGCAGGTGCGCCAGCCGCGCCCGTTCGGCCTCGGTCAGCTCCCCCACCTCGTCCGGGTCGACGGCGGTGAACGCGGCGAGCCCGTTCGCGTGCACCCCGACGACCTTGTCGGGGTTGAGCCTGCCGAGACCGGGCGAGACGACCGCGCCGGTGTCGCCGCCCTGCGCGCCGTAGCGGTCGTAGCCGAGCCGGTCCATCAGCTCGGCGAACGCCCTGGTGACCCGAGCGGTGTCCCAGCCGGCCTCACGGGTCGGCCCGGAGAAGCCGCTGCCGGGGATCGACGGGACCACCAGGTGGAACGCGTCCGCCGGGTCGCCGCCGTGCGCCCGCGGGTCGGTCAGCGGGCCGATGACGTCCAGGAACTCCGCGACCGAGCCGGGCCAGCCGTGGGTCATGATCAACGGCAACGCGTCCGGCTCGGGCGAGCGCACGTGCAGGAAGTGGACGTTCTGCCCGTCGATCTCGGTAATGAACTGCGGGTGGGAGTTCAGCTCCCGCTCGTGGACGCGCCAGTCGTAGCCGTCGCGCCAGTACTCGGCCAGCCCCTTGAGGTAGGCCACCGGCACCCCGCGGCTCCAGCCGACGTCGGGCAGGTCCGCCGCCCACCGGGTCCGGGCGAGCCGGTCCCGCAGGTCGTCCAGGTCGGCTTGGGGAACGTCGATCGTGAAGGGGCGGATCCCGCTGTTGTGCTCCATGCCGAGAACCCTAGGAACCGGCTAGGTCAGGTTCGGTCCTAGCCGGCTGGCACACTTCCGGACCATGTGGGAAACCTCGGCCCGGCTGCTGCGCCTGCTCTCGCTGTTGCAGACCCGGCGCGACTGGTCCGGCGCGGAACTGGCCGAGCGGTTGGGGATCACCCCGCGCACCGTGCGGCGCGACATCGAGCGGCTGCGCGGCCTCGGCTACCCCGTGGACGCCACCGCGGGCGTCGCCGGCTACCGGCTCGGCCCCGGCGCGGACCTGCCGCCGCTGCTGCTCGACGACGACGAAGCCGTCGCGGTCGCGATGGGCCTGCGCACGGCTGCCGGCGGTTCGATCACGGGCGTCGAGGAGACCTCGGTGCGCGCGCTGGCGAAGCTCGAACAGGTGCTCCCGTCACGCCTCCGCCACCGGATCAACGCCCTGCGCTCGATGACGGTGCCGATGGCCAACGCCGGCCCGACCGTCGACCCCGGCGTCCTCACCGCCATCGCCGCCGCGTGCCGCGACTCGGTGCGCCTGCGCTTCGACTACCGCGCCCACGACGGGACGGCCGGCGTCCGCACGACCGAGCCGCACCGGCTGGTGCACTCGGGTCGGCGGTGGTACCTCGTCGGCTGGGACGTCGACCGCGAGGACTGGCGCACCTACCGCGTGGACCGCCTCGACCCGCGCACGCCCACCGGACCCCGGTTCACCCCGCGCACCCCGCCGGCGGAGGACCTCGGCGGCTACACCTCGCGGGGGATCTCCACCTCGGCCTACCGCTACCAGGCCCGGTTCACCCTGCACGTCAGCGCCGAGACCGCGGCGGAGCGGATCGCGCCCACCACCGGGGCGCTGGAGCCGATCGACGAGCGCAGCTGCACCCTCCGCGCCGGGTCCGACTCGCTGGACGAACTGGCCATCCACGTGACCACCAAGGGGTTCGACTTCCAAGTGCACGAACCACCCGAGCTGGTCGAGCACATCAGGACGCTGGCGGCCCGGCTCTCCGCCGCGACGGACTAGCCCCGGAAGTCCCGGATCTCCTCTTCGGTGCGGCGGGTAGCCATCTCCATGAACCGCAGCAGCGTCGCGAGCTCCGCGTCGTCGAACGCCTCGACGTCACGGCGGTGCCGCTCGTTGAGGCCGTCGTACAGCCCGCCGATCCGCGCCACGGCGTCGGGGTCCGGTTCGATGAGCACCTTGCGCCGGTCGCGCTCGTCCGGCACGCGGCGCGCGAAACCGGCCCGCACCAGGCGGTCGATCATCCGCGAGGCCGAGCCGCTGGTGAGGTTGACGCGCCTGGCCAGCTCGCCGGCGGTGGCGGGGCCGTGATTAGCGAGCACGTACAGCGCCTGGAGGTCCGTCCAGGGCACGCCGAGGCGTTCGGCGATCATCCCGTTGAGCTGGATCACCGGGATCTGCCACCGGGCGACGGCCCGCAGGACTTCCGACCGCGCGTCGTCAGGCGTCTGGCTCATCCCGCTCGCTCCACCCGGCCAGCATACTGCACCGCGCAGCCGATGCACGACACAGCTTCTGTGTTGCGCAGTATCTGCGTCGTGCAGCTATATTGGGTGTCGTGTCACTACCAGGGAAGGCGCCCATGCCCGAAGCACCCACTGTCACCTGCCCGTTCTCCACCCGAGCCGACGCCATCGGCGCTCCCGACCCGCAGCGGGCGCGGATGCGGGAGACCGGCGCCCTCGTCCAGGCGGAAGCGCCGGCGGGCGGGCCGGTCTGGATCGTCACGGACGCCGACCTGGCCCGCGAGGTCCTGACCGACACCCGCTTCGCCAAGGACACCGCCCTCGCGCCGCCGCACTGGGACGCCCGCGCGGCGGGGCTCGAACCCACCGCCGCCGAGCAGCTGTCCGTGACCACAGTGGACGGTGAGGCGCACGGTCGGCTGCGGCGCGCGTTCGCACCGCTGTTCGGCGCGGCCAGGATGCGGGCGGCCTACCCGCGCATGCGGGCCGTCGCCGAACGGCTGCTCGCCCGCCTCGGCCCCGGCGAGGTCGACCTCGTCCAGGACTTCACGACCAGGTACCCGCTGGCCGTCCTGTGCGACCTGCTCACCATCCCGGACGAGCACGTCGACAGCGCGATGCGCGCCTGCCGGCTCATGCACACCGACTACCCGGACCACGTGGGGCAGGCCATGGCCGCCTTCGCGGACCTCGCGACCGCCGCGCTCGACGGCGGCGGACCGGCCGACGAGCTCGCGGCCCGGATGCCGCCCGGCAGCACGCGACGGGACCTGCACTACCAGGTCTTCACCCTGCTGTTCGCGGGCCAGCTCACCACCGACCTGACGATCGGCTTCCTCGTGGCACGCCTGCTCGGCGATCCCGCGGCGCCGGCCGACGACGACGAACTGGTCCGGGACACCCTCCGGCGCCACCCGCCGGCGCCGTTCACGCTGTGGCGCTTCACGTCCACCGAGCTGGACCTCGCCGGGACCCGCCTGCCGGCGAACGCGCCCGTCCTCGTCGACATCAAGGGCGTCAACGAGAGCGGCGGCGACCTCACCTTCGGCGCGGGCCCGCACTACTGCATCGGCGCCCAACTGGCACAGCTCGAACTCCGCGCCCTCGTCGAAACCCTCCGCACCCACTACTCCGGAGCCCGGCTCACCACCCCGTTCGACGACCTCCGCCACAGCGGGCCCGGCGGCATCATGGGCAGCCGCCTGCACGCGCTCCCCGTCGTGCTGCGATGACCACTGGAACCGGTGGCACGGAAGGTCCTACTCGATCGTGTGACACCACCTTTCCTTGACAGTCCACGGGACCGACGGTCAGTCTCGAAGCGGCGACGACCTGGGGAGTCGTCGCCGATCGAACTTCGACGTGATAACGGGGGGAATCATGTCGGTGAGCGAGTGCACCCTGCGCGAGGAGCAGGGCACCACCGCGAATCTGGTCGAGCGGCTGGAGGAGCTGGCGCGCGACCGCGGCTGGCTGGACCGGCCCGCCTACCACGTCGACGACGAGACCTACCGGTTCGCCGACGTCTACGAGGGCGCGGGCCGAGCCGCCGCCGCGTACACCGCGCGAGGGCTCGGGCCGGGCAGCAGGATCGTGCTCGTCCTGCCGGACGGCATCGACGCGGTGTGGGCGTTCCTCGGCGCGCTGCGGATCGGTGCGGTCGCGGTGCCGGTGAACTCGACCATGCACCCGGACGAGCTGCGCCGCGCGATCGTGATCGCGGAGCCGGACGCCGTGGTGTGCGAGGAGGACCCGGGCGGTCCGCCCGCGCACCTGATCGCGCCGGAGGAGCTGCGGGCGGGCGGTGTCGCGCCGCACGCGCCGGCCACACCGGACACCCCGGCGTACGCGGTGTTCACCTCGGGCACGACGGGCGACCCGAAGCTGTGCTTCCACACCCACGGCGACCCCGGCGTGTACGAGCGGGCGATCGGGTCGGTCGTCGACATCACGCCGGACGACGTCACGTTCTCGGTGTCGCGGATGTACTTCGCGTACGGCTTGGGCAACTCCGTGTTCCTCCCGCTGCACCGCGGCGCCACGACGGTGCTGTCGCGGGCGCGGGCGAGCGAGGACGACGCGTTGCGGATCATCAAGGAGCGCGGCGTGACGGTGTTCTACGGCCAGCCGAGCTTCTACGCCCGGCTGTCGCGCCACCCCGATCACGCGCTGCTGTCCGGGCTCCGGCTGGCGCTGGTCGCGGGCGAGGTGCTGCCGGCGCCGCTGGAGGCACGGCTGCGTCAGGTGCTCGGCGAACGGCTGCTGAACATCTTCGGCACGACGGAGATCGGGCACGCGTTGGTGGCCAACGCGATCGGCCACCGCCGTGACCACACGATCGGGCGAATCCTGCCGCCGTACCGGATGCGGATCGTGGACGAGGCGGGCGCCGAGGTGCCGCCGGGCGTGCCGGGCGCGCTGGAGGTGGCGGGTCCGTCGATCGCGTTGGGCGTGGCACGGGGCAGCGACCCGCCGTCGCGGGCCGGGGACTCCTGGTACGCCACCGGCGACGCGGCCACCGTGGACGAGGACGGGTACGTGCGGCTGCACGGCCGGTTGGACGACGTGGAGATCGTCGGCGGCCAGAACGTGCACCCGGCGGAGACCGAGGACCACCTGATGCGGCACCCCGACGTCCGCGAGGCCGCGGTGTGCTCGGCGCGGCGCGGGAACGGTGTCACAGCGCTGCGCGCGTTCGTCGTCCTGGACGACGGCGCGTCGCCGGAGCGGGTGCGGGCCGAACTGCTCGCCGGCGCGCGGGCGGCGCTCACCTGGTACAAGGTCCCGGAGGACGTGGTCTTCGTGGCCGAGCTGCCCCGCACGCCGACGGGGAAGCTGCGCCGACGGGTGATCCGCGCGATGGCGGGGGGTTGATCCGGTGGAGCAGGGCGGTGTCAACGGGAAGGCCGCCGCGGCGGTCGTGGTCACCATGGTGCTGTGGGCGTCGGCGTTCGTCGGCATCCGGTACGCGGGCGAGCACTTCGAGCCGGGGTCGCTGGCGCTCGGCCGGTTGCTGGTCGGCGCGATCGCGCTCGGTGCGATCGCCGCGGTGCGCGGGGTCGGCGTGCCGCCGAGAGCGGCGTGGCCGGGCATCATCGGGTCCGGGGTGTTCTGGTTCGCGCTCTACATGGTGGCGCTGAACTGGGGTGAGCGGCACGCCGACGCGGGCACGGCCGCGCTGATCGTCGGCGTCGGCCCGATCCTGGTGGCGTTCCTGGCCGGGTGGCTGCTCCGCGAGGGTTTCCCGGCACGACTGCTGGTCGGGCTCGCCATCGCGTTCGCGGGCGTCGCGGCGGTCGGGCTCGTCGACTCCGGCGGCGGCTCGACGACCCGGGGCGCGCTGCTCTGCCTGGTCGCGGCGGCCGGGTACGCGGTCGGCGTCGTGGCGCAGAAGCCCGCCCTGCGGCACGCGTCCGCGTTGCAGGCCACCACGTTCGGCTGCGTGGTCGGCGCGGTCGTGTGCCTGCCGTTCGGCGGGCAGCTCGTCGGCGACCTCGGCGACGCGCCGGCGAGCGCCACGCTCTCGGTGGTGTACCTGGGCCTGCTGCCGACCGCGCTGGCGTTCTACACGTGGGCGTACGCGCTATCCCACATGACCACCGGCAAGCTCGGCGCCACCACTTACCTGGTGCCGGCGATCGTCGTGGTGCTGTCGTGGGCGCTGCTCGACGAGGTGCCCGGTCTCGTGGCGCTGGCGGGCGGCGCGCTCTGCCTGGTCGGCGTGGCGGTGTCGCGCGGCAAGCCCGCACCCGCCGTGACGGCGGCGAGGTGACCGGCGGCGTCGGGTGAGGACGCTGAGCGCCCTCACCCGACCCGGACGTGCGGTCAGGCGGGCTGGTCCTTCTCCGCCGGGAGCCAGACCTGGAGGTTCGTCGGGTCGAACGGGATCGAGACGTGCTCGTTCGTGATCGACCACGTGCCGTCCGACCGTCGCAGGCAGACCGTCTCCCGCACCCAGATCGACCGCTGGAAGCCGCCTCTGCGCTCACCCGAGTCCAGGTGGAGCATGTTGGCGAACGCGACGTCACCGCTCGTCACGATGGTCCGGTCGTGCGTTTCCAGGGTGATGGGCCCTTCGTAGCCGTCGAACCACCGCAGGAAGTTGCGCCGCACTTCCCCTGTCCCGGTGAACCGGAGAGGTGGCACGACGTCGTAGTAGACGATCTCGGGGGAATAGCAGGACATCAGCCGGTCGATGTCCTTCGACTGCTGGGCGGCGGCGCGGCCTTCCAGGAAGGCCACCACTTCGGACTCGTTCGAGCTCACCATGTCTCCGTTCGAGGGTTCTGGGGATGTCACGCGGCGCGGCCGGCCTTGAGCGCGGTCGCGATGTCGACGACCCGGCGAGCCTGGTGGCGGGCCGCCGCCAAGGTCACCTCGCCGGGCGCGCCGGTCCCGGCGACGTGCGACGTGCCGTAGGGGTTCCCGGACCGGAACTGGATCGGGTCGGTGTACCCGGGCGGCACGATGACGCCGCCCCAGTGGTGGAAGGTGGTGCTCAACGCCAGGATCGTGGACTCCTGCCCGCCGTGCGGGCTGCTGGAGGCGGTGAAGGCCGAGTACACCTTGTCCGCGAGCTTGCCGTGGAACCACAGCGGTCCGGTCGTCTCGATGAACGCCCGGAGCTGCCCGGCCGGGCTGCCGAAGCGGGTCGGCGCGCCGAACAGCACCGCGTCGGCCCACTCCAGGTCCTCGTGGGCGGCCTCGGCGACGTCGGCGGTGCTCCGGACGTGCGCGGCCCACTCCGGCCGGGAGTCGACGGCTGCCGCCGGGGCCGTCTCGGCGACCTTGCGCAGCCGCACGTGCGCGCCGGCCTTCTCCGCGCCCTCGGCGGCGGCTTGCGCCAAGGCGTGCACGGTGCCGGTGGCGCTGTAGTAGACGATCGCGACGTTCACCGCGGACGGCTCAGGGCTCAAGGTCGGCCACCCCTCGGCCCGTCGCCACGTCGAACGGCACGGAGACCTGGTCGTGCGCGATCAACCACCGGCCGTCGACCTTCCGGAAGCCGAACGTGGCCCGGACCCACATGCCGTTCGTCACCACGCCGGTCCGCGTCGTGCCGCTGAGCCGGCCGAAGCCGTGCCCGAACGCCACGTCGTCGCCCACGGTGAACCTCAGGTCCCGCACCTCGTAGTCCACTTCCCGGAAGAACGCGAACACGTTCGCCCAGTTCTTCGACTTCGCCGCCACCCCGACGTGCTGCAACGGCGGCTCGACGTCGAAGGACACGACGTCCGTCGCGTAGATCCGCTCCAGGCCTTCGAGGTCCTTGGCCCGGAGCGCTTCGACGATCCGGTCGACTTGCCGCCGGATCTCGGATTCCTCCGCCTCGCGGTTCACAGGCATCGCCACCCACCCCTTTCTCGACTTGCCCGGTACGACGACGCAGCCGGCCGGAATGTGAGGCGGGCACGGCGACCTGACGTTTCGGCGCGCTGTCCCGTCGGAGAGGGTGAGGGCAGAGCCGACCCAGGGAGCGGAACCATGACCGACCACTCAGGACCCGGGCACGACCGGTCCGACGCGGGGTTGAGCGCGATCGTCAGCGAGCGGCGCCAGCTGATCAACCTCGCCTACCGGCTCCTCGGCTCCCTGGCCGAGGCCGAGGACGTCGTCCAGGAGACCTACGCCCGCTGGTACGCCCTGTCCCCGCGGCAGCGCGACGCCATCGAGTCGCCCGGCGCCTGGCTCACGACGGTCGCCGGCCGCGTCTGCCTCGACCTGCTCGGCTCGGCGCGGGCCAGGCGTGAGCGCTACGTGGGCGAATGGCTCCCCGAGCCGCTGCCCGACCGGACCGAGTGGGCCGGCGGGCGACCGGGTGCCGCCACCGCCGACCCGGCCGACCGGATCACCCTGGACGAGTCGGTCAGCATGGCGTTCCTCGTGGTGCTCGACTCGATGACGCCCGCCGAGCGCGTCGCGTTCGTGCTGCACGACGTCTTCCGCTACCCCTTCGGCGAGGTGGCCGAGATCGTCGGCCGCACCCCGGCCGCCTGCCGCCAGCTGGCCTCGTCGGCCCGTCGCCGCATCCGCGCCGCGCAGGCCCCCACGACCCCGACCGCCCGGCAGGCCCGGATCGTCAGGGAGTTCAAGCAGGCGTTCGAGGCCTGGGACATCGACGCCCTCGTCGACCTGCTCGCCGACGACGCCACGGTGATCAGCGACGGCGGCGGCCTGGCCCGCACCTCGCTGCACCCGGTGGAGGGCGCCGAGCGGATCGCGCACGCGCTGCGCCACCTCGCGGACCGGCTGCGCGGCCAGACGGTGCTGGAGCGGACGGTCAACGGCCAACCCGGCCTGGTCGCCCAGCAGGACGGCGTCACGGTGTCGGTGTACGCGTTCGAGATCGAGGACGACCGGATCAAGCGGATCTGGGCGGTGCGCAACCCGGAGAAGCTCCGCCCGTGGACGACCGGCTGACCGTCAGCGCTCGTCCCGGGGCGCTCCGGCGGTCCAGTCCCAGTCGGTGATCGTGGCCCGCATCAGCCGGGCGGCGGCGGACAGGCGGCTGTCCGCGCTCCAGAACAGGGTGACCGTGCGGCGGCAGTCGGCGCTGTCCACGGCGACCCAGGCGCCGGGGACGCGGGCGGCGGCGCGCAGCGCGAACGCCGGCACGAGGCCGACGCCGAGCCCCGCGCTGATCAGGCCCGCGATGGCGCTGGGCTCGTCGCTCTCGCAGACGATCTTCGGGGTGAGGCCCCGTGCGGCGAAGAGCCGATCGAGCAGCCGGCGGATCCAGTGCCCCTGGCGCGCGGTGATGAAGGGCAGGTCGGCGAGCTCCTCGACGCTCACCGAGGCGCGGCTCGCGAGCGGGTGGCCGGGCGGCGTGCCCACACCGACCGCCTCCTCGAAAAGCCGCGCCGACTCAAGGCCCTCGGCGTGGATCGGCTGCGAGGCCACGCACAGGTCGACGTCCTACGCCCGCAGGCGGCGGGCCATGTCCTCCGCCGGCGACCAGTGCAGTTCGACCTCGACCGACGGGTGGGCCCGCTTGTAGGACGCCAGCGGCCCGGTGAGGGTGAGGAAGGTCTCCGACGCCAGTCGCACGGCGCCCAGCCCGTCGCCGGCGGCTTCGGCGACCGCGCGTCGTCCCGCGTCGAGCTCACCGAGGGCGCGTTCGACGTGGTCGCGGAAGAGCTTGCCCGTGTCGTTCAGCCGGAGCCGGCCGCCGCGGTCGAACAGCGGCGCGCCGAGTTCGCCCTCCAAGCGGGCGATGGTGCGGCTCAGCGACGGTTGGGCGACGTGCAGCTCGTCAGCGGCCCGGCTGAGGTGCTCCAACCGTGCCACCACCAGGAACTGCCTGAGCGAGTTCAGCTCCACCATGCCTCCGCGCGCATAACGCCATAGCAATATTGATCTTAGACACGATATCTCGCAGGTCATAGCGTCAGCGGCGTTCACCCCAGAGATCACAGTGAGGAGGGATCCCTCATGGCCACCAGGCCGGGATCCGCCGCCGCGCCCCGGACCGCGCCGACCGGATGGGTCTACCGGGCCGTCGTCAGCGCGCACGTGGTGGCGGTCGTCGCCCAGCCGGTGTTCGCCGGCGCGTACCTGACCGGGGACTTCGACAGCCTGCGCCGGCACGCCGTCGGCGCCGACGTGACCTCCTCCCTCGGCTACGTGCAGGTGATCGTGGCGATCGTGGTGTGGGCGCGGCTGCGCGAGGCCGGGCCGTTCCTGGCCACGATGGCGGTGGTGGTGGCCGAGACGGCGCAGTACTTCGCCGGGTTGGCCGGCGCGCTGTGGCTGCACGTCCCGCTGGGCGTGATGACCGTCGCGGCGCTCGTCGTGCAGTTCATCGACGTCTGGCGCCGACCCTTCCCGCGACGGGAGGCCCGCGATGCGTGACGGCCTGACCAGGCGGCGGGTGCTCGGCATCGGCGGCGCGCTCGGGCTGCTGGCGGCCACCGGGCTGTCGGCGTCGGCCGTGCTCGCCCGCCGACCGTCGACGACCGGGGCCGAGCTGCGCAGCGCCGTGCCGCTGCCGCCGCCGTTCCGGGTGCCGCTGCCGATACCCCCGGTGCTGGCGCCGGTCGGCCCCGGCCGCTACGAGATCACCCAGCGTGAAGCGAGCGCGGAGATCCTGCCCGGCGTCAGGACGCCGTTGTGGACCTACGAGGGCACGTTCCCCGGGCCGACGATCGAGTCGCGGCGCGGCCGGCCGGTCACCGTGACGCACCGCAACGAGCTGCCCGTGCCGACCGTCGTGCACCTGCACGGCGGTCGGACGCCGGCGGACTCCGACGGGTACCCGACCGACCTGGTCCTGCCCGACCGGCACGACGCCACCGGGCACGGCGGGCACGGCATGCACGACCCGCGGGCCGTGGTGTCGAGGCTGACGCGGGACTACGCGTTCCCGCTGGACCAGCGGCCGACGCTGCTCTGGTACCACGACCACCGGATGGACTTCACCGCTCCGGCGATCTGGCGCGGCCTGGCCGGGCTGCACGTCGTCCGCGACGACGCCGAGGACGGCCTCGGCCTGCCCGCAGGGCCGCGCGAGCTGCCGCTGATGATCGCCGACCGGGCGTTCGCGGCCGACGGCAGCCTCGCCTACCCCTCGCTCGACCCCGACCTGCGCGCGCGACCGGGCGTGCACGAGCCGTACTTCGCCGGTGTCCTCGGCGACGTGATCCTGGTCAACGGCGCGCCGTGGCCCGTGCACGAGGTCGACGCGGCCCGCTACCGGCTGCGCGTCCTGAACGCCTCCAACGCCCGGCACTACGAACTCGAGGCGGTCACCGACGACGGGCGCACGCTGGACCTCGTCCAGGTCGGCGCCGACCAGGGGCTGCTCGCCGCACCGGTCACCCACCGGCTGCTGCCGATCGCGCCCGCCGAGCGCTACGACGTGATCGTCGACTTCGCCGGTGTCCCGGTGGGCGGCCTCGTCCGGCTCGTCAACCGGCTCGGCTCGGGCCGCACCCGTGACGTGATGGCCTTCCGCGTCGCCCGCCGGGCCGCGGACGACAGCCGCATCCCGCGCACGCTGTCCACCGACCTGCCGACGTGGAGCCGCGCGGATGCCGTTGCGGTGCGCGACTTCTCCTTCCGCACGGGGCGGATGCACGGTGGCCGCGGGTGGCTGATCGGCGGGCTGCCGTTCGACCCGGCCCGCACCGACGTCACCACCCGCCTCGGCGACGTCGAGGTGTGGCGGCTGGTCGCCGACGTGCACCACCCCGTCCACCTGCACCTGGTCGGCTTCCAGGTGCTCACGCGCGGCGGCCGGCCACCGTCGCCGCACGACGCCGGCCTCAAGGACACCGTCTCCCTGCGGCCCGGCGAAGCGGTGGAGATCATCACCCGCTTCGACGGCTACCCGGGCCGCTACCTCTTCCACTGCCACAACGCCGAGCACGAGGACATGGGGATGATGGCGAACCTGGAGATCATCTAGCGCGCCGGTGCCGAATGGAGGTCATCGTTCGGACGGTCGGCGGACATGGCGGTAATCCGCACCGGAGCGGCCATTCCGGGCGCCGACGCCGCCGCACTCCGATGTGGCCGCATAAGCGCTGGTCAGCCGCGCGCGATTCCCGATATGCGGAAATCCGCGCCCACTACCCAATGTTTCGTTGAAGTTTCGGTGAGTGACGTATAGTGTGATGACTGGTCTGGGAGCGCTCCCATATTCCGCCGCCGCCGCTCAACCACCCGAAGAGTGGAGGTTCCTTTCCATGCGAATGCGCAGCACCTCCGTGTCCGTCACGCGACGGCAGGGCATCATCGCGTTGATCCTCGGCGTGATGGCCACCATGCTCGTCTGGTCGCCGACGGCCTCGGCCCACGGCACCATCGTCGGTCCCGCCACCCGCCAGTACCAGTGCTGGCAGACGTGGGGCAGTCAGCACACGAACCCGGCCATGCAGCAGCAGGACCCCATGTGTTACCAGGCGTTCCAGGCGAACGCCGACACCATGTGGAACTGGATGAGCGCGCTGCGGGACGGGCTGGGCGGGAACTTCCAGGGGCGGACCCCCAACGGTCAGCTCTGCAGCAACGCCCTCTCCCGCAACAACTCGCTGAACACCCCCGGTCAGTGGAAGCAGACCAGCGTCGGCAGCAGCTTCACCATGCACCTGTACGACCAGGCGAGCCACGGCGCCGACTACTTCCGCGTCTACATCAGCAAGCAGGGGTTCAACCCGGCCACCCAGAGCCTCGGCTGGGGCGACCTCGACTTCATCACGCAGACCGGCAGGTACGCGCCCGCCAAGGACATCAGGTTCAACATCTCGACCAACGGCTCCTACCGCGGGCACCACGTCGTCTTCACGATCTGGCAGGCCTCGCACCTCGACCAGGCCTACATGTGGTGCAGTGACGTGAACTTCGGCTAGGAACCGGCGAACCTGCCGGAACGCGGAAGTACCCCGGCCCGGCGCGGCAGCACTCGCGCCGGGCCGTTCTTCCGGGTCAGACGCTGAAGTACCGGATCGCCGCGCCGCCCGAGGCGGCCGTCTCCTCGAAGAACGTGACCAGGTCCCCGTAGTGGGACCGCAGGTATTCGAGGTCGTCGTCGTCATCCCAGAGGTGCTTCATGGGGTAGACCTCCTCCTCGCTGAGCTTCCGCGAGTCGTAGTGCTCGGCCAACACGTCGAACGGCGTCGCGCTCAGGGTCCTGGCGGACGCGGCGACCAGCCGGTCGTGCCAGCCGAACATGGTGCTCTCCTCGTCGATGGGGTCACCGTCCCCCAGCACGTCGACATCCACCCCGGCCGCGTGGAGCAGGAACTGGATGCCCGCCCAGGTCTTCTCGAGGAAGCAGTACGGCCGGTTCTCGTCGTCCACGAGCTCCCAAGCCAGTTCCGGGTCCTCGAGGGCCCGGTCCAGTTCCTCCGGGGTGACCCGGGTGAACGACAGCGTCATGCCCATTGATCCACCACTCCCACATCGGCCGCTGTGATCGGCGGCCAGTTTTCCACGGCCGCACCGACCGCGACCGGCGTTCGCCGATCCCGGTCGCGGATCGGCGAGCGCCACCGCGTCCTCAGCGCCGGAGCTCGCGCAGCGCCGACAGCACGGCCGGTGGTGGGCCCGGGTGGACGACGCCCAGGCGGTGGGTGGCCCTGGTCATGGCGACGTACAAGTCGTTGTGGCCGAGCGGTGCGGCGTCCAGGATCGCGGTCGGGTCGGCGATCAGGACCGAGTCGAACTCCAGTCCCTTGGCCTGGCCGGGGGTGAGCAGCACGACCTCGTCCGTCAGGTCCGTCGGTGTGGTGAGGGACAGCGCGGTCGCCAGGGCGCCGATGCGGGCCGGTGGGGCGATGACCGCCAGTCGGCCGCCCGCCCACGCCGCGGCCAGGTCGGCGACGACCTCGGGCAGCTCGGCGGGAGTCGTGCGGAGGCGCCACGGTGTTTCGCCGGTCGACCGGACCGACCGGGGTGGTCGCAGTCCGGGGTGGTGGGTGGCGAGCAGGTCGGCGGTGGCCGCCATGATCTCCGACGGCGTGCGGTAGTTGACGGTGAGCTGGGCGAGCCGCCAACGGTCGTCCACGTGCGGGCGCAGCACGTCTTCCCACGAGGAGGCGCCGGCCGCGTCCCCGGTCTGGGCGAGATCGCCGACGATGGTCATCGACCTGGTGGGGCACCGGCGCATCAGCATGCGCCAGGCCATCTCCGACAGCTCCTGCGCCTCGTCGACGACCACGTGCCCGAAGGTCGTCCGGCCCTGGCCGTCGCGTCCGACCAGCGCCTCCGCCTCGTCCAGCAACGGGACGTCCGCGGCACTCCAGTCCCACGCGGGCTTGGCGAGCAGGTCCGCCACCACGCGCTCCGGGGTCAGCGGCGGCCACACGCCGTCGAGCGCCACCCGGACGCCGCGGTCGGCGAGCAGCGAGTTCCGCAGCGCGGCCCGGTCGGTCTCGTCGAGCACGTCCCGTGCCACGCCCGGATCGTCCTCGTCGATCACGACGCCCGCCGCCGCCAACGCGCGCAGGTCCGCTTCGCCGAGCCGTCCGTCGACGCTGCCGCCGTCGATCGCCTCGCCGGTGTCGGTGAGCACGACGGCCTCCATGTCGTCGATCAGCCGTTGCGCGAGCACGTCCACGACCTCCTGCTGGAAGACCAGCCTGGCCCGGTTGTGCGGGAGCCCGGTGCCGGCGGCCCGCCGCACGGCACGGCGACAGGTGTCCGGGTCGAGCCGCAGCACCTGCTGCTCGAACTCGACGTCGACCGGCTCCTCGGGAACGCGAACCCGCGCCCGCACGGCAGCCGCCAGCCTGTCCGCCATGCCCGCCCGACCCTTGAGCGCGGCGGTGTCGGGTGGGTCCACCAGGCTGACCTCGACGTCCGCGCGCAGGTCGGCGATGGTGGCGGTCACCACGCTGTGCTCGCCGAGGCCCGGCAGGACCTGGCCGATGTAGTCGAGGAAGATCCGGCTGGGGCCCACGACCAGGACACCGCGGGTGCGCAGGTGCCGGTGCCGGTAGAGCAGGTAGGCGACGCGGTGCAGCGCGACGGCCGTCTTGCCGGTGCCCGGACCGCCCTGCACGACCAGCGCACCCCGGTACTCGTCCCGGATGATCCGGTCCTGCTCCCCTTGCAGCGTCGCGACGATGTCGCGCATCCGCCCGGCCCGGTCCGCGGTCATCGCCGCCACCATCGCGGCCTCCCCCACCAGGCTGCCGTCGGGGCTCTCGACGTCCTGGTCGAGCAGTTCGTCGTTCAGCCCGACGACCACCCGGCCGCGCGTGGTGATGCGCCGCCGTCGCCGCACGCCTCCCGGAGCGGCGGCGGTCGCCGTGTAGAACGCCTGGGCCGCGGGTGCGCGCCAATCCACCAACAACGGCTCGTCGTCCTCGTCCCGGAACAGCCCCAACCGTCCGATGTAGACGCGGCGGCCGTCGCGCAGGTCCAGCCGCCCGAAGCACAGCCCGTGCTCCACGGCGTCCAGCCGGGTCGTCTCCGCTTCCCAGACCGCTACCGCGTCCCGGTCCGCGCCGTCACGCCGCGCCGTCGCCAAGTGCGCCGCCGCCTCGTCCCGCATGGCGTCCACCCGTGCGTACAGGCCCGCCAGGTACTCCTGCTCGATCTCGATCTCACTGCCGCTCACGACCTGCGCCCCCACGAATCGACGACCAGTGGCGTCGAGGGTGCGCGGTGAACTCGCGAAGGAACAGTCTTGTTCTTCCCGGCGACCTCAGCCGCGCCCGTCAGGTCGCACCGGCACCCGCCCGTGATCGCCGGGCCGACGATCACGTCCCGCGGGTGGTGCACACCCACGAACACGCGGGCGAACACCATCAACAAGGCCATGGCCACCACCCACGGCAGGAGCTTGCGCCACGCGACGGCCGGCCCGACGGTCGCCACAGGCGCGAGCAGCGCCACGGCGGTGGCCCCGGAGTCGTCGCGACCGCGCGCCCGCCACCACGTGAGCGCGAACAGCGCGCCGAAGATCAGCAGGCCGAGGTCGGTGTACCAGGCGAAGATCCACCGCACCCGCTCCGGCGTCGCCGCCGCGACCTCGACGATCCCGTCGTACGGGTCGCTCCCGGACCGGGTCGTCCCACCCAACCGCACCTGGTCACACCCCCGTCCACCGACCCCCGTCCACGGGTCGACTCCGCTCGATGCGAAGTTGGGGGCGCAACGGGGCGGGCGCCGCGCACTTCCGGCACGGACCCGCACCCACCTCCGACACCGACCACACCTGACCTTCGTCAAGTCGCGCTGGTCAGCCACCGGAACCGACTTCACGGGGAGACTCCTCAGTGCACGGACCGTCCCACTACCCCTACCTGACGCGCCGCGTCCTGCACCTGTTCGAGCAGGGGGCGCTCACCCGCGTGTCGAGCATCGACGTCGAGCCCGATTACGGCCACGTGGTGCGCGTCAACTACGACGACGGCAGCCACCGGGTGCTGTACGGCAACGACCTCGGCCTCAACACCAGCGCGGCCGCCGACCTGGCGAAGGACAAGGGGCACAGCAAGTTCCTGCTCAGGACCATCGGCGTGGACGTGCCCGAGGGCAGGGAGTTCCTGCTCCCGACGTGGGCGGCGCAGGTCCGGGAGAGCCCGCGCCAGGCGGCGAACACCGGGATCCGGGAGGTCGACCAGGCCGACGGCTACATCGAGGGGTCGTTCGGCTATCCCGCGTACGTCAAACCCGTCGACGGTTCGAAGGGCATCGGCATCTTCAAGGTCTACGGCCGGGCCGAACTCCGCAGGGCCTTCGAGGTGCTGGAGGAGAAGAAGGTGCGCCTCGCGCTGGTGGAAGCGCCCGTCGAGCTGCCCGACTACCGGATCGTGACGCTCGACGGCGTGCTGGTCAGCGCCTACCGCCGGGTGCCCTTGTCGGTGACCGGCGACGGCACCCGGTCCATCGCGACCCTGCTGGACGAGCTGCGGGCCACGTTCGCGGCGAAGGGGCGTGACGCGCGCATCGCCGCCGACGACCCCCGCATCACGGCGCACCTGGGCCGTGCGGGACTCGACCTCCGCAGCGTGCCGGGCGAGCGCGAGGTGGTGCCGCTGCTGCCGATCTCCAACCTCTCCACCGGCGGTGTCGCCGAGGACGTGTCCGACGGGATCGACGAGCGCTGGGTCGAACTGGCGCGTCACGTGGCCCGCAACTTCACCCTGCGCCTGTGCGGCCTGGACCTCGCGTGCGCCGACATCACGGACCCCGGCGCCGCGAGCGCGGTGTTCGAGGTCAACGCCTCGCCGGGGCTCGACCACTACGCGCTGTCGGGCGCGGCACAGCGGCAGGTCGTCGACGACCTGTACGTCAGCGTCCTCGACGCCTACCCCTAGCCCGGCTACCGGCGGTGTGCTCCGGAGAGGTCGTGCCGGGTCACGGTTTCCGGCCGACCCCGCCGTAGATCACCATGTTCATGGCGGGCGTCTGGGACATGTCGCCGGGGCCGCCGGGCCGCCACGCCGCGCAGCCGACCAGGCCGGGCTCGACCAGCTCGAAGTCGCCGAACAGCGCCAGCACCCGCTCGTGCGAACGTTCGTTGAGCTGGTCGGCGCTGCGGCTGCCCTTGATCAGGTCCGTCACGTCGGCCAGGCTCTCGTCCTGGTCGTCGGCGGTGACGTGGGTGATCGCCAGGTGGCTGCCGGGCGCCAGCGCCTCGCGGTAGGTCGCCATCAGCCCCCACGGGTCGGCCTCGTCGGGGACCCAGTGCAGCATCATCAGCACCAGCAGGCCGATGGGCCGGTCGAAGTCGAGCAGCCCCCTGGTCTCCGGGTGGTCGAGGATCGCCCGGGGGTCGCGCATGTCGGCGTGCACGACGGCCGCGCGGTCGTTCTCCGCCAGCATCAACTCGCTGTGCGCCACCGCGATCGGGTCCTTGTCGACGTACACGACCCGGCACCCGGGGTCCACGGCCTGGGCGACCTCGTGCACGTTGGCCACGGTGGGGATGCCGGAGCCGATGTCGAGGAACTGGGTGATGCCCTGCCCGATCATGTGCCGCACGGCCCGGCCGAGGAAGGCCCGGTTCACGCGGGCCGCGGACCGGGCGTCGGGCATGATGCGCTCGACCTGGACCGCGAGTTCGCGGTCCACCGCGAAGTTGTGGGCGCCGCCCAGCAGGTAATCGTACGTGCGGGCCATGCTCGGCACCGAAATGTCGACGCTCGGGGGAATCCACTCCGGTTGCACCACTGCGAACACCCTTTCGGAAAGAGGGCATCATCCTAGTCGGCGGGTCGCGCACGTCATTGCGCCACCCGAGTGTGCGCAGTCACCCGATCGGCCACTGTCGACCTCACCCGAACGGCTTCTATCGTGGGCCGTCCCGTCAACAGAGGCGAGGAGCGGATATGTCCGTCCCGGTGGCCCCGGGTCGCCTTCCCGTGCTCGGTCACACCGTGTCGATGTTGCGCCGCCGACACCTGTTCACCGCATTATTGCGGAATCACGGCGACATCGTCCGAATTGACCTCGGCACCATGCGGACCTACTTTGTGACGGATCCTCGATTAGTCCACGACCTCCTGGTCACCAAAGGATCGTCATTCAGGAAGGGCGCCTTGTTCGACAGGTTCCAACCGGTCTTCGGCAACGGTCTGGCGACGTCGAACGGCGAGTTCCACCAGCGTCAGCGCCGGATGGTGCGGCCCGCGTTCCACCGCAACCGGATCTCCCACTACACCGCGACCATGGCGCGCGCCGCGGCCGACTGGACGGCCGACTGGCGACCCGGTCAGGTGCGGGTGGTCGAAGAAGACGCTCAGGCGCTGGCCGTCACCATCGTGGGCCAGGCGCTGTTCTCCACCGAACTGGGCGAGCGCGCGATCGACGAGGTGCGCCGGTCGTTGTTCATCGTGCTCAAGCAGGGCATGGTCCGCGCGCTGTCGCCGTCGTTCGTCCAGAAGCTGCCCCTGCCGGGCAACCGCGCGTTCGACGAGGCCATCGCGCGCATGAGGGCGATCGTGCTCGAGGTCGTGCGCGGGTGGCGGGAGGACGGCGTCGACCGGGGCGACCTGCTGTCGGTGCTGCTGACCGCCCGGGACCCGGACACCGGCGCGGGCATGTCCGACGAGCAGGTCCACGACGAGGTCATGACGCTGCTCGTCGGCGGCGTCGAGACCACTGCCCTGGCGCTGGCCTGGACGTTCCACGAACTCGCCCGGCACCCCGAGGTCGAGCGCCGCGTCCACGCCGAGGTGGACGAGGTGCTCGGCGGGCGCGCGCCCACCTTCGCCGACCTCGGCAACCTGGTCTACCTCAGGCAGGTCGTCAACGAGGTGCTGCGGCGGTACCCGGTGTGGTTCCTGATGCGGCGCACCCTCGCGCCCGTCGAGCTGGGCGACGCGGCGTTGCCCGAGGGCGCCGAAGTGATCTTCAGCCCGCACGCCCTGCACCACGACCCGGCGTCGTTCTCCGACCCCCACCGCTTCGACCCCGACCGGTGGTCCCCCGAACGCACCGCGCTGATCCCGAAGGGCGCGTACGTCCCTTTTGGCGCGGGCGCGCGCCAGTGCGTCGGGAACCTGTTCGCCCAGACCGAGATCGCCATCGCCGTCGCCACCGTGGCGGCGCGGTGGCGGCTGGTGCCCGTGCCGGGCAAGCCCGTGCGCGTCAAGTTCACCTCCGCCGCCTACCCCACCGGGATGCTGATGACGGCGGTTCCCCGAAACTGAGTTGGAGGCTTTGTCCGTGGGTTCGTTGCGTGTGCGCCGAATCGTCGCCGTCGTCCTGCTCGCCGCCGGGTTCGTCCTCGCACCCGGCACGGCAGGCGCGGCGCAGACCGCGTGCGAGGACGTGAGGGTGCCGGTGACGGTCGCCCTCACGGCGCACTCGGTGTACGGGCGGCTGTGCGTGCCGCCGGGCGCGACGACGCTCCAGGTGCTGGTGCCCGGCGGCACGTACAACAGCGCGTACTGGGACATCGGCCACGCCCCCGAGACCCGGTCCTACCGGCAGGCCATGAACCGGGCCGGCATCGCGACCATCGCCGTCGACCGGCTCGGCAGCGGGCGCAGCTCCAAGCCGTCGAGCGTCCTGCTCGACCTCTCCACCCAGGCCGGGGCGGTGCACGCGGTGGTCCGGTCGCTGCGGCCGCGGTTCGACCGGGTCGTGCTGGTCGGCCACTCGGTGGGCTCGGCGGTGGCCACCACCGAGGCGGCCACGTACCGCGACGTGGACGGCGTGGTGATCACCGGGTTGACGCACCGGATCAACCTGCCGGGCGCCGTGCCGGTGTTCACCACCCTGATCCCGGCCGCGCTCGACCCGCGCACGCAAGGGCGGGGCCTCGACCTCGGCTACCTGACCACGATCGCCGGTTCCCGGCACTCGTCGTTCCACGCCCCCGGCGCGGCGGAGCGGGGTGCGCTCGACTTCGACGAGGCCACCAAGGACGTCGTCACGCCGACGGAGACGTTGGGCACGGTGCTGATCAGCCAGCTCATCCCGGTCTCACGGCGGATCACCGTGCCGGTCATGGTCGTCATGGGCGGCGGCGACGGGAACTTCTGCGGCCCGCCGCTGGGCGCGGACTGCTCGTCCGGCGAGGCGCTGCGCGCGTCGGAGGGGCCGTTCTACGCGCGCGAGGCCCGGTTGAGCGCCTACGTCGTCCCCGGTTACGGGCATTCGCTCAACTTCTCGCCGAACGCACCCGGCTACCACCGGGCGGTCGCCGAGTGGACCGACGGACTCGGTTGACCACAGGGCTCCCGAACCGCCGCTCACACGGCGAACTCCACCCCGGCCGCCCTCAGCTCCAACCGGAGGGCCGCCAGGGTGATCTCGCAGTCCGAGCCGCCCTCGACCGGGACGTGGCTCAGGTCGTGGAACAGGGCCGCGTCATCGGGGTGGTGATCGAGACCGGTCGCCTCGAACCGGGAAACGCCCGTGAACACCACCGCGAACGCGCGCCCGCTGGTCGTGTGCGAGAAGCGCAGGCGGACGGCGCCACCAGTGGTGATCACGACCTCGATGACGTCGGCCTCGTTGTGCAGGTCGACCACGCCCAGGGCCGTTCCCTCGCACTCGACGATCCCCGCGTCCAACGCCCACGGTCGCATGCCGCGGAACACCGCACCCGACATCTCAACGCCTCCAAGGGTTCCTGCCGCGCTCGTTCCCGAGCACGGGTCAGACTTCGAGCGCCCAGCGCACGTGCCGCACCGTGGGCGTGAAGCCGGCCTTCTCGAAGATCCCGGTCGAGCCGAAGGGGTCCGCCGAGTCCACGCTCACGCCGGCGCGGTCGTAGCCCTGGTCCGCGACGGCACGCAGGGCGTGCCCGACCAGCGCGCCGGCGACACCCCGCCTCCGGTGCTCCCGGAGCGTTCCGACGAGCATGAAGCGGGCCTCGCGGGTGCCGGTGGCCGCCGTGTCGGCCTCCCAGTGCATGGTCACCAGCATGCCCACCGCGGTCCCGTCCGCCACCTCGCGGAGCAGGAAGCTCGCCTCCGGCCGGAACGTCTGGTTGGTGATCTTGTTCCGCCACGCGTCCACGGGCATCGGCGCCGAACCCCAGTGGTCCCGGAACGAGGAGTTCCGGATCGACCGGAACTCCTCGTCGTTGCGCTCCGACCACGGTTCGGCCCGCAGGCCTTCGGGGATGGTCACGGAGGGGACCGCGTCGCCGAGCGGGTGCTCCAGGTACTGGTAGTAGCGGACCGGCGTGAAGCCGTGGGAGCGGACGAGTTCGGGCACACCGGCGATGTGCTCGACCTTGTGGACGTCGACCACGAGCTTGAGCGTGGGGTGGTGCCGCGCGTGCACCACCTCCGCCGCCGCCACCCCGGCCGCCACGAGCGCGGTGCCGATGCCCCGGCGGCGGTGGTCGGGGTGGACGCCGCCGTCGAGGAACACCCGGTGGACCTCTTCCGCGACCGGCTTGTGGCGGACCTTCATGTAGCCGACCATCACGTCACCGTCGAAGGCGGCGAGGCTCGCGCGCTCCAGGTCCGCGTAGGGGTCGATCAGCTCCTGGAGGGTGTCCTCCTCGGTGTAGTTCTCGCCGATCCGGTCCGCGGTCTCGATGGCGTTGAGGAGGTCGGCCGACGCCTTGGCGTCCTCGACGGTGAGCGGCCGCCACGTGAGCGAGGCGGGTTGTTCGTCCATGCGGCGCACAGTATTGGCCGCGCGTGGGGTTGTCGCTCGGTTTCCGGTCCGGTCGCGGCGCCGGTCCCTTGTGGGCGATCGAGGCAGACGAACGCCGTTCCCAGTAGGTGAACGCTCGTCCGGACGGTCGCGGCGCGCAGGGTACGGTCCGTCGCGCGAGCCCGGACACCCCCATCGGGGGGCGTGTCCGCTCGACGAACTGGGAGGGAACCGAGCCGTGCGCCGTCCTGTCCGTGGCACCGCTGTGGCCGCTATCGCGCTGACCGCCCTCATGGTGGTGAGCGCCTGCGCGAAGGACTCCGGTGGCGACACCGGGTCGACCGACGTCGCCGGCGCCGCGTGCGAGTTCGCGACGCCGCCCAGCCCGCCCGCCACGTCGAGCACCAGCGCCGCCAAGAGCGAGGACGGCGACAAGGTCGACGGGAGCGGGCTGAAGATCGGCCTGGCCTACGACATCGGCGGCCGTGGCGACGCGTCGTTCAACGACCTCGCCGCCGCCGGGTTCGACCGGGCGATCAAGGACCTGGGGGTCGCGAAGGAGAACACCCGGGAGCTCTCCGCCGCCCCGAACGAGGACGAGTCGGTGAAGCAGTCCCGGCTGCGCCAGCTCGCGCGCGAGGGCTTCGACCCGATCATCGGCGTCGGCTTCGCGTACACCGAGGCGCTGAGGGTCGTGGCGCCGGAGTTCCCGGACGTGCGGTTCGGCCTGGTGGACTCGGCCGTGGAGGGCGCGCCCAACGTCACGCCGCTGGTGTTCGCCGAGCAGGAGGGCGCGTTCCTGGCCGGCGTCGTGGCCGCGTACCAGAGCAAGAAGTGCCACGTCGGCTTCGTCGGCGGCGTCGACATCCCGCTGATCCACAAGTTCGAGGCCGGCTACGTCCAGGGCGCGAAGGCCGCCGCGCCGAAGATCGTGGTGGAGAAGAAGTACATCACGCCGGCCACCGACTTCACGGGCTTCCAGGACCCGGCGAAGGGCCTGGAAACCGCGAAGGGCCTCATCGAGAAGGGCGCGGACGTCCTCTACCCGGCCGCGGGCGCGTCCGGCATCGGCGTCTTCTCCGCCGTGAAGCAGGCGGGTGTGCTGGCCATCGGGTGCGACGCCGACCAGTACAACCAGCCGGCGCTCGCGGACACCAAGGAGGTCATCGTCGCGTCGAGCCTCAAGCGCGTCGACGTGGCGGTGTACGACTTCTTCAAGGCCGCCGCGAAGAACGACCTGGACTCGTTGCCGGAGGTCTTCGACCTCAAGGTGAACGGTGTCGGTTACGCCACGTCGGGCGGCCGGATCGACGCGAAGCTGCAGGGCATCCTCGAAGGGTTCAAGGCCCAGATCATCGAGGGCCGGATCAAGGTCTCGGACAAGCGATAGTGCGATGCCACCGGGCGTTGCGAGGAAGTCCTCTCGCAACGCCCGGTGGCCGATCACCGGACCCGAGCGGGCTTGCGGCGTTCCAGCACCCAGTCCGTGATCAGCAGCAGGAGCAAGGGGCTGAGCCAGACCCCGATGCTCGCGGAGCTGTACTGGAGCAGTTCGGGGCTGCCCTTGAACGTGGTGCCCAGCTGCGGCGTGAGCACGATCGTGGCGACGACGTTGACGATCCGGCTCAGCACGATCGACATGCTCAGCGCGAAGCTGCGCGACATCCACCTGCGGTGATCCTGGTAGCGGCGCCGGCGGGCCATCCACAGCCCCGTGATCGTGACCGCCACCCACAGCGCGGAGCCCACGAGGTTGGCCACTCGCACGGAGGGCCCCGCCGCGGTGTGCCAGCCGATGTAGAGCCCGAGCACGCCGGCGGGCAGCGCACCGGCGAAGACGTAGATCCGGCCGGTGATCCGGTGCCCGCGCGGGTGGCTCGTGCGGAACGAGGGCCAGACCTGGAAGCACGCGGTCACCATGGCGACGGCGCCGAAGAGGACGTGCGCGACGAGCAGCGGGTAGTAGAGGTCGTTGCCCTCCGGCGGCGCCAGGCGGGACAGCGACGGGTCGAAGGTCAGGTAGGGCGGCACGGAGAAGGCGAGGAACACCGCTGCCACCGTCATCAGCGGCGCGATCCACGGGCGACGCCACCAGACCGGCGCACGGCGGGGCGGGGCGGTGCGCGGCGCGTTCGCGGTCGAGGTCATGACGATCCCCCCGTGACGGGGTCGGACCGACGGACGAGCAGGTGCGTACACCGTATTGGCGACATGCGTACACCGTATCGATCACGCTCTCGCAGACCACGTTTTACCTGCAAGAAGTGCACTAGTACGGCCAAGAACTGGACTAGTACGATTTTGGCATGTCGTCACCATCGCGGCCGAGCCCTCCCCACCGGCGGATCGTCGCGGAACTCCGCGCCCGGATCCTCGCCGGCGACCTGCGGCCCGGCGACCGGTTGCTCTCCACCCGCCAGATCGCCCAGCGGTGGGGCGTGGGGGGGGGGGGGGGGGGCCCCGGGGGGGGGGGGGGGGGGGCGGCGCCGCGGGCGGGGGGGGGGGGGGGGTGGCGCC
>NZ_JAJHUO010000003.1:74201-88851 GCF_020859565.1 Saccharothrix luteola | reverse complement strand
GGGCCCGGCGACGGGTTGCTCACCACCCGCCAGATCGCCCAGGGGTGGGGCGTCGCGGTCGCGCCCGCGACCAAGGTGGTGGCGGCCCTTCGCGACGAAGGGCTGGTCGAGACGAAGGTCGGCTCCGGCACGGTGATCAGCGCCCGCACCGACCCGGCGCGGTCGACCGGCCGGACCGCCTCACCGCGACGGCGGGAGGGCGTCCCCCAGCAGGCGTTGCACCGCGAGCACGTCCTGCGCACCGCCATCTCGATCGCCGACGTCGAAGGGCTCGACGCGGTGTCCATGCGGCGACTGGCGGTCGAGCTCGGCGTCGGCCCGATGTCGCTGTACCGGCACGTGGAGAACAAGGACGAGCTGGTGGCGCAGATGGCCGACGAGGTCTTCGGCGCGGCGGACCTGCCCGTCGAGGGGCCACCGGGGTGGCGGGCCAAGCTGGAGCTGATCGCCCGCCGGCAGTGGCAGCTGTGCCGACGGCACCTCTGGCTGCCCCGAGCCGTCTCGTTCACCCGCCCGATGCTGGTGCCCAACATGATGGCCCAGACGGAATGGGTCCTGCGCGCGCTCGACGGGCTCGCACTGCCCATCGCGACACGGGTCCGCGAAGCGCTCACGCTGCACACGCTGGTCATCAGCACCGCCCTCCCCTTGGCGGACGAGGTCGAAGCCGAGCAGGAGACCGGCGTGCCGCTGGACCAGTGGTGGCCGGCGCAGCGCGCGCGAACGGACGAGCTCCTCACGAGCGGGCGGTTCCCGTTGCTGGCCACGATTCCGCAGGACGTGGCGTCGGACCTGGACCAGCTCTTCGAGTACGCCCTCGCACGTCACCTCGACGGGTTCGCCGCCCTCCTCGGTGAGCACGCGGACCCGCGCCCACCCGATCAGTGACCTGAGGCGGGACCGCTTGTCGTGCGGACCCACGTGCGTGCTCTTACTGTCGACGGCAGGCAGAGCTGCGGAGGTGCGATGAGGAGCCAGTACGAGTACGTGGCCGTGCTCGCCGTGTGCCTGCTCGTCACGGCGCCGTTGGAGTGGGTGGGGCGCGGTGTGTACCGCCGGGGGCCGGACGTGGCCCGGTCGGTCCTGCCCGTGCTGCTGGTGCTGGTGGTGTGGGACGTGGTGGCGATCGCGCGCGGGCACTGGAGCTTCCACCGCGACGGCACGACGGGCGTGGTGCTGGCCGGTGTCCTGCCGATCGAAGAGGTGTTGTTCTTCGTCGCCATCCCGCTTTGCGCGTTGCTGACCTACGAAGCCGTCGGCCGGTTGTTGCGCGATGGCTAGGGAGTACCTGCTGGCCGCGGCGACCGCGGCGGTCCTGGTGGTGTTGTGGGAGCTCCTGGTGCTGCGCACGGGGTTGTTCCGGCGCCTCGTCTACTGGGTCACGATGGCGATCGTGCTCGGCTTCCAGGTCCCGGTGGACGGGTGGCTGACCAGGCTCGACGCGCCCATCGTGCTGTACGCGGACTGGGCGATCAGCGGTGTGCGGGCGCCGTGGGACATCCCGGTCGAGGACTTCTTGTACGGATTCGCGATGGTGACCGCCGTGTTGTTGCTGTGGGAGCGGAGGAGGAGTGCGCGTGACCAGGCTGACCGCCGCTGACGTGCCGGGGTCGTTCGACGGCGCGGCGAAGGGCTACGACCTGCTGGTCGGCCTGAACCCCGGTTACCACCGGGCGTTGCGGACCTCGGCGCGGGCGCTCGGCCTGCGTGGGCGTGGCGCCGGGTTGCGCGTGCTGGACCTGGGCTGCGGCACGGGCGCGTCGACGGCGGCGTTGCTGGACGTGGCGCCGGACGCGGAGATCGTCGCGGTGGACGCGTCCGCCGGGATGCTCGCGCGGGCACGGGCCAAGCGGTGGCCCGGCACCGTCACGTTCGTGCACAGCCGCGTCGAGGACCTGGACGTGCACGGGCCGTTCGACGCGGTGTTCGCCGCCTACCTCGTGCGCAACCTGCCCGATCCCGACGCCACCCTCCACGTCGTGCGCGGGCTGTTGAAACCGGGAGCGCCCCTCGTGCTGCACGAGTACTCCGTGCGCGACTCCCTGCTGCACACGGTGATCTGGACCGCGATGTGCGGACTCGTCGTCGTGCCGGCGGGGTGGTTGCTCACCGGTGACCGCTCGCTCTACACCTACCTGTGGCGCAGCGTGCTGCGGTTCGACGGCGCGGGCGCGCTGCGCGACCGACTCCGGCGCAACGGGTTCGTCGGCGTGCGCAGCCGGCCGGTGCGCGGGTGGCAGCTCGGTGTCGTGCACACCTTCGCGGGGCTCGCGCCGGACCGGGAGCGCCCGTGAGGCCTCGTGACCGCAAGGCTGTTCGCGTCGCCGCGCCGGCGGGTCGTGCGCGGTTCGACGGGGACGCGCCGACGGTAGTCGTGGTCGGCGCGGGTATCGCGGGGCTGGCCGCCGCGACGATCCTGGCCGAGCGCGGCGCCCGGGTCGTGGTGTGCGAGCGCGAGCACCACCTCGGCGGCCGGGTGGGCGGGTGGCCGACCCGGCTCGCCGACGGCAGCGAGGTCACGATGACGCGCGGCTTCCACGCGTTCTTCCGGCAGTACTACAACCTGCGCTCGTTGCTGCGCCGGGTCGATCCCGGCGGTCGGGCGCTGGTGGGCCTGCCCGACTACCCGCTGTGGCACACCGGCGGGCACCGCGACGGGTTCGCCGGGCTGCCCACGACCCTGCCGTGGAACGCGCTGGCGTTCCTGCGCCGCAGCCCGACGTTCCGGTGGTCGGACCTGCCGTCGGTCGACGCGCGCGCGGCGTTGCCGCTGCTGGACGTGTCGGTGCCGCAGGTCTACCGGGAGCTCGACGGGCTGGACGCGGCGACCTACCTGGAGCGGATCCGCTTCCCCCGGCCCGCGCACGCGCTGGCGTTCGAGGTGTTCTCGCGCAGCTTCTTCGCCCACCCGAGCCGGATGTCGGCGGCCGAGCTGGCGGTGATGTTCCACATCTACTTCCTCGGCTCGTCGGAGGGCCTGCTGTTCGACGTGGCGGCCGACCCGTTCCCGCACGGCCTGTGGGAACCGCTCGGTCGCCACCTCGCCGAGCTGGGCGCCACCGTGCGGCGGGGTGTCGAGGTGCGGTCGGTGCGACCCGGCGGGACCAGGCGGTTCGCGGTGGACGTGGCCGGTGGCGCGCTCGACGCGGACGCGGTCGTGCTGGCCGCCGACGTGCCGGGGCTGCGCCGGGTCGTGGCCGCGTCACCGCGGCTGGGTGACGCCGGGTGGCGCGAGCGGGTCGCGGAGCTGCGGACGGCGCCGCCGTTCCTGGTGTCGCGGTACTGGCTCGACCGGCCGGTGGACCCGGACCGCCCGGGTTTCCTCGGCACCAGCGGGTACGGCCTGCTGGACAACGTGAGCGTGCTCGACCACTACGAGCACGAGGCGCGGTCGTGGGCCGCGCGCACCGGCGGTTCGGTGGTGGAGCTGCACGGGTACGCCCTGCCGGCCGACGAGCCCGATCCCCGGGCGCGGCTGTGGGAGCAGCTCACCGAGGTCTACCCGGAGACCAAGCGGGCGGGTGTGGTGGACGAACGCCACGAACTGCGGGCCGACTGCCCGCTGTTCCCCGCGGGAGGGTTCGCCCGGCGACCTGCGGTGGGCACCCCGGACGAGTTCCTCGTGCTGGCGGGCGACCTGGTGCGGATCGACCTGCCCGTCGCGCTGATGGAACGCGCGGCGACCACGGGGTTCGCCGCGGCCAACCGGCTGCTGAGCCGTTGGGGCGTGGCCGGGACGGAGCTGTGGAGCGTGCCCACCGCGGGTCGGGGTCCTCTGCTGCGCGCCGTCGCCCGCCGTTGGGGCCGGCTCGACGACCCGTCCTGAGTCCCGTGACGGCACTGGTGCGGGTGGGTGGCCGCGCCGTTCGTCGTAGGCGGACTTGGTGCGGCGTCAACGGCTGTTCTCGCCGGACAGCAATCGCTCGACGATGTCCTTGAGCGCCTTCGCGTCGTCGGGGCCCAGGCGGTCCAGCAGGTGACGCCGAGTCGAGGCGTCCAAAGTCGGCACCGACGCGTCCACCGTGCGCCGTCCCTCCGGCCGCAGGGCGACTTCGACCCTGTTCGCGACCTTGCCGCGCACGATGTAGTCGCGCTTCTCCATCCTGGTCAGCAGGTGCGAGAGCCGGGTCCGGTCCCAGCCCAGGGCCGCGGCGATGGCGTTCTGCCGCAGTGCACCGCCCGATTCAACACCACCCTTCTACGGTTCGACCCTACAAGCCGGCCCGGACTCAAGGACTTCTTCGATGCTCGCCAGCCGATGGCACCACACCGACCTGCGCTTCGTGGCACTTCTCCCGCTCGTGCTCTTCCTCCCCGCCGTTGTCGCCTTCTTCGTGAACCCGAGCGTGGCGTGGGGGGAATACCTGGGCGTCTTCTTCCACCTCTCCATCCTCTTCCTGGTCTCGCGCCTGGACGCGGCGCCGTGGGCCAAGGCCGCCGGCTACGGGTGGGTGGCACTGGACGTGCTCGCCGGCATCCTGATGATCAACGAGGTCGCGCACGACACCGCCTGGGCGGTCCGGCTCGGCGGGCACGTCCTCGCCGGCGTCTGGATCGTGTCGAGTTCGCTGGTCGGCAAGACGTGGCCGGTTCGCGCGGTCGGCGTGGTCACGGGCCTCTGGCTCGCCGGGTACTCCTTCGTGGGAAACGTGCTCCCGGAATCGTTCCTGCGCCCGGCCGGCATCCTGATCCTGGTCTGGTTCGCCCTCCTGGCGATCTTCGACCGGTCACATGGGGAACGCGCGGCGGCACCGACGAGTTCGACATCGGCGGCCGGGGCGGTGTGACGCGACGTCGTTCACGGATCGGTTCCACTGCCGTTGCCGGCCACGGCACTAGTCGAGCGGGTCCACGACCATCCGCACGGCGTCGGCCAGCGTGGTCGGCCGACGCACGGACGCGGGCAGCGGCAGCCCGTCCCAGCCGGGGCCCGCGGCCAGGAACACCGCGTCGGCACCCCGGCTCAGTTCCGCGATCGGCACGGCGGCGGCGAGGTCGACGTGGTGGGCCCAGATCACGACCACGGCCGGCCGCAGGCGTTCCAGTGCGTCGCGCAACGCCGTCGACGGCACCCTGGCGCCGAGGCTGCGCCACCGGCAGTCCACCTCGGACAGTGCGGCGCCGAGTGCTTCCAGCGCCACCGTGTGCTGCTCGTCCGGCGCGCACGACAGCAACGCGGTCAGCACGCCGTCGCGGTCCGGGTAGGGCACCCCGCGCAACGCGTGCAGCAGGCCGGCGCTGGCCAGGTGCTCCACTTCGATCCCGGCGCCACGCTTGCGCACGCGGTCGCCCAGCTCGATGAGGAACGGCGCGAGCACCTCCTGCCAGGCGGCCACCACGCCGTGCCCGGCGATCAGCTCGGCCGCCAGCCGCCGCACGCGCGGCTCGTCGAGCCGGTCGGCGGCGGTCAGGAACCCTCGCCGGGCGGAGCGGGCCGCGGCGGCGGTGAGTTCAGGCCTGGCCGGCCGCGGTGGGGTCGGGGTGTGCTGCCGCGACTGCAGAGCCGCGGCGGCGGGCGCGACGCCTTGCGCGGTCAACGCGATCATGCGCCGCAGCCGGTCGACCTCGTCGTCGCGGTAGCGGCGGTGACCGCCCGCCGTGCGGTCGGACGGTCCGAGCCCGTAGCGCTGGTCCCACGTGCGCAGCGTGGTCGGCGAGATCCCGAGCATCGCCGCGACCGCACGGGGTGTCCAACTCATCGGCTGCGAACTCACCCCCTGGCGCGTTCGGAAAGCATAGCCCGCAGTTCACTCTCGCCGAGGCCGCCCCAGACGCCGAACGTCTCGTGCACCTCCAGGGCGTGCTCGCGGCACTTCCGCATCACCGGGCACCGGCCGCAGATGGCCTTCGCCCTGGCTTCGCGCTGCTCACGGGCGGGGCCGCGCTCGTTGGGCGGGTGGAAGAAAGAGGTGCTGTCCATGCCTCGGCACAGACCGGAGAGCTGCCACTCCCAGGACTCGGCGACGGGGCGGGGCAGGCGGGAGAGCTCGGGCATGGCACGCGTCCTTCGCGAGTCGACGACGATGACGAGCCCATCGTAAATTCGACTCAGAACCGTTTCAACTTGAGGGCGTCTCAGCCGGGCAGCGCGCCCCTCGACCGGAGGGCGTACCGGCGCTCGGCGTAGGCGAGGTCGTCTCGCCACAGCCGTGCGGCGGCCCACCGCATCGCCGGCCGGATCACCGGCGCAGCCCTCCTGACCAGCGTGAACCCGCGTCGGTCCGAGTGCGCGACGGTGGCCTCGACCACGGCCGTCCGCCCGTCGCCCAGCGGGGTGGCGTGGGTTTCGACCACGCTGCCCTCCCCCTCGCCCGCGACGATGCGCATCACCACCGTGCGCGGATCGGGGCAGGTGAACTCGGCGGTCACCGGCACGCCGAGCCTGCCGACCACCCGGAACACCACCTCGACCAGGAACCGGTCCCGCTCCTCGGTCGGGGTCTCCAGCACCCGGAGGTTCGCGAACGAGTAGGGGTGGAACCACGCCCCGTGCCACGGGTCGAGCCGGTTCGCGATCACGTCCTCGGGCTCGCAGCGGCCGACCAGCGTCGTGACCGCGTCGAGCGCTCGCCCCACCGGGCGTGCGGGCAGCACCGGTTCGGGCAGCGGTTCCTCGCCGCCCACGTCGTCCAAGCGCACCCAGACGAGCACGCCGTCGTCGTGCGCGGGGAACGGGCTCCACCCGCCGAACCGCTCACCCCCCAGCGCGAGCCCGTGCCACCGGCAGACCAGCCTGCCGCCGGCGACCGCCCCGTGGCACAGCGGCGCGCCCAGGTGCGGGCACGAGCCGGGACCGGCCACCGGCACGCCACCCGGCCCGCGCCACAGCACCACCTCGCGTCCGGCGACGGTCCGGCCGACCGGCCGGTCCCCCACCACCTCGCGGCTCGCGGCGACGACGAACCAGTTGCCGGAGGGCCGGGCGGTGGCGCGTTTCAGCGCCGCCTCGATGAGCGCGGGTTTCGCGTCCCGCCAGGTCGGTTCCTGCCGCGCCCAGGGCGGACTGGTGAACGCGCGCAGCGGCAGGCGGTCGGGCATGGCTCTCCTCCGGTGGTCAGGCCGTGCGGGCGAGTGGTCAGGCCGTGCGGGCCAGCACGGCCCTGGCGAACGCGGGCAACGCGACCGCGAGCCGTCTGCCGTTCGACACCGCGACGCGCCGGGACAGCACGTCGTGATCCGCTTCCTCGACCAGGTCGAGGATCCGCCCGTAGAGCCGGTACGCGGTGCTCACGCACGGCCGCGACCGCGGGGCGAGCATCGCGATGCCCGGCAGCGCCCGGCCGTAGACCTCGCGCGTGCGGTGGACCTGGTCGCGCAGCGCGGCCCGGATCCGGTCGTCGACCCGGCCGGCCGCACGGGCCCACGCCAGCCGGTCCCGGTCGACGTCGAAGGCCGCCAGCTCGTCGGCGGGCAGGTACACCCGGCCGCGGTCGAGGTCCTCCCCGACGTCGCGGATGAAGTTCGTGAGCTGGAAGGCGATGCCGAGCGCGGCGGCGGCGGGCTCCGCCTCCTCACGCGGCACGACCGTCCCGAGCACCGGCAGCACTTGCAGGCCGATGACCGCCGCCGAACCGTGGACGTACCGCATGAGCTCGGCGCGGGTCGCGTAATCGGTGACGGTCAGGTCCATCCGCATGGACGCCATGAAGTCGCGGAGGTGCGCGGTGGGGATGTCGTACCGGCGCACGGTGTCCAGCAGCGCCGCGACGACGGGATCGGAACTCGTGCCGCGGTCCAGCGCGGAGGCGAGGTCCGCCTCGACCGCCGCGAGGCCCTCGGCCTTGCGCTCCGGTCCGCTGTGGACTTCGTCGACGATGTCGTCGACCCACCGGGCGAACCCGTACAGCGCGTGGACGGCGGGCCGCTGCTCCGGGCCGAGCATCCTCGTGGCCAGGTAGTACGTGCGGCCGTGCTCGGCGTTGAGCGCGCGGCACCGTCGATAGGCGTCGCGCAGCTGTGGTTCGGCGATGCCCGCGGCATCCAGTTCCCGGTCTGCGGACATGCGTCGGCGTCCTTCCCGCGATGGCACCTCCTCACGCTAAGTCGGCCCGCGACGCACCGCATGACCAAACGCCGCTCGTTGTGCAGGGCGCGCGTGGCGCTGCTTAGCTCGATCCACCGAGTCCCCGTCACCCACACCACGCGAGGGAGCGACGATGTCGCTGCTGGCCGACGTCGACACCCACACCCCCACGCCCCCGGCGCCCGACTCGTTCGCGGCGCGGTTCGCGGGGGAGCTGGACGACTTCTTCCGCACGCGTCCGCAGGTCGACGCCGCACGGGAACTGGTCGAGGAGGTGCGGGCGCTGGCCTTGGCCGGCGGCAAGCGGATCAGGCCCGCGTTCGCCTGGTGGGGCTGGCGGGCGGCGGGCGGCGAGGTGCGCGGCGACAGGGCCGAGGCCGTCGTGCGCGCGCTCGTGGCGTTGGAGCTGTTGCAGTGCTGCGCGCTGGTGCACGACGACGTGATGGACCGTTCGGCGACCCGGCGCGGCAGACCCGCCGTGCACGAGGCGTTCGCCGCGCGGCACCGGCGGTCGCGGTGGACCGGCAGCGCCCGCCGCTACGGCGACTCCACCGCGATCCTGGCCGGCGACCTCGCGTTGGCCTGGGCGGACGACGCGCTCGTCACGGCCGGGCTCCCCGCCGACGCGTTGCAACGCGCGTGGGGGCCGTGGCAGCGGATGCGGACGGAGATGATGGCCGGTCAGTACCTCGACCTGCGCGCCGCCGCGGGCCGGGACCTGTCGTTGGAGGCCGCGTTGCGGGTCGCGGCGCTGAAGACCGCCGCCTACACCGTCGAACGCCCGCTCCACCTCGGCGCCGCGCTCGCCGGGGCGCCGGCCGACCTGATCGAGTGCCTGCGCGTGTTCGGCCGCGACATCGGCGTGGCGTTCCAGCTGCGCGACGACCTGATCGGCATGTTCGGCGACCCCGCGGTGACCGGCAAACCCATCGGGGAGGACCTGCGCGAGGGCAAGCGCACCCCGTTGATGGCGATCGCCATCGCGAGGGCCACCGCGGCGGGTGACCACGCGGGCGCGCGGACGCTGCTCCGCTGCCTCAGCGGCAGGCCTGTGACGGACAGGGCCGTGACCGCCGCGCGGGCGCTGCTGATCGACCACGGCGCCGTGGAGGCCGTCGAGGAGCACATCGAAGCGCTCACCGCCCGCGGCCTCGCCGCGCTCGACCGGGCGGCCGTCGACGACGTCGCCCGCGCGCACTTGAGGCAGCTGGCGGCCAAGGCCGTCCGCCGCCGGGATTGACGGGCGGACTCCGTGGCGCACGTGGTGAGGGGCCGCACCGACTCGGTCGTCGTGATCGGCGCGGGCCTGTCCGGCCTGTCCGCCGCGCTGCACCTGCGCGGGGCCGGGCACGAGGTCACGGTGCTGGAGCAGCACAGCCACCCCGGCGGCCTGGCGGGCAGGCTGGACGTGGCCGGGCATTCCCTCGACACGGGACCGACCGTGCTGACCATGCCGGAGCTGCTCGACGACGCGTTCGCGGCGGTGGGGGGACGGCTCGCCGACCACCTCGACCTGGTGCCGCTGCACCCGGCCTACCGGGCCGAGTTCGCCGACGGCAGCGCGCTCGACGTGCACACCGACGCCGACGCGATGAGCCACGCGATCGCCGAGTTCGCGGGCTCCCGCGAAGCCGAGGGCTACCGCGAGCTCCGCGCCTGGCTGACCCGGTTGTACCGGGTCGAGCGCGACCGGTTCATCGGCGCGAGCTTCGACTCGCCGCTCGACCTCCTCGGCCGCGACCTCGTCGCCCTCGCGCGGCTCGGCGGCTTCGGCTCCCTGTCACGGGCGGTGGGTCGGTTCCTCCACGACGACCGGCTCCGTCGGGTCTTCACGTTCCAGGCCCTGTACGCCGGCGTGTCCCCCACCGACGCGCTCGCCGCGTACGCCGTGATCGCCTACATGGACACGATCGCCGGCGTCTGGTTCCCGCGCGGCGGCATGCGTGCGGTCCCGCAGGCCCTTGCCGACGCCGCGGCCGCGGCGGGGGTCCGGTTCCACTACGACACCGAAGTGGCCTCGCTCGAACGCACCGGCCCGAGGGTGACCGCGGTCCGCACGACGACCGCCCGTTTCCCCTGCGACGCCGTCGTGCTCGCCACCGGCTCCGCCCAGAGCACGCGGCTGCTGCGCGGCGAACCACGCCGCCCGCGCGCGCTGCGGTGGTCACCGTCCGCGATGGTGGTGCACCTCACCGCCCGGCGCCTGGTCGGGGGGAGGGCCCACCACACCATCTCGTTCGGCGCCGCGTGGGAGGCCACGTTCGACGAGATCATCCGCGAGGGCCGCTTCATGAGCGACCCGTCCCTGCTGCTAACCACCCCTACCCTCACCGACCCCGGGCTTGCCCCGGCGGGACGGCACGTGCAGTACGTGCTCGCCCCGTGCCCGAACCTGGACGCCGCGGCGATCCGGTGGGACGCCGTCGGCCGCCGCTACGCCGCGGAGGTCGTCGACGAACTCGTCGCCCGCGAGCTGCTGGACTCCGACGTCGAGATCCTGTCCGTGACGACGCCCGACGACTGGGCACGGGCGGGCCAGGCCGCCGGAACCCCGTTCTCGGCGGCGCACACCTTCACCCAGACCGGCCCGTTCCGCCCGCGCAACCTGCCGTTCCGCGACGGCAACGTCGTGCTCGCGGGCGGTGGCACCACACCCGGCGTCGGCATCCCGCCGGTGCTCATCTCCGGCAGGCTGGCCGCCGAACGGCTTCGGGGACGGTGAGGAACGGGTTCGCTCGGCACGGCGTCAGTCCTTGAGGGGATCGTGCCCCCAGTTCATCAGCGAGTAGCGCCACCTCGTGTGCGTGACGTCCCCATCAGGCCGCTGCGCGAGGTGCCGGTGGACGTACCCGACGACCTTGCGCATGTGCGCGTGGTCGGCCTCGGTCAAGTCGCCCTTCTTCGTCCGCAGCAGTTCCACGATCCGCCTGCCGGACTCGTGCCCGACCGATTCGCCGCCGTCGGACTGGCCGACGGACCGCGACTCGTCGGTGTCCAACCACCGCCTCAACTCCGCCGCCGTCATGTTCACGGCGTCCTCGAACTCGTCTCTCACGAGTCGTCTTCCAACGCGGACGGCTTGTGAACCGCGTCCTTGCCGCTCTTGTCGCTGCGCACGCGGTACTGCGGTTCCTCCTCCGACGCGCGCACCCGCCTGCCCGCGGCCTCGGTGTCCTCGGTGATCTCCTCGACCACCTCGCCGTGCACCGCCTGCCCGTGGCTCGACCACGTGACCTGGTCACCCTTGTGCAACTTCTCCTCGGCCATGGACCGATTCTGCGCGGCCACGTCCGGCCGCGCCCGACGGTCGCGCGCCGATCGGGCATACCACGCGGCATGTTCACCCGGTGAGGTGGTCCACCCCTGCGCACCTCGCCCACCGCGTCGCTGCCGGCGTCCTCGACGCACCCCCAGCCGATCAAGTGCGAAAACCGCGAAAAAGCAAGGAATCGTCACTTCACAAAGCGAATCCGGGCCGGACACCGACAGATCCGGAAACCTGATTCCGGCGATTGCGGCCGTGGATGACCGATCTCGCGAAAGCCGGAGATCGCTCGGCCGTTCGGCCCTGTACAGGGTATGGGTGTCCTGTTGGGATGATCGACATGTACAACGCCATTGTGATAGGTGGTCGGTGTGCCGGGGCGGCGGTCGGCGCGCACCTGGCCCGACGGGGGCTCCGGGTTTTGGTGGTGGACCGGTCGCGATTTCCCAGTGATGTCCTGTCCACGCATTTCGTCTGGCCGCACGGAGCGTCCTACCTGAACCGCCTGGGGGTGTTGGACCAGGTCCGGGCCGTGACGCCCGCCCACACCGAGGTCACGGTGGTCAACAATGGGATCTCCTTGCGCGGCAGCGTGCCCGAGGAGCTGCTGCGCAACCAGTTCCGGTTGCTGCACGACGACGACACCGGTATCACCACTGAGTACTTCTCCGTCCGCCGGCACGTGCTGGACAAGATCCTGGTCGACAACGCGGTCCGGGCCGGTGTCGAGTTCCGCGAGGGCTACACCGTCAAGGAGCTCTTAAGGGACGAGGACGGGACCGTCATCGGCATCAAGGGGCGCGACGGCACGGTCGAGCACGCGCAGGTGGTGATCGGGGCGGACGGGCGCAACTCCTTCGTCGCGCGGGCCCTCGGGATCGAGAAGTTCGACGAACGGCCGAGGTGCACCTTCGCCTACTGGAGCTACTTCAGCGGCATCCCCGACGCCGACGCGCAGATCCACCGGCGGGGCAGGCTCGGGATGGCGATGGCCTCGACCAACCACGGGCAGACCATGGTGCTGACGTGGGGGCCCAGCGAGTGGGCCGCGGAGTTCCGGGCCGACGTCGAGGGCAACTTCCACCGCGCGCTCGGGCTGATCAGCGAAGAGGCGGCGGACACCGTGGCGCGGGCGCGTCGGGAGGAGCGCTTCTACGGGACGCTCGACCAGGCCGCCTACCTGAGGCAGCTGCACGGACCCGGCTGGGTGCTGGTGGGCGACGCCGAGTCGTTCAAGGACCAGTGCACGGCGCTCGGGATCACCCACGCCCTGCGTGACGCGGAGCTCGCCGCCGACGCGGTCGGCCGGTGGCTCGGCGGCGAGACCGACCGGGACACCGCCATGGCCGGGTACGCCGCCAAGCGGCGCAGCCAGACCGCCGCGGCCTACTACGACTACGTGTGCACGCTCGCGGAGATGAAGCCGCTGCGGCACGACGAGCTGCAGCTGTTCGCGATCCTGCGCGGCAACCAGGCGGAGACCGACCGCTTCATCGCCACCCACGTCGACGTCGCGCCGGTCTCGGAGTTCTTCGACCCGTCCAACGTGTTCCTGCTCAACGACACGGCCAAGGAGTCCTCGCGCGACCACGTCGCGTTCGCCGACTTCGAGGCGACCTACCGCGCGTACCAGCAGAACCCGTTCCTGCGGGTGGAAGCGGAGGCGACCCGATGACCGGCACCCTGCCGCACGAGCGCGAGGACGGCGAGGTCGTCGCCGCGCTCATCGCCGCCGCCGACGCGGCCGACGTCGACCCGCTCACCGCAGCCAAGTCGGTGGCCGAGGCCGCCCGCGAGGTGTCGGACATGATGCGGAACTGGGCGACCCACATCCCGTGGGAGGACCTGGAGGAGCTGGACACCCTCCCGGCGGACGAGGTGGCCCGCTTCTTCGGCGAGGACTACCCGGCTGTCCGCGCCGACCTGGAACCGATGTGGGAACCGGCGACGGCCGCCGCGCCCGCGATCGACCCGGACGAGGACTACGCGCTCGACAAGAACGCCTACGACTTCTTCCGGCCGGTCGGGGCCAACCTGCTCGGCCGGACCGAGGAGTTCCACGGCTGGGTGGAGGCGCGCAGGCGCACCGAGACCTGGCAGTACTCCCGCGTCCTGGAGGCCGCGCCCGGCGGGGTCGCGACCATCACCAACGACCTGAGCAAACCGGCCAGGGGCATCAACTTCAACTCCCAGGACTACCTGTCGTTCAACGCCCACCCGGAGATCCGCGAGGCGGCGGTCCGGGCGATGCGCGACTTCGGCCCGCACAGCGCCGGGTCGCCGATGGTGCTGGGCAACACCCGCATCTCCGACGAGCTGGAGGTCGCCCTCGGCGAGCTGGTCGGCCTGGAGCACGTGACGCTGTTCTCGAACGGGTGGTCGGCGGGGTTCGGCACCGTCACCGGCCTGGTCCGCCAGGAGGACCACATCCTCATCGACCGCCTCGCGCACTCGTGCCTGCAGACGGGGGCGCGCGCGGCGACGAAGAACATCACCCGCTACACCCACCTCGACGTCGAGGCGGTGCGCGGCCACCTGGCCCGCATCCGCGCCACCGACACCCACAACGGCATCATGGTCATCACCGACGGCCTGTTCTCGGTGGACGCCGACTGGCCGGACGTCGTCGCCTTGCAGGAGATCTGCCACGCCTACGACGCGACCCTGCTGGTCGACGTCGCCCACGACCTCGGCTCGATGGGCCCCGGCGGCACCGGCGTCCTGGGCATGCAGGACATGCTGGGCAAGGTGGACCTGGTCATGGGCGCGTTCTCCAAGACCTTCGCCTCCAACGGCGGCTTCGTCGCGGCCGGGTCGCCCGCGGTGAAGCAGTACATCAAGATGTTCGCCGGGTCCCACTTCTTCTCCAACGCCCTGTCCCCCATGCAGACCGCGGTGGTGCTCAAGGCGGCCCAGATCATCCGCACCGACGAGGGGGAGGCCCTGCGCGGGCGGCTGTTCTCGGCGATCCACGCCCTGCGCGACGAGCTGACGGCGCGCGGGTTGACCTGCATGGGCTCGCCGAGCCCGATCGTGCCGGTCCTGATCGGGAACGAGAAGCTCGCCCGGACGGTCAACCGCCTGCTGTTCGACCGCGGGGTGCTCGCGTTCATGGTCGAGTTCCCGGTGACGCCGACCGGCGCCTCGCGCTTCCGGTTGCAGGTGCAGGCCGCGCACGAGCCGGAGCAGGCCCGGGAAGCGGCCCGGATCATCGACGAGGCGCTGCGCGACGCGAAGGAGCACCTGTCCAGCGCGTTCGGCAACTCGTTCTGACGGGACGGGCGCTCGCGGCGAACGCGAGCGCCCTCCGCTAACCGAGCGCCTCGTCGTGCGCACCGCTCGCCCCGCCGGCCCGGCGCGCG
>NZ_JAJHUO010000003.1:1482-74191 GCF_020859565.1 Saccharothrix luteola | reverse complement strand
CCCCGCGGGCGCGGGGGGGGGGGGGCGTGGGGGGGGGGGGGGGGGGGGGGGCGCCCCCCCCCCCCCCCCTCCGCTAACCGAGCGCCTCGTCGTGCGCACCGCTCTCCCCGACGACCGGGCTCGCGAACCGCGACGCCAGCTCGGCGTTGACCTCCACGTGGCGGAGCAGGAACGCCCGCTCGTCCAGCCGCTTGCGCCTCAGCCAGCCGGTGACCTCGTCGTTGCACTTGCTCGCGTTGCACGACCCGCACGCGGGCACGATGTTGTCGAGCGTGTACCGCCCGCCGCGCGATAGCGCCTGCACGCAGTCCTTCTGGAGGGGCACCCCGGCGGACCCGCAGTAGGCGCAACCACCCCAGGCCTCCTTGAGCGCCGTCCACTGCACCGCGGAGAGGTCGTGCTCGACGCGCTCCATCCGGCGCTTCCGCTTGCGCGCGGCACGTACCCTCCTGCTGCCACCGACGGCCATGCGGGAACCTTACGCTCCGTCACCCCTCCGGCGCGGGCGGACCCGCCGGGCACAGCTGCGTGCCCCTTCGTCCACACCAGGTGTTCGTCGCGGATCGCCCTTCGCGTGTTCCTCAGACGAGCGGAAGGACCACCACGGTCGGTGTCGTGGGACGGGCCGATCCGCCCCGCGGCTCCACGGTCAGCCCCACGGCCTCCCTGCCGGTGAAGCCGCTCGCCAGCAGGGGTTCGGCCGGCCCGTCGGACGAGGTGAGCAACCCGGCCGGTCGCGGCCCGTCGGCGCCGATCAACCACAGCTGGTAGGTGCGGTCCTCGGGCAGTCGCGGCAAGCCGTGGGCGAGGAAGAGGACTTCGCCCACGGCGGTGGACGCCACCGCGGTGCCCGTGCCGCCGCCCGTCACCTCGCCGCGGACGAGCTTGGCGTCCGGTGCGGCCAGCAGGTCGGCCATCCGGCTGTGGTGGCCGTTGACCTGTTCCAGCGCTTGCAACTCCCGTTCCAGCCGGCGGTTGGTGTCCACGCCCTGGATACCCAGCGTGACGGCGACCGCGATGCCCGCCGCGGCGGCGAGCGCCGCGGTCCGGCGCAACCACACACCCGAGGTCCCGGTCGGGCGGGACGGCTCCGGTCCGGTGGCGGCGGCCTTCGCCTGGTCGTCCTCCGGTGGGAGCTGCCGGGTGTCGGCGATGGCGGTCAACACCCGGTCGCGCAGGTGCGAGGGAGGTTCGACGGTGGCCGCACCGGCCAGCAGCGCGGTGGTTTCGAGCAGTTCGGCCGTCTCCCGCGCGCAGGCCGAGCAGTGCCCGACGTGGTCCTCGAAGGCGCTGCGCTCGGTGTCGGAGACGGCGTCGAGCGCGTAGGCCCCGATCAGCGTGTGGACTTCGGCGCGCGTGGCGTGGTCGGTCACCGGTTCACCCCCAGGCAGTCGCGCAGTCTGATCAAGCCGTCACGCATCCTCGTCTTGACCGTGCCCAGCGGGATGCCGAGCACGGAGGCCGTCTCCGGGTAGGTGTAGCCCTGGAAGTAGCCGAGCAGGATGGACTCCCGCTGCAAGTCGGTCAACGCCGACAAGCACCTCCGCACCTGCCGCTGCTCGATGCGCGCGGCGACCTGCTCGCTGACCGCGTCGAACGGCGTCTCGACGTCGCGACGGGCGGCGACGTCCTCCCGCCGGGTCGCGGCCTGCGCGGAGCGGACCCGGTCCACCGCGCGGCGGTGCGCCATCGTCATCACCCACGCCGACGCGCTGCCCCGCTCCGGGTCGTAGCGGGCGGCGGTGCGCCACACCTCCACCAGCACCTCCTGCGTGACCTCCTCCGATTGCGCGTGGTCCCGCAGGATCCGCCGGACCAGGCTCAGCACCTTGCCCGCCAGCAGGTCGTACAACCGCTCGAACGCCTGGTCGTCGCCGCGCGCCACCAGGCACAGCAACTCCTCGGCCGAGGCGTCACCGGCGTCGTCGACGCCCACCACCGCTTGGAGCTCGCGCTCACGCCCTGCCATCGCGTCCTTCCGGTCGACTGGTCCCGACAGGCGTTCGTCGCCGGCCCGCCTTCGGTTCACCGACAAGGGAAGTGACGCCCGTCACACGAGCCGACCGGGTCGTCCAGCCACGGTTGTTGTTAGCGCTAACCCTCACCGCCGACCCTTGTCGACCACGATCCGGTTGCGCTACGGTGCGTTTGGGAGCGCTCCCAAACGCGCTGGCCGGCACCTGGCGACGATCTGTTCCGTCTCGGCATGTTAGCGATAACAAACCGATTGCCTTGTCCGCCACGACGAGGAGACACCATGACTCACCGCAGTGCACCGCGCCACCGTCGCAAGCGGACGCTCACGGCGGTCGCGATCGTCGTCGCCGGTGCCGTGACCCCCGCCGGTCTCGCCGACGCCGCACCGACCTCACCGTGCACCCCGGGCGCGAGCTACGGCCCACCGCTGCCGACCCGCGCGGTGACGGCCCAGCTCGTCCGGGGCGGGTTCAACTTCCTCGAAGGCCCGACGTGGGACCAGCGCACCGGCACCTTGCTGCTGTCGCACATGCAGCGCCCCACCGGTCCACAGGGCGTGCAACCGTCGGCGGTGCTCCGGCACACGCCACCGGCCACCTTCGAGACGTTCGTCGCCGACTCGGGCAGCAACGGCCTCGCGATCACGCCCGACGGCACGCGGTTGCTCGCCGCCACCCACGACAACCGCACCGTCTCCGCCTACAGCCTGACCGACCGCAGCCGCACGACCGTCGCGGCCAACCACCTCGGCCGCGCCTTCAACTCCCCCAACGACCTGACCACCGGCGCGGACGGCACCACCTACTTCACCGACCCGAACTACCAGCGCGGCAGCCGCACCGACGAACAGGGCGGGCGCACCGGTGTCTTCCGCGTCCGCGACGGCGTGGTCAGCCTCGTCGACGACACGCTGCGGCAGCCCAACGGCATCGTCCTGTCGCCCGACGGCAAGACGCTCTACGTCGGGGCCACCGCAAGCAACACGATCGTGAAGTACACCGTCCTCCCCGACGGCAGCACCGGCAGCCGCACGACGTTCGCGAGCATCCGGACGCCGGACGGCGCGACCGTCGACTGCGCGGGCAACCTGTACTGGGCCTCCTACGACGAGGGCCTCGTCCACGTGTTCTCCCCGTCGGGCGGACGGCTCGGCACCATCTCCGCCGGGCGCAACAGCACCAACGCGGCGTTCGGCGGCCCGGACGGGCGGACGCTGTACATCACCTCCGGTGTCTCCGGCAGTTTCGGCCTCTACCGGACGTACCTCAACGTGCCCGGGAACCCCTACTGAACGACACCCCCGGTGCTCAGCGAGGGACGACGGGGATCACGAGCTGGACGGGGACGCTGCCGCGAGGTCCCGTGTTGGCGACGTCGCGGTAGCCGCCGTCGGCTCGCCGCCGCTGGTAGGCGATGGTGAGCAGGGCCGGGCGGTGGGCGGTGACGGCGATCCGGTCGCCCCGGACGGTGACGGTGCCCGCGTCGGCGGGCCGCAGCACGGCGCGGACGCGGTTCTGCGGGTTCGTCAGGGCGAACTCGGCGCCGCGGGCACTGGTCACGTGGACCGTCGTGGTCCCGGAGCCGTCCGGGCGCGGGCGCAGCACCGGGTCGTCGGCCCGGATCCCGAGCGGTCCGACGCCCGACGGCAGCGGCTCGTCGGAGGTGGACGCGTCGACGGACAGGCCGTCCCCGAGGTGGAGGCGCGAGGTGTACAGCGCCCGGGAAGACGTGGTGGACGGACGCCCGTGGTGGACGTAGTAGAGCTGCGCGCCGTCCGGTGAGCCGATGACGCTGCCGTGCCCGGTCGAGTACAGGCCCTCGGCGGGGTCCTGCGCCAGCACCGGGTTCGCGGTGCTCTTGCGCCAAGGGCCGAGCGGGGTGGTGGCCGTCGCGTAGCCGACGCCGTAGAACTCGTTCTCGTAGTTGTTGGCCGAGTAGGTCAGGTGGTAGCGGGGGTTCCCGCTCGCGTCGACGGTCCTGATGGTGGTCGAACCCTCCGCCCACCGCCGGTCCTTCTTCGCGCCGCCCGACGTCGCGTGGTCGTGGACGTGCGCGTTCTCCCACGCCTGCGGGTCGGAGCCGTAGTCCAGGACGGGGACGTAGCCGTCCTTGCGGACGCCGGGCGGATCGTCCGGCGACCGGTTGCCGTCGCGGTACGCGGGCGCGATGGTCGGCATGGTGCGGCCCGTGGGATCACGCCACCAGTCGCCGGTCAGCTCGACGGCGTAGACGTTGGACTCCTCGACGTACTTGCCGAGCTCGTGGTCCCACACCCAGTTCCGGTAGGCGTTGCGGGAGAAGTAGAGGTAGATCCGGCCGTCGGCGTCGAAGAACACGTTGGGGTCGATGTAGGGGATGTAGGTGCCGAGCGGGGCGGTCCGGCCCTCCTCCAAGGTGGCGGGCGGCTTCTTCTGCTCCGCGTCCATGATCAGGTTGACGTCGTGGTACGCGGGGTCGTACGGGTGGTAGTCCAGCGGCGCCTCGGTGATGTCGCGGAACGGCCCGGCCGGTGAGCGGGACACCGCGACGCCGACCTTGCACGGCTCCTCGAAGTCGGCGTACCGGAAGTGCTCGGCCACACCGCGGTTCATCCTGGCCGCGTAGAACAGGAAGTACAGGCCGGTCCGCGGGTTGTGGTAGACCTCGGGCGCCCAGAACCAGTCGTGCGCCCAGTCGCCGTCCTGGCCGGCCCGCAGGGCGCCGCCGGGCAGGCGCTCCCAGGTCGCGAGGTCGGGCGAGCGGTGGATCGCGAAGTGGTGGCCGGGGTCGGCGCCCTCCGTGGAGTAGGCGTAGTAGTGACCGCTGGGGCGGTCGAACAGCACGAACGGGTCGGCGCCGGGGGTGTCGGCGGCGTTGTGGTAGGTCGCGTCGGTCGACCGGGTCGGGTGGGCCGAGGCCGGGACGGGCACGAGCGGCAGGGTCGCGAACACGGCGACGAGCAGGGCGGTGAGTCGCATCCCCGCATCGTGCCGCCGATCCCGCCCGCGCGGAACGACCTGGACGACGCGGGCCTCGGCTCGCCGCCAGGCGGGTGCGGGGATGCGCGCCGGATCCGGCCCCGCATCACGCCGCCACGCACTACCGTCGTTTCCCGACCGGGGAAATACTGGTCACCGAAGCATTCGGAGCCGGCTGCGCGCGGGTCGAATTCCGGTATCCGCCGGCCATCGCGCAGTCGTGACAGAACACGGAATCGTCGAATTGCCCCAACGGCTCGGCGTACCGGCTGATACGACAATCGGATCAGTCCCGACGGCAGCCTGACCGGAGGTTGCCACGCGAGGTGACCGCCGGATACGCTGAAGTCAGCCATCATGACGATAAGTCGAGGGGCGGTTGATTTGCGCTTCGCGAATGACGTTCCGCCACGCCGCCACGGCGCGTGGTGAACGTGAATTCAACCCCCATTCTCCTTGATGTGACCTTGCGCGACGGCGGCTATTTCAACGACCACCGCTGGACCACTCGCGAAGCCGCGTCGATCGTGCGCGCCGTCGGGGCGGCCGGTGTTCCGTACGCGGAAATCGGCTACCTGCGGCGCGCGCACGACCCGGGGCGGCCGACGGCCAGCTGCCCGCCCGCCTACCTCGACGCGCTTGCGACCGTGGCCGAACGACCGAAGCTCGCCGTGATGGCACGTCCCTCCGAAGCGCCGATCGAGCGCATCGCCGAACTGCCCGACCGCGGCGTCGCCATGGTGCGGGTGCTCGTCCCGGGCGGGTCGGTCGAGGCGGCGGAGCCGTACGTGGCGGCGGCCCGTGCGGCGGGCCTGGACGTGGCGATGAACCTGACGCGGGTCAGCGAGCGCGACCCCGAGGGGATCGCCGTGGCGGTCAAGGCCTGCGCGGACGCGGGCGCGCAGATCATCTACCTCGCCGACTCCAACGGCAGCCTCGATCCACGTTCGGTGTCCGAGCGGGTGAGCGCGGCGGTCGACGCGAGCCCCGTGCCGGTGGGCTTCCACGCGCACGACAACCTCGGGCTGGCGTTCATCAACACGACGACCGCGATGGCCGCGGGCGCGACCGCGGTGGACGCGTCGATCGCCGGCATCGGCAAGGGCGGCGGCAACCTGCGGCTGGAGGTCATCGTCGCGCACCTGATCGTGCGGCACGGCGCGGAGCTGCGGCTCGACCCGATCGCCGCCGACCGCACCACGTTGCCCACCCGGTTGCGGATGATCGCCGACGGCGGCTCGGCGACCGTGGTCAGCGGGCTGCTCGACGTGAACCTGGACGGCGCGGCCCACTTCGCCGACATGGTCGCGGCCGACGGGCTCGACGCGACGATCCTGGCGCTGACCGGCCAACGGCGACCGTCGGCCGGACCCACCCACGACAGCAGAGGTGCCGATGAGTGACTTCGTCGCGGAACTCGACCGGATGATCGACGAGCGCAAGAAGATGACCAGCTCGCTGTACCAGACGATCCTCGCCGGCAAGGCCACCCGGCGGTTGTTGCACGACTTCGTGCTGCACCGCTGGCCGATCAAGAGCTTCTGGACCCGCAACATCCTGGGCATCGCCTCGCGGATCGAGGACTACCGGCTGCGCGTGCTGCTCGTGGAGAACATCTACGAGGAGGAGACCGGCAGGCTGTCGGGCTCCGGCCGCCACCTGGACACGTTCGCCGCCTTCGGCGAGGCCGTCGGGGTCACCGCCGAGGAGCTCGCCGACGCGCCGGTCGTGCCGGAGACCGCGGCGGTCGTCGAGCACAACGTCCGGGTCTGCAACACCGACACCCACTTCACCCAGGGCGTCGCGTCGGTGCTGCTGCTGATGGAGGGCCAGCCGCCGATCGTGGACAAGGGCGGCAAGAGCATGCTCTCGGTGATGCGCGACGTCTACGGCCTGCCGGAGCGGGGGTACGAGTTCTTCGTGCACCACGCCTCGGCCGACGAGGGCGACGACGCGGTCAGCGAGCTGGAGGACGAGCACGCCGCCGCCGCGCGCGAGCTGCTGCGCCGCTACTGCGACACCCCCGAGCTGCGGCAGGGCGCGATCACCGCGCTGGCCGACGCGCTCGAGCTGCGGCACCGCCACTTCGACATGATCCTGCGGACGGCGTACGACCCGGCGGAGCCGGTGTTCCGCTACACCGCATGACGGCCGGCTCCGCCGACGGTCACGTGGTCTGGCCGCTGGTCCACCACCGGGGGCGGCTCGTGCCGCGCGACGAGGCGACCCTGCCGGTGGGCAGCATCGCGTTGCGCTACGGCATCTCGGTGTTCGAGGGTATCCGGCTGTACCGGCAGGATTCCGGCGGCGTCGCGCCGTGGCTGCCGCGACCGCACCTCGACCGGCTGCGCCACTCGTGCCGGCTCATGGGCCTCGACGACGAGTGCGCGGCCGACGTGCCCGCGATCATCGACGAGCTCGTCGCCGTGCAGGGGATCGACGAGGACGGCTACATCCGGGTCGCGGCGAGCGCGGCCAACAGCGGGGGCATCGACCAGGCCGCCGTGACCGCGTTGACGGTCACGATCACGCCGTCGGGCCGCAAGCGCTGGTTGGCCGACCAGGTGGGCATCCGGCTGGGGATCAGCGCGTGGCAGCGACCCTCGGACGCGGTGTTCCCCAGTGCCGCCAAGAACATCTCGGCTTACGCCGGGCCGCGCCTCGCGCTCGCGCAGGCCAAGCGCGAGGGCTACGACTCGTGCGTGCTGCGCACCGCCGACGGGTTGATCAGCGAGGCGCCGACGGCCACGGTGTTCCTCGTCGAGGGCGAACGCGTCGTCACGCCACGGCTCTCCGACCACGTGCTGCCCGGTGTCACGCGGGCGTGGGTCCTGGCGACCGCCTCCGCGCTGGGCTACGAGGCCGTCGAGGACGCGGTCACCGAGGAGCGGCTCACCGCCGCCGACGAGGTCTTCCTGTGCGGGACGGGCATCGAGTTCGGCCCGGTGCACGCGGTCGCCGGCGTGCCGCTGCCCGGCCGGCCGTCGGGTCCGGTCACGAAGGCGTTGGTGGACGAGTACTTCGCGCAGGTGCGTGGCGCCGCCGTGCCGACCGGAGTCGATCTCGGCCTGCCGGGTCGGCGGTCGTGACCGTCACCGGGCTGATCGACTGGCCGGCCGCCCTGCTCGCCGCCCACGCCGCCGTGGCGCGACCGGCGGACACCCGCACGGCCACCGAGCAGGCGGTGGCCGCCGGACCGGTCTTCCGGAACAAGGAGTTCCCGCTCTCGCCGGTTCCGGTGCTGGTCCGCGCCGACCGGGCCGAGCGGCTCGCGCCGCTGCTGACCCGCTACGCCGACCTGCTCGGCAAGGTCGTCGCCCTGTACCGGACGCGGCGGGAGGTGCGCGACTTCTACGGCCTCGGCCCGACCGCCGAGGTCTTGATCGACGCCGATCGCGCGGTGGGCGACGCGCCGTGGGTGTGCCGGCTCGACGGCTACCTGGAGGCGGGTTCGGAACGGCTGCGGGTGCTGGAGAACAACGCCGACTCCCCCGCGGGCACCCTGTTCACCGCGCGGATCAACGACGTGGTCGCGCGCATCCGGTCGAGTTCGCCGCACGCGATGACGTACACCGGCGAGCACCGCTTCCTCGACGCGCTGCGGGCCGCGGCCCGCGCCGCCGGCGAACGGGACGCGGGCCGCTGCGCCGACCCGTCGCGCATCGCGGTCCTCCAACCCGCGGGCGCCCCGAACGTGGAGAGCGTCGAGCTGGTGCAGAGCCTGCGCGCCGCCGGCGTGGACGCGTTCCTCGCCGACCCGCGCGGGATCGAGGTCGACGGTGACCGGGCGCGGTTCGACGGCAAGGTCGTCGACCTGTGCTGGAACAAGGTCAACACGGTGTCGTGGCTCGCGTACTGCGCCGACCCGGCGTTCGTCGACCGGTGGGCATGCGCCGTGCGGGACACCGCGATGGTGCACGTGAACCCGTTCGGCGCGCGGTACGTCGCGGAGAACAAGCTGGCGCTGGCGTTCGTGCAGCAGCCCGAGTTCGCCGACCTGTTCACCGCCGGGGAACGGGCGCTGGTCGACGGGTTGCTGCCGTGGTCGCGCAAGCTCACCCCGGACGCGGTCGACGACGACGGCGGACCGCTGGCCGACCGGCTGCTCGCCGACCCGCGCGAGTTCGTGCTCAAGCAGCCGTACGACATCAGGGGCGACGGCGTGACCATCGGCCACGACTGCGCTCCGGACGCGTGGCGCGACGCCGTCGCCGCGGGGCTGCGCGCGGGGCATCTCGTGCAGCGGCGGGTGGCGCCGGCCGGCTACCCCGTCGTGCGGGCCGGCTCGGACCAGGTGCAGGCCATGCCGATCAGCCTGGACACGTACCTGTTCGGCGGCCGGGTCGCCGGGTTCGGGGCCAAGGCGAGCCGCAACACCAAGGTCAACGTCTTCCAAGGAGGCCAGAAGTTGGCTGTGCACGTGATCGGCGGCGGCTCATGACGGACAGTGGCCGTGAGCTCGCGGCGTTCGGCACGTCGGCGGTCAGTGACGCGCTGGACCTCCTGGGCGTGTCGGGCGCGTTGTGGGGCGCCACGCGCCAATCCGGCTCCGGAGTGGTCGTCGGCCCCGCGTTCACCGTCGGCTTCGAGCCGGTGGCCGAGGGCGAGCGCGCCGCCGCCGCGGACTACATCGACGACGTGCCGCCGGGTTCGGTCGTCGTGCTCGCCAACGACGGCTCGCACTGCACGGTGTGGGGCGACATCCTCGCCGAGGTCGCGGTGGCCAGGGGCGTCGCCGGGACCGTGATCGACGGCTACTGCCGCGACGTCGACGGCATCCGCGCGCTCGACTACTCGGTGTGGGCGCGCGGCGCGTTCATGCGGTCCGGCAAGAACCGCGCGCGCATGGTGGCCGCGCAGCAGCCGGTGACCATCGGCGCCGACGGCGACCGGATCACCGTGCGCCCCGGCGATCTCGTCACCGCCGACGGCAGCGGTGTCGTCGTCGTGCCGGCCGACCTCGTGGCGGAGGTGGTCGACACCGTCACGCGGGTGGCCGACGTGGAGGCCAGGGTGCTCGCCGACGTGCGGGCGGGCGTGCCGCTGCGGGTCGCACGGGCCGTCCACGGGTACCACGACGTCGCGCGGCGGTGACGTGATGACCGGGCTCGGCGTGCCGCTGCGCCCCAGGGCGATCTTGGAATTGCACGCCCCCACCCGACGAGTCGGAGATCAGCGAACTCTGAGAACTGGTCGCTAGATTCATCAACGACATTCCCGCACCAGTTCAGGAGGCATTCAGTGAGATCGACTTCCCGGGCCGTCGGACCGGTGCTCACCCTCGTCGCGGCACTGGCGCCGCCCCTGGCCGGCCCGGTGGCCGCCGCGTCGGCGGAGACGACCCCACAAGCCCACACCTGGCACCTGCAGGACTGGGGCGACCCGCAGCGGATGTGCGTCCAGCACGGTTCCGGCGACCAGGTCCACCGGTCCTACTTCATCTTCGCGGTGACCGGGACCTGGTCCACGAACCTCTACTTCGGAATGCACGGCCTGCCCCCGGGCTGGACCGCCACGGAAAGCCACCTCCCGCCGGGTTCCAACCACCCCGACCCGGACGACGGCGCGACGACGATCAACGGGTGGATCCTCGTGGACGGCCCGGTGTCGGTTCCGCTGGGCGTGTACGACGCGAAGATCCGGGTGTCGGACGGCACCGTGACCGAAACCGCCCCGACCGAGATCGTCGTCACCGCCCAGTCCTGGCTCGACTGCATGCAGGCATGAGCCTGACCGCCGGGCAGCGCCGTGCACCGCGACCGGCTCACCCCGAGATGAACCCCGGCGCCAGGTCCACCCGCACGCGCTCCGGGTCCTCTTGCAGCACGACGACCGTGGCCACCTTCTCCCGACGCCACCCCACCGGCAGCAGGAACCAGCGGCTGTTGGCGTACAGCAGCGGTCGCAGGCCGTTGTAGCGGAACCGGTAGGCACTGGCCTCCCCCGTCAACGGGGTCGCGCTCACACCCGGCCCGGACAGGTGCAGGTCGTCCCGGCTGTAGACCACCGCCTGGGCCTGGAGCGGCAACGACAGCTCGCGCAGTCGCGCGGCCTCCAGCCCTCGCGACTGCGCGATGTTCGTCACCGCCCAGAAGACCGCCGTCACCACCAGCGCGAGCAGCACACCCCGCCGGAGCACCACTCCCGACCGCACCACGCCCCGCGCCCCCTCCGACAGGACCGCGTAGCGGTCCGCCAGCCACGCGCCGTAGTCGACCAGCAGCCCCGCCGCGGCCAGCGAGAGCGGCGCCACCAGCCCGCGCGGCTGCCCGAACAGCCCGCTCAGGCCGACCTCCGCCAGCGCGATGACGGCCACCACCAGGACCAGGAGGACCCAGCGGGCGCACCGGCCCCACCGGGCCAGCACGGCCCGCAGCGCCAGGTGCAGGGTCACGACGGCGGCGGCCACCAGCAGCACCGTGATGAGCGACCGGAAGAGCAGGTTCGGGCTGATGATCAGGTAGTCCGTCGGCTGGAGGTCCAGGACGCTCAGGCTCACCCCGAAGTAGGAGTAGAACGTCCCGGCGCTGACGTAGCCGAAGTAGTAGAGCAGCGCGCCGACGGCGCCCGCCGGTCCGAGCAGCACCAGCAGGTCGACGGACAGGCGCCAGAACGAGCGCTCCTCCCCCGGCGGCGCCGTGCTCACGAGCCGGTCGTCCGGGGCGGCGGCGTCGGACTGGGCCACGACGGCGTGCCCGTCCCGGTGCCCGTGGTCGGTGGACGGCCGGTGGTCCTGGTCGTCGTCGAGGTCGTCGGAGGAATCGTCGTCGTGGACGTCGGCGCCACTATCGACCGCGCCGCGACCGTGGCGCCGCTGCACAGGTCCGCCCGCCGCCGGCAGATGGTGCTCCCGGGACCGGGGTCCCAGATCTTGACCACGCCGATCTCCTTTTCGCCCGCCACCAGACCCATGATCACGCAGGGCGGTTGGTGGCACGGCGGCTGGGACGACGGCGAGGTGGTGGCTCCCGCGACCGGAGGGGAGGGGAGCACCGCCACGTCCGCGATGCTGTCGATGCACTTGTCGGAGATCCCCGGAATGCCTTCGACCTGCTCGCACGCCCGCTCGATCTCGGCCAGCTGCTCCCTGCTCAGCCCGACCGCGGCGACGTCCGTGACCTGGTCGGACGGCCTGCCCGGCACGGTCAGGGTGGCCGGGACGGGCGTCGCCGCGGACGTGGCGCCCCCGGTCGATCCGCCGTCGCCGCACGCGATGGCCGACGCGACCAGCGCCGCGAACACCAGGTTGCTCCGGATCATGGTGCGGCCCACGACATCACCTCCACACCGGGGATCGCGGAGTGGCGGAAAGCTCGTCCAACCAGACTAGGTGAACCCGTCGCCGCCGTCCCCCGACGTCGCCCGATCGTGGGACCTGTGCCGCGTGAGGCCATCGCTGTGGGTCACCGCGCACCCCACCGGTCCGGCGCGGTCAGTCCGGGCAGTCCTCGAGCGCGGCGACGAATCGCTCGAACGTGGCGGCGACCCGACGAGGCACGCGGTCCTCGTCGACGTAGGCCACTGCGGGCTCACCGGTCGGGCCGCACTCGGAGTAGTCGAGCATCACGGTGTCATGGCCCCCCGACGGGGTGTCGCAGATGACCACCCCGATGTCCGGGTAGCCCCACTCCCCCACCAGGTACCGGCTGCCCAGGTCCTCCGAATCGATGCCCCAGGGGCCGCCAAGGCCGCGCAGGCCGCGGATCTCGAAGTGGTCCGGGGCCCACGACGTCGGGAACGGCGTGCGCAGGCAACGGCGGCGCGGGGTGCCGCCGTTGCGCTGCGCCAGCAACGCGAGGTAGGTCCGCGGGAGCCGGAGGCCCAGGTGGGCCTCCGCCGCGCGGACCATCCCGTCGGTCAGAGGAGGACCCGTGTAGTACGGGTCCTCCTCGAAGAACGACTCACTCATGCAGCTTCAACGCGTGCCCTCCCGTGTGACCCGTGGCGTTGTGGACGTCACGGCGGATCAACTGCATCAGACCACTGTCCTGGTGGTGGTGCCAGGTGTAGTCGGACGGGGTGTTCTTCAGCCCGGCCGCCTCGTTGGCCAGCCGCTCGTCGACCTTCCGGTTGCCGGTCAGCTTGATCCGCACGTCCGGGACCTTCGGGTGGCGCCACTGGGAGAAGTCCGGGAAGCCGTTCTTGTCGAACGGGACCCCGGTCTTCGGGTGCTTGCCACCGGCCAGGTGCTTGTTGCGGATGACGGGGCCACCGCAGTTGTGCACCAGGACGTCGACCGCACCCGCCGCCACGTGGTAGGTGTGCAGTCCGTCGACGGTCAGGTTGTGCACCCGCTGCTGCTGCGTCCACGCCCTGACCGCGACCACCTGGACGTAGGTGCCGCTGCCGGTGCGCAGCAGCGTCCCGACCCGGATGTCCTTCGCGTCGACCCACGCCCCGAGGTCGGCCGCCCAGAACGGGTGACCGTCGGTGGCGATGACGACGCCCTTGCCGGCGCCCGTGTCGACGGTGATCTCGACCAGGTCCTTCGAGCCGTCGCCGACGATGAGGTCGGTCACCGGTCGGGCCTGCGCCACGCCCGTCTCCGGGTCGGTGGCCAGGACGAGGTCGCCGACCTGCACCTCGCTGATCGGCTTGCGCGTGCCGTCGGCCATCAGCACCGGTGTCTCCGGCGTGAAGCTGTTGGGCACCGCGCACGGCACCGACGTGTTGCGCGCCGCCTTGGCCGCGTCACCGCCCTTGTCCGCGGCACGGGCCGTGGCCACCGTGCCCTCGACGGCCCGTTCCGCGTCCCGTGCCCGGTCGGCGGCCCGGACCACCTCCACGCCCTTCTCGGCCGCGCGACCGGCCTTGATCAGTGCCCCCGCGCCGCCCGGCACGACGGGCAGCACCAGCGCCGCGCCGTCCGCGACGATGCCCACGGCGTCCAGGGCCGCGCCCCACCCGTTGCCCTCGCGGACGTTCTGCACGAAGCTCGCCACGCCGATCCCCAGGCTGATGGCGTCCCACGCGCTCTCCACGTACCGACCGTCGGGGTCGGTGAACTTCACCGGGTTGTTGTGGGCGTAGGTGTAGGCCGCGAGGTTGACCGGCCGGTGCACGCCGCCGGCGGGCCCACCGTCGAGGTAGGACTCGATGATCGGGTCCGGGCTCTGCCAGACCTGCGTGCGCGGGTTGTAGTAGCGGGCCCCGTAGTAGTAGAAGCCGGTCTCCTCGTCCAGCTCCTTCGACCCGTACAGGTACGGGACCGGTGTCGGCTGCGCCGGGTGCTCCTGCACCCACGGCTCGCCGAACGCGAAGTACTCGGTGTGCTCGGTCAGGTTGCCGTGCTCGTCGGTGACGTACCCCGACGAGCCGAGGTGGTCGGCGTGGAAGTAGAAGTGGTGGTTCTCGTAGGTGGAGTCGGTCTTGACCGTCTTCGTGGCGATCCGGGTGTCACCGACGAACACGTGCTTGAACGACGTGCCGTTGCGCTCGCTGAACGCCCGGTTGGGGTAGATGTGCTGTGGTCCGGCGTTCTTGACGACCCGGTTGCCCTCGTCGTCGTACGCGTACCTGACGGTCGCCGGTTGCTGCGGGCTGGTGCACGCGTCCGGGTGCTGGGCGACGGTCTTGTTGCGGCTGTGGTCCTGGTTGCAGGCGAGCCGGTTCTCCTCGTCCCACACGAGCTGCCGCCGCTTGCCCGGCGCGGGCGGCAGGGTGTTGACCGAGTCGACCAGGTTGCCGTTGGCGTCGTAGGACTCGTTGACCGGACCGACCGCGCTGGGCGCGTGCGGCTTCCCGCTGTTGTAGGCGTAGTCGTAGTCGTAGGTGGTCTTCTTCTGCTCCTGCGCCGTCGTCGCGGACTGCACCGAGTAGGCGACCGGCTCGTACGCGGGCTGCGTGGCCGGCACGGGCTCGGTCTGCGAGACCTGCTCGTCCTCGGGCTCGATCGGCCCCAGCGGTGGCAGTGCCTCACCGGTCGCCGGGTCGGTGACCGGCTCGTCCGCCAACGTCGTCGTCCCCTGCGACAGGGCGGACGTGGAGCCCGACTGCACCAGGATCTCGTGCCGCTGGCTCTTGGCCGTCAGGTTGTGGATGGAGTCGTAGCCCAGGGTCATCGAGTACCGGTCGAGCTTGTTGTCCTTGTTCTTGTACTCGCCGGTGGCCGACGTGAGCCGGTACAGGTCGTCGTAGCCGTAGGTCTGCCTGCTCGGACCGCCGATCGGCTTGCCGTGCGGCAGCGGCACGGTGTTGGTCAGGGACAGGACGTTGCCCACGTTGTCGTACTCGTAGCTGATGTCCTGGAACTGGTGCCCATCCGCCAGCCTCGACTTCAGGGCGCTCAGCTGCCGGTCGGCCGGGTCGTAGGCGAACGTGGTGCGCACGCCCGTCCCGGTCTCCTGGAGCAGCCGCTGGCCGAACTTGTCGTAGTCGAGCCTGGCCAGGTACGGGTAGTCGAACCCGGCCTTGCGCCCGGTGGCGCGGGTGACCTGGCCGCCGGAGTCGTACTCGTAGGTGAGCACCTCGCCGTCGGGGTAGGTCAGGTCGAGCACCCGGTTGAACGAGTCGTACCGGTACCCGGTGGTGTAGGTCCGCGCCGGGGTGGTGAGCGCGGTGACCGTGCGGGTCTCGCTCGTCTTCTCGCCCAGGGCGCCGTACTTGCGGGTCACGGTGCCCGCCGCGTCGCGGACGGCCACCACGCGGTCCGCGCCGTTGTCCGGCGCGCCCGGCCCGCCGTAGGTGTAGGTGACGTTGTTGCCGGAGAACACCGGGTACCGGATGCCGGCCAGCCGGTTGTACTCGTAGTCGTACTCGACCGCCTTGCCCGCGGCCCGCAGCTTGGCCGTGACCTTCGCCGTCTTGTTGCCCGCCAGGTCGTACCGGGTCTCGGTGCGGCCGGAGTCGGGGCTGTCCACGACGGTGCGGCGGCCGAAGTTGTCGTACTCGGCCCTGGTCGTGTTGCCCTTGTCGTCCACCACGCCGGTGAGCTGGCCCATCGGGTCGTAGCCGTAGCTGGTCCAGATCGCGGTGCCCGCGTTGAACTCCTGCACGGCGGTGGTCAGCACCCGCACGTCGGTGTAGGTGCGGCGCTGCTTGCCGTTGGCGTCGGTGGCGATCGTCCGGAACCGGGTCTCGCCGGAGCGGTCGGCGCCGAAGCCGTAGGCCAGCTCGTTGGACGTGCCGTCCGGCAGCACGGACTTGACGCTGCGGTCCACCACGTCGTAGCTCAGCCTGGTGGGCGCCACCGCGTCGTAGGTCGCGTTGAACTCCGTGTTGCCCGCGCCCTTCGGCTCGGTCACCGGGTAGTACTGCTCGACGACCCGGCCCAGCGGGTCGAACGCGACCCGACCGGACACCACCATCACGTCGGCCGGCGCGCTGCCCGCGGTGTCGGCCACGGAGCCGTCCTGCTTGCTCTGCACCGGTCGGGCGAGGCCGTCGGCGAACTGGACGGTGTCGAGCGTGTCGTCGCGCACGCCGGTGGCGGTGCGGTCGAGGTGCCGGGTGACCGCGTACGGGACGGCCGCCTCCGGGTGGTACTCGAAGTCGATCGTGGCCCGCCCGGAGCCGATCTCGTACGGCCCGACCACCTCGTCGACCCGGCCGACGCTGTCGTAGGACATCCGCAGCGACTGGCGGTTCTCGTCCACGGTGAGGTCCGGCAGGCCGAACCGCAGGTCGTGCGTCGCCGACGACTCGTAGCCGAAGCTGTCCCTGATGGACTCGACGTGCACGCCGACGACGGTGTCGTAGCCGTACTCCTGCCGGTAGCGCTGCCCGTTCTTGTTGGCGGGCCCGGTGATGGTGCGCAGGTTGCCGTTGTCGTGGTAGGTCAGGTCGCTGACCGCGGCCGATCCGTCGGGCAGGATCTCGCGCACCGCCAGCACGTCGCCGGTCGTGCAGTCCAGTGTGGACTCGCGGTGGCGCATCAGGGTGCGCGGCGCGGCGCCGTGCTCCCGGACGAGGTTCGCGACGCCGACGATGTTGCGGTCGCGGCACGCCTGGATCGAGGACGTGTAGCCGAACTCGGCCTCCACGTCGTCACCCGGGCCGCTGTCGGCGGCGTCGAAGGACCGCACGAGGTTGCCGTGCTCGTCGTACGACATCTCGGTGTAGGTGGACTTCCCGGGGTTCGCCTGGCCCTCGTGGTAGTGCTTGTCCACGCGGGCCAGCAGCGGGAAGACCCTCGCCGTCGTCGCCTTCGGGTTCGCGGCGCCGCCGGTGGCGACGTCGCGCAACTGGTAGGTGTTGACGGTCTCCTGGAACAGCGCGCCCGACGGGTCCGCGGTCGCCGACCGGGTCAACAGGCCGCGCAGGTAGTAGCTGTCCGTGCGGTACTCGCTGGTCAGCGCCCGCAGCAGGGCGTCACCGGAGCCCGCGTCGCGCTGCTCGGCGACCACCTTGCCGTAGCCGAGGAACTCGCGCTCCAGCCGGTCGTACCTGCCCGCCTCGTAGCGGAACGTGGACAGCTGCACGTCCTGGCCGTCGCCGGGGTGCCCGTCGTGCACGGCGGAACGGGAGAGCACCCACTTGGAGTCGGGTTGGTCCTGCGTGTTGCCGGACCGGGTGTAGTCCAGGTCGATCCGGGCGCCCAGCGGCCGGGACACGGTGCGCAGCAGGTTCGTGCGCCCGGTCTTGTTGGCCGCCACCACGAGCTCGTCGTCGCGGGTGGAGCGGACGTGGTCGGCGTAGCCGTCGCCGTTGACGTCGCGCAGCGCCACCTCGGCGCGACCGATGCCGGTGGAGACGTCGGCGCCGGGGTTGAAGACCAGGCAGCCGAAGAAGAAGCAGAACCCGAACGTGAAGTACACGCCGCCGCCGAGGGTGGCGTTCTCGTCCTTGCCGACGTCGCCCGCGCTGCCGCGGAACGGGATCGGCGCGCCGAACCCGTTGCCGGTGTTGACGGCGACGCCGACGGGGTTGTCGCCGTTGGCGAACACGCGGTCGGCCAGGCCGTCGCCGTTGACGTCCAGCAGCGTGGCGCTGGTGACCGACGAGCCGAGCGCCGCCGACACACCGCCCGCGAAGCCGTAGTAGTTGGTGTTGAAGCCGAGGTTCACCCCGGCGCTGGTGGTCTTGCCGTCGTTGACCGGGCCGCCCGGCCACGGCTCGCGCGCCGCGAACGAGTAGCCGAGGTTCAGCGCGGCGTCGCCGTTGTCGAACACCTTGTCCGGCAGGCCGTCGCCGTTGATGTCGATCAGGTCGTGCCCGGTGTCGGACTCCCCGCCGCCGACGTTGCCGCCCACGCCGAGCGCGGGCATCTCCGGGCCGGACTTGGCGGTGTTGGCGTTGCGGTTGCCCGAGGGCGCCGCCTCGCCGCGACCGTTGCCGCTGGTGCGGGCCGGACTGCCCGCGTTGGCGTTCACGCCGTAGGCCAGCGAGTCGGACTCGCGCACCGAGCCGCCGACGCTGCCCCTGGTGTCGCCGAGGCCGCCGGTCATGTCGGAGTACTGCACGCCCGCCGAGCCGACGACGTCGGGGAACCGGTCGCCGTTGAGGTCGAGGAAGTCGAGCTGCCCGGTGGTGCGGCCCTTCGCGACGCTCGCGCCGCCGCCGATCGGGACGCCGGGGATGCTCGCGCCGAACGTGGTCGAGATCTGCTGCGTGCGCCCGCGCCGGGACACGGCCGCGGCGCCCGCGACGTCGCCGTCGGTGACCACGTCGATGGTGTCCAGGCCGAGGCGCGAACCGGACGCCGCGTCCCGCGAGACCCACGTGTTGTCGTCCGCGCCGGCCCAGCGGTCCTGCGCGGGAAGCGGCGCGAACACCACCACCCTCGGCTGCTTGACCTGCGGGTTCTCCGTGAAGCCCGGCACGTCGTCCTCGGTCGGCCCGTCGGGCAGCTCGTCGCGGTAGCTCTCGTCCAGGACGAGGTCGCCCCGGATGATCGGCTTCGTCGCCCGGTCGCGGTTGCCCTGGTAGCCCACGGCGCCCCAACCCCGGTACGGCTGCGCGAACGCGCCCTGCTCGGCGGAGGCGTGCAGGGCGCTGGGCACGGCGGTGAAGTTCGTGCCGTCATGGGAGAGGGACGCCGACTGGCCCGTCACCCGCGCGGGCAGGCCGGTGTCGAGGGTGGCGAAGTCGAAGAACAGCTCGTCGCCCTGGGCGACCTCGGCGGTGACGCGCAGGGAGGCCGGGTCGGGCACCTGGCCGTCCACGACGTCGATCACCCGCTTGGCCAGCAGCTCGCCGCGCTTCTTGACCGTGAAGACGACCCGGGTGTCGGGGGTCTGGCCCGCGAAGTCGAACGTCAGCGCAGGCTCGACGGTGACGGTGCCGCCCTGCGTCGCCGTGTACGACGCCTGCGGCGCGGTCAGCGTGGAGACCGGGTACATGTCCAGGTCGTACGGCGGGTGGATGACCAGCGTCGGGTTGCCGGCGCCGTCCACCACCGAGTCGACGCCCTGCGCCGCCGTGTAGTGGGCGCGCGGCACCCAGCGCAGCGTCCCGGCGTCGACCGGCGAGTCGACCTTCAGCCGCCACGAGAGCGTGTCGTCGGCGGTGACCGGGATGTCCAGGTCGATCGACGCGGTGCCGGCGCCGCCGCGGGCGAGCGTGTGGCTGTAGACGTCGGAGCCGTTGCGGGTCACCACGACGGTCACGTCGTCGGTCGTGGGACCCGACTTGGTGACGTCGCCGGACAGGTGCAGCGTGCCGGTCAGCGGCGCGACGACGACCGACGGCCGACCGCCGAGCGTGAAGTCGCGGGACGCGAGGTAGGTGTCGTTGGCCAGGCCGTTGACGTCGGTGCTCGCCGGGACGCCGGTGTAGGTGACCTCCGGGTCCCACGCGACCGTGTCGAAGCGGCCGTCGAGCACCGACTGGACGCGGAAGAACAGGGCTTCGCCCTTGCGCACGGCGATGCTGTCGGTGCCGGTCGGCGCGAACTCGATGTGGTCGTCCGGGCCGATGCGCTGCGACCACAGCTCGGTGTCCTGGTGCTGGATGGCGACCCGGACGCCGTCGGCCGAGCGGTACGCCTGCCGTTCGGGGCTCGTGTCCTGCACCAGCTTGACGCGGCCGGCCACGCGGACCGTGCCGTCGAACGGCGCCACCCAGCGGCGGACGCCGTCCAGCAGCGGGAACGCGTCGACCTGGCGCTCGAACTCGGCGGTCTGGTCGCCGACGATCGTGCCGGACGCGGTGCCGTCGCCGACGGGGACGCCGGTGTCGGCGCTGTCGGCGCTGTAGGCGGGCCGGCCGTCGGCGTCCAGGTGGCCGAACAGGACGCCGCCGTTGTTCACCAGGTCGGTGATGCCGTCGCCGTTGACATCGGTGAAGTAGCGGTCGGACGTGGTGGTGGTGGAGACGTAGTCCAGCTGTGCCGCCACGCCGAAGTAGGACTCGACGCCGACCGTGCCGGACCGCGTCTTCTCGGTGGAGATGCCCGGCAGGTTCGTCAGGCGGATCGGCGTGTCGCCGAACCTGGCCTGGCCGTCCGGTCCCGACTCGTTGGGGCGGTAGAACACGCCGCCGCCGGCGCGGAACACCTTGTCCGGCAGGTTGTCGCCGTTGACGTCGGCGAGCGCGAGCAGGCCGTCGGAGGAGCCGGAGTTGTAGCCGACCTTGACCCCGGCGGAGTTCGACTTGCTCACCGAGCTCGGGTTGTAGCCGACGTAGAGGTGCCCGCCCGCGCTCGTCGACGTGGTCGCCGAGAGCGCACTGGCCTCGCCGTCGCGGATGTCGACGCCCAGGTCGTCGTCCGCGACGGCCCAGTTGCCCGCCGCGTCGAACGCGTCGTACCCGCCGGAGGCGTCGCGGATGTCGTCGAAGTAGTCGAACGTGTGGGTGTTGAAGCGGTTGTTGTCCGCGTCGAACTGGCTGACCGAGCCGAGCAGCGTCTTCGCGAACGCGCCCTGGCGGTACTCCAGCTCGTAGGCGCGGATCAGGGTGTCGTCGACCTTGACCTCGACCCGCCGCAGCAGGTCCGCCGTGACGCGCTTGAACCCGGAGCGGGCCTCGATCTGGACGTCGCCGCGGCGCGGCTCGCCCCGGTCGCGGTCACGGGTGAAGGTGACCGAGTAGCGGCCCTCGGTGTCGCCGTGACCGGTGTAGGTGATCTTCGCGGGGTACAGGGTGGCGCCCGGAACCGATCCGCCCGCGACACCGGCGTCCTCGACGCGGACGCTGTGGTAGCGCACGAAGTTGTCGTTGGTGTCCCGGGTCTCGCGCAGCGCCCAGGTGGCGATGTTGCCGGACGCGTCGGCGAGCGTGGAGGTCTGGTCGCCGCCGAAGACGGACCGCGTGCCCTCCCGGTCCACCACCTCCCACCAGTAGTTGGTGGGGTGGTCGCCGTGCCGGACGATCCGGTCGAACCGTCCCTCGACGCGGGTGTGGAACACCTTCTCGGCGGTGCGCGCCTGGAGCTCGCCGCGGTGCGCGACGGGCGTGAGCTGTTCGCCGTTGAGCAGGTAGGTCTCGGTCTCCAGGCCGGCGTGGTAGCGGGGCACGCCCCAGCGGGTGTCGAGGGTGATCGCGGCCTGGGCGAGGTCCCAGCCGACACCGGTCCAGCCGTTGCCGCCGGCGGAGTTGTACTGGACGACGAGCTGCGGCTGCATGCCCGCCCGGCCCGGTGGCACCTCCAGCGGGTACGACAGCCGGGCGTCGCCCATGTTGTTGGCGCTGGGGGCGGAGACGAGGTTGACCCCGCTGGTCGGGTCCGCGGCCTTGATGCCCTTGAGCTGGTTGGGGTTGAACGCGGCGCCCTCGGGGTGGTCCGGCGCGGTCACCGAGCCGCTGCCCGCCGAGGTCGGGCTGACGCGGTTGTACAGCTCAGGCGGCGTCAACCCGACGCCGATCAGGGCGAGGAGGGCGAGGAGGGCGACTCCGGCACGTCCTTCGGACCTCGGTCTGCGGCGTAACCCGGCACGAGCGAACATGCGGCGTCCCCTCATCAGGCGGCGGTCTTCCCTAGCCTGTTCGGGTAGCGGCATCCCGGTCGTTACGCGAGCGCCCGTCCATCACTCGTCCGGCCTAGCAAGACGTGCGGGACTCGGGCCGGTGCTACAGCAGGTGTGCGCGACACCGACCAGGACGCGGGCCGTGGTGGTTCAGCGCCGGTCCAGGTCCCAGTCGTTCAGCACGGCCAGGCGTTCGACGACCGGGGTGAACTCCGCGGCGTAGGCCTGGGCTGCGGCACGCGCACGCGCACGCGCGGCAGGCGCGACCACCCCGTCACCCGCTGCGACGAGGTCGGCCACCTCCCGCTGCGCTTCCAGCTCCCGCTCCAGGAGCGGGCCGGGCGGAGGTGGTGGTTCGCCGTGGCGCACGACGACCGGGCGCTTGCCCATCACCTCGACGTCCAGCACCCCGGCCAGCGAGCGCAGCGTGCCCAGCGCCGTCGCCACGTCGGACGTGGACCGCCGCAGCGAGCCGGCGAGCGCGATGCCGACGAGGGTCGTGGACTGGTCCACGAAGTACTCCGGACTGCCCATGTCGACCTCCTCCAGGTCGTCGACAGCGGGTTCCAGTTCTGCCAACGCCTCCTCGCACTCGTCCGCCACCGGTTCCCCGGCCGCCGCCGCCCAGGCCAGGTCCAGCGACGCGGTCAACCACGCCACCTGCTCCGGTGTCCCGAGGACGCGGCACAGCGGAGCGGCCCGTTCCGCGACCGCGGCGCTGATCACCGCCAGTTCCTCGTCCGAGGCGTCGGCCAGGGGACGGGGTTGCGACCCGGACGTCACGCCTACTCCCCTCCGCGGACGTAGAAGAGCCGGAACGGGGAGTTCTGCGGCAGGTGCGGGAACATCCCCTCGCCGAGCAGCACCGCGCCGCGGACGTCCAGGTGCGGCAGGCAGTTGGCGACGCAGAAGTTCCGCGACGCCGCGCCGAAGATCGCGTGCTCGTGGGCGGCCATGTTCTTCAGGATGGTCTCTTCCCCGTGGTCGCGCAATCTCGCTCCCTGCACGAACGTCTCACCCGGCCGGAGGGTCCACGTGCCGGGCATCTCCCCAGGTCCGTTGATGGCCAGGCGCGTGCTCGTCTGGTGCGTCAGGGTGTTGTAGACCCCGATCACCGCCGTGGTGCCGTGCACGACCATGCCGTCGTCACGGGTCGACTGCAGTTCCATCGCCCGGTCCAGCGAGAGCCAGGCGTCGTCCTCGGACGCGATCCGGTTGCCGCAGTTGTGGACGAGCACCGAAACGGCGCCGGCGACCACGAAGTACGTGTGGACACCTTGGACGGTCATGTTGTGGACGGTCGTGACGACCGTGCGCCGCGTGACCGACAAGACCTTTCGCGCCACACCGTCGGAGGACCGCAGCACGTCGCCCGCCGCCAACCGCTCGGCGTCGACCCACTCGCCGCGGTCGTTCACCCAGAACGGGTGGTTGTGGGTGGCGGTGATCGTGGCCGAGTCGTCACCGGCCGCGCCGTCGGCGTCCACCGTGACGTCGACCAGCGCCTTCTCGCCTCGACCGACGACGGTCCTGGTGACCGTCCGGGCACCGGTCTCGCCGGTCCCGGGGTCGGTGGCGACCACCTCGTCACCGACGCGCACCGCGTCGATCGCCTTGCGGGAGCCGTCGGCCATCAGGACTTCGGTGCCCGCGGTGAAGCTGTGCTTGCAGCTCGCCGCCCCGGCGCGACCCAGCTTGCCCATGCCCTTGCCGCCGACCACGAAGTCCAGCAGGCCGCCGACGGCCATGCCGAGCGCGGCGCCGTGCCGACCCGCCCGGTCCGCGTCGATGATCGGCTGGACCGTCGCGTCCCACAGGCCGGTGGCGAAGCCGACCGGATCGGTGACCAGGAACTCGACCGTGCCGAAGAAGTTCTGCGCGTACTCCAGGCATTCGTAGCGGTAGGCGATCGCGGCCAGCGGGGTGCTGCACTTGGCCACGATGAGGGTCAGGTCGATCGCACCCATCACCGTTTCCGTGACGGCGTTGCCGAGGGAGTTGAAGAAGTCGTCGACCTGGCACCCGAAGCTGCAGGACGACTCCAGGCCGTTCGCCTGGCCGGGCGCGTAGGGCAGGTCCTCGGCCACGGTCGAGCCGTTGCCGATGTGGATGGCGCCCTGACCGGTGCCGACCGACGCCGACGGGCGGTTCACCCACGCGGTGCTCTGCTCGATCGTCGGTGCCGGGGCCGGGTTGCTGTTGTTGATCTCCGCGATCGGCGGGCGCGGCGGGGTCGGGACGGTGACGTGGCCCTTGCCGGTCCCCGTGCCGCCGCCGATCTTGCCCGTGCCGGTGCCGCCGGGCTTCTGGCCCGGCGTCGGAACACCCTGGGTCGGGTTGGGGACCGGGACGTGGGTGCTCGGCGTCGGCGAGCTGTCGGGCTTCATCCCGCACCGCGAGCACCCGGAGATGCGCTCCGGACCGGGCGAGGGGTAGGGGGGCAGGTTCGGGTTCGGCCTGCCCGCGACCGCGGCACCGGTGGCGATGCCGACGACGGCGATGGCGGCCCAGATGAACAGCGGGATGGCGTGGCCGGACGGGTCGTTGTGGTTGACCGGGTTGGCGTTGGCGTAGGTGTAGCGGTTGGCCTGCACCACCGGTGACGGGGGCAGCGTCCATGTGTCGCGCGAGGTGAACGCGCCCGTCGCCGGGTCGTACCACCGGGCGTGCGCGTTGACCTGACCGGTCAGCGGGTCGGTGTAGCCGCCCTGGTAGCCCAGGGCGCCCTGTTCGCCGGTCCGCTCGCCGAACGGCGAGTACGACGTCGACCCGCCCACGGCGCCCGTCGCGGGGTCGAAGCCCGCGGTGACGTCGGCGCGGCCCGTGTCCGTGAGCAGCGACCGGGCCGGGCCCGTGCCCGTCTTGTCCGACTGCGGCGTGCCCAGCGCGTCGCGGGAGACCAGCGTGTCGCCCGGCAGGCCGACCGGGCTGTTGTCCAGGCCCGCGTACGCGAAGCCGGCGCCGTTGCGCGTGACGAGGCGGTCCAGCGCGTCGTACTGGTAGGTCGCCGTCTCGGCGCCGCGCTTGGCCTCGGTCATCCGCTCGTAGGCGTCGAACTGGTACTCGGTGGTCACCGACCCGCTCTGGCTGCTGCGCACCGTGCCACGCGGGGTGTGGGTGTTGGTCACGTCCGGGACGCCGCCGCCGGTCACCGCGGTGAGCCGGTTGCGGGCGTCGTAGGTCGCCGTGCGGGTGCCCTGCGCGGTGGTGACCGCCGTGCGGTTGGACGCCTTGTCCCAGGTGTAGGTCTCCTGGGCGCCGTCGGGGCGCAGCCAGGACCGGAGCCTGCCCAGCCCGTCGAAGGCGTAGGCGTTCAGGCCCTCCCCGGTGACGCCGGCGGTGGTCTCCTTGGTGATCAGGTCGTCGCGGTCGTGGTCGTAGTCGGTGCTCGCGGCCACGCCGCCGTCCGGCTTGACCAACTGGTCGAGGTCCAGCCGGCCGAGGCCGTCGTACCGGAACGCGCGGCTCGCCGCACCGGTCCCGTAGCCGATGGAGGTGACCAGGCCCAGGTCCGCGTCGTAGGTGTAGGAGGCGGTCCGGCCGGTCAGCGGGTCGGTGATCGAGGACAGCTTGCCGGTGGTGGGGTCGTACGCGAACGCGGCGGTGCCCGCCTTGTCGACCCGCTCGGTGAGCCGGCCGTCGCCGTCGTACCGGAACGTCGCCGTACCGCTGCCGCCGGTGCTGCCGGTGAGCAGGCCCCGGTCGTTCCAGGTGTAGGTGGTGTCGCCGCCGGGGCCGGACACCTTCGCCACCCGGCCGGCGGCGTCGTAGGCGAACTCCTTGGCCGGGTTGGCGCTCGCCGTGCCGTCACCGGTCTGCCTGGTCAGCCTGCCCAGCGCGTCGAAGGTGCGCCCGACGGTCACCCCGCCGGGCAGCGACTCGGCCACCGCCAGTCCCGCCACGTCGTAGGTGGTGGTCCAGGTCCGGTCGGACGGGGCCGGGTGCGCCGCGGTGGCGGCCTCGACCGTGGACTCGGGCAGGCCCCAGGCGTTGTGGGTGTAGTCGGTGGCGTTGCCGTTGCCGTCGACCATGCGCGTGGTGCGGCCGGCGGCGTCGTACCCGAGCTGCACGGTGACCGCGCTGGTCGGGTCGGCGGCGTCGGCGAGCTGCGTGATCGCCGTCGTGCGGCCGGCGGCGTCGTAGGCGCGCCGGCTGACGCGACCCTCGCCGCTGACCGCCTCCGTGAGCCTGCCGTCGGCGTCGTAGGAGTGGCGGGTGGTGCGCAGCGCCGGGTCGTAGCTGCCGTAGTCGCCGGTGTGGCTCGACTTCGCGACCAGCCTGCCCGCGGCGTCGTAGCGGTAGCTCTCGCCGATCTCCTCGCCGATCATCCGGCCCAGCAGCCGGCCGCTGTGGTCGTACTCGCGGTCGTCCCACACCCCGGCCGGGTCCAGCACGTGCTTGAGCTCGCCGACGTCGTTGTAGGTGAACTCCGTCGTCGCGCCCGTCGGCGTGGTCGCCCGGGTGACCTCCCCCGCGTCGTTGTGCTCGAACGCGGTGGTGAAGAAGACGGTCTGGCCGCCGATGCGGTCCGACGTCGTGGCGGTCGCCCGCAGACCGCGGGCGTCGTAGGTGGCCGACGTCGTGCCGCCGGCCGGGTCGGTGGTCTTGAGCAGCTGGCCGACCCGGTCGTACTCGTGCGTGGTGACGGGCGCGGCCTGCGGGCCGTCGCCGTCCGGGTCGGGCGCGGTGGTGCGGACCACGCGGCCGTAGTGGTCGTGGGCCAGGGCGGTGACGCCGCCGCGGGCGTCGGTGACCTCCACGGGCAGGCCGCGGTCGTCGTAGCGGTAGGACGTGGTCGCGGTCAGCACCTGGCCGTCGGGCCGGGTGTAGTCCGGCGAGACCTCCTTGGCGACCCGGCCCATCGCGTCGTACTCGGCGCGGGAGGTCGCGCCCGCCGGGTCGCGGGTCTCGACGACCTCGCCGTAGGTGTTGCGCCCGAGCACCGCCTGCGGGGTCACACCGGTCGTGCGCTGACCGGCCACCCACGTGTCGACCGCGGGCAGGGTGGTGGACACCAGGGCGCCCGAGTTGTCGTACGCGAACGAAGTCGTGCCGCCGCCGGGCGACGTGACGGAGGTGACCAGGCCGCGCGGGTCGCGCTGGTAGGTGGTCGCCAGGGTGGACGGCGTGCCGCCGGGGTTGTCCACGACCTCCTTGGTCTGCCGGCCGGCCGCGTCGTACTCGTAGGAGACCTTGGTCGTGGGCGCGGTGCTGTCGGTCAGCCGCAGTCGCAGCGCCTCGACCCGGCCGCCCCAGCCGTCCGCCGGGCGCGCGTCCCGGACGCGGACGTACACGGTGCGCGAGGACAGGAACCGGCTCACGTCGTAGGTGCGGTCGCCGGTGTTGGACCGGTTGGTGACGGCCTGCGTCTCGCGACCCAGCTCGGTCCACGTCGTCCGGTCGGAACTGGCCTCCACCAGGAACTGGTTGGACAGCCGCAGGGTCAGCTCGCCGCCGGTGAAGGTGCTGCCCTGACCGCTGACGTGGCCGGGCGAGGGCAGCGTCAGCCGGTACACCCAGGACTTGTCGTTGTCGGCGAACCGCGCGCCGGGGCCGTCGACCTGCGAGGTGTCGGGCGAGCCGGAGTCCAGGAACGACGCGTCGTCCTGGCTGGTGAACACGACACCGGTGTGGTTGCTCACCGAGGTCGGGTTGCCCATGGCGTCACGGGTGTAGGACTGGGCGTGCTTGCTGGTCTCGCCGGTGTGCCCGCCGGCGAGCAGGCCCGCCGCGTCGTGGACGTACCGGCTGGTGCGCGAGCCGGCGGTGACGCTCTTGGTGACGTTGCCGACGCCGTCGTAGGTGTAGGAGGCCAGCGTCACGGAGTCGGTGATCACGCCGGCGGCGTCGCGCTCGACGTGCCGCTCCTGCGCCAGGGGCCCGTTGCCGTGGTAGGTGTAGGTCCGCTCGCGGCCCTGGGCGTCCACGACGGACGCGAGCCTGCCCATCGGGTCGTAGCCGAGGGACTGGACGACCATCCGCGTGCTCCCGGCGTCCAGCGGGTCCACCCCGGCGCCGACGGCGGCGGTCTCGACCAGCAGGTGCCGGTCGTCGAACCGGTGCTCCAGCACGCGGTTGCCGGTGTCGACCGTCTTCACCACGTCACCCGCCGCGTCCCACTCCTGCCGCCGGACGGTCCGGTCGGGCAGGGTGGTCGAGGTGAGCCGCCCCGCGGCGTCGTAGCCGTACTCGGTGGTGCGCGGCGCGTCGTTGCCGTTCGCGTCGGACACGGTCGTCCCGGTGAGCCGGCCTGCCGCGTCGTAGACGTGCTTGGTGACCAGCCGGTGCGGGGTGTTGGTGACGGCGTTGGTCGTCGGGGGTTCCTTGACCTCGACCGGGCGGGACACGGCGTTGTAGGCGTACTCGGTCGTCCCGGTGTAGGTCCACGTGGTGCCCGACCTCACCGAACCGGTGCGCCTCTTCACCCGGCCGAGCGCGTCGTAGCTGTGCTCGTACCGCCTCCCGACCTGGTCCACGACGCTGCCGAAGTCACCGGTGCCCCAGTACCAGTACTGGGTGAGGCCGCCGCGCTGGTCGGTGTGCGCCAGCAGCTTGCCCGCGGGCACCTTGCCGCCGTCCACGGAGGTCTCGGCGCCGGTGGCGTAGCGGAACGTCTCGGTCGGGTTGGCCGCCACCCCGACGGGCTTGGGGTAGGTTGTCTTCGTGACGCGCCCGGCCGCGTCGACCTCGTAGGACGTCTTGTAGGCGTCCTCGTCGCCCCAGCCGTAGCCGTTGGTCTCCCACGCCAGGGTGTCGTTGCGCGGGTCGAGGGGGTCGGCGGTGTTGAGGAAGTAGCCGTAACCGCGGTAGCTGTACCGGCCGCCGTTGTAATGCGCGCTGCGCACGACGTTGCCGCGCGCGTCGGTGTCGGTGTACCGGGTCCACCCGGTCTCGTCGATCGTGCGGTGCACGTACCCGGCGGCGTTGTACTCCCACTTGACCGCGCCGAACTGGTCCTTGCGCTCGATGATCCGACCGCCGTTGGCGGTGTCGTAGCTGTAGGTGATGTCACCGCGGACCGTGGACTTCACGGTCACCGTGCGCACCGCGCTGCCGCTCGGCGTGGACGCACCGACCGTCCACGTGGCGCCGTTGCGGTCGGTGAGGGTGTCCACCCGACCGCCCTGGCCGTCGTAGGTGATCGCGGTGGCGGTGAAGTCACCGGGCTCGACCACCTCGGTGAGCCGGTCGGACGCGGAGCGCAGCGCGTGGTGCGTGGTGACCTGCGCGGGCGTCAAGGCGTGGCGGTAGACGGCGGCCTCGTCCAGCGCCCCGGTGAACGGGTGGCTGCCGGCCGGGGCGTTCGGCCACAGGTTGGTGTGGCCGGTGCCCACCAACACCTTGTGGTTCAGCTCGTGGTCGATCGTCTTGCCGGTCACCTGCCCCACCTGCTGCCCGTCGAGGAACAGCGTGTGCGTGTCGACGGCCGTGGTGAGCACCGCGTGGTGCCAGGCGCCGTCGTCCACGCGGGCGGTGCTGGTGATGTGCATGCCGCCGGACGTGGTGATCGCGTTGCCGCTCAGCTTGCCGTTGAGGTCGACGTGCAGCAGCGGCGCGTAGTTCGTCGGCGTCGTGCCGAGCTCGGTGTTCTGGTGCGAGAACAGCACGCCGTTCTTGCCGGGAGCGGCCTTGAACCACACCTCGAGCGAGAAGGACATGTCCTTGTTCAGCAGGTCGTCCGGCGCCACGACCGCGGCGCCGCCGGCGAACTCCGCGCCGAAGTCCGTCGAGCCGGTGATCGCGCCCGCCCTGCCCTGCGTCACGCCGCGGTAGGCGCCGTTCCACTCCCCCGCCGTGCGCGCGGCGACGTTGTTCGCCGTGGCGCCGGTGGCCTCGCCCAAGGTCCAGTAGGCGGTGGGGTTGTCGTCCAGCACGGCCGAGCGGTAGTGCGACGACTCGCCGTACCGGTAGTCGACGCAGGACCCGGTGGTGAGCGGGGAGCAGACCTTGGTCAGCTTGTGGCCGCTGTAGTCGTAGGTCCACCTCGACGCGACGGTGTTCGCGTCCGGCGCGTCGGTCGACACCGAGACGACGTGCCCGCCGACCCAGGACAGGTGCAGCTGCCGGCCGCTGTGGTCGTCCTTCACCTTCGACACGTGCGTCGAGGTGCCGTCGTAGATCATGGACTGGGTGTTGCCCGAGGCGTCGTGCACCTTGACCAGGCGGCCCTGGGTGTCGAACACCCGCTTGGTGCCCTTGGCGTCGCGCAGCGTCCAGTCCGACGCGGTCCGGACGAGCGTCAGGTTCACGCCCGGCGGCGGCGCGTAGGTGCCGTCGGGGTTGCGGCCGAACCGCAGTTGCAGACCCGTCACCAGGGTGACGACCACGTTGCCGTCGCTGTCGGCGGTGATGCGCTGGTCCAGCGGCGTGGTCCAGCCGGTGCCGAAGGCGCCCGTCGAGCGCGGGTCCTGGGAGTTGTAGGTGCGGCTGATCGACAGCGGTGGACCGGCCACGGAGATGTCGACGTCGACCGCGGTCGAGCCGAAGTTGCCCGCCTGCGGGTTCACGCCGGGCACGTCACCGCCGTCCGTGGCGCCCACCAGCCGCGAGGTGATCTCCGGCTGCGGCACCACCGGCGTCAGGTGCAGCGGCCCGAGCTTGCCGCTCTCGACGTTGTTGTCCGAGAGCTTGACGTACCAGTGCCCGTTCTTGCTCCACGACAGCGGACCGCTCGGCGGGGTCCACGACGGGCTGTTCTGCCAACCGGAGTTCACGCACCCCGCGGGCGCTTGGGGCGTGCCGCCGCACAACTCGAACCAGTGCTGCCGGCCCGCGTTGGGCCAGTTGTCCGGGTCCGAGTAGTTCACCCACAGCGTGGGCCGCAGGGTGTCGACGATCGCGTTGTTCGCCGGGTGGTTGCCCTTGATGGTGGGCGGGGTGTTGGGAACGGTGATCGTGGCCTCGAGCCGCTGCACGTCGCTGAACGGCCAGTAGTTGCCCGCGCCCGCCTGCTCCATGCCCAGCACGAGGCGGTAGCTGCCCGGCGGCAGCTTCGGCGTCTTGACGTCGATCCGGACGCTGCCGCGCGTCCAGGTGGTGGCCGGCACGGTGAAGTGGCGGTAGCCGTGCTGACCGAGCTTGTCGATCATGTCCTCGCCGGCCGGGTTGTAGATCGACTGGCGCAGGCCGAACGACCCGCCGGCGGACCAGGTCGACACGCCCCAGTTGGTCACGTCGACGGGGATCGTGCCGTCGCTGACCGAGGTGACCGGGGTGCTGTAGCCGCCGTGGGGCAGCCCGTAGGTGGCGCCCTCCACCGAGTAGACGACGTCGAGGAACGGGATGGCGCCCGCGTTGGTCGCCTGCGCCGAGGACAGCCGCTTCCAGGCGTAGGAGTCGGTGTGGGAGGCGCCGAGCCGGAAGCCGTGGAACGCCTCGGTGCCGTGCACCCACCGGGTCATCCGGTCGCCGGCGATCGGGATCGACAACCACGCCGCGGAGGTGCCGTGGGAGGCGTTGATCGAGCCGACCACCGTGCCGTCGTAGGACGGGCCGGGCCAGCTGGCCACCCCGGTGCCCCACGGCGAGGTGACCCGCTGCACGTGCAGCTCGCGCGCCTGCGCGGGGCAGCAGTAGGAGTAGATCTCGTGCAGGTTCAGCGTCGCGCCCAGCACGTAGTGGTTGCGCAGGTTGTTGAACGCCTCGTTGAAGTGCAGGAACGACGCCGCCACGTGGCCGCCGCCGTCGTAGGTGCCGACCTTGAGCTCGGGCTCCGACCAGCTCGGGTAGGCCGGGGCGTTGGTCATGACGTAGGTGTCGTCGGAGTCGGTGTGGTCGCGGATCGTCGGGTCCACCACGACCGGGTAGACGCGCGCCGGGTCCCGCAGCCACGCCGTGTCCAGCTCGATGCGCAGCTTCGTGGTGCTGCCGTGCCGCGAGAGGGCGTACTTCACGCCGTTGGAGCGCACACCCTCGCCGGAGCGCGGGTCGATCTTCGAGTCGACCATGAAGCCGGGCGGGATCACGCCTTCCACGCCGCCGCTGGAGGACCTCAACAGCACCGAGCCGTTGGCCGGGTCCAGCTCGGCGCGCAGGCCGCCGGTCAGCTTGAGGGTGAAGTCCCACACCGCGGGCGCGTCCGGCGAGCGCAGGACGATGTCCTCCTTGACGCCCCACAGCGCCGGGGTGAGCTCCAGGTCGGCGTGCGGGCGGATGCCCTTGAACGTCGCCTTGCCCTGGCCGCGTCCCGGGTTCCGCAGGTCGTCGGCCTCCAGCACGACCGGGGCGGCCCCGTCGAGCGCGAACGACGCCGACGAGCCCTGGGCGAGCTCGAACGACACCAGCTCCGCGTCGTCGCCCTTGCCGCCGATGGTCACCGGCGCGGCGTTCTTGGGCTTCACGCGCCCGTTGCCGGTCCGTTCCAGGGTGTTCTCGACCGGCTCCAGCTTGCCGCCGGACTCCTTGAACCGGGTGCCGCCGAACACGCGCAGGGTCCGCGAGCCGTCGGGGTTGGCGTACTCGGTGGAGTCCGCCTTCCGCTTGGCGACGTCCTCCTTCGACTTCTCCGCGTCGAAGCCGGACGGTTGCTTCGCCGGCTCCACCCGGACCGCGGGCACGCCCGCCACGTGGTCGCCGGGCAGGGCGGGATCCGGGGCGTTCACGCGCGCCCCGACGACCTCGGGGCGCTCGTAGGGCCACTGGGGGCCGCCGTCTGGCGTGCCCGAGCTCTCGACGGCCGACGCGTCGCGCGCGTCACCGGCGAGCCCGGCCCGCTGCCCCGGCGCGTCCTTCGACGCACCGACCGGCAACTCCGGCTCCGCTGCGCCCGGCGTGGACCACGCGGGCAACCCCGCCACGGCCACCACGAACGCCACCACCACGGCCACGGCCTGCCGACCGGACCTCGCGAACCGCGAGCGACCCCGCACCCCTGCCCCTTCCCGCGTGCGCCACCGACCGGCGGACCTGGTGCGGTCCGCGGGTCGAGCGGGTCGACACGAGCCCGCTCCTGCGGATCAGCGGGAGGTCCGCCGATCGGCAGAGATCACACCCGACCGGGCGAGCGACAAGAAGCCTCCATTCGGAGCAACACGAGCCTCACTCGGAAACCTACTTCGTCGTTATCTCGTTGCCTGGCAACGGTTCGTGCGTGGCCACTGTGGACAAGCGCGCGGATCGCTCCGCCGTCGGCGTTCGTTACGTGACGAAGACGACACGGCGGCGGCGCGCGCGGACCGTCCGTCGACCGCCGGCCGAGCCGCGTGCCGGTCACGACGGCCGTGGCCTGCGCGACCCTGCTCGGTTGCTTCCCCCTGGTGGCCGCGATCAGCTCGCCCGGCGTGGACGAGGACCGGGTCACCACCTTCGGCATCGTGCTGAGGGTCGTGCCGGCGGTCGAAGGCGCGTGCTGCCTCGTGGGCGCGATCCTGCCGACCCGGCGGCGGCCCGCGGGCCGGACCTTGACCGCGGCGGCCGTCGCCGGCGCCCTCGCGTTCAAGTTGGCGATCTTCCCGCCGGGCGTCGTGGCTCCGGCGGAGCCGGCCGTCGCGATCCGGCAGGCCGGCGGCCTCGATCACCCACCACGCGCCGCCGCGGTGAGACGGCGACCAACGGGTCTGCCTCGGCACGCAAACCCGCTGGTCACTGGAAAGCGCTTACCCATCGGCCCGGAACCGCCGCGGGAAACTTGCTCGGACTGTCAGGCGCTCATGGGTACCGATGTGCTTGCCGGATCGATCACTGGTTGGTCGGCTTCAGCTTCATGATGATCTCGGACGCCTCCGGGCGGGCCCACAGGGCCGGGAACGCGTAGAGGTCTTCCTTGCTGGGCCAGCCGGTGAACTTCTTCGCGTTGTACTCACTGGTCGTGCCCGCTGTCAGGACCGGGATGTAGGGGATCGACTTCTCGATCTCGGTCTGGATCGTGTCCAGGTGCGGCTGCCGCGCGGCGGTGTCCTTCGGGTCCATGCCCTTCAGCGCGGCGAGCGCGGCGTCCACGGCGGGACTGGAGAAGCGGGCGAAGTTCGGGTTGGCCGTCTCGCCGACCTTGGCCGTGGTCGAGGTGCTGAAGAAGTAGGACGCGTTGTAGTACGGGTCGGGCGCGGGCCCCTGGCTGATCGAGTCGATCAGCAGCTCGAAGTTGCCGCGACCGCGCGCGTCGGCCCACTCGTTCCAGGACAGCTGCTGCGCGGTGACCTTGATGCCGATCTTCTGCAGCTGCTGGGCGATCGTGTCGACCGCGGTGATGTAGTCGGTCCAGCCGGCGACGACCTTGAGGGTCATGGTCAGCGGCTTGCCGTCCTTGGCGTAGACGCCGTCGCCGCCCTTGGTGTAGCCGGCGGCCTCCAGCAGCTGCGTGGCCTTGGCCTCGTCCGGCTGCATCGGCGCGACCTTCTCCTGCAGCTTCGAGGAGATCACGTCCTTGTCCCGTTCCAGCAGGCCCGCGCCGGGCGAGATCTCGCTGGACGTGTTCTCGAACGCCAGCGCGTTGACCTGGGTGCGACCGATCCCGTAGTAGATCGCCTTGCGCACCGCCACGTCGGTCTGCGTACCGTGGCAGCCCAGGGCGGCGTTGGAGCAAGTGAACAGGGCGGTCTGGTTCATAGGGACGGTGATCGCCTTGTAACCCGGGTAATTCTTCTCGACGTCGGCGATGTCCGGGACGGGGCCGGACTGCCAGTCGACCTTCCCGGCCTTGAGCGCGTCGGCGACCGCCTGGTTGCCCGACAGTGCGACGTAGCGGATCTTCTTCACCGCCGGCTCGCCGCCCCAGTAGTTCGGGTTCGCCTTGAGCGTGAACGACTGCGCCTTGAACTCCTCCAGCATGAACGGTCCGGTGCCGACCGGTTCCTTCATCGCGTCGTTGGCCGGGTTCGCGAGGTCCTTCCACTTGTGCTCGGGCACGATGACGGTCTTGCCGAGGATCTGCGGACCCTCCATGTAGGACGGTTCGGGGAAGCTGATCGACAGGTGCGTGTCGTCGGACGCGGTCGCCGTGCCCTTGTAGCCCGTTCCGTTCATGCTCGGGTTCTCGGTGATCATGTCGAGGGTGAACACGACGTCCTTGGCGCTGAACGGCTGTCCGTCGCTCCACTTGACGCCGTCGCGCAGCTCGACGTCCAACCGGGTGCCGTCGGCGTTCCACTCGAAGGACCTGCCCAGGCGCGGCCTGGGTTCGACGTTGCGGATGTTGTTGAAGAAGAACAACGGTTCGAAGATCGAGCCCGGACCCTCCAGCAGGGTGGGCGAGAACGGGTTGAAGTTCAACTGGAAATCACCCGCCGTGCCGGGCAGGAGGAGCGTGGTCTTGTTGTCGTCGGCACTGCTGCTCGGTCCGCCGCAGGCGGTCGCGAGCAAGGCGACCGCGGCCAGCGCGGCCGTCGCCCCGCGCAACCGCGAGGAGTGCCTTGCCTTCAGGAACATCGTTGATTCCTTTCCTTGCCCGGGACCGGGACGGGTACCAGTCTGGATCCTTAAGTGGACAAACAAAGGAAGTCAACACTTCGGCCCGCAACCGCCCCGGGCGGAGCAGCGCTCAGCTGACGCCGGCCCCGTGGACGGCGCCGGGCGCGGCGATCCGTTCACCAGCGGCCATGTCGGCCACGGTGTGGGCGCGGAGGTCCGGTCGCGGGCTGCCGTCGACCCGCGCGACGACAGCCCGCACGTGGTCCTCGGCGGGTGCGGCCAACCCGTCGTACACCGCTTGGAACACCTCGCGGGCACGTGCTCGCGGCCAATCGGGCGGCATGAGCGCGAGGGGCAGCACGGGGTCGAGCGTCGGGAAGCGGCGGTAGACGTCCATCACCTCGGTCCGGGCCCGGACGGCGTCCGCGCCCGTGACCTCCCGGGCGGGGCCGCGGGACCGCAGCGGCTCCCAGCGGTCGATGAAGGCCACGTACTCCCGCGCGATGGCGGCGAGGTCCCAGGCTTCGATCGGGTCGCGGACGACACCCGAGTCGAACTCCAGGTGCCGTGCCCGGAACGTGGTCATGGCGCCCGGCGTCGCCGCGACCAGTGCCGCGTGCGCTCGGGCGGTCAACACGTGCGGGGACACCCACACCCCGTCGTAGAGCGGGGCGTACCCCCGCCACCGCAGTTCGGCCCGCAGCGCGCTCCGCCGGGCCTTCTCCTCCACGGGCATGGTGAACACGACGATCGTCCACGATCCGTCCCACGAGTCCGGTCCCGTGCCGAACGTCGCGACGGTCCGGCCGCCGTTGACCAGGTCGGCCACGACGAGGTCGGCCAGCCGGTAGGCGCTACCGCGACCCTGACGACTGCCTTCGAGCACGCCCCGACGCGCCAACCTGCTGATCGCGGTCCTCGCCGCGCCGGTCGTGACACCGAACTCCCCCAGCAGGGTCAGGATCGCCGCCGTCGGCAGCCACGCCCGGGTGTGCACGGTGTAGTCGGCCATCAGCGTCACCGCCAGGCCCTGGGGAGAGCTGCCGCTCTGCCGGCGAGGGAGCCGAACCGTCTCGGCGGCGACGTCGGGAAAGATCTCTTCGACGTTGAACGGGCTTATCAAGGTGCGCTCCGGTCCAGGTCCGAGTGGCTCGTGCGGGCGCGGTGACCGGCTCGCGGCATGCCGCGTGCGCCTGTCGAGACATCGTTGACACTTCTCATGACCCGAGCCAGACTATGTGACACATTCGGCTCGCACCAGCCGGGCAAGGCGTGAACAGCAGCGTGAACAGCGACCTTGACGGCCGGGGCCGGCATCGTGGGGAGCGCGGCACCGCCTCCGCGAGCCCACCCACCTCCATGTGTGGCCGGGTCACCGGCCGAGCGCTTCGCCCACGCACAGTCTGTCCACTGCAATCGGCAGGAGGAACACCCGGTGGTACGAACTGAAGGCGCTTTCCACACCCCGCCCGAGACGTGGCGCTCGGCGGGTCGGCTGTGGGGGCACGGCATCGTGCTCGCCGCGGCCACGATCATGCTCGTGGCGTTGGCCGTCACGGGCGGTAGCCGCACGGCGTCGGGCGCCGAGAACCCCTACCAGCGCGGGCCGGACCCGACACCGGCCAGCGTCTCGGCCAACCGCGGCAGCTTCGCCACGACGCAGGTCAGCGTGCCCTCGGGCAACGGCTTCGGCGGCGGGATCATCTACTACCCCACCGACACCAGCCAGGGGAAGTTCGGCGCGATCGCGATCGTGCCCGGGTACACCGCCACCTGGGCCGCCGAAGGCGCCTGGATGGGGCACTGGCTCGCCTCCTTCGGGTTCGTGGTGATCGGCATCGACACCAACAACCGCAACGACTGGGACAACGCCCGCGGTCAGCAGCTGCTCGCCGCCCTGGACTACCTCACCCAACGCAGCTCGGTGCGCGACCGCGTCGACGCGACGCGCGCGGCGGTGATGGGCCACTCCATGGGCGGAGGCGGGGCGGCCTACGCGTCCCTGCAACGGCCCACGTTGAAGACCTCCGTCGGGCTCGCGCCGGCCAGCTTCTCGCAGAACCTCACCACCACGCGGGTGCCGACCATGTTGCTGTCCGGGCAGAACGACGGCACCGTCACCCCGTCGAGCGTGCTCAACCTCTACAACGGCATCCCGGCAGGCGTCGAGAAGGCGTACCTGGAGCTCACCGGCGCGGGCCACGGCTTCCCGACCTCGAACAACCCCACGATGATGCGCGTCGTCATCCCCTGGTTCAAGGTCTTCATCGACAGCGACACCCGCTACACCCAGTTCCTGTGCCCGCTGTCGAACGGGAACGGCATCCGGTCCTACCAGAGCACGTGCCCGCTCGTGCCCTCCACACCACCGACCAGTACCACCACTTCCACCACCACCACCACGACCACCACCACCACCACCACGACCACGACCACCAGCACCAGCACCACGACCACGACGCCGCAGCCCGGCGGCGCGTGCAGCGCGGTCTTCCGCACCACCAACTCCTGGCCCGGTGGCTACCAGGCCGAGGTCACGGTGACCGCCGGCGACTCGGGGGTCAGCGGCTGGACCACCCACTGGACCCTGGGCAGCGGCGAGTCCGTGAGCCAGGTCTGGAACGGCGCGCTCACCGTCAGCGGATCGTCCGTGTCGGTGCGCAACGTCTCCTACAACGGGTCGCTCGCGCCCAACAGGTCGACCACGTTCGGCTTCATCGGCGGCGGCGCCCCGCCCACGTCGCCCTTCACCTGCACCAGCCCGTGACAGCGTCCACCGGGGGCACGAGCGGGAAGGGCTCGTGCCCCCGGTGGCGTCGTGCCCCGACGTCAGGGCCGACGCGTTCGAGGTAGGCGATGAGAAACGATTCCTGGCTCTCGGGGTCACCATGGTCGCGCTCGCCGTGTCGTTCCTGGTGATCCAGGCGCGGCCGGCCGACGCGGCCGTGGGCCTGCACATCAGCCGCCATCACATCGTCGAGGCAGGCGGCCGGAAGTTCGTCATCCGGACCACGGCCGCGGGTGCAGCTCTGGCACGGCACCGAGGACGAAGCGCTGGGCTACCCCAACTTCGGCGAGGAGATCGACCAGTGGACCAACGTCCACGGCCTGTCGACCACGCCCACCTCGACCGACCAGCCGCGGACGAACTGGATCCGCATCCGCTACGGCGCCGCGGTGGAGGCGATCTCGCTGCGCGGTGTGCCGCACAACCTGTGGACCTCCGGCATGGCCCCGGAAGCCATCCGGTTCTTCGGCCTGGACCGCACCGGCCCGGCCACGACTCCCGGCGGTACGACCGGCTACACCTATGTGGGTGTGCAGTCGGGTCGTTGTCTGGATGTGTCGGGGCAGGGTCAGGTGAGCGGGGCGTTGGTGCAGTTGTGGGATTGCAATGGGCAGTCGAACCAGCGGTGGGTGTTGTCCAGCGCTCTGGCCGAGCAACTTGGTGTGGGCGTTGAGGATCGTGCTCGCGGGGATGGCGTTCCAGACGTCGTTCGTGCCCAGGTGCATCAGACCGACGTCGGGTCGGGTCGGGTCGCCGACAGCCAGCCCGGCAGCTGGTTCTGGTTGGCGACGTTGGTGGCCAGGTACCCGCCGTGCCCCTCGTTCTCGCCGTCGTAGGCGAACCCGCAGCCCGGTGCGGGCAGCGTGATGAGCGCTTTCTCATGGGGTGACCTTTCGGGACGGCGGCCGCACGCGCTCGATGGAAAGCGCTATCCAACTCATGCCTGCATGGCCGGTCAGACCGCTCGCGCGATCCCGGCGGGGTGGTCGATTCTTTTGGCACCAACGAGTTCGGCGCACAAGGACGTCTGAGCGACGGTACGAACGCCCCCGTCCCGCTGTCAACAGCCGGATCGAAAAAGTTTCGGAGGTCGTCTCAGTCGCGCCCGAACGGCGTAGCGGCGGCGTCACATCGGCCTGCACGCTGGAAACGTGCACAGCCTTCTGTTGAGCAAGTTCGCAGAAATACCAACGAACACAGCCTGTTTACACATGTGACACCCAAGAGATACTGTGCACGTTCACAGCGCGCCTCCTCGCCGCCCTCCGCCTGCCGCACCCTCCCCGGTCCCTGCCTCCAAGGAGTGCACCGCAGATGCCAGTGAACACCGGCCGAAGCCCCGGTCGACTCGCGAGGTGGGCGGGGATCACCCTGGCCGTGGTCTTCGCCGCGGCGACCGCGTCCGTCCAGATCGGACCCGCGATCGCCGCGGACAACCCGTACCAGCGCGGCCCGGACCCGACGCGGTCCAGTGTCGCGGCCTCGCGCGGCACCTTCGCCACCGCGCAGGTGGGCGTGCCCGCGGGCAACGGTTTCGGCGGAGGGGTGATCTACTACCCGACCGACACGAGCCAGGGCACGTTCGGCGCGGTGGCGATCGTGCCCGGGTACACGGCGAAGTGGGCCGCCGAGGGCGCCTGGACGGGGCCGTGGCTCGCGTCGTTCGGGCTAGTGGTCATCGGCATCGACACCAACAGCGCCAACGACTTCGACGTCGCGCGCGACCGGCAGCTGCCGGCCGCGCTGGACTACCTGGCGCAGCGCGGCTCGGTGCGAGGCCGAGTGGACACCACCCGCTTGGCGGCGATGGGCCACTCGATGGGCGGCGGCGGCGCGCTGAACGCGGCGCTGCGACGCCCGTCGTCGAAGGCCGCAGTGGGGTCGGCGCCGTACAAGCCGTCCGGGAACCTCGCGAGCGACCGGGTGGCGACCCTGCTGCTGGCCGGTCAGAACGACACCACCGTCACACCGTCTTACGTGGACGGCCTCCACCGCTCGATCCCCGCCACGACGGAGAAGGGCTACGTGGAGCTCAGCGGCGCGGGTCACGCGTTCCCGACGCGGGCGAACTCCACCCAGATGCGCGTGGTCACCCCGTGGTTGAAGGTCTTCCTCGACGACGACGCCCGGTACAGCCAGTTCCTGTGCCCGTTGATGGACTCGGCCGGGATCAACCGCTACGGGAGCACCTGCCCGCTGCTGCCGCCGGACGGCTCGACGGGGTCGTCCTCCAGCCTCGTCGGCTCGGGCTTTGGCAAGTGCCTCGACGCGGGCGCCGGGCAGGACCGGAGCAAGGTCACGATCACGTCCTGCACCGGTGGCGGCGGCCAGAAGTGGGTGTTCAACACCAACGGCACGATCACCGACCCGCAGTCGGGGCGCTGTCTCGACGTGGACGCCCGCGGCACGGCCGACAACACGGCCGTGGCGACGTGGACGTGCCACGGCGAGTCGAACCAGGTGTGGACCCGAAGGGCCTGAGAGCTCTTCGGCCGAGCCAGCACGAAGGAGCATCGATGAAGCTGTTCTCCAGGTTGTCGTGGGCCGCGGTGGTGACGACCGCGGTGGCCGGCGCCGTGGTCGCGCTCCCCGTGACCGCGGGCGCCGCGACGAGCCGGTACGAGGCGGAGTCCGCGCCCGCCGTCTGCGGCGGCGCCGTCGCCTCGAACCACACCGGCTACACCGGCACCGGTTTCTGCGACACGACCAACGCCGTGGGCAGTTCGGTCCAGTTCGTCGTGACCGCGACGACCGCGGGCACGGCGACGCTGTCATTCCGGTACGCCAACGGCAGCGGCGCGAACCGACCCGGCGACGTGAGCGTCAACGGGTCGGTGGCCCAGGCCGGGGTCGCGTTCGACGCCACCAGCGCCTGGACCACCTGGGCGACCAGGAGCCTGACCATCGTGCTGAACGCGGGGTCGAACACCGTGCGGCTGGCCGCGACGACGTCGGGCGGGCTGGGCAACGTCGACCACCTCGACGTGGTGACCGGTGACAACCCGGGTGACGACGGGATCATGCGCGGCGCGGACGTGTCGACGCTGCAACGGGCCGCGGACGTCGGCGCGCGGTACTACCACGCCAACGGCACCCAGGCAGACCCCCTGGACATCCTCAAGAGCGTCGGCGTCAACTACGCCCGGTTGCGGATCTGGAACAACCCGCGCAGCGGCTACAACAACAAGGACAAGGTGTTGCAGTACGCGCGGACGGTCAAGGCCAAGGGCCTCAAGCTCATGGTCGACTTCCACTACTCCGACACCTGGGCCGACCCGGGCAAGCAGTTCAAGCCCGCCGCCTGGGCCAACCACACCATCGGCCAGCTCCAGACCGACGTCTACAACTACACCTACGACGTGTGCACCAGCCTGAAGGCCCAGGGCACCACGCCGGACAGCGTGCAGATCGGCAACGAGATCAACACCGGCATGCTGTGGCCCGAGGGCCAGGTGACCAACGGCAACTACTACAACCTCGGCCTGCTGCTCAAGGCCGGGTACAACGCCACCAAGGCGTGCAACAGCGGCACCCAGGTGCTCATCCACACGGCCAGGGTCGAGAGCGGCGCCCGCGCGTTCTACGATGGCATCCGCGGCCAGGGCGTCCAGTGGGACGTCACCGGCCTGTCGTACTACTGCTTCTGGCACGGTGGCATGGCGAACATGGCGAACGTGGTCTCGGACATGAAGTCGCGGTACGGCAAGCCGGTCGTCATCGTCGAGACCGCGTACCCATTCACCACGACCAACCACGACAGCACCGCCAACGTCGTCACCACGACCTGCTCGGGCTACCCGGCGTCGCAGGCGGGGCAGCAGGCCAACTTCGCGGCCGTGCAGAACACCGCCCGCAACGCCGGCGCGTCGGGCGTCTTCTACTGGGAGCCGACCTGGTACGCGGTGGCGGGCAACGGCTGGAACCCGACCGACATCGCAAACTCCGGCAACGAGTGGGACAACATGGCCGTCTTCGACCGGACCGGCCGCCTCAACCCGAACATCCGCTGGCTGCCCTGACCCGAGGGGTGGACGCTCGTCGTCCACCCCTCCCTTCATGATCACTTAACCGGTCAATACCTCCGGGTGGCACGACAACGATGTCAACGACGACAACGTCCGGTTCGCCAACGGCGCCCTGGCCACGGTGGTGACTGGCGGTTCACCGCGGCTCCCGGTCACCGGCTCGAATCGCCCAAGCCCTACGTCCCCACGTCGGCGAGGAGAACTTCCGGGGTGGCCCCACCTGCGTCCACGGCAGCTTCTACGTCCAGCTCGACAACAACGGGACCCAGGCGCACCGCCGGATCACCACCCTGGACCGGTCCGGCGGGACCGCGACGTTCGCGCACGAACTCGACTGGACCACCCGGTCCGGCCCGGGCCTTCTTCACCGAGCGCCGGACGCTCGGGGCGCACCCGATCGGCTCGCGGACCTGGGTGCTGACCTTGGAGACGGAGATGACCAACGTCTCCGGGGCGGACGTGGCCATCGGCTCCCCCACCACCAAGGGACGGGAGAACGCGGGGTACTGCGGTCTGCTCTGGCGCGGTCCGCAGTCGTTCACCGGCCGCCACGACGGGTCAACCGACCGGTCACTCGTGCTCGTGGTCGACGACCGGGACAACCCCGACCACCCACCGCGGTGGTTCGCCCGCACCGAAGAGTTCGCGTGCCTCAACCCAGCACCGTTCTTCAGCCGGGAACTGACCGCCGAGAACAGCGCCACCACCCGGTTCCGGTACGGCGTCATCGAGGACCACCCGGAGGCCGTCCCGTGAAAGCCAGGTGACACCTCCGCCGCGTGAGTCGGCGAGAACGACCCCGGACGAGCCCACGGGCACGCCCCGCGCGAGAGCCGTCCCCGGCAGGGCAGGACTCACGAGACCTCCCGGTTGAACAGGCGGACGGACCAGCCGACGGCCAGGGCGCAGGCGGCGAGCATGACGACGCCGCCCTGCCAGACCGCGGGCGCGGTGAAGTGGCCGGTGAACAGGGCGCGCAGGGCGTCGGTGGCCCAGGCGAACGGGTTCCACCGCGCCACGTCCTGCACCCACAGCGGCGCCAGGGTCAGCGGGATGAGCACGCCGGCGAGCAGCGACACGGGCTGGCCGACGGTGTTGACCAGCACGCTCAGGCTGTTCTCGTTGCGCACCAGCAGGGCGATGGCGTAGGAGAGGGAGATGCTGAGCAGGATCACCAGCGACAGCAGGGCGTAGGACACCGCCAGGTCCAGCAGGTTCACCCGCAGCCCGAACGGCCACGCCGCGATGGTGATCACCGCCGCCTGGAACTCCAGCAGCGCCACGTGCATCAGCGCCCGGCCCAGCAGCAGGCCGGTGCGGCTGACCGGGGTGACCCGGCAGCGGTCGATGATGCCCGCGCGCAACGCGCTGAGCAGGCCGTAGCCCGCGTACAGGCCGCCGAGCAGGCCCATCGCCACGAACAGGCCGGGCACGTAGACGGCGTAGGCGTCGCCGTAGCTCTCCACGCCCCGGCCCGCCATCGCGACCTTGAGGAACGGCGCGAACAGCACCAGGAACGTGATCGGCTGGGCCAGCGTCAGCGCGACCACGGTGGGGTTGCGCGCCATGATCCTGGCCTCGAAGCTGAAGATCAGCCAGGTGTCGCGGAGCACCTTCACGCCGGCCGCCCTTCAGTCGTCCAGGGTGCGGCCGGTCTTGGCCAGGAACACGTCGTCCAGGCTCGGCCTGCGGGACTCGATCGCGCTCGGCTCGACCCCGGCGCGCAGCAGCGCGGCCATGATCGACGGGATGGCCGTGGCCGCGCCGTCCACGTACAGGCGCAGGGTCGTGTCGACCGCCTCCACGCCGCGCACGTAGGGTTGCGGGGTCAGCACGTCGGCGGCGCGGCGCAGCTTGTCGGCGTCGAGCTGACCCGCCTCGTCGGAGGACGCCAGGTCGACCGTCACGACGTCACCGGAGATCTCCCGCTTGAGGTCGGAGGGCGTGCCCTCGGCGACGATCAGGCCCCGGTCGATGATGGAGATGCGGTCGCACAACGAGTCCGCCTCGTCGAGGTAGTGCGTGGTGAGGAAGACGGTCATGCCGTTGTCGCGCAACCGCCGCACCTCCCGCCACATGCGCGCCCGGCTGGGCGGGTCCAGGCCCGCGGTGGGCTCGTCCAGGAACATCACCGACGGCCGGTGGATCACACCCAGCGCGAAGTCCAGCCGCCGGCGCTGCCCGCCGGAGTACGTGCGGACGCGGCGGTCGGCGAACTCCTCCAGGTCGAACGTCGTGATCGCGGCGGCGGCCAGCTGCTCGGCCTCGGCTTTGCTCCGGCCGTGCATCCGGGCCTGGGCCACGAGTTCCTGCCGCGCCGAGGCGTCGTCGTAGGTGCCGCTGGACTGCGCGACGAACCCGATCACGTCGCGGACGCGCGCGGGCGAGCGCACCAGGTCCACGCCGCCGATGCGGGCGCTGCCGCCGTCCGGGCGCACCAGGGTGGCCAGCATCCGCAGCGTGGTCGACTTGCCCGCGCCATTGGGCCCGAGGAACCCGAAGATCTCGCCCACGCGCACGGCGAAGTGCACGTCCCGCACCGCTTCCACGGCCTTGGCCTTGCGCCCGCGCTTGCGGTAGGTCTTGCGCAAACCGCTCGCCTCGATGACGAGGTCCCGCCGATCGCCGGCGGCGGCTCGGTCCGGCGCGGCGGGGTCGCGTGCCGACAGCGTGGGGCGGGTGCTCATCCGCTGAGGCTAGGTTAGCTGCGGCGCAACGACAATCACGCTTTCGGACGCGTCGGCGCACCGCCGCGGGGAGTCATCCGCGCGCCGACGTCCGCACCGGTCGGCCGCGCCGGGCGCGGCGTGTGCTCGCGGTCCACTTCGGGCCGGTGCGGGTGGCGCGGATCAGGCCGCCCGGTCGCGGCGCGATCCCGGCCAGGGCCACCGGCAGCGGTTCGGGTCTCCGCAGCCCGTGCACCGGGTGCACCACCCGCGTGGCGGACCGCAACGTCCAAACGGGGCATCAGGTCGAGCACCGACACCGGCTTGTGTCCACTGTGGACTACGGAACGCATTGACGTTCCCCAGGTCGCGTGGTGTGATCCCGACTGTGACCGCGCTCGCCGAGCCGGGCGGGTCGGTGATGGTCGGCGCGCACGACCGCGAACCGCGCTACCCCTGCCTGGTCGGGATCGAGGCGCGCTGTCCGGAACCGGCCGCACGACGAAGGAGCACTCATGATCCCCCTGTTCAAGGTCGCGATGTCCCCCACTGCACCTGCCCTCGTCGAGAAGGTCCTGACCAGCGGCTTCATCGGACAGGGCGCCAAGGTGGACGAGTTCGAGGCCGCCCTGGCCACCCGGGTCGGCAACCCGAAGCTCGCCACCGTCAACAGCGCCACCTCGGGTCTGCACCTGGCTTTACACCTGGTCACCGGCGGCGCGAGAGGCGAAGGCGGCGAAGTGCTGACCACGCCGATGACGTGCAGCGCCACCAACTGGCCGGTGCTGGCCAACGGCCTGCGCCTGCGCTGGGTGGACGTCGACCCCGCCAACCTCAACATGGACCTGGACGACCTGGCCCGCAAGATCACCCCGCGGACCAAGGCGATCATCGTGGTGCACTGGGCCGGCTACCCGGTGGACCTGCGGCGGCTGGCCGAGGTGCTGGACCAGGCGGAGAAGGTGCACGGCGTGCGCCCCGTGGTGATCGAGGACTGCGCGCACGCCTGGGGCGCCACGTTCGACGGCAAGCACCTGGGCAACCACGGCAACATCTCGGTGTTCAGCTTCCAGGCCATCAAGCACCTGACGGCCGGTGACGGCGGCCTGGTCGTGCTGCCGGACAAGGAGCTGGCCCGCCGGGCGCGGCTGCTGCGGTGGTACGGCATCGATCGCGAGACCAACGCGCGGTTCTCGTTCCTCAACGACATCCCCGAGTTCGGCTTCAAGTTCCACATGAACGACATCAACGCCAGCATCGGCCTGGCCAACCTGGACCACGTGGACGAGAACCTGGCCAAGCACCGGCGCAACGCCGCGCACTTCGACGCGGAACTGGCCGACGTGCCGGGCCTGGAGCTGACCGAACGCGCGCCCGACCGCGAGTCGTCGTGCTGGATCTACACGATCAAGGTCGACGACCGCGACGGGTTCATGCGCCGCATGGAGGAGGCGGGCATCATGGCCAGCCAGGTGCACGAGCGCAACGACGTCTACACGACGGTGCGCGAGTACGCCTCGCTGCTGCCCGGCCTGGACAGCGTGAGCGCGCGGATGGTGTCCATCCCGGTCGGCTGGTGGCTGACCGAGGACGAGCGCGGGCACATCGTGTCCACCATCAAGGCGGGCTGGTAGGGACGCGCGCCGCGCCGGGACCCGGCGCGGCGCCAAGGGCGTGTACCGAGGGACGCCCTACCTCCGGGAGCGCGCGAAGTCCACCAACCGGTCGTTGGCCTCGGCCGTGCCGACGGTGACCCGCACGCCCCGCCCGTCCAGGCACGCCACCAGGATGCCCGCGGCCTTGGCGTCGGCGGTGAACGCGGCGCTGTCCTCCCCCAGCGGCAGCCACACGAAGTTGGCCTCGCTGTCGGGCGCGGTGTACCCGGCGTCGCGCAGCCCGGCGACCAGCCGGGCGCGCTGCTCGGCCACGTCGGCGCACCGCCGCGACAGCTCCTCGGTGACGTCCGGGTCGAGCGCGCGCAGCGCGGCGGCCTGGCCCAGGGAGTTGGCGAAGAACACCATGCCGATCATCCGCGCGGCCATCACCCGGTCCGCGGGCAGCACCGCGTAGCCGACCCGCAGCGCGGCCAGGCCGTAGGCCTTGGAGAAGGTCCGCACCACGCACACGTTCGGGTGGTCGCGGTAGAGGTCCAGCGCGTCGGGGAAGTCCGGGTCGGTGACGAAGTGCCGGTAGGCCTCGTCGATCACCACCGGCACGTCGGCGGGCACGCGGCCGAGGAACTCCGCCAGCTCGGCGCGGCCCAGCGCGGAACCGGTGGGGTTGTTGGGGTTGCAGATCAGCACGCACCGGGTGGCGTCGGTGACGGCGTCGGCCATCGCGCGCAGGTCGTGCCGGTAGCCGTCCATCGGCACGAGCACGCTCTTCGCGCCCGCGTTGGCGACGATCAAGGGGTAGCCCTCGAACGACAGCGCCGCGTGCACGACCTCCGGTTTCGGCCCGAACGACTGCACCAGGTGCTGCAACAACCCGGCCGAGCCCGGTCCGACGAGCACCGTCTCCGGGCCGACGCCCAGGTGCCGGGCCAGCCCGGCGGTGAGCGCACCGGCCAGCCGGTCGGGGTAGCGGTTGAGCAGCGCCGCGCCCTCGGCGACCACCTGCCGCAGCGCGGGCAGCGGCGGGTAAGGCGTCTCGTTCATGGACAGGTCGTGCAGGCGGTCGGCGTCGACGGCGGTCATCTGACCTCGCTTCCCCTCGGGTCGGCCGCGTGCGGGTCGTGGGCACGCCGGTCGGCGAGCACGCCCAACTGGTAGAGCCGGTCGACGAACGTCAGCGGCCGGACGTCCGTGCCGGACATGTTGCCCGCGGTGCGCCGCAGCAGCCGGGGGTTGGCCGCGGTGCGGCGCATCATCCGCGCGCCCAGCAGCCGGGGCGCGCCCGACAGCGCGGTGATCATGCGGGCGGCGTTGTGGCTGACCTTCGCGATGTGGTCCAGGCTGGGCCGCCGGGCCGCCTCGTACGCCGCCAGCGCCTCGTCCACCGCCGGGTCCCCGTCCACCGCGGACCACCCTCCCAACGCCTCGGCCAACGCCTCGGCATCGGCGAGCGAGCTGTTGACGCCCTGAGCCGCCATCGGGTGCACGGCGTGGGCGGCCTCGCCGACCAGCGCCAGGCCGGGCACGGCCAGCCGTCCCGCCCGCAGCCGGGACACGCCGAACAGCTGCCGGCGGTGCAGGCTCGCCGCCAGCGCGGGCGCCAGCGGCGCGAGCGCGGGCACCTCGGCGAGCACGCCGTCGACCCAGCGGCCCAGCCCGGCCAACCCCGTGGCGCGGAACTCGTCGGGCACGACCTGGACGTAGAGCCGGCAGCGGCGGCCGGGCAGCGGGTAGACCAGGCGCAGGCCGCGCGCGGTGCGGTAGGCGGTCACCTCGCCGGGCACGTCCGCGTCGGCCACGTCGAAGGCCAGCAGCCGGTGCGGGTACTCGTCCCGGTCGACGGCGATCCCGGCGTCCTTGCGCAGCGCCGAGGACATGCCGTCGGCCGCCACGACCAACCGCGCGCGGACCTCGCCGCCGTCCGTCGCCACGCCCGCGACCCGCCCGCCCTCGCGCAGCACCCCGCCCACGCGCACGCCGCGGACGATCTCCACGGTGTCGGGCAGCGAGCGGGTGATCGCCGCGCACAGGTCCTCGTAGGACGCGCACAGCACCTGCCGGTGCGGGCCGGGCAGGGTGCCGTACTCGACGGTCAGCAGCGCGGCGCCGTCACCGTCGCGGATGGCCAGCCGGTCCACCGGGCGCGCGTCGGCGGCCTTGAGGTCGTCCAGCGCGCCCCAATCGTCCAGCACGCGCACCGCGCCGGGCTGGAGGATCTCGCCCTTGGCGGTCGGCGCGGGGGTGCGCCTGCGGTCCAGCACCAGCACCCGCAGGCCGGTCCCGCCCAGCGCCCGTGCGGCGGCCAGCCCTCCCGCGCCCGCGCCGGACACCACGACGTCGACGGTCCCCGGGAGCGTCATCGGACGGCGGCCCGGTACTCGCCCAGCGCCTTGAGCGCCACGGCCTGCGTGATCACGCCGTTGGCGTAGCGCATGTGGTGGCGGATGTAGTTGCACACCCGCGTGGGCTCCCACCCGCCGTCGGTTTTGGCCACGGCCACCAGCCAGGCCGCGCCCCGGTCCACCGCGTCCGCGCCGGTTCCCGCCGCCAGCAGCGCCTGGACCGCCCAGGACGTCTCCTCGACCGAGCCCTCGGTCCCGTCGCCCGGGCCCCACGAGCCGTCGGGCAGCTGGGTGCGCAGCAGCCAGTCCACCGCCTTGCGCACGACCTCGTGCCCGCCGTGCCCGGCCCGTGCCAGCGCGCCGACCACGACGGCGGTCCCGGACGTGTGGTCGCGGTACCACAGGTTCTCGAACGTGCCGTCCGGGTTCTGCGCGGTGAGCAGCCACGCGGCGGCGGAGGCCACGGCCGGGTCGTCGGCGGGGCGGCCCGCGTCCAGCAGGGCGTGGACGGCCTGGCTGGTGATCGCCGGGCACGGCCCGTCGTTGGCGAGCTTGGTGTCGCGCACCCACAGGCTCCACGAGCCGCGCGTGTCCTGCCGCCCGGTCAGCCACTCCAGCCCGCCGCGCAGCTCGGCGTCCTCGGCGGCGCCGGGCAGCCCGGCCAGCGCGCTGAGGATCTCGGCCGACTCCAGCACCACCGGCCAGCCGCGCCGGGTGGAGAAGCTCCAGCCGCCCGCCGGGACGTCCAGGATCGTGAACGGTTCGGTGGTGCGGGCGGCGTGCAGGAAGTCGCGGGCCGCGCGCAGCCGGGGGTCCGCGGCGTACCCGGCGGCGACCAGGCCGGTGGTGGCGTAGCCGGTGCGGGTCAGGTCGAGGTTGGCCACCGCGTCCCACGCGCCCTCGGGCCGGACCGCCGCACGCAGCCGGCCCGCGATGGCGGCGGCGATGTCGGGCGCCTCGCCGGAGCGGGCCAGGCCGAGCAGCACCAGGGCGGCCGGCCACGGGTCCTCGCTGAGCGCCCCGGTGCGACCCTCGTGCTCGTACACCGCGCGGACCAGTCGCAGCGCCGCCGGACGGGCCAGGCGCAGGGTGAACCGGCGCACCGGCCCGGTGGGCAGCAGGCCGTCCTGCATGAGCGCCAGGCCGACGAACGGCGTGGTGCGGAACGAGATCAGCCGCCGCCGCACCTTGTCGGCCAGCACGATCTCCAGCGGCAGCCGCCGCAGCGCCCCCGCCTCGGTGGTCAGCCCGGCCAGGGTCAGGAACTGGCGGCACATCAGCGCCACCGCGCGGTCGGTCACCGCGTCCACGCCGCCCAACGCGGCCAGCGCGGCACGCCCGGCGGTCACGGCCGTCGCGCTGCGCTCCGGGGAGACGACGTGCAGGGCGGCGGTGGCGATGGCGGTGGGCACGGCCTCGCTGGGCGCGCCGTCCACCCCGCCCCAGCCGCCGTCACCGCGCTGCCGGTCGCGCAGCCACGCCGCGCCGCCCGCGACCAGGTCGGCGTGGGCGACCGGGTCGGCGGCGTGCAGCGCCGTGATCGTGCCCGCGGTGCCCAGCACGGAGGCGGGCGGGTCGTCGGTGAACGCGCCGTCCGGGCGCTGCCTTGCCAGCAGCGCCTCCGCGCCGCGCTCCACGGCCTTCGCGACGTCGACCTGCGACACGGCTGTCATGTCTTGTCCTCCAACGGGATCAGGCGGCGCGAGCGGACCTCGGACGACCGGGACGTGCCCAGCTCGTGGCTGCTCCGCATCGCCGACTGCGTCCACCATGTCAGCGCGGCCAGCGGCAGGACCAGCCCCAGTTGCCAGCCGACGCCCAGGCCGAGGCCGACGGTCGCCGAGGCGAGCACGAGCCGTTCGACCACGAGCACTTCGTGGCTCCGCAGCGCGACGACCACCGGCACGTCCGCGCGCCGCCGGACCAGGGGCGCCAGCGCGAGCACGCCCAGCGCGGCCACGACGGCCAGCGTCACGAGGTACGCCGTCCGGTCGCCGACCGCGGCCAGCAGCCCGCCCACCACCGCCGCGCCGATCACCGCGACGTACAGCGCGAGGACCGTCCACACCGCGAAGGGCATGCCCCGGCGCACCGGCAGCGTGTCGTAGCCGCCCGCGCGGTCACCGTCCACGTCGCGCAGCGTGCCGACCAGGTTGGACGTCGTGTCGTGCAGCCAGAACACCGCCGCCAACGCCACCACCGCGGCGATCCCCGACGACGGCCACGTCCCGGCCACGCACACCCCGTACACCAGGGCGATCGCGCCGAGCGCGCCGCGCACCAGGTTGCCCGCGATGCCGCGCGCCTTGGCCCACCGGCTGTAGGCGACGATCCCGAACACGCCGAGCGCGGCGGCCAGCAACGTCGGCCACCCGCCCAGCACGGCGATCGCCACCACCACCAGCATGCACAGCACACCGCACGCCCGGGCGACGCGCGGGCTCAACCGTCCCGACGGGATCGGTCGGTGCGGTTTGCCGATGGCGTCCAGGTGCCGGTCGAAGTAGTCGCCCAGGTAGTGCCCGCCGAGCCAGCCCGCGGTGGGCGCGGCCCACGCCGCGAGCAGCCGCCACGGGTGCCCGGCCGCGCCGCCCAGGACCGCGCCGCCGAGCCCGACCAGCCCGACGTACCAGAGCGTGTAAGGGCGCCACGTCTCCACGTGCGCCCGGACCGCCGCGCCGAAGCCCACGTCCTCACCCCCGGCCGTCCGGCGGTGCGCTCACCGCGCCCCGCTCGTGGTCCAGCGCGCGATGTCGGCCAGCGCGGTCGCGTGCGGCGACGGCGACAGCCCCGCCAGCCCGGCCAGCGCCAGCTCCACGTGGGACGCCATCCGCCGGTGCGCGCTCTGCACCGCGCCGGAGGCCGTCACCAGGTCCCGGACCCACCGCACGTCGCCCTCCCGGGCGGCACGGCGGCCCAGGACGTCCCGCAGCTCCCGCCGATCGGCCTCGTCGGCCGCCTGGTAGGCCAGCAGCACCGGCAACGTGGGCCGTCCGTTGAGCAGGTCGCTGTCGCCGGGCTTGCCGGTCTGCTCGGGTGTGGCGACGAAGGCCAGCAGGTCGTCGCGGATCTGGAAGGCGATGCCGACGTTCTCGCCGTAGGAGGCCAGCATCGCGCCGGTGTCCGCGCCCGCGCCGCCCAGCGTCGCCCCGATGTAGCAGGCGGCCCGGAACAGCGCGCCGGTCTTGAGGCGCACCATCTCCTCGTACCAGCGCGCGCCCTCCTCCGGGTCTCCGACGAGGCGCGACTCCAGCACCTGGCCGCGGCACAGGTCCCGGCCGACCTCGGCCAGCTCGCCGACCGCCGCCACCACGCGCGCGGGCGAGGCCGACCACGGTTCGTCCACAAGGGACTCGAACGCGCTGAAGATCAGGCCGTCACCCGTGACGATCGCGTTCGGGACTCCGTAGGCGGCGTGCACCGACGGCCGCCCGCGGCGCAGGTCGTCGCCGTCGATGATGTCGTCGTGCACGAGGGTCGCGGTGTGGACGTACTCCAGCGCGAGCACGGCCGCGGTGACGCGCAGCGGGTCGCCGCCGACGGCCTGCGCGGTGTGCAGCGCCATCAGCGGGCGCAGCAGCTTCCCGGCCGGCACCAGGGCGAACCGCGCCATGGAGGCCAGTTCGTCGGTCGTCTCCGGCCAACGGCGGCGCAACTCCTCCTGGAGGAGCCGTCCCGACTCGCTGCGGGCCAGACCGTCGAGGAAAGTCCGATACTGCGGTGAGTCGGAAACGGTCATGCGCGTCCGCCCTTCGACAGGCGACAGGTTTGGCGCTCAGCGTGACGGTAAGGCGCGGGGAATCCCGCGGCAAGACGGCGATCAGCGCAACGCCGCCCGGAACTCCATGAGCGCCAAGCCATCCGAGCCATCGAACGTCCGCGTCGGAGCCAGCCCGACCGACGCGGCGAGCGCGTCGTGCGCCGCGCGGTCGCGCTCCCGGCCGCCCACCTCCACGAGCATCCGGAGGTCGAACGGCGACAGGTGCGGCACGTGCGGCTCGGTGGGCAGCACCTCGACCACGAGCACTCGTCCGTCCGGACCGGCCGCTTCGGCGCAACGGCGCAGGATCGTCGCGGCGGCAGCGTCGTTCCAATCGGTCAGCACGCGCGAGACGACGTAGACGTCCGCGCCCGCGGGCAGCGGCTGGAAGAAGTCGCCCTCGACCGTCCCGACCCGATCGCCCAGGCCGCTCTCGGCGAACCGCGCCGCCGCCGTGGCCACCGGTTCGGCCCGGTCCACCAGCATCCCGCGCAGGTGCCCGTGCGCGGTCAGCAGCTCGGCCAGCAGCGCGCCCGACCCGCCGCCGACGTCGGCCACCAGCCCCACCTCGGGCCACGGGTAGAGCTTCGCCACCTGCGGCGCGGTCGACGCCTGCAGGCCCGCCATCAGCCGGTCGAAGTGCGCGCGGTACTCCGGGGTCGCGTCCAGGTCGGACCAGAAGTCGCGGCCGTGCACCGACGCGTAGCCCGGTCCGCCCGTGCGCACCGCGTGCGGCAGGCCCAGCGCGGCCAGGTCCATCCGCGCCGGGAAGCCGTCCAGGTCGAACCTCGTGCCGTGGCCGGTGTCGCCGCGGTCGCGGAGCAGTTCGCCCAATCCGGTCAACGCGAACACGTCCGGGGAGACCTCCGCGAACACCTCGCGGTGGGCCAGGTGGCGCAACAACCGGCCCAGCGCGTCGCGGTCGGCGCCGCAGCGCTCCGCCAGCGCGGTCAGGTCGGTGGTGCCGTCGGCGATCAGGTCGGGCACGCGGAGCGTGACCGCCGTGCGCACGGCCATCGGGGTGACCAGGTCGGTGAGCGCGTCCAAGCGCTCCCCTGCGTTCTCGGGCGCCATCGGCGCAGGGTCCGTCACCCGCACCACCGCAGTCAACCCGTGGACCAATGCCGCCGCGTGGCACAGAATGGCCCGATGACGAGTGTGACCGCCCCGGAAATCCGCCTGGTGTCCGGCGCCCTCGGCGCGGAGATCAGCGGCATCGACCTGAACACGTTGACCGACGAGGAGTTCGACCTGATCCGCGATCGCCTGCTGCGCCACCAGGTGGTGTTCCTGCGCGGTCAGCAGGACCTGACGCCGGAGGCGCACATCGACTTCGGGCGGCGCTTCGGGGAGGTGGAGCTGCACCCGTACCTGCCGAGGCTGGAGAGCCACCCGGAGATCGTCGTCATCGACTCGGAGGACGGCGCGAAGGTCGACGTGTGGCACACGGACATGACCTTCCACGACAGTCCGCCGATCGCGTCGGTGCTGCACCTGATCGACCTGCCGCCCAACGGCGGCGACACCATGTGGACCAACCAGTGCCTGGTGTACGAGTCGCTGTCGGCCCCGCTGCGCGACCTCGTGGACGGCCTGACCGCCATCCACACCATCCGCGTGGGCACCGAGTTCTCCAGCCGCGCCGAGCACCCGGTGGTGCGCGTGCACCCGGAGACCGGCCGCCGCTCGCTCTACGTCAACCGCCTCTTCACCTCGCACATCCCCCAGTTGTCGCGCAACGAGAGCGACGCCCTGCTGGAGTACCTGTTCCGGTTCTCCGAGGGTCCGCAGTTCACCTGCCGCTTCCGCTGGCAGCCCGGCGACGTGGCCATGTGGGACAACCGGGTGACGCAGCACTACGCCGTCAACGACTACCGCGAACGCCGCCGTGGCCAGCGCATCACGGTGTTGGGCGACGTGCCCACGGGCAACCCGCCGCGCTGGGAGCACTACCAGCCCGCGCCCGGCGAGCGGTACTGGCCCGACCGGGTCAACGCGGTGGAGGACTACTGATCCTCCCGCCACACCACCGGGAACTCCTCGATGCCCCCGTTGATCCGGTCGTGCCGCCACGGCAGCTCGTCGACCCCGATCGCGGGCGCGAGCCCCGGCAGGCGGCGCAGCAGCGTCGCGATGGACAGCTCCACCTCCATCCGGGCCAGCGCCGTGCCCAGGCAGAAGTGCGGCCCGTAGCCGAACGCCAGGTGCGCCGTGCGGGTCACCCTCTCGATGTCGAACACGTTGGGGTCGCTGAAGACCCGGGGATCGCGGTTGGCCACCCACGGGACGGCCATGACGCGGTCCCCGGCGCTCATCGCGACGTCGCCGACGGTCACGTCCTCGGTGACGACCTGCACGCGGAACATGCTGCTGACTGCGGTGTACCGCAGGATCTCCTCCACCGCGGCGGGGACCTTCTCCGGTGACCGCACCAGCTCAGCCAGCTGCTCCGGGTGCTGGAACAGCACCCGCACGCCCGCGGCCGTCGAGCCGACCTCCAGGCCGCCGCGCAGCAACCCCATGGCCAGCACGATGATCTCCTCGTCGGACAGGCCGTGGTCGTCGCCGCCCTCCAGCCAGACCGACAACAGGTCGTCGCCGGGCTCGACCCGCTTGGCGGCCAACTGCCCCGCCAGGTAGACCCACAGCGACTTCGCGGCCTCCACGGAGTTGTAGTCCACCACCGAGTTCAGGCCCGCCAGCCAGCCGTAGAACTGCTCGCGGTCGGCGGCCGGGACACCGATCACCTCGCAGATCACCAGCAGCGGCAAGGGCGCGACGAGGCCGCTGACCAGGTCGGCGGGCCGCGGGCCGCCGATCATCGCGTCCACCAGCTCGTCCACCAGGGCCTGCACGCGCGGCCGGTAGTGCGCCATGCGGCGACCGCCGAACGCGCGGCTGCCCACCCGGCGCACCGCCGCGTGCGCCGCGCCGTCCTGGTTGAGGTCGCGCAGCGGCGGGTGGTCCGGCGGCGGCCGGTGCAGGACCCGGCTGAACCGGGGGTCGGCCAGCACCTTGACGCACCCGGCGTAGTCCAGCACGAGCCAGGCGGGCTCCCCGTCGGGCAGCAGCACCCGGCTCACCGGGTCGGTCTCGATCATGCCGAGGAGTTCCGGCGACAGCTCGCCGGTGAACGGCTCGAAGGGGTACCGGCGCGGTTCGGGTTCGACGGCCACGGCGGACAACACTGCGCCCGAAACCCCTCTGCGTCAACGGATTCCGCACGACCTCCGCGCGGGTTACCATGCCGGGTGCGCATTCTGATCTCGACGTGGGGCTGGCGTTCGCACTTCTACTGCCTGGTGCCGGTGGCGTGGGCGCTGCAGGCCGCCGGGCACGAGGTGCTGGTGGCCACCCAGCCGGGGCTCGCGCCGGTCGTGGACGAGGCCGGCCTGGTCGCCGTGCCGCTGGGACCGCACCTGGACTTCGAGGCCGTGTTCACCGACCGGATCGGCAAGGTCGGTGGCAGCACCGGTGACGGCACGCCCGATCCGGACGGTCCGGCGATCACCCCGGACGGCGGTGTGGTCCACATGGCCGACGCCTGGGTGGACGACCTGGTCGCGTTCGGACGGTCCTTCCGGCCGGACCTGGTCCTGTGGGAGCCGTTCAACCTCGCCGCGGCCGTGGCGGCGGCGGTGCTGGACGTGCCCGGCGCGCAGGTCCTGTGGGGACCCGACCACGGCTCCACGCTGGCGTGGGACCACGACGGCGTCTTCGGCCCGCTGGCACGTCGCTTCGGGATCACGCCGTCGGACGTGCGCGTGGCGGGCGGCCTGATGGTCGACCCCGTGCCCGCGCCGCTCCAAGTGCCGCTGCCCGTGCCGAGCCTGCCGATGCGCTACCTGCCGTACAACGGCACCCACGTCCTCCCGCCGTGGCTGCACGAACCGCCGAGCCGTCCGCGCGTGTGCGTCACCGGCGGCACGGTCGCCGGGCCGGGGCTGTCCGAGCGGGCCGATCTCGCGGACGTCATCCGCGCCGTGGCGGACCTGGGCGCGGACGTGGTCGTCGCCGTGGCCAAGGCCCACCGCGACGCGCTGCCGCCATTGCCCGACACCGTGCGGGTGGCCGAGGCGCCCCTCGCGCTGCGCCTGGCGCTGCCGGGCAGCGCGGCGTTCGTCCAGCACGGCGGTGCGGGCACGATGATGACCGCGCTCGTTCACGGTGTACCGCAGCTGATCCTGCCGCAGGTCGGCGACGAGCACTTCAACGCCGAACGCCTGCTGCTGTCCGGCGCGGGCCTGGTGCTGGAGGAGCCGGACGTCGTGTCCGTCCGCGACAGCGTCGCCGCGCTGATGGACGGGGGGCCGTGGCGCGAGGCCGCCGAACTGCTGCGCGACCGCATCCACGCCATGCCCACCCCCGCCCAAGTGGTCGACCAGCTCGTCGCCTACGCCGAAGGAGGCCGCCCGTGATCCGCTTCCCGCTCCCGCCCGCGCCGTCGCTGCACCACCCGTCGCCGGAGTACGCGCGCCTGCGCGCCGAGGACCCGGTGCCGCGGGTGGAACTGCCCGACGGAGCCGTCGCCTACCTCGCGACCCGGCACGCGGACGTCCGCAAGGTCTTCAGCGACCCGAGGTTCAGCCGCGCCGCGGCCACCGGGCCGAAGGGTCCGGAGTGGGAGCTGGGGTCGCTGGCCGACGACTCGCTGCTGGGCATGGACCCGCCTTTGCACACCAAGGTCCGCGGCGTGGTCGGCAGCGCGTTCACCGCGCGCCGCGTCGAGGACATGCGCGCGACGGTGGCCGGGCTCGTGGCCGGCATGATCGACCGCCTCGAGGAGGCAGGTCCCGGCTCGGACCTGAGCGCGCACGTGTCCGCTCCGCTGCCCATCGCCGTGATCAGCGGGCTGTTCGGCGTGGCCGACGAGGACCAGGACCGGGTCAAGGAGTGGTCGGACGCGCTCGTCGGCGACTGGCGGGCCGACCCGGGCCCGCCGCGCGCCGCGCTGGCCGCGTTCGGGGAGCTGATCGAGAAGCGGCGCGCGAACCCCGGCGACGACCTGATGAGCGCCCTGGTCGCCGCGTGGGACCGGGAGGACTCGCTGTCCGAGCGGGAACTCGTCTCCGTCACCGCCGGGCTGCTCGCCGGCGGCCACGAGTCGACCACCAACCAGATCAACCTGTTCGTCACCGTCCTGTCGAGCCACCTCGACCAGCTCGCCGCCCTGCGCGCCGACGACCCGCACGCCGTCGCGGTGGCCGTGGAGGAGCTGACCCGCTACATCCAGCTCGGCGAGAGCGGCATCCTGATGCCCCGGGTCACGCTCGAAGACGTCGACCTGGGCGGCGTCCCGGTGCCGGCGGGCTCGGTCGTGCTGCCGGCCGTGGTGTCGGCCAACCGCGACGAGTCGGTGTTCCCGGACGCCGACCGGCTCGACCTGACCCGCTCGCCCAACCCCCACATCGGGTACGGGGCCGGCCCGCACCACTGCATCGGCGCTTCCCTGGCCCGCATGGAACTCCAGGAAGCGCTGGGCGGCCTGCTGCGCCGACTGCCGAACCTCCGCCTGGCCGTGCCGGAGTCGGAGCTGCGCCTCAAGCCGGGCCTGGTGGTCAGGAGCTTCCAGGAGCTGCCGGTGACGTGGGACCGATAGCGGGTGCCGTCGGGTCGAACGCGGCGGCCAGCGCCACCTCCTCCACCGCGTGGAGCATCGTCTCCACCTGGTCGGTGGTCAGCACGGCCATGTCGAACACCATCTGGAGGTGGATCGTGCCGGGGCGGTCCTCGACGCTGATGAACAGCTGGTCGGGCATCGCGTCGAGGTGGCCGTCCCAGGACAGGAACGTCCGGGGCAGCTCGGCCCGCACCCGCTCCTCGGTGATCGGGTCGCCGTCGGTCAGCAGCTCCTCGGCGTCCGGGCGGGTGCTGAACCTCAGGTCGCTGATGCGGCAGGTGACCGCGGCCGGGTGGCCGCGTTCGGCGTCGAGGCGGGCGACGAGGCGGTCGAGCTCGTCGGGGTCGTAGTAGGCGCGCATCCACGCGGCCGTCGCCGCGTGCCGGGTCCGGGCCACCACCTCGTCCACCGTGCCGCCCAGGTCCAGCGTCACCACCGAGTTCTGGCTCAGCGTGCCGATCACGTCGGCGAAGCCGGGCCGGAACCGGTTGCTGACGATGACGTTGGTGGTGAGCGGATCGACGCCGGTGGCGCGGCCGATCGCGATGGCGAGCACGGCCAGGAGAACCCGCGCGGTGTCGGTCCGGGTGCGGCGGGCGATGGCCAGCACCGCCAGGTGGGCGGCGGGCGAGTTGAACCGGCCGTGCCAGTAGCGGTGCCCGAGCCGCCCCTCCGGGTACTTCGGCTCCCCGAAGGTCGCGGGTGGCAGGTCCCGGAGCCGCTCCTCCCAGTAGCGCATCGCACCGTCGCTGGTGCGCCGCGCCTCGGGGGTCTGCTCGCGGCGCGCGAGGTCCAGCCCCGTGACCGCGTCGGGGTCGAGCCGGCGGTCGGCCAGCTCGCCGATGCCCAGGCCGGTCATCAGCAGCAGCGTGCCCGTGCCGTCGGCGACGAGGTGGTTGACCGCGAACACCAGGTGCGCCGCCCGGCCGCGGTGCTCCAGCACCGCCAGCCGGACCAGCCACGGGGTGTGGCCGTCGAACGGCGTCATCATCCACTCGAACCAGATCTTGTGGCTGTGCGCCCGGACCTCGGCGGGATCCGCGGCGTCGTCGAAGGCGGTCACCTCGACGTCGATCTCGCCGGAGGCCACGACCACCTGGCACGGCTCGCCGTCGTCGCCGACGCCGAGCCTCAACCGCAGCGCGGGGTGGCGGCTCATCATCCCGCCCAGCCGGGCCGCGAGCTCGGCGACGGTCACGCCCTCGGGCAGCGGGTGCGCGCCGCTGTTGTTGTGCGGCCAACCGGTCGCGCGCATGTCGCGCATGATCGCCTTCTGGCCCCACGTCAGCGGCGCGGTGCCCGCGCCGGGTCCGGAGAACGGGACGGTGACGCGGCGCTCACGCATCGGCGCGCCCGAGGATCACGCCGGCCTCGGTGGGCGACTCCGGCAGGAAGCCGCGGATGTCAGCGGTCATGGTCCACGCGCCCCTCCCCGTCCGGTGGAGGGAGATTCTTTGGCCACCGGGTCCTGGCCGTCAAGCAACCGTTCGACGCAGTTCGACTTCTACGACCAGGAGCACCAGGTGACGCTGTCGGCCGACACCGCCGCCGCCCACTTCGGAAGGACGCTGCGATGATCCTCGTCACCGGAGCCACCGGCAACGTCGGCGGCGAGGCCGTCCAGGCGCTGGGGCGGACCGGCGCGCCCGTGCGCGCGCTGGTGCGCGGACCCGTCGAGCGGGTGGTGCTGCATGGTCGAGTCGGAGGCGGCGGTGCGGGAGTCCGGTGTGGGCTGGACGTTCCTGCGGCCGGCCGCGTTCATGTCCAACGCCTTGCGCCGGCTGCCCCGGCTGCGCGAGGGCGACGTGGTGAGCGCTGCCGGAGCCGGGCCACGCGGGCCGTGCCTGCTCGTTGAGCGGGCCCGAGGCGCTCCTGCCCGAGGGTCCTGGGCCGGGTGCTCGGCCGTGACCTGCGCTTCCACGCGTTCGGCGACGACGAGGCCAGGGAGCGAATGACCGCCACCACGCCGAGCGAGTACGTCCGGGCGTTCTCGCCACCGGCCGACCGGCCCGCACGTTCGAACAGTGGACCACCGCCCACGCCGGGCTGTTCCGCCAGCTTGAGCTCCACCCTGTTCCGCAGGTCCGTGAGGTTGCCGACCTCGTCCGGGCCGGCCAGTTCACCGCATCGTTCTTCTCCGACGCGGGCGTCGAGATCGCGAGAATCCCGCCACGGTGCCCGCGAGCCGACTGGCGCCGGAGCGGTTCGTCGGCACCGTCAGACGCGAAATCACCGGTGTCCCCCGCGGTGGGGGGGGGGGGGCCCCCCGCCCGCGCGGCCGGGGCGGCGGGGGGGGGGGCGCCCCCCCCGCCCCCCCCCCCCCCCCCCCCCACCGCGGTCATGCGACGTTGAACGAGAAGAGGTTGCTGTACTCGCCGTATCCCCCGTCGGCGTTGATCGCGTACACGTCGAGGTCGTGGTAGCCGCTGGTGCTCGGCGTCAGCGTGATCGTCGCGACGCCGTCCGGGCCGGCCGGGACGTCGACGTACTCACCCCAGTCGACGGAGTAGCTGTAGGCCGAGACCTGAGTCCAGCCCGGCGGTGGGCTGAACGTGAACGTGCCCGGCACGCCCACACCCCCGGTCGGTTCGCCGCTGTCGGTGTACACGTCGGAGTGAACCTCCGGCCCCGGGAAGAAGTAGTGGGTCCAGGTCTCCGCGCCGGACACCCAGCCGTCGGCGCTGCGACTGCTCACGGTGACGGTGTGGCCCCTCGGGTCGTCGGCCCGGAAGGTGATCGTCGCCGTGCCGTCCGCGCCGGCCGCGATCACCTGCTGATCCCCCGAATCGAGCCGGTAGACGAAGCCGACGGTGCGGTCGGCCAGGGCGGGCAGCGGCGCGAACCGCAGGGTAACGTCCCGGTTCCACCGGGGTTCGTCGCCGACCAGGGTGATGGAAGGGCTGGTGGCCGGGATGAACACGGGGTACCGGCTCGGTTCCGAGCGGTTGCCCGCGGCGTCGATCGACCACGCCGTCAGCTTCTGCGGGCCGGCGCCGGGTGGGACGAGGGTCGTCGTGGCCGTGCCGCCGGGGTGGTCCGCCCGGATCGCCTGGGCGCCGTCCAGCGGGTCCGAGCAGATCAGCCGGCCCAATTCCCCGGCGGAGCACCCGTGCACCGGGATCGTGCTGCCCCACGTGTAGCCGAACCCGATCGTGTCGGCGTCACCGCGGGCGTCGAAGACGAACACGCCGTCCTCGCCCGCGGGCACCGTCGAGGAACCGTCGTACGGCGGGTAGTTGGGGGAGGTGATCGCGGGTGCGGACGGGTTCACCCCGTCGGCGACGAAGTGGCAGGGTGTCGACCAGGCGGACAGGTCGGCGCCGTCACCGGCGCGTGCCTGCCAGGAGTAGGTCTTCCCGTCGGTGAGCCCCGGGAAGCTCGCGCTGCCCACCCGGGTGGTGCTCGCGAACTGCGAGGTCCTCTCGGTTCGCGCGGTCGGGTCGTCCTGCGGCCACAGGGCGAAGTCGACGGTCAGGGAGCTCAGGCTCTGGTCGCCCGGGTCGTCGTCGGCGGGCAGCGCCTCCAGCGTCACGAACCAGGTGCTCAGCTTCGGGTGGGGAGTCGCGGTGGCGCAGGTCTTTCCGGAGTTGTAGCGGTGCTGATCCACAATGGATGGAGCCTGGTTGTGCTGCACGCTCAGCGCGGCCTTGTAGTACCCGTACAACGTCCGACCGTAGGTGGTGTCGCGTTCGAGCGGCGCCGGCACGGCGACTTCCACCGTGATCCGGGACTCGTTGCGCGCCGCCGCGTCCCGCACCGCGGCCGCGACGTCGAACGACGGGTAGGACAGGCACACCCCGGTCGCGGTGAAGTCGTCCAACCACCGCTCACGCCTAGGCGCGTCCCCCCACGTGGGATCACGGGTGACCGGCGCGGTCTGCCACACCTCGATCGCACGTTTGGTGCAGTCGGCCGTCGTGCTCTCCTGGAGGTAGAGCTTCGCGCCGAGGATCCGGGCCCCGGCGAACTGCGCGACGTCGAAGGTCAAGTAGACCCGCGAGACGTGCAGTCGACCGTCACGCGTCGAGGCGCCCAACGGCGCGTCCTGGTCCTGCCACGGGAACGCGGTGTGACGCTTCGCGGAGTCGGTGTAGGAAGCCAGCACCGGGTACGACCGCGTGGAGTGAGGTGCCGCCTCCGCGGTCGCGGTGACCAGGCCCGATGCCACTATCGCGGCACCCGCCAGCGCGGCCAAGGCTCTTCGTCGTAACAAGGTTCCCCCCTCGTTCGGCCTGCGAGGTTCCTCGCGGCGAGGCCGAACGCCAATGCTCCCCCGCACCCGACTCGCCCGTCCGACGTTCGGTCGCGGTTGTCCCTTTCGCTCCAGGGCGTTGCGGCGATCGGCGCACAACGCCGGGGTGCAGGCGGTGATCAACGGACGTGCTCCCGTCGACCTGGCGGAACTCGGGCGCGACTACGCCGTCACGCTCAAGCGGGTCAGTCGGTGACGTGTCCCCCTCCACATCGGCGACACCGGCCGGGCACTGTCGGCTACCGCACCGCGGCGTCATGTTCCTGATAGGGCCATGACGCTGATGGATCGGGTGAACCCGCCGTTGCCCCCTCCAACCGGGCGAGGGACGGCATTAGCGTCGTCAGGAGCAGTGCCGAGCGCCCCGGACCCGGCGTCCTCGTTCCGCATGGAAGGACTGTGCGACATGCTGCTTTCCAGGCTTGTCGGAGCCGCTGTTCTCACGGCAAGCGCCACGCTGTCCATCGTCGGAGTCGCGAACGCACAGGGCGATCGCGACTGCGCGGACTTCAGCAACCAAGCCGAAGCACAGCGGTTCTTCGACTCCGCCGCGACCAACCACCACCGGCTCGACGCGGACAACGACGGCATCGCTTGCGAACAGCTCCCGGCGCCCAGTCACATTCCGGCAACCCGTCGGACCCTGGCTCCCGAGCCGCCCAACGGCCCGATCGACACGGGTGACGGCTCCACCCTGGACGACTCGACCGCTGACGAATCGGGCGCCCTGCCACTCCTCCTCGGGCTGGGCGGGCTCGGTGCCGTCTCCGCCACCGCTGCCGCGGCACGGCGTGCGCGCAGGAGCAGTTAGAGCATGCGCGACCGCTCACGCCGGAGCGTGAAATCACGAATGGTGGGGATGGCGGCCGCGGTGGCCCTGGCGGTTCTGACGTACACCGACAACGACCACCCGGCCGCCACCGACCACGCGGTCGACACGGCTCTCGCCGCGTCGGCACGCGAACCGGCCGGACCGGACGTCGCACCCGCACCGAGCACACCGCAGACACCGCCGGCAGCGGTGCTCGGCGCATCCCGCCCGACCCGGCTGACCATCCCGGCGATCGGCGTCGACACCGCCGGACTCATCGACCTCGGGCTGCGCGCCGACCACACCATGGAGGTCCCGGCCGACGCCGAAACCGTCGGCTGGTACACCCACTCGCCGACGCCAGGAGAGCGCGGGCCCGCCCTGCTCGCCGCGCACGTCGACTGGCAGGGCCGGCTGGGGGTGTTCCACGGCCTGCGCAAGCTCACACCCGGCGACCACGTGACCGTGGAACGGGCCGACGGCTCGGCCGTGTCGTTCACGGTCCGACGGGTCGAGCAGCACCCGAAAGACCGCTTCCCCACCCAAGCGGTGTACGGCCACGTCGAGAGCCCCGAACTGCGGCTCGTCACCTGCGGCGGGCAGTTCGACCGGGAAGCGGGCAGCTACCGGGACAACATCGTGGTCTACGCCCAGATGACGGGAAGCCCGCATCCCGGGTGAGGGTCCGCCGGAGGCCCCCGCGCCGCGAGGCGCGCTCCACGGGGCCGGTAGGGCTTTGCGCTGGTGGGCAGGCCCGTGCCCGAGGAGCTGAGGCAGAATCTCGCCCATGACAGCCGCACGGCTGCTGGCGCGCCGCACCGAGCGGTGGTTCGTCCAGCAGGGAGCCCCGACGATGATCGAGGGCTACGGGTTCTTCACGCACGTCCTGCCGCGGATGCTGCCGGCGCTGGCCACCATCGCCATCGCCTGCCTCATCTGGCTCGTGCCGCTGGGCGCGGCGGGGTACGGGCGGTGGGTGCTGCTGACGGTGATCCTCGCCAGCGCCCTCACGGCCTGGGTCGTGCTGTCGTTGTTCGTGCGGCGGCTGCCGCTGTTCACGCGCAACCGCACGATCGCGATCCTCGTCGGGTACGCGGTGGTGCCGGTGATCGTGCCGATCCTGCAGGACACCATCGACGACACGCCGGACAGCGATCCGGTGCAGCTGGTGGTGTTCTTCGCGGCGATCTTCGCCGCGGCCTGGTTCTCGGTGACGTACGGGTTGGCGGCGCTGCTCAAGGGCGCGATCCGGCACACGGTGCACGACTTGCGCAACAGCGTGCACCTGCTCGGGCGGGCGTTGCCGCCATTGCTGTTCGTGACGCTGTTCCTGTTCTTCACCGGTGAGCTGTGGCAGGCGATGAACGAGCTGCCGTGGCAGCGGGTGAGCCTGGTGGTGGCGTTGTTCGCGGCGATCACCGTCCTCGCGGCGGCGGCGCGGCTCAAGGACGAGATCGGCCGGGTCGAGCAGGACCTGCGCCCCGAGGTGCTGGAGGAGGCCTGCCGGGGCACGCCCCTGGGCGAGGAGGAGTTCGACGAGCCGCTGCGCCCGCGCAAGCTGAACGGGCGGCAGTCGCGCAACCTGCTGGTGATGCTCGCGATCCGCCAGCTCGTGCAGGCGGCGGTGGTGGGACTCGCGCTGTTCGCGTTCTTCGTGGCGCTCGGCCTGATCGTGGTCACGCCCGCCGTCGCCGAGCAGTGGATCGGAGCGCCGCCGGAGCCCGCGAAGTGGGTTCCCGGCGTGCCGGCGGCGATGCTGCGCAACGCCACGTTGTTCGCGGCCTTCGGCAGCATGTACTTCGCGGTGGCGTCGATGAGCGACGCCGAGCAGCGCAGGCAGTTCTTCGCACCCGTGATCGAGCGGATCGAGCGGACGCTGGCGGTGCGCGCGGTCTACCTGGTGGTCCGCGAACGCGCCTAGGCCGTTCGGGCGTTTTAGCACGCAAACGGCGATCGTGGCGGTGAACCGCGCTTAGTGTGCGGCAATGATCACCGGTGAGGGACGTGCCGGGCCATTCCCCCACGGGACGGAGGAGTGGCGGGTGCGGCTCCGGTGCCGCGGACGGCGCGGCGTGGTGGGCGCGGGCGTGCTGCTGGACAGCGAGCACGTGCTGACGTGCGCCCACGTCGCGCTGGCCGCCGAGGACCTCACCGTCGAGCTGGTCGGCCTGCCGGAGATGCCCGTGAGCGCCGCTCACATCGTGGAGCACGTCGAACCGCAGCACGAACGCGGCGACGTGGCGTTGCTGCGCCTCGTGACGCCGCAGCCGGGCGTGCGCCCGGCGACGTTGCGCAAGGTCGCCATGACCTGGAACAGGTCCGTGCACGCCCAGGGCTATCCCCGTGGCCTGGAAGAGGTCGGCGCCTGGGCGACCATGACGCTCTCGGGTATGGCGGGCGCCGAGTGGCAGCAGATGAACAGCCGCGGCGGGCACCGGGTGCAGCGCGGCTTCAGCGGCGCCGGGGTGGCCGACGACGCGAGCGGGCACGTGCTCGGGATCGTGGTCAGCGAGTACAACGTCGACGGCGCCGGGCTGTCGTGGATGATCCCGGTCGCGGCGGCGGAGGCGCGCCTGCCCGCGCTGTCGCGCTGGGTGCTCGGCGACGACGGGATCGACGACGGGTACAAGAAGCGCCCGGCGCACTACAACGGCAGGGTGCGAGAGCTGATGGACTGGCTCGCGCGCAGGCAGGACGGTGGCGCGGTGCTGATCATCGCCGGTGAGGACCTGGAGCACCTCCAGGACGCGGTCTCGTTCTCCGCGGTGGGCGAGTCGCCCGCACCCGACCTCGCGATCAACGTCGAGGGCCTGACCACCGAGGAGGTCTCGCGCCGGGTCCTCGACCGGGCCGGCCTGGTCAGCCGCGGTTCCAGCACCGAGCGCGTGCGGGAGGGCACCCCGCCGATGACGGTCGTGATCGACGGCGTCGACGCGGCGCGCGACCCCCGGTCGCTGCTCCAGGACATCGGCGGGCCGATGGTGGCGAGCGGGGCGCGGCTGGTGCTGGGCTTCCGCGACGGCGACGCCGCGGACGTGGTCGCCGCGCGAGAGCTGGCCCGGGCCGCTGTCCTCACGCGGCTGGACGGGCTGGTCGAGCGGGTGACCGCGCTGATGCGGGAGGACCCCGACACCGCGGCCACCAAGCTGCGGCTCGGGCTGAGCGCGGTGCGCCGCGCCGCCGCGGCGGACTGGCAGCTGGTCGAGGGGAAGCTGCCGCGGTTCGACCGGGCGATCACGCGGGCCGAGCGCGAGCGCGCGGCGCTGCGGCGCGTGCGGGAGGAGCTGTCCGTGCTGCGCGGGCGGCTCGCGTCGGCGCAGGCGCGTGCCGCCGCGGCCGGTTTCGCCGAGGACCTCGAGCTCGACCGGCACCGCCGCAGGGCGCACGCGGCGCTGGAAGCCGAACCCCTCGACCTCGCGGTGGCGCTGCGGGCCGTGCAGTCCTGCGAGGAAGCGGTGCGGCGGCGGTTGGGGAGAGGGGATCAGGCATGACGACGTGCACCCACTGCGGTGGGATCGTTGACGAGACCGGGTTCTGCGTCGACTGCGGCGAACCCGCGGTGGTGCGCGGCAGCTCCGCCCTGGCGCAGGTCCGGGCGGCGGGCCGGACGTCGAGCGCCACGGCGAGCAGCCGCCGCTCGCACACCGGTGACCCGATGTCGTTGCCCGTCTTCGACTTCAAGGACCCGACCAGCAGGATCATCACCGACCCGCGCGTGCCGGTGCGCACCCGCCTGTGCCCCAACGACCAGTGCCCCGACCGGAGCGCGCTGCCCCAGCGCGACTCGGGGTTCTGCCTGGCCTGCGGCACGCCGTACTCGTTCCTGCCCAGCCTGGAGCCCGGTGCGCTGGTGGCCGACCAGTACCGCGTGGTCGGGTGCTTCGCGCGCGGCGGCCTCGGCTGGATCTACCTGGCCAGGGACACGCACCTGGACGACAACCCGGTCGTGCTCAAGGGGCTCATCGACGTCGCCGACCTGGAGATCTCGACCAAGGAACGCCAAGCGCTGACGCTGCTGGACCACCCGAACGTGGTGCGGATCTACAACTTCGTCAGCCACCCGGACGCGCACACCGGCGAGGACCGCGCGTACATCGTGATGGAGTACGTGGACGGGCTGGTGCTCGAAGAGGTCGCCGAGATGTCGGCGCGCGGCTTGGTACCGCTCGGCGAGCCGCTGCGCACCGAGCACGTCGTCAGCGCCGGGCTCCAACTGCTGGCCGCGTTCGACTACCTGCACGAGCGCGGTTTCCTCTACTGCGACCTCAAGCCCGACAACGTGATCATCCGCTCCGGCAAGGTCGGCGAGCGCGGCAACCGGGTGAAGCTCATCGACCTCGGCGCGGTGCGCAGGATCGGCGACCGGAGCAGCAAGATCGTCGGCACCCGGCCCTACCAGGTGGACGAGCGGGAGATCGCCGAACGCGGCCTGACCGTGCAGTCCGACCTGCACACCCTCGGCGTGATGCTGCGCAGGCTCGACTACGCGACCGCCGACCACGACGAACCCGAGCGCACGGACCTCGCGGTGGGGCTGAGCTCGTTCCAGCGCGCCTACGAACGGGCCATGCACCCCGAACCGGACCAGCGCTACGGCTCGGCGGCGGAGATGGCCGACCAGCTGCGCGGTGTGCTGCGCGAGGTGGCGTCGTTGCGCGACCGGACGCCGCGACCGGAGCCGTCCACGGTGTTCGTGCACACGACGACGCTGCTGGACGCCGGGCTCGGCGCGGTGCCGGCCCTGGCCACCTGGACCGGGCGTGCGGTCGACCTGCTCGCCGAGACCGCGCTGCCCGACGGCAGGCCGGCCGCCGACGTCGTCGCGGTCGGGTTGCCGGTGCCGCGCGCCACCGCCGACGACCCGGCCGCGGACGTGCTCGCCGCCGCCGACACCGAGGACCCCCGGCGCCTGATCGCGCGGCTGGACAGCGACAACGTGACCTCGCCGGAGACCGCGCTCGTGCGCTGCCGGGCGGCGCTGGCCGCGAACGACCTCACCGCGGCCCGGGAGAGTCTGGTGCCTGCCCGCGGCCTGCTGGGCAACGACTGGCGGGTGAGGTGGCACGAGGGCCTGATCGAGCTGGCGAGCGAGGACATCGGCGCGGCGCGGCAGGCGTTCGACGGCGTGTACTCCTGGCTGCCGGGTGAGGACGCGCCCAAGCTCGCGCTGGCGTACTGCGCGGAGCACGAAGGCGACCTCGACCGGGCCGAGGCCCTGTACGAGGCGGTGTGGCGGCGCGACCAGTCGGTGGTGAGCGCGGTGTTCGGGCTGGCCAGGGTGCGGCTCGCGCGCGGCGATCGGGGTGGTGCGGTGGCGTTGCTGGACGAGACGCCGCAGGCGTCGCGGTACTTCGACGCGGCGCGCATCGCGGCGGTCCGCGTGCTCAGCGGCAGCATCCAAGCCGGCGGCGAGCTCCTCGCGCCGACCGACGCCGACCTCGCCGCCGCCACCGCCCGGCTGCGCGAGCTCTACCTCGACGGCGGCGCGCCCGCGGGCGAGTCGCGCGTGCGGCTGGAGACGGTGGTGCGGGAGGCCGCGCTCGCCGTCTCGCTGTCCGAGGACGCCGACACCACCCAGTTGCGGCTGGGCGTCGAGCAGTCGTACCGCGCGCTGGCCCGGCAGGCCACCAACCGCGCGGACCGCTCGTCCCTGGTCGACCGCGCGAACCACCACCGGCCGATCACCAGCCGCTGAGAGGAAGCCATGGAGCCCGGTTTTTCGCTGTCGGTGAGCCAGAACCCCTACCTGGCCACGGAGGAAGGCGAGATGGACGCGGTGCTGACCGTGTCCGGTCAGGGCGTGGTCGGTGGTGCGGCCGCGCCGGAGGTGGCGCAGGTGATCGCCATCGACTGCTCCGGCTCGATGTCCTACCCGCAGAAGAAGATGGCGTCCGCGCAACGGGCGACGAGCGCGGCGATCGACGCGTTGCGCGACGGGGCGCTGTTCGCGGTGATCGAGGGGACGCAGGCCGCCCGCGTGGTGTACCCGGCCGGGCCGCGGCTGGTCGCGGCGACCGAGAAGACCCGCCGTGCCGCCAAGAACGCCGTGCGGCAGCTGAGGGCCGGTGGCGGCACGCGCATGGGCGAGTGGCTGGAGCTGGCGCGGAGCCTGCTGTCCGGGCACCCGACCGCGGTGCGGCACGTCATCATGCTCACCGACGGGCAGAACCACCCCGGCGACTCGAAGCTCGACCAGGAGCTCGTGGCGTGCTCCCGGGTCTTCACCTGTGACGCGCGCGGTGTCGGCGCGGACTGGGACAAGCGCGAGCTGCTGCGGATCGCCGAGGCGTTGCACGGCACCGCGGACGCCGTGCGGCAGCCGGAGGACCTCGTCGCCGACTTCGAGGTGATGACCAGGACGGCGATGGAGAAGGTGATCCCCGAGGCGCGGCTCGTGGTGACGACGACGATCCGCTCGTCGGTCGACTTCCTGCGGCAGACGTTCCCGACCGAGGCGTCGATGGCGGGCGATCCGCTGGAGGAGCGCAAGACCACGTTCCTGACGGGCTCGTGGGGCGCCGAGACCCGCGAGTACTTCCTGCGGCTCTCGGTGTCGTCGGCCGGGGCGAGGCTGAACCACGACGTGCGGGTGGCGCGGGTCGACCTGGAGGTGCGCAAGCCGGGGTCGACGGAGTTCGAGCGGGCGTGCGACCCGGCTGTCGTGGTGGCGCAGTGGACCAACGACCTGAAGCTGTCCAGCGTGATCGACCCGAAGGTCGCGCACGTGACGCGGCAGACCGAGCTGGGCCAGGCGGTGCTGGCGGGCTGCGACGCGCACGACGTGGACGACCTGGACGCGGCGGCCCGGCACTGGGGACGTGCGGTGGCGCTGGCGACCTCGCTGGACAACGAGAAGGTGCTGGGCCGGTTGCTGCGGCTGGTCGAGGTGATCGGCGACCCTGCCGACGAGAACGTGCGGGTCCGGTCGGGGCTCAGGCCCGAAGAGCTGCTGTACACGGGGATGAGCTCGGTGATGTCGAGCATGAGCCCCTCGGTCGAGCCTGTCCGGGTCCCCGACGACCCCGCCGCGGCGGCCCTCCCGGACCTCGTCTGCCCCAAGTGCGCGCAGCGGTGGGGAGGCAGGTACAAGTTCTGCGGCGCGTGCGGCGAACCACTGGCCGGATGACCAGGGGGTTCCGGACCGTCGGCTAGTCGACGTAGGTGATCGGCGGCAGCGGGAGCACCGGGCCCTGTTCGACCCCCGCGGCCCGCACGTGCTCGCCGAACCACTTCTCGTGCGAGGCCTGCAACGAGCCGTCCGCGCGCATCCGGGCGATCACGCCGTTGACGAACCGGACCAGGTCCTTGTGCTTGGCGCTGATCGCGACGCCCGCGGTGCCGCCACCTTGGCCCGGCAGGTCGGTCAGCTCGGTGCCGGGATCCTGCATCTGCAACCCTTGCAGGATCGGGAAGTCGGTGTAGACCGCGTCCACGAGACCGCGTTGCAGCAGCATGAGGCACTCGCTGGAGTCCGGTGTGGACACCGGCTCGACGCCGGTGGTCCGCTGCGACTCCAGCAGGTCGACGATGCTCGTGGTGGCCGACGCGGCGCACACCTTCCGGCCGCGCAGCCCGTCCAGCGAGTCGCGCGCCTCGGTGCCCTTGCGGGTGAGCAGGCCCGCGTTCGTGGTGAGGTAGGGCGTCGAGTAGACGACGTCGTGGTTGTAGACGCGGTCGCAGGTCATCGTCACGTCGGCGACGACCATGTCGACGACCGGGACCTCCTCCAACGCCTCGTCGGCTTCCCTGGTGGCGTTGTTCTTGTCGGTGTCGAGCGCCAGCAGCCTGCTGCCGGTGGGCATGGTGACCAGGCGCAGCATCGGGTCGTTGCGCTGGAGCGGACGGCCGAACAGCTCGGTCGCGATCCGGTTGATGAGGTCGATCTCGAAGCCCTCCATCTCCCCCGTCACCTGGTCGCGGCGGCTGAGGAGCGGGGTGGTCTGGCTGACGCCGACGTCCAGGCCGTGCTCGCGGATCTCCGCGAGCGTCACGCCGTCGAGCACGCTCGTGCCGTCGCCGAGGCCGCCTGCGGGGTTGAGCGTGCGCGCCGGGTCGTACTTCGCCCTGCCCTCCGGAGTGGTGCACTCCGGCGGCAGCGAGGCCGGCTGCCCGGGGTCGCGGTAGCCGTTGGGCAGCACGGGTTCGGCCGTCCGCTCGACCGGCTGGACGGGCTGGGCCGCGCAACCCGCGAGCAGGAGGAGTGCCAGCAGCAAGCGCTTCATCGGTAGTACTCCGCGATCCGGGGCCGGAGCCCGGCCAGTGCCGCGATGGCCGCTCCCGCCATCAGCAGGGCGAAGACGACGTCCAGTCCGCCGATCCACGCGCGCGCCTCGGCGGTGGAGTGGGCGGAGGCGCTGGTGTAGGCGGAGATCGCCGCGGTGAGGTGCTCGTCCACCAGTTCCGCGGTCGACTTGCCCTGCTCGGGCGGCGTCACGAGCGCGACGGTCTCCGGGTAGGTCGGCTCGGAGTCGGTGCTGACCAGCTTGGAGTCCGCGTCGGTCCACTTCCGCGTCGCCTCGGCCGCCCGGTCGATGTGCTCGCGGTCGGTGGCGGATTCCGCCGCCTGCGCGATGAGCCCGGCGATGTCGGCGAGGTCCTTCCTCAACGCCTCCTTGTCGCCGACCGAGGGGTAGATCAGCAGTCGGGCCTCGTTGCCGTCCGCGGACCGGCCGACGTTGCGCGCCTTCGCGAGCGGCGCGACGACCTTCTCCCGGTTCTGGGTGCTGTCCTCGGCGTGGGCACTGGAGATCAGCAGCGGGATCGAGGTGACCAGGAGCGCGACGCCGGTGAGCACCGCGGCGACGATGAGGCCGGTGTTGTAGCGGCGCTTGGTGCGCCGGAAGAGGAACCTGTTCGACCAGTGGAGGACGCCCAGCACGGCGAACCCGAGCAGCCAGACGAGCCAGGACTGGCCGGTGGCGTCCTGCTGGGCCTCGGTGAGGTTCTCGACCTGCTCGCTGTGCAGTGCCGCCGCGTCTTCGAGGATCTTGCCGCGCGCCAGGAAGCTGGCCTGGTTCAGGTAGGAGGTGGCGACCGGGTGGCCCTCGCGGCCGGCGCTCCAGCCGCTCTCCACGAGCTGCACGTACTGCGGCACCAGGTCGGTGATGCGCTGGATGCGCTCGGCCGCACTCCCACCACCGTCCCGCTCCGCGGCCGCCCGCAACGCGTCGAGTGCGTCGAAGACGTTCTCGCGCACCTCCTGCTGCAACTGCGGCGAGCGCTGCTGGTCGACCAGCAGCGCGTCGAGTGAAGTGGCGTCGGCGTCCGCGAACGCGCGGTAGACGTCGAGAGCCGCGGACGTGAGCACGCCGCGCCGTTGCACCGCGTCGTCCAGCATGTCCTGCCTGTCCTGCAGGACCAACCAGCCGATCAGCCCGAGCAGCAGCGCCGACGCGGACGTCAGCGCGGCGATCATGGTCAGCTTGCCTTCGGTGCGCCGGAGATAGGCGCGCAACTCCTTGCGCACGCTCGTTCGACACCTCCGCCCTTGATCGGGCCGAGTGAATCACCCGGTGCCGTCCGGTGTCGCCGGAATCGGTGAAGTGCACACGTTCGGCCCTATCCCCTGCGCTGCACGCCGGTGGCCGTGACCTCCGAATATGTGGTGTGATCGCGTCCGATCGAGGTTCGGGCAGGGCCGCGGGGGGGGGGGGGGGGGGGGGGGGGGGGGGGGGGCGGCCGGGGGGGGGGGGGGGGCCCCCCCCGGGGGG
>NZ_JAJHUO010000003.1:0-1472 GCF_020859565.1 Saccharothrix luteola | reverse complement strand
AGGGCCGCGCCGGTGAACGCGATTCGACGATCGCGTTCACCGGCGCGGCGTCGGGATCACCACCAGGCGGTGGAGTTGCCCGCGGTGCACGTGCCGTTCGGGTCGACCACGTAGCACGCCCGGAACGCGCGGTTCGGGCTCGAACTCGTGGGGTAGGCCTGCGTGTAGTTGCGGCTGCCCGCGGTGTACGTCGAGAAGTCGTCCGCGACCCGGTCCCCGTTCAGGTCGACCTCGAAGCGGATGAACTCCGGGCCGGTGTAGTCGAGGATCCGCCCCCAGCCGTACTGCGCGCCGCCGCAGGTGCCGTAGCGGACCTGGACCACCCGGCCGCTGACCGTGCGCTGCACCGCCGTGAGCGGGTTGGCGCACGTCGCCGGGTCGCTCCACCACGGCGCGGCAGCGCCGGCGGCGGATGCGGATGCGGTGGTGGCGGATGCGGATGCGGTGGTGGCGGCGATCAGAGCCGTGGTCATGGCAGCGGTCGTCAGGACAGCCGCCACCTTCGTCGTCTTCGTCATCGTTCCCCCTGTTGCCAATTCGACGGGGGCGGTCGGCGCTGCGTGTGGATCTGCGGTCGTGCCCGGGCACCTGCCCACATCGGCCGCGGTGTCATCGCTCCCCCACCTGGACGAGCACCTCACCGCCCGTCCTCATGGTCGCACCACTGGTGGAGCATCAGCATTATCTCGTTCGGGTGAATACCCAGCATCCGATTACACAGCGCTACCCCATGCCGCTCGAAAGTCATCGTCGTCATCCGCACGCAGGATGAGGGCGTGTGGACGCCGGAACTCGGCAGAGGTGATCAGGGCCACGCTCAAACGCCCGAACTCGGCTCGGACCCCTTGATCCGTTCGACGAGCTCGTCGCGGTACTCCTGCGCCGCCTGGAACTCCGGTTCGTCACCACTAGCCCGCTTCAACGCGCCTCCGGCATGTTCCGCCCTTCGCGTTCGTCGCCGCGCGCATCCGCCTGCCTCGCGGCGTTCTCCAGTCACTGAGCCTTTTCCAACCTCATCCAGCGTTGAGGTGAAGCGTGAGGACGGCTCTGGTCAGGTCGGTGATGCGGGTGGTGGAGCAGCGGAGTCTGCGCAGCAGCCGCCAGGCCTTCAGGGTCGAGACGGATCGTTCGCCGAGTGCGCGGATGCGGGCATGCGAGCGGTTGACGGCCTGCTGACCGGGCGAAAGGTTGTGCCACTTGCCGCGATAGGGCACGCGGACCGAGCCGCCCGCTCCCCGGTAGGCCTTGTCCGCCCAGCATGGGATGTTCGCTGCGGTCAGGGCGTCGACGATGCCGTGGGTGCGAGCCGCGGTCAGGTCGTGGGTCGAGCCGGGCAGCGCGGGCGAGGTCCACAGCAGTCGCCCGGCCGGGTCGGCAAGGACTTGGACGTTCATGCCGTGGCGCTTGTGCTTTCCCGAGTAGTACGGCCGATCGGCAGCGATGCGGTCGATGCGCAGCAGGGTGCCGTCGAG
>NZ_JAJHUO010000029.1 GCF_020859565.1 Saccharothrix luteola | reverse complement strand
CCGGGGGGGGCTGGCGGGGTTGACGAACGCGGTCAAGCACGCTTCCGGCGGGTCGGCGGCGGTGACGGTGGACTACGGCGTCGACCACCTCCGGGTGGAGGTGGTCGACACCGGCGGCGAGCCCGGTCCCGGCGCGGCCACGGGCAACGGGCACGGGCTGATCGGGCTGCGGGAGCGGCTGGCCGTCTACGGCGGCACGCTGGACGCCCGGCCACGGCCCGGCGGCGGCTACCACGTGACCGCGTCGATCCCGGTGGAGGCGCCGTGAGCGCCCCGCTGCGGGTGGTGGTCGCCGACGACCAGGTGTTGGTGCGCACCGGTTTCCGGATGATCCTCACCGCCGACGGCATCGACGTGGTCGGCGAGGCCACCAACGGCCTGGAGGCCGTGGAGGCGGTGCGGCGCACCGTGCCCGACGTGGTGCTGATGGACATCCGGATGCCGGAGCTGGACGGCCTGGAGGCCACCCGCCGCATCCTGACGGGCGCGGAGTCCGAGCCGCGGGTGATCATCCTGACCACGTTCGACCTCGACCACTACGTCTACGCCGCGTTGTCGGCCGGCGCGAGCGGGTTCCTGCTCAAGGACGTGACGCCGGAGCACCTGGTCGCCTCGGTGCGGATGGTGCGCTCCGGCGACGCGTTGCTGGCGCCCGCCATCACCCGACGCCTGGTGGAGCGGTTCGCGAACCGCGGCGCGGACACCGCGTCGTTGCACCGGGACCTGGCCGCGTTGACGCCGCGCGAGCTCGAGGTGCTGAGCCTGCTGGCGCGCGGGCTGAGCAACGCCGAGCTGGCCGGGAAGCTGCACCTGTCCGAGGCGACGGTGAAGACGCACGTGGCGCGCATCCTGGCGAAGCTGCGCCTGCGCGACCGCGTGCAGGCCGTCGTCGTGGCCTACGAGACCGGGCTGGTCACGCCCAGCGGCCAGGGCTGACGGCTCAGCCGAGGAACCGCACGTCGGGGTGCCGGTCGGACGGTCCGTCGAGCAGGCGCCGCGGCCGGTGGCGCAGGTGCTGGTCGAAGAACGCGGTCAGGTAGGCGCGCTGGGCGGCGGTGCTGCGGGCGGGGTCGACCGTGCCGACGACCGGCGCCGTCACCGCCGGGTCGAGGCCCAGGTGGGCGGCCAGTCGCGGCACCAGCGACTGGTGGTCGGTGAACGACGAGTGCTCGCCGTCCGGCAGGTGCAGCTGTCGCACCCAGGCGCGGTGGCGGGCCAGGAACCGCTGCCACGACAGGTCGGACGCCGCGCTGTGGTCGCCCGCGCTCATCAGCAGGAACGGCCGGTCCAGCCCTTCCTCGGCGACCCGGCCGAAGTCCCCGGCGGCCTGGTCGTAGGCCATGCTGCCGTCGAGGTTCGCGCCCGCGTCGATCCGGCGGTCGGACACCATGGCCTCGCCCGCGGTGAACCCGCCCGCCGAGTGGCCGACCACGCCGACCCGCGACAGGTCGAGCGACCGGCCCAGGCCCGGCGGCAGGCTGCGCCCGCCCGCGTCCGGGTTGCCACCGGCGGCGAGGACCGCCAGCTGGTCGAGCACGAAACCCGCGTCCCGCGTGCGGGTCGCCATCAGCTTCTTGTTGACCTCGGTCGTCAGCCGCGGCACGGCGCGCGGCGCGACCCGGCCGTCGGGGAACCGCACCGCGAGCGGCTCGTGGGTGTGGTCGATGGCGACGACCACGTATCCCTCGCTCGCCAGCTGTTCCGCGAGGCCGGTGCCCAGGGCGCGAGGGTTGCCGCGGCCCGGCGAGTACAGCACGACGGGCCGTCGACCGGGGACGGCGGGCACGTCGGGGACCGAGTGGGTGGCGAAGCCGTAGTCCAGTTCGGCCGGGTCGATGCGCAGGGCCCTGGCGTCGCTCGCGGCGATCGCTTCGGCGACGGCGGGCGGCATGAACGGCGCCGCGTCGTCCGCGCTCGGCGTGGCGGGGTACCGGACGGTGACCATCAGTTCCCGCGTGGTGTCCGGCAGCCACGGGTCCGGGCGGGCGTGGTCGACGAGGTGCAGTTCGGTGGTCCCGACCGCGTGGGGGCCGGTGGGGGCGGGGAGTTCGAACCGCACCGGCGAGGGGGAAGCCGCCGCGGGCACGGCCGCGGCCAGCGCCACGCCGGCGAGCAAGGTCGGTACGAGCACTCGTTTTCCAGTCACCAGGCGAACTTAGGGCGGCTCGACCGCGCGCCGGATCAGGATGATCACCCAGCGGCACCCTGAGAGGGCAACTAGGTGTGAGAGGTGTCGACCACCGCTTCCGTGACGCCTTCGAACGGTCTCCGACCTGCGGGCACAGGTCACGCCGGCAGCACCGGCCGAAGTGGGCGAGTTCGTCCGGCTGCTCCGGGAGTGCTATCAGGCCAACACCTGACGCAGCAGAACCCGGTCATCCGACAGATGCCGGTGTCGTTCACGTCGACCTACCGTGGGTCCTCCGAAGCCCGACACACCAGGGGGAATCGACATGACACGCAGGCCCGCCGCGCTCATCACGCCGCTCGCTGACGAGGACGTCGCCGCGCTGGCGGCACTCCTCGCCGATCTGGAGAACGGCTTCAACCAGAAGGTTGCGGCGGTGCTCGACCGGCCGTTCACCGCGGATGCCGTCGTCGTTGTTCCCGACGGCACGGTGATCCGCGGCTGGGACGACCTGTTCGCCTACCACACGGCCCGGCTCGCCACCGCCGTCGCGACTTGGACGACACGCGTGGTGATGCTGAGCGCCTCATCACCGGGCCCCGACACGGCCCTGGTGCACTTCCGCCAGGAGACCACCACGCCCAGCGGCGGCTTCGCCAACCACGGGACGGTGGTCGCAGTGCGCCGTGAGGGCTCCTGGTGGATCAGCGCGCTGCACAACACCAATGTGGACCAGGCCCGCGCGGGCACCACCGCTTCCACGACGCCTTCAAACGGTTCCTGACCTGCCGATATGAACGCCAAGTCGCCGGTACTGTCACTAAAGCGTGCGATCACCCGTCTCTGTCCGAAAACCGCCCCGGAATCGCCGCACATCGGCGACACTCGCGCGATGGGGCCGAAAACTCTGACCGCCACGGTCGTGTCGATGCTCATGGCGGCCGCGACGGTCACCTCGACATCGACGGCGGCCGCGCAACCCGCGTTCGTCCTGCACGACGGCGTCACGAAGCCGGTGTACTCCTACGAGAAGGCCATCCGCGAGACGGCCTGGGTGGAGACCGGCCAGGACCTGGACCGCGACGGCCTCACCGACCGGGTCACTGCCGACATCATCCGGCCGTCGGAACCGGCGGCGCGCGGGCAGCGCGTCCCGGTGATCATGGACGTCAGCCCGTACTTCGAGAAGATCGGGCGCGGCAACGAGCGCCAGCCGAAGACCTACCTCCCCGACGGCACGCCGTCGCAGTTCCCGCTGTTCTACGACAACTACTTCGTCCCGCGTGGGTACGCGGTGGTGTTGGTCGACGTCGGCGGGACCAACCGCTCTTCCGGCTGCTTCGACGACGTCGCGTCCGGCAACGGCGTCGTGAACTGGCTCAACGGGCGCGCGAAGGCGTTCCGGACGCCGTTCGGGCCGGAGCAGGTCCAGGCGGACTGGGCGAACGGGTCGGCCGGGGCGATCGGCAAGTCTCAGGACGGCGCGGCGGCGATCGGGATGGCGGCGTCCGGGATCGACGGGCTGAAGACCATCGTGCCGATCGCCGGGGTCAGCTCGTACTACGAGGTCCACAATTCCCACGGCGCGTACTTCGGCTGGGGCGGTAGCGGCCCGAGGCTGTACAACGAGCGCGCGGAGGAGCTGTGCCGCCCGTTCGAGGAGGACAACGCCCGGCGCGCGGGCACGGACGGGAACTTCAACGAGTTCTGGCGTGAACGCGACTACGCCGCCAAGACCGATCGGATGCGCGCAAGCGTTTTTGTGGCGCAAGGGTTCCACGACCTCAACGTCAATCCGATCCAGTTCGGCCCGTGGTGGGAGGCGCTGAACGCGCACCACGTGCCGCGCAAGGCCTGGCTGCACCAGGCGGCGCACGTCGACCCGTTCGACCTCGACCGCTCGCTGTTCGTCCGGACCCTGCACCGCTGGTTCGACCGGTGGCTGCTCGGTGTCCGCAACGGGATCGAGTTCGAACCGGCGATCCGCATCGAGCACAGCCCTGACCAGTGGGTCGACGAACGCCGCTGGCCACCGGCCGGAACGCGATCCCGGACGCTGTGGCCTGGAACCGCGGGCACGCTGGGACGGCGTCCGTCCGGCGGCTCGGCGTCCCTGACCGACGACCCGGCGCGTGGTGCGTCGCAGTGGGTGGCGAATCCGGCTCAGCCCAGCTCGGAGCGCCTCGTGTTCACCGGCGAACCGCTGCGCTCGGACACCCGGATCGCCGGAACCGCCACGGTGACGGTGACAGCGCGCTCGGACAAGCCGAGTGCGCGGCTCGGCGCGGTTCTGGTCGACTACGGTCCGGCGACCGTGCGGAACACGACGTTCCCGGCGATGGGCACCGAGGATCTGGCGACCCGGTCGTGCTGGGGCGCTGGAACCCCTGCCGACACGGGGTGCTTCCTCGATACGGTCGCCGACCTGACCACTGTGGACACCCGCGTGATGGCCACCGGCTGGGCGGATCTCGGTCATCACCGGTCCCTCTGGCGCGGCGAACCCCTCGAGCCGGGTAAGGCGTACACGATGACGTTCCGGCTGAGCAGCCTCGACCACGTCGTGCCCGCCGGGCACCGGCTGGCGCTCGTCCTCGGCGGCACCGACGGGGACATGTTCGATCCGGCCCTGCCGCAACCGAAATCGCGGATCACGGTCGAACTGGGCGGGACGTCGGTCGAAGTACCCATCGTGCGGTGACTCTTAGTACCAATCTGGACGCTTAGAGTTGCGGCAGTCGGGCGAGGATCTCGCGGATGCCGTCGAGCAGGGCCCTGGAGATCGCCGCCGCGGTGGGAACCCGCCACGGCTTCGACCACCGTGCCGCCCGATCCGATCGGACAGCCGGGCCTCCGTGTCGGGCTTGACCTGTCCAGGCCGTGGCATCCAGGCACCTCCTGGACGATCAGCCCACCGGACACCCTCAAGTCACTGGTATTGCAACTAGGTGCCACCCTCGGCGGTCCATTGTGGAGCGTCGAGTCCCCCCGCGATCTCCCGTGCCCGGCGGCGGTGTTCGGCGGCCCGCTCGTGCCGGCCGAGCGCGTCGGCGAGGGCGGCGAGGTAGTGGGCGGTCGGGCCGAACGAGACCAGGCCGCTGCCCGCGCCGGCGAGTTCACCGGCCGCCGGGAGGAGCCGGTCGTAGAGGCGCGCCATCATCGGCCGGTCCCCCGCTTCGACGGCGATCACGGCGTGCAGGCACGTCCGCGCCTCGAACAGCAGGTCGTGCGGCGAATCGGGGACGACGGCCGCGAGGGCTTCGGCCCGCTCGCCGCGCGCGAGCAGGACGACCGGGCGCGCCCACGGCTCGTACGGGCCCCAGTCGGCGTCCGGCACGTCGCCGAGGCTGAGCAGCGCCAGCGGCAGGAGGCCGTGCTCCAGGCCGGGCATCCCGGCGCCGGAGAGGCGGGACGCGGCGGCGCGGTAGGCGGCCCTGGCCTCGTCCCGCCGCCCGGTCACGGCCAGGCGCAGCGCGGCGTACCAGGTGGTGAAGACGCCGACCAGCGGCAGGTCGTGCCGTTCAGCGAGCGCGTCGGCCGCGGCGGCGTGGCGGTCGGCGGCGGCCAGGTCGGCGAGCGCGGCGTGGGACTGCACGAGGATCAGGTGGGCGAGCACCTCGAACGTCACCAGGCCGTGGCGGGCGGAGAGGTCGAGCAGCTCCGCGCCGATCCGGGCCCGGTCGGGTGCCAGGCCCGCCCGGTGGAACGTCTGCAGGAACCGGCCGTTGAGCGCCAGGGCCAGCAACGACGGGTCGGCCAGGTCGCGGGCGATGACCTCGGCTTCGCGTGCGGCTTCCCGGCCACGTCGTCCGGCGTCGGCGCGTCGTTCCACGGCGATGGTGACCAGGAGGCGGGCGCGTTCGGCCTCGTGGCCCGCGGGCAGGGCGTCCAGCGCGCGTTCGGCTGCCTCGGTGAGGCGGGCGGACAGGGCTTCGTCGTCGTTGGTGGTCCAGAGCGCGGGCACGTCGAACGAGCCGATCGTGCGGGCGGTCAGCACCGGGTCGCCGCCCACCTCGGCGACGGCGTCCGCCCGGCGCCGGCGGGCCTGTTCCAGGTCGCCGGTCACGGCCAGGGCCCGCACCAGGCCCATCACGGCTTCGAGGCGGTCCCGTCCGGCCAGCTCCACCGTCTCACGCCACCACGTGGCCGCTTGGTGCGGCGCGGACCGGCGTTCCGCGCGTTCGGCGGCGGCCCGGGTGTAGCGGGCGGTGCGTTCGGCGGCGGCCCGGTTGCCGGCGCGCAGGAGGTGGTGCGCGATGGCCTCGACGTCGTCGGGGTGCACCCGCTCGATCACGTCGGCGGCTGTGGCGTGCCACCGGGCCCGGCGGGCGTGCGCGATGTCGTCGTACAGCGTCTCCTGCACCAGCGCGTGCGCGAACCGCAGGCGGTCGGCGTCCGGCTCGACCAGGAAGCCCGCGAGCAGCGCCGACTCGACGGAGTCCAGCACCGCGTCCTCGTCGCCGGCGAGCGGGATCAGCACGTCCAGGTCGATCTCCCGACCGAGGACCGACGCCTGGCGCAGGTGGGTCCGCGCGGTCCCGGCGAGCTGGGCGAGGCGGTGGCGCAGGACGTCGCGGACGCCGGCGGGGACGGTGCGCAGGGCCGGGTCGGTCTCCCAGAGGCGGGTCAGCTCGCGGACGAAGAACGGGTTGCCGCCGCTGCGGGTGTGGATCGCGCGGACGTCGGCGTCGGTCGGCTCGCGGTCGGTGGTGGCCTCGACCAGTTCGCGGACCTCGGGTTCGGTCAGGCCGCCCAGGTAGACGCGGGTCGGCTCGGTGCGGGCGGCCCGGCCGAGGGCCTCGGTCAGGGCGGCGGAGATCTCGGTGGAGCGGTAGGTCCCGACGATCAGCACGCGTCCGGCGTCGGGGTCGGCGGCCAACGACGTCACGAGAGCGAGGGTGTCCTCGTCGGCCCAGTGCAGGTCGTCGAACACCAGCAGGACCGGTTGCCGGATCCCGGCCAGGGACTCGGCGATCGCGCGGTGGCGCTCGAACCGGCCGGCGGGCGGGTTCGCGTCCAGCGCAAGCGCTTCCGCCATCCGCGTCCACGGCCAGGCGGCGGGCGCGTCCTCGGTGGACGTGCCCCACGCGGTCGCCCAGCCGGCGGCGGCCAGCCGTGCGGTCAGCTCCTCGGCCAACGCCGTCTTGCCCGCTCCGGCCGTGCCCGAGAGCAACGCCAGCCGCCGGCCCGTGCGCGCGGCCCGTTCCAGCTCGGCGAGCTCGGCCGTGCGGCCGATGAACGGCCTGGACCGGGCGGGCGGCGGTTCGGGCGCGAGGGTGGGCGACTGGGTGAGGATGTCGGTTTCGAGCTGACGGAGGGCGTGCCCGGGGTCCACACCGAGTTCCGCGCGCAGCACGTCGCGGGACTGGCGGAGGGTGGCCAGCGCCTCGCCCTGGCGTCCGGTCCGGTAGAGCGCGAGGGCGAGCAGCCGGCGGCCGTCCTCGCGCAACGGGTGCGCGGCGACGTGTGCCCGCAGGTCCGGCACCGACTCCGCCGCCAGGCCCAGCGCCAGGGCCGCCTCGGCCCGCCGTTCGACGGCCAGCAGGCGCACCTCGTCCAGCCTCGCGGCCTCGCCGAGCGCCCAGGGCCGGTCGGCGAACTCGGCGTAGGCGGGGCCGCGCCAGAGTTCGAGCACGTCGTCGAGCAGCGCTTTCGCGTTCCCGGGCCGACCGTCGGCCAGCAGCCGGGCCGCCTCGCCGACCGCTTCCTCGAACCACCGGGCGTCGACGTCGTCCGCCCGCAGCGCGTACCCCGGCGGCACGGTCACCAGCAGCCGGGGCGGCGTCCGGGGTGGGCGGTCAGGTTCGAGGGCCTTGCGCAGCGCGCCGACGAACGTCTGCACGGCACCGAGCGCACCGTCCGGCGCGTCGTCGTCCCAGAGGTCGTCGATCAACCGCGTGACCGGCACCACCCGGCCCTTGGCGACGAGCAGGCGTGCCAGCACGGCGCGGTGCCGCGGCCCCTTGAGGTCGAGCGGCCCGCGTTCGCCCACGGCCTCCAGCGGGCCCAACACCCGGAAACGCACCATCGCGGGACAACGTATCCGACCTGGTCGGCGCGTGCCCCGGGGTGCTGATCGGTTGCTGATCGAGCGCTGATCGGGGCCGTCGAGAGTGGGTCGTGCAACCGCACCCAGGAGTAGGAGCCGTACATGATGTTCAACCAGCAGCGCGTCACCGTCGCCGAGGGCGTGGCGCTCAACGTCGCCGTGGGGGGCTCGGGCAGCCCCGTCGTGCTGCTGCACGGCTTCCCGCAGACCCACCTGATGTGGCGGCACGTCGCCGCCGACCTGGCCGCCGACCACACCGTCATCTGCCCCGACCTGCGCGGGTACGGCGACAGCGACAAGCCGGCCGACGACGGTCAGGCGTACTCGAAGCGCACGATGGCCGCCGACGTCGTCGCCCTGGCCCGCGAGCTCGGGCACGACCGGTTCGCGCTGGCCGGGCACGACCGGGGCGCGCTGGTCGCCATCCGGGCCGGGCTCGACCACCCCGACGCGGTCACGCACCTGGCTTCGCTGGACGTGCTGCCGACGCTCGACATGTGGGACGTCATGCACGGCGCTTCGGCGGCCATCGGGTTCCACCTGTACCTGATGGCCCAGCCGCCCGGCCTGCCCGAGGCCATGATCAGCGCGTCGGCGGACGCGTTCTTCGGCCACTTCCTGGACGTGTGGGCCAACGACCCGGCCGCGATCCCGGCCGACGTCCGCGCCGCGTACCTGAAGGCGTCCCGCGAGGCGGTCCCGTCGATCGTCGCCGACTACCGGGCCTCCGCCACCGTGGACGTCGAGCACGACCTGGCCGACCGGGAGGCCGGCAACCGGCTGCGCATGCCGGTGACCGTGCTGCAGCAGGACTGGGGCTCGGCCCTCGGCTTCGACGCCGCCGGCCGGTGGCGGGAGTGGGCGGCGGACCTGGAGCACCGCACCGTCACGTGCGGTCACTTCATGGCCGAAGAGGCACCCGGCGAGGTCGTCAAGGCCCTGCGCGCCCTTCTCGCCCGCTAACCCAACCCGCGTGTCGAACCTCCAGCGCCCGCGTGTCGAACCCTCGGGTCCCGCGTGTCCTACGTTCAGGTACCCCGAGTTCAACGCTCAGGACGGCGGGCCGCGTTCTGAGTGTCGAATTCGCGTGTCCTGAACGTTCGACACGGTGGTCCTGAAGGTTCGACACGGTGGTCCTGAACGTTCGACACGCGCGGTCTGAAGGTTCGACACGCGCGGAGGTGGGGGGTTAAGAGGGGGGTTCGGGGTCGGAGGGTTGGGGGCGGCGGGCGCGCAGTGAGCCGGGGCGCGCCTTGACCGAAGGGTCGCGACGCGTCTTGGCCAGGCTCGCGACGGTCACCACCGTCAGCACGACCACGATCACGCCGAGGCTGAGCAGCGTCGGCACCTCCGGCACGCGCGGGTCGAGGTCCTGGTGCGCCCAGTGCAGGATCAGCTTCACCCCGATGAACGCCAGGATCAGCGACAGACCGGTCGACAAGTACACCAGCCGGTCCAGCAAACCCTTGACCAGGAAGAACAACGCCCGCAGCCCGAGCAGCGCGAACGCGTTGGCGACGAACACGACGTACGGCTCGGACGTGATCCCGAAGACCGCCGGGATCGAGTCCAACGCGAACAGCACGTCGATGCTGCCGATCGCCAGCAGCACCACCAACAGCGGCGTGGCCATCCGGCGGCCACCGGCGCGGGTGAACAGCTTCCCGCCCTCGTAGTCGTCGGTGATCGGCAGCACCCGGCGCGCGGTCTTCACCACGACGTTGTCCTCGACGTCCGGGTCCTCGTCGCGGTGCCGGAACAGCTGCACGGCCGTGTAGAGCAGCAGCAAGCCGAACAGCAGGAACACGAACGAGAACAACGCCAGCAACGTCGCGCCGACCGCGATGAACACCGCCCGCAACGCCAGCGCCAGCACGATGCCGAACGTCAGCACCTTGTGCTGGTGCTCCTCCGGCACGGCGAACGTCGACATGATGATCACGAACACGAACAGGTTGTCGACCGACAGGCTCTTCTCCACCAGGTAGCCGACGAAGTACTCGGTGCCGGCCTGCCCCCCGTGCGCCAGCGTGAACCACACGCCGAACAGCAGGGCGAAGAGCACGTAGAACACCGACCAGGCCGTCGCCTCGCCGATCTTGACTCGGTGCGGGCGCACGACCGCCAGCACCAGGTCCACCGCGAGCAGCAGGAGGACGAGGCCGATGGTGAGCGCCCAGGTGAGCCCTCCGATGTCCGCCACGATCAGCGGTCGAGGCGGCGGTCGAGGTGGTCGGAGGTGGGTGGGATCGGCGGCGGGATCGGCTTCGGCGGCACCGGCTCGGGTCCGGACGGCTGCGGCCTGCGCGGGACGGGGTCCGGGGCCAACGGGTCGGGCGGGTCCGGTTCGTGATCACGGGACGGCGGGGCGGCTGCGGTGGTCGCGGTCGGCCGGTGGTCGCGGAGCGACAGTGCGGACCGGACGGTCAGGGCGGACACGTCGGGTCCGTGGTCGCGGAGTTGCGGGTTCACGCGTCCCCTCCTCGTGGAGTCGTTGTGTCGCGGTGGACGATCGCGACCGAGCACGGCGCGTGGTACAGCACGGCGTGGCTCACGGAGCCGAGCAGCGCACGGCGGACCGCACCACGGCCGTGACTGCCCACGACGAGCAGGTCGGCGTCACGGGCGTGCTCCAGCAACGCGTGCGCGGGACCGTCGAACGCCACCGCCCGGCCCACCCGCACCTCCGGGCGCGCCTCGCGGTGACCGGCCAGGGACCGGTCCACCAGCGCCTCCGCCTCGGCCCGCACCTGCGGCAGGTCGGACCGCGCCGCCCAGATCGGCGCCACGGCCTCCACCGGCAGGTCGGCCCACGCGTGCACGGCGAGCAGGTCGCGCCCGTGCCGCGCGGCGAAGTCGAACGCGAAGCCGAGGGCGCGCTCGCTCGTCGGCGACCCGTCGACCCCCACGACCACCCGCCCGTCACCGGCGCCGTCGCCGCGGGCCACGACGACCGGGCGCCGGTGGGCGTTCACCAGGTCCGCGGTGGTCGAGCCGAGCAGCGCCCGGGACAGCCCGGAACGCCCGGACGAGCCGACGACGAGCAGGTCGGCGTCACGGCCGACGGCGCTCAGGGCGTCGGCCGGGTGCCCCTGCTCCAGCCGGGTCCGCACTTCCAGGCCCGCGCACAGCGCTCGGCAGTCGACGGCCACGGAGGCCAGTTCCCGTTCGGCGTACCCGCGCACCGCCTCCTCGGTCATCGCCTCGGGCAGCGGCACGGTCATCGACGTCAACGCCAGGTCCGGCATCGGCACGCGGAGCACCTCCACGACGAGCAGCGCGCACCCGCGGCTCGCGGCCTCCCGGGCCGCCCAGAACGCCGCCAGGCGCGCCTGCTCCGAACCGTCGAACCCGACCACGACCGCGCCGCGACCGTCGCTGTTGCGCGGGTCGGCCATGCCACCACCTCCGCCGTCGCCGGAGACCGCAGGAGTACCCGGCGTGCGGATGGCGTAACCGATGCCCTGCCCACGCCGCGCGTAACGCCGGGCCGGACGGGGACGACGCCACGGTCACACGCGGGTCCAACGAGGGGGCGTCGTCCATGACCGACCGGCATTGGCAGGGTGCTGAGCTCGCCGTCGACACGACCGAGGTGCGCGGCCTCCCGGTCACCCGTGTCGCCGGCGAGATCGACCTGGCGGGTGTCGACCTGGTCCGCGCCGAGCTGGACGTGCAGCTGGAGCTGCGGCCACCGGTGCTGGCGGTGGACCTGACCGACGTGACCGTCCTGGGCTCGCTCGGCATCGCGGCCCTGCTCGACGCCCACGACCGCGCTGTCGCGGCCGGTGTCCGGTTCGCGATCGTGGCGAGCCACCGTTCGGTGGTCCGCCCCTTGCAGCTCACCGAGGTCGACCGGGTGCTGACCGTGGTGCCGACGCTCGACCAGGTGATGCCCGGCTGACACCGCCGGGTGTCGCCCGCCCGTGACACGGGTAGGCCCGACGTGTGGCGCCGTTGCCCATCGCCCGCGAGTTCACCGCGTTCGGCCTCTCGCACTGGGTCGTGCTCGGGCTGTTCGCGGTGGGTGCCGCGGCCGTGGTGGCGCTGGGCCGCACGTGCCCGTCACGCCGCTTCTCCCGCGTGTTCGCCGCGATCGTCCTGCTGCTCCAGGTCGGCATCCACGCGTACCTGATGCTGCCGCCCCGCTGGAACGTCCAGCACTCGCTGCCGTTGCAGCTGTCCGACCTGGCCGGGCCGGTCGCCGCGTACGCGTTGTGGTCGCAACGCCGGTGGGCGTTCGCGCTCACGTACTACTGGGGCCTGACGTTGAGCGTCCAAGCCCTGGTCACGCCCGTGCTGCGGGTCGACTTCCCGGACCTCGGCTTCCTGCTGTTCTGGGCCACGCACCTGTTCGTCGTCTGGGCCGCCATCTACCTGACGTGGGGATTGGGGCTGCGGCCGGACTGGCGCGGCTACCGGCTGGCGGTGCTGATCACGGTGGCGTGGGCGGCGGCGGTGTTCGCGCTCAACGCGGTGCTCGGCTCCAACTACGGCTACCTCAACCGCAAGCCGTCGACGGCGTCCGTGCTGGACCTGCTCGGCGACTGGCCGTGGTACCTGGTGCCGGAAAGCGCTTTCGTGCTCGCGGTGTGGGCGTTGATGACGTGGCCGTGGACCCGCCGGGGTGACCGGACGGCATGAGCGAGCGCGAGGACACCGCCCGACGCCTGCTGGACCGGGCCGGGCGGACGTACGCCGAGCAGGCGGGCATCCGGCAGGTCTGGCCGGAGCTGCGCCCGTTCCCGGACGACAAGGCGCCGGCGGGCGCCGGGCTCGTGGGCTGCCCGACGACCGCCGCGCGCCGGCCCGGCTCGTGCCCGCCGACGGTCGTGGTCAGGCGCGCACGCCCTCGCGCGAGTCGAGGGAACGGCGGGTGCGGGCGTGGTGCACCACGATGCTCACCGTCGCCGCGAGGAAGACGAGCTGCGTGAGCGTGCGCGGCAGCAGGGCGTCGCCGAACGAGGGTGAGAGGCCCTTCTCGGCGGCGTAGACGTTCGCCGGGAACATGCCCACCAGCATCGCGGTGAGCCCGGCCGCCGCCCACGGCGCGGTCCGGTGCCACAGCACGCCCACCGCGCCCGCGAGTTCCAGCACGCCGGTCACCGTGATCACGAGACCGGGCGCGGGGATGGCGGGCGGCACCATCGCGATCAGCTCTTCCCGCATGCCGATGAAGTGCGCGAGACCGGTCGCGACGAACATCGCCGCGACACCGCACCGCACGGCGAACGGCCAGGCCGGGACACGGGTGACGCCGACGGCCCGCAGGCCGACCAGGGCGAGGGTGACGACGACGAGGATGACGAGCGGTGCCACGGCACTCCTTCGAGAATGCGAACTTGACAGTGGCAAGATTGCCTACGACCAGGCAACTTGTCAATGACTAGATTGCGGGTAGGCTGCCGGGGTGACCACGGAGCGCCCGTACCACCACGGGGACCTGCGCCGCGCCGTCCTGGACGCGGCCGTCGAGGCGATCACCGAGCACGGCCCCGCCGGCGTCGGCCTGCGCGACCTGGCCCGGCGGGTCGGGGTTTCACACGCCGGGCCGGTGCACCACTTCAAGGACAAGGCGGGCCTGCTCACCGCGCTCGCCGCGGAGGGCTTCACGCTCCTGGCCGACGCGCTGGACGCGACGGTGGCGGCCGGCGGCGACATCGTCGACCAGGGCGCGGCCTACGTGCGCTTCGCGGTCGGGCACCGGGCGCACTTCGAGGTGATGTTCCGGCCCGACCTCTACCACGGCGACGACCCGGCGCTGACCGAGGCGCGCGACCGGGCGGGGGCGGCGCTGGCGGGCGGTGTCGCCGACCGGCCCGACCCGGAGCTGGCGTCGGTCGCGGCGTGGTCGCTCGTGCACGGCTTCGCGACGCTGTGGAACACCGGCGCGCTGTCGCGCACCGATCGCGACCCGGAGGCGATGGTGCGGGCCTTCGCGGGCTCGATGTTCCTGACCTAGCCGACTTCACCACGGGGGCACGTCGTCGACCGGGCCGTCAGCGGCCCTCCACCAGGTCGCCGAGGTCGCGCAGCGTCCCGGTGACGGCGCGCAGTTCGGCGAGGGGGAGGCGGGCGGCCAGGTCGTTCGCCCACTCCGCCTGGCGCAGCTTGACCTCGCGCAGGGCCGACCGGCCACGCGGGGTGAGCGCCAGCAGCCTGGCCCGGCGGTCGAGCACGTTGTCCCGGAACTCGGCCATGCCGTCGCGGACCAGGCCGGCCGCCGTCTGCCGGACGGCCTGCCTGGTCAGCCCCATCACCCGCGCCACCTCCGCGATCGTGCGCGGCCCGTGGTCCACCACGCCGAGCACCTGCCACCGGGCGCTGGTCAGGCCCGCGGGCTCGGCCAGCCCGTCACCGGCGGCGAGGAGCAGGCCGTTCACCCGGAACACCTCGACCAGCAGGCTCGAGAACTCCCGGCCCTGATCGGACAGCGCAGTCATACCGGGCAATCTGGCAGTTTGACAGGTACCTGTCAAAAAACACGGTGGACGGCGACACCGCAGGCGGACGAGCATGCGCGCCGTGACAGCGGACGACGTGCACTTCGTCGAGCTGGACGGCCGGGTCATGGCCGCCCTGCTCGACGGTGACCTGACCACGGCCGGGATCGACCTGACGGACTACTTCCTGACCGACCGCGCACGCTGGCTGTGGCGCTACCGGCTGGGCCAGATCGCCGCCGACCCCGGCCACGCCCGGTGGATGGCGCGGCTCGCCCTCGTCGACGGCGGCGCGGTCGTCGGGCACGCCGGGTTCCACGGCCCGCCGGACGAGGTGGGCATGGTCGAGATCGGCTACTCCGTCGACCCCGCGTTCCGCCGTCGCGGCTACGCCAGGGCCGCGCTGGTCGAACTGCTGCGCCGGGCCGCGGCCGAACCCGGTGTCCGGACCGTGCGCGCGACCATCGGCCCGGACAACGAGGCGTCCCTGGCCACCATCGCGGGCTTCGGGTTCGTCGAGGTCGGCGAGCAGTGGGACGAGGAGGACGGGCTGGAGCTGATCTTCGAACGCCCGGCGGCGTAGCGCCGGGCGTCACCGGTCGGCCAGGTTCCGGTTGGACAGGAACCGCAGGTACTCGTCGTGGTCGAGCGGGTTGCCGTCGGTCCTCGCCCTGGTCGGCGCCGGACCGCGGACCCGGCGGGCGGGCCCCGGCTCGTGCCAGATGCTCCCCTCGCCGCGGGTCAGGCCGGGCAGGGCGGCGGCGAGGTCGTGCAGCGACCGGGCCGGGATGTCGCCCGGCACGAGCCACGCCGGGCCGGACTCCACGGCCGGGCCGAGGTCCGCGCCCAGCGAGAGCAGGAGACCGGTCACGGCGCTGAGCGCGTCGTCCGGCACCTCGACCTCGACCGTGTAGCCGGGCTCGTGGACCGCGCTGCCGGCCTGCCGCAACGCCCGCAGCACCACCACCGGCGTCAGGTGGCGGAAGTCGGCGGCGACCGTGTTCGGCGCCTGGTACCCGACGTGCGTGATCGTCACCGCGCAGTCGGTCACCTCCCACCCGTGCAGGCCCTGCCGGAGCGTCGACGTCACCGCCTCCTCGATCGCCCGGTGGTACGCCTTCGGCAGCAGGCCGAGCTGGGCCTGCCTGGTGAAGGTGTTGCCGGTGCCCGGCGGCAACGGCTCGACGCGCACGCCCACCGTCTGCCAGAAGTCGTTCGGCCCGCGCGGGGTGAACTCGTGCACCGACTCGCCCCGGCCCACCGGCCGTTCGAAGTACACCGGCCGGGCCTGCTCGAACACCGCCTCGATGCCGAACTCGCGCGCCAGCCGTTCCGCGATCACCTCCCGCTGCACTGCCCCGTAGAGCAGCACGGACGTCGCGCCGCCACCGGCCGCCCGGGTCCGGATGAGCGGGTCCTCGTCGGCCAGCCTGGTGAGCGCGGCGTGCAGTTCGGCCGCCCGATCGGGCTGCTCGGGCCGGACGACCGACTCCAGGATCGGCGGCGAGAAGTGCGCCCTCGGGCCGTCGTCGTCCGCGCCCAACCGGTCGCCGACGCGCACCTGCGGCAGACCGCGCAGCTTGCCGATGTCGCCCGCGGTCAGCGGACCGGGACCACCGCCGACGACCTCCAGCCCGGCGACGCGCCCCCGGTGCTCCTCCACCGCGCCCGAGGCGTCCCGCCGCCGGAACGCCACCTGCTGCCGGCCGTGCACCGTGCCGGAGAACAGCCGCACGTAGGCGACCTTCTCGCCCTTGCCGGTGCGCTCGACGGCGAACACCGTGCCGCGCAGGTCGTCGGACGGCGCCGAGCGTGGCGCGAGGAACCGCCGCACCCCGTCGGCCAGTTCGGCCGTGCCCGCGCCGGACACCGCCGAGCCGAAGTACACCGGGTGCACCAGCCCTCGGCACGTCTGGTCCCGCAGCGGCCCGGACACGTCCTCGGGCACGTCGCCGTCGAGCACGCGGCCCAGCAGCTGGAGGTCGTGCTCGGCCAGGAGTTCGGCCGCCTCCGCCGGGAACGCGCCGTCCACGGACGAGCGGGCGACGACGCCCGCGTCACGCGTGCCGAGCCGGTCGACCCGCACCATCGGCACGACGGCGGGCGTGAGCCTGCGGCGGATCTCGGCGAGCAGGTCGTCGTGCCGCGCGCCCATCCGGTCGATCTTGTTCACGAAGAGCAGCGTCGGCAGGCGCAGCCGCCGCAGCGAGCGCATCAGCACCCTGGTCTGCGCCTGCACGCCCTCGACCGCCGAGAGCACCAGCACGGCGCCGTCGAGGACGGCCAGGGCGCGTTCCACCTCGGCGATGAAGTCCGGGTGCCCCGGCGTGTCCACCAGGTTCACCTGGAGGTCGCCCAGCACGGGATCGCGCAGCCTGAACCACGCGACGGCGGAGCGGATCGTGATGCCGCGGCGGCGTTCCAGCTCGCCGCTGTCGGTCTGCGTGTCACCGCCGTCGACGCTGCCGAGCCGCGGGATCGTCCCGTGGTCGAACAGCAGCCGCTCGGTGAGGCTGGTCTTACCGGCGTCGACGTGCGCGAGCACGCCCAGGTTGAGGGTTCGAGTGGGAATGACGGTCCTCGAGGGTGTGGGAAGGGGCACCGGGACGGAGCACACCGTCGAGTCGCCGCATCTCGTTCCTCCTCAAGGCTCGATCACCTGCCGCGGCACACCGTAGAGCGGACGCGCGGATCGCGCCGGCCGATTACCGCCGGGGTTCGACGCCGGAAAGCACACCGGAGCACGGGCGTGGTCTGCCCGTGCTCCGGTGTGCCGACCGGTTCCCACCCGTTCCCCAACAGGTGTGAACCGTTCCCCCGTTTCCCCCTGATCCCCTTGCCCCCCACGTCCCCCGACCTGCATCAATGGTGATCGACACCTCGTCCGGGAACAACGTCGCACCCAGGCCGCTCCGGGACCCGGTTGGTTGCCGGGTTCCGGCAACCAAGCCCCCGCGCACCGCCCGGCCGCCATACCACGGTTCTTCTAGTCAGAAAATCTCCCACTTGGCTGCTGTGCGGTAACTTGCCGGCACCTAAGCTGCTGTCCGACGACCCCTGCCGCAGCCCGCACACCGATCCCCGGTGATCCCGGGTCGGCGAGGGCTGCCCGTCGAAAGGACAGCCCCCATGCGTACCGGTCGCCTCCGCGCCGCCGTCGTGGCCGCCGCCACGGCACTGCTCGCCATCACCGGCGCGACCACGGCCTCGGCCCTGCCCGCCGAGGCCGTCCAGGACACCGTCTTCTCCCCCGCCGCCGACACCCCGGTCACCGCCCTGGTCACGAAGCTGTCCCATGCCGACGCCGCGGCCCGCTTCCGCGCGGCCGGCATCACGTGGTCCTCCAGCGGCGGGTGCAGTGACCGCAACAACCCGACCTGCACGTCGTTCTCGCAGATCAACCTGACGACGGTGCAGGGCGCGGAGACCCTCAAGCGGGCCACCGGCTGCGCGCTGAACATCACCGGCGGCACCGAGACCGGGCACGCGAGCGGCACCTACAGCCACTGGAACGGCTACAAGCTCGATTACAGCCTCTCCACGTGCCTGGGCAACTACATCCGCGGCACCTTCACCTACATCGGTGGCAACAAGTGGCGCTCGGGCTCCGGGAACGTCTACTTCCTGGAGAGCAACCACTGGGACGTCACGTACTACAACTGCGGCGGCTGCTGACACCGCCGCGTGGAAAGGGGGACCGGCGGCGCGACCGGTCCCCCTCTTCACACCCGTTCGGTCACCCGAAGGCCTTCACCTCCAGCAGCCCGACCGAGTCGGCCCCGCTCTGGAGCACGACCCGCAACCGCGTCGTGCTCACCGGCGTGAACGTCACCTCCTGGTAGGCGTCCACCGCCACCGGGTACCCGCTCGCACCGGCCACGTCGACGTAGGCCGACCCGTTCCAGTGCTGGAGCTTCCACGACGCCGGCACGCGCACTCCCCCGTTGTCGTCGAAGAAGTACACCCGCGCCGACCGGACCGACTGCGCCGCGGGCCACGTCAGCTCGGCCCACTGCTCGCCGGTGTTCGGCCAGGTGCCCCACCGCGGGTTCACCGTGTCGTTGGACGACGGCGGGTCGACGCCGTCGTTGATCGCGGCCACCGACTCCCACGGCGAGGTGTACGAGGCCGACGGCGTGGCGGACCCGGCCAGGTTCGGCGGCGGTTGCGGATCCGTGCCGCCGCCCCGGTTGTAGGCCTTCACCTCGGTCAACCCGGTCTTGAACCCGGACGCGTGCGTCACCTGGACCCGGATCCGCTGCGTGGACACCGGCGTGAACCGGACCCGGTTGTAGTTGGCCGTCGGGGTCGCCGGCGTCTTGCTCTGCGCCGCCGCGGCGACCCACGCCGAGCCGTTCCAGTACTGGATCGCGTACGACGACGGCGCGCGGTACCGGTTGCCGGCCCGGTCGTCGCGGAAGTGCAACCGCACCTCGTCGACCGTGCGCTGCTGCCGGAAGTCGATCTCGTAGAAGTCCGACGAGTTGGGCGAGCCCGACGTGCCCCAGAGCGGTTCGTTGATGGGGAACCCGTCGATCGCCGCGCCGGTGGACGTGCCGGACGCCGTGTACGACGCCGTGACGCCCGCGCCCTGCGCCAGGTTCGGCGTGGCGGAGGTCAGGTCCACGCCCGCCTTGGCGAACATGTCCACCATCCGCGCGCTGCCGTGCGCCACGTCCTGCGGCGCCTGCAACCCGGCGACCGGCACGCTGTGGTTCACCGTCCCCGCACCGGACGGGAACGTGACCTCGCCGTTCGCCGGGTTGTAGAGCACGCGGGTCAGCCGGTCGACGGTGAACGCGCGCGTGCCGTTGAGGTAGACCGAATAGCCCTGCGGCACGCCGTTGTAGCGGGTGACGCCGTCGGCCGGGTCGTCCCACACCACGCTCAGGTCCATGTTGCGGTAGCGCAGGTTGTTGACCGCGAAGTGCGACCAACCGATGTTGATCGGCGACAGCTCGACGCGGCTGTCCGTGCGCGGGCGCAGCCCGGCCACGTCCTCCACCACGGTCCAGTTGCTGCTGCCCAGGATGTTGTGGTGGATCCACGAGCGGTAGTCGATGGTCTTCGTGCCCGCGTTCCAGTTGGCCCAGAACTCGTTGGCATCGGGCCACTGCGTGTTGCCGCCGACGTACTGCGCCCAGGTGTTCCAGTAGAGCAGCTTCTTGTAGTCCTCGGCGCCCATCCACTGGTTCGGGTAGTTGCGCAGCACCGAGGAGTACAGCCGGAACTGGACGGTGGAGTTGATGGTGGAGAAGTTGTTGGAACCGGGGTGGCCCGCCTGCGCGGCCTCGGCCTTGTCGCGCTGGTTGGCCGTGTAGAACGGGAACACCGGGTACTCGGCCGGGTCCGCGAACAGCCGCAGCGCCTGCTTGTACTGGTCGGTGCTCGGCATCAGGCCGACCGAGAACGGGTAGTAGTTGTTGATCTCCTTCCACGGCACGTGCGCGTTCGTGGCCACGTGCTTGTGCTCCAGCAGCTGCCGCGACGGGTTCCACAGCGTGGTCACCACGCCGTTGCGGATCCGGTCGGCAAGCGTTTGCATCTCGCTCGCCTTCGCCGTGTTGCCGGTCAGCGCGTACGCCTGCTGCGCGGCCATCGCGCCGCTCCACACGTACGCGGTCTCGGCCCGGTCGAGGTTGCCCGCCCGCCAGTCGAACGACACCGCGTCGGCGTCGTTGCCGGTCATGGCGCCCCAGTCGTACTCGATGACGCCGTTGTTGTTGGTGTCGAAAGTGGACAGTTGCCCCTTCACGTCACCTTCGGCGTACTTGGCCAGGTTCCCCGCGACGGCCGGTTGACCGCCGTGGATCTGGTAGCTGCGCCACGCCGCCTCGGAGATGTACTGGGTGTAGGAGTTGGACCAGTTCTCCGGGTCGCCGGGGTTGTCCATGAACCGGCCGCCCTTGGACGATTGGCCGACCGACAGCCACGGGCCGTAGGAGTAGACCGGGTCGCGCAGGTACTTCAGGTCGTCGATGTGCATCGGCTGGGTCAGCGCGATCGCGTTGTTGTAGCCGGTGACGCCCTCGATCGAGACCGGGAACTGGAAGTCCTGGCCCGGGATGTCCACGTCGAGGTGGTTGAAGCGCATCAGCCACCAGCGGTAGTAGACGTTCTTCTTGATCGCCGGGTCGGGCACGTCGATGTAGGGGATGTGGTCGGCCCACCAGCGGTTGTAGTCGCGCACGTGGGTGGCGAAGGCGACCGACGGCGAGTGGCCGCGGTAGGCGTTGTACTCGGTCAGCGACTCGGGGATCTCGTCGGTGACGAAGCCCATCACGACCTTGGTGGTGGTCGACTGGCCGGCGCCCAGCGTGACCGACCTGGTCAGCGCCCCGCTCGCGGCGGTGAAGCCGTCGCCGGCCAACCGCGGCCGGATGGTGGTGAGGTTGTTCTTCACCTGCCGCGAGCCGGTCAGCTCGGCCCCGCTGACCGTGGTCGCGTACGGCGAGGTGACGCGCAGCGGCAGGGTGGCGGACGCCGAGCCGGTGTTCGTGACGGTCAGGTTGGTGACGGCGACGTTGTTGTGCGTGATGAACTTCGCCACCTCCACCCGAACGCCGGTGCCGGTGTAGACGCCCTTCCAGTGGCTCGGGGCCTGCCACCTGCTCGCCACCTGCTCGGTCAGGGTCCCGGAGCCCACGGTGACGGCGTAGGCGTTCTGGCTGCTGATGTTGTCCCAGTACGCGGCGTTGCCGCCGAAGCCGATCACGGCGGGGTTGTGGGTGTACATGAACGCGCCGCGACCGCGGGTCATCAGCCACGGGCCCGCCGGGTCGTTGCCCGGACGGGCGAGCAGGCGGTCCATCCAGAAGTCCGTGCCGCCGCTCTCGGCGTCGTAGATGGCCTTCATGGTGCTGCCGGTGCTGTAGCCGACCGGCGGCGCCGGGATCGACGGCCCGCTGAACGTCGGGTAGCCGATGGTCTGGGCGGCGGAGGCGCTCTGGACCGGCACGAGGAGCGCGCCGAGCACCACCACGGTCGCCACCCGTCGGGTCACGCCTGGAAGGCTTGCCATTCCAACACCCCCGTCGAGAAGTCGGGCTTCGAGGTGATCGACAACCGCAGCCGCGTCGTGTTCACGGCGGTGAACGTGGTGGTGTTGAAGGTGTTGCCCGCCACCCCGCACGCCGACTGGCCGGGCACGTCGACGTACGCGCTGCCGTTCCAGTACTGGACCTTGCACGAGGCGGGCAGGTCGATGCCCTGGTCGTCGTCGAACCAGTACGTGGCCACCTTGTTGATCGAGCGACTGGTCGCCCACTGGTACTCGACCCACTGCGTGCCTCGCTCGGGCCAGTTGCCGTAGGCGAGGTTCGAGCGGTCCGCGGAGCTCGCGGGCGTGCCGCCGTTGTTGAGCGCGGCCAGCGACTCCCACGCCGAGACGTGCGAGGTGGACGCGGTCGCCGAGGTGGCCAGGTTCGTGCCCGTGCCGGGGTCGCCGCCGTGGTTCGGCGGCGGTCCGGTCGTGGTCTGGGTGACCTTGCGCATCGTGCCGTCGGCGTTGAAGTGCAGCAGGTCCACCGCGACGGAACGGCGGAAGTTGCCGCCGCCGGGCGCGTTGGCGTTGTGGTAGACGATGTACCACTGCCCGTTGAACTGCACCACGCCCGCGTGGTTCGTGGTCGACGAGACCTGGTCGAGCACGACGCCGCGATGGGTCCACGGCCCCAGCGGGCTGGTGGCGGTGGCGTAGCGCTGGCAGGCGTAGTTGGAGTTGGTGACGCAGCCACCGGTGTCGTTGGCCGCGTACATCATGTAGTAGAGGCCGTTGCGCTTGAACATCCAGGGCGCTTCCCAGAAGTTCGCCAGGCCCTGCGGCGTGATCACCGCGCCGTCCAGCTCGATCATGTTGGGCTTGAGCTTCGCCGCCCGCGCGCCCCAGTAGCCGCCCCAGTAGATGTAGGACTGGCCGTCGTCGTCGGTGAACACCGTGGGGTCGATGTTCAGCCCGGACGAGTTGGGCGTGCCGTCGCTGATCAGCGGACCGCCCTTGGCGTCGCGGAACGGCCCTAGCGGGCTGTCGCCGACCGCGACGCCGATGTCCATCCACCCCGCGCCGTTGCCGTTGACCGAGGTGTACCAGTAGTACTTGCCGTTCTTGGCCTCGACCTCGCCGGCCCAGGCGTCCGCACCCGCCCACGGGAAGGTGCCGATGTTCGCCTTCGCCCCGTGGTCGGTCCAGGTGGCGGCGTCGGTCGAGGAGAGCACCCGCCACTCGCGCATGACGAAGTTGTTGGTGCCGGTGGGCGCTTCGTCGCGGCCCGCGTAGATGTACATGGTGTTGCCGACGACCAGTGGCGCGGGATCGGCGGTGTAGATGTTCGTGATGATCGGGTTGGCCGCGAACGCGGCCGGTGCGACGGCGGTGGAGGCGACGAGCGCGAGTGCCGCGCCCAGCTTCACCGCCCGATGTCGGGTGCGCATGGGTGAGTCCTAACGGTGGGGGGAGGTGGACTGGGGCCGCGACCGGAGGACGCGGTGGAGGTCGCCGGTCGCGGCGCTAGCGGCCGGTCGCGTGCAGGTCGGCCACTTCGGCGGCGGTGAGGGCGCGGCCGTGGACCCGGAAGCCGTCCACGGCGCCGTCCAGGTAGGGGTCGCCCGCGTACTGGGAGCGGCCGATCCAGTTCTGCGTGGTGCTGCCGAGCGCGGACGGCCGCACGGTCAGCGCCGTGTTGCGGGCCGCCTCGACGCCGTTGACGTAGAGCACGCCGAGGTTGCCCGTCTGCGTCACGGCGACGTGCGTCCACGCGCCGGCGGGCAGCGGTGACGCCGCGTCGACGCGCTGCTCGGCGCTCGCGCCGCCGGTGGTGATGGCGAACCGGACGCCGCCCGCCGAACTGCGCGGGGTGAGGAACAGGTAGGTGCCGGTGCCCGCGCCGAAGTCGAACACGCGCGCCCACGTGGTCACCGCGCCCAGCCACACCCAGGTGGCCACGCTGAACGCCGTCGCGCCCGCCAGCAGGCCCGCGGGCAGCAGCACGTGCTCGCCCGCCCCGCCGAGGTCGACCGCCGAACCGGTGCGCCCCGTGGTCCACCGCGCGCCGCCGGCGAGGGTGGCGGTCCGGCCGTTGCCGGTGGCGTCGGCCGCCACCGAGCCCGCCGCCTCGTCGAACGGGTAGTGCGCGATGAACGGCGGCGGCGCGGGCGTGTCGGTGACGTTCCAGTAGACCGTGTAGCGCTGGCCGTGCGTCTGGTAGAACGGCTGCAGCGTCACCTGGCCCGTGCTCGCCGTCGCCGTGTACCGCAACGGGGTGGTCGTCGCCCGCAGGGTCGCGGGCTGCAGCGTCGGCATCGACGTGAGGTTGGTCGTGCCGTAACCGCCGGCGAGCACGATCGGGCCGTGCTTGACCACCTGCACGGCCGGGTTGTCCGGCGTGGGCTCCCGGGTCAGCGCCATCGGCAGGCTGAGGTCCACCACGTCACCGCTGCTCCACGTCCGGTCCAGGCGCGCGTACGTGCCCGGCACGGTCGGCACGTCCTGCACCACGCCGTTGAGCTTGAGCTGGGCGCCCGCGGCCCAGGACGGGATGCGCACGCGCAGGTCGATCGGCCCGGACCCGGTGACGGTGAGCCGGGTGGCGGCCGACTCGGGGAACGCGGTGTCCTGCCGCACGGTGATCCCCCGGCCCGGCCAGGTGAGCACGGAGGCGATGAACAGGTTGACGTACAACGTGTTGCCGGCGTGGAAGTAGATGCTGTCGCCGTGCTTGGTGTTGGTCTCCATCCCGGTGCCGTGGCAGCAGGTGAAGTCCTGGTAGTCGTTGCTGTACGTGCGCTGGCCGCCGGGCCGCAGCGGCACGTAGTAGCTGTGGTGGCCGTGCGCGGAGGCCGGGTTCTGCCCGCCGAGCAGGTGGTTGTAGAGCGCCTTCTCGTGGAAGTCGAAGTACTGGGCCCTCGGGTCGGTGCGGAACAGCTGGCGGGTCAGCTTGAGCATGTTGTAGGTGTTGCAGCACTCGCACGTGTGGTCCGACAGCTCCGACGCGATCCGGCCGGGCGCCTTGAAGTACTCGCCGTTGGAGTTGCCGCCGATGGCGTAGGTGTGCGTGCCCACCACGATGTTCCAGAAGTTGGTCGCGATGTCGCGGTACCGGGTCAGGCCGGTGGCGTGGTACTCGCGGATCGCGCCGACCGCCTTCGGGATCTGGGTGTTGGCGTGGTAGCCGTCGAGGCGGTCGGTGTTGCCGGCCAACGGGTCGAAGACCTCGGCGTGGTCGAAGTGCTGCGCGGCGGTCAGGTGCGCCGGGTCGCCGGTGAGCTGGTAGAGGTTGGTCAGCACCTCGTTCATGCCGCCGAACTCCGTGTCGAGCATGTTCTGCCGCTGGGTCAGCGTCAGCCGCCCGTTGCGCCAGCCGACCCACGCGGCCATGCGGGTGAGCACGGTCAGCGCCTGGGCGTTGCCCGCCAGCAGGTGCATGTCCAGCAGGCCCGCCATGATCTTGTGCAGGGTGTAGTAGGGCGCCCAGACCTGCTGCCGGGCTTCCACGCGGTCGATGAAGCTCTCCGGGAACGCCGACAGGTAGCCGGTGTTGAACCCGGCGGCCTGGGCCCGGTCCTGGCAGGTGGCGAGTTGGGCGACCAGGTAGTCGCCCTTGGTGCGGAACGCGGTGTCGCCGGTGCTCGCGTACGCCTGGGCCAGCGCGGTCAGCACGTGGCCGGTGGAGTGGCCGCGCAGCTCGGTGGTCGGCGACTCCCACCCTCCACAAGGGACGGCGGACGACGGCAGGCCGACGTTGAGGCGGAACGTGTGCAGCAGCCGGTCGGCGTCGAGGAACTTGAGGTAGGCGTGCGTGCGGGAGGTGTTGGTCTGGAACGGTCCGGCCAGCAGCGCCACCGCGCCGAGCGGGAACGCGTGCGCCGAGGCTCCCGTGTCCGGTCTCGCGGCTGCCTTGATCGGACCGGTGCTGTTCGGGTCGGCGGCGGCGGTGGTGCTCAAGGCGGGCAGGGCGGTGGCCGAGGCGACCACCGCACCCGCTCGCAGCACGGCACGACGTGATGGGGTGGGCAGGGACATGCGCGTCACCTTCCGTGACGTGGCGGCACAGGACTCGCGGTGGGGAGAGGGCCGGCGCCCCCGCGGCAGGCGGGGGCGCCGGTGTCGCTCAGCGGCCGTAGCGGCTCTTCAGGTGCCGCCACCAGTCGCGGAACATCCACGCGTCGAACTCGGTGATGTTCCGGGCGCTGCCGGCCTTCATGATGAAGCTCGACACGCCGGTGGGCGTCCAGTCGTAGAAGTCGTCCAGACCGAACGTGTGCCCGATCTCGTGCAGCAGGATCGTCATGTCCGTGCTGCCGAGGTTGTTGACGAAGTACTCGCTGCCCATCCGCTGGCCCCAGTCGCCGCCCGCGCCGCCGCCCATGCCGGCGGTGAGCCACAACGACTGGTCGTAGTGCCGGGGCACCCCGCCGGGGCAGTTGCGGTACTGGCCGTCGCGGACGAAGAACCGGCCGCACTGCTCGGCGCACTGCGGCGCGTTCTCCCGGATGTTGTTGACGTAGATGTCGACGGAGTTGTCGCTCCACTGCAACGTGTTGCGGTCGCGCACCGCCCAGCCGACCACCTTGATCGGTACCTGCGCGTAGGGCCAGTTGTTGTGGCCCACCATCAGGTCCGTCCACTTCTTGTACTGCTCGGCGAGCTTGGCGTGGATGCGGTCGCGCAGCGAGGCGCTCACCGGGGCCGACGAGTCCCACCGCACGCAGAAGTTCAGGTAGCCGCCGTTGACGAAGACCTGGTCCCAGCCGTAGTTGCGGAACCCGTACAGGTTGCCGTACGTGCTCTCCTGGTGCGACCACACCTGGTTCAGCGGGGTCACCAGGTTCGACGGCGGGCTCCACGTCGCCGGGTTGGCGGCGACCGCGACGTCACGTGCCCGCTCGGCCTGCGCGACGCCCGCGCCGCTCACCGCCAGCGCGAGGACCACCGCGCCGAGCACCGTTCTCATCCATGATCGTGACACGATCATCTTCCTTCCGATTGCCGGACGAAGCAGCATCGGACAGCGGGGTCAGCCCTTGACGGCGCCTGAGGTGAACCCGCGGACGTAGCTGCGTTGCATGGCGGCGAAGAGCACGAGGCAGGGCACTGCCATGAACACCACCCCCGCTTCGAGCGCGGCGTAGTCGATCGACCCGTGGCTCGCGGTCCGCATGTTGACCACGGCGAGGGTGGTGGTGAACTTGTCGGTCGAGTTGAGCAGGATCAGCGGCGCGAAGAACTCGCTCCACGAGGTCAGGAACGCGAACAGGCCGACGGTCACCAGGCCCGGTCGCACGGCGGGCAGCATGATCCGCACGAGCGTGCCGGCGCTGGTGCAGCCGTCGACCCGGGCCGACTCCTCCAGCTCCAGCGGCACGGCCTCGAACGAGTTGCGCATCATGAACACCGAGAACGGCAGCTGGAACGTGATGAGCACCAGGCTCAGCCCGACCAGCGAGTCCTCCAGCCCCAGCCACCCCAGCAGCACGTACAGGGCGATCAGGATCGTCGCGTACGGCACCATCAGGATCGCCAGCGTGAGCAGGAACAGCACGTCGCGGCCGGGGAACCGGAACCGGCCGAACGCGTAGCCGCCCAACGTGGCGATGAACAGCGTGCCGCCCACCGTGAGCGCGCTGACCACCACGCTGTTGAGCACGTGCTCCAACTGCACGCCGTTGGCCGAGGTGAACAGCCGGTCGTAGTTCTCCAGCCCGAACCCGGTGTCCGTGCGCACGGACGCGAACGCGGCCCACACCAGCGGGAACAGGAACAGGATGGCCAGCGCCGCGCCGGTGACGTAGTAGCCCCGGCGGCTGCCCGTGGTGGTCCTCACGACGACCTCCGGCGCAGCACGCGGAACTGGATGGCGTTGAACACCACGAGCACGACCAGCAGCACCACCGAGATGCCCGCGGCCGAGCCCAGGTCGAGCCGGATGAACGCCTCCCGGTAGATCACCATCACCAGGGAGGTGGTGCTGTTGTCCGGCCCGCCGCGGGTGAGGATCCAGAACTGGTCGAACGCGAGCAGCGAGCCCGTCGTCATCAGGGTGAGCACCAGCGCGATCGTGGGCCGCATCAGCGGCACCGTGATCCGCCGGAACGTCTGCCACCGGTTCGCGCCGTCCACCCGTGCGGCCTCGTAGACGTCCGGCGGGATCGCGTGCAGCCCGGTCAGCAGGATCAGCATGGTGAACCCGGCGAACCGCCACAGCACCAGCAGCACCGCCGACCCGAGCGCCGATCCCGGACTGCCGCTGGTCCACGACACGTACCCGTCGACCAGCCCGAGCCACGACAGCAGATCGGTCACCGGCCCGATCTCGTCGCTGAGCAGGCCGAGGAACAGCAGGGACGCGCTGGCGAACCCGACCGCCGTCGGCAGGAAGAACGCGGTGCGGAAGAAGCCGACGCCCGGCCGCCGGTGCTGCACCAGCAGCGCCAGCCCGAACGCGACCACGAACAGCAGCACCGTGATGACCACCGTGTACTTGACCGTGAACCAGGCCGCCGAGCGGAGGAGCTCGTCCTCGGTGATGCCGCTGTAGTTGGCCGGCGCGTTGAACTTCGCCTTGCCCAGCAACGGCCAGCGGTGCAGGGACATCCAGACCACGAGCGCCAGCGGCACCAGGAAGAACAGCCCCACCATCACGGCGGTCGGCGCGGCGTACGCGGCGCCGACCAGCGCGCGCAGCCGACGTCCCCGCCGCGCCGGTCGGGACTCCGGGCGCGGTCGAGGTGTGCCCGTCGGTCCTGCGGTGGCCGTCGTCGCCGGGTGTGACGTCGTCGTCGTGGACATCCGAGCCTCCGGTGGCCGCTCAGCCCTGCTGGAGCGACTTGGTGATGGCGGTGTTGCCGTCGGCCAGCGCCGTGCCCGCGTCACCGAACAGCGCGCCCCGGACGGTTTGCAGCCACGGGCTCTGCGGGTCGTTGAACGAGACGTTGAAGTTGCGCGCGTACGGCGTGCGACCCTTGGCCACCAGGCCGTTGACCAGCACGGTGCGCGGGTCGGCCGAGGAGTACTTGTTCTCCGCCAGGTCGGTGCGGGTCGGCACGCCCTTGTTCTTGGCGACGACCTCGACCTGCGCCTCGTCGGACGTGGTCCAGGACAGGAAGTCCCACGCCTGCTCGGCCTTGTCCGTGGTCGCGCCGATGCCGAGCGCGTCACCGCCGACGAAGGTGGACTCGCCGCCGGCGAGCCCGCTGATCGGGGCCACGCCCAGCTTCAGGCCCTTCCGCTCCAGCGCGTCCAGCCAGACCGACGGCGCCGGCGCGATGCCGACGTTCCCGCTCTGCAACGCGCCGAGCCAGGTGGGACCGGCCTCGTCCTTCGACGCGGGCGCGGCCACGCCCTGCTCGTACAGCTCGCGGTAGAGGGCGAACACGTCGGCCATCTCCGGCGAGTCGACCTTCGCCTCCTCGCCGTCGGGGTCGAGCACGTCGCCGTTCGCCGCCCACACCGACGGCCACAGCGTGAACTCGACGCAGCCGCCGCAGTTGCCGCCGAAGTACGTGCCGTTGACGTCGCCGCCGAGCTGGTCGACCTTGCGCGCGTGGTCGGCGAACTCGCGCAGGGTGCGCGGCGGCTCCTCCGGGTCGAGGCCCGCTCTGGCGTAGAGGTCCTTGTTGTACAGCAGCACCGACAGGTCGATCGTGTGCGGCAACGCGAAGTTCGCGCCCTCCCACGTGCCGGCCTTCAGGTGCGACGGCGCGAGCCGGTCCTTCACGGGCAGCGCGGCGAGCCGCTCGGTGACGTCGGCCCACAGGCCCTGGGAGGCGTACTGGGGCGCGAACACCACGTCGGCCGCGAACAGGTCGGGCAGCGACTTCGCGCCCGCCGCCGACGCGAGCTTGGCCGGGTACTCCTCGTTCGGGTAGGCGGTCACCTCCACCTTGTTGCGGTGGGTGGCGTTGTAGGCGTCAGCGTAGGCCTTGGACACCGATTCGGTCGCCGCGCGGGTCCACAGCGTCAGCACCGCGCCGTCGTCCGCGCCCGCCGGGCCCTCGGCTCCCTGGTCGCCGCACGCGGCCAGCACCAGCACGCCCGCCGCCACGGCGGAGGCAACACGAAGCCCTCTGGTTTTCACCGGTCTCTCCTTTGAGCACCGTCCGGGTGGGTCAGTGGTCGGTCAGGTCCTGGGCAGCCACACCCGCATGGTCGACGGGCCGCCGCGCGCCCAGCGGTGGTACGGCACGAGGGTCAGCGGGGTGGTCGTCGCCTGGGCGTGGGCGTCGGCCGGCCCCGGCGGGCCGTAGGGCCACCCGTCCGGACCGGGCGCGTCGAACCGGGCGCGGACCTCGACGCCCGCCTCGCCGTCGACCGGCGGCACGGTGTCGTCCACGCGCAGCACGTCGAGGTCGGCCGCGCCGTCGGACTCGGCGCAGTACACCAGCGGCCCGCGTTCCACGGCCACGCACCCGCGCGTCGCGTCGATCCTCGGGTCGGGGGCGGTGAAGCGGGGCCGCGTCGGCAGCTCCAGCCGGATCTCCTCGCCGACCGCGAACGACCGGTACACGACGATGTCGCCCACCGGCACCTGCCGCCGGCCGTGGGTGGTGACGAGCTCCGCGCCCGCCGCCCACCGCGGTACGCGCAGGGTGATCGACCAAGGCTGGTCGTCGGTCCTGGTCACGCGCACGGCCACCGTGCCCTCGTCGGGCAGGCCGGTGCGCACCTGCAACCCCACCTCGCGGCCGTCGTCGAGCCGGGTGGAGATCTCGGCGTCGACGTACTGGTGCAGCCGCACGCCCGTGTCGTCAGCCGTGACGAGGTAGCACGAGAGCCCGGCCAGCAGGCGTGCCGCGTTCGGCAGGCAGCACGACACCTCGAACCACGGCGCCCTCGGCCCGCCGCCGAACCCGAGCTGCTCCTCGTCGTCGGCCAACGCGGCGGTGAACGTGCGCTGGTGCAGGGTGTGGGCGTAGAAGAAGGACCGGCCGTCGTCGCCGATCGCGGTCGCGACCACGTTGTAGAGGATCCGCTCGATCACCTCGTCGTAGCGGCCGTCACCGGTGGCCAGCAACAGCCGCCAGGCCAGCATGATCGCGGCCACCCCGGCGCACGTCTCGGAGTACGCGCGGTCCGACGGCAGCACGAAGTCGTCGCCGAACGCCTCGTCGGCGTGCCGCGAACCCATGCCGCCGGTGAGGTAGGTGCGCCGGGCCAACGTCCGGTCGAACTGGGCGGCGACGGTCTGGAGCAGCTCGTCGTCGCCCGTCTCGACCGCGACGTCCACCGCGCCGGCGGCGAGGTAGAGCGCGCGGACGGCGTGGCCGTGCAGGACTTCCGCCTGCCGGACGGGCCGGTCGTCGCTGAAGTACGACCAGCCGAAGTGGTGGCGCGGCAACGTCCGGTGGCCGCGGCGTTCGACGAACAGGGCGGCTTGGTCCAGGTAGCGCTGCTCGCCGGTGAGGCGGGCCAGCTCCACGAGTCCGAGCTCGACCTCCGGGTGGCCGCAGACGCCGGGCGTGCCGTCGGGTCCGAACGCCTCGCAGACGTGGTCGGCGGCGCGGCGGGCCACGGCCAGGAGCGGGTCGGCGTCACCGCCGCGGGTGCGGGCCCGGGCGACGGCGGCTTGCAGCAGGTGCCCGGTGCAGTAGAGCTCGTGGCCCCACAGCATGTCGCTGTACCGGGCGGGTTGACCCGGGCGGCCGAACGCGGTGTGCAGGTAGCCGTCCGCCGCCTGGGCCGCCGCGATCACGCCGGTCAGCTCGGTGATCTGCGCGTCGAGGGCTCCGGGCGCACCCGTGCGGCCGACCTCCCAGGACATCGCCTCCAGCAGCTTGTAGACCTCGGAGTCGGTGAACTCCCGGCCGCGGCGGGTGGCGGGGGTCGCGTCGGGGCCGGCGAAGTTGCCGGTCCAGCCGAGCCGGTCCATCCACGACCGGGCGTGCGGGATGGTGGCGGTGGCGTTGACGTCCTGGCGGGCGCGCCAGAAACCGCCGGTGATCCGGACCTCGTCCTGGCCGAGCGGGCGCAGCTTCCCCCGCGACGGCACGACGGGACGTCCCCCGACGGCAGTGGTGTCCGGCGACGTCACTGTCATCCCAACCTCCCGCGGTTCGTGTGCCCGTCCAGCACTCTGGCAGCCGAAAACCTTTTCGGCAATCGTCCTTGTGGCGGCTCGGGAATGTCGTCCACGATGGCGGTTCACGGTCGTGAAGAGCGCCTACAATCGATTCGGCGTTCGACAAACTTTTCGAAAGGCTTTCGATGGGCAGACGGCGGTCCGATGCGGTGACCCTCAGCGACGTGGCGCGGCTGGCCGGCGTCTCGATCTCCACCGCGTCCAAGGCCATCAACGCCAGGGACGAGGTCGCGCCCGCCACCCGCGAACGCGTGCTGCGTGCCGCCGCCGAGTTGTCGTTCCAGCCCAACGCGCTGGCTCGCGGGTTGATCTCGGGGCGGACGCGCACGATCGGCCTGCTCACCGACGAGCTCGGCGGCCGGTTCGCCATCCCGATCCTGCTGGGGGTGGAGAACGCGTTGGCCAACGAGCAGATGTCGGTGCTGCTGTGCGACGCGCGCGGTGACGCGATCCGGCGCCGGCACTACATCAGCACGTTGCTGGCCAGGCAGGTCGACGGGTTCATCATCCTGGGCGACGACAACGACATCCGGCCGTCGCTGACCCGCGACATCCCGGTGCCGGTCGTGTACGTGTACTGCGAGTCCAGCGACCCGGACGACCTGTCGGTGATCGCCGACGACGAGGGTGGCGCGCGGTTGGCGGTGGAGCACCTGGTGTCGTTGCAGCGCAAGCGGATCGGTCACATCACCGGCCCGCAGACGTATCGTGCGGCCCGTGACCGCGTGACCGCGTTGCACCGGGTGCTCGGCGAGCACGGGTTGGCGCCGGCGGGCGGCGCGCCGCTGTACGGCGAGTGGTCGCAGCGCTGGGGACGGCACGCGGCGGGGGTCCTGCTGGCCACCGATCCCGAGGTGGACGCGGTGTTCTGCGGCAACGACCAGATCGCGACGGGTGTCGCGGACACGTTGTCCCGCTTGGGGAAGCGGATACCGGAGGACGTGGCGATCGTCGGCTACGACAACTGGGAGGACTTCGCCGCCGACTGCCGGCCGCCGTTGACGACCGTGGACCTGGACCTGGAGCGGTTGGGCACGACGGCGGCGCGGTACCTGTTCGACGCGTTGGACGGGCGTCGGCCGTCGGGGGTGGTCCGGCAGCCGTGCCGGCTCGTCGTGCGTGAGTCAACCTCGGCGATCGGGCGTGCTTGAGCCGGGTTCGTCGGTGTTGTGGGCGCTGACGGGTTCGCCGGGTTCATCGGGTTCGAGGAAGGAGGCGATGCCGTCCAGGACGCGGTGCAGGCCGAAGTCGAACCAGCCGTCGAGGTCGGCGGTGGTCGGTGGGTCGGCGGCGGCCAGTTCGGTGAGCCAGGGGTAGCGGTTGGAACCGACCACGCCCCCGAGGCGGCCGAGCCGGGCGTGCCACCAGCTGTGCGAGCTGACGCCGGTGTCGCGGGTCGCTTCGAACTCGGCCACCGCCATCAGGGCCGTGCCCTGCACGTACCCGCTCACCAGCAGGTACACCGGGAGCGCGGTGCGGTGGTCGAGGGCGAGGGCGGAGAGGAACCGGTCCACCGTCTCCAGGAGCGCGCGGCCCAGTGGCGGGCGGCTGGTGGCGAGGGCGGTCAGCGACCACGGGTGTCGTTGGTAGAGCGCCCATTCCTCGCGGGCCTCGTGCTCGAGCAGGGCGCGCCAGCCGGTCGCGTGCGGCGGGGGTGGGCGGTGTTCGGCGAGGACGGTGTCGACCATGGCCGTGACGAGGTCGTCCTTGCTGGACACGTGTTGGTACAACGACATCGTGGAGGTGCCGAGCCGGGCGGCGACGAGTCGCATGGAGACGGTGGCGAGCCCATCGGCGTCGGCGAGTCGGATGGCGGTGCGGACCACCAGGTCGCGGTCGAGCGGCACGCGGTCGAGCGGCACGCTACCCGCTTTGTCCACAAAGGACCGCTGGGTGCGTGCGCCGTCCTTGCGCGCACGGTATGCCCGTGCCTGGCAGGCCCTGCCGCAGTACCGCCGGGGTCGGCCTCGGGCCGGTTGCGCCAGCTCGGCGCCGCACTGCGCGCAACGCACGGCCGGCCTCCTTTTCGTCACGCCCCGGTTGTGTGACGTATAGCCTCGAACCGGGTTGCATCCTTGGCAACACTGTTCCTGTGTACAGCGTACGAAAAATCGCCGATGTCGATGAGCTGGACCGGATCGCCCCGGCCTACGCGGCAGCGTGCGCGGACGAGGCCGTGACCGAGTGGGCGATGGCCGACCACGACTTCACCGAGCTGTTCCGCGAGTGGCTGGCGCAGGCGGTGATCGAGCAGGAGGTGGTGGTCGCCGAACGTGACGGGGCTGTAGTCGGTGTGTCCACGTGGATGGCGTTGGAGTCCGCCGAGCCCTTGCGGCGGCAGGCGGAGGCGGTGGCGGAGCTGGCCAGGGCGAACCCGGCGTTGCGGCGGATGGCGGCGGTGGTCGCGCTCCCCCACCCCGACGTGCCGCACCTCTACCTGGCGTCGATGGCGGTGACCCCGGAGAGCCGGGGGCGGGGCGTGGGCTCCGCCATCCTGCGCCACCGCCTCACCCGCGCCGACACCGAACGCCAGGCGGTGTACCTGGAAGCGAGCACCGCGCGCAGCGCCGCCCTCTACGCCCGGCACGGCTTCACCCCGTCCGGAGCCCCGCTCGCCCTCCCCGACGACGGCCCACTCCTGCGCCCGCACTGGCGCCTCCCGCACTAGCCCGCGTGTCCAACCTTCAGAACGCGGGTGTCGAACGCTCAGAACGCGAGAGTCCTACGTTCAGAGCCCGAGAGTCCTACGTTCAGGACCCCCGAGTTCAACGCTCAGCACAAGGCGATGTGGCCCGGAGCCGGTTCGGCTCCGGGCCACGGTGAAGCGCGGTCAGACGGCGGCGGGCACCTTGTCCTGCGCCGACTCCGCCGAACGGCTCGGCCGCGACCTGGTGGTCGCGGTGCTGCGGAAGCCGCGCAGCCGCAGGCTGTTCGACACCACGAACACGCTGGAGAACGCCATGGCTGCTCCGGCGATCATCGGGTTGAGCAGGCCGGCCGCGGCGAGCGGCAGCGCGGCGACGTTGTACGCGAACGCCCAGAACAGGTTGCCCTTGATCGTGGCGAGGGTCCGCCGGGACAGCCGGATCGCGTCCGCCGCCGCACGCAGGTCACCCCGCACGAGCGTCAGGTCGCTCGCCTCGATCGCCGCGTCGGTGCCGGTGCCCATGGCCAGGCCGAGGTCGGCCTTCGCGAGCGCCGCGGCGTCGTTCACGCCGTCACCGACCATCGCGACGACCTTGCCCTCGGACTGCAGGCGCGTGATGACGTCGACCTTGTCCTTCGGCAGCACCTCGGCGATGACCTCGGTGATCCCGACCTCGGCCGCGACCGCACGGGCCGCCGCCTCGTTGTCACCGGTCAGCAGCACGGGGGTCAGGCCGAGCGCGCGGAACTGGCGGACGGCTTCGGCGGACGTCGGCTTCACGGTGTCCGCCACGACCAGCACCGCCCGCGCCTCGCCGTCCCAGGCCACCAGGACCGCGGTGCGCCCCTGCTCCTCCGCCGCGCGCTTGGCCTCGGCCGGCGGACCGTCCAGGTGGACGCCCCACTCGGCCAGCAGCCGCTCACGCCCCACGATCAGCGCGTGCCCGTCGACCACGCCCTGCACGCCCAGCCCTTCGACGTTCTGGAAGCCCTCGACCTCGGGCAGCTCACCGACGCGCTCGAGAGCACCGGCCGCGACGGCCTTGGCGATCGGGTGCTCGGAGGCGTGCTCCAGCGCACCGGCCAGCCGCAGCACCTCGTCCTCGTCGACGCCGGGCGCGGTGTGCACCGACACCAGGCTCATCCGCCCGGTGGTGACGGTGCCGGTCTTGTCCAGCACCACGGTGTCGACGCGCCGGGTCGACTCCAGCACCTCCGGCCCCTTGATCAGGATGCCCAGCTGCGCGCCGCGCCCGGTGCCGACCAGCAACGCGGTCGGCGTGGCCAGGCCCAGGGCGCACGGGCACGCGATGATCAGCACCGCGACCGCCGCCGTGAACGCTCCCGACACGCCACCGCCCGCGCCGAGCCAGAACGCCAGGGTGCCGACCGCGAGGGCGATCACGACGGGCACGAAGATCGCGGAGATCCGGTCGGCGAGCCGTTGGGCCTGCGCCTTGCCGTTCTGCGCGTCCTCGACCAGCTCGGCCATCTGCGCGAGCTGGGTGTCGCCGCCGATCCGCGTCGCGCGGACCACGAGCCGGCCACCCGCGTTCACGGTCGCGCCGACCACCGCGTCACCGGGACCGACCTCGACCGGCGCGGACTCGCCGGTCAGCATGCTCGCGTCGACCGCCGAACTGCCGTCGGCCACCACGCCGTCGGTGGCGATCTTCTCCCCCGGCCGGACCACGAACCGGTCGCCGACCGCGAGCTCGCCGATCGGGATGCGGGTCTCCCGGCCGTCGCGCAGCACGGCGACGTCCTTCGCACCGAGTTCGAGCAAGGCGCGGAGAGCCGCACCGGCCCGCCGCTTCGACCGGGCCTCGAAGTAGCGACCCGCCAGGATGAACGTCGTCACCCCGGCCGCCACCTCCAGGTAGATCGCGCCGGCGCCGTCGGTGCGCGAGATCGTGAACTCGAACGGGTGCGTCATGCCAGGCGTGCCCGCGGTGCCGAACAGCAACGCGTACAACGACCAGGCGAACGCGGCGATCGTGCCCATGGAGATCAACGTGTCCATGGTCGCCGCGCCGTGGCGCAGGTTCGCCCACGCGGCGCGGTGGAACGGCCACGCGCCCCAGACCAGCACCGGGGCCGCCAGCGTGAGGGAGATCCACTGCCAGTAGGTGAACTGCAGCGCCGGGACCATGGCGAGCAGGACCACCGGGACGGAGAGGACCGCGGACCCGATCAGCCGCTGCCGGAGCGTGGCGGTCGGGTCGTCGTCGGCCGGTGTCGCGGGCTGGTCGGCTTCGATCACGGGCAGGGTGGCCTGGTAGCCGGCGGCCTCGACCTGCTCGACCAGGGTCTGCGGGTCGAGGTCGTCGGGGAACGTGACGCGCGCCTTCTCGGTCGCGTAGTTGACGGTCGCGGTCACGCCGTCGAGCTTGTTCAGCTTGCGCTCGATCCGGGCCGCGCACGAGGCGCAGGTCATGCCGGTGATCGCCAGTTCGAGGCGGGTGTCAGCCATGGCCGTGCTCCGTCTCTTCGGCGTGCGGCTCCTCGGCGTGGTCGCCACCGGTGTCCACCGTGAACTCGGCCGTGCGCACGACGCCGTTGTGCTGGAAGTCCAGGAACAACCGGTACCCGCCCGCTGAGGGCACCTCGGCGACGAACGCGATCTCCGGACCGGCCGGTGTCCGGCCGTCGCCGGGAGCGCCCTCCGGGTGCACGTGGAGGTAGGCCAGGTCGCCCTCACGCAGCGCCACCAGGTGACCGTACGCCGCCAGGTAGGGCTGCAGGTCGGTGACCGGCACGCCGTCCTTGCTCACGCTCAGTCGCACCGACGAGGCCTTGCCGGGCACGAGGTCGCCGTCGAGGCGGACCTGGTAGCCGTCGACCTCGGCGACGCGTGACGGCTCGTAGGAGCGCGGTTCGAACGCACCCGCCGCGTTGACGTCGACACCGAGCGTGACCCCTTCGCCACCGGTCGGCTTGAAGTCGGCGAACACGCGGTAGCTGCCGGCGTCGGGAAGGCTCAGGGGCACGGTCCACGTCCCGTCCGACGCCATCTCGGGGTGGACGTGCCGGAAGTTGGAGGTGTCGCGGCGGACGGCGATGAGGTGCATCCGCTTGTCGTGCTCGACGTCGAAGGCGGTGACCGCCGCGCCGTCGGGGCCGAGGATGCGGAAGGAGAAGGAGTCGGTTCCCGTGGTCAACGTCGTGTCGGTGGGCGTGAGGGTGTAGCCGCCCCTGGACGACGCCAGCCCCGCGGGCTGGTCGTTCCGCGCGGTCTCCGCGACGGTGCCGCCGTGGTCGTCCCCGTGGCCGGCGCCCTCAGCGCCGGACGTGCCGTCGTGGCCGCTCTGAGCGGCTTCGGCGGCGAAGGGACCGACAGCGCTACCGGCCGCCCAGGCGCCACCGGCGACCAGGGCGAGTACCGCACCGTAGGCGGAGAGCTTCGCTGCTGTGTTCATTGGTCAGTCCTCGAGACTGGTGGAGCCCGCCGGGTTCGACGGGCTCCGGGGTCGGCTGCTGTGCCGTGGTCATGCGGTGTCCGGGCCCGGTCCGGGTTGGATCGGGGTTGGGTCGGCTCGATCGGGTTCCGGTCGGTCCCCGGGTCAGCCGGCGAGGGCGTAGCCCGCTTCCTCGACGGCCGCGCGGACGTCCGACTCGGCGACCGGGGCGGCGCTGGTCACCTTGACCGCGCCCGTCGGCAGGTCGACGGCCACGCCGGTCACGCCGTCGATCTTGGTGACCTCTTCGGTCACGGACGCGACGCAGTGGCCGCAGGTCATGCCGGTGACGGTGAAAGTGGACTCGGCCATCGGGTGCTCCTGGTTCGTTGATCCGGTTCGGGTTCGGGTGCGAGCTCGGGTGGCCGGCGGACTGCTAGGAGCGCACCAAGCGGGCGATCGCCTCGCTCGCTTCGCGGACCTTCGCGTCGGCGTTCTCGCCGCCCTGGGTGAGGGCATCGGCTACGCAGTGCTTCAGGTGCTCGTCGAGCAGCCCGAGGGAGACGGCCTGGAGCGCCTTGGTCGCCGCCGCGATCTGGGTCAGGACGTCGATGCAGTACTCGTCGTCCTCCACCATTCGCTGCAGCCCGCGGACCTGCCCCTCGACCCGGCGCAAGCGCTTGAGGACGTCGTCCTTGCCGGAGGTGTAACCCCGCATGTCCACTCCCTTCGGTCACCGGTAGCGTGCCCGTCGGGGATATTCATACCCCTGGGGGGTACCTGAGTCAACTCGGACGTCAGGTGGGGTGACTGGCGTCACCCCCGAATGGGTCATGGGCGCACCCTACCCCCGTACTGTATCCGTGACCGGGTGGTGGAGGGCAGGGGCAGGTCGGTGGAGACCCGTCGGCGGAGGCCCGTCAGCGGACGGCCGCGGCCGTTGGGGTGCCTGGGGAGGACGGCGGGTCAGGCGGTGCAGCGGAAGCAGAAGTGAGGGCCGACGGGGCGGTCCAGGCCGTGCCAGCCCGCGGCGACGGCCTGTGCCCAGAGCGCCTGCCATCTCGCGGCGGCTTCATCGGGCCGGTTGTGCACGCGTCCGCAGTGGTCGCAGATCAGGACGAGCGCGGACACGTCGTGGTCACCGGGGATGGCGGTCACTGTGCGGGGATCGACTTCCTCGTCGGGTGTGGTGCAGGCGGGTGGGGGTCGGAAGGTGGGGAGGTCCTGGCAAACCGGGATTCTGGTGGTGGGGCCGTGGTGGGGGGCTGGAAACGCCGCGTGTGAACCTTGCGATCAGCTTGCGATCCCCTGCGGGGTGGTGCGGGGTCCGGCAACCTGGTGCAGGTGCGGTTCAGTCCGGCTCGATTCGACATGGGGCCCTCACGGGCACCCCAGGCAGGCCGAAGCCATGTCGAATCGGGCCTCGGTGGGGTGGTTCCGGGGCCGTTGTGCGGTGGTGGGGTGAGCGGCCTGGGTGGGGGAGGTTTCAGGGGGGCGGTTGGGGTGTGGATGCGTCGGTTCTCGTTGCGTTGGCGGGTCGCGTTGGTCATGGGTCTCGGCTCGGTGTTGTTGACCAGTGCGGTGGCGGTGGCGGTTTGGAATCTCACGTCCGGCTACATGTTGCGACAGCGCGAGCAGAGCGCGGTGCGGCAGGCAGAGGTGAACGTCAGGTTGGTCGACGCGGCGTTGAGCAGTGGCTCGGACGGGTTGACCGGGTTGTTGACGGGGCTGACCACGGGGCCGGACTCGACCGTGCTGCTGTTCCACGGCGGTCAGGTGCTGACCAGTGGGCGGCAGGTGGACGCGCAGGCGGTGCCCCGGAGGTTGGTCGACCTGGGCAGGGTGGGCACGCCGGCCGCACAGCGGCTCATGGTGGACGGCATCCCGGTGCTGGCGGTGACGCTGCCCATCGAGTCGACCGACGGGGCGTACGTCGAGTTGGCGCCGTTGGTGCAGTTGGACCGCACGTTCCGCTTCCTCAGCGCGCTGCTCGTGGCGGTCACCGTGGTCAGCGGCTTGCTGGGGGTGGCGCTGGGCTCGTGGGCCAGTCGGCGGGCACTGCGGCCGTTGACCGAGTTGACCAAGGCCGCCTCCCGGATCGCGGGCGGTGATCTGGGGGCGCGGTTGCCCACGCAGACCGACCCCGATCTGACCTCGTTGGCCGCCACGTTCAACGCGACGGCCGAGGCGCTCGAGCAGCGGGTGCGACGGGACGCGCGGTTCGCGGGAGATGTCAGCCACGAATTGCGGTCGCCGTTGACGACCATGGTCAACGCGGCCGAGGTGCTCCGCCGCCGGCGCGTGGAAGTGCCCGGTACGGCGGGCAAGGCGCTCGACCTGCTGACGTCCGAAGTGGACCGGTTCGCGCGGATGGTGGTGGACCTGCTGGAGATCTCCCGGGCCGACCAGGACGCCGAGGACCCCGCGTCGGAGACGATCGACCTGGCGTCGCTGGTGGCCAACGTGGTCGCGGCGCGCCCGGGTGGTCCGGTCGCGTTGGACACCGGGTCGCCGCCGCCCCGGGTGCTCGGCGACCGCCGCAGGCTGGACCGGGCCGTGGACAACCTCCTCGACAACGCCGAGCGGCACGCGGGTGGCGTGGTGCGGATCGGGGTGTTCTCGCGGGACGGCAGGGCGCGGATCGAGGTGGACGACGCCGGGCCCGGCGTGCCGCCCGAGCTGCGCGACCGCATCTTCGACCGCTTCGACCGGGGCGCGCGGGCCGGTCGTCGTGGCGCGGACACGGGGAGCGGGCTCGGGTTGGCGTTGGTCGCGCAGCACGTGCAGCGGCACGGCGGCGCGGTGCGGGTGGAGGACCGGCCGGGTGGCGGAGCCCGGTTCGTGGTGGAGCTGCCGGAGGTCGGGAGATGAGGGTCGTGACGATCTTGCTGGCTACGTCCTTGCTGGTCACGGGGTGTGGCGTCACCACTCAGGAGGAGCCGCAGCCGTTGGTCACGTCCACCGCCGACCCGATGCCGACGCCGACGCTCACCCAGCGTCCCGACCCGACCACCTCGACCACGGCCTCCCCCACGCCGACCGGGTAGCCGGCGGCCACGGCCTCCGGCGGCACTTGCGGCCGACGGTGCGACGCCGGCCCGGATGATGGGGCGATGCGCAGGCGGGTGTTGTCGGTGGTGGCGGTGGCCGCCATCATCGTGGCCGTGGTGTTCGGTGGCGCGTTCGCGTTCCAGCGCAAGCTCGTCTTCCTGCCGACCGGTGGGCCGTTGCCGGCCGCGGGTGAGGTGCTGGACGGTGGGCGGGACGTCACGCTGACCACCGGTGACGGGTTGAGGTTGGCGGCGTGGCACTTCCCGGTGGAGTCGGCGCGGGCGACGGTGCTGGTCGCGCCCGGCAACGCGGGCAACCGGCACCTGCGCGTGCCGCTCGCCCGGGCGCTGACCGCACGTGGGCTGTCGGTGCTGCTGCTGGACTACCGGGGTTACGGCGGCAATCCCGGCGACCCGACGGAGGCCGGGCTGGCGCTGGACGTGCGCGCGGCCCGTGAGCACCTGGTCCGGGAGGCCGGCGTGCCGCCCGACCGGTTGATCTACTTCGGCGAGAGCCTCGGGTCGGCGGTGGTGGCGGAGCTGGCGGTCGAGCACCCGCCGGCCGCGTTGGTGCTGCGGTCGCCGTTCACGGACCTGGCGTCGGTCGGCGCGCGCCACTACCCCTTCCTGCCGGTCCGGTGGCTGCTGCTGGACGAGTTCCCGACCGAACGGCTCGTCGCGCGGGTGGACGCGCCGGTCACCGTCGTCTACGGCACGGCGGACTCGATCGTCCCGCCCGAGCAGAGCCGAGCGGTGGCGACGGCGGCACGTGGGCGGTCCGTCGAGGTCACGGGGGCCGACCACAACGACCGCGTGCTGCTGGACGGGACGCGGTTGATCGAGGCGATAGCCGAGTCGGCGTGAGCTACCAGGCGTCCTCCGGCCCGTCGTCGGGCAGCGGCACGACGCGGTTCTGGTCGGCGACGTCGGCCGGGTCCGCCTCGGGCACGTCCGGCGGCTCCGGGGCGCTCGCCCGGCCGACGGCGGCCTCCTCGTCGACGATCCCGGCGTCGGGCTCGGGCTCGACGGTCCGCAGCTGATCGGGCACGTCGTTCCACGGCTTCTCGGTCACGGTGATCCTCCACAACGGTGCGGGCAGGACGGTGCCCCGCTGCGACAAGCGTCGCAGCGGGCGGGCGGGTACGACGTCCAGCAGGGGATTCACACACCATCGGGGGACTCAAACCCGTGGTGCTCGCCCAATCGCGTCACGAGACGTGGGTCGACCGAGGGCTGGACGGAGCACGGCCGGTTCCCGCAAGGGGGCGGTGTTCCGGGCGCGCTCGGCGGGTGCGGCGGTTCCGGGTCAGGTGGTCCAGTCGGCGGGCAGGCCGGAGACCGCGACCTTCTCGCCGGTCGCGCTGATGTGCGCGGTCTCGTCGCCCAGCCTGAGGTCGGTCAGGGTCAGCTCGCCCCAGCGCGGGGGCAGGTGCGGATCGGTGGTCAGCGTGCGGTGGGGGACGTGGGGCTCCAGACCGAGGCAGGAGCGGACCAGCAGGAGCGGTGAGGCGCTGGCCCACGCCTGCGGCGAGCACGACGTCGGGTAGGGCACGGGTGGGCTGAAGTCGTCGCGGGAGAAGCCGCAGTACAGCTCGGGCAGGCGTCCGCCGAACGCGGCGGCGGCGTCGAGCAGGCCGTCCGCCAGGCGGTGGGCGAGGTCGACGGCTCCGGGCAGGTGGGCGTAGCGCAGCAGCCCGGCCACCGCGATGGCCGTGTCGTGCGGCCACACGGAACCGTTGTGGTAGCTCATCGGGTTGTAGGCGCCCATCGAGGACGCGAGCGTGCGCAGGCCGTAGCCGGTGTCCATGTCGGGCTCGGCCAGCCGCCGGATCACGGTGGCCGCGTGCTCGTCGGTCGCGATGCCCGACCACAGGCAGTGGGCGATGTTGCTGGTCAGCGCGTCGACCGGCTGCTTGCGGCCGTCGAGCGCGAGGGCGTACCAGCCCCGGTCCGGCAGCCAGAACGCCTCGGCGAACCGGTGGCGCAGCTCGTCGGCGCGGTGGCGCAGGCGGGCGGCGGTGACGTCGTCGCCGAACCCCTCGGCCAGCTCCGCCCGCGCCCGCAACGCCGCGTACGCGTAACCCTGGACCTCGCACAGCGCGATCGCCGGGACGGCCGGTCGGCCGGAGGCGTCGTTGATGCCGTCGGGGCTGTCCTTCCAGCCCTGGTTGACCAAGCCGCGGTCGGTGGCCCGGCGGTACTCCACGAACCCGTCGCCGTCGCGGTCGCCGTACCGGTCGACCCACGCGAGCGCGGCGTCGGCGGCGGGCAGCAGGGAGCGCACCACCTCGGGGTCCGCGCCCCACCGCCAGCACTCGGCCAGCAGCATCACGAACAGCGGCGTGGCGTCGACCGTGCCGTAGTAGTGGTTGCCGCCCAGCACCGCCGTGCTCTCCGGTCCCCGGCGCAGTTCGTGCAGGATGCGGCCGGGCTCCTCCTCGGTCAGCGGATCGACCACCTCGCCCTGGGTCTCGGCGAGGGTCTGCACCGTGCCCAGCGCCAGGCCGACGTCCAGCGGCAGGGCCATCCACGCGGTCAGCAGGCTGTCGCGGCCGAACAGCGTCATGAACCAGGGCGCGCCGGCGGCGACGAACGGCCGGCCGTCGCGCGTCGGGTCGTGGATCCGGAGCGCGCCGAGGTCGCTCCCGGTGCGGCGCAACACGCCCGTCAACACCGGGTCGCTCGCGGTGACGAGGGTGCCGGCCGCTCGCCACGCCCGGATCTCGCGCGCGGGCGCGCTGGCCTCGAACCGCTCGCCGGGGCGGAACCGGGGCGGAACCGGCCGACCGGACACGGTCGGCTGCACGGACACCTCAGTGGACCACCGGCCGCCCGCGGGCACGACCACGTGCCAGCTCAACGCGCCCGGCGCCACCACGGGCTCGGCGGTGGCGGTGACCAGCACCCCGCGCGAGCCGTCCTTCCGGTCGCGCAGCACGAGTTCCGACCCTGCGGCGGTGGCGTCCGCGCCACCGTGCGCGGCCCGGCCCTCCTTGACCGCGAACAGGTCGGCGAAGTCGGCGTCCACGTGCAACTCCAGCCGCACGGCGGTGGCCTCGCGGCCCAGGTTGTCGACCGTGATCGTCTCGCGCATCCCGTCGCCGACCAGCCGTTCGCGCACCAGCAGCAGGGTGCTGTCGGCCAGGCCCGCGGCGGGTGGGCGGCGCAGCGCGAACCGCGCGGCGAACGCCTCCGGGTGCGAGACCGACAGCGGGTGCGGCGGGCGGCCGTCCAGCCGGAGCTGCCACCGCGACACGACGCGCGCGTCGCGGAAGAACAGGCCGTGCGGCGTGCCGGGCTCGATGTCGCCGGCGCCGGTCGAGAGGCAGAACGTGCTGCCCTCGACCAACGTCGTGGTGCCGCCGACGTCGCCGGTGAACGCCGGTTCGCCCGCGTTGAACGGCTCCGGGGGCAGGTCTGCCGTCACGTCCACCACCGCCTCCGGCACCGCGCCCGCCCACGACGCCTCCACCGGCGTCGCGCGGGCCATCGCCTCGATCATCACCACGCCGAACGGCTCTTCCCAACGGATCGGGAGCAGAAGACACCGTGCGGCGGAGAGGGGGTTGCGCCTTTCGGTCGCATCAGCGACGACTGCCGCCACGCCGCCGCAGGCCTGGGGTGGCAGGTCCGAGCACTGCTGGTACTCCTCGACCCGGAGTGCTAACAAAGATCGTGAGCGGTGCGCGACACCCGCCGCCGCGACCACGACGTCGATCACGGGAGAGGCGATGGCGGTGGACGGGGACCTGGTGCCGTTGCGGGCGGACTTCGACGTGGTGTGGCGCGGGTACGACCGCGGCCACGTGCGGCGCTACGTCGAGGGGGTCGAAGCCGAACTCCGCGTGCTCGCGGTCGATCGCGACGCGGCCGAGGCCCGGGCCGACGACCTCGCCAGTCAACTGGAGACCGCCCGCGCGGAGATCCGCGTGCTGCGGGAGCACATCGACCGGATCTCCCGCACCCCGATCGAACCGGACGCGCTCACCGAGCGGTTGCGGCGGATGGCGGAGCTCGCGCACGAGGAGGCGGCCGAGATCATCACGCGGGCGCGGGCCGTCGCCGAGAACCACTGGGCCACCGCGGAACGGGCCGCGGCGCGGGTGCGCGAGCGGTCGGAGCGGCTCGTCGCCGAGCTCGACGCGCAGCGGCGGCAGGCGGAGGCCGAGCACCGGAGGTCGATGCGGGAGGCCGGTGAGCGGATCCTGGCCGTGACGCGGCAGGCCGAGCAGCGCAGGCGTGAGCTCGACGAGCGGGCGGCGGCGGTGCGCGAGGACGTCCGGGTCGACTTCGAGCTGGCGATGAGCGCGCGGCGGGCCGAGTCGATGGCGGCGATGGCCGCGCGGGAGGCCGCCGCCCGGGCGCGGGCGGATCAGCTGGTCCGCGCGGCCGAGGACCACGCGCGGCGGATCGTGACCGAGGCGCGGCAGCGGGTGGACGAGCTGCGCGCCCGCCGTGACCGCATCGCCGCCGGGTTGCGCGACGCGCGGGCGCTGCTGGCCGAGGCGAACCCGTTGTTGCACGCGCCGCTGGACGAGATCCCCACCCAGCGGACGAGGTCGACCCTGCCTGAAAGTACAGCCGAGGCTGTATAGTTCGGCAAGTGCTGACGTGTGAAACGCGCGAGACCGCGCTCGCCCGGCTCGGTCGGGCGTTGGCCGACCCGACCCGGTGCCGCATCCTCGTCGCGTTGCTGGACGGTCCCGGCTACCCGGCGCGGTTGGCCGAGCAGTTGGGCCTGACCAGGTCCAACGCCTCGAACCACCTGTCGTGCCTGCGCGGCTGCGGGCTCGTCGTGGCCACCTACGAGGGCCGCCAGGTGCGCTACGACATCGCCGACCCGCACCTGGCCCGCGCCATCGGCGAGCTGCTCGACGTGGTCCTCGCCGTCGACCCGACGGAGGACTGCGTGGACGACGCGGTGGTCGCACGATGACCGCCGAAACGTCACCGACGTCCACGTCCACGTCCACGTGCGCGGACGGCTGCTGCGCCGCCGAGCCCGCGCCGATCCTGGCGCCGGACCGCCGTGCCGCGCTCACCCGCCGGGTCCGCCTGCTGGTGGGCGCCACGATCACCTACAACGTGGTCGAGGCCGTGATCGCGATCAGCGCCGGCACGATCGCCTCGTCCACCGCGCTGATCGGCTTCGGCCTCGACTCCGTGGTGGAGGTCGCCTCCGCCACCGCCGTCGCCTGGCAGTTCTCCGCCAAGGACCACGAGGCCAGGGAACGGGTCGCGCTGCGCGTGATCGCCCTGTCGTTCTTCGCGCTGGCGCTCTACGTGACGGTCGAGTCGGTCCGCGCCCTGCTCGGCGCGCAGGCCGCCGACCACTCCACGGTGGGCATGGTCCTCGCCGCCGTCTCGCTGGTCGTGATGCCGGTCCTCTCGCGCGCGCAACGCAAGGCGGGTCGTGAACTCGGCTCGACCAGCGCCGTCGCCGACTCCAAGCAGACGCTGCTGTGCACGTGGCTGTCCGCCGTCCTGCTGGCCGGGCTGGTCCTCAACAGCACCCTGGGCTGGTGGTGGGCGGACCCGCTGGCCGCGCTCGTCATCGCCGCGGTGGCGGTCAAGGAGGGCCGCGAGGCCTGGCGCGGCGACCACTGCTGCTGATTCGACGCGAGAGGTCCCAGCGGTCCGGACCCGCGACTTTCACTGAACCGGGATTCCCGGTCCGCCGACCCATTGATTCGGATTCCCCCAGGTCGGCCTGCTCGCGACTCGACCCGCGAGAACTGCTGTCGTCAGGCCTGCACCCGCTCACGGCGACGGCTGGGTGGCCACGGGTTGTGCCGCGCTTCACGCCCATCAACCAAAGTCGATCTTCCTTCGTGACAGAGGGTGTGGTTGAGCAGGCCTCACAGTCACCGAAGGCCCGCATCACCGCACCCTCTGTCGAGTTCAGCCCTAAGAGTGAAGCCGGCTAACCGCAGCAACTCTTGCTACCGAACGTGACGACTGGACCATGTGGATGCAGACCTTTCGGTATCTACACCACGCCAGCAAGCGTGCCGATACCTACCAAAGCGGTAGCCATCGTTCTGCTATCCGGTAACGTGGACCTGCCCCGCCGCGATGTCTACGTTGCCATGTGGCAATATGCCATGTCACGGAGGACAAAATGAGCCAACAGGACACGCCCATCGTCCACCAGCGCCGACTGCGGGCGGAGTTGCGCAAGTTCCGGGACGCGGCAGGGGTAACGCAGAAGCAGGCAGCCGAACGACTCGACTGGTCGATTTCCAAGGTCATCCGCATCGAGAACGGCATTACTAATGTGGGCATCACCGACCTACGTGCCTTACTCGCGCTTTATTCGGTCGTCGACGAGGTCAAGGTCGAAGAGCTCGTCGCCATGGCCAGGGCAAGCCGGAAGAGCGTGTGGTGGACCGGATACCGACAGTTCATAAACCCACAGTTGTACGCCCTCATCGGTTACGAGGCGTCAGCTTCCGCCATCCGCCAGTTCCAAGCACAGACGTTGCCCGGCCTGTTGCAGACGGCAGGCTACGTCCAAGCGCTCGCCATTGCGTTTGACATCGACCCGGAAACCGCGCGGATAGGCGCGGAGATCAGGGAGAAGCGTCAGCAGATCATGGTCGACGAGGGCCCTGACATGGTATTCATCCTGGACGAGTCGATCCTGCGGCGCGGGGTCGGCAACCTCGAAGTCGCGCGTGACCAGTTGCAGCGAATCAAAGAAAATTCCATGCTGCCCAACATTTCCATACGAGTGCTGCCATTTTCGGCAGGCGAACACCCCGGCCTCAGGGGATCATTCTCGATCCTCGACCTCGCACCCGACGGATCCGAACAGGTGCTCGTCCTCGAAGAGCAGTCGAGAGATTACGTGATCCGGGACAACGACGATGAGGTGACCCGACACCTGAACCGATTCGATCAGCTCTTGAAACTTACCTGGAGCGAATCGCGGACACTCGAGTTCATCGACGAATTGATCACCGAAACGACGCACTGAGATCAGCGTCGCGAAATCGCTATTGACCTGGTCGGCCGATACGCGCGGCAGCATTCAGCCCACCTGGTGACCACAATATTGCGGTCGCCGGATCGACCGGGAGTGCACCCGCTCGTTCCGGAGTGATCCCGGCACCTGATCCGATCGCTCAATTGGCGGTAGAGGACCGACCGCCGCAGCGGTTTACTCGGGAAGTACCGGTCAGCACCTGTCTGTCCTTTGCGTCCCCAAGTCCTGGCGGTCACCGCAGGTCAGTACGGCGGGCTTCGGACCGGACAGCTAGTGGAGGGGGCGGTATGAGACGAGTGGGGAAACCGCAACCGGTCGGCACCGATTCCACCGGGTTGTCGTGGTTCAAGAGTTCGGCGAGTGGACCCAACCCGACCGAGACGTTGTGCGTTGAGGTAGCCCACCGGACGAGCGAGGTCCTGGTCCGGAGCTCGCGGAACAGGCAAGGCCAAGTGCTCGTCTTCCCTCGGCAATCGTGGGAAGCGTTCATGGCCGGCCGGGTGACGGGCCAGTGATCCCCCGGCCCTCGCGGGCACAGGGCGAGACCGCTTCACCAACTCCCTCCGAAACCCACAACGGACTGCACTCGTCCTCAGCGGATGCGGTGGTGCAGGCGGGGGTCGTGATCGGAGACGTCAACTTCTTCCACGAGCGCCGCGTCGCGTCCGGTGTGCCGAGACAGCTGCCCGTTCCGCCGCGGTGGCTCGTCGGACGTGCGCGCGAACTCCGCGAGTTCGATGACGCGCTCGCACGCGCACGCGCGAACCAGGAGATGGTGGTCCTGGCGGTCGAGGGCGCCGCAGGAACCGGCAAGACGGCGCTGGCGCTGAGATGGGCCCACGACCACGTCGACGACGAGTTCCCCGACGGTCAGCTGTTCGCAGACCTGGGCGCGCCCTCGGCTCCACGAACAGACGCTTCGACCTTGTCCGTGCTGCACGGATTCCTGGTCGCGCTCGGCGTGGACCCCGGCCTCGCGGGTGGCGACGTCGACACCGCCGCGTCGCTGTACCGCAGCGCCACGGCGGGCCGTCGGATGGTCGTCGTGCTCGACAACGTGGTCCACGCGGAGCAGATCCGCCCGCTGATGCCGGGATCGGCATCGTGCGCGGTGATCGTCACCAGCCGCACCCGGTTGTCGGCCCTTCGGATGACGGGCACCGCCGCGTGCACGCTCGGCATGCTCGGTCGCACGGATGCCCGTTCGCTCCTCAGCCATCACTTGGGTGAGGCCGCCGTGAACTCCGACCCCGCGGCGGTCGACGTGTTCCTGGACTGCTGCGACGGCCTGCCGCTGGCCTTGGCGATCGTGGCGGCACGAGCCGCGGCCCACCCGGACTTCCCGCTCAGGTCGCTGGCGGACGAACTCGACGATATCCCGGCGAGGTTGGACGCGTTGGAAACAGAAGACGGTGGTACCGGTTTGCGCGCTGTGCTGTCGTGGTCCTACGCCGCGCTCGCCGACGATGAGGCGCATGCGTTCCGGATGGCGAGTTCCGCACCGGTCACCGAACTCACCTCCCAGTCGTTCGCGAGCCTGACGGCCGTGCCGCCGCGACGGGCGGGCAAGCTCCTGAGGAGGCTGGAAGCCAGGAACCTCCTGTGGCAGCGGGCGCCGGACCGGTTCGGGATGCACGCCTTGGTCCGCCTGCTCGGCCGCGAACTCGGCTCCGCAGAGGACACGCCCGACGAACGATTCGAGGCCGTGCGACGACTGGTCGACTTCTACACCCGCACGGCGCACGGCGCCGACGCGCTGCTCTACCCGCACCGGGCCGTCCTGGAGCCACCCTCACCCGTGCCGGGCTCCGCACCGCTGACGTTGCCCGACGAGGCCGCGGCGCTCCGCTGGTTCACCGCCGAGCACCAGCAGTTGTTGGCGCTCCAGGAGCACGCCGAGCGACAGGGGTGGCTGGAACACGTGTTCCACCTGTCGCGTTCGCTCGACACGTTCCACCTCAGGCACGCACGTCTGAGCGACAACCTCCGCACGTCGAGGGCGGGAGCGGCTGCCGCGGACCGAATGGGCGGGGCGCGGCCGCGCGTGCTAGCACACCGCCAACTGGGCCGAGCGCTGACGAGGTCGGACCACTTGGAGGACGCCCTGCGGTCGTTGGCACGAGCTTTGGCCGTGGCGGCGGAACTGGGCGATCCGTCGGAGTCCGCGCACACGCATCACGACATCGCCCGGGTCCACTCCCGACTCGCCGACCACAGCCAGGCGCTGCACCACGCCTCCCGGGCGTACGCCCTGTACGAATCGGTGGCGAACCCGATCGGCCAGGCGCACGCGGCGAATGCCTGTGCCAGGTGCCACGCGGAACTGGGCGAACTGGACTTGGCGGAGCGGTGGTGTGAGTCGGCGCTGGAGTTGCACGTCCGCCACGGCAACAGCGGCGGGCAGGCGGTAGCGCTGGACAACTTGGGGTTCATCGCGGAACGCGCTGGTCGACCGGACGACGCCGTGCGCGCGTACCAGCACGCGCTCGTGCTCTGCGAGGAAGTCGGTCACTCCTTCTACGCGCCGGTGGTGGCCGAGCACTTGGGTGCGGCCTTGGCGGCGCAGGGCGTCGACGGCGCTCTCGACGCCCTGCGGCGCGCTCATGAACTTTATGCGGCTCAACACCGCTCGGCGGAAGCCGAACGCGTGCGGAGCCTCGTCAGTTCTCTGACTCGCTGAACCTGTCCGATCGGTGCCGTGCCCGGACGCGTTCGACGACCTCACGCCATTCCCGACGCCGCCACCACCTCCTGCCGGTCAGCTCCCGTTCCAACCGCTCCATCTCCTCGACGGCCGGCAACCGGTGACGGGGGTCGGGGCTCAGCCTCTCGATCACGCGCACGTCCCAGCGGGACAAGCCGTGACCGCGGTCCCTCGCCACCAGGATCCACCGGCACTCCGCCGACCCGCGCTCGAGACCGAGCCGTTCGAAGATCCCCAACGCCGTCCGCACGTCGCCCGTCGTGTCGATGCGCCGGGTCCGGTAGAACACCTCCGCGCGGACCAGGTGCGCCCGGGCGAGCAGTTCGGCGTAGGACGCACCGGACTCCGCGCGCTCGGTCAAGGCGCCGACCGCACTGTCCGCCAACGCCATGGCCTGGCAGACGCGCTTGCGCGCCAAGGCGATCTCGGCGCGGAGGATCTGCAGCTCGCGGTAGTCGCGCACCCGGTCGCGGGCGGGCGACTTCACCGACTTGACCGCCTCGTCCGCCAACACGCTCGCTTGCCGCAGGTTGCGGCGCCCTTGGCCCAGCCGGTACCTCGTGTACGCGATACGCGCCCGCACCACCAAGCACACGCCGACCTCGTCACCGTGGTGCGGCAGGTGCGAGAACATCGTCAAGGACTCGACGGCGAACCGGTCTGCGATGGCCAGGTGCTCCTCGCGGGCATCGGCGTCGGCTTCCTCGGCGAGGCCGCGGTGGATGCGCGCGAGACACCTCTTGCCCAGCGCCACGAGGCTCTGGTCACCGCACTCCACCGCGAGGGCGACGCCCCGGCTCGCGGCCCTCAAGGCGCCGTGCAGGTCGCCACGCCTGCGGAGATACCACGCACGGCCGCAGATGAAGATGCGGGCCTTGACGCGCTTGTCCGCCTCCAGCAGGCCCGGCCCCCGGAGCAGGTCGAGGCACCTGTCCACCACCCGGAGCATGAGGTCGACGTCCCCGGCCGATTTCACGATGCCCTCCACCGCGGGGAAGACCGCGGTGGCGGACGGGTCGGTGTCGAGAGCCGCGAGCCACTCGTCGACGAGCGACCTCGCCTCCGGTGAAGAGGGATCGGCGGTCTCGAGCGCGCGCATGAGGGACACCATCCGCGGCTCGGGACGCGGTCGACCCGGTGCCCCGTCGCACCCCGGCCGCGGCTTCACCCCGGACTGCTCCGGCGTCGGACTTCCTTCCTGGTCCGGCCGACGTCGGGCCTCCCACAACGCCCTCAGGCGATCGAAGAACTCCTGCACCCCGTGCCCGGTCGCGGGGTCGATCTTGGCGATGCGGAGGCGCTTCAAGGCGTGCGGTGCGGAGTCGACCAGGAAGTCGCGCATCGCGACCGGGATTACCGGGCAGTGCTCCAGTTCCGTGTGGTCGAAGAGCTTGCCCAGCACGGCGCGGCTCTCGAACAGCGTGCCCGTGCGCTCCGACGACTCGGACCCGCGACCGAACCTGCGCGTGTAGTCGGGGGACATCACGCAGGCGACCGGGTAGTCCTCGATGTTGTTGGTCATCCACTCCTGGATCGACACCGGGTTCACCATGTCCCGATCCCACAGCAGTCGCGCGTTGTGCTTCGGAGCCTCTGACACGAGGTACTCGGCGAGGGCCTTGCCCTCCGGGTCGTGGGAGTAGCTCACGACACCGATCACCAGTTCATCCAACGAAATCCGCCGCCGCTCCAAGACCGCACCGCCGCACCGGGTGGCCCCTGCGCGAGGAAGACGCGCGGCACCGCGCACCGTCGTATCGGTACGCACCGGGCCGGGTTGAGTTGCCCGTCGGCCTCATCGACACCTCTCTGGTCGTCCACCAAGTGACACCTGTCAGATCGATGACGTCACTTGGAGCTTGTCTTCCTGATTGCTCGCGTCAGGCTAGTAGCTTGATACAACTCACCCTGCGGCACCCCCTGCGGTACGCACCCCGTGCCACAGGTCCACATCGGCACGTTTGCGCAGATCAGGACTGGGAACGCTCCCAGAGCGGGCGGCTGGACTGGATGGATTGTCCAATCTCTGGACTTTGTGTCTAGACTGCGGGCATGACGGCGGATGCGATCCTGGAGGCGCTCAAGGGCGTGGTGCCCGGCTTGGCGGCGACGTTCGGGCGGTCGTGCGAGGTGGTGTTGCACGACTACCGGCAGCCCGACCACTCGGTGGTCGCGGTGGCGGGTGGGGTGACCGGGCGGCGCGTCGGCGGGGCCATGAGCGAGATCGGGCTGGCCGTGCTCGCCGCCGGCGACGAGGCCGTCGACGAGCTGAACTACCTGACCCGCACGCCGGACGGGCGGTTGGTCAAGTCGTCCACGATGCCGTTGCGCGACGAGCACGGCACGGTGTTCGGCGCGCTGTGCGTGAACCTGGACGTGACGGCGTTGCGCCAGGTCGGCGACCTGCTCGCGGACCTGGCCGGTGGTGGGGGCGCGCCGACGGCCACGACGTTCAGCGACGACGTCGAAGAGGTCGTCGACGCCGTGGTGCGCGCCGAGGAACTGGCCCTGGCGAAACCGGTGGCGGGCCTGGGCAAACCCGAGCGCCTGCGCCTGCTGCGCGCCCTCGACCGGCGCGGCGTGTTCCACCTGCGCGGCGCCGCGCCGAAGGTCGCGGCACGGCTCGGCATCTCCCGCGCCTCCCTCTACGCCGACCTGGCCGCGTGCCGGACCGAACCGACCGATGAGGAGCGATGACCCCCTACCTGCTCGTGGACGAGGCGAAGGTGCGGCGCAACGCCGACCGACTGCGCGCCCACCTCGACGCGCTCGGAACCCCCTTGCGCCCCCACGTGAAGACGGCCAAGTCTGTCGACGTGGCCCGGTTGGTGTTCGACGGCGGCACGGGGCCCATCACGGTCTCGACGCTGCGCGAGGCCGAGGCGTTCGCCGACGCGGGGTTCACCGACATCGTCTACGCGGTCGGCATCGCGCCGGCCAAGCTGGACCGGGTACTGGCGTTGCGGCGGCGCGGCGTGGATTTGGTGGTGTTGCTGGACAACGTCGCACAGGCCCGTGCGGTGGCGGAGGCGTCGGCCGCGTCCGGGATCGCGATCCCGGCCCTGATCGAGGTCGACTGCGACGGCCACCGGGGCGGCGTGCTGCCCGGCTCCCCCGACGTCGTGGAGATCGCCGCCGCGCTCGACGGCGCGGAACTGCGCGGCGTGCTGACCCACGCGGGCGAGTCGTACTTCTGCTACACCCGCGACGCCCTGGTGAAGGCGGCGGAGGCCGAACGCGCCGCCGCCGTCCGCGTGGCCGAAGACCTGCGCGCGGCGGGGCACGCGTGCCCGGTGGTGAGCATCGGCTCGACGCCGACCGCGCACGCCGTCGCCGACCTGACCGGCGTGACCGAGGTCCGCGCGGGCAACTTCGTGTTCTTCGACCTGGTGATGGCGGGCATCGGCGTGTGCTCCGTGGCCGACCTCGCGCTGTCCGTGGTGGTCACGGTGATCGGCCACCGACCCGGCAAGATCATGACCGACGGCGGCTGGATGGCCACCTCGCGCGACCGCGGCACGTCCCGCCAGCCGGTCGACCAGGGCTACGGCCTCGTCGCACCGCTGGACGGCCCGCCGTTCGACGACCTGCTGATGACCGACGCCAGCCAGGAGCACGGCACCCTGGCCATGCGGTCCGGCAGCGACCGGCCGCTGCCGGACCTGCCGGTCGGCACGCGGGTCCGAGTGCTGCCCAACCACGCGTGCGCCACGGCCGCGCAGCACGACACCTACCGGCTCGCCGGCGACGCGGGCACGACGTGGCGGCGGGTGAACGGCTGGTGATCTTCCTGTCGGAGGAGGAGACGCGCGCGCTGGTGAGCCGGGAGCTGGCCTACGAAGCCGCCCTCTCGGCGTTGCTGGAGGCGGCGGACGGCGGTGTGCAGTTCCCGGCCGTGGTCGGTCACGGGTCGTCGCCCGCCAACCGGTTCACGGTCAAGTCGGCCGCCGCGGCGCAGGCCGCCGGGGTGAAGATCGGCAGCTACTGGCCGGGCAACACCGAGCGCGGGCTGCCCCGGCACAACTCGGTGATCCTGCTGTTCGACCAGTCCGCCGGCCGGATCGCGGCGGTGATCGAGGCGGGTTTCGCGAACGCCTTCCGCACCGCCGCGGCCGACGCCGTGGCCGCCGACGTGCTGGCCCGCCCGGACGCGCGGTCGTTGGCGGTCTTCGGCACGGGTCCGCAGGCGTGGCACGAGTGCGTGGCGCTGGCCCGGGTGCGCGACCTGTCGGTCGTCCACGTGGTGGCGCGCGACGCCGGACGGGGTGCGCGGTTCGTGGCCGACCTGGCGGCGGAAGGGCTGTCGGCGGTGCTGACCGGGCCCGAGGAGGCGTGCCGGTCGGCGGACGTCATCGTCACGGCGACGACCGCCCGTGCCCCGTTGTTCGAAGCTGGGTGGGTGCGGCCGGGCACGCACGTGGCGAGCATGGGCTCCGACGGCAAGGGCAAGCAGGAACTTCCGGTGGAGCTGCTCGCGTCCGCCCGGCTGTTCTGCGACTGGCCCGCGCAGTCCGTGGCGATCGGCGAGTTCCAGCACGTGCCCGACGCCCGGCCGACGGCGGTGGGCGACGTGCTCGCGGGCCGGGTGGAGGGCCGGTCGTCGCCCGATGACGTGACGGTGTTCGACAGCTCGGGCATCGCGTTGCAGGACCTGCACCTCGGCGTGGCCCTCCTGCGCGCCGCCGGGCTCACCCCGCCGCCGGCTGGGTGATCGTGCGCGTCTGCGGCAGCCCCCTGGTATGTCCATTGTGGATGGGCAAGCGGTGCTGCGTCGACCGCGTGCGACGTGGTTGGCAGGTTCCGGCCGCAACGGGGCAGGTCGCCGGAAACCTGCCACGCTTGACGGCATGACACCATCCACTGTGGACCGGCTGCTGCTCGCCGGTGGGTTGCTCGCCGCGCTGGCCACGGCGGGCTGCGGCCCCGTGTCAGGCACCGCCGTTCCCGCTCCGATGACCAGCACTACGACCACGACGACCACCACCACCACTCCCCCGGCTCCGACCGCCGCGGACGGCGCGAACTACGCGGCCTGCGCGGACGGCACGTGCGAGGTGGCGTTGTCCGGCCCGGTGGACATCCCGCTGGGCGGGGCGGCCGGACCGGGCACGTTCGCCGTGCGCGCGGTGCTGGCGGACGGGATCGAGTTCGAGCTGACGTCGGCCATCGGCGGTGGCAGCGGTTCGCTGAAGGGGCACTGCACGGCCACGTTCGTGCCGGGTGGCGGTGGCATGTCGTGCTCGAACAAGCCGTCACCGCCGCCCGAGCCCCGCGCGGGTGTGCTCGCCGTGCAGATGGTCGGCGTCACGGACGGGACGGCGGTCGTGCGGCTGGTCACCGGGTGACGCGCGGCTCAGCCGAGCTGGTACCCGACCTGCCGCACGGTGTGGATGATCGGCGGCTGGCGCAGCTTCCGGCGCAGTCCGGCCATCAGCACGTCCAGCACGTTGGTCGCGGGCTGCGCCATCTCGTCCCACGCGTGCCGGATGAGGTCGGCCCGTGACACCGGCCGCCCCGCGTTGGCCAGGAGCAGCTCCAGCACCAGGTACTCGCGCCGGGTCAACGTCAGCAGCACTCCGGCGCGCCGCACCTGGCGCGCGCCGGCGTCCAGCTCCACGTCCGCGTGCCGCAGCACGGCGGGCCGCTCGATCTCGCGGCGGTGGCACAGCAGGCGCACCCGCACCACCAGCTCCTCCATCGCGAACGGCTTCACCAAGTAGTCGTCGCCGACCTCCAGGCCCTCCACCCGGTGTCCCACGCCGTCCAGCGCGGTGAGGAACAGCACCGGCACCCGCAGCCCGGCCTGCCGCCGTTGCCGGACGTAGGCCAGGGTGTCGACGCGGCCCGACGTGCCGCGGCCGGGCACCATGCGGTCGAACACCGCGCAGTCGTAGGAGTTGACCGCCAGCGCCTCGTCCGCGCTCGCCAGGTCCGCGACCGCGTCGACCGCGAAACCCGCGCCGCGCAACGACACCGCCACGGCGAACAGCAGGTCCGTCTCGTCCTCGGTCACCAGGATGCGCACCCCACCACCGTAGTCATCCCGCGCGTTGCAGCAGCCAGCCCCGGTCGGCGGCCTTGGCGCCCGCCTGGAACCGGCTGCGCGCGCCGAGGCGGTTCATGATGTCGGCGACCATGCGCCGGACCGTGCGGACGGAGACGTCCAGCCGCGCGGCGGCGGCCTCGTCCGTGCTGCCGGCGAACAGCAGCGTCAGCAGCTCCTGCTCGCGCCGGGACAGCTCGCAGTCGCCGGCCACGTCGTACGCGGCCACCGCCTCCGGCCAGACCCGCTCGAACAGCTCGACCGCCGCGCGCACCACGCTGGGCAGCCGGAACACCGCGACGCCCTGGTCGGCCGGCAGCACGGCCGCGACACCGTCGACGACGACCGCGTCCATCGGCACCTGCGGCAACGTGCGCACGTCGCACGGCGCCAGGGCCAGCGCCGAGGGCCGCAGCGCGTCGGGCAGCAGGACCCGGTAGCGCACGCCGCGCCGCAGGTTGGCCTGGTCGATCCGGCGCAACGACATCCCGCCGGTCGCCATCACGACGACTTCGGCGCGGGCCTTGGCGAGCAGCGCGTCCACGCCGGTCGGCAACACCTTGATCACAGGACACCTCCGATGAGCAGCGAGGCGGCGACGCCCCGGGCGTGCAGTCCATCCAGTCGTTCGAGTCGTACGTGTGCGGAGAGCATCCCGACGGCCGCTTCCACGGCGGCCTCGGCGGCTCCCGCGATGCGCACCACGGCGTCGTCCGCGGTCAGGGCGACGGTCACCGCGACGCCGGGCGCGGCGGTGAGCAGCCAGTCGACGGCGGTTCGGGCGGTCGTGCCCGGCAGTCGGAAGCAGGCCTGCGCGACGGGCCCGCTGTGCCAGTACCGCCAGTCCTCGCGGACTTCCCGGTGCCCGGTCACGTGACCGAGCGCGGCGATGGTGGTGAGCAGGTCCTCTTCGGCGAGCAGGTCGGCGGTCACGCCGCGGCGGCGCAGCTCGCGGCGGGTGCGGCGGGTCGAGTTGCCGAGCACGCGGACGACTTCGTCGTCGTGCCAGAGCTCCGGCGTCCGCTTCGCCTGCACCGCGACCCAGGCCCGTGGCCGGCGTATCTGGCCGCGCCCGACGTGCAGGACTACCCGGACGTCCGGCCCGGCCAGCCCGGCGAGCACGCGGGGTGCGGCCAGCCGTGGTCGCAGCACGGCCACCACCCCGCCGGGCCCGTGCACGTGGTCTCCCTCCACCCACGCGCCGGGCGCGACGACCTCCAACAACCCACCGCCGCGCCGCCGCCGGACCCGGAACGCCACGTACCGCCCGGCCCACTCGGACACCCACCGCCGCCGCCACCGGCCCAACGCCAGGACCAGCACGACCGCCGCGGCGACCCACAACGGCACCGCCACGGGCCACGGCGACCCGACACCGAACAGCACCGCGAGCACGGCGAGCTGGGCGCACACGAACCTGGTCATCGCGCTCCCCCCGACACCCGGACCCGGTTCGCACGACCAGGACCGACGCCCGGCCATACGCCCAGGCGAACGCCCGGCGAGCGGACCGCCCCACCCGAACCGGCCCTGAGGTCCAGCCCGCGCACCACGCCACCGCTATCCGAACCGGCCCTCGTCCCCGAACCGCTGCCCGGCACCGACGACAGCCCGACCGTCCATCCCGAACCGACGCCGAACCCGGCACCGGCACCGGCACCGGCACAGAACCCGCCACCCGAGCCGCCCATCACGCGGCCACCTCCCGTCGCGCCCGAACCAGCTCCGGCCCCGGCTCGACACCCAGCTCGGCGGCCAGGAAGTCGCACACCCGCTGGTACTCCGACAGCGCGTTCGCCCGCCGACCGGCCGCGTGCAGCGCCCGCACCAGCCGCGCCCACGTCCCCTCCCGCAACGGGTCCGCCGCGGTCAGCGCCCGGAGCACGGCGATCGCCTCACCGTGCCTGCCCACCGCCGTGTACGCGTCCGCCAGCCGCTCCCGCAGCTCCCACCGCAGCTCGTGCAGCCAAGCCGTCGCCGTCATCGCCGTCTCCGCCCGCAACTCGGCGAACGGCGTGCCCCGCCACAACTCCAGCGCCGACGTCAGGCAGCCGACGGCCTCCGCACCGGTCACCCCTCGAGACCGGTCCAGCAGTGAACGGGCGACGTCGGCGTCCACCTCGCCCGGCGCGACGTGCAGCCGGTAGGACCGCGGCCTGGCGTCGATGCGCCCGGCGGGCACGACCTGCCGGAGCTGCCAGACGTACGTGCGCACGTTCCGCGAGGCCGACGCCGGGACGGCCTGTTCCTGCCAGATCTCGTCGATCAGCTCCTCTAGGCTGACCCAGGCGTTAGCGTGCAGGAGCAACGTGGCCAGCAGGGTGGCGGGCTTGCGCGGCCCGGCTTGCGGGCCGAGGACTCGGAAGATCACGCCACGAACGATCCGTCACGACACATGAGGTTCTGATGACATGCGGGTGATGGTGGTGGAGGACGACGAGAACCTCCGGGTCGCCGTGGCGGCCGAGCTGCGCGGCTCCGGGCTGGACGTGGACACGGCGGGCGACATCCCCGCCGCCGACCGCGCGTTCGCCCGCACCGACTACGCGTGCGTGGTGTTCGACCGGATGCTGGGCGACGACGACGCCATCGACTACGTCCAGCGGCAACGCGCACGCGGCTGGACGACGCCCGTGCTCTTCCTCACCGCGCGGGACGCGGTCGGCGACCGGGTGGCGGGCTTCGCCCACGGCGGTGACGACTACCTGGTCAAACCGTTCGCCGTCGAGGAGTTGACCGCCCGGGTGCACAAGTTGTGCCGCCGCGCGGGCGTCGGGCGGCCGACCGTGCTGCGGCACGCCGACCTCGAAGTGGACTGCATCCGGCACGAGGTGCGCCGCGCCGGCGTGCTGCTGTCGTTGTCCGGTCGGGAGTTCGCGGTGCTGGAGTACCTCGCCGCGCACGTCGGGCAGGTGGTCACCCGCACCGACCTGATCGAGCACTGCTGGGACGACGAGCCCATGGCCAACGTGGTGGAAGCCGTGATCAAGAGACTGCGCCGCAAGCTGCACGGGCCGGAGCTGATCCACACCGTCCACGGGCACGGCTACCGGCTGGGCGCCGCATGAGCGGCGGCATGAGCGGCTCCGCGGCGCGGTTGCGCACCCTCCGACGGCTGCTCACCGTCCTGTTCACCGCGATGAACACCGCCGGACTGCTCGTGTTCGCCATCCTGGTGATCGAGAACGACGGCGACCAGGGCGTCGACAAGCTCGACGCCGAGCTGCACCGCGTCACCGACGTGGTGAGCCGGCTCATCGACTACGACGACTCGCTGATCACCGCGGACCTCGTGGGCGACCCGGTGAACCGCAACTGCCCCCAGTTCGTGATCCTGCCCGGCGGCGCGACCCGCGAGTTCGGCAGCCACCGCAGCGAACGCACCTGCGTGAACGCCGACATGGGCGTGCTCAGCGCCCTGGCGACCACGGCCGTGAGCCAGGAAGCCCTGGTGACCGGTCCGCGGGACGGCCTGCGGGTCCGCGCCCAGCCCGTGAAGACCGCGGACGGCGAGGTGGTCGGCGCGATCGTCGCCTACACCGACCTCGCCCCCGAACGAGCGCGCCACCTCGGCACGGTGTGGCGCGTGGTGGGCGGCTGCCTGGTCCTGGTGGTCGCGCTGGGCCTCGCCGGGCACGTGCTGTCGGGCCGCGCGATCCGGCCCGCCGCGGCGGCGTTGGAGCAACAAGAGGTGCTGCTCGCCGAAACGGCACACGACCTGCGGACACCGGTGGCCGCGCTGCGCGCCTTGGCCGAGACCGCGATGCGCAACCCCGACCAGCACGCCGAACTGCTGCCGCGCACGGTCGGGCTGGCCGCGCGGATGGGCGGGATCATCGACGGCCTGCTGGTCCGGGCCCGGCTGGCGGCGGGCGTCGAGCACCTCGCGATCCAGCCGATCTGGCTGGACCAGCTGGTCGCGGTGGTGGTCGAGGAGACGCCCGCGCCGGACGTCGAGGTCACCGTCGCCGCCGCGCCGACCATGGTCAACGCCGACCCGACCCTGCTGCAACGCGCGATCGGCAACCTGCTCGCCAACGCCCTGCGGCACGGTCGCCGCCCCGACGGCGACGCGAAGGTGCACATCACGGTCGCGGGTGGCCGGGTGACGGTGGCCGACAACGGGCCGGGCATCGACCCGGAGGCGGCCGAGCGCGTGTTCGACCGGTTCACCACGTCCGGCGCGTCCGCCGGGCTCGGGCTCGCGATCGTGCGCTGGGTGGCCCTGGCGCACGGCGGCACGCTGCGGGTCTACAACGCCGAGGAGGGCGGGGCGATCTTCGAGCTGTCCCTGCCGGTCAGCGGACCGTGAACGTCTCCCACGGCTTGAGCCGCACCCAGTCGTCGTCCACCTGGTACGCGAGGTAGTACGTGTACCGGCCAGGGGCGTCGAACGAACGCCGGAACGTGATCTCCTGCGTGGTCGTGCCGATCGCGTGGTCGCGCACCTCGGGGAAGTCGTGCGAGGTGTTGGTCGAGCGCTGCACGACCTGGACGGTGAGCGCGCGCAAGGTGATCGGCCGGTCGGCGGCGACGGAGGCGCGCACCACGACCTCGTCGCCCGCCTCGGGCAGCCGGGGCTCCAGGCTGAGCGTGGCGACGACGGTCGGCGTCGGCGGCAGGTCGGCGACGGGCACGTCGCGCTCGCCCGTCAGCAGGACCGCGAGGACGAGCACCACTACCAGCGCCGGCACGCCGAGGAGCAGCAGGAACCGGGAACGAGACAAGGGCTGGACCGTTTCTGTATCGGGTGCCATACGCTACGTGATCGCAGACTAGGGGGTCGGTGTTATGGGGATTTCCGCGAAGTGGCGTGGCCGCGCGCCGGTGGCCTTGCTGACCGCGGGCAGCCTCACCGTGGTCGGCTTGGCCATCGGTGGCGCGTCCGGCGTGCCGGAGCTGGAGTTCCTGAAACCGGGGCACTGGGTGCTGAACTCGGCGCTGGGCAAGGTGTTCCACGTCGACGGCTCGACCAAGCAGGTCAACGCCGAGGTCGCCGTGCCGGGCGCCGACCGGGGCAGCCTGGTGGTGCAGAGCGACACCAGCGGCTACGTCGTCGGGCGCGGCAAGTACACCGAGTTCGGCAAGTCGACGCTGCGGGTGGAGGGGACCACCGCCGCGCCGTCCGACGACGAGGTGCCGGTCGCGCTGGAGGTCGCGGGCGGCCCGTACCTGGTCTACCGCGAGGCGGGCAAGGTGGTGCGGCTCGGCACCGACCACGCCGAGCCGATCTCGACCAACGAGCGGCTGGGCAATCCCGTGGCCACCCCCGACGGCACGGTCTGGCTGCACTACACGCAGAGCGGTCGGCTGTGCCGGTTGTCGCCGGGCACGACCGCGCCGTCCTGCCCGGCGACGGTCGCCGAGGGGCACACGGGCGCGCTGTCCGTCGTCGCCGACAAGCCGGTGTTCATCGACACCACGTCCGACACGATGCACCTGGCCGAGGACATGAGCCGGATGAGGCCGCTCGGCGCGGACGTGCCCGACGACGCGAAGATCGGCCCCGGCGACGTGGCGGGCCGCGTGCCGGTGCTCGACCCGAGGGGGAAGCTGCACCTGGTCGACAGCGCCGACGTGGTCGGCGACCGACCGCCGGCGGAGACCGTCGTCGTGCCGCTGGAACCGGGCGACTACAGCGAGCCGCTGTCCACCGGCACCACCGTGGCGGTGCTCGACCAGCGCAACGGCACCCTGCACACCTTCGACAGCACCGGCGGCAAGCACCAGAAGACGCCCGTGCCCGCCGAGCGCGGCACGCCCCGGTTGACCAAGGGCGACGACGCGCGCGTCTACGTCGAGGGCGGCGAGGGCAAGCACGTGCTGGTCGTCGACCCCGAGGGCAAGGTGACGCCGGTGCCGGTGAACGGCACGCGGCTGTCCGCGTCCCGAGGGCAGTCGCCGACGGAGACGACGACCCAGACGACCGACCAGCCGGTCGGCACCCAGCCGCAGGCCCCGCTGCCGACCACGCAGCAGTCGACCCGCCGGCAGACGCCGCCACCGCCACCGGTGGTGCCGGCCAGCCCGCCGGGCGCGCCGGGCGGCCTGACCGCCACGGCGGGCAGCGGCACGGCGTCGCTGGCCTGGGGCGCGGCTCCGGACAACGGCGTGCCGGTCACGGCCTACCACGTCTCGTGGAACGGCGGCGCGGTCACGCTCGGCGGCGGTGAACGCGGCTTCACCGCGACCGGCCTGGCCAACGGCACCGCGTACACGTTCACCGTGGTGGCCCAGAACGCGGCCGGGCGGGGGCCGGGCGCGACGGCGAGCGCCACCCCGTTCCAGGTGCCCACGATCACGATCTCGCGCGGCGCGGACAGCAACGACGGCTGCGAACCACCGGACTGCTCGCTGATCCACATCGAGATGCGCGGGTTCGCGCCGAACACCGACTACGACATCATCCCCTACTCCACCAGGTGGGGGCAGTTCAACACCGGCCACGGCACCCGCACCGACGCGCAGGGCAACAAGACGACCAGCCGGTTCGCCTTCAGCGGTGTCGGCCAAGAGGTGTGGGTGGTCGCCGGTGGCGTCACGTCGAACCGCTTGTACTGGGAGGACAGGTGAACGCGCCCAGGTCGACACTGGCGTACCAGGCCATCGCGGACAACGTGCAGCGCGTCGTGCGCGGCAAGCCCGAGGTGGTGCGGCTGGCCGTGGCCGCGTTGCTGGCCGAGGGGCACCTGCTCGTCGAGGACGTGCCCGGCCTGGGCAAGACCACGTTGGCGCGGTGCCTGGCGCGCAGCGTCGGCGGCACGTGGAACCGCATCCAGTTCACCCCCGACCTGCTGCCCGGCGACGTCACCGGCGTGACCGTGTACCACCAGAAGACCGAGCGGTTCGAGTTCCACCCCGGCGGCGTGTTCGCCAACGTGGTGCTGGCCGACGAGATCAACCGGGGCACGCCGAAGACCCAGTCGGCGCTGCTGGAGGTGATGAGCGAGCGGCGGGTCACGGTCGACTCGACGGCGCACGAGGTGCCGCACCCGTTCCTGGTGGTGGCCACCCAGAACCCGATCGAGATGGAGGGCACCTACCGGTTGCCCGAGGCGCAGCTCGACCGGTTCCTGATGCGGTTGTCGGTGGGGTACCCGGACCTGGCCGCCGAGGTGCTGGTGGTGATGAGCGACGCCGCGCGGGTCGGGCCGGACGACCTCCAACCGGTGATCGACATCCCCGCGCTGCGCGAGGCGATCACCGAGGTCCGCGGCTCGCACCTCGCGCCCGCGATCGTCGAGTACGCCGTGCGGCTCGCCGCGGCCACCCGCGAGCACGCCGCCGTGCGCTGGGGCGCGAGCCCGCGCGGCAGCATCGCGCTCGTGCGGGCCGCGCAGGCGTTGGCCGCGACCGAGGGTCGGCTGTTCGTGACGCCGGACGACATCAAGGCCGTGGCCGAGCCGGTGCTGGCGCACCGGTTGGTGCTGACCCCCGACGCGGAGCTGAACCAGCGGCGGCCCGCCGAGGTGGTCGCGGAGGTGCTCGGCACGGTCGCGGCACCGCTCGCGGCGGGCTGACCGGTGCGGTTGACCCGGCGCGGAGTCGCCGTGCTCGTCGTGGCCCTGCTGTGCGGTGTCGGCGGTTTCCTGGCCGGCTACCCGGTGTTCCAGGCGTTGGCCGGGCTGTCGGTGGGCGCGGTGCTGGCGGCGTTCCTCGTCGCGGCCCGACGTCCGCGCGTCGACGTGCGGCGGGACGTCTACCCCGACCGGGTCGAGCGCGGCAAGCCCGCGTTGGCGCGGCTGGACGTGCGGCACGCGGGCGGCGGCTTCACCGCGCGCGACCGGTGTGGTCCGCACGTGCGCGGCGTGGTCGTGCGGGCGGACGCGGTGTACCGGTACGAGTTGCCGACCACGTCGCGCGGCAAGCACACCGTCGGCCCGCTGGCGATCGAACGCGCCGACCCGCTCGGCCTGGTGCGCAACCTGGTGGACACCGGCGACACGGTGACGCTGTGGGTGCACCCCCGGCTGCACCCGGCGCGGCCGTTCGCGGGCGGCTACCGGCGGCACCACCACGACGGCCCGACCACCGACCAGTCGCCGCGCGGCTCGCTGGACCTGCGCGAGGTCCGCGAGTACGTGCCCGGCGACGAGGTGCGGCTGGTGCACTGGAAGGCGACCGCGCGGACCGGGAAGCTGATGGTGCGCGACTACGCCGACCCCGACCAGCCGCGGTTCACGCTGCTGCTGGACACCCGGCACGCCGAGGGTTTCGAGGAGGCCGTGGAGATCGCCGCGTCCCTGCTGCACGCGGGTGTCGTCGCCGGTCGGCACGGCCGGCTGCTGACGCCGTGCGGCGCGGACGTGACGGTGCGGGGTGGCGTCCTGGGCGCACGGCGGTTGATGGACGAGCTGTGCGTGCTGGAGGTGCGGCCCGGTTCGGCGTTGCCGTCGCGTCCGCCCGGCAGCCTGGTGGTGGTGACGGCGGGTCCGCTGGACGCGATCGCGCCGTTGCGGCCTGATGTCGTGTTCTCGCTCGGCGGTCCCGGCGAGGTCGCCGACGCACGGGTGATCTGGGCGCCGGACGCCGAGCGGGCGGTGCGGCGGTGGAACGAGGCGGTGGGGTGAGCGTGGCCGTGCGGGGATCGGTCGCCGTGTACGCGGCTGCCGCGGTGGCGGGTCTGCTGTTCGGGCCGGTGTTCGGGGTCGGCGCGTTGCTGCTGCCCGTCGGCGCGGCGGTGCTGCCCGCGTTGGGCGTGACGTTGTGGCTGCGGTCGCGCGAGGCGTGGCGCGCGGTGGCGGCGGCCGTGGCGGGGCTGGCGGGGTTGCTCGTGGCGTTGCGCGCCGACCCGACGGCGGTGCTCTCGGGCGTGACCGAGTCGTGGCGGCTGGCGTTGCAGACGACGTGGCCGGCGCGACCGGAGCCCGAGGTCGTCGTGTTCGTGCCGCTGCTGGTGCTGGCCGCCGCGGTGTTCGGGGTCGAACTGCTGCTGCGGCTGCGTGCGCCGCTTGTCTCGCTCGTGCCCGCGTTGGGTGTCGTGGTGTTGAGCCAGGCCTACGCCGCGGCCGGTGGGGTATCGGCGATCCTGGCGGCGCTGGCGTTCGCGGCGTGCGGGGTGGTGGTCGTGGCGCGGGACGTGCCGTGGGCGGCCATCGCGCTGGGCGTCGTCGGCGCGGTGGCGCTGGGTGTGGTGTCGCCGGGTCCGGCCTGGTCGTTGCGGACGGGCGAGTCCGCGCCGCCGGCGTCTCCGAGGGTGGCCAGTCCGCTGGACCTGCTGGCGTCGCGGTTGGCCGACCCGTCGACGCCGGTGTTCGAGTACGCGTCGGCCGACGCGGAGCCCGTCGACCGGTGGCCGATCGCGGTGCTGGACGAGTTCGACGGCGTGAACTGGACGCCTGGCGGCGAGCTGCGCCGGATGGGCGCGGGGCTGCCGGACGGCGTCGGCGGTTCGGTCTCCCGGTCGGCGCGGGTGGAGCTGCTGGGGTCGTTGGGCGGACCCTGGCTGCCGAGCCAGGCGCGCCCGGCCGCGGTGGACGGGGTGGACGCACTGGTCGACCCGGCGCGCGGCACGTTGCTGGCGGAGCACGCTTCGGCGTACACGGTGACGTGGTGGGAGCCTCGGGTCGAGCCGGAAGCGTTGATGGGCAAGGCGATCGACCCGTCCGCGCCGGGCGGGTTGGCCGGTGTCGGCGAGGTGCCCGCCGAGGTGGCGACGTTGGCGAAGGACGCGGTGCAGGGGATGCGGTCGTCGTTCCAGACCGCGTTGGTGCTGGAGCAGTTCATGCGCCGCGAGTACGAGCTGGTGACGTCGGGGAACCTCCCGGTCGGGCACGGTTGGCCGCAGTTGGAGCGGTTCCTGCTGGCCGACAAGCGCGGGACGAGCGAGCAGTTCGCGGCCGCCTACGTGGCGATGGCGCGGGTGCTGGCCATCCCGGCGCGGCTGGTGGTCGGGTTCGCCGGGTCGGGTGACGGGTCGGTGGTGCGCAACGGTGACGCCATGGCGTGGCCCGAGGTGGCCGTGGCGGGCGTCGGGTGGGTGGCGTTGGACCCGACGGGGTCGGCGCGGGTGTCGTCGGCGTCGGCGGGGTTGTCGGAGGTGACGGAGGAGGCGCGCGATCAGCTGCCGCCGGTGGAGGACTTGGCGCCGCCCATGCTGCCGCCACCGGGTGACGACGACGCCGACCAGCCGGTGCGGGTGCCGTGGGTGGCGTTGCTGTGGCTGGTCGTCCTGCCGCCGGCGGGGTGGTTGGTCGGCGTGCCGCTGGTCGCCGGGGTGCGGTCGTGGCGTCGGCGGCGTTCCGGGACGGTGGCGGACGCGTGGGCCGAGGTGCGCGACCGCCTTCGTCGGCACGGGGTGGCGGTGACGTCGGCGATGACGGTCCGGGACGCCGCGGTGGCCGCGCGGCCGGTCGTCGACCGGTCGACGGTGGAGGCGCTGTCGGGCCTGGCGATGGCGGTGGACGCCACGATGTGGTCGGGTGCGCCGGTCGACGCGCGGGCGCACGCGTGGGCTTCGGCGCGGGCGGTGCGGTCCGGATTGGCGCGCCGTCCCGTGAAGGCGCGGTTGCGGGCGTTGTTCCGGTACTGAGCTACCTGCCGCAGACCGCGTCGCGGATGCCCTTGGGCTCGCTGACGTAGACGTTGTCGCGGTCGGTGCCCTGGACCTCGAAGCAGTACTTGCGGCCGGGCTCGACCGGGACCTGCGTGGTCTGCTCGCGCCCCTGCACCGTGGCCCGGTTGGGTTGTCCTTCGGGCGCGACGATCACCACGTAGTCCAGCTTCGCCGAGCTGCGCCAGGCGAGCCGCACCTGGTCACCGGTGTCCTCGACCACTTCCAGCTCGATCTGCACCGCGCCGTTGCCGTCGGGCGGGTTCATGGTCGGCGCCGCGGGCGCGGGCGGTGGTTCGTCCTCGCCGAGGAGGAGGAACGGCGCGGCGGCGAACAACGCCAACGCGCCCACGACGCCCGCCACCAACCCGAGCCGCCCGGTCCGATCGGCCTTCTTGCCGGTCGGTTTGACCTCGGCGAGGGGCATCCGCACCGGTGGCGCGGGTGGCACGGCCAGGTAGGTCTCCGGCGGCGCGTCGTTCGCCGGGAGGTGCGGGGAGGGGCTCGGCGCTGGGCCGAAGGGAACCTCGGCTGATGGGGCGGGCGGAACCTGGCTCAGCGGTGGGGCGAACGGCGGTGCGACCGGCACCGGCGTGGACCCTGGGCTGACCAGCGGCGGCGCAGGCGGCGTGTGGCTCGGCGGCGCAGGCGGCGTGTGGTTCGGTGGCGCGTAAGGCGAAGGGGCCGGTGGTGCGTAAGGCGAGGGGGGCGGTGGCGGCGCGTAAGGCGATGAGGTCGGTGCCGCCGGTGCGGTGGTGGGCACCGTGAACGGCGGGTTGGGGGTCGGCGCGTAGGTGGTGTCCGCGAAGTCGTCGAAGCCGACACCGGCGATGGCCGCCAGTCGTGCCGCCACGTCCGTCGGGCGGGCGTCCGGCTCCTCCGCCAGCAGCGCGCGCACCAAGTCCGCCAGGCCCACGGGCAAGTCGGCGCGCGTCACCTCCGGCACCGGGGCGCCCAGCACGCGCAGCAGGTGTTCCTCGGCCCGCTCCCCCATCCGCCCCGGGTACGGCACCTCGCCCGTCAGCGCCAGGTACAGCACGGCCCCCAAGCCGTACAGGTCGGTCCGCGCGTCGCGCACCGCGTCGCGCACGGTCTCCGGCGCGGCGAAGTCCACCGGCGGGTCGGCCGGGAACGCGCGGCGCGCCACCAGCCCGCCGTCGGCCAGCACCGGCTCGCCGGACGCGCGGAACAGGACGTTCGTCGCGGTGACCCCGCCGTGCACGAGGCCGGCGGCGTGCGCGGCGGCCAACGCCTCCGCCAGCACCTGCCCCAGGTCCAGCACCTCGGCCACCGGCAACGCGCCCTCGTGCCGCACCCGCGCCGCCAGCGAGTACCGGCACAGCTCGGAGTACACCGCCGTCACACCGTCGGCCAGCTCCTCGACACCGCGCACGACCGGGGTGAACGGCACCCGCCGCCACTTCCCGATCTCACGTTCCAGCGCGACCCGCGTGCGGCGGTCCAGCGCGACCGGGAACACCTTGTACGCGGTCCCGGCGCCCGCGTACACCGTCGCCACCGGGCCGTTGCCCAGCGGTACCAGGTGGTTGCCTCGAGGATTGGCCATCGCGGTGCTCATTGTCCCCACGGTGCCGCAGCACGTCCAGCCGCCACGTCCCGTGTCCGGTAGCTGCCGCACGACCACCACGGGCGGCACGGCCGGTCCATCGTGACGCGCATGAACACCACAGGGCTGGTGCGGGTGACGATCGCCGCACCCCACCGGCGCATCGACTTGGCGCTGCCCGAGCACTCGTCGGTCGCCGAAGTGCTGCCGGGACTGGTGAAGCACGCGGGCGAACCTCCCGCCGACGACGGCTGGCTGCTGCGCAGACCCGACGGGACCCCGCTGGAACTCGGCCGCACGTTCGCCGCGCACCGCGTGCGCGACGGCGAGGTGCTGCACCTGGCGCACCGCCGCACGGAGTGGCCGGAGCTGGAGTACGACGACCTGGTCGACGTGATCGCGTCCGGTCTCGGCCGCACGTGGGGTCCCCGGCACACCCGGCGGGCCGGTCTGCTCGCGGGCGGGCTGCTGGTGCTGCTCGGCGTCGTGCCGATGGCGGCCCTGGGTTCGCCGTGGTGGTCGTGGGGTCTGGCCGCGCTGCTGGTGACGGCGGGCGTCACGTGCGCGCGGGCGTTCGGCGACGCGGGTGCGGGTGCGGTCGTGGCGGCGACGGCGTTGCCGTTCGCGGGGCTCGGCGGCGTGCTGTTCGTCGGCGCCGGACCGGGCCTCGGCGCGCCCCACGTGCTGACGGCGTGCGCGGCGGTGGCGGTGGCGGCGGTGCTCGCGTTGATCGGGGTGGCGGAGCAGGCGACGTGGTTCACCGGCGCGGTGACGGCGGCGCTGCTCGGCGTGGGCGGCGCGTGGTTGGCGGCGGACGTGCTGACCGGCGTCGAAGCGGCGGCGGTGGTCGCGGGGGCGGCGCTGGTGTTCTCGCCGCTGTGCGCGCCGTTGGCGATCCGGCTGGGCCGGGTGCCGTTGCCGACGTTGCCGCGCACGCCCGCCGACCTGCTCGCCGACCCGCCGCGACCGGCGCGTGCGGCGGTGCGCGAGGCGGTGGTGCGTGCCGACGGGCTGCTGACCGGGATGCTCGCGGGCTGCGCGGTCGTGGTGGTGGCGTGCGCGGTCCTGCTGACGCGCGGTGACGTGTGGGCGCTCGTGCTGCTGGGAGTGCTCGGGGTGGGGCTGTTGCTGCGCGCCCGGCTGTACCCGGCGGTGCGGCAGCGGGGGCCGCTGCTCGGCGCCGGCCTCGCGGTGCTGGCGGGTCTGCCCACGGGACCGGCGGTGATCGGGATCGGGGCGCTGGTGCTGGTGGTGGGTCTGGCCAGGGTGGAGCGGAACGCGCGGTTGTCGCGCTACGCGGAGCTGCTGGAGGTCGTCGTGGTGATCGCGGTGGTGCCGGTGGTGTGCGCGGTGCTCGGTCTGTACGGGTACCTGCGCGGGTTGGGGGGCTGAGGCGTGGCGTCCAACCGGGATCAGGTGCAGGCGCAGCAGTTCCTGCTGCAACGCGTGGTGTCGGCGCTGGTCACCGGCGAGAGCGATCCCGAGCAGCCGCCGTTCCGCCGGTCGGTGGTGGCGGCGTTCGGGAGCATCGCGATCGCGGTGGTCGTGCTGGCGGGGTTCGGGGTGTACGGGATGGTGTCGCCGGGCGGGAGCACGGCGTGGCGCGGCGAGTTCGTGGTGGTGGAGGAGGAGACCGGCGCGCGGCACGTGTACCTGGACGGTCGGCTGCACCCGGTGGCGAACTACGTGTCGGCGTTGCTGGCGTTGGGCAAGCACGCGGACACGCGCGCGGTGTCGCGCGAGTCGTTGGCCGGTGTGCCGCGCGGTCCGCGGATCGGGATCGAGGACGCGCCCGACTCACTGCCCGGTCCGGCCCGGCTGCTCACCGGCGGCTGGACGATGTGCTCCCAACCCCGGCCGGACGTCACCGGCGCCACCGTGAACGACTCGGTGCTCGTCGTCGGCGGTGACGTCCCGGGCGGGCGGCCGCTGGCGTCGGAAGCGCTGTTGGTCGAGGTGCCGGACACCGGTGACCAGTACCTGCTGCTGCGTGGTTTCCGGCACCGGATCAAGGAGGCCGACACGGTGGCGGTGGGGCTGGCGCTGCGGTCGCAGCCGCGGGCCAGGGTCGGTTCGGCGCTGGTCGACGTGCTGCCGGCGGGCGAGCCGATCGCGCCGATCGCGTTGCCGGACACCGGTGCGGCGTCCAAGGCGGTGCCGGGGGCGCGGATCGGCCAGTTGCTGGTGGTCGAGACGTCCGGTGGCGAGGTCCAGCACTACCTGACCGAGGCGGAGGCGCTGAGGCCGATCTCGGAGTTGCAGTACGACGTCCAACGGGCCTTCCCGCCGACCGCCCAGGCCTACGACGGCGGGCAGCCGGTCGGCATCCCGCTCGGTCTCGTGGTGGCGGGGCAGGCGAAGCAGGGGCCGCCGGTGGCGACCGGGCCGGGCAAGCCGCCCACCGCGCGGCCGGAGTTCGCCGCGGTGGACGGCTCGGCGGTGTGCGCGGAGTTCGACGGCGAGGGTTCGCCGCCCACCCTCGTGGTGGGCCCCGACCTGCCGGCCCCCGATCCCCTGATGACCGCCACCGCCCGGCGCACCGGAACGGGGACGCCGCTCGCCGACCGCGTCGTGGTGCCACCCGGCCGGGCGGCGGTGGTCGAGGTGATGCCGGGTCCCGACGCGCCCGTGGGCACGGTGGCGCTGGTGACCGACCAGGGCCGGGCCCACTCGCTGGCGAGCCGCGAACTGCTGGAAGTGCTGGGGTACAAGGACATCACGCCCGTGCGCCTGCCGGTGAGCCTGGTCTCCCGCGTGCCGCACGGCTCCCCGCTGGACCCGGCCGCCGCCCTCCGCCGAACGACCTGAGTCCGCTGGACACCCCCCCTCGACCCGACCGCCGGACCCGAGTCCCGACGACAAGACACCGCACCGCCCGTCGCTCGTGGCGACGGGCGGTGCGGTGCGTCCCGGGTCAGCGGCCGGTCAGGGGCGACCTCGGCCCCTCCGTCTGCCACAGCTCCTCGTCCAGCGCCTCCGCCTCCGCGGTCCGACGCCGGTCGGTCCGGGTCGGCAGCACACCACCCGTGTTCACCCTGCCCCGCAACGTCTCCGGCACTCCCGGCGTACCGACGCGGTGCCGTCCCCGACCCGCCGGCGGGCGCTGGGCCTCGCCCGGCTTCGGCTTGCCGGAAGCGGGCTGCGCCGCGCCCGACATCGGCGGCACCATCGGCGGCACGCCGCCCCGCGTCGTCGGCTGGGACGTCGACGCCCCGCCCGCCGCCGGCAACGCGGGTGGCGGCGGCGGGGTCAGGGCGGCGGCCGAGAGGGTGCCCGGCTTCGCCGCCCGGGGGATCATCGGCACGCCCGACTGACCGGTCAGGCCCGCCCCTCCGATACCGCGCCCGCCGACACCACGTGCGGACAACGCCGTCGAGACGCCCGGCGTGCCCACCGGCGGCGCGACGGGGAGCTGCGGCAGCGCCGTGGACGGACGGGCCTGCGGCACGTCGACCGACGGCGCGGACGGCAACGTCGGCGGCACCACCGCGCCACCGGACAGGGCCGGACCACCAGCCGCGCCACCAGCCGCCGCGCCACCAGCCGCACCGCCCGCGGCACCACCGGCCGCGCCACCCGCCGCACCACCGGCAGGACCACCCGCCGGACCACCACCGGGGCCACCGGCCGCACCACCACCCGGGCCGCCACCGGCCGCCTCAGGACCGCCGCCACCGCCCGCCGACGTGACGCCCGCGCCCTGCCCGGCCTCCTGGACGGCGCTCGTCGCCTCCGTGAAGAACCGGGCCAGCACCTGCATCCGCGCCGCCGCCCGCCGCTGCAACTCCGCGTACTGCCCCTCGACCGACCCGGCGCCCGCCGAGTTGACCGCGGCCATCAGCTGCTTCTGCGTCGCCAGGAGCAGCTCGATGAACTCCTTCGCCTCCGGGATGTCCTTCGCGAGCTCGTCCAACGCCACCCACGGCTGCGCCGAGTCGATCCGCGCGACCCACTCGGCCATCCCGCGCTCCGCCTCGGCCGCCCGCGCCGCGAACAGGTCACCGGCCTGGTCCGTCCACTGTGGAGCCAGCGTGGCGATCTCACGGCGCAGCGACTCGCCGGACAACGCCAGCTCGTCCCGCGCCTCCCGCCACATCCGGCTCGCCCGCCGCAACCGCGGCACGTGGCTGACCTCGTTGCGCACCATCTCGGCCATCTTCTCCAGCGACATCCCCGCGTAGCTCATGCCAGCGCCTCCAACTCCTCGTTCGGCCCACGACGGACGGCGCGGGACCGACGGGCCGCCTCGGCGAACACCGGCGCGGGCCCCAGCGGCGCGGTCTCGCCCGCCCGGACCAGCGCCTGCGCCCCGGCGCCGTCCGCGCGCAGGTAGTCGTCGGCGCACGCCACCGCGATCTCCCGGCACCGGGCCAACTCCTGGTCCACGGCGGTCAGGTACGTGGTCAGCGCGGTGGTCGACGCCTCGTCGGCCGTGCGGAACGGCGAGCACTCCGGCACACCTCCGCCGCACCCGCCCGGCGCGGCGTACGGCGCCACTCTCGTCAGGTCCAACGGACGCGGCCGGAACGCGGCCATGTCCTCGGTCATCCCCTCGATCACTGATCGCTCCCTCGGTCCGGATCTGCCACTTGCACCAGCGACGGCGCGCGCCGCCGGTCGACCAGCCGGCCGCGCCCCGGTGGCAGCGGCTCGGGCTTGAGACCGCCGAGCAGCGGCCCCTCGTTGCGGTCGCCGGACAACATCAGCCCCGGCGAACCGACGTCGCGCAGCCTGGCGACGAACGTCTCGAACAGCGCGCGCCCCGCGCCACCGGTCCGCCGCGTGAGCACGACGTGCAGCCCGATGTCACGTCCCTGCGGCAGGTACGGCAGCAGCGCCAGCAGCGGATTGTCCAAGCCGGTCGCGACCAGGTCGTAGTCGTCGACCAGCACGAACAGCTCGGGCCCGGTCCACCAGTTCCGCGCGCGCAACCGCTCCGCCGTCACGTCCGGGCCCGGCAGCCGCGCCGCCATCGCCCGCGCCGCCTCCGACATCAGGTGCGCGGTGGTCGTCGTGTCACCGCCGAAGCCGAGCAGGTGCGTGTCCGGCACGTCGCCGACCAGGCCGCGCCGGTGGTCCACCACCAGCAGCCTGGCCTGCTCGGGCGTGCGGTTGGCCACGATCCGCCGGGCGAGCAACCGCAGGAACGACGTCTTGCCGGACTCCGCGTCGCCCAGCACCAGGAAGTGGGCGTCGGCCGCGAAGTCCAGGTGCACCGGCCCCAGGTCGTGCTCGGCCACGCCGATCGCGAACCGCAGGTCCGCGTCGACCGCCGGCAGGTCGGCCTCCGCCACCCGTCCGGGCAGCAACCGCACCGGGGGCGCCGGCGCGCCCGGCCAGGCCGCGGCCACCGCGTCCACCAAGTCGCCGAGCGCGGGAGTCGCGCTGTCCACATCGGACTGCCCGTCGATCCGCGGCAGCGCCACCAGCAGGTGGTGCTTGCCCGGCGTGATGCCGCGCCCCGGCGCGCCCTCGGGCACCGCCGCCGCGCTCCGCCGGTCCACCACGCTGTCCATCGGGTCGCCCAACCGCAGCTCCAACCGGCTGCCGAACAGGTCCCGGATCCCCGGCCGCAGGTCGAACGGCCGCGCGCACGCGCCCACCACGTGCACCCCGAACGACAGCCCGCGCGTCGCGATGTCGGAGACCACGTCCTCCAGGTCCTCGAACTCCTTGCGCAACGTCTGCCAGCCGTCGATCACCAGGAACACGTCGCCGTGCGGCTCGTCCGCGAACCGCCCCTGGCGCCGCAGCGCCCGGAACCCCGCGATGCCGTCCACGTCGTGCTCGGCGAACAGCCGCTCCCGCCGCTCCAGCACCGCGGACACCTCGGCCACGGTCCGCCGCACGGCACTGGCCTGCTGCCGGCCCGCCACCCCGCCGACGTGCGGCAGCCCGCGCAACGCGCCCAGCAGCCCGCCACCGAAGTCCAGGCAGTAGAACTGCGCCTCCGCCGGCGTGTGGGTCAACGCCAGGCTCGCCACCACCGTCCGCAACGCCGTGCTGCGCCCGCTGCGCGGGCCGCCGACCACCAGCACGTGCCCGGCCGCACCGGACAGGTCGAGCTCCAGCAGGTCGCGCCGCTGCTCGAACGGCCGGTCCACCAGCCCCACCACCGCGTGCAGCCCGCCGTTGCGCCGGGCGTCGACCGGGCACAGCCCGCGCACGGGATCGGCGCCCAGCTCGCCCAACAGCTCGTCCAAAGTGGACGATTCGTCCAGCGGCGGCAGCCACACCTGGTGCGCGGGAGTGCCGCGGCCGGCCAACCGGTCGACCAGGATGTCCAGCAGGCTCTCACCCACCGCGTCCTCGTCCACCGGGTCCGCCACGGGCACGACGGGCGGCGCCGCGTAGTCGGTGGTGAACAGCGCCATCCCCGGCACGTCCACCGAGCCCGTCGCGACACCTGTCCCGGGCCTGCGGTGCACACCCGACACGTACGCCGACCGGAACCGCACCATCGGCTCCGTGCCGAACTTCAGGTAACCGTGGCCGGGCGCCCGGGGCAGGCTGAACGCGTCCGTGACGCCCAGCACGGTCCGGCTCTCCAGCTCGGAGAACGTGCGCAGGCCGATCCGGTACGACAGGTGCGTGTCGAGCCCGCGCAACCGGCCCTCCTCCAGCCGCTGGCTGGCCAGCAGCAGGTGCACGCCGAGCGACCGGCCCAACCGCCCGATCTGCACGAAGATGTCCACGAAGTCGGGCTTGGCCGACAGCAGCTCGCTGAACTCGTCGCACACCACCAGCAGCGTCGGCACCTCGGGCAGCGGCGCGCCGGCCGCACGTGCCCGGTCGTAGTCGCGCAGCGAGGCGAAGTTGCCCGCCGCGCGCAGCAGTTCCTGCCGGCGCACCAGCTCGCCGTTCACCGCGTCGGCCATCCGGTCGACCAGCGGCAGCTCGTCGACCAGGTTGGTGATCACCGCGCTGGTGTGCGGCAACCGGTCCAGGGTCGCGAACGTCGCGCCGCCCTTGAAGTCGATCAACGCGAAGTTCAGCGACTCGGGCGGGTGCGTCAGCGCCAGCCCCAGCACCAGGGTGCGCAGCAGCTCGCTCTTGCCCGACCCGGTCGCGCCGATGAGCAGCCCGTGCGGCCCCATGCCGTCCTGCGCGGACTCCTTCAGGTCCAGCTCGACCGGCGTGCCGTCCTCGCGGATGCCGAACAGGATGCGCAGCCGGTCCCGGTTGGGCCGCGGCTGCCAGTTCTCCCCCGGCTCGTACGAGTACACCTCGCCCAGGTCGAGCAGGTCCTCCAACCCGGTGTCGCCCGCCAGCGGCTGCTCGCCGGCGCTGCCCGCGGTCAGCCGCAACGGGGCCAGCTCACGGGCCAGCGCCTCGGCGGACGGCCGGTCGAGCACGTCGGCGCGCCCCAGCTCGACGTCGCCCTCCACCGTCCGGGCGCTCAGCACGCCGTCCCCGGAGACCTCCAACGCCAACGTCCCCCGCTCCGGCACGCGCGGCAGCGGCGACGACAGGTCCAGCACGGTCACGCCCTCGACACCGCCGCCGGTCATCAGGTGGTCCGAGCCCGCGACCGCACCGCCGTCCAGCACCACCACCAGGTGCGGCCCGGCCGTGCCGCGCGCACCGTCCGGGTCGAACCGGGGCCGGTCGGCGAGCAGGTCGTCCAGCAACGCCTCCAGCGCGACCACGCCCGAGGTGACCAGTCGCACCGGTCCCACCGCGTCGGCGCGGTCGGGGTGCAGGGCGTGCGGCAGCCACTTGACCCACTCCCACGACGGCCGCCGGGCGTCGTCCGCGCACACCGCCACCAGCACGTCGTCCGGCGCCTGCAACACTGCCAGCTGCGCCAGCACCGCCCGCGCCAACGCCGCCGCGCGGTCCCGGTCGCCGCCCACGTGGATCACGCCGAACCCCGCCAGCGCCAGCGCCAGCGGCAGGTCGGCCACGGTCGCGTAGGTGGTCAGGAACCGCCGCAACGCCAAGGCGGACAACGGTTCCAGCCGCTCGAGCGGCACGGTGTCCGGCGGCACGAGGTCCAGTGCCGGGCTCTGCGGGCCGAGTCCGACGCGCACGACGGCGAAGTCCGCGTCGGACCGGCGCCTCTCCCACCGCCGGTCCGACGCGGCGAGCGTGAGCAGCGCGTCCGGCTCGGGGTGCAGGTGGGCCAGCGCGTCGCGCTGGCGGCGGATCGACCGGGTGACCCGCACCCGGTGCTGCGCCAGCTGCCGCAGGTACGACCGCCGCGCGTGCGCCATCTCCCGCTTGCTCGGACCGCTGTTGTTCAGCAACGACACCAGCACCATCGCGAGCATCGCCACGCCGAAGAGCCCGAAGACGACGAACCGCAGCGCGCCGGTCGTGCCGCCGCCGAACACCAGCAGCATCGCCGCCATGATCGCCACCATCGGCAGCACCACGACCAGTTGCGTCCACGCGCGGGCGGCGGGCTCGGGCAGTTCGGGCGGCGCCTCCAGCACGAGCTCGCCGGACGGCATCTCCGGCGCGGGCCTGCGTCGGGGCCTCGTCACCACCACGGTCGCCACGCCGGCTCCCCCTTCTTCGGTGTCGGGACCGATGGTGGTGCCGGGCGGGCGGTCGGCGGGCGGTGGTGGCAGGAACGTGCCGCCTCCCGCCGCCGCCCCGGGTCCGCGCGGTTCGCTTGGCAGCGCCGACCGGCAACCAGGGGAAAGGAGAACCGGAGTGCAGGACCAACTTCACGGTGTCACCGAGACACTGGAGCGCGCCGCCGCGATGGCGGCCACCGTGTCCGGTGACATCGAAGGGCACCGGGCGTCGCTGCGTCCGACCGTGGACGCGCTCAAGGGCGCGTGGGAGGGCACCGCGCGGCCCGCGTTCGACTCCGCGCACGCCCAGTGGGAGGCGGGCATCGCCCGGCTCACCACCGCGCTCAACAGCCTCGGCGAGAACACCAGGTTCTCCTCGAACACCTACCTCAACGCCGACCAGGCCTCGGCGTCCGGGCTGAACGCCGTGCAGGGCGCGAGCCCGTTCGGCGGCGCGCTCGGCTGACCGCCGGGCCGGACCAGGAGAGGAACGACATGCTCATCAAGGGCAACTTCGCCCAGCTCGAAGGGCTCGCCGCGCAGATCGCCTCGACGGTCGCCAGGGTCGAGCAGGAGATGGACACCTGGCGCACCACCGCCGGCGCCACCTCCGCGGACTGGCTCGACCAGGCCGGTGGCCAGTTCAGCGAGATCAGCGCCGCGTGGCACCAGGTCTCGACCGCGCAGCAGGCCATGCTCCAGGCGCTGCGCGGCGGCGTGGACAAGGCCAACGCCGAACTCCAGCAGGCGCTCGGCTCGGCCGTGGCACGGGTCGGCAGCACGGGGATCTGAGCAGGTACGCGAGAAGGCCCCGACGCCCACCGGCGTCGGGGCCTTCTCCGCTGCTCAACGGCCTTTCCCGGGCTCAGCGGGTGAACAGGAACACCTGGTCCGGCACCTCCGCCGGGGGCGGCCCGCCGGGCAACGGGTCGAGCCTGGTCGGCGTCCACCGCCGACGGCGGCCGTTGACCAGCACGAACGCGAGCACGCCCGCGGCGGCCACCGCCCCGGCGGCCACTACGACGTGCCGGCGCGCGTCCGCCACCGCGGCACGCCACCACGCCCGTTCCCGTGCCGCGCCGACGTCCTCGACCGGCTTGACCACCACCGGCATCACCTCAGGCTGCGCCGCGGACAGCCCGTCGGTGACCGCGCGGTACGGGTTGACCACGCCGACGCCGTACGCGGCGGCCTCACCGCGGGCCGGGCTCGCCGTGGCCAGCAGCCGACGCGCCACCTCCGGCGCGGTCAGCTCCGGCCACACCGCCCGCACCAGCGCGGCCGTGCCCGCGACGAACGGCGCGGCGAAGCTCGTGCCCTGCCAGTAGGAGTGCCCGCCGGCCCTGGTCGCACCGGCCACCTCCTTGCCCGGCGCGACCAGGTCGACGTAGTCACCGAGCTGCGAGCCGGGCACCCGGTCGCCCGCGATGTCGATCGCGCCGACGCCGAGCACACCGTCGTACGCGGCCGGGAACGACGCGAGCCGGGCGTCGCCGTCCTGCTGCCGGTTCCCCACCGCGGCCACCACGACCGCGTCCTTCGCCACCGCGTGCGCCACGGCGTCCCGCACGTCCTTGTTGTCCTCCTGCCCGGACATCGACAGGTTGATCACCTTCGCGCCCTGGTCGGCGGCGTACCGGATGCCACGCGCCAGCACGACGGGGTCGAGCGCGTTCACCGCGCCCGTGTCGTCCAGGTCCCGGTCCGCGACCCGCACCGGCAGCACCCGCGCACCGGGCGCGACACCGTGGAAGCCGACGCCCGCCACCGGGTCGGCGGCGATGATGCTCGCCACCGCGGTGCCGTGCGAACCGCAGTCGAAGTCGCCGGGCAGGTCGCCGACCAGGTAGAAGTCCTCGCCGCGCGCCACCTTCCCCGCCGCGCCCAGCTGCGGGTGGTCGCGGTCGACCCCGGTGTCCACGACGGCGACGAGCACGCCGCCGCCGGTGCTGTGCGGCCACGCCCGCGTCACGTCGAGCGCCTGGTGCGCCCAGGGCAGCTCCTTGATCGGCGGTCGCGCGGGCTCGGGGTCGCGGCAGGCGCCCGGCGGCGGCGCGGCGTGGGCGTCCGGTGTGGACAGTGCCACGAACGCGACGGCCGCGAGCGCGGCGCTGAGTCGTCTCACGGGCCCATCGTCGGCACCGGGCCCGTGACCGGTTCCCCCCTGGCCGGAAACGGCCACGCACCAGACGACATGGGCACCGCCGCACCGAGCAGCCGAACCGCCCTTTCAGGCCCCCGGGCGCACGTCACCCGACTCGCCGGTCGACGTCCCGGATGAGCAGCAGGCGCAAGGTGAACAGCGTGGTGAGCACCACCAGCGTGGCGACCTCCACCGCGCGCTTGCGCGCGGGCAGGTTGAACGCGAACGCCATCACGGTGACCGCGAGCGTGATCACCATGAACCAGTAGAGGATCTCCAGGATCGCGGGCACCGACTGCGCCACCCGCTCGCTGCGCGCCTCCGAACGCCGCGCGTCCATCTCGACCAGGGTCTCGAACACGGGGTCCGCCGCCCCGATCTCCTCGAACACCGCGCGGAACCGGGTGCTCCAGACGCTCGGCTTGGGCGACGTGCCGCTGCCCTCCTCCATGTTCGGCCACTCGTGGGCCGGCACGGCGCGGGCGTAGCAGACGGTGGAGCCCTGCAACACCCGCGCGGCGGGCTCCGGCGCGAACTCGGAGACCTCGAAGAAGTGGTCGACGACGTTGGCCTCGACGCGCGCCGCCTCGTCCGCCGCGCTGTACGACTCGGCGGCCACCACCAGCACGAACGCCAGGAGTAGCACCGCCGGCGTCTCCATCGGGCTGGTCAGGTCGCTGTTCGTGATCGGCTCGCCGGGCTCGATGTGGCGGCGGCGCTTCAACAACCAGGTGAAGAACAGGCCCAGGGCCAGCGCGCAGACCGCGGCCACAACGGTGGTGATCACCGGTCCAGAGGTAGATCCGGCCCTGGTCGCCCACAAACCGAACGACCACAACCACCCGTCCAGGTAACGACCGCATCACGAAACGGTGCCCGCACGCGTGACCGGGGGTTGTGATGCAGCTCATCAGGACGCATGCTTGCGGCCGGTTGGGAGCGCTCCCAGGCAGCGCTTCCGTGAGGAGCGGACGAGTGAACAACGGACCGAGACGACGGCGCGTCGGGCTGACCCTGGCGGCGACCGCGGCGTGCGTGTTGATCGGCGTGAGCGGCGCCGGAGCGCAGGGGACGGTGACGGCTTCGGGACCGCCGCACCTGCCCAAGGGCACGGCGTTCTACGTCGAACCGGACAGCAACGCCGCGCGGCAGGCCGAGCAGTGGCGAGCCGAGGGGCGCACCGCGGACGCCGACCTGATGGCGGACCTGGCCGCGCAGCCGACCGCGATCTGGTTCACCACGGCCGGCGCGGAGCAGGTGCGGCAGAACGTGCGCGACGTCGTGCGCGCCGCGCGGGCCAAGGACCAGGTGCCGGTGCTCGTGGCGTACTTCGTGCCCTACCGGGACTGCTCGCAGTGGTCCGCGGGCGGCGCGCGCAGCGAGCAGGAGTACAAGGAGTGGATCGACGCGTTCGCCGCGGGCATCGGTGACGAGAAGGCGGTCGTGGTCGTCGAGCCGGACGGCTTGGCCCTGCTGACCAGCGAGCCGTGGTGCACGATCGGGCCGGACGCCGAGCTGGTGCCCCAGCGGTTCCGCGAGATCAACCACGCCGTGGACGCGCTCAAGCGCGGCAAGCACACCCGCGTCTACCTCGACGCCGGGCACTCCGCGTGGCAGGCGCTCAACGACTACGACGCGGGCTACGGCGAGCCGCGGCAGCAGCTGGGCATCGTCAACCGCCTGCTCCAGGGCGGCGTCACGCGGGCGGACGGTTTCGCGCTCAACACCTCGAACTACCGCTTCACCGAGGACCTGGTGCAGTACGGCACGCGCGTCTCCAAGTGCATCCACCTGCGCACGAAGGCGGGCGCGACCACCTGCCCGGCCAACGACGTGCTGGACGCGATGCCCGTGCACAAGCCGAAGATGACGCACTTCGTGCTGGACACCAGCCGCAACGGCCGCGGCCACTACACGCCCGGCGAGGGCGAGACCGACTGGTGCAACCCGCCTGGCCGCGGCCTCGGCGAACGCCCCACGGCGAACACCGGCGTCCCGCTGGTGGACGCGTTCCTGTGGATCAAGCGCCCCGGTGAGTCGGACGGCGAGTGCCAGGGCGGCCCGGCCGCCGGGCGCTGGTGGCCCGAGCAGGCGCTGGAACTGGCGGAGCTGGCCTCGCCGCCGCTGCGCTGACGTCCGACGTCGGGGCCACCGGCCGCTGGTGGCCCCGACCCGGCAAACCCCTGGCCGCGGGTAACCTGTCCGCAACGGACATCACGGCGGACCAGGGGTGACAGTGTTCAGCGTGCCCGAGGCGCGGGAAGAACTGACCAAGCTCCTGCCGGTGCTCACCGAGATCGTCGAGGTCCGGGCGGACGCCGCCGAGCTGGCCGCCTCGCTCGACGGCGGCGGCCCCACCGATCTCGGCGGCCTGCCCGAGCTGAAGGCGGCGCAGGCCCGGCTGGACGACCTGATGACCACGGTGCAGGCGACCGGCGCCGAGCTGAAGGGCTTCGCACCCCTGCTGGTCGACTTCCCGTCCGAGCTGGACGGCGTGCCGGTACTGCTGTGCTGGATCGAAGGCGACCAAGGCCTCGACTGGTACCACCGGACGGACCTCGGGTTCGCCGGCCGACGCCCCCTACCCTGACCGCTCAGCCGCTGCGGTGCGCCCCCGCAACAGCGACCCGTTCCCGCTCGCGCAGGGCGAGGACCCCGCCACGCGCGACACCAACTCGACCTCGAACCACTCGCGCGGCTCGGCGGCGATCGGCCCACCACCTCGTCCGGGCGCGAGCGACGGAACTCCGCGACCCGCCACGTCGAGTGCACGACCAGCCGCCCGGCCGCCACGCAGAGCGCCAACGGCAAGTTGCCGCACAACGCCGCGATCCGATCCCGCCGCCGCACCACCACAACGGACCCGGAACCACCCCACCGAGGCCCGATCTGACATGGGTTCGGGTGCCATAGGCTGGTCGAATCGAGCCGGCCCCAACCCGAAGCAGTCAACTGAAAGTCGACCCCGACCAGCCCCCCGGGATCAGAACGCGATACCCCACCCGTCGATCTTCCCGGTGTCGTACGTGTACACGTCCTTCACCCGCAACTTCCACGTCCCGTTCATCTCCTCAGCCGACGTGTCCACCTTGAACGTCTCATGGATCCCGTCCGCCGAGTTCTCCCCACCCGACCTCCGCAGCACGAACACCGCACCGCTCGGACCGACCAGCTCCACCGCCAGATCAGCGGTGTACGGGTGCACGATGTCCACCTTCACCGAGGTCGTCGCCGTCCCGCGACCGTCGCACCCGGACACCACGATCTCCGACGTCACGGCCTCACCGGCGTCCGGGATCGCCACGTCCTCGTCGTTGGTCCCACCCTTGCACGTCGGCGGGTTCGGGTCGCCGCCGTTGATGAACCCCGTGTACAGCAACTTGTTCGGCGTGCCGGGGCCGGAGTTCTTGACCACGCCATCGGTCGCGTTGTCGATCAACGCCTTCGCCACCTCCGCCGGGGTGGCCGCGGCACGACCGGGGTTGGCGCTCAAGTACAACGCCGCCGCGCCCGCCACGTGCGGTGACGCCATCGAGGTGCCGTTGATCGTGCGTTCCCCGCCGTCGTTCCACGTCGACGTGATCTTGGTGCCGGGGGCGAAGATGTCCGTGCAGCGGCCGAAGTTGGAGAACGACGACCGGGTGTCCGTGTTGTCCGTCGCGTTGGTCGTGATCGCTTCCGGGGTGCGCGCCGGCGAGGTGTTGCACGCGTCGCGGTTGTCGTTGCCGGAGGCCACGGCGACCGTGACACCGGCCGCCACGATCTTCTTCACCGCGTCGTCCACCGCCGTGCTCGCCGCTCCACCGAGGCTCATGTTGGCCACGGCCGGCTTCGCCGCGTGCTGCGCCACCCAGTCCAGGCCGCCGATGACCTGCGACCACTGGCCGGAACCCTGGCAGTTGAGCACCCGCACGCCGACCAGCTTCACGGCCTTGGCCACACCGTAGGTGGTCGACCCGATGGTGCCCGCGACGTGCGTGCCGTGGCCGTTGCAGTCCTGCGCCTCCGCGTCGTCGTCGATGAAGTCGTGCCCGTCGGCCGCACGACCGCCGAAGTCGCCGTGCTCCTTCTGGATCCCGGTGTCGACCACGTACGCGGTCACGCCCGCGCCGGTGCTGTTGTAGGTGTACTTCTTGTCCAGCGGCAGGTCCTTCTGGTCCACCCGGTCCAGGCCCCACGTCGGGTTCTCCTGCGTGTCGGTGGCGTACGCGAGGGCGTCCTGCTCGACGTACTCGACCGCCGGGTCGGCGGCCAGCCTGCGCGCCTGCGCCGCGCTCATCGCGGCGGCGAACCCGCGCAAGGCCGCGGTGTAAGTCCGCTTGACCTCGCCGCCGTACGTGCCGACCAGGGCCTGCGCCGTGGCGGGCGTCTGCTGCACGCTCACCGCGGTCTCCCGCAGCGCGACGATGTAGCTGTCCTTCACCGCGCCCGGCCGGCCGGCGCCGAGGACGTCGCCCTCGGGTCGCCACCCCGCGACCTGGCCCTGGCCGTAGCCCGCGCAGGCCAGCAGCAGGGCCGATGTCGCCAGGGTTGCGGTGACGACCCGTCGTCGGGTCGAGCGGTCGTGTCGCATCGGTCGTTCTCCGTTCACTCGGCCGCCCAGCAGGGGTGTCGGTGAAGACTGACGGCCACGTGGACCAACCCTCCGGTGACGACGGACGTCCGACGACCCGGACGCGGCGCGCAGGCCTGCGCGAACCCGAGGCGCAACGGCCTGGAGGACCATGACCAGCTCGTCACCACTCGACTACCCGGCGCAGTCCCCCGTCATTCCTCCGGGGCAGTCACCGGATCGGGCGATCGGCCGCGCCGACTACCCCGATAAGCCCTCTCCCGCGCCCGGGCGAGGGCCGCCGGCGCCAGGTCCAGCCCCGGCGGGCGGTGGCGGATCGGGTCGAGCGCGGGCAGGTCCCGGTCGACGTCCTGCGGTCGGACCACGAGCCTGCCGACCGGCCGCCACGGCGCGCCGATCTCGAGCGTGAACCCCAGTTCGGCCGGCAGTCCGGCCAACGACGCCGAGCACGGCCGACGGTGATCGGGGACCGCGGCCAGCCAGACCAGCCGGTCGCGCCAGCGGAACGGGGTGATGCTGCCGTACCGGGCGCTGGTCCACGTCCGGGCGGGCCGCGGCAGCACGCGGGCGACGCACGTGGACAGCAGCACGTCCCACGGCCCCGGCAGTCGGAACGCCAACCCGAGCACGTCGGGCAAGCCACCCGGCGTGCCCACTCCCTTGGACAGCCGACCGGACACCTCCGTCACGCCGACGGGCAGCGGCAGCCCGGGGTCGAACGTCACGGTCACCGTGCCGTCGAACCACCGGCCACGCGGGTGGAACGCCTTGGCGTCCCGCGCGCCGGCGAGCACGCGGAAGGCGGGTTCGACGAGGTCAGGCACTGCGCGCATGCGGATTGCCCTTCAGCGCCGAGCCCAGCGCCACCATGCCGAGGCCGAGCCCCAGGTGCAGCCAGTCGTCGGCCGCGTCGACCGGCACGAAGTTCGCCGCGCTCCCCTTGTCCACGACCAGCCCGTACAGCCACAGCACCAGGTACACCGCGCCGCCACCGATCAGGAACGCCCGCGCCGCCGACGCCGTGCGCGCCATCGCCAGGCCCACCACGCCGAACAGCAGGTGCACCAGGTTGTGCAGCACGGACACGTGGAACACGCCGATCAGGTGCGCGCCGGATCCGGGGCCGGCGAACGTGATCTCGTCCAACCCGGTGGTGATGCCCGGGACGAACCCGAGCACACCCACCAGCAGGAACACGATCGCGACCGCCATCGCCGCCGCGCGGACCGGGTGCGGCAAGTGCGTGGTCGCACTCATAGCGGATCACCTCGCCTGTGACGGTGGCTCCCGCACGACTACCCCTCGCCGACCACTCGAAACAGCGCGTCACCCGGCAAACAGCGCGTCACCCGGCGCTGACGGGCCCCTCGTCGGCACCGGGTCCTTCGCCGGCACCCGACGCCGCACGCCCTCCACGCGACACCCGCCCACCACGGGCAACCGACCGCCCGTCCCGCGCCACCGCACCACCGCCGGCCGCACCTCCCGCCACCGCACGACCATCCACCGGACGACCATCCACCGCACCACCCGCCACACCGTCCACCGCACCACCCGCCACACCACCGACCGCGCCCCGCTCCTCCCCGCTCGCCACCGCACGCCCCGTCGCCGCCGACGCCACGTCCGGGTAGCGCGGGAACAACCGGTCCAGGTCCGTCCGCTCGAACACCCGCCGCACGTGCGGCGGCACGGCGGCCAACCGCAGCCAACCGCCCGCCCGCTGGGCCCTCGCCCTCGTGCGGACCAGCGCGCTCATCGCCTGGGCGCCGCAGAACGCGACCCCCGACATGTCGAGCACGATCCGGTCACGTCCCTCGCTCACCAACCGGTCCATCCGGTCCAGCACCCGGCGCGCACCCGCCAGGTCCAACTCCCCGGTCGCCACGACCACCGCGCACCCCGTCCGGTGAGCCTCGACCGACAGCGCCAGCATCCCGATCCCTTCACGCCACCCGGCAGTACTCGTCGTCATCGCCGCCCGCGCCGATCAGGGAGAGCAGCAGCCCCTCCCTGGTCGACCAAGGGCAGATCTCCACCTCGTCGTGCCCCGTGGCCACCATCAACGCCTCCGCCACCAGGGCTCCCGCCAACGACTGCTCCGCACGGTGCCGGGAGATGCCCGGCAACCGGGCGCGCCGGGGCACGGGCATCCGGGACAGCCGGGGTATCCAGCCGCGCAGGTCGGCCAGGCGCAGGGAGCGCGGCACGAACGGTCCCTCCCGCTGCGGTCTCGCCCCGGCCAGCCGCGCCAGCTGCTGGAACACCTTCGAGCAGCCGACGGCCCGGTGCCCGGCGACCGACGTGCCCTCCAGCGCGGCCACCACCCGGTCGTGCACCAGCACCTGCTCCCGGGCCAGTCCCCGGTGGTCGCGCGGCGCGGTGCGGTTGAGCGCGAGCCGCCGGGTCGTGGTGCGGGCGCCGAACGGCAGCGAACGCGTGAACGACGGCTCCACGTCGTCACCGACGGCGAGCTCCACCGTGCCGCCGCCGACGTCGAGCACCAGCAGCGGGCCGGCGCGCCAGCCGAACCAGTGCCGCGCGGCCCGGTAGGACAGGCGGGCCTCCTCCTGGCCGGGCAGCACGCGCAACCGCGTGCCGGTGCGGCGGGCGACCTCGGCGATGACCTGCTCGGCGTTGGGCGCGTCGCGGATGATGGAGGTGGCGAAGGGCACGATGGCGGAGACGCCGGCGCGTTCGGCGATCCGGTGCGCGGCTTGGACGGCGGTCACAACCTGTTCGACGCCCTCCGGGCGGAGTCGGTTGTCCCGGCCGAGCGCGCGGTCGAGCCGGAGGCGGGTCTTGTGCGAGACGACCGGGTGCAGCGGCGAGCCCGAGACGACGACCAGGTTGGCGCTGAAGCAGCCGACGTCGAGCACGCCGACGTGACCGGGTCGTCCGGACATACGTCACCACCATCCGAGTGAGAGAGGTACCGAGAGGGGTGCCCAATTTCGCATCGGGTGAAACCGGATTGGGTGATCCGACTCCGGGTAGTTCGTGGTCATGAGTGCTTCGGAGAGGCCGTTGGCGGTGGTGACCGGCGCGTCCAGCGGGATCGGGCTCGAGCTGGCGAAGGTGTTCGTCGAGCACGGGTTCGACCTGGTCGTGGCGGCGGAGAACGACGTGGTGCACGACGTGGCACGGGCGTTGGCCGCCGGTGGGGCGCGGGTCGACCCGGTGCGGGCGGACCTGGCCACGTTCGAGGGAAACGAGGACCTGGTAGCGGTGGTCGAGGCCGCGGGACGGCCGGTGGACGCGCTGGCGGTCAACGCCGGTGTCGGTGTCGGCGGTGATTTCGTCGACGACAGCGACCTGCGCAGCCACCTGCGGGTGGTGGACCTCAACATCTCCTCGGCCGTGCACCTGGCGAAGCGGCTCGTGCCCGCGATGGTGGAACGCGGCGCCGGCCGGGTGCTGTTCACGTCGTCGGTGGCGGCGACCGCGCCCGGGCCGTTCCACTCGGTGTACGCGGCGTCGAAGGCGTTCCTGGCGTCGTTCTCGCAGGCGTTGCGGGAAGAACTGCGCGACAGCGGCGTGACGGTGACGGCGCTGATGCCGGGCCCGACGGACACCGACTTCTTCCGCCGGGCGGGCATGACCGACACCAAGGTCGCGACCGGGCCCAAGGACGACCCGGCGGACGTCGCGCGGGCGGGGTTCAAGGCGCTGATGGACGGCGACGACCACGTGGTGGCCGGTTCGCTGCGGAACAAGGCGCAGGCGGCGGCGAGCCGCGTCCTGCCGGACCCGGTGAAGGCGCGGGCGATGCGCGCGATGACCGAACCGGGCTCGGGGAACACCTGACCGGAGCCGCCGGGGAAGAACCGCCGACCTCGGCTCGGAACTCCGGGATCTCAGGCAGGATCAGAACTCCGGGATGTCGGGCACCCGCCTCCTCGACCTCTCATCAGACTCACCCGGCTCACCCGTCGCCGGTGCCGCGCGGTGATCGCGCGTCACACCGGGCTCCGGCGTCTCGTCCCCGATCAACGCCCGGTACTCGTCGACCTCCTGCGGGGTCGGGTCGATCGGCGCTTCCGCCGCGATCTCGTCCGGGTCAACCGGGTCAACCGGCTCTTCGACCCGCCCCCGGGGCTCCGCTGGTTCCTGTGCTGCGGTCATGACCGCTGGTTACCCAGTGTGCGGATGCTCGAACGGGGTAACCGTGACGCCGTGACCATCCACGCGAGACGAGACGTCCCCGCCCTGCCCGACCTGGTGTTCAACGCCGCCGCCGACCCCGTCCGCCTGGCCTCCTGGCTGCCCGACCCCTACCAGGTAGTCGGCCGCACGGACGACGTGCTGATCCTGCGCGCCAACGACGAACCGCACCAGGTCAGCCTCGCCGCCGACTACGACCAGCTGCTCCTGACCTGGACGCCGCTGGCCGAGCACGGCTGCCGGGGCGAGCTGCGCGTCTCGCTGGCCGGGGTGGCGGGCAGCGTCGCCGAGCTCCGGGTGGACGACTGCCCCGACGACCAGTTCCCGTCACGCCTGCTCGAAGCCCTCGGGAACGAAGTTGAGCGGAACCTCACCGCCGGCTGATCATGCGCCGGTGGACATCCGCACCGCCCGGCCGGACGAACTGCCGCTGCTGCCCCCGATCGAACGGGCCTCCGGTGAGCCCTTCCGCGATTTCGGCATGCCCGAGATCGCCGACGACGACCCGATGCCGTTGAGCGCCCTCGCCGGGCTGCACGTCTGGGTGGCCGTCGACCCGCACCCGATGGCCTGGATCGCGGTCGAGGTGCTGACCGAGGACCGCGCGGCGCACGTCGAGCAGGTCTGCGTGCACCCCGACCACGCGCGGCGCGGCATCGGGGCGGCGCTGCTCGACCACGTCGGGCGCTGGGCCGCGGCGCGCGGGCTGGACGCGTTGACCTTGACCACGTTCCGCGACATCCCGTGGAACGGCCCCTACTATCGGCGGCTCGGGTTCCACGAGGTGGCCGACCTCTCGCCGGGTCTGACGGTCGTCGTGGCGGCGGAAGCCGCACGTGGCCTGGACCCGGCGACACGCGTTTGCCTGCGCAGGTCGCTTCCGTGACGGTGATCGGGCGCGATACTGAACGGGCAGGCCTCCCCCGCCAGCAACCGTTCGGAGGTTCCCCCGGTGGTCGACTTCGTGCACGAGGCACTGCTCTACCGCGACGACGAGGAGTACCTCGCGGGCACAGTGCCGTTCGTGCGCGACGGCGTCGCCGCGGGTGAGCCGGTGCTGGTGGCCGTGCCGCAGCACGGCATCGGCCTCCTGCGGCGCGCGCTGGGCGGGCTGGCCGAGCAGGTCGAGTTCCTGGACATGAGACGCGCGGGGCGCAACCCGGGCCGGATCATCCCCGGCGTGCTGACCGCGTTCACCGACAACCACGCCGCCACCGGCCGGGTGCGGATCATCGGCGAGCCGATCTGGCCGGGTCGCACGGAACTCGAGTACCCGGCCTGCGTGCAGCACGAGGCGCTGATCAACACCGCGTTCGAGGACCGGCCGGCCTGGATCCTGTGCCCGTACGACACGGCGAACCTCGCGCCGGAGGCGCTGCGCGACGCGGAGAGCACCCACCCGGTCGTGGTCGAGGGGCAGCAGCGCAGGCCGAGCGCCGGCTACCGCGAGCCGTTCATGATCGCCGAGGAGTTCAACCGGCCGCTGCCGTCGCCGCCACCGGACGCCACGACCCGCCGGTTCGACCTGGACGCCCTCGGCGCCACCCGGCGGCTGGTGGCCGCGTTCGCCGTCGAGGCGGGCCTGACCGCCGACCAGGTGGAGGACCTCGTCCTCGCGGTCAACGAGCTGACCACGAACAGCGTGGTGCACGGCGGCGGCTTCGGCACGCTGCTGCTGTGGCGCGAAGGCGGCGCGGTGGTGTGCGAGGTGCGTGACGCGGGCCGGATCGCGAGCCCGATGGTGGGCAGGCGCAACCCCGGCGCGAACCCCCACGGCGGGTACGGCGTGATGCTGGTGAACCTGCTGTGCGACCTGGTCCGCGTGCACACCCACGAGGCCGGCACGGCGATCCGCGTGTACGTCGGCTGACCCGCACCACCCCCTCCGCGTGTGTGCTTGCACACCAACCGACCGCCGTCGCCGGATTCACGCTGGTCACGAATCGCCCTTCGCGCGCAATTCGTGCCGCCGCAGGCGTGTCGCCCGGCAGAATCGGCCCCGTGACTCCCGCACTTCTGCTCGCCCACGGGGCCGGTGGCACGGTCCGCGCCAACTTCAGCCCGCTCATCCCGCGGCTGTCGCGCAAGCGCAGGGTGCACGCGGTGGACTTCCCCGGCTCCGGGACCACCCCCCGCGCGACCGGGCCCCTCGACCTGGACGACCTCGCCGACCGGCTGGTGGCCGCCGCCGAGAGCGAGGAGCGGTTCGCGGTCGTCGGCTACTCGATGGGCTGCGCGGTCGCCGTGCGCGTGGCGCGACGGCACCCCGAACGCGTGACCGCCCTGGTGCTCACCGCCGGGTTCGCCCACCTCGACGACGAGAGCCGGGAACGGGTGCGGCAGTGGCGTCGGCTGCTGGACGCCGACCGCGCCGAGCTGGCCCGCTTCATGCTGTCCGTCGCGTTGGGCGAGCCGTTCCGCCGGCGGCTGACCGCCGAGCAGACCGCGGGTTTCCTGGAGCTGATCGCGCTCACCATCCCGCCCGGCACCCCGGACCACGTCGACCTGGTGCAGCGGATCGACCTGCGTGACGAGCTGCCGACGCTGAGCGTGCCGACGCTCGTGATCGGGGCCAAGCACGACCGGCTGATCGCGCCCGACGCCACGCGCGCGCCGGCCGACCTGATCCCCGGCGCGCGGTGGGCCGAGCTGGACAGCGGCCACTCACCCGCGGTCGAGGCGCCCGCCGAGTGGGCTCGGCTGATCGAGGAGTTCCTGGACTCCCTGCCCGTCCGCGGCTGAGCGGCGCCACTCGCCCGTGCACCGCGAACCGCCCGTCCACAACAGCTTCGACGGCACGGCGACGTTCGTGCTCCAGGCCCGCGACGTGCACGGCGACGTCCACGTCCACCTGCCGCCCGGCGCCGAGCCGGTCGACCTCGCCGCGGCGGAGCTGGCCGCGCTCGTGCTGGCGCAGTGGCGCGACGAGTCCGCCGCCCGCGACGTGTTCGACCCCGCGCCGCTGCCGGTGCTGTGGCGCGCGGGCCGCGAGCACGCCGACCACCAGGCGAACATCGGCGGCGCGGCGCCCGAGGGCGACGACCTGGCGCGGCTGGCCGAGGCGTTCCGCGCGCTGCCACGCGGCAGGCTGGTGGTGCTCGGGGAGCCGGGCTCGGGCAAGACCACGTTCGCGATGCTGATGGTGCAGCAGCTGCTGGTCGACCTGCGCGAGCGGCAGGCGGTGCCGGTGCTGCTGTCGGTCGCGTCCTGGGACCCGGTCCGCGAGCGGCCCGCGGAGTGGTTGCTGCGCCGGATCACCGAGGAGTACCCCGGTCTGCACGTCACGCACGGCCGGGCCGCGGTCGAACGGCTGGTGCGCGACCGGCGGGTGCTGCCGGTGCTGGACGGGCTGGACGAGCTGCCCGCGCCGGTGCGCGGCCGGGCGCTGGCGGCGTTGCACAAGGGGTTCGGCGAGGTGATCGTCACGTCCCGCGCCGCCGAGTACGCGGCGGCCGTGGCCGGCGGCGAGGTGCTGCGGTCGGCGGCCGTGCTGCGCGCCGCGCCGCTCACCCCGTCCGCCGTGGTCGCGCACCTGCGCACCGCCGTCACACCGGGCCGATCACCCGCCTGGCGCCCGGTGCTGGACGAGGTCGAGGCCCACCCGGAGGGCGACCTGGCCGCCGCGCTGTCCACCCCGCTGATGGTGTGGCTCGCGCGCCGCGTCCACCGCTCCCCCGCCACCGACCCCGCCGTGCTGACCCGCCTGCCCGACCGGGCGGCGATCGAGGAGCACCTGCTGGACGGGCTGATCCCCGCCGCGTTCGACGACGAGGACCGCGGCCGGTGGGACGTCGAGCAGGCCACCCGGTACCTGCGGTTCCTGGCCGACCACCTGACGGCACGCCGCGAGCAGGACATCGCCTGGTGGCGGCTGAGCCGGGCGCGGCCGGCCCGGGTCGCGTTCCTCGTGCTGGCCTCGCTGGTCATCGGGGTGGTGCTGGCGGCCCTGGTGGTCGCGGACCTCAACTTCGCCCGCCTCGACCAGCTCGGCTGGTTCGCGACCGCGCTCGGCTTCCCGGTGGGCGTGGTCGTCTGGCTGCTCGTGGAGATCACCTCGGGCGGGATGGCGGTCGACGGTCGGACACCCACCGGCAGGCCGGGCCGGACCGCGTGGCACAGGCGGATCCGCGCGCTGGTCCAGGAAGCGCGGCACCGACCGCGCCGGGCCGCGCTCGCGGTGGGCGGCTGGGTGGGCGGCACGGCGTTGATCGGCGGGCCGCTGGCGGCGATCGGCGACAACTCCGGGTGGTTCCTGCTGCCTGCGGCCCTGCTGCTCGGGTTCGGCAAGTCCGTGCTGATGTCACCGGTCGACGCGGACCGCGCGGTCGACCCCGACGCGCTGCTGCGCGGCGACCGCAAGGCGGTGCTCGCGGTGCTGCTGTTCGTCGCGCCGCAGGTCGGCTCGCTCATGTACCTGCCGACGCTGCACCAGGGCGAACCCGTCGTGGTGCGACTGCTGCTCGGCGCGGTGTTCATGATCGGCTCGTGGGCGGGGTGCGGTGCGGTCGCACTGCTGCTCAGCGCGTCCGGCCGGTGGGTGGTGACCAGGGCGGGTCTGGCGCTGACCGGGCGGCTGCCGTGGGCTGCCCTGGCGTTCCTGCGCGAGGCGCACCGGGCGGGCGTGCTGCGCCGGGTCGGCGGCGTCTACCAGTTCCGGCACGTCCGGCTGCGCGACCGGCTGGCCACGGTGCCGCCCACGCCCGAACGCGGCCTCACCACGGTGCCGGTCCGCGGCAGCGAGGTGCTGTTCCGGCAGGCGAACACGGTCCCCGGGTCCCGTGCGGCGCTGTCGATCGGCGGTGCGGTGGCGTTCGCGGTGTTCGCGGTGTTCGGCAACATGATCCGACTGATCGTCCCCGCCTGGGTGCCGTGGGCCGTCCTCGTCGCGAGCCTCGCGGCGCTGCACTGGCACGTGCGCGGCGTGCCGTGGCGGCCCAACCGGCTGCGGGTGGAGCCGACCCGGCTGGTCGTGTCGTGGCACGGCTACTCGCGCGAGTTCACCGCCCGCCAGGTGGACCGGTTGGAGATCCGGCTCATCGACGACCGGACGTACGGCCTGCGCCTGCGCACGCGGGCCAGGATCCGGCCGGCCGGCGACGACGGGTGGCTCGTGGTGTGGCCGCTCGGCGACACCGCCCGCGGGCACCCGGACCTGGAACGGGCGCTGGCGCGGTTCGCGAGGTCGGCCGGTTTGCGGGTCGCGCGGCCGGGCTAACCAGGCCCCATGACCAACACGCTCGTCCTCGACGTGGACGGCACGCTGGTGGACACCAACTACCACCACGCGGTGGCCTGGTTCCGCGCGTTCCGCCGCTTCGACCTCACCGTGCCGACCTGGCGCCTGCATCGGGCCATCGGGATGGGCGGTGACAAGCTCGTCGCCGCCGTCGCGGGCGAGCACGTGGAACGGGAGCACGGCGACGACCTGCGCAAGGCGTGGGAGGTGGCGTTCGAGCCGATGCTGGCCGAGGTCAGGCCGCTGGAGGGCGCGCACCGCCTCATCTCCTCGGCGCTGGAGCAGGACTTCGCGGTGGTGCTGGCCAGCTCCGGCAAGCGCCACCACGTCGACCACTACCTGAAGCTGATCGACGCGTCCGGCCTCACCTCGACCTCGTCGGACGACGTCGCCGACAGCAAGCCCGCGCCGGACCTGATCGAGGTGGCGTTGCGGCGGGTGGACGGCGGCGGCCGGGCCGTGGTCATCGGCGACTCGGTGTGGGACTGCGAGGCCGCCGCACGGGCCGGGCTGCCCGCGGTGTGCCTTCGCACGGGTGGTTTCGGCGAAGCCGAGTTGCGCGACGCCGGCGCGTCGGCAGTCTACGAGGAACTCGACGAGTTGCGGGCGGACCTCACCGACCTGCCGATGGCGTAGGAGGAATCGTGCGGATCGGCTACACGCTGATGACCGAGCAGGCCGGGCCACGGGAGCTGGTCGAGCACGCGGGGCTCGCCGAGCAGGCGGGGTTCGACTTCGAGGTGATGAGCGACCACTACTCGCCCTGGCTGGACGAGCAGGGCCACGCGCCGTACGCGTGGAGCGTGCTCGGCGCGGTCACGCAGGCCACCGAGCGGGTCGAGCTGATGACGTACGTGACCTGCCCGACCGTGCGCTACCACCCGGCGGTGGTGGCGCAGAAGGCGGCGACCGTGCAGCTGCTGTCGGGCAACCGGTTCACGCTCGGCATCGGCGCGGGCGAGAACCTGAACGAGCACGTCGTCGGCCGCGGCTGGCCGCCGGTGAACGTGCGGCACGAGTTGCTGCGCGAGGCCGTGGAGATCATCTCCCAGCTGTTCGACGGCGGATACGTCAACTACTCCGGCCAGCACTTCCGGGTCGACTCGGCGAAGCTGTGGGACCTGCCCGAGCAGCGCGTGCCGATCGCGGTGGCGGTGTCCGGCGGGCAGTCGGTGCGCACGTTCGCGCCGCTGGCGGACGCGATGGTGGCGACCGAGCCGGACGCGTCACTGAGCCGGGAGTGGGACGTCTTCCAGGGCAAGAGCTCGCGCAAGATCGGCCAGCTGCCGATCTGCTGGGATCCCGACCGCGACGCGGCGGTCGAGCGCGCCCACGAGCAGTTCCGGTGGTTCGCGGGCGGCTGGAAGGTCAACTCGGAGCTGCCCGGCACGTCCGGTTTCGCCGGCGCGACGCAGTTCGTGCGGCCGGAGGACGTGGCCGAGCGGATCCCGTGCGGCCCGGACGTCGGCCCGGTGGTGGAGGCGGTGGCGAAGTTCCGCGAGGCGGGCTTCACCGACCTGGCGCTGGTCCAGATCGGCGGCGACCACCAGCGGGAGTTCCTGGACTTCGCCAAGGGCGAGCTCCTACCGGCCCTCCGCTGACCCGACAGCGCCCACCGACAGCGCGCCCACCGACACCTTCCACCGGCAACACCGAGCGGGCCGCCGGGTCGGGTCAGCCCCGGCCGGACGAGGCGCCGCGGTCCCTCGACGGCGGTCCGGTCACCACCGTGGGCGGCCCGGGGTCGGGCACGATCACGACCGGCGCGTTCGACGGCACGACCGGCGTCTCCCTCGCGGTCTTGGTGGTCGTCGTCGTGCCGGGGGTCGTTCGCACCACCGTGTTGCCGCCGCCGGCGGCGTCGTCCCCGGAGTTCCCGGTGTTCCCGGTGTTCCCGGCCGGTAGCTCCGGCGGCGGCGCGCCCTCCAGCACGGTCACCGTGGAGGGGTTGCCCGGCACCGCCGCACCGGTCTGCGGCGCCTGCTCGGCGATCGGCTCGGCCGCGGTGCTCGTCGCCGGTCGGCCGACGCGCTCGCCGGGCCGGGGGTCGAACGGGTCGCTCATCGCCAGGAAGCCGACCGCGGTCAGCACGACGGCCGCGGCGGCGGCGCCCAGCAGCAGTGGCCGGTTCTCGGACTTCGACTCGGGCTCGACCACCTCCGGCCGGTCCGCCACAGCCACCTCGACCAGTGGCGACAGGCCGGCGCTCGCCCGCTGCGCCGCCGCGAGCAGCCGCTCGCACTCCGCCGCCGACGGCCGCTTGGCCGGGTCGGACGCGGTCATCGCGGTCAGCACGTCGACCCACGGGTCGGGCAGGTTGGCCGGGATGCGCGGCTCCCGGTGCAGCCGCGACAGCGCCGCCTCCGTGTCGCCGCCCGGGTACTCGGGCCGCCCGGTCAGGCACTCCAGCAGCACGAGGCCGAGCGCGTAGACGTCGGCGGCCGGCAGCACGTCGCCGCCGCGCACCTGCTCGGGCGCGAGGTAGCCGGCCGTGCCGACCAGGATCCCCGACCTCGTCACGCGCGTGACCTGGGCCTGCAACGCCAAGCCGAAGTCGGCCAGGTACGCCCGCCGGCCGGTCGTGTCGAGCAGGATGTTGGACGGCTTCACGTCCCGGTGCACCACGTCGTTGGCGTGCACGTGGGCCAGCACGCCGGCGATCTGCGACCCGATCGCGGCGACCACCTCGGGCGACATCGCGCCGCGCATGCGGCGGCGCAGCGTGCCGCCGTCGACCGGCTGCATCACGAAGTACGGCCGGCCGCGGAAGCTGCCGGTGCCGTACACCTCGACCAGGCCGGGGAACTGCATGGCGCCGAGCACCTGCGCCTCGCGGTCGAGCCGGATCCGGTCCTCGCCGGAGGCCTGGCCCAGGAAGAACTTGACCGCGACCTTCCGGTCGAGACGGGTGTCCACCGCCCGGTACACCTCGGCCATGCCGCCCGATCCGTACAGGCTGCCGAGGGCATATCTGCCGTCGACCACCTCTCCGGTCAGGTCACCGTCCCACATCCGGTTGAACCTCCGCTGTGTCGACGACGTCGGCCCGGACGCCGGAAGCTACCTGTCCTTCGGCACGGTCAGCCACCCGGTTTGCCCTTCCGCGTCCACCTACCCGTAACACTGCGGCCACAAACCACCGATTTCTTCGGGATGCCGAACCCGCGATCGACGAGTTCGTCGACGACCCCGACGAAGGGTACGAGCACGGACCGGTGGACGGCACCGAGCCGACCGACTGAGCGCCGAAGACCACCCGGTTGAGTGACCTTCGGCGCACGGTCGAGCGAGATCCCTCACCCGTTACGGCAAAGCTGTCGCGCAGGTCGCCGTCGACGGGGTCGTGGTGGTGGTAGAGGGCAGGGTGGTCACCGGCGGACCGGCCGACGCGGGCCGGGTGCCGCTGCAGTAGTGCGACTCCACCCGGCCGTCGGACACGTCGCCGTGCGCGAACACGACGTACTCGGTGCCCTGGTAGAGGCTGATGCCGCACATCGCGCCGCTGGCGGGCGTGACGATGTCGACCCGGGACGGCACGTAGGCCTTGTAGACCCGGCCGACGTCGACGGTGTAGCGGTACTTGTCGTCGTAGGTCACGGACGGGTCGCCGGCCTCCAGCGTCTTGCTCAGCACGACCGCGTCGAAGACGTAGGTCGCCTGGTGGAAGCGCTGCCCCTCGGTGCTGGGCAGGCAGCTGCACGCGCTGGCCGGGCTGGTGAACACGGCGGTGAGCAGGGCGGCGGTGACGGTGACGACACCGGCCGCGTGGGCCAGGAGCCTCAAGCGCGCCATGGGTTCCCCCTGGTGGTCGAAGGAGAGCGCACCGCAGCGCGATCTCCGGTGGATGGGCGGCGGGTGGTCACGGCGCTGGTCACGGCGCGGCCGTCGTGCAGGTGGTCGTGGGCGGCGAGGTGCCCGACCACGGCGAGGTGGTCGTCGGCGGCCCGGCCGCGGCCGACCGGGTGCCGCTGCAGTACTCGGTCTCCACCCGGCGGTCGGACACGTCGCCCTTCGCGAACACGACGTACGCGGCGTCGACGGTGAGCCGGATCCCGCAGGAGTGGTTCCGCGGTGACAGCACGTAGACCCGGTGCGGGACGTCACCCTTGTACTCGGTGTCGACCTCGACGGTGTACCGGTAGAAGTTCTCCTCGGCCTTTTCGTGGACCACGACGCCGGAGAACACGTAGGTGGCCTGCTGGTAGCGCAGGGCCTCGTTGGCCGGCATGCAGACGCAAGCGCCGGCGGGGTTGACGAACACGGCGGTGAGCAAGGCCGCGGTGACGGTGACCACCGCCGCCGCGTGGGCGAGTAATCGGAAGCGCGCCAAGGGATCCCCCTCGTCATCAAGGAGCGTCGGCGGCGGTGTGCGCCCAGCGTACGGTCAGGCGTGCAGGGCCAGCCAGAGTTCGGCGCGCACGCCTGCGGATTCCAGCGAACGCCCGAGCAACCGCTCCACCCGCTTGAGCCGGTTGCGCACGGTGTGCCGGTGCACGCCCAGCCGGGCGGCGGCCGGGTCGGCTTGGCCGTGGCACGCGAGCCACACCCGCACCGTCTCGCGCAGCACGTCGTCCAGCGGCGCGAGCAGGGCGGCGGCGAACTCCGCCGCGTCCGGCGCGAGCAGGCCGGACCCGACGACCTCCTCGAACGTCTCCACGCCGGCCTCCAACGCGCGCAACGCCTCCCGGTAGCCGCGCGCGACGCCCGCCGCGTCCACCGGGCTGGACGCGGCGGCGGGCACGTCCACCTCGCGCGCCAGCACGACGACCCGACCGTCCACCTCCGCCCAGAACCCCGCCGGCTCGGCCCGCTCGCGCAGCACGAACACCCGGAACGCCCCGTCCGGCACCCCGTCCACCGGCACGCCCGCCAGCACCAGCCGGAACCGCGCCTCCCGCAGCTCCCGCCGCACCGCGTCGACCTCGTCCCACCGGGCCAGGGCCACGGTGAGCAGCGACGCGGCGGTGTTGACCACGCCCGCGTCCAGCGGCGCGCCGGCCGCCACGGCGAGGTAGCCGCGCCGGCCCAGCACCTGCATGGCGACGTGCCGCCCGCCCGACTGCCACGCCGCGCCGGCCGGTCCGCCCGCCGCCGCGAGCCGCCGCACGTGCCCGGCGAGGTCCGGCAGCGAGCCGACGACGTGCACGGGCGTGCCGTGCGGGTCGAGCAACGCCGCCGCGCCGTCGATGAGCCGGGCCAACCGCCGCACCACGCCCGTCGGCCCGTCGGCGACCGCGGCACGGGTCAGCGCCCGCTGCGCCGCGCCGGTGCGCGCCAGCGCCGCGTACTCGTCCGCCGCGACGGCCCGCGACACCGCCTTGGTGATCGCGATGAACGGCGTGGCCCGCGGCACCTCCAGCAGCGCCAGCCCGGCGTCGCGAGCGGCCCGCACCAGGTCCGCCGGCACGTGGTCGTGGCTCAGCCCGGTGCCGAACCCGAGCCCCACCGCGCCGGCCGCCACCAGCCGCCGCACGTACCCGTCGTGCGGCCCGAGCGCGATGCCGGTGGTCAGCAGCAGCTCGCCGCCCTCCAGGAACGGCGTCGGGTCGGCGAGCTCGGTGCTGTGCACCCACGCCACGACCCGGTCCAACCCCGCGTCCACGTGCACGGTCAACCCGACCTCGCGGGCCAACGCCCCGACCGTCAACGACATGGACACTGTGTACAGCCGACGACACCGCATCCACCACTCCGGACACTGTCCCCGGACGCCGGACCGGTCGATGCTGGAGCCATGGCCCGACTGCGCACCGAGATACCCGGACCCCGGTCACGCGAGCTGGCCGAGCGGCGCAAGGGCGCGGTCGCGGCGGGCGTCGGCTCGGTGCTCCCGGTGTTCGTCGACCACGCCGAGCCGGGCCTGGTGGTCGACGTCGACGGCAACCGGCTGATCGATTTCGGCTCGGGCATCGCGGTGACCGGCGTCGGCAACCCCGCTCCGCGCGTCGCGCGCGCCGTGCACGAGCAGGTCGACCGGTTCAGCCACACGTGCTTCATGGTCACGCCGTACGAGGGCTACCTGGACGTGTGCGAGCGGCTGGCCGAGCTGACGCCCGGTGAGCACGACAAGCGCTCGGTGCTGCTGAACTCCGGCGCCGAGGCGGTGGAGAACGCGGTCAAGATCGCCCGACGCGCCACCGGGCGGCCGGGTGTGGTGGTCCTCGACCACGCCTACCACGGCCGCACGAACCTCACGATGGCGATGACCGCCGACGAGCTGCCCTACAAGCGCGGCTTCGGCCCGTTCACGCCCGACGTCCACCGGATCCCCGGCTCCTACCCCCTGCACGACGGCCTGACCGGCGCGGAAGCCGCGCGCCGAGCCGTCGCCGCGATCGACCGGCCGGACGGGATCGCGTGCGTGGTGGTCGAGCCGATCCAGGGCGAGGGCGGCTTCATCGTGCCCGCGCCGGGCTTCCTCCCGGCCCTCGCCGACTGGTGCCGGTCGCACGGCGTGCTGCTGGTCGCCGACGAGGTCCAGACGGGGTTCTGCCGCACGGGCGACTGGTTCGCGTGCGACCACGAGGGCGTGGTGCCCGATCTGGTGGCCACGGCGAAGGGCATCGCGGGCGGGCTGCCGCTGGCCGCCGTCACCGGGCGCGCCGACGTGATGGACGCCGTGCACGCGGGCGGGCTCGGCGGCACGTACGGCGGCAACCCGATCGCCTGCGCCGCCGCCGTCGCCGCGATCGACACCATGCGCGAGCTCGCCCTCGACGCCGCCGCCCGGCGCATCGAGGCGATCGCGCTGCCCCGCCTGCGCGCGCTCACGTCGGACGCGGTCGTGCAGGCGCGTGGCCGCGGCGCGATGCTGGCCGTGGAGCTGACCTCCGCCGAGGAGGCGGCCCGGGCCGCGGCCACCTGCCACGCGGCCGGGGTGATCGTGCTGACCTGCGGTGCCCGTGGGAACGTGATCCGCCTGCTGCCGCCGCTCGTCATCCCGGACGAGCTGCTGGCCGAGGGCCTGGACGTGCTTGGAGGAGCTCTTCAGTGACGACGACGCCGTACTGGGTCGCGGGACTGCCCGCGACGAGCGAGGACCTGGTCGAGATCCGCACGCCGCACGACGGCGCCCTGGCCGGCGTGACGTCCAACGCGACCGCCGGGGACGTGGAGCGGGCCGTCGCCTCGGCGCACGCCGTGGCCGACGAGTTCGCCGCCCTCCCCGCGCACGCCAGGGCGGCGGCGCTGGACCACGTGTCGCGCCGGCTCGCCGAGCGGGCGGACGAGGTGGCCGCGCTGATCACGGCCGAGTCGGGCAAGCCGGTGAAGTGGTCGCGGATCGAGGTCACCCGCGCGGTGTCGACGTTCCGCTGGGCCGCCGAGGAGGCGCGCCGCTTCTCCGGCGAGTTGCAGCGGCTGGACACCGACCCGGCGGCGGACGGCAGGCTGGCGCTGGTGCGGCGGGCGCCGCGCGGCCCCGTGCTGGGCATCGCGCCGTTCAACTTCCCGCTGAACCTGGTGGCGCACAAGGTCGCGCCGGCGTTGGCGGTCGGCGCGCCGATCGTGGTCAAGCCCGCGCCGACGACACCGCTCGTGGCGCTGCTGCTGGGCGGGCTGCTGGCGGAGACCGACCTGCCCGCCGGTTCGTGGTCGGTCTTGCCGGTGCCCAACGAGGTGGCGGGCGCGCTGGCCGAGGACCCCCGGCTGCCGGTGGTGTCGTTCACCGGTTCCGGCCCGGTCGGCTACTCGATCCTGGACCGGGTGCCGCGCAAGCACGTCGTGCTGGAGCTGGGCGGCAACGCGGCGGCCGTCGTCTGCCCGGATTGGACGGACCTCGACCGGGCGGCGCAGCGGATCGCCACGTTCTCGATGTACCAGGGCGGGCAGTCGTGCATCTCGGTGCAACGCGTGTACGCGCACGAGGACGTGTACCCGGCGTTGGCCGAAGCCGTGGTGTCGCACGTGCGCAAGCTCGGCACGGGCGACCCGACCGACCCGGCCACCGACGTCGGCCCGCTGATCAACGAGGCCGCCGCGCGGCGGGTCGAGGCGTGGGTGGACGAGGCCGTCGCGGCGGGCGCGCGGGTGCTGACCGGCGGGCGGCGGGCGGGCGCGACCTACGAGCCGACCGTGCTGGCCGACGTGCCGCCGGCGTGCAAGGTGGTGGACGAGGAGGTGTTCGGGCCGGTGGTGGTGCTGGACTCCGTGCCGTCGGTCGACGAGGCCTTCGACCGGGTGAACGCGTCCCGGTTCGGGTTGCAGGCGGGTCTGTTCACGCACGACGTCCGGCTGGCGTTCCGCGCCGCGAGGCGGCTGGCCGTCGGCGGGGTGATCGTGGGCGACGTCCCGAGCTTCCGGGCCGATCAGATGCCGTACGGCGGTATCAAGGAGTCGGGAACGGGCCGCGAGGGGGTGCGCGCGGCCATGGAGGACCTCACCGAGCAGCGGGTCCTCGTGCTCACCGGACTGGAGTTGTAGAGCTTGCCGCCCGACCGGGTTCACGCGTCCCGCCGTCCCGTCTGCTCCTGCGCCGAATCGCCGGAGTCGCCCAACCGGAACCCGTCGAGCGTGCGGCGAACGGCCCCGGTGCGATCGGGTCGGACCGCTGCCGCGGTGGAGGGGCATGAGCCCGGAACGAGGTGCCGCGGGACGCACGCCGGTACGGTCGCGGATCGTGGACAGGGTGCGGGTCAGGTCGGTGGCGGAGTTGGGCGGCGCCGGGTTGCCGGTCGGGCGGCCGGTGCTGGTGCTGGTCGGCGGCGCCGCCGGGATGGACCGGGGCGGGCTGGCGGCGTTGGGTGTGGTGCTGCGCGAACTGGTGCCGCTGCTCGACGCGTGCGGCGCGGTGGTGGTGGACGGCGGCACGGACGTCGGCGTGATGCGGGCCGTGGGTCGGGCGCGTGCGGCGGCGGGCGGGCGGTTCCCGCTGATCGGGGTGGCCGCCGAGGTGGCGGTGGACCTGGCCGCGTTCGAGCCGAACCACACCCACCTGGTGCTGGTGCCCGGTGACGCGTGGGGTGACGAGTCGCCGTGGCTGGCCGAGGTGGCGGACGTGGTCGCCGGACCGGAGCCGTCGCTGACCGTGCTCGTCAACGGCGGGCCGATCACGTTCGACGACGCCGAGCACAGCCTGGGCCGCAACCGGCCGCTGGTCGTGCTGCGCGGCAGCGGTCGGACCGCGGACGCCATCGCCGAGGGCGCGGACGAGCGGTCCACCGCGATCGCCACCTCGCCGTTGACCACCGTGCTCGGCCCCGACGAGCTGCGCGCGCACGTGGAACGGGTCTTCCGACCGGAGGGGGAGCGATGACGGCGAAGGGGTTGGGCGACGACGACCTGCCGGGCCTGTTCGAGGCGGCGGACAGCGCGTCGCTGGACGGGCAGCACCGCTACGTCCGCGCGGTCCGGCTGCGGCTGCTGCTCGCCGTGGCCGCCGCCGCGACCGGCGCGGTGCCGTTCGTCCTCGGGCGGGTCGACGTGGCCGCGATCGGCACCGCCATCGCGTTGGCCGCGGTGTCGGTCACCGAGCTGAACCTGAAGTCCGCGCGCCCCGAGGACCGCTGGTACGACGGCCGGGCGCTGGCCGAGTCGGCGAAGAGCCTGGCGTGGAAGTTCAGCGTCGGCGGCCTGCCGTTCGACAAGGCGGGCGGCGAGCCGGAGACCGAGCGCCGGTTCATCCAGCAGATGCACAAGCTGCTGGAGGACGCGCCGGCGACGAGCATCCGGCCGTCGCGGCGACCCGTCGTCACCGAGGGGATGAGGACGCTGCGGGCCGCGCCGTTCGCCGAGCGCAAGGCCGCCTACCTGGAGGCGCGGGTCGCCGACCAGCAGCGCTGGTACACGGCCAAGGCCGCGCGCAACGAGCGGCTGGCCGGGTGGTGGCGGGCCGGGTTGCTGTCGATCGAGGTGATCGGCATCTGCGCGGCGTTGGGCAAGGCGATCGGCGCGGTGCGGTTCGACCTGGCGGGCGTGGTGGCGGCGGTGATCGCGGCGGGCACGGCGTGGATCAGCCTGCGCCAGCTGTCCACGCTCGCCCGCGCGTACACGTTCGCCGCCAACGAGCTCGCGATCGTGCGCAGCCGGTTGGAGCTGGTGGAGGACGAGCCTTCGTGGGCGAGCGAGGTGGCCGACGCGGAGGAAGCGGTGAGCCGGGAGCACACGATGTGGCGCGCTTCCCGGACCCGACCGTCCAGCTGACGGCGTCCGGGCCGGGCCGGCGACGCTGAGGGCGGCACCGGCCCGACGACCGGGCCTCACTTCAGGTGCCGGGCGAAGAACCGGTTCCCGTCGTCACCCTCGAACCGCGGGACACCGGTGTGCCCGCCCGTGTTGGCGTGCAACGTCTTCTCCTCGGAACCGAAGGCGTCGAACAGGTCCAGGGCCATCTGCCGGTCGTTCCCCTCGTCGTCCCACTGCAGCAGGACCTGCAACGGGATGGAGACCTGCCGGGCCTCCTCGACCACGCTGCGGGGCACGTAACTCCCGGAGAACAGCAGGGCGGCCGAGATGCGCGGCTCGACCACCGCCAGCCGGACGCCGATGGAGATCACCCCTCCCGAGTACCCCACCGGGCCGCCGATCCCGGGCAGGGCGAGGAGCGCGTCCAGCGCGGCCCGCCATTCCGGGACCGCCTGGTCGACCAGCGGGAGGACGAGCCGGTCGACGATCCCGTCGTCGACCGGCCCGCCGGCCTCCAGCGCCCGGCGCAGGTCGGCCCGGGCCTGCTCGACGGCGGCGAAACGGGGCCGGTCACCGCCACCGGGCAGTTCGATGGTGGCCGTGGCGAAGCCCTCCGCCGCGGCGTGCCGGGCCCGCGCCACCAGCCGCGGGTACATCCTGGGCAGCCCGCCGGGGTGGCCGAGCAGGATCAGCGGGGCGGGCGTGGACGCGGATCCGGGCGTCCACAGGATGCCGGGGATCCCGTCGAGGGTGAACTCGCGCTCGAGGACGCCGTCGTCGAAGCGCTGTTGCGAGGTGAACCGCATGGTCGTGCCTTTCGGGAGTGCTCGCGGAACGGGCGCTCCCGGACGACCTACCGCCCGACCACGACCCCGGAGGGGAGCACCCATGTCGACACGTTCACGGGTACCACCTCCTCGATCTCTCGCGCGGTCGCCGGCAACGTAGCAGTGCTCGCCGTTGCCCGCCAACGGGTTTAGCCGGGCACCTGTCCCGGCGACCGCCCGTCCGGCGGGTTCAGGAGCCGCTCGGCGTGGCTGTAACCGATCCGCGGCCCCGATGCCGGCCGCGCTGCCCGGCTCGGTGGTTGGTAGTAGTACCCGAGGCCACGCGCGGTGACGATCGCGCTGGGGTCGAGACCCGCGGTCGCGAGCTTCGTGCGCAGGGTGGCCACGACGACGGCCAGGTTGCGCTTCAGGTGGACCGCCACCGCGGATTCGCCCCACACGTGGGCGACGATCGCGTCGATCGACTGGACGGAGCCCGCGGACCGCACCAGGATCTCGAGCAGTCGGAGCTCGCGGGGCGAGCAGGGCGCTTCGGCGTCGCCGACGCGGACCTCCGGCCGCCTGAAGTCGACGCGGAGGACCCCGTCGTCGTAGACCTCATCGGCCGGGGCGGCCCGCTGCCGCATGGCCCGGCGCATGCGGGCGACGAGTTCCCCCAGGTCGAAGGGTTTGACGAGGTAGTCGTCGGCGCCGATGTCGAGGCCGAGGGCGATGTCGTCGACCGTGCCCCGCGCCGTCACGACGATCACCGGGACGTCGCTCGCGCCGCGGAGCTTGCGCAGCAGGGTGAGGCCGTCCATCTCGGGCAGGCCGAGGTCGAGCAGCACCACGTCGGGGCGCCGCGTGATCGCCTCGCGCAGCCCGTTCCTGCCGTCGCGGGCCGACACGACCTCGTACCCCCTGCGTTGCAGGGACCCGATCAGCGCCTCGGCCACGCGGTCGTCGTCCTCGATGATCAGCACCTTCCCCCGACCGGGAGGGCGGGGAGCGGTCCGCGTCGGTTCGGTGCCCGGTTCGGTGCTCGGTTCGGCGATGGGCCTGATCTCCACCGCCGTCGCGGACGCGCCCTGGCCCACCAAGAACGCCAGGGCCAGTTCCCGGCACGCGGGGCAGACCTTGAGCTGCCGCCCGTCCACCGCGAGCGCGAACACCGCGGTCCGCTCGCACCGGTGCCCGGCGACCTCGACGTCGCACTGCCGCGCCAGCCGTGCCGTGGCCCGTTCGGTCTCGTGCTTCCGGACGCGGTGGGCACGGGAGCGGCACCGGTCCGAGCAGAACTTGCGCGGGCGACCGGTCTCGGTCGAGAAGGGCAGGGGCCCGCCGCAGCCCTGGCAGGTCGGTGTCGTCACCGAGGACTTCCCCCTCCCGATTCGCCGGAACGAAACCACTTTCGTGTCGCCGCCGCGATAGTGACGCGGAGGCACGCCTTGGCTTGCGCCGATCGGTGCTGTTCCCTGTAAGGGAGGCGGTCCGGCCGCCTCTCGACGGCCGGACCCGGGTTCACGATCGCTTGTGCCTGCCAGCGTCGACGATCGCGTCACCCACCACGAGGAGCGCCCTCGCCGTGATGGCGAGGGCCACTTCTCCCTTGAGCGGCGCCACGACGCCCTCCAAGACCAAGAGGGCCACGCGCACCACCTTCCAGATCCTCGGCGCCCGGTTGCGACGCCACCGAGCGACCCGGCGGAGCGCCGTGCGGACCCGAGTGGTGCGCACCAGCGGTGTCGACCGAGCCGTCCGACTCGAAGGAACGACCACCTCGACGACCTCCTCTCGACAGCGGACGCGACCATCGCGGGCTGTCGCGACGAGCCCCGCGGCAGCGCAGCTGCGGGAGAAGACCGTCGGAGAGCGGCCACTCCCCCGTCACCGGAGGTGTGGTGGATCAACCGTCGCGCGCCCCGGCCGAAGCGCGCAAGATCGCGAAAACAACATAACGAGCCGGCCGCGTCGCCAGACCTGTCGTGGGGCGGTCGGTCAGCACGCTCCTGACGACGCCACGCTGTGCGACTGGTTCCTGTTGTTGTGGACGCCCAGGTCCGGGACCTGCTGCCCCGGTTGGATGACCCACCGCTGGTCGCCCTCGCAACCCGGGAGGATGTAGAGGCGGACGGTTCCGGACCTGCGGTTCCAGGCCGACGTCGCTTCCTGCTTGACGCACACGCCACTACCGGTGCCGGTGCCCTTGAACTCCCAACAGGTCGGCTGGCTGGAACCATACTCCGGGATGGAGGTGGTGTGGTCCGACACCGCCGAGCCCCTGGCCCAGCCGTAAGTGGTGTAGTACAGGCAGAACTCGCCTACCTCGCACACCCCGTTGCGGGTAGGCGCCGCGGCGGCGACACCTGCCGGCGGGACCACCATCAGGGCTCCCGCCGCGACGGCGACCAGCGTGCGGACGAGCTTCTTCCCCTTACCGCCCATGCCTCGTTCTCCCTCCGCGATCCGACCCCTTCGGCCCGAGCGTTCGATCGTCGTGCACGACCGGCGACCAGGGCGGTCGAACGAGCCGCCGTCACTCGTATGCCGCGCGACACCCTCCAGCGCGGCGGAGTGTGCGCTTGGCGGAGACCTCGGCGCAGGCAGCAGCTGTCCTGTCCGGCCAGATGCCACCTGGGCCGGCCGGCGACGGACCCGCCGCCGGACGTTCGCTCATGCCGAGGTCGGGCGGGAGCTGGGCAAGCCGGTGCTCATGACGTCGGAGGGTGGAAGCCCGGCCCACCCGGTCCCTGGGTTCGATCCGGTGTTCGACCGAGTGGTGTTGCCGGCTGATCCGCTGGTCCGCCGAGTTCCGACAACGGACTCCGACGTGCGGGCTCGGTGGCATCCGCTCGTGCCGCTGACCGGGTTGGGCACGATTCGGTGGCGAAGGCGCGTTGGCCGTCGGGGCCGCGTGCGACGAGGCGTCGCCGGTGCGGTGAGCCGATCGGTTCGGCGAGGGCGACAGCTCCGGGGTAGGTGCAGGCGAACAGTCGCGAGGTGCTCGTGGCTCGATCCGGTCTGCCGAGCGGATGTCGAGCACCGGCGCGGAGCCGTCGGCCAGGCGAGCGAAGTAGTCCGGAGCGTGCGAGCAGGACAACAGCGGGTGTCAGGTGCGGTTGACGGTTGTCACGGGGCAATCACAGAGAGTATGGTCTAGACCTGCCGCCGCGTTTGGGTGAACGCTCCACCCAGCGCACTCGGGTTGGCGTTCGCCACAAGCGTTTCCGCCCATCCGACCAGAGGAGTCCACATGTCACTCCGCCGAAGGATCGCCGCGGTGGCGGCAGGCGTGCTCGCCGCGCCGCTCGTGACGGTCGCCCTGCCCTCGGCACCCGCCTACGCGCACGGGTACGTCTCGTCACCGGCCAGCCGTCAGGCGCAGTGCGCCCGCGGCGTCGTGTCGTGCGGCGACATCAAGTGGGAGCCGCAGAGCGTCGAAGGCCCGAAGGGCCTGCGCAGCTGCAACGGCGGCGTCGCCCGCTTCGCCGAGCTGAACGACAACAACAAGGGCTGGCAGGTCGCGAACACCGGCCGGACCGTCACCTTCACCTGGACCTTCACCGCACGGCACCGCACCGCGAACTACGAGTACTACGTCAGCGGCAGGCGGGTCGGCTTCGTCGACGGCGGCATGCAGCAACCCCCGGCCACCGTGTCGCACACGGTGAACCTGGGCGCGTCCGGCCGTCAGACGGTGCTCGCCATCTGGAACATCGGCGACACCTCCAACGCGTTCTACGCCTGCATCGACGTGAACGCGAGCTAGCCCAACCGCGAGAGTCCTACACCCGGCACGCGAGAGTCCTACGTTCGCGCACCCCGAGTTCAACGCCCAGGTTCCGCCGACCCTGCGCTGAGCGTTGAACTCGGGTGCCCTGAACGTAGGACTCTCGCGGCGTGAACGTAGGACTCTCGCGGCGGGTCAGGCGGTGAAGCCGCCGTCGACGTGCAACTGGGCACCGGTCACGTAACGGGCCTCGTCGGACGCGAGGAACGCCACCGCCGCCGCGATCTCCGACGGCTCCGCGTAACGCCCCACCGCCGTGAAGCCCCGCACGACGTCGGAGACCTCGCCGTCCGCCGGGTTCATGTCGGTGTCCGTCGCACCGGGGTGCACCAGGTTCACCGTGATCCCCCGCGGCCCCAACTCCCGCGCCAACGCCTTCGTCATCCCCACCAAGGCCGCCTTCGACGCCGAGTACAGCGAGAACCCGGGGAACACCGCCCGCTCGGCCACGTTGCTGCCGATGCCGATCACCCGCCCGCCGTCGCCGAGGTGCGGCAACGCCGCCTTCACCGCCAGGAACGCCGCCCGCACGTTCACGTCGAACGTCCGGTCGAACTCGGCCACCCCCAGCTCCTCCACCGGCCCGACGATGAACTCACCCGCGTTGTTCACCAGCACGTCCAACCGCCCCAGCACCGCGACGGCCTCCTCCACCGCCGCGACCACCGCCTCCGCGTCACCGCTGTCCGCCCGCACGGCCACGACCCGCCGCCCCAGCTCCTTCACCCGGTCGACCACGTCACCCGGACTGGTCCGGTAGGTGATCGCGACGTCCGCGCCCAACTCCGCCAACCGCACCGCGATCGCCGCGCCGATACCCCTGCTGCCGCCCGTGACCAGGGCGACCTTGCCTTCGAAGTTCATGCTGGGATCGTGTCGCGCCACCGCGGTCCAGTCCGGCGGGAATCAGACGCCGCGGTCGGGCCGGAATATCCGTTGCGGGCGTCGAGCGGCCTCGCATAGGTTCGTGGCACACGAGGAAGGAGGTGGTCCGAAGTTGAATAGCTATAGGACTCGTCGTGAGGTGGCTGTCCGCTAGGACCGACCTTTCCCAGGTGGTCTGGGCGAATCCCAGGCAGCCACCCGGCCCCCGTGACCCCGAGCCCAGTCCAGCTCGGCCCGCACCCCGTGCGGGAAGCGGTCAGGGGGCCGCTTCACGTTCACGGGCACGTCAGCCCAGATGGGCGCGCACGACCCGCAGGTCGGCGAGGAAGCTCCGGTACGCCTCGTCGCGGTCGGGAGCGCGCAGCACCGCCGACGGGTGCACGGTCGCGATCACGTCGTAGTCCTCGACCCGCTCGACCTGGCCGCGGCGTTCGGTGACCTTGAACGCGTTGCCCAGCACGGCCTTCGCCGCCGTCGCGCCGAGGCACACCACCAGCGACGGTCGGACCTGCGCCAACTCGGCGTTCAACCACGGCAGGCAGGCCACCACCTCGCCACGCGACGGCGTCTTGTGGATGCGCCGCTTCCCGCGCTCGGCGGGCACGAACTTGAAGTGCTTGACCGCATTGGTCAGGTAGACGCCCTCACGGGCCAGGTCGGCCTCGTCCAGCGCCTTGTCCAGCAGTCGGCCGGCGGGCCCGACGAACGGCTCGCCCTGCCGGTCCTCCACGTCGCCGGGCTGCTCGCCCACGAGCACCAGCCCGGCGTCGCCCGGCCCCGCGCCGAACACGGTCTGCGTGGCCGGCTCGTACAGCTCGCACCCCTGGCACCCGGCCGCGGCACGGCGCAGCGCCGCCAGGTCCGCGCCCTCGGGCACGAACGCGGCGGCGCCGGCGGCGTGTCTAGCGGTCGTCGCCACGGAAGGCGTCCTTGACCTTCTCCCCCGCCTGCTTCAGCGACCCCTTGGCCTGCTCGGTGCGGCCCTCGGCCTGCCACTGCTCGTTGTCGGTGGCGTCGCCGACCGCTTCCTTCGCCCGGCCCTTGAGTTCCTCGGCCTTGTTGCTGACCTTGTCGTCGGTCCCCATGACCGTTCCTCTCGTCGGCACTACTCCGTCCACAGACGGGTACCCGTCCCCCGAACGGGGAAACTCCGACGACATCACCGCGCACCTCCTCGCGATCGCCGCAGACTGCCCATCGGACCAGGTCAGCGCCGTGGAGGACTTCTGGTGCGCGGCTCTCGGGCACCGCGTGGCACGCTGCTGAAAGGAGCTGAACGAGGTCGGTTGCACCTAGTCGACGGGCACCGGCCCGATGCTCGTGCCACACCCCGTCACCGGCTGAGCCGTCGTCCGCGGAGAAAGGGCCTCCGACACCGTGTGCGCCGGCCCGGCGGGCGACGAGTTCGGCGTGCTGCCGCCGAGCTCAAACCCCACGGCGCGCCGCGCCGAAACCCCCTGCCAGTTGCACCGCGCCACCCGTCCTCTACTACGGTGATCGTCTACGCGGTTGAAAAGCCAGCCGCAAGCCACCCGGCGCCCGCGAGGGCACCAGGGTCAGCGAGAGCTGTCGGGCTTGCCGGGTGCTGGCACCCGCGTGTCCGGACGCTCTCGCACCGCTGGCCTGGCTGACCGGTACCGACGTGCGAGAGAGGAGCCCGACCGTGGTCGGGGACAACGGGCGTGACGATTCGCTGACCGCGCGGATCGCCAGCCTCGAGGCCGAGATCGTGGGACTGCGCAAAGCGGTGCAGACGCGCACTGTGATCGGGCAGGCCACCGGCCTGATATCCGCGGTGCAGGGCTGCACGCCCCAAGAGGGGTTCCAGCTGCTCGTGCGGATGTCACAGCACCACAACGTGAAGCTGCACACGATCGCGCTGAAGCTGCTCGACCTCTCCGCCGAGCTGGGACCGAGGCAGGCCGTGCGCGCCGTCCACGCCTCGGCCGAACCCGAACCCGAGCTCGAACCGGGGCTCGAACCGGGCGACGGCCACCTCGCCGTCGCCGAGTGGCCCGGTGTGGAGGTGGTGAACGCCGCACGCGGGCTCGTCGCGGCCTACGACGCGGCCGAGCACTCCGGCGACGACCGGCCGGAGGTGCGAAGACGGCTGGCCGACCAGGTCGAGTCGGCCGGTCGGCTGTTGGCCGAGAAGCTCACCGAGGTCGGCTGGCTCGCGCCCGGCCAAAGTGCGTGACCGAAGCGCGGTCGACGATGGCGAAGGAGTCGGCGGGCAGGTGCACCGCCTGCCCGTCCACTTCCACCTCCGCCGACGCGAGCAGCACCTCGCCCGGCTCGACGTCGAGCCGCACCACCGCGTCCTCCCCGAGGTTGCACAGCACCCGCAGTGAACCCCGGTGCAGCACGAGCACCGCACCCTCCTCGCGCACCACGAACCGGTCCAGCCGCGGATCCGCCAGCTCCGGGCGCGACCGGCGCAGCGCGATCAACGCCCGGTAGAGGTCGAACAGCTCCCGGTGGCCGGGCGCGGACACCTCGTCCCAGCGCAGCGCGGACCGCCGCACGGTCTCCGGGTCGATCGGGTCGGGCACCTCCGACTCGCCCCACCCGTGCCGGCCGAACTCGCGCCGCCGCCCCGTGCGCACCGCGTCGGCCAGCTCGGGGTCCGGGAACGACGCGAAGAACTGCCAGGGCGTGCTCGCCGCCCACTCCTCACCCATGAAGATCATCGGCGTGTACGGGGAGCAGAGCACGATCGCCGCGCCCACCGCCTGCCGCCGCCACGACACCGCGGCCGACAGCCGGTCACCGGTGGCGCGGTTGCCGACCTGGTCGTGATTCTGCAGGTAGGCGAGGAACCGGTAGCCGGGCAGCCGGTCGCGGTCGACTGGACGGCCGTGGCTCCGGCCCCGGAACGACGACCACGTGCCCGCGTGGAGGAACACCTCGCGCAGCGTCTTGCCCAGCGCGCCCTCGAAGTCCGGGTAGTAGCCGGACGTCTCCCCGCTCAACGCCACGTGCAGCGCGTGGTGCAGGTCGTCGTCCCACTGGGCGTGCAGGCCGTAGCCGCCGCCTTCCCGCGCCGTCACCAGCCGGGCGTCGTTCAGGTCCGACTCGGCGATCAACGTCAACGGCCTGCGCACGGCGGCCGACAACGCGTCCACCTCGACCGCCAGCTGTTCCAGCACGTGCGTCGCGCTGCGGTCCACGAGGGCGTGCACGGCGTCGAGCCGCAACCCGTCCACGTGGAAGTCGCGCAGCCAGCCCAGCGCGTTGTCGACCACGTACCGGCGGACCTCGTCGGCGCCCTCGCCGTCGAGGTTCAGGCCCGGTCCCCAGTCGTTGCTGCCCGCGAAGTACGGCCCGAACCGGTCCAGGTATGCGCCGGAGGGCCCGAGGTGGTTGTAGACCACGTCCAGCAGCACGGCCAGGCCGCGGGCGTGGCAGGCGTCCACGAACCGCTTGAACCCGTCCGGCCCGCCGTACGGCTCGTGCGCCGCGCCCCACAGCACGCCGTCGTAGCCCCAGCCCGCCGTGCCGTCGAACGAGTTCACCGGCATCACCTCGACGTGCGTGACGCCGAGGTCGACCAGGTGGTCCAGCCGCCGCACCGCGCCGTCGAACGTGCCGGCGGACGTGAACGTGCCGATGTGCAGCTCGTAGACCACCGCGCCGGGCAACGCGCGCCCGGTCCACGCCTGGTCGGTCCACTCGAACGCCGCGTGGTCGTAGACCCGTGACGGCGCGTGGACGCCGTTCGGCTGCCACCGCGACCGCGGGTCGGGCAGCACGTCGTCGGAGTCGCCCAGCAGGAACCCGTAGTCGACCCCCGCGACGTCCGAGTGCCACCACCCGCCGTCGCCGGCCGTCATCTCGTGGTCCCGACCGTCGACCCGCACCCGGACGCGCTCGTGCGCCGGCGCCCACACCGCGAAACCCACAGCTCTCCTCAGTCCGCTCGTCGGCTCAGTCCGATTCCCGGTTCGACCGGTCGTCGACCAGCAGCGCGACCGGATAGCGGTCCAGCAGGTCCGCCAGCCTGGTGGCCGCCGGGCGGGAGGTGAGCACGTCGGTCCACTCACCCGGCGGCAGCGGCAGCACCGCGTCGCCCCAGCCGCCCGCGTCCGCCAATCCCACCGGAAGCCGGGTCGCCACCGCGACCAGACCCGTCCGCTCGAACGCGACTACGTGCGGTGCGGTCCGGCCGGACGCCTCCAGCGGCCGGTAGCCGCGGAACAGCTCGGGCCGTTCCCGGCGCAACCGCAGCGCGCGCTGCACGACGAGCAGCTTGGCTGCGCCCGAGTCGTCCACGTCCGGCAGCCAGCCGTCCTCGATCCGGTCCAGCAGCCGCCGCCGCACCTCGTAGTCCACCGGTCGCCGGTTGTCCGGGTCGACCAGCGACAGGTCCCACAGCTCGGTGCCCTGGTACACGTCCGGCACACCGGGCGCGGTGAGCTGCACGAGCTTCTGGCCGAGCGCGTTGGACCAGCCGGGCGCGACGATCCGCTCCACGAACGACGCCACCTCGGCCGCCACCGGGCCGGACAGCACCTGCTCCGGCCACGCCGCCACGGCCTCCTCGAACGCCTCGTCGTGGTCGATCCACGTGGTGCGGACCTTCGACTCCTTGGCCGCCTTGTCCAGGTAGGCGCGCATCCGGTCGGCGGTGATCGGCCACGCGCCGACCAGCGACTGCCACGCCAGCATGTTCAGCGACGGCTCGTCGATCGGGTGCGCGGCCGTCCACCGGCGCACCGACTCGGCGAACTCCCCCGGCAGCTCGGCCAGCACCGCGAGCCGGGCGCGCACGTCCTCCGACCTCTTGGTGTCGTGCGTCGACAACGCCGTCATCGCCGCGGGCAACCCCGCCTCACGGGCCGCCGCACGCGCGTGGAACTCGGTCGGGGGCACCCCGAACCGGTCCGGCGCGCCGCCGACCTCGTTGAGCGCCACGAACCGCGTGAACCGGTAGAACGCCGTGTCCTCGGTGCCCTTCGCGACCACCATGCCGGACGTCTGCTGGATCCGGGTGGCCAGCTCGCCGTGCGGCTCGGCGCGGACCTGCCGGTCCAGGGCCAGGGCCGCGGGCGACGTCGCCGCGCTCACCGCCGCCGTCCACGCGTCGAGCCCCTCGGGCAGGTACGAGCGGTAGACCGGGAAGTTGACCATGACCTCGGCGACCGCGCGTTCGGCCTCGGCGCGGTCCGCGTCACGCACCAGGGCCGCGATCCGCCGCACCTCGGCGCGCAGGATCGTCCGGGTCGCCAGGTCGCGGCACTCGTGCTCGACCGCGGCGAAGTCCGTCGGCACGCCGAACTCCTCGGCCAGCGCGGTGAACGCCGCCTCACCCGCCGGGTCCACGAACAGCCCGCACACCTCGCGCAACGCGTCGTAGCCCGTGGTGCCGTCCACCGGCCAGCTCACGGGCAGCCGCTCGTCCGCGCCGAGGATCTTCTCCACCACCAGCCACACGCCGGCGCGTTCCCGGAGCCGCCGCACGTACCCGCCGGGGTCGGCCAGGCCGTCGGGGTGGTCGACGCGCAGGCCGGTCACCTCGCCCGCCGCGACCCACCGCAGCACCTCGCCGTGGGTCGTGTCGAACACCTCGGGGTCCTCCACCCGCACCGCGGCCAACGTGGTGATGTCGAAGAACCGCCGGTAGTTCAGCTCGGTGTTGCCGCGCCGCCAGAACACCAGCCGGTAGTGCTCGTGCTCCTCCTCCGACGCCTCGTCGCCGGCGAAGGGCAGCAGCAACGGCCCGGAGTCCCAGTCGACGTCGAAGAACTTGGCGTACCGCGACCCACGGCCGTGCCGGAGCACGTCCCACCACCACCGGTTGACGTCGTCGTGGCCGACCGCCATGTGGTTGGGCACGATGTCGAGCACGAACCCGAGCCCGGCGCGCCGCAGCGCCTTGTGCAGCGCCACCCGCCCGGACTCGCCGCCCAGCTCCTCGCGGGCGCGGGTCGGGTCGACCACGTCGTAGCCGTGCGTGGAGCCGGGCACGGCCTCCAGCACGGGTGAGGCGTACAGCGCGCCGACTCCCAGCGCATCCAGGTAGTCGACCACGGCCTCGGCGTCGGCGAAGGTGAAGTCGGGGGTGAACTGGACCCGGTAGGTCGACGCCGGCGCGCCGTCGGGCCCCGTCACTCCTGCTCCAGCCGCTGCAGCACCACGAGCGACCGCGCCACCAGCGTGAGCGTGCCGCCTCCCGCCACCACCTCGCCCAGCTCGGGCAGCGTCACGTCGCCCGTCGCCGTGTCGATCACGACCGTCCACCTCGCGCCGTAGCCCTCCTCGGGCAAGGTGACCTCGATGTCCTCGTGGTGCGCGTTGAACGCGAGCAGGAACGAGTCGTCCAGCACCCGCATCCCCCGCTGGTCGAGGTCGGGGATGCCTTCGCCGTTGAGGAACACGACGACGCAGCGGCCGAAGTCGTCGCCCCAGTGCTGCTCCGTCATCTCTTCACCCGAAGGTGTGAACCAGGCGATGTCGCGGAGTTCGTCGCCCTTGCGGATCGGCTTGCCCTGGAAGAACCGGCGCCGCCGCAGCACGGGGTGCTGCCTGCGGAACTCGGTCAACGCCGAGGTGAACTCCACCAGGTCCCGGTTCTTCTCCGCCAGCGTCCAGTCCACCCAGGACAGCTCGTTGTCCTGGCAGTAGGCGTTGTTGTTGCCCCGCTGCGTCCGCCCGAGCTCGTCGCCGTGCAGCAGCATCGGCACGCCCTGCGAGAGCAGCGTCGTGGCCAGCAGGTTGCGCCGCTGCCTGGCCCTCAGGTCGTTCACCTCGGGGTCGTCGGTCGGCCCCTCGACACCGCAGTTCCAGGACCGGTTGTCGTCCGCGCCGTCACGGCCGTCCTCGCCGTTGGCGTCGTTGTGCTTCTCGTTGTACGACACGAGGTCGTTGAGCGTGAACCCGTCGTGCGCGGTGACGAAGTTGACCGACGCGTAGGGTCGCCTGCCGTCGTCCTGGTACAGGTCCGACGACCCGGTGATGCGGGACGCGAACTCGCCCAGCGTCGCCGGCTCGCCGCGCCAGAAGTCGCGCACGGTGTCGCGGTACTTGCCGTTCCACTCGGTCCACAGCGGCGGGAAGTTGCCGACCTGGTAGCCGCCCGGCCCGACGTCCCACGGCTCGGCGATCAGCTTCACCTGCGAGACCACCGGGTCCTGCTGCACCAGGTCGAAGAACGTCGACAGCCGGTCGACGTCGTAGAACTCGCGGGCCAGGGTGGCGGCCAGGTCGAACCGGAACCCGTCCACGCGCATCTCGGTCACCCAGTACCGCAGCGAGTCCATGATCAGCTGCAACGTGTGCGGGCTGCGCACGTTCAGCGAGTTCCCGGTGCCGGTGTAGTCCATGTAGAACTGCGGCTCGTCGTCCACCAGCCGGTAGTACGCCTGGTTGTCGATGCCGCGCATGGACATCGTGGGCCCGAGGTGGTTGCCCTCGGCGGTGTGGTTGTAGACCACGTCGAGGATGACCTCGATGTCCGCCTCGTGCAGGGCGCGCACCATGCCCTTGAACTCCTGCACCTGGTTCGCCGACTCGGGCATCGCGGCGTAACCGGAGTGCGGCGCGAAGAACCCGATCGTGTTGTAACCCCAGTAGTTCGCGAGGCCTTTCTGCACCAGTCCGTGATCGGTGATGAAGTGGTGCACCGGCATGAGTTCGAGCGCCGTGACGCCGAGGCCCTTGAGGTGGTCGATCACCGCCGGGTGCGCCAGTCCCGCGTACGTGCCGCGCAACCGCTGCGGCACCTCGGGGTGCTGCATGGTGAGGCCGCGCACGTGCGCCTCGTAGACGACCGACTCGTTGTACGGCGTCTTCGGCGGTCGGTCGTTCGCCCAGTCGAAGAACGGGTTGACCACGACCGACAGCGGCACGTGGCCCGCCGAGTCGAGGTCGTTGCGCGCGTCCGGGTCGCCGAACCGGTACCCGAACAGCGACTCGTGCCAGTCGGCGTCGCCGGTGATCGCCTTGGCGTACGGGTCGATCAGCAGCTTGTTCGGGTTGCAGCGCAGGCCGCGCGCCGGGTCGTGCGGTCCGTGCACGCGGTAGCCGTACTTCTGGCCGGGACCGACGCCGAGGAGGTAGCCGTGGTGCACGAAGCCGTCCACCTCGGGCAGCCGCACGCGCGTCTCGATGCCGTCGTCGTCGAACAGACACAGCTCGACGTGGTCCGCGACCTCCGAGAAGAGGGTGAAGTTGGTGCCGACGCCGTCGTAGGTGGCGCCGAGCGGGTAGGGAGTTCCGGGCCAGGGGCGCACAGGGTTTTCCTCCGGACGAACTGGAACGATCCGACCCCTACGTTCTAGGTCGTTCTAGGTCAGGTCCGGCCGGCGTGCGACCTGACGAGCTGGCCGCGTGCCGCGACGAGGAGCAGCCTCGCTTCCTGCAGCTCGCCGTAGCGCAGGTGCTCGCAGGCGGCTTCCGCGCAGGCCACCGCCTGGGTCAGCGCGACGTCGGAGCCCGCGTCGGTGCGCCGCAGGGCGTCCCTCAGGGACTCCTCGGCGTGCCCGATCCCGGCGAGCGGATCGGCCAGGTTCGACGGCCGGACGTCCACCAGGACCTTCTCGACAGCCGTCTCCAAGGGGCCGACCGGGTTGCTCTGGGGAACCATCTGCTCCGGCACCAGCCCGGTGCGGGACATCAAGTCGGTGTTCACGGGTGACTGCCACCTCCAACCATGGCGCGGGTGACTGGCTGACGATACTCCGCGGCCGGGCCGCGCGCTGTGACGTGCATGTTCCGCTTCATCGCGCACCGGCCCCGCCCGCCGCGGCCGGGCGGGAGCCCGCCAGCGCGCCCGCGACCCGCCGCACGCCGGGGTCGTCGAACAGGTCGGCGAGCGCCACGGGCAGGGGGATGCGCCAGTTCGGGTACTGGTCGGTGGTGCCTGGCAGGTTCGGCTGGCGCGTCTCGCCCAGCGCGTCCTGCGGCGATGTCAGCACGAGCACGGAACGGACCTTCGCGAGCAGAGCGTGGAACGCGGTAACCAAGTCATCGGCAGGCACACCTTCCTGCTTGAGGAGTTCGAGCAACTCGGCGCGCTCTCGCTCGGCTGCCTGATATTCCCGGTCCACCGGCCCGTCAAACTGCCCCAGGTCGGCTCGCACCCGAACGTGTTCGGCGGCCAGGAACCCGGCCACGGTCGGCAGGTCGTGGGTGGAGATGCTCGCCATCGCCGACGCGGTCCACTTCTCCGGCGGGATGAGCGGGTGGTCCGGCAGGTCGTACTCGCGCTGGAACCACAGCACGGCCGAGCTGAGCATCCCGTGCTCGTGCAACGCCTCGGTGACCTTCGGCTCCACCGTGCCCAGGTCCTCGCCCACGACCACGGCGCCGGCCCGGTGCGCCTCCAGCGTCAGCACGGCCAGCATCGCGTCCGGGTCGTAGTGGACGTACGTGCCGCGCCCGGGCGCCTCGCCCGGCGGGATCCACCACAGCCGCCACAGGCCGGCGACGTGGTCGATGCGGATGCCGTCCGCGTGCCGCAGCACGCTGCGCACCACGGCCCGGAACGGTTCGTAGCCCTGCTCGGCGAGCCGGTCGGGCCGCCAGGGCGGCAGGCCCCAGTCCTGGCCGAGGCGGCTGAACGCGTCCGGCGGCGCGCCGACCGTGACGTCCGCGGCGAACGCGTCCCTCACCGCCCACGTGTCCGCGCCGCCGGGGTGCACGCCGACCGGCAGGTCGTGCACGACGCCGACGGGCATGCCCGCGTCGCGCGCGGCCCGGCGCGCGGCGGCCAGCTGCTGCTCGCACAACTCCTGCAGCCACGCGTGGAACGCCACCCGTTCCGGGTCGGCGGTGGCCGTGGCCGGGTCGCGCTGCGCCGGCGGCCACTCGCGCCAGTCCGGGCCGTGCGCCTCGGCCAGCGCGCAGAACCGGGCGAAGTCCAGCAGGTCGCCCTCGGGCGCGCGGTGCTCCTCGTGCCGCCAGAGCAGTTCGAGCGCCTTGGCCTTGGCCGTCCACACCGCGTCGTAGTCGATCAGCTCGGTGTCGTTGGGCGGGCGCAGCGCGTCGATCTCCGCGCGGGTCGCGTCGTCGGCGGCCCGGTAGGCCGGGAGGTCGGAGATCCGCAGGTAGAGCGGGTTGGCGAAGCGGCGGCTCGACGGCGAGTACGGCGAGCGCTCCACCGGCAGGGTGGGGCTGATCGCCTGCACCGGGTTGACCAGCAGCACGCCCGCCCCGAGCTCGGCCGCGCTGCGCCGGGCCAGGGTCGCGAGGTCGGCGTAGTCGCCCATGCCCCACGACTCGGCCGAGCGCATCGCGTAGAGCTGGAGCATCCAACCCCACGACCGGGGGACGGGCGGGAGCGCGCGCGGCGCGACGATCACGGTCCGCGCACCGAGCCGGTGGTAGCCCAGGGGCAGCGCGGCGGGCAGCTCGACCCGGCCGCCGTCCTCCAGCTCGACCGTGCCGCTCTCGTCCAGGACGTCGCCCTCGCGCAGGACGACGGTGCGCGGCGGTGGTTTCGGCGCGGCGAGCGCGCGTCGCACCGCCTCCGGTGTGGAGGCGTCCACGTCCAGCTGCGCGAGCACCGCGACGACCACGTCGGGGTCGACGTCCGCTCGGCGTTGGGTGGCGTCCTCGTAGTGGGTGGCCACGCCGTGGGCCTCGGCCAGTGCCGCGAGCTCGTCGTCCACGTCGGACAGCTTCGCCTTCCCCGTCGGTTCGAATCCAGACCGGTGACAGGTGGTCACCCGAAGGTTGCAGGAAGTTTCGCGTGGTTAATAACCCAGGCGAGTGATGTCCAAACCTCGATGCTCACACTTCGCGTGCCGGACCGGTCGACTCGCGCACCACGAGCTGCACCGACGGCGGCTCGGTCTCGTCCGACTCGCCGCGCAACCGGGCCAGCAGCACCTCGACGGCGTGCTCGCCGCGCTCGCGCCACGCGCCCTCCACCGCCGTGATGCCCACCGCGCGCGCCAGGTCCGTGCCCTCCAGGCTGACGATCGACACGTCGCCGGGCACGTCGCGCCCGTCGCGGCGCAGCCGCAGGAACACGCCAAGCGCCACCTCGCCGCTCGTGCTGATCACCGCGGACGGCAGGCGCTCGCCGTCCAGCAGCGCGTCCACCACCTGCTCGCCGCCCGCCACCGTCGAGGACGACCACAACGTCCACTCCGGACGGAGCGGCAGGCCCCGCTCGACCAGCACCTCGTCGTAGGACTCGTCGATGTCGCCGGCCAGGACCAGCGCGACGTCCCGGTGACCCGACGCGGTGAGGTGGCCGACGGCCAGCCGCAGCGCCTCGCGCAGGTCGCCGTCCCACACCGCGACCACCGGCACGTCCAGGCCCGCCAGCGCGGCGTCCTCGGCGTCGGTGAGGTTGACCGCCAGCGCCAGCACGCCGTCGACCCGGCGGGCCAGCGGCAGCTCCTCGAAGAACCGCCGGCGCGCGTCGGCGTCGCGCAGCACGTAGAGCAGCACGTCGTACCCGGCCTGCCGCAACGCGCCCTCCGCGCCGGCGAGCAGGTCGCCGCGGCCGACGTCGGCGGTGAGCACCGCGACGGCGTACCGGCGCCCGCCCGCGAGGCTGGAGGCGTCCCGGGCGATCGCGTACCGCATCCGCTTGGCGACCTCGGTGACGTACCGGCGGGTCGCGTCGGACACGCCGGGCTCGCCGCGCAGCGCGCGCGACACCGTCGCCGCGGACACCCCGGCGGCCCGCGCCACGTCGGACATGCTCGTCAACTCACACCTCCCGGCCTGGTACGAGATTAGCGAGAACCGTACGGTTGCCTCGTCGCGAGCACCCTGCGAGACGTGATCGACACCCTGCGGAAGGACTGCCATGAAGGCCGGCGACCAGGCACCCGACTTCACCCTGCCCGACCAGGACGGCACGCCGCGCGCGCTGTCCGAGCTGCTCGCCGACGGGCCGGTGGTGCTGTTCTTCTACCCCGCCGCGATGACCGCCGGGTGCACCGCGGAGAGCTGCCACTTCCGCGACCTGGCGACCGAGTTCGCCGAGGTGGGGGCGCAGAGGGTGGGCATCAGCCCGGACTCGGTGCAGCGGCAGAACCAGTTCGCGACCTTGAACGACTTCGACTACCCGCTGCTGTCCGACGGCGACGGCGCGGTGGCCGCGGCGTTCGGAGTGAAGCGCCGCTTCGGCCCGCTGCCCGTGAAGCGGCACACGTTCGTCATCGACACCGACCGCACCGTGATCGAAGTCATCAAATCCGAGTTCGCCATGAACGCGCACGCCGACAAGGCGCTCACCGCGCTGCGCGAACGGGCCAACCGCGCGAGCTGACCGCCGCCGTCACGGCCGCAGCCCGGCGAGCACGAAGTCGGCGATCTCGGTGCCGAGCCGGGTCGGCGACTTGGGCCCGTCCGGCCGGTACCAGGTCGGCAGCTGGTTGACCACGCCCAGCGCGATCAGGACCACGGTGTCGGCGGGCACGGCCGAGCTGAACCCGCCGTCCCGCTGCGCCTGCTCGACCACCGACCGGAACGTCTCGTGGTAGCGCCGCCGCTCGGACCGGAACGCGGCCATCCGGTCCGCGTCGAGCCGGTGCATCTCGCGCACGAACACCGCGGTCTCGTCCACGCTCGCCGCGGTCGTCTCGACCAGGCTGACCACGATCCGCCGCACCGTGGTGGCCGCGTCCAGCCCGGCCGCCACGATCCCGTCGAGGTCGGCCATCTGCCGCCCGATCAAGGAGCGGTAGATCTCGAACAGCAGGTCGTCCTTGGAGCCGAAGTAGTGGTAGAGCGCGCCCTTGGTGACCGAGGCGGCGTCGACGACCTCCTGCACCGTCGTCGCGTCGAACCCCTTCGCGGCGAACAACCGCACGGCCGCGCCCACGATCCGCTCGGGCGTCGCCCCGGTCCGCCGCGCCACGGTCAGGCCCCCGGCGCCAGCGCGCGCACCAGGTCGAGCTGGTCCGCGCCGGTGGGCAGCAGGGCGATCACGGGCGTGTCGACGCCGTTGGACGCGTACTCGGCCACGCGCGCACGGCACTCGTCCACGCTGCCGTGCACGATCAGCGCGTCCACCACCTCGTCCGGGATGAGCGCGGCGGCGCCACGCCGGTCGCCGGAGGCCCACGCCTCGTGCATCGGGCGCAGCGCCTCGCCGCGGCCGAGCCAGTCGTGGAACGCCGCGTACACGGGGACGGTCAGGTAGGTGCTGATCAGCATGCGGCCCAGCGCGCGGGCGGCGCCGGCGTCCTCGGTCGGGCACACGAAGATCCGGGCGGCCAGCTCGCCCCCGGTCATCTCGGCACGCACCTTGGGCACGTCGGCGGCGGCGAGCCAGTTGGTGATCGCGCCGTCGGCCTCGCGCCCGGCCAGCCGCAGCATCCCGGGGCGCAGCGCGGCCAGCATGATCGGCACCGGGTGCTCGGGCGCGCGCTCCAGCTTGAAGCCGCGCACGGTGAACGTCTCGTACTCCTCGGACACCTTCTCGCCCGTCAACGCGGCCTTGAGGAACCGCAGCGTGTCCCGGGTCCGCTTGAACGGCTCGGTGAACGGCACGCCGTTCCACCGCTCGACGATCGCGGGCGAGGACGCCCCGATGCCCAGCACGAACCGCCCGCCGGACACCTCGGCCAGCGTCGCGGCGGTCATGGCCAGCGTCGCCGGCCCGCGCGTGTAGACGGGCGCGATGGCGGTGCCGAGCCGGACGCGGTCGGACCACTGCGCGGCGAGCGCCAGCGGCGTGAAGGCGTCCGTGCCCGCGGTCTCGGCCGACCACACGTCGGTGTAGCCGAGGTCGGCGAGCTCGGCCACCAGCGCGCGGTGGTCGAGCACCGGCACGCCCGTCAGCGGCAGGGTGATTCCCCAACGACCCACGATCGCCTCCCTGAAGGTGTCCGGCCGCCACCGTACCTCAGGTACCGACCAGTCGGTATGCCGTGGGCGCACGGCCGGGTGACGCAGCACACGTGTCACCCACCCCGGGGGCCGGGTAACCGGTCAGTGCGCAGACCGCCTCTGTACGCCGTTCTGCCCCGCCGGAGTGAGCCCGGCGGGGCAGAACGTGGTACGCGCCGACCAGCCCGTCGTGCGTGGGCCCAGGCGCTGGGTTTGCGCTGCTTACAGCTTCAGCGCGCTCGCCGCGGTGCGCGAGGTCTCAGAGGGAGATGCCGCGCTCGCCCAGCCAGCCGACCGGGTCGATCTTCTGCGAGCCGTTGATCCACACCTCGAAGTGCAGGTGGGGGCCGGTGGACTGGCCGCGGTTGCCCATCGTGGCGATCTGCTGGCCCGCGTGGACCTGCTGACCGGCCGACACGAGGGTCTCGTTGACGTGGCCGTAGATGGTGATCGTGCCGTCGTTGTGCTGCACGCGCACCCACAGGCCGAAGCCGGACGCCGGGCCCGCCTCGACCACGACGCCGTCCATCGCGGACAGGATCGGGGTGCCGATGTCGTTCGCGATGTCCACGCCGTAGTGCGTCGTGCCCCAGCGGGCGCCGAAGCCGGACGTGAACGAGCCCTCGGCGGGCTTGGCCACCGTCGGACGCCTCGCCGCGGCGGCGGCAGCCTCCTCGGCCGCCTTCTGCTCGGCGGCCCGGGCCTGCTCCTCGGCGATCCGGGCGTTCTCGGCGTCGACGCGGGCCTTCTCGGCCGCGGCGGCGTCCTGCTGCCGCTTCTGCTCGGCCTGCCGGGCGGTGAAGCCCTCGGACGCGTGGCGGATGGCCTGGTCGACGTGCTGCCGGACGAGGAGCCCTTCGGAGCGCATCAGCTTCGCCGCCTCGAACGCGGGGTCGACGGCGTGCACCGTGCGGACGTCGGCCTGTCGGGGGGCCGAGGTGTGGACGAGCGCCGCCGCCAGGTCCGAGCTGGCGCCGACCGGGAGGAACCGGGTGTCGCCGCCGTCGAAGCCGCCGCCGGCGGCGCCCACGCCGGTGGCGAGGGCGCCTGCCGCGACCACTGCGGCCGCGACCCGGCCACTGACGGGCTTCCGATCGCACTCGGCGCGATGGGAGCGGTTGCGGGACGGGGTAAGGGGCGCGAGGAACGCGCGTCGACCGTCCGCTTTCGTGTGCCGTGCCAAGGTAGTGCCTTCCTGCATCGGGGAGCACGGCCCGGTCACAGGGACACCTGGCGGGGGATCCAGGCTGGCGGCGCTTTCGGGGAGCGACGCCGTGTCCCTATGGTGACCGAACCGTGACATGCGGCCGGGACCGTAACCCGATGTAACAAGAAAGGGCAAGCCTCAGCACTACGACTAGTGCTTTTTGGTGACACACCCCACTGATCGTCACACTACGTGTTCGAGTAACCGTAAGTTCCGTATCAGGCCGTTATAAAAGCCCAGGTCAGAGGCGACTTTAGGCGTGACGTAACCCGTGACGAAGGTCGACTACCGGTAGCGCGGGTCGACCGGCGGCAGGTCGGCCGGCGGCTTGCCCTCGTGGATCACCCGCATGGCGTTGAACCACGTCGGCGCAGCCACCTGACCACCGTAAACGCCGCCGGCGTCGTTCGTCCCGCACAGCCTCGGCGGGGTGCCGTTGCAGATCACCTGCGGCGCCACCCCATCGGTGAACGTCATGACCGCCCCGGCGAACTGCGGAGTGGCGCCGATGAACGCCACGGACCAGTGGTTCTCGGTGGTGCCGGTCTTGCCGATCATCGGCCGGTTCCAGCCGGACGCCGCGCCCGCCGCCGTGCCGCCGGACTTGGTGTCCGCGCTCATGCCGGCGGCCAGCGCGTTGGCCACCTCGGGCGCGACGGCCTGGTCGCACGGCGCTTCCTTCAGCTGCACGGGCCGGCCGTTGCGGTCGACGACCTTCTCCACCGGCGTCGGCGGGCACCACTTGCCACCGCTCACGATCGTCGCCGCGACGTTCGACAGCTCCAGCACGCTGGTCGGGCCCGCGCCGAGGGTGAACGAACCGCTGTTGTCCCGCTTGTAGACGTCGCCCTGCGACGGGCCGTTGGAGCCGTCGGCCTTGAGCGGGTCGCCGCGCCAGTCGACGCCCTGCATCGACTCGCGCAGCCCCAGCCGGTAGGCCATGTCGACCACGTTATTCAGCCCGGCCTTCTCCTCCAGGATGATGAACGCGGTGTTCGGCGACTGGGCCAACGCCTGGGTCAAGGTCATCTTCTCCGGGTAGTCGCCCGCGTTCTTGACCGTGTAGGGCTTGCTGCCGTTCTTGTAGACCTTCGACGTGTAGGTCTTCGGCACCTCGATCTGCTTGTCGATGCCCGTGACGCCGCGCTCCAGCGCCGAGGCGGCGGTGAACACCTTGTAGATCGAGCCCGCGCCGAACTTGGTCACCTCGGCGGGGATGGAGTAGGCGCTCTGCCCGGCGTCGGCGTTGTTGCCGAAGTCGCGGTTGGCGGCCAGCGCGCGCACCCGGTGCTTGTCCGCGCCCGGCTCCACCACGGCCATCGCGTTGGCGATGCCCGGCTGGGTCTTGGGCACCTGCGCCATGGCGGCGTCCTTGGCCGCGCGGGTGGCGACCGGGTCCATCGTGGTGGTGATCGTGTACCCGCCGCGCAGCAGCTCCTCGGTCGGGAGGCCCGCCTTCTCCAGGTAGTCGATCAGGTAGCGGCAGAAGAAGCCGTAGACCGGGCCGTCGCCCGCGCCGACGCAGCCGTTGGGCAGCAGCTTCAGGTCGGGCACGACGCCGATGTCGGCGGCCTTGTACTCGGCGGCCTTCTCCTCGGCGACCTTCGCGTCGGGGCCGAACGCGCCGTTGTCGCGCATCCGGTCGATCACGGTGTTGCGGCGCTTGATCGCGGCGTCCACGTCGGAGCCCGGGTTGAGCCTGCTCGGCTCGTTGACCAGGCCGGCGAGCATCGCGGCCTGCGGCACGGTCAGCTTGTCCGGGGTGGTGTCGAAGTAGGTGCGGGCCGCCGCGCCGACGCCGAACGCGCCGTTGCCGAACGGGACGACGTTGAGGTAGGCGGTGAGGATCTCGTCCTTGCTCATCTTCTGCTCGAGCTGGGTGGCGATCCGGGCCTCGCTGATCTTGCGGCCCAACGTCACCTCGGTCGCCTTCTCGTAGGCCTCCTCGGAGCCCTTGCCGACCACGAAGGCGAGGTAGTTCTTCACGTACTGCTGGGTGAGGGTCGAGGCGCCCTGGGTGGTCTCGCCGTCGACGCCCGCCTTGGCGGCGGCGCGGGCGATGCCCTGCCAGTCGACGCCCTTGTGCTCGAAGAACCGCTTGTCCTCGATCGCGATGATCGCGGCCTTCATCGTGTCCGCGATGCCCTCGGACGGCACCGGCACGCGGTACTGGTCGTAGAGGTAGGCGATCGGCTGGCCGTGCATGTCCAGCACGGTCGTCACCAGGGGCAGCTCGGCCTTGGTCAACTCACCCGAGGTCTGGTCCACCGTGTCCGCGGCCCGGTTGGACGCGAGGCCCAGACCCCCGACCACCGGGAACAGCACCGCCGCGACGAGCACGCCCGCCATCAGGCACAACCCCACCAACTTGACCAGACCTGTCGCGCGCGCGGCGAACACCGACCAGCAACCCCTTCCACAACCCCGCGGGAACCCCCACTGACTAAGTCGCACGAAGAGCACCACGGGTTGCTCCGCGAGGAGCAGAAGTTTCGGCGCGATCTTCGACGACGGTTGTCGAAGTTACTCCTGCCCACCGGAGACCGTGGTCAAACCCCACTGGGCCGGACGGCGGAGCCCGACAGGCACGGGGAGGTGATCAGCCTCACGCCCGCCCGGCGGCACGGCCACCCTCCTCGGCAACGGGGTCCGATCGGCGCGGCGACAAGTCCATGATCGAACAGGTGTTCGCCGCCGGCAAGATCACGATCGGGTGGTCTCGGCGAGCGTGCCGGCGTGTCGGCGGAGGCGCGCTCAGGCCGGGTGATCAGTCGGAGGCGCGCAGGCGGATCGTCGCGCTGGCCCGCCGGACCTCGACCCCCGTGTGGTTCGGCAGCACGTCCTCCAGGAACCCGTACCCCTTGAGCTCCTCGTCCGGCCGCCGCGACACCGTCCGCCACCACGTGGCGATGTCCACCCACCCCGGCGCCGACAGCGACCCGCCGAAGTGCTGCACCGACAGCGCGGCGCACAGGTTCGCGAACCGCACCCGGTCCGCCAGCGGCCAGCCGGACAGCGTCCCGAGCACGAACCCGGCGCCGAACACGTCGCCCGCGCCGGTGGAGTCCAGCGGCGCGACGTTCAGCCCCGGCACGTCCACCACCTCCCCGGTGGCCGAGTCGACCGCCACCGCACCGCCGCCGCCCCGCGTCACCACCACCACGGGCACGTGCTCGGCCAGCGCCATCGCAGCGCGCTCAGGCGTGTCGCACCGCGTGTACCGCTGGGCCTCGGCGTCGTTGGGCAGGAACACGTCGTACTGCTCCAGCCGCCGCAGCAGCTCGGGCGCCCACAGCTCGGTCCGGTCCCACCCGATGTCGGCGAACAGCAGCGCCCCCTGCTCCTTCGACTGCGCCACCCACCGCTCGTCCTCCGCCCCCACGTGCACGAAGCACGCCCGCGTCCGCGGCGGCGGGTTCAGGATCTCGTCGGCCGACACCGGCGGCCGGTGCCCGTGCGTCACCATCGACCGGTCGCGGTCCATCGCCATGGAGACGGTCACCGGCGAGTGCCAGCCGTAGTACCGGCGGCAGTAGGTGAGGTCGACGCCCTCCTGCTCGGCCAGCACCTCCCAGCAGAAGTCGCCGTAAGCGTCCTCGCCGAACGCGGCGGACAGCGCGGTCCGCAGCTGCAGCCTGCTCAGCGCCACGGCGAGGTTGGCGATGCCGCCGGGGCACGAGCCGAGCCCCTCGGCCCAGACCTCGGTCCCCGGCGCGGGCGGCCGGGGCAGGCCGGTGAAGATGATGTCCAGGAACACCGTCCCGGACAGCAGCACGTCGAACGCCGGCGCGGAACCCCTCCCCGGCGCGGGCGACGAAGCCGACGAGTCCGACGGCGGCACGAGCGGTGGCACGAGCGGAGGCGTGGCGGCCATGACCCAACGATGCCAGGCCGGGTCAGCCGTCGACAGCCGCGAACATCTCGCGCATTCGGGCCAGCGCACGGTGCTGCGCGACGCGCACCGCGCCCGCCGTCGAGCCGACGGCCGCCGCCGTCTCCTCCGCCGACAGCCCCACGGCGACCCTGAGCACCAGGATCTCGCGCTGCCGTTCCGGCAGCTTCTGCAGCAGCTGCGCGACGTGGCCGATCAGCTCGCCGGTCATCGCCCGCTGCTCGGGGCCTGCCTCCAGGGTCGGCGTGTCCGGCAGCTCGGGCACGACCTCGGCCCGGCTGCGCACCGCACGTCTTCGCGCGTCGGCCACCTTGTGCGCGGCGATCCCGTACACGAAGGCCAGGAACGAGCCCGGCTCGTAGCGGTACGTGCCCAGCGCCGACACCACGGCCAGGCAGACCTCCTGGGCGATGTCCTCGGCCGAGACGAGCGTGCGCTCCCTCGACCCGACCCTGGCGCGGCAGTAGCGCAGCACCAGCGGCTGGATGCGCGCCAGGAGCTGGCCGATCGCGCGCGGCTCCCCGAGCAGCGCCTCGTCGACCAGGTCGGACAGCTCGGCCTCCGCCAGCCACTGGGCGGTCACCTGTCGCTGCCCCTCGCCGACGACCAGCCTGACCTCGGGACGACCGGGCACGTCAGCGGCGTAGCGGACCGCGCCGACCCCCACCTCGACGTCGGCTCGCACGGACGTGTGCTGCACCATCCGGCGACCTCCTCACCCTTAGTCAGACCTCCGGCGATCCCGGCTCACTGATGAGGAGCACGCAGCGGCGCTCCTGATACGGGATAAACCAAAGCCGACCACGATCCGACGCAGCGTGGTCGGCACAGCACCCGACCGTTACGGCGGACGAGCCGTTCGGCCCAGTGACAGGGCCCCGCTACTTCACCGCGGCGAACTGGCGGACACCCGGGTAGCCCACCCGGAAGCCCGCTTCGGAGTAGGCCAGGTAGAACTCCCACATCCGCCGGGACGTGTCGTCGCGTTGACCACGTCGTTGCCGTCGGAGGCGGGGTGGCGGCGTTCGACCCAGCGGCGCAGCGGCTGCAACACCGGCGGGACCAGGGTGGTCGGCTTCGCCGCGAACGCGGTCAGCAGGTCGGCGAGCGCGGTGGACGTCCAGTCGCCGACCACGTACGCCTCGCCGAACCCGATCTTGACGTCCACGCCGAGCCGGCGGAAGAACGCCTCGGGCCGGTGCACGCGCATGTCGGGCGCGCCGGGACCGCCCGCGCCGAGCACGTGCCCGCCGGGCAGGACCACGCGCACCGGCAACGCGCGCACGGCGCGGCGGAACAGGGACTCGGCGATCCGGGCCCGCACGACGGACCGCGGTGGGCTCCACAGGCCGGGCCACCCGCCCTGGCCGGGTCGGGGCAGGTCGAGGGGACGACGGCTGGTTCCGGGCATCGGCCACTCCTGGGACTGCCGGCGCGCGGTGCCCACAACGCCGTGGATCGTCAGCGGCCGTCGGACGGGTGGTCGGCGTCGGCTCACGCGTGACCGGCGCCCTTTCGTGGTGGCACCGCCGGTGGCGCGGGCAAGTCGGTGCCGAACCGGCGGCCCGCCGCGACTTCGGCGTGCCGCGGCGCGCGAGAATGCGCGCCGGAACACGTGGACCGGTCGAGGGATGGGACTGAAGATCACCGTGATCGAACAGCTGAGCGTGCGGACCGACGAAGGCGACTTCGACGCGATCGCGGCGGGCCCCGAGGACGGCCGGCCGGTGTTGCTGCTGCACGGCTTCCCGGAGGCCGCCGTCGAGTGGGAGCACCAGGTGGCGGTGCTCGGCCGCGGGGGTTTCCGCGCGGTGGCGTTCGACCAGCGCGGCTACTCCCCCGGCGTGCGACCGGAGCGCGCGACCGAGTACGGCGTCGACGCGCTGGTCGGCGACGTGCTGGCGGTGGCGGACTCGTTCGGCTGGTCGGTGTTCGACCTGGTCGGCCACGACTGGGGCGGCGCGGTGGCGTGGTGGACCGCGGCCGAGCACCCCGAACGGCTGCGGAGGCTGGCGGTGGTGTCCACGCCGCACCCCGGCGCGTTCGCCGAGGCCCTGCGCACGGACGAGGACCAGCACCTGCGGTCCGGGTACATGACGGACTGGCGCACCAGCGACACCGAGCGGCGGATGCTGGCCGACGACGGCGCGGCGCTGCGGCAGATGTTCGAGTGGCGGGTGCCGCCGAGCCGGGTGGCCGAGTACGTGCGGCGGCTGTCCGAGCCGGGCGCGCTGACGGCCGCGCTGAACTGGTACCGCGCCGGGCGTCCGGGCGGCAAGGCCGGGAAGGTGTCCGTGCCCACGATGTACGTCTGGAGCACGGAGGACGTGGCGTTCGGGTCGACGGCGGCGTTGAGCACCGGCGACTGGGTCACCGGCCCGTACCGGTTCGAGATGCTGGAGGACGTGTCGCACTGGGTGCCGGAGGAGGCGCCGGAGGCGTTGACGGCACTCCTTTTGGAGCATCTCTCGTCCTGATTGAACCGCTGCCGCGGTGCCGCACGTGTTCTCGCGTATGACGGAGTTGACCTACTCGGAGCGCAGGGTCGCCACCCTCGCCGCGCTGGGCCACAGCAACCGGGCGATCGCGCTGCGGTTGCACATCACCGTGAGCACGGTGGAACAGCACCTGACCAGGGTCTACCGCAAGCTGGCGGTGGCCAGCCGGGCGGAGTTGAGGGGGCACGAGGCCCTAGTGTGACCGCATGCCGGTCGCGGGGTTGCTGCTCGCCGCGGGCGCCGGGCGGCGGTTCGGCGGGCCCAAGGCGCTGGTGTCGGACGGCGGCGTGCTGTGGGTCGACCGGGCCGCCGCGGTGCTGCGGGACGCCGGGTGCGCGCCGGTCGTCGTGGTGCTCGGCGCCTCGGCGTCGTCGGTGCGCGCGCGGGCGGCGCTGGACGGCTGCGTCGTGGTGGACAACCCCGACTGGGCCACCGGCATGGGCTCGTCGCTGCGCGCCGGGCTGGCCGCGCTGACCGGTGCGGTCGCGGACGCGGTGGTCGTGCTGCCGGTGGACACGCCGGGCGTCACGGCGGCGGCGGTCGAGCGCCTGCGGGCGCTGGCGTCACCGACGGCGCTGGCGCGTGCCTCGTACGACGGCGCGCCCGGCCACCCCGTGCTGATCGGCTCGGAGCACTGGGCTGGGGTGGCCGCCTCGGCGGTCGGTGACGCGGGCGCGCGGGACTACCTGCGGGCGCACGGTGCGCTGGACGTACCGTGCGGCGACGTGGCGGACGGCGACGACGTGGATCATCCGCGGGACCTGCCCCGGTGAGGCGCGCGTTGTGCCAAGGTCGGCCTCATGGGGCTTCTCCGTGTGGTCGTGGGCGCGGCGGCGGTGTGCGCGGCGGCCGGGTGCGGGACGCCGGCACCGGCTGAGCAGGCGGCGCCGGGGCCGACCGCCGGCTGCGCGACCACGTACGCGGTGACGGACGTGGGCGAGCCGGTCGGACCGACGTCCTCGCACGTCGAGATCCGCGAACTACCGCTCGACCCGGCGGAGGAGGACCGGCTGGGGAAGCTGCGCCTGCCGCTGTCGGCCCGCGATCACGCGGCCGCGCTCGAAGCGGCCGGGCGGGTGCGGCCCGCGTTGGAGCTGCTGTGCGGCGCAGGCGAGTTCGGGCTGACGGCGGCGCGCGATGCGGTCACCGGCGTGGGCTACCCGGCCAACGACGTGTACGTGCAGCCGTTCCCGCCGTCCGCCGACGGCGCCACACCACCCGGCGTCGCCTACACCCTGCACGTGGGCGACCGGGCGTGCGTGACGGGGCACGTCCGGCCGGGCCAGGTCGTGATCGACGTCGACGGCGCCACCCGCGACGGGTCCTGCGCCAAGGTGTCGTACTGATCCTCGGGCGCCGTGTCGTGCCGACCCCCTCAGGCCGACGTCGGGCGTTGCTCCTCGGCGTCCGGCTGCACGACGGGCAGCGGTCCGGAGATGATGCGCGGCAGCGGCACGTCCAGCGACGGCTCGGTGTCCGCGGTCCAGCGGTCCGGCCCGTCCACGTGGCCGGCGAGCAGGGCGCTTGCCTCCGAGGTCGCCTGCCGCACGATCTCGCGGGCCCGCTGCTCGGCCTCGGCCAGCCGCCGTTGCGTCTCCTGCTCGGTCTCGTCGAGCAGCACGGCCTGCTGCCGCGCCACCTCCTCGGCCCGCTTGAGCATCTGCTCGCTGCGCTCCCGCGCGTCGGTCTCGAAGGCGTCCGCCTTCTGCCTGGCCACGTGCATCAGGTAGCGGATGCAGCCGGACACGGCGTTGTCCTTCGAGTAACCCGCGTGCAGCACCCGGTACTCGCCGAGCTCGCTGCGCGCGTCCTCCAGCTCCCGCATCAGGTCGTCGGCGGTGGCCACGGCGCCGTCCCGGTCCGTCCGCAGCACCTCCAGCTCCTCGCGCAGGCGGGCCAGCTCCCACCGCGTGCGGATCAGCTCCTCGTCCACTTGTCGCCGGTCGTAGCCGCGCCACCGCACGGGGAAGGGCGTGCCCTGGGACTTGTCGATGTGCATGGCTGCCGCCGTTCCGGACGACTCAGCCCCGGGCCAGCGCCACGAGGTCGTCCATGGTGCCGTTGAACAGGTTCTGGTCGATCGGGGTCGACGTGTGCTGCCAGATCGCGTGCGCCGACCAGCGGTGCGGCAGCGGGCCCACGCTCTCGGCGTAGCGGGCCACCCACACCGGGTTCGTCGCGGTGAAGTCACCGAGGCGGCCCGTGCACAGGTCCCACCACGTGGTGGACGTGTAGATCATCGGCCAGCGGCCGGTGCGGTAGTGGTAGGTCTCGCTGAACTGGCGGATCCACCCGACCATCGCCTCGGGCGCGAGGCCGTAGCACTTGTCGTCGCCGTACGGGTTGTACTCGACGTCGAGGGCGCCGGGCAGCGTGCTGCCGTCGGCGACCCAGCCGCCGCCGTGGTCGACGAAGTAGTTCGCCTGCGCCGCGCCGTCGGACCTGTCGGGCAGCGCGAAGTGGTACGCGCCGCGGACCATGCCCACCTGGTGCGAGCCGCCGTACTGCTGGCCGTACTTCGGGTTGACGTAACCGGTGCCCTCGGTGGCCTTGACGTAGGCGAACCGCATCCCCTGGCCCCACCAGTGCGGCCAGTCGACGTCGCCCTGGTGGCTGCTCACGTCCATGCCGGGGACCGTCGGGCCGGTGAGCACGAGCTCGTCCGCGTCGACCGGGTTCGCGCCCTCGTGCTCGGCGATCTGCGAGCCCGCGGCGTGGTCGGCGGAGCCCTCGGTGCTCGGCTCGGCCCCCGTCGCCGGCACGTGCAGGGCGGCGAGGCAGAGGAGCACCACCGCCGACGCGGTCGTGCGGGACGGCCACTTGTGGGATCGCGCCGGCATTGGACTTCCCTCCCCGTCACCCCGCCTCGGCGGAGCCGTGCTCGACCAGGCGACTCGCGGCGGCTCGGCGCCGACCGCGGCCGTGGCTTTCTGCTCGAACGGCTACCACCACTCGTGCCAGGACAACCTGAAGATGTTGTTTCCACCTGAACGAATGACAGAAGCCGTCTTTCGCGGCACGGCGCGTGATCAATTGGTGCGCGTCGGTGACGATCAATTCCTCGGCCGCCGGGAAAGCCGGCATGAAGTGCCACTTCCGGGGGCACTCACCCGATGAGCGCGACGCACAGAAGGTGAGAACCATGACCTCGACCCCGGTGGATTGGGAGCCGTTCATCGAATCACTGCACGAGGCGGCCGGCCTGTGGGACCGCGGCCTCGCGTGCCGGGCCAGTCGGCAGCAGGTCGACGAGGACGTCGACGAGGACCCGCCGCGGGTCGTGCCGATCACCGAAGCCGAGGCGGAACGGCTGATGAGGGCCGTGGCGTTCCTCGCGCGACGGCTGAGCGTGGCCGCCGAGTGCGTCGTCTACGTGACCGCCGAGTCGAGGCTGGAGCCCACCGAGGGCGATCCCGGGGCGCAGGCCGACGCGTTGTCGCTGACCGCGCTGCACGCCGCCGCGATGCGGCACGCGGCCGACCTCGCCAGCGCCGCCTTCACCCGCTCCGACGCCCACTCCGACGCCGCGTAGTGCGACCGTGAGTAGAAACGTCCACGAACGGGTGAACAATGCCGGGTTAAACGCCGGACCGCCATTGTCCGTACGTTGCGGTGAACCGGTGTTTCCGCCGCCCGTCCGAGCGTAACTCCCCAGTCATGCGCACCGCCTCCCTCGCGAAACTCATCGGCCTCTGCCTGGTGGCCGGGGTGCTGCTCGCCGGGGTGGCGATCCCGGTCGTCGGCGCCGTCGGTCTGGTGTCCAACCGGATGAGCGACCACGTCGCGGCCACCACGGTCAACATGCTGGACTCCCCGCCGCCGTTGATGACGACGATCACGGACAAGGACGGCGTCCCGTTCGCCTACCTCTACGACCAGTACCGCGTGCTCACGCCGCCGGACAAGGTCGCGCAGGTCATGAAGGACGCGCTGGTGTCCGCCGAGGACCGCCGGTTCTACGAGCACCAGGGCGTCGACTGGCTGGCCACGCTGCGCGCCGCGCTGCGCAACCAGTCCGAGGGCAGCACCACGCAGGGCGCGTCCACGATCACGCAGCAGTACGTCAAGAACCACCTCGTGCACGTGCTGGAGCGGGAGGACGTCAGCGGGCAGAAGAAGGCGCAGGAGCAGACGATCGCGCGCAAGCTGCGCGAGGCGCGCATCGCGGTGCACGTGGAGTCCCAGCTCAGCAAGGACGAGATCCTGTCGCGGTACCTGGACGTGGTGCCGTTCGGCGGCACGATCTACGGCATCGCGGCGGCGTCCCAGGCGTACTTCAACACCACGCCGGACGTGTTGACCGTGCCGCAGGCGGCGATGCTCGCCGGGATGGTGAACAGCCCGACGTTCCTCGACCCGGAGTCCCGGCCGGACAAGGCGGTCGAGCGGCGGAACATGGTCATCGACCTGATGGTGGAGAACGCCAAGCTGTCGCACGAGCAGGCCGAGGTGCACAAGCGCGCGCCGCTGGGCCTGGCCACGCCGGTCCGTCCACTGTCGACCGGGTGCGTCGGGTCCGGTGTGGAGTTCGGGTTCTACTGCTCGTTCGTGATCAACCACCTGACCCGCAACGGTTACTCGCTGAACGAGTTGAAGATCGGCGGCTACACGATCCAGACCACTCTGGACCGCGACCTCACGCGGCAGGCGAAGCAGGCGGCCGAGGCGCAGGTGCCGAAGACGACGGAGGGCATCGCGAACACGGCGGCGGTCGTGCGGCCGGGCAAGGAGCGGCACGAGGTGGTGGCGCTGGCGGCCAACCGGGACTACGGGCTGCACAAGGACCAGTTCCAGACGCAGTTCGACCTGCCGAGCGCGGTGGAGAACAAGTTCGGCGCGGGGTCGGTGTACAAGGTGTTCACGGCCGCGGCGGCGTTGGAGAAGGGCGGGCTCGGGATCGAGAGCATCGTCGAGTCGCCCGGTTCGCACACCTCGCGCGTGTTCCGCGGTGGCGCGCCGGGGTGCCCGGGCACCGGCGAGCCGTTCACGTACTGGTACTGCCTGCGCAACCACGACGGCAGCTACCCGCCCCGGATGCCGTTGAAGGAGGCGCTGGCGACCTCGCCGAACACGGCGTTCGTGATCCTGGAGGAGCGGGTCGGGTTGGACTCGGTGGTCGACATGGCGTACCGGCTGGGGATGCGGGACACGTTGACGACGAACATCGCGGGCGTGCCGCCGGACCCGAAGTCGAAGCAGAAGGAACTGCGGGTGACGCAGGCGGACTTCTACAAGGAGGCCGGGAACGCGTCGTTCACGCTCGGCCCGGCGCCGGTCAGCACGCTGGAACTGGCGAACGTGGCGGCGACCCTGATGTCGGGCGGCGTGTGGTGCCCGCCGACCCCGATCATGAAGATCACCGACCGGCACGGCAAGGACACGGGGTACGCCGACCAGCCGTGCGAGCAGGCCGTGGAGGAGCCGTTGGCGAACGCGCTGGCGGTCGGGTTGAGCGAGGACGACCAGGGTCGCGGCACCGCAGCCGCGGCGGCGAAGGAGTTCGGGTGGACCCGGCCGGCGCTCGGGAAGACCGGGACGACGGAGGAGTACAAGTCCGCGGCGTTCCTGGGCGCGACGGCCGACTACGCCGGCGCGGTGCAGGTGTTCAACGACAGCACGTCGCCGCGCGGCATCTGCGTGAAGGCCGGACCGCCCCGCTTGTGCGGCGAGGGTGACATCTACGGCGGCACCCTGCCCGCGAAGACGTGGTTCGACTTCATGACCAAGGCCCACGCCAACCTGCCGGAAAAACCCCTGCCCCCAGTGGAACCGCGCTATCGTGGCCGCTGACCGGGCCGGCCACGCCATCACCACCTGCCCCAGCCACCCGCCGTCACACCATCGGGTGATCATCGCCCGAAAATGTACGGAAACACTGTTACCACACCTCGGTTGATTATGACCGAGCGCCGAACCACCCCGCCCCTGCCGCCACCACCCGGACCCCACTCGCAGGTCCCACCCTGGAGCCCGCCACCCGGACCCCTCTTCCTGAAGCCCACCCGGACCCACTCCTGGATCCCACCCCGCCGCCCAGCACCCGCCGCCCACGCCCCGGACCACCCCGACCATCCGCCCCACGCCGCGAGCCCCGCGAACGACGCCCACGGCTCCCGGCCGGCCCCGGCAACGGCGACGCCGCCCCGTACCCGACGAACAGCGCCGGCCCGACCCGCCTGCCGCCCCCACCGCGCCGCCCCACTGGCCGAAGCGTGAGCGTCAGACGAGCCTCACCTCCACCCCGGCCTCACGAATCCGGCTCACCTCCTCCTCCGGCGCGTCGGAGTCGGTGACCAGCACGTCGATCTCGTCCACCGGGCACACCCGGCCGAACGCGGTGCGCCCGAACTTCGAGCTGTCGATCGCCGCGATCACCCGCGCCGACGCCTCGACCGCCGCCTTCTTCACCGCACCCTCGGCCAGGTCGTGCGCCGACACACCGTTGCGCGCGCTCAGCCCGCAGCTGCCGAGCACCATCGTGTCGAACCGCATCACCTCGAACGCGTGCTCGGTCAACGGCCCGACGAACGCCAGCTCACCGGGCCGGATGTCGCCGCCCGGCAACACCATCCGCACCTGCTCCGCCCCCCGCAGCTCGTCCGCCGAGTGCAACGACAGCGGCAGCACGGTCAGCCGCCGGTCGATCAGCCGCCGTGCCACCTCCACCGTGGTGCTGCCGCCGTCGAGCACCACGGTCTCGCCGTCGTCCAGCAGACCGGCCACCGCGCCACCGATCCGCCGCTTCGCCTCCAGCCGCTGCCGCGACCGTGCCGCGTAAGGCGTCTCCTCCCCCGTCAACATGCTCACCGCCGCACCGCGCACCCGCCGGAGCAACCCTTCCCGCTCCAGCACGTCGAGGTCGCGCCGCACCGTCATCTCCGACGTGCCCACCAGTTCCGCCAGGATGCCGACGGACACCCGCTCGCCGCCCTGCAAGCGGTGGAGGATCTTCTCGTGACGCCAGGACACGTCCATGGCGTTCATTTGAACACCGGGAATGTTCGGTGGTCAACACCCTGGCGGGTGATGGGACGATCCGGTAGGACTTGGCACCGGCACCGTTTGGTATAGACCACTGGAGGACCGCATGACGACCGAGCCCGTGACCGACACCGACTACGGCGACGTCGTGCGCACCCACCTCACCAGGGTGGAGCAGCAGAACGCGGCGGCCTTGGACGACGTGGCCGAACTGGTGCTGGCGAGCGTCCGCGCGGACGGCATGGTGCTCACGGCGGGCGCGGGCCACTCCCTCGCCGCCGTCGCCGAGACGTTCTACCGCGCCGGCGGCCTCGCCTGCGTCCGCCCGATCTACCACCCCGAACTGCTGCCCATGCACGGTGCGGTGAGCAGCACGTCCGCCGAACGCCGCTCCGGCCTCGCCGCCGAGGTGCTGCGCGAAGCCGGCCTGGCCGCGCACGACGTGCTGTTCGTCTTCTCCACCTCCGGCGTGAACCCCTACCCGGTCGAACTCGCCGTGCTCGCGGCCGACGCCGGCTGCCCCGTGGTCGCGGTGACGTCGGTCGCGGCGAGCGCGCTCGCACCGCGCCGTGCGGGCACCACGCTCGCCGAGAACGCCACCGTGGTGCTGGACAACATGGTGCCGCCCGGCGACGCGACCTACCCCCTCGCGAACCCCGTCACCGCCGCCGTGTCCACGATCGCGACCGCGTTCCTGTGGAACCTGCTGATGGTGCGCCTGTTCGACAAGGCCTCCGAGGCGGACGTGCCGCTGCCGCTGTGGCGCAGCGCGAACGTCGAGGGCGGCGACGCGGCCAACGCCGACCTGCTGCGCAAGTACCAGACGCGGGTGCCGCAGCTGGGCTGAGTCGGCTTTCACGAATTCTCCACACGTCCGGGTTAATCTCCGGCACCAAGGGGGGAATTCGTGAACAAGAATACGAAACGCTGGGTGTTGGCAGGTGGGGGCGCCGCGGCGGTCACGGCGATCGTCGCGGGCGTGCTGGTGCTGTGGTCGGGCGACGACCCCGTGGCCGAGAAGCAACCCGAACGAGTGGCTCCGGGCGTCGTCGCCCAGCAGTTCTTCACCGCGATGGCGTCCGGCCAGGCGGGACAGGCGGCGGCGGTCACCGACGCGGCGGACGTCGCCGGCGCGGTGATCGCCCGCACCCAGCAGGGCATGCCGGGCGCGTCGTTCCAGGCGCAGCTCGGCCGATTGCCGCAGGTCGTCGACGGCGTCACGACGGCCGAGGTGGACGCCAACGTCACGTGGACGTTGCCGGGCGGCGTCCCGCTCAAGTACGCGACCAAGGTCGAGCTGCGACTGGTCGACGACCGGTGGCGCGTGCACTGGTCGCCGTCCGTGCTGCACCCGCAGCTCGCCGAGGGCCAGAGCCTGGCCTACACCACGACGCCCGCGGACGGCGAGCTGTTCGACCGCACGGGTCGGCCGGTGCCGCCTGACTTCGCACCCGTGGTGATGAACTCGGTGCGGCAGGCCGTCGGCACGGTGAAGGGCACGCCGGGGTGGCAGGTCGCCGTCGTGGACGCGGCCGGGACGGCGGTCGCCGTGCTGCAGGAGCAGAAGGCGCAGGCCGCGCAGTCGATGACGGTCACGCTGGACCCGAAGACGCAGGCCGCCGCGCAGGCCGCGGTCGACCAGGTGGGCGGCCAACAGGCGATGCTGGTGGCACTCCAGCCGTCGACCGGCGAGATCCTGGCGGTGGCGCAGAACGCGGCCACCGGCAACGACCCGCTCGCGCTCTACGGCCGCTACGAGCCGGGGTCGACGTTCAAGGTCGTCACGGCGACGGCGGCGATGACCGGTGGCCTGGCGACGGCGGACACGCCGGTGGCGTGCCCGGGCAAGGCGACCATCGGCACCCGGCAGATCACCAACGACGACTCGTTCGAGCTGGGCACGGTGCCGTTGCACCGGGCGTTCGCGGCGTCGTGCAACACCAGCTTCAGCCAGCTCGCGGCGAGCATGCCCGCGACGGCGCTGCCCCAGGCCGCCGCGTACTTCGGGCTGGCGTCGGACTTCACGGTCGCGGGCATCACCACGAACACCGGCAAGATCCCGCCCGCCGAGTCCGTGCCGGCCAGGGTGGAGGCGGGCATCGGCCAGGGCGAGATGCAGGCGACGCCGTTCGGCATGGCGCTGGTCGCGGCCACGGTCGCCAACGGGCGCACGCCCGTGCCGCAGCTGATCCGCGAGATCCCGACCGAGGGCCAGGCGCCGGCGGCGTTGCCCGGTGGGGTGGCGGGGGCGTTGCGCTCGATGATGGCCGAGGTCGTGACCAGCGGCACGGCGCGCGAACTGGCCGGCTACGGTGCCGTGCGCGGCAAGACCGGCACCGCCCAGTTCGGTGACGGCACGCGGTCGCACGGCTGGTTCATCGGGTACCGGGGTGACCTGGCGTTCGCCGTGCTGGTGGTGAACGGCGGCTCGTCCAAGGTCGCGGTGGCCGCCACCGGCACGTTCCTCGGTGGCCTCTAGCGGCACGTTCAGGCGACACGTGATCACCACGGGGCGTGGTCAGACGGCGGTCTCCAGGTCCGCGGCGGGCGCTTCGTCGAACTGCGTGCGGTACAGCTCGGCGTAGCGCCCCTCGGCGGCCAGGAGTTCGGCGTGCGTGCCGCGTTCCACCACGCGTCCGGCCTCCACGACCAGGATCTGGTCGGCCGCGCGGATCGTCGACAGCCGGTGCGCGATCACCAGCGCCGTCCGGCCGCGCAACGCCTCGGTCAGCGCGACCTGCACCGCGGCCTCCGACTCGGAGTCCAGGTGCGCGGTCGCCTCGTCCAGGATGACCACGCGCGGCCGGGCCAGGAGCAGCCGGGCGATGGTGAGCCGCTGCCGTTCGCCGCCGGAGAGCCGGTAGCCGCGCTCGCCCACCACGGTGTCGAGGCCGTCGGGCAGTGATTCGACGAGGTGGTCCAGGCGGGCGCGGCGCAACGCGTCCCACAGCTCGTCCTCGGTCGCCTCCGGTCGCGGGTAGGCCAGGTTCGCGCGGATCGTGTCGTGGAACAGGTGACCGTCCTGGGTGACGACGCCGACGGTCTTGCGGATCGAGTCGAACGCCAGCTCGCGGACGTCCACCCCGGACAGCCGGACCGCGCCGGAGTCGGTGTCGTAGAGCCGCGGCACGAGCGATGCGATGGTCGACTTGCCCGCGCCGGACGACCCGACGAGAGCCACGAGCTGACCGGGCTCGGCGCGGAAGCTGATGCCGTGCAACACCTTGTCGCCGCCGCGTGTGTCCAATGTGGCCACTGATTCCAATGAGGCCAGTGAGACCTTGTCCGCCGCCGGGTAGGCGAACCGGACGTCGTCGAACTCGACGGACACCGGGCCGTCGGGCACGCGGCGCGGTTGGTCCGGTTCGGCGATCACCGGCTTGAGGTCGAGGACTTCGAAGACGCGTTCGAACGACACGAGCGCGGTCATCACGTCGACCCGCGCGTTGGCGAGGGCGGTGAGCGGCGAGTAGAGGCGGGTCAGCAGGAGCGCGAGCGAGACGACGGTGCCCGCGGCCAGCTCGCCGGTCAGCGCGAGGTAGCCGCCGAGGCCGTAGACCAGGGCTTGGGCGAGGGCGGAGACCAGGGTCAGGCCGGTCATGAACCAGCGGGTCGCCATCGCCGTGCGGACGCCGATGTCGCGGACGCGCGCGGCCCGTTCGCCGAACTCGGCGCTCTCGGCCTCCGGTCGGCCGAACAGCTTCACCAGCGTCGCGCCCGGTGCGGAGAACCGCTCGGTCATCTGGGTGGTCATGCCCGCGTTCAGGGTCGAGGCTTCGCGCTGGAGGTCCGCCATCCGGTTGCCCATGCGCCGTGCGGGGATCACGAACACGGGCAGCAACACCAGGGCGAGCGCGGTCACCTGCCACGAAAGGGTGAACATCACGCCTAGGGAGAGCCCCAGTTGGATGACATTGGTGACCACGCCGGAGAGCGTCGAGGTGAACGCCCGCTGCGCGCCGATCACGTCGTTGTTCAGCCGGCTGACCAACGCGCCGGTGCGCGTTCGGGTGAAGAACGCGATGGGCATGCGCTGCACGTGCTCGTACACGGCGCGCCGCAGGTCGTGGATGAGTCCTTCCCCGATCCGCGCCGACTGCCACCGCTCGACCAGCCCGAGTGCGGCGTCCACCACCGCGATTGCGGCGATCACCACGGCCAACCACACGACCACGGACACGTCCCGGCCGCCGACGATCGCGTCCACCACGCGTCCCGCCAACACCGGCGTGCTGACCGCGAGCACCGCCGAGACGACCGTGAGCAGCAGGAACACGACCAACTTCGCCCGGTGCGGCCCAGCGAACCCCAACACCCGCCGAAACGTCCCGCGCCGCACCGCCGTCGGCGCGTCCGACGCCCGCATCGCGCTGCGCATCAATCCCCAGGATCCGTCCACGACAGACGGTAACGCCCCCAGCCCGGTCGACGTTCCCGTTCGCGCGGGGACTCAAGCGAGGGAAGCGTTTGCGACCCAGGCGGGGCCGCGGGTGTCCGTCATGCGGGCGCTGCGGGCAGCGGGGCCGGAATGTGGCGGCGGGCGGGGCGTGACGGCGGCTGAGTGAGGTGTGGCGGCGGCTGGGTGGGGCGTGGCGGCAGGTGGGTGAGGTGTGGCGGCAGGTGGAGTGTGGCGGTGGTGGTGGAGTGGCGAGGCGGGATGGGGCGGCGAGGGGGGATGGGGCGGCGAGGGGGGATGGGGCGGCGAGGCGGGGTGGTTCGGGGCTCGGTCATATCAACCGATGTACGAGAACAGTGTTTCCGTACATTTTCGGCCCGATCTCACCCGATCGTGTTCGACCTCATGTCAGCCCTGGCCGCCGATCAGCGCGGTCAGTTCGGCGAGTCGCCGCAGCTGCGCCTCACGCTCGGCCCGCAGCTGCTCCTCCTCCGAAGCACCGTCCGCCGCCGACGCCAGCAGCGCCAACGTCTCCCGCACGGCACCGGGCATCGGCTGCAGCACTTGGCCGACCAACGCGTCGACCGCACCGTCCAACCCGTCCACGGGCACGACGGCGTTCGCGAGACCGATCCGCAACGCCTCCTCGGCGCCGACGCGCCGTCCCGTCAGGCAGATCTCGGCCGCGCGCGAGTACCCGACCAGGCGCACCAGGGGCAGCGTGCCGCCCAGGTCGGGCACCAGGCCGAGCGACGTCTCGGCCATGCAGAACTTGACGTCGTCGGCGGCCACGCGGAAGTCGCACGCCAGGGCGAGCTGGAAGCCCGCGCCGATGGCGTGCCCGCGCACCGCGGCGATCGTCACCCGAGCCGGGTCGCGCAGCCAGCGGAAGCCCTCTTGGAACTCCGCGATCAGCGCGGCGCCTGCTTCGGGTCCCCGTCGCGTGATCTCCGGCAGACCCGGTTCGCCCTCCACCGGGGCGCCCGTGAACATGCGCCGGTCGAGCCCGGCGGAGAAGGCGCGACCGGAACCCCGGACGACCACGACGCGGACGTCCGGGCCCAGCTGTTCACCGATCGTCCGCAACGCCACCCAGGTCGACGGCGTCTGTGCGTTGAGCACATCGGGACGGTCGAGCGTGATCGTCGCGCGCGGTCCGTCCACGACGAGCCGCACGCCTCCGCGTTCCAGCAGGTCGGCGTCGATGGTGGTCGGTGCCGACATGCGTGAACCTCCGGGTTTCGTCAGACGCCGTCTCTCCCCGACGCCATGTGTTACCGGAGGGTAGCTTACTTCTTCTTCGTGCGGGTGGCGCCACCGCGACCGCGAAGCTGCACACCGGACTCGCTGAGCACCCGGTGCACGAAGCCGTAGGAGCGCCCGGTGGACTCGGCCAACGCCCGGATGCTCGCGCCCTTTTCGTACTTCTTCTTCAGGTCAGCGGCCAGCTTGTCCCGCGTGGCGCCGGTGATCCGGGCGCCCTTCTTCAGGTCAGCCACCTTGTCCCGCCTTCCGTAGACAGCAGGTCGGGCCTTCGAAAGCCCCTGTCGTCGCAATGATCGAACACGAAGACCAAGAACGCCAGGTGATCAAGCGAAATGATCTGCGAGCGGTCGTCTGATCACGCAGAGTCGATCAGTGCTCACGTTCGGGTGAGAGAGGCGAAACCCGTTGCCTCAGGCCAACTGCACGAGCTCCAGGTACTCCTGGGACCAGTGATCCTCGGTGCCGTCGGGCAGCAGGATCACCCGCTCGGGCTCAAGGGCCTCCACCGCGCCGGGGTCGTGCGTGACCAGGACGACCGCGCCCTCGTACCGCCGCAGCGCGTCGAGCACCTGCTCGCGGCTGGCCGGGTCGAGGTTGTTGGTCGGCTCGTCGAGCAGCAGCACGTTCGCCGCGCTCGACACCAGGCCGGCCAGCGCCAACCGGGTCTTCTCGCCGCCCGACAGCGTGCCGGCGGGCTGGTCGAGCTGCTCACCGGTGAACAGGAACGTGCCCAGCAGCGAGCGCAGCTGCTGCTCCGGGGTGTCCGGCGCGGCGTGGCGGATGTTCTGCCACACCGTGGCCTCGTGGTCGAGCGTCTCGTGCTCCTGGGCGAAGTACCCGAGCTTGAGGCCGTGGCCGGCGATCACCTCGCCGCTGTCCGGGCGTTCCATCGAGCCGATCAGCCGCAGCAACGTGGTCTTGCCCGCGCCGTTCAGCCCGAGGATGACCACGCGTGAACCGCGGTCGATGGCCAGGTCGACACCGCTGAAGACCTCCAGCGAGCCGTACGACTTGCTCAGGCCCTCCGCGGTCAACGGCGTCCGGCCGCACGTGGCCGGCTGCGGGAAGCGGATCTTCGCGACCTTGTCCGCCTGGCGGGTGTCCTCCAGGCCGGACAGGAGCTTCTCGGCGCGACGGGCCATGTTCTGCGCGGCGACCGCCTTGGTGGCCTTCGCGCGCATCTTGTCGGCCTGCGCCATGAGCGCGCCGGCCTTCTTCTCCGCGTTGGCGCGCTCGCGCCGGCGGCGCTTCTCGTCGGCGGCGCGCGCTTCGAGGTACTTCTTCCAGCCCATGTTGTAGATGTCGACCTCGCCGCGCGTCGCGTCGAGGAACCACACCTTGTTGACCACGTCGTCGAGCAGCTCGACGTCGTGGCTGATCACGACCAGGCCGCCTTCGTGCGACTTGAGGAACCCGCGCAGCCACGCGATCGAGTCGGCGTCGAGGTGGTTCGTCGGCTCGTCGATGAGCAGGATCGTGCTGGACTTCGTGCCGACACCGCCCTCGGAGGCGGCGAACAGGATGCGGGCCAGCTCGACGCGGCGGCGTTGACCGCCGGACAGCGTGCGCAGCGGCTGGGCGAGCACGCGGTCGGCCAGGCCGAGGTTGGCGCAGATGCGGGCGGCTTCGCTCTCGGCCGCGTACCCGCCGAGGGCCGCGAACCGCTCTTCGAGGCGGCCGTACTTGCGCACAGCGGCCTGCAGCTCGGCGTCGTCGACCAGCTCCGCCATCGTCGACTGCATCTTCTCCATGTCGCGGAGCAGCTGGTCCAGGCCCCGCGCGGACAGCACGCGGTCCTTCGCGATGACCGACAGGTCGCCCTCGCGCGGGTCCTGCGGCAGGTAGCCGAGCTCGCCGGTGCGGCGGATCTCACCCGCGTACGGCTGGCCCTCGCCCGCGAGGACGCGCAGCGACGTGGTCTTGCCCGCGCCGTTGCGGCCGACGAGGCCGATGCGGTCGCCCGCCTGGACGCGAAGGGTGGCGTCGGACAACAGGATGCGCGAGCCCGCGCGCAACTCGAGATCGGTTGCGGTGATCAAGTTCTACTCCGGGTGTGTGGTCAGGCGAGGTCAACGGCGCGGCTGGCGCGGGACCTACTCGATCAGGATGACCACGACACCCAGTCTACGGGGTGGGCGCCACTGGATTCGCAGTGTGTGTCCACCGGCATACATTGCCCGGTATGACTTCGGACTTCACGGGCAGGGCGGCCCTGGTCACGGGCGCCAGTCGGGGTATCGGGCACGGCATCGCGCTGGAGCTGCTGACGCGCGGCGCGTCGGTGGCGATCACGTCGCGCAAGGCGGAGGCGGTCACGGCGGCGGCCGAGTCGCTGGCGACCGCGGCAGGCGTGTCACCCGATCGCGTGCTGGCGGTGCCGGGGAACGCGGGCAACCCCGAGGACCGCGCGGAGGCCGTCGAGTCGACCTTGGAGCGGTTCGGGCGGCTGGACGTGCTCGTGAACAACACCGGCATCAACCCCGTGTTCGGCGCTCTGATGGACGCGGACCTCGACGCGGTGCGGAAGATCTTCGACGTCAACGTGGTCGCCGCCCTCGGGTTCGTGCAGCTGGCGTGGAAGGCGTGGATGCAGGAGCACGGCGGCGCGGTGGTGAACATCGCGTCGGTGGGCGGGATCCGGTCGACCGGGGTGATCGGGGCGTACGGGGCGAGCAAGGCGGCGCTGATCCGGTTGACGGAGGAGCTGGCGTGGCAGCTGGGGCCGAAGGTGCGGGTGAACGCGGTCGCGCCGGCGGTGGTGAAGACCCGGTTCGCCGAGGCCCTGTACACGGGACGCGAGGAGGAGGCGGTGGCCGGATACCCGATGAAGCGGCTCGGGACGCCGGAGGACGTCGCGCGGCTGGTCGCGTTCCTGGCTTCGGACGCGGCCGAGTGGATCACCGGGGAGACCGTGCGCGTGGACGGCGGCCTGCTCGCCACCGGCACGTTGGCGTAGGTCGGCGGGTCGGCGGGTCGGTCGGTCGACTGGTCGAAGGCGGATGACGGCGGGGCTCAGGCCGGACGAGCCCTGCCGTTGGTGTCGGTGGGTGGTGAGACCACCGCGTGAGGCGGGCGGCGATGCCGGGCAGGTGTGGTCGAGGCAGGAGGCGGCGGGCCACGCGGCTCGGCAACAGGGGCGGCAGTGGTGCGGCTCGACGGCCGCGCAGTCCGGGCGGGCAGCCCCGGCGGGCGGTCCCGGCGGACGGTCCCGGCGGACGGTGCGGCTTGGCGACCGGGTGGTGCACGGCGGGTGGGGTCGGCGGTAGGTCGTGGGAATTGGTCAGCGGGTGGTTCGCAGGGGTTCGGTGCCGGTGGATTGGGCCGTGGTGCCGGGGCTCGTGGTTCTCGTGGTCGTCGTGGTCGGGGACGTCGTCGTCCCGGTGGAGCCGGGGCTGGTCGTGGTGACGGTGGAACCGGGTCTGGTCGAGGTGGTGTTGGGAGTGGTGGACGCCGGGGGCTCCGATGACGAAGGGCCGACGTCCGTGGTCGTGGGGCTGGGCTGGGTCGGGCTGCTCGTGGTGGGGATCGGCGGGCCCGCCGGGCTGTTCTCGTCCTGGCTCGGGGGCTGGTTCAGGGCGAAGGCGACCACCACCGCGACCACGGCGGTACCGGTGCCGGTCGCGGCCACGGCGTAGGTGCGCCGACGGCGTTTGACGGCGGTGCCGCGGTGGACGATGTCCACCGCCCCGAACGTCCGTGGCTGCGGCTTGATGTTCAGTTGTTCGAACGTCTTTCTCAGCTCGTCCTCAAGCACCCCGCGACACCTCCTGCCACAACTCGCCGAACTCCGGTCCCAGCCTCTGCCTCAACGCCTTGAGACCGCGGCTCGTGTTGCTCTTCACCGTGCCCACCGAGCAACCGAGGGCCGCGGCCGTCTCCTCCACCCCCAGGTCGTGCCAGTACCGCAGCACGAGCGTCGCCCGCTGCTTCGCGGGCACGGCGCCCAACGCCTGCCACACCACGAGCCGGTCCTCGCTCAACTCCCCCGCCTCCGGCACCTCCGGCATCGCGTCGGTGAGCTTCTCCCGTTTCCACCGCACCCGGCGGCGCTCGGCCAGGAACGTGCGCACCACGATCTGCCGGAGGTAGCCGTCCAGCCCGTCGCGCTGCACCAGCTTCGGCCCGGCCAGGTAGAGCTTGAGGAACGCGGACTGCACCACGTCTTCGGCCTCGTGGTGGTTGCCGCACAACAAGAACGCGGTGAAGCGCATCGAGTCGGCACACCGGTCGAAGTAGTGGGTGAACTCCGCGTCCCAGCTCACGCCGTCAGCGCCTCGTGGTGGCCGTCGAGGTCGGCAGCGGCGTCGGCTGCGGCGGCCTCGTCGTCGTGGTCGTCACCGGGAACGACGCACCCGGAGACGTGGTCACCACGGTCGTGGTCACCGGCGGCTGGGACGAGGTCGGTTCCGGCCGCAGGGTGGTCGTCGTCGGCCACGGCCCGGGGCTGGTGCTGATCGGCGGCTGGGTGACCGTCGACTGCGGCGAGGTCTCGATCGGCGAGGTCGACGGCGGCGAGGTCTCGATCGGAGACGTGCTGACCGAGGTGGCGGGAGGCTTGGTCGTGGTCGACGCGGGCGCTTCGTCGCCACCGCCGGACGCCAGCGCGGTCCCGGCCACGGCGATGCCGCCGAGCACGACGGCCCCGGCCGCCAGCACGAGTCGTTTGCGCAGCAAGACTGCTCCTCGGGTTCGTGAGGCCACCGCGGTTCGGCGCCCCCTCACCCTTATCAATGCGGTCGGGTGCGGCCGGGGTTGTCACGAGTTCTGTGGACTTTCCCGGACTACTACCTCCACCGCCCGCGCCCGCACGGCGGCCTCGTCCAGCACCGCCCGCCGAGGCTCCGGCACATCCAACACGCGCGGCGACGCCAACGCGAACACCTCGCCCAGCCGAGGGTCACCCCGAAGGGCCTCCAACGCCTGACGGTCACCACAGAGCACGACCGCGTCCAACTCACCGAGCCGAGGTGCCAACACCCTCACCGCGTCGTCCGCCGCCGCCTGGAGCGCGACCCGCGCCTGCCCCTCCCGACGCCGCGCGAACCGCTGCTGCGACCACCCGCCCGCCTTGTTGCGCCCGTGCACCTGACGGCTGTCCGTGGTCGACACCACCACGACGCCGTCCTGAGCCACCCCGATGCTGTGCCCGCCGAGCCGCACCAGCAGCAGCCCGATCCGGCGCGACACGAGCGCGTACGCCAGCAACGCGTCCAGCACCAGACCTTCAGACTCACCCTGAGGGGTGAACTCACCGAACGCGGCCGACACCGAGGCCGTCGCCCCGTCCACCGCCGTGACCAGGCAACGACCAGGCGTCACCGACGTCGAGACCACCCCGCCGTGCCGCGCGGCGAACCGCGAGAACCACCCCTCCAGGCGTTCGGGCGGCACCTCGACCGCCCGGCCGCCCCCGGAGACCGGGCGGACCTTGGTCACGGCGGCGCGTCGTTCATGCCGGCGCGACCGCGACCCAGACCGGCAGCGGGTGCCCGCACTCGGCGGGCGAGAGCCGCTGCACGGCGCCGAACCCGGCATCGGACAGCGAGGCGGAGATCTGCTCGGGCGACAGCACGCGGTGCCGGGTCGACACGGTGTTCGCCACCTCCCACGTCTCCGCGCCGCGCACCAGCCGCACGACCTCCAAGGCGTAGGACTCGCCGTCGGCCGCCCAGTCCCACAGCTGCACGGTCACCTGCCGCTCCGGACCGCGCCCGGACACCTTCGGCGGCGGCGCGGTGGGCCGGAGCCGACCGAGCTTGTCCAGCTCGGGCACGGCGGCGACGAACAGGCCGCCGGGTCGCAGCGCCTGACGGGCCAGCAGCAGCGCCTGGTCGAGCGCGTTCTCGTGGGCCAACCGGGGCAGCAGGTCGTCGCCCGCGCGGACCACGTCGACGAGCGGCCCGCCGTGGTGGCGCACGACGTCGAGCAGGTCGAGCACCACGTGGTGGCCGTCGCCGAGCACGGCGGCGGCGACCTCCGTCAACGGGTCCTCCGGCAGGGGCACGAGGTCCTGGGCGGCGGTCACCGGGCACACAGTAGGCCCAACGGATCAACGACCGCCAACGGCGTGTGGCCGCTGGGGCGTGGGACGAGAGGCTCCGCGCGCCGGTCGCATAGCAGTACCGAAGGGGCCGACGCCACGACCCCGAAGCCGCCGTTGCACAATGTTACCGGCGGGTTTACAAAGGGAAGAGCACGGATGTTCACCACTTGACAGAACGATGCCCATCCCAGTGAACTCGTAACCCGTACGGCCCAATCAATGACTCCACCTGGAAGGCACCAACGCCCTGCGTTGGCGGGTAGGGTCACTGGGGCGTGATCTCATGACAGCGGGGAGTCACAATGACCAACGCTGCCGGTCGACCCAACCTGTCCGTCGACGAACTCGACTCGACGGGCCACGGCAGTCTTGCGCAGCTTCTCACCACGGGACCGTTCCCCGAGGCGCTGAGAGCCGCGATCAAAGCGAGCAGGCTGAGCCTCGACCGCATCCAGCACCGGCTCGCGCTGCGCGGGGTCACCATCAGCGTCGCGACGCTGAGCTACTGGCAGTCCGGCCGGCGCCGACCCGAGCGACCCGAGTCGCTGGAGGCGCTGCGCCACCTGGAGACCGTGCTCGGCGTGCCGCAGGCCGGCCTGTCGGCGCTGCTCGGTCCGCCGCGCCCGCGTGGCAGGCGGTCCCGACCGACGACGATGATGCCGATCGACGCCCTGTGGGCGCGTCGTGAGCGGGTGGCGAACCTGCTCACGAAGGTGGACACGTCGTCGGACGTGAAGCTGGGCCGGATCAGCCAGCACGACCGGATCGAGATCGCCGCGGACGGCGGTCAGCGCTCGGTGTGGGTGCGCCAGATCCTGCGCGCCGAGCAGGACGGCCCGGACCGGTGGGCGCTGGTGTTCGAGACCGAGCAGGCCAACGTCCTGCCGCAGGTGGTGAACCTGCGCAACTGCCACCTCGGCCGCGTGGTCGAGGACACCGAGGCCAACATCATGGCCGCGGAGATGATGTTCGACCGACCCCTGACCAGGGGCGAGACCATCATCATGGAGTACGAGCTGCTGTTCGCCGAGGGTCACTACCCGGCGGGCAACAACACGTTCGCCCGCAAGTTCCGGCTGCCGGTGCGCGAGTACGTGATCGAGGTGCGGTTCGACCAGTCGAACCTGCCCGCCCGCTGCCAGCAGTTCAGCGTGCCCGCCGGCGACGACACCCCGTCCCGGCGTCGCAACCTGGCCCTGGACGCGGCGGGTGGCGTGCACGCCGTGGCGCTCGGTTTCGGGCCCGGCGTGTTCGGCATCCGCTGGGAGTGGCCGAAGTAACACGTGAACAGAAGGGCCCCGGGAGCGTGCTCCCGGGGCCCTTCTCACACTCGGGTGAACCCTAGACGTAACCGTTGATCTTCAACGAGACCGAGCGGATCGAGCCGCGGTCGGACGAGGCGCCGTCCGCGACCTTGAACGTCCACGTGCCGTCCACCGGCTCGGCCAGCAGCGCGCCGAGCGGGGTGGTGGGCCGCCACGTGCCGGTGAACGGCGCCAACGCGCTGGTCACCGACGAGAACGGCTGCGCGGCGGTGTCGTCGAACACGACCTGGCACAGGTTGTTGCCGGTCGCGCCGTTGCGCTGGAACAACGTCGCCGTCGCGCCGGACGGCGAGGTCAGCGTGCCGACCAGGTCGCCGACGAACGAGTGGTCGATGCCGACCGTGGTCGCACCCGTCGTCGAGCTGCACGTGTCGCCGTCGACGGAGAACACGATCCTGGAGCCGCGGCCGATGCCGCTGACCGGGATCTCCACCGAGGCGCCGGTGGCGTCGTTGTCCGGGATGGCCACGACCGGCCCGGCGTAGGCGAACGTCTTCGTGTCGCGGGACGGTTCGCCGACGTTGAGCGTGAACGCGCTCGTGGTCGGCGAGGTGGAGCCCGCGAACGTCACCCTGGCGTCCAGCCGCACGGCCGAGCCGACGCCCATAGACGCGGGCACGGTCACCTTGAACGTGTTGGTGACCGTCTGGCCGACCTCGACGTTGCCGTAGGACTTCGACCGCGGCGCGATCGTCACGCCCGCGGTGGGCGTGGTGAGCACGAGGCTGGTCGACGCGGCCGTGCCGTCACCGGAGTTGACCACCGGCACGGTGACCGTGGCCGTGGTGCCCGGCTTGAGGTACTGGCTGCCGTCGGCGTCGTTGACCACGGACGGCTTCGCCGCCTTCGCCAGCGGCTGCGGCGAGGCGCCGGTGTAGGCCAGCACCAGGTCGGCGCGCACGACGCCCGCGCCGGTCCGGTTGTCCGCGCCCGCTTCGGCGATGTCGATCGCGGTGGCGGTCATCGCCTCGCGCACCTCGGCGGGCGACAGGCCGGGGTTGCCGGACAGCACCAGGCCCGCGATCGCGGCGGCGTTCGGCGCGGACGCCGACGTGCCGAAGAACGGGTTGAAGCCGGACACGCTGGTCTGCACGCCGTCCGCCGCGGTCAGGTCGGGCTTCTGCCTGACCTCCTCGCGCGGGGTGCCGTCGGGCGCGAAGAACACCCGGCGAGGGCCGTCCGAGGTGAACCGCTCGGGCTTCTGCGTGCCGTCGAACGCGTTCGGGTACGGGCCGCGCGGGTTGGCCGGGTCACCCGGCTCCAGGTCGAACGGCAGCGGGTTGTTCGCCGGCGCCGCCGCCACGCTGATCGCGCCCTTGGCCGCGGAGTGGCCGCGGGTCACGCCGGGCGTGGCGAACTTCTTGAGCCCGTCGGAGGAGTCCTTGAAGCGACCGCCCAGCGCGGTCAGCGCCAGGTACTTGTCCTCACCGCGGAACTTGACCACGGCCAGCCGCAGGCCGAACGCGGACGCCGGCGTGTTGAGCCGCTCGTACGGGTCCTGGCTGCCGTCCTGCACGCCCTGGCTGAACGCGACCACGTTGCCCTGCGAGTTCGCCAGGTACAGGTCGTAGTCGTTGAACGACGAGGTCAGCGGGTCGGACCAGAACAGCGTCACGGGCACGTTGGCCGAGCTGTCCGACAGCGGGTTGAACACCTGCTTGGCGTCGGGAGAGGGGTTGAAGTCGTGCGCGGTGCCGGCGAACTTGCCGACGCCGACGCCGGAGTCGACGAACTGGCCCTCCCAGTGGCCCGAGGTGCCGTCGGCGACGTTGCCCTCGTTGCCGGCGGAGGAGAAGAACAGCGCGCCGTCGGCGGTGACCGCGTCCACGGCCTGCGCGATCACGCCGTCCTGGAACGGCGACTCGTTGAAGTAGAGGATGTCGTCGACGATGACGTCGCAGCCCAGCTGGAAGCGCAGGGCGCGGATGTTGTCGGCGAAGCTCGCGTCGCCGTTGACGGCCGTGGCGAAGCCGAGGCTCGCGTTCGGCGCGATGTCGTGGAGGATCTCCAGCATCGCGGTGCCCTCGTTGCCCGTGCCCTCCTGGCCGGCCAGGACCTCGACGGCGGCGGGCAGCTCGCCGGCGGTCTGCGAGAGCCTCAGCGAGTCGACGCCGTCGGACAGCGCGCACAGCTTCACGCCGGTGCCGGTGACGCGGAAGTCGTCCCGGGCGGTGTCGGCGGCGTGCGCCCGGTCGCCCTCGCCGGTCCGGATCGCCTGCGGCGCGATCAGGGCCTCACGGGTGCGGGCCTCGATCTCCCTGGCCTTGTCCTCCTTCGAGGGGGCCGGGTCGGCCTTGCGGTCCCGCTGGTTGAAAGTCTTGTACTCCACCGCGGTCTCGACGCGGCGGACGTCGCCGCGGGCGGACAGCTTGGTCAGCGAGCCGAGCGGCAGCTGGGCGCGGACCGTCCGGCCCTCGGTGGAGACCGAGCGGATGGCGCCGCCGGCCGCCTTCACGGCGGCCACCAGGTCGTCGGTGACCTTGAACGCGCGGATGTCCACCACGACGGTGTTTCCGCTGTGGACCTTCACACCGGTCTGGAGGGCGGGGAGCTTGTTGAACGTGGTGGCGTTCGACCGGCGGCGCTGCTCGACGACGAGCGCGCTGTCCACTTTGGACTCGGCTTCGGTGAGGGACCGCTTGATGTCCTGCAGCGCGGCGATCTGCGCCGCGGTCTTGTCCTCGACGCCCTTGGACGCCTTGGTCGGATCGGCGGAGGCGGGCGAGACCGCCCCCAAGGTCAACAGCACCGCGGCACCCGCCGCGATCAGGGCGTTTCTTCGCAAACGACGTTTCGGTGAGCGCACAGGCGTCTCCCCCAGATCTTGCGTGCCCCCGACGCACGCGGCCTGCGGTCGGATGTCTCCGGCCGAGGGGTCAACGTATTGCGCACGGACAAGTACCGTCTGCCACCGTTCGGCCTACTTCTCAGACGGTAGATCCATCACATTTCACAGTACAAAAGCATCTGTCCACAGCTGACCGGTTCGTCCGGACAGTGCGTCGAGCAGCGCCGCCGCCTGGTTGTCGGTGAGCGAGGCGATGAAGTCGACCACCGCGCGGCCACGCGCCAGCGCCCGGACGGCGTCCGGACCGGACGGCACCTCCCCCGTCGCGCCGACCAGGACCGACGGGTCCGTACGCGCCAGCGCCGCGTACTCCTCGCCCGCCAGCTCGACCAGGTCGTGCAGCCGGCGCGGCAGCCGGTTCGCCTCGTGCCGGTCGGTGACCCACTGCTCCAACGCCTCGACCAGCGCCGTGAGCAGCCGCGCCTGGCCGCGCTGGTGCAGCGCCAGGTCGGGGCGCAGCAGCACGAACCGGCGGTGCACGAACTTCAGCACCTGCACCTCGTGCCACTGCGGCACGGCCGGCACCACGTGCCCGGAGCGGGTCGTGGGCTCCTCGACGACGCCGACCGCGTCGACCAGGCGGCGCGTCCAGCGGGCGGAGAACCCGGCCACGGCCTGCTCCGCCTCCACCGAACCGTCGAACGGGACCGCCAGCAGGCCGTCGACCAGCTCGGCGCGCACCTTGGCCACGGCGTGCGCGAACGCGTCGTCGTGCACCGCCCACGAGTCCTTGGCGTGCAGGCGGCGGCGCAGCGCCTCCAGCGAACGGCCCGGTCGGCGTTCCTGGGCGGCGAGGTCGGCGGCGCTCAGGCCCGCCAGCTCCACCGCGTGGTCCAACCAGGTGTTCAGCTCCGTCGAGACGGCGGCGTGCTGGAGCACGCCCACGCGGTGGAAGTCCTCCAGGTCGTGGATGGCGTAGGCGATGTCGTCGGCCGTGTCCATGACCGACGCCTCGACCGTCTGCTGCCACGGCTCCACCCTGGCCGTGTAGAACGCGCGGGACTGCTCGACGTCGTCCAGCTCGGTGACGTACGCGGAGAACTTGCTCGACCCGGTGCCCGGCCCATCGGCCGGTTCCGCGGCGCCACGCGGCGGGGCGGGGAGGTCCCTCGGGTGCGGCTTCGGGTAGGACAGGCGCGTCCACGGGTACTTCAGCATCGCCGCGCGGACCGCCACCGTCAGGTCGAGCCCGACCGCCGCCGGCCCGCGCACGTCCGTCGTCGTGACGATGCGGAACGACTGGGCGTTGCCCTCGAACCCGTCCGACAACCCGAACCGGTGCCGGGCCAGCCGGTCGAGGACCTGCTCGCCGAGGTGCCCGAACGGCGGGTGCCCCAGGTCGTGCGCCAGCGACGCCGCCTCCACCACGTCCGGGTCGCAGCCGCCGAGCTTGTCCAGCAGGTTCGTCATCTCGGGCCGGGTGTTGAGGCGCTCGGCGATGGCGCGCGCGGCCTGGGCCACCTTCAGGCTGTGCGTGAGGCGGTTGTGCACCAGCAGGCCCGACCCGGTCGAGCTGACGACCTGCGTGACGCCGCCGAGCCGGGCGAAGAACGGCGAACTGGCCACGCGGTCGCGGTCGATGCGGAACGGACTCGTGGCCAGGTCCGCTTGGACGGCGGCGGAGTTCCCGCCGGAGCGGCGCCGCGTTCGGGGGTCGGGCTCATGGTGCATGGTCGAAAAATAGTCGCACCCACGCGGCTCGGCGCGTGACCGGTAGCGGTCACGGCCCGCCGCGCCCGGACGCGTTGCGCCACCTTGGGCGCCATGGGTGGATTCGCACACATGCAGGTGGACGGCATAGAGCCCGCGCTGCACCGCCTCACCGGCACCGGCGAGACGCTGGCCGCCACCTGGCGGGACGGGCAGTCCGGACTGGTTGCGGGCGAGGCGGGCATCGGCGCGGACCCGTTGGGGCAGGCGTTCCGCGCCGTCTACGACGCCGACGCCGCCAAGGTGCGCCAGGTCGCGGACCTCGTGCCGGAGCTGCTGCTGACCGACGGCCGGGTCGGTCACGACGCCGTCATCGACTACCTCGCCGCCGACGTGCGCTCCAGGGGCGCGTTCCCGGGTGGTGGCTGAGGTGGCCATCCCCGAACCGACCGCCGAGCTGTGGGCGCGCGCGAAGGCCATGGGCGCCACCTGGCCCCTGTCGAACGAGGAGACCGCGCACGCGCTGGCCGACAGCTGGCGGCGCACCGGCGCCGAGTACGGCAAGGCGGCCGAGCACAGCCTGAACTCCGTGAACGCCGACTGGCCCGACGCGGCGGGCGCGGTGTTCACCGGCATGGTCCGGCACCACCTCCAGCGAGCCGGCACGACCGCCGCCGACATGGCCGAGCTCGCCCGACGCGCCGAAATCTTCGGCACCGAGGTCGCCACCGCCAAGGACGCGATCGTCAAGCTCCTCGACGCCAACGCCGAGCGGTACGCGGACATCACCGGCATCGGGGAAGACCTCCAGCGCAACGCGTTCGCCCAACAGCTCGCGGCCGAGGCCACCAAGCTGGTCGCCGAGGCCGCCGGGCGGATCACCGGTGGCCCGCCGGTCGGCCAGACGCCCGGCCCGCCGCCGGGCGCGACCCCGCAGGAGGTCCACACCTGGTGGCTGTCCCTGGGCCAGGGCGAGCGCGACGAGGTCGTGCGGAACAACCCCGACCTGGTCCGCAACCTCGACGGCATCCCCGCCGAGATCCGCGACCAGGCCAACCGCGCCGTGCTCGACCGGGAGATCACCGCGCTGCGCGCCGAACGCGACCGGCTCGCGGACGAGCTCAACCGCAACCCGGGCCTGTGGGAGCAGGAACACGAACGCCTCACCCAGCTGAACGACCAGATCGCCACGCTGGAGCGCTTCCGGCCAGGCGGCGACCTCGCCGGTGCCGACCCCGAGAACAAGGCCAACCGGTACTACCTGCTCGGCCTCGACACCGCCGCCGACGGCAAGATCATCGTGTCGTACGGCAACCCGGACACGGCGCGCAACATCGCGACCTACGTGCCCGGCACCCTGGCCGAACTCGACCAGGTCGGCGGCGACATCGACCGGGCGAGGCGGATGGCCCTTTCGGCCGGCGAAGGGACCGCCGTGATCGCTTGGGTCGGCTACGACGCACCCGACAACATCTTCCCCGCCGCGGCGAGCCCGATCTACGCCGACAACGCCGAGCAGGCACTCGACCGGTTCCAGGACGGCCTGCGTGCGACGGACACCGGGGAACGGGCGCACCTCACCGTCGTGGGCCACAGCTACGGCACGACCGTGGTCGGGCAGACCGCTCGCGACCACGGTCTCAACGCCGACGACGTGATCCTCGTGTCGAGCCCCGGCGCGGGCACCCAGCACGTCAGCGAACTCAGGCTGGACGGGATCGACCCCTCCCAAGCCGGTCAGCACGTGCACGCCACGACCGCTCCGGGCGACCTGATCGGCCTCGCCAACCCGGAGTTCCCGGAGGAGAACCCGAACATCTTCGAGAATCGGCCACCGTCGCACGACCCGTTCCACGGCCGTGACCCCGCCAACCCGGACTTCGGGGCCCGGGTGTTCGACTCACCGCCGGACTGGGTGGGGGCCGACGGCGTCCGTCCCAACCCGCACAGCGCACCGCTCGAACAGGGCCATCCCGCGATCGACGAGATCGGCGCGATCATCGCCGGGGAACGCTGAAACGCCTCAAGGGGGCGCTCGAGATGAGCGCCCCCTTGAGGGAATGATTGTTCGGCGGCGTCCTACTCTCCCACACCCTCACGAGTGCAGTACCATCGGCGCTGGAAGGCTTAACTACCGGGTTCGGAATGGGACCGGGTGTTCCCCAACCGCTATGACCACCGAAACACTATGA
>NZ_JAJHUO010000028.1:86273-163354 GCF_020859565.1 Saccharothrix luteola | reverse complement strand
CGCCCCCTGATCTCCTCGGCTCACAGGGTGGGGACGATCTGGGTGATGGTGCCGTCCGCGTTGAACGTCATGCGGTCCACGGTGGTCTCGCGGTTGGTGCCGTTGCCGGCGGGCACGGCGAAGCGGTGGTAGGCGACGTGCCAGGTGTCGCTGCCGGGCGCCTTGACCACGGAGTGGTGACCGGGTCCCTTGATGCCGAGCTCCAAGCGCTTCTGCAGCACGACGCCGCGCTTGGTCCACGGGCCGAGCGGTGACGTCCCGGTGGCGTAGGCGACCCGGTAGTCCTCGCTGCGGGTGTCGTTCTCCGACCACATGAAGTAGTAGGTGCCGTTGCGCTTGAACACGAACGACGCCTCGCGGTAACCGTTCGGGGTGATGTCGCGGACCTTGGCCGGGTCGAAGGAAATCATGTCGGCGTTGAGCGGGACGACGTAGGCGGTCCCGTTGCCCCAGTACAGGTACGACTGCCCGTCGTCGTCGGTGAACACCATGGGGTCGATGGCCTGCCCCGAGTACGCGCCCGCGCGGATCAGCGGCCTGCCGAGGGCGTCGCGGAAGGGACCGGTGGGGGAGTCCGACACCGCCACGCCGAGCTGCTTGCCCGTGTCGCCGGACGCCGCCCCGCCGCTGAAGTACAGGTAGTACCGGCCGTTCTTGGCGATGACGGCGGGCGCCCAGGCGGAGTTGTCGGCCCACGACACGTCCGGCCCGTGGTCGAGGATCACGCCGTGGTCGGTCCAGTTCACCAGGTCGGTGGAGGAGAACGCCTTGTAGTAGGTGCCGGCCCAGCCCGCGTAGCCGTCGGTGGTGGGGTAGAGGTAGTAGCGGCCGTTGAAGTTCGTGATGTGCGGGTCGGCGAAGAGGCCCGGGACGACCGGCCCCTTGGTGGTCTTCGGGCTCCACGGCGCGGTGAGGCGGAACGAGCTGTCCGCGCGGAACTGCGCCGTGTCCTGGTAGGCGTCCAGCCACAACTCGTAGTTGCGGTGCCGAATCCTGCGGTCCGGGTGGCTGAACGCCGTCAGCGACACCGAACCGGCCGTCGACCCGGCCACCGCGCAGAACGTCGCGTCCTCGCGGAAGCGCGCGTCGCCGGTGTTCGCCTCCAGCCGCACCCGCCAGTCCAGGTGCCGCAGGAACGAGCCGTTCTTGGCCTGGAAGGAGTAGCACGACGGTGAGGCCAGGCCGTTGACGACGGTGAAAGTCGCGTCCAGCTTGGTCTGCGCCGTGCTGCCCGAGGTCACGGGGTCCAGCCGGCCGAGGTAGTCCTGGTGGCGGACGTAGCGGCCGGGGAAGTTCACCGACTCGAGCGAGCGCGCCCCGGTCGGCAGCACGTCCGCGGACGCCGGTAGCGGCACGGCCATCGTCGTGGCGATGAGGCAGGACAGCACCACGCAGGTGCGTGTTCGACGACGCATGGTCAACTCCCAGTGCCGGAGGTGGGGGATACCTGATCGCGGCGGATTGGCGTTAGCGCTAACACGGCAGGGTTGCGGTGCGGATCAGGTCCGTACAGGCGGATGCCTTGGGGTGTGGACAGGTTCGACGACACCTGCCGCGTAAGGGGCGGTGCAGGCGGATGTTTGCGCTAACATCGCGGGCCCGGTCCTAGTGTCCGAGCAAGACCATCCGGGTGTCAAGGGGCCGTGGGTTCCTCGGCCCACGCCTGCGCCGCCACGCCCGTGCCCGCGGTCCGCCGGCACGACGACCGCCCCGGAGTCGGGTCACGACCCCGGGGCGGCCCCGACGAGCCGCGGGGTTCAGGGCGCGTTGCCCCCGTGGCTGCGGGTATCGCCGGCCGCTTCGCCGTGGTGGTGGCCGCCGCCGAAGCGGTGGATGTGGAAGCGCGCCGCCTCGGCGGGCATGACCACGAAGGGCCGCATCATGCCCTCGTCCTCGTGGTCCAGGATGTGGCAGTGGTACATGAAGTTGCCCGTCGCGCCGGCGAACCGGCCCGCGATGGTCAGCCACTCGCCGGGCGCCACCAGGTAGGTGTCCTTCCAGCCCTCGTCGCGCGGGTCGAGCGGCCGGCCCGGACCGGGCGCGGGCAGCGGCGCGGTGGTGCCGCCGACGGCCACGTCGAAGCCCGTGACGGTGCCGGTCACCTCGTCCCTCGGGTACTCGGCGCGGGTGAGGGCCTGGAACTGGCTCAGGTGGACGTGCATCGGGTGCGGGGGCCCGCCCAGGTGGATGAAGTTCCACACCGCCCAGCGGCCGTGGTCGATGAACACGCTCGTGGTGTCGTCGAACAGGCTCGCGACCCGCTCGAACGTGCGCACCCGCCCGGTGTCGGGATCGGTGAGCTGGATGATCCCGGCCGCGGGCGGTTCGGCGGGCGCCTGGCCAGGGTCGGTGATCTCGTGCAGTTCCCACAGCTGCGGGTGGCCCTCGCCCGCCGTGCCGGGCGGCACCAGTCCGACGAAGACGTGGTCGTGGTCCTCGGGGACCGTGGTGCCGTGGTGCAGCCGCACGTAGGAGGTCGACAGCTTCGCCGGCAGCCGGAAGCGGTCGTGCCGGTCGCGGTCCTCCACCCGGAACTGCATGACGGACGGCTCCGGCGCCGCCGTCGGGTGGACGTTGGTCAGCCGCACCCGCCTGCCGCGCAGCCGCGAGAAGTCGACCAGCAGGTCGGCGCGCTCGGCGGGGGCGAACACCAGCCCGCCCTCCGGCAGCGCGGCGGGCGCGGGCAGCAGACCACCGTCCGTGCCGATCTGGCGCACGGCGTCGTCCAGCGGCTCGCCGGTCTCGTCGTCGACCAGGCGCAGCTGCCAGGTGCGCGCGTTGGAGGCGTTCACCAGGCGCAACCGGTACCAGCGGGCCTCCACGTCCAGGTGCGGCCAGATCACCCCGTTGACCACGGTGAACGGTCCGGTGAACGGCAGGTGCAGCACCTGGCCCGCCGGCGTCGTCACGTAGGGCACCTTGTAGAGCAACTGCCCGGTGAGCGCGCCCGTGGAGTCGGTGTCGAGGTTGCGGTCGGCGATCACCAGCGGCACCTCGTGCTCACCCGAGGGCAGGCCGAGCGCGTCCTCCTCCTCGTCGCGGATGAGGTACATGCCCACCAGGCCCGCGTGCACGGTGAAGCGGGTGATCGCCATGGCGTGGTCGTGGTACCAGAGCGTGGTGGCCTGCTGCCGGTTCGGGTACTCGGTGAGCTGCGAAGCCTCCTTGAGCACCGCGTTGTGCGCCCACCCGTCGTTGCCGCCGCCGGTGAGGGCGCCGTGCAGGTGCACCACCGCCCACGACGGCAGGTCGGACACGCCGTCCACCAACGCCACCCCCTCGGGCAGCGAGCCGTCCGGTGCGCGGAAGCCCGGGCTGTCCTGCGGCGTGGACGCGAGCGGTGCCCGCACCGCGACCAGCGGGATCGTCCCGTCGATCTCGTTGGTCCAGGACACCCGCAGCCGCCGGCCGCCGCGCACCTCGATGGTGGGGCCCGGGAAGTGCCCGTCGTAGGTCCACAAGGCGGTGGGCGGCAGCTGCGAGTGCAGGCGCACGGCCGTGCGGACCATGGTCACGGTGAGCGAGTCCTGGTGCCACCACGAGTGCGGCCGGATCACCGGCGGCACCCGCAGCGGGTCGAGGAACTTGGTGAGCCCGAACGTCGGCTCCTCGGCCGCGGGCACGGACGTGCTGATCAGTTCGGTCATGAGAATTGCCCCCCGGCAACCGATCGCGCGGCTCACCCGCCCCGAAGGGCGGGTGGCGCGCTATCCCCCCTGTGCGGGTGGTCCGGCTCCCCAACCGGGAACCACCCGACACCAGAGAAGAGCGGCGCGGAGGGCGTGGGATACACCCGGCCGGAAATTCATCGGGCGGGCTCGGGGGCGCGCACCCGCTTGCGGCCCGGCGTCCACCAGGTGAGGTCGCCCAGCATCGCCATCGTGGCCGGGACGAGCAGGCAGCGGACGACGGTCGCGTCCACGACGATCGCGACCGCCATGCCGACGCCGAACATCTTGATCGTCGGGTCGTCGTTGGGCACGAACGCGAGGAAGACGCCGACCATGATCGCCGCCGCCGCGGTGATCATGCCACCGGTGCCGACCAGGCCCTCGCGGACCGATCGCAGGTTCTCCCCGGTCAGCCGGAAGCGCGGTTGGACGTCGCTGAGCAGGAACACCTCGTAGTCCATCGACAGGCCGAACAGCAGGGCGAAGAGCATGAGCGGCACGAAGCTCGGGATGGGCACCGGGCCGGAGAGCCCGAGCCACGTCACGCCCCACCCCCAGGTGAACACCGCCGTCAGCACGCCGTAGGCCGCGCCGATGGAGATCAGATCCATCACGGCGGCCTTGAGGGCGAGCAGCGGCGCCCGGAAGGCGAGCAGCAGGACCGCGACCGACAGCAGCAGCACGACCCCGATGACCAGCGGCAGCTTGTCGGTTACCCGTTCGGCGAGGTCCGCCCGGGCGGCGACGCCGCCGCCGACGTGCACGGTCATGCCCGGCACGGACTGGCTCCGCAGGCGGTGCACGAGGTCCGCCGTCGCCGGGTCGCCGCCCGACGTAGACGGGATCACCTGGACCGTGACGACCCGTCCGTCCGCGGACGGCGTCGCCGGACCGGCGGCAGCCACCCCGGGCTGGGCCCGCACCATCGCCACGAGGTCGGCGAGGCGGGCGTCCCCGGCGTCGGCGACCGGCGTTCGCAGTCGGCCGAGCACGGTGAGCGGCGTGCCCGTGCCCGGTCCGAAGGCCGCCGAGATGGCGTCGTTCGCCTGGCGGACGGCGGTGGACGTCGGCGAGGACCCGGCGTCCAGCTGGCCGAGTCGCAGGTCGGTCGCCGGCGCGGCCAGCAAGGCCAGCAGCACGAGCGCGGACCCGCCGGCCAGCCAGGGCCGGCGGGTGACCCGGTCGGCCAGGCGTGCCCAACGACCACCGGGGCCGGTGCGGCGAACCAGCCGGTGGTGCAGCCTCCCGCCGCGGGCGAGCCGGCGGCCGGCCAGCGACGTGAGCGCGGGGAGCAGGGTGAGCGCGGCGAGCACGGCGACCAGGACCGCGACCCCGCACGTCCAGGCGAGCGTCCGCAGCAGCGGTACGTCGGTGAGGACGAGTCCCGCGAGCGCGAGGGCGACCGTCACCCCGGCGACGACCACCGCCGTGCCGGAGTCGGCGGCGGCGCGTTCGACGGCCTCCGGCACCGTGAGGCCCGACCGCGTGAGCGCGCGGAAGCGGTTGAGCAGGAACAGCGAGTAGTCGATGCCCACGCCGAGGCCGACCATGAGCGCCAGGGTCGTCGCCACCGCCGGCATCGAGGTCAGGTTCCCGGCGAGCCCCACGACCTCCAGCGTCACGAGCACCGAGAGCGCCGAGGTCAGCAGCGGGAGCACCGCGCCGACGAGGCCGCCGAGCGCGAGGAAGAGGATGACGGCGGCCAGGAGCAGGCCGAAATACTCCCCGCCGGTGCTGCCCGAGCCGTCGAGGACCTGGGCGAGCGCCCCGCCGGGCAGCACCCGCAGGCCGGCGTCGGCGGCGGGCCGGGCGGCGTCCGTGACGACCTGTGCCACGGGCTTGGTGAGCTCCGCCCGGCGGACGTCCAGGCCGACCGTGAACCAGCCGGTCCGGCCGTCCGCGGACAGCGACCCGTCCCGCGTCGAGGGTGGTTCCACCGTCGTCACGTGCTCGGCTCGTCGCAGGGAGGCCGCCGTGTCCGCCAGCACGCCGGAGCGGACCTCGTCGTCCAGCCGTCCGTCCTCGGCCACCAGGATCACGGTGCCGGAGGTGAGCGGGGCTTCCGGCGACGCGGTCAGGTCCCGCACGAGCTGGGCGTCGGTGCCCGGCAGGCTCACGTCGTTGTCCGTCGGCGTGCCGATCACCCGCGAGGCCGTCACCAGCGCCAGCACCAGCAGAACCCAGGCGCCGATCACGACGAACCGGTGCCGTGCGCACACCCGGCTCAGCACCGCGACGGCCCGGGCGGCCCGGCCGTCGGGAAGTGCAGCACTCATCGGTCCCCCAGCGTCACCACGGCGGCGTTCGAAGATCAGTGATCTTCCACCGCCGCGCGTGAAACCGGCGTGGCGCGACTCGGGCCGGCTCCGCGGGTTCTCGGCACGGCGTTCCCGCGCGGGTTCAGTCGGACGGGCCGCGGTCTGGTGACGTGGAGGCCAGGCGGGTGAGCAGTTCGGTCAGCAGCAGTCGTTCGCCCGGTGACAGGAGCGGGTCGCGGTGGGCGCCCAGGGTCGCCAGCAGCGCCCGTGCCGTATCGGGCAGGGCCTCTGTCCCCGGTCCGGCCGGGTGTTCCGGCTTGACGACGGCGGCGAACACGGCGTCACGGACCCGCTCGGACAGGTCGGCGTGGGCCGGTGCGTCCGGGTCGGTGACGAGCGTCAACGTCGTGCCGACGCACGCGGAGTGGATGGTGGGCACGGCTTCGTCGGGCGTGACCAGCAGCCGACCCCGTTCGGCGAGGCGGACCAGCATGCCGTGCAGGACCCGCAACCCTTCCCGTGCCGAGGGGTGCTCGCGCGACCTGGTGCCGCCGTACATCAGCACGTAGAACGCCGGGTTCGTCAGGCCGAACCGGACGTGGCCGTCCCACCCGGCCCTCAGGTCGTCGAACGGGTCCTCGGACGGCCCGCGGCCGTGCTTCTCGGCCAGGTAGCGGGCGAAGCCCTCCGCCGCGACGGCTTCGAGCAGTCCTCGCTTGTCTCCGAAGTGGTGGTACAGCGTCGGCGCGGTGATCCCGGCGGCCTGGCACACGTCGCGGACGGACACGGCCTCGATGCCGACGTCCCGGAGCAGGTCCGCGGTCACGTCGAGGATGTGCTGTCGCGTCGATCCGACCATGTAACGATGCTATACGGCAGGGGTTGTCACCGTTACACCCGGACCGGTATATCTGACTCTGTTACAGGCTGCGCTATAGCGCGGTTATATTCCGAGTCGAGGAGGATGCGGTGCCGGAGCCATCTCGCCCCGCACGGGCGCACACACGTCGAACGGTGCTGAAGTCCACCGCGGTCACGGCGGCGAGCACCGCGTTCCGGCCGGTCGCAGCGCACGCCGACGCCGGCGCGCCGAGCGCGATCGCGCCGGGGGAGAGCGCGGAGATCACCCTGTCGGTCAACGGCCTCGACCGGGTCCTGACCGTGGAGCCGAGGGTGACGCTGCTGGACGCGTTACGCGAGCGGTTGGGGCTGACCGGCACGAAGAAGGGGTGCGACCGGGGCGAGTGCGGCGCGTGCACGGTCCTGGTCGACGGCGAGCGGGTCAAGGCGTGCCTGACGTTGGCGGTGATGAGGCAGGGCAGCGACATCACCACGGTCGAAGGACTGGCCGACGGCGATCGGCTGCACCCGGTCCAGGAGGCGTTCATCCGCCACGACGCCTTCCAGTGCGGTGCCTGCACGTCCGGTCAGGTCATGTCCGCCGTCGCGTGCATCCGGGAGGGGCACACCGGGTCGGCGGCGGAGATCCGCGAGTGGATGAGCGGCAACCTCTGCCGCTGCGCCTGCTACCAGAACATCGTGGCGGCGGTCGCCGACGCGGCTCGGGAGGTGCGCCGATGAGGGCGTTCGGCTACATCCCGGTCCGGGACCCGGCGGAGGCGGTGCGCGTGGCGCGGCAGACGCCCGGCGCCGCGTTCATCGCGGGCGGCACGGACCTGCTGAACCTCATGAGGGACGGCGCCCAGCGGCACGAGCACCTCGTCGACATCGGCAGGCTCGACCTGGCGTCGATCACCGACTCCGCGAGCGGCCTGCGCGTCGGCGGTCTCGCGCGGATGCGGCAGGTGGCCGAGCACCGGTCGGTCCGCGAGAGCTTCCCCGTGCTGGCCGAGGCGCTGGAGGCGTCCGCGTCCCCGCAGCTGCGCAACGTGGCCACGATCGGGGGGAACCTGCTGCAACGCACGCGGTGCGGTTATTTCCGGGACGCGGCCTCGGCGTGCAACAAGCGCGTGCCGGGCAGCGGGTGCCCCGCGCTGGAGGGCTGGAATCGCGGCCACGCCGTGCTCGGCGGCAGCGAGCACTGCATCGCCACCCACCCCTCGGACCTCGCGGTCGCCCTGCTCGCCCTCGACGCGGTGGTGCACCTGCTCGGGCCGGACGGTCCGCGACAGGTCCCGGTGGGCGGGCTCCACCTCCGGCCGGGGCAGGCGCCGCACGTCGACACGGTGCTGCGGCCCGCGGAGCTGATCACCGCGATCGAGGTGCCGCGGGGCTCGGCGGCGGCCCGGTCGCGCTACCTGAAGCTGCGTGACCGCGCCACGTTCGAGTTCGCCGTCGTCTCGATCGCGGCCGTCCTGGAGCTGCGCGGCGGCCGGGTGCGTGACGTGCGGCTGGCGTTCGGCGGGATCGCGACGACCCCGTGGCGGTCGCCGGAGACCGAGGCGGTCCTGCGCGGCGCGCCGTTGACGGTGGACGGGATCGAGCGGGCCGGGCGCGCGCTCGTGCGCGACGCCGTGCCCCGATCGCACAACGGGTTCAAGGTCGAGCTGGTGCAACGCGCGCTGGTGGAGCTGCTCAGCGGCTTGGGAGGTCTGCGGTGAACGACGGACTGGTGGGACGTCCGGTGGCGCGCGTCGACGGCCGCGCGAAGGTCACCGGCGCCGCCCGGTACCCGGCGGACGACCCGGTGCCCGGTGCGCTGCACGGGTTCCTGGTGACCAGCACGGTGGCCCGCGGCGAAGTGGTGCGCATCGACGCGTCACAGGCCTTGGCGCACCCCGGCGTGGTCGCGGTCTACACGCACGCCGACCTGCCTCGCCTGACCGTGCCGACGTTCCCCTACATCAAGGGGTTCATCCCCTTGCAGGGCACCGCGGTGCACCACGCCGGCCAACCCGTGGCGATCGTCCTGGCCTCGACCGTGGAGCAGGCGCGGGAAGCCGCGAACCTGGTGCGCGTCGACTACCGCGCCGAACCGCCGACGGCGTCGATGGACGACGCGACCGAACCGCCCCACCTGCCGCTCCCGTTCCGGGGTCGGCCCAACGAGATCACCCGCGGCGACGCGGCGGCGGCGTTGGAGGCGGCGGAGGTCCGGCTGGAGGCCCGCTACTCCAGCCCGACGCGCCACCACAACCCGATCGAGCCGCACGCCACCACGGCGCGGTGGGACGGCGACCGCCTGACGGTGCACGAGACCGCCCAAGGGGTCAACCTCACCCGGTCGGTGCTGGCCACCGCGTTCGGCCTGCCACCGGACCGCATCCGCGTGCTGGCGCCGTTCCTGGGCGGTGGTTTCGGCGCCAAGGGACCGGTCTGGCCGCACACCATCCTCACCGTCGCGGCGGCGCGGCTGGCGCGGCGACCGGTCCGCCTGGTGCTCACCCGCGCCCAGATGTTCACCCTGACCGGCCACCGGGCCGAGTTCCGCCAGCACCTGCGGATCGGCGCCACCCGCCAGGGCAAGCTCACCGCCCTGGTCGAGACGACCACCGCGCAGCTGACCCGCACCGAGGAGTCGATCTTCAACGAGAGCGACTCGTCCAGCACCCTCTACGACTGCCCGAACGTCCACATCAGACAGGAGGGCGTGCCGCTCGACCTCGCCTCGTCCAGCTACATGCGCTCACCCGAGACCACCGCCCACTTCGGCCTGGAGACCGCCCTCGACGAGCTCGCCTGGCAGGTGGGCGTGGACCCGGTGGAGCTGCGGCGGCGCAACCACACCGCCGTCAACCAGGAGACCGGCTCGCCGATCGCGGGCAAGCGCCTGCTCGACTGCTACCGGATCGCGGCCGAGGCGTTCGGCTGGTCCCGGCGCGCACCGCGGCCCGGCGCCACCAAGGACGGCGACGAGCACGTCGGCTGGGGCATGGCCACCGAAGCGCACACCTTCGCCGCCGCACCGGCCGACCCGCCGGTCACCGCCTCGGTCACGATCGGCGCCGACGGCCGGGCGGTGGTGCGCATCGCCACCCAGGACATCGGCACCGGCACGTACACGGTGATCGGCCAGGTCGTCGCCGACGCGCTGGGTGTGCCGCTGGACGCCGTCACCGCCGTGATCGGCGACAGCGCGCTGCCGTACGCGGGCGTATCGGCGGGCTCGGCGACGATCGCGAGCATCACCGGACCGGTGGACCGCGCCGCCCGTGCCGCGCGGGACGCGGTGGTGGCCATGGCGGTGGCCGACCCGCGGTCCCCGCTGGCCGGTGTCCCGGCGGGCGAGGTGGTGACCGCGCACGGCCACCTGTTCCACGTGCGCGACCGCGCGCGGCGCGACAGCTACCGCGCCGTCGTCGGCAGGCACGGCGAACCGGTGGAGACGACGGGCAGGCTGCAGAACACGCCGGGCCACTCCTACGGCGCGGTCTTCGTCGAGGTGCGGGTGCACCCCAGGCTGGGTTCGGTGCGCGTCACCCGCGTGGTGACCGCGCACGACATGGGCCGGGTGATGAACCGCCGCACCGCCCGCGGCCAGGTGCTCGGCGGCGTGACGTGGGGCATCGGGCACGCCCTGATGGAGCACACCGTCTACGACCGGCACACCGCTCGGGTCGTCAACCCGAACCTGTCCGGCTACCTCGTGCCCGTGTGCGCGGACGCGCCGGCCGTGGAGAGCCACTTCGTCGACCACCCCGACCCCGGCAGCAGTGCTTTGGGCGCACGCGGGTTCGGCGAGACCCCGATCACCGGCGTGCCCGCCGCCATCGGCAACGCCGTCTACCACGCCACCGGCCGACGGGTGCGGGACCTGCCGATCACGCGGGACAAGCTGCTGTAGAGGAGGCCGCGGCGCTGGAACGGGTCGAGAACCTGACGGCGTGGCGACGGGACGGACGCCGCTTCGCGGTCGCCACCGTGGTGTCGGTCAGCGGCAGCGCCCCGCACCCGTCAGGCGCGGCGCTCGCCGTGGACGGCACGGGGAGGTCGTGGGCAGCGTGTCGGGCGGGTCCGAATTGCGCTCCTTGAAGCGCGGGCCCGGTGCGGTGTCGCGCTGTCAGGTACGGTCACTCACCGTGCACGGGCAGGCCCTCGTCGGACCGGATGGTCTCCTGATCCGCCGGTCACGGGTTTGACCTTGACACGGTGACAAGGTGTCCACTGGGCGCAGGAGGTGGTCCCGATCCCTACGACAAGTGGAACCCCGCAGCACGCCCGGGTGGCCCGCGCCCTGAGCGCCGGCGACTCGTCGGTCCGACTCCAGGCGGCCCTGGCGGTCGGCTCGGACCCCGACCCCGGCTTCCTGGAGACGCTGGTCGAGCGGTGCGCGGTCGAACCGGACTTCTTCGTGCGGGACATGCTGTCCTGGGCGCTGACCCGCCTCCCGCCGGAGATCACCCTGCCCCGGATCCGCCGGGAACTGGACTCCGAGCGCACCCGGGCCCGCAGCCAGGCCTTGCACACGCTGTCCAAGATCGGTGACAAGAGCGCGTGGGCCTGGATCACGCGTGACATGCTGCGTGACGCGGACGACGAGGTCGCGCGGACCGCGTGGCGCGTCGCGGTCGCCCTCGTGCCGGAGGACGGGAAGGCCGACCTGGTCGACGAACTGGTCACGCAGCTCGGTCGCGGTGACCGCGACGTGCGGCTGAGCCTGAGCCGGGCCCTGGTCGACCTCGGCGACGTGATCACGCCTGCCCTGGAGGTGGCGGCGACGGATCCCGACCCGGCCGTGGCCGCGCACGCCCGTGCCACGGAGCTGCTCCGGCAGGACCCGGACGCCGGTTTCGACGCGGCCGTCGAGGAGGCGAAGCGCGTCATCTCGCTCGGTCCGGAACGTGCGGCCGGCGCGGCGATGGCCGAGCCCGCGGGGCCGACCGAAGCCGCGGACGTTCCGGAGAGCACGGCTTGCTGATCGGCGACGTGGCCCGGCACTCCGGGGTGAGCACCCGGATGCTGCGGCACTACGACGCCCTCGGGTTGGTGCGACCGAGCGGGCGCACCGTCGGCGGCTACCGCGAGTACTCCGCCGAGGACATCCGCAGGATCTTCCACGTGGAGGGCCTGCGGTCCCTCGGGCTCACGCTCAAGCAGATCAGGCGTGCCTTGGACGACCGGGCGTTCACCCCGGCCGCCCTGGTCGGCGACCTCATCCGGTGGACGGAAGACCGCTTGAAGCGCGACCAGGAGCTGCTGGAACGGCTCCGCGCGATCGACGCGTCGGCGCCCACCGGCTGGCAGGGCGTCCTGCGCGTGGTCGAGCTCATGCAGGGGCTCGACTCGACCAGCGCCGCACGGCGGCAGCAGGCCGTCCTGGCCCGGCCGGACGGTGAGCCGGTTCCCGCCGAGCTGCTGGCCGGCGCCGTCCTGACCGAAGCCGACGCCAACGTCGCGGGCGCCCTGCGCTGGGCGCTCGCCCGGTCGGGCGGCGACCCCATGGCGACGTTGGCCGCCGGCGCGCGCTCGGAGGACGTCGACGTCCGGCGGCGCGCCGTGCTGACGATCGCCGAGCTGCCGGAGGCGCCCGGTGCGACCGCCGTGCTCGCGGACGCGCTCGGCGACCCGGACGCGACGGTGCGCGGGCACGCCGCCGTGGCGTTGGGCAGGCGTGGCGTGACCGCGGCCGTGCCCACCCTCGTCGGCATGGTGGTCGAGGGCGTCAACGACGTCGACGCGGCGGAGGTCCTGGGAACGCTGTCCCGGGACGCGGAGTGCGCGGACCGGATCATGACCGCGCTGGTCGACGAGCTCGCCGCGCCCACCGCGGACTCCGCGATCCGGATCCGCCTGACCCAGGCGCTGGTCGAGCTGTCGGGGACCGGCGCGCGGGAGGTCCTGCGCCGACTGGCCCACGACGAGGACCGCGCGGTCGCACTCGTCGCCACGGCGTTCGTCGGAGTTCTCGAAGGGCGGTCCGTCCACGAGAGGTGAACGGAAGCTGATCAGCGGAAGTAGCCGTCGAACATGATCCGGCTGATCTCCGTGGTGGTTTCCAGACCGACGTCGTACCCGTTCTGGACCACCTGGGTGTTGTTCATGACGGCGAGGGTGTAGCGCTCGCCGGGGCCGACGAAGCCGACCGAGTTCATCAACCACGAACCGTCGTCGTTGTCGTCGGACCAGCCGTTCTTGTTGCCCGGTCGCGCGGCGGCGCCGGCGCCCCAGACACCCCACTGCTGGTTCACGTCGACCGAGCGCATCTCGTTGACGATGTAGTCGCGGTGGGCGACCGGGAGCCTGGTCAGCACGTAGTTGATCAGCCGGTCGAGGTCGTCGGCCGTGGTGAGGATCCAGCCCCAGTGGTGCGGGTGCTGGTCGGTGAACCGCATGTCGGTCATCCCGTAGGACGGGAAGCGGGCCGCGAACTCCCGCTCGCCGCCGTAACGGGTCCACAGCGTGTGCGCCGCGTTGTCGTCGCTGGAGTTCAGCATGCGGTGCATGAGGTCGCGGTCTTCCGCCGTCAGGCTGACGGTGCCGGCGTCGTTGCGCAGCAGCAGGTCGACGACCATGGCGAGCTTGGGCGTGGAACAGGCCCAGACGAGGGTGTCGGAGTGGGTGTTGCGCCAGACGGCGCCGGTCTTCCGGTCCCGCACCACGATTCCGGCGAAACCGGGACGGCTTTCCGCGTAGGCGTTCGCCCGGCGGATTCTGTTCAGCAGCGTCCAGTCGAAGTGGGTCTTGGTGGCGACCTGGTTGGCGTAAGCCGTGGTGCCCGTGGCGGCGGGAGGTGCGGCACTGGCCGCCGGCGCTGCCAACGGGGTGAAGCCGGCGGCCACGACCAGCGCGGTCGTGATCATTCGCTTGTCGAGTGCCCTCATGTCGACGGAAGGTAGCAGGGGCGTCCCGCACGCCGGTGGGTGACCATCGCCATGATCACGGAACAAAGACGAGGACACGTTGTCAGGACGTTCACCCCATTTCCGCTGGACCGGTCAGCGCGACAACTGCGCCCGCGCCCGGAAGTCCGCGACGGCGACGGTCAGGAACAGCGCGGTGACGGCGGCCAGCGCGAGCATCAGGCCGTCCGGTGGCAGGAGGTCCAGCGCGGCGCTGCCGATCAGCGGGCCGACGAGGCTGCCCACCGCCCACAGCACGGTGGCGCCGGCGTTGGCGTCGACGAGCCCGTCGTCGGTGAAGTCCTGGCCGATGCGCACCAACCCGAGCGTGTAGACGCCACCCGCCGCGGCGCCCAGCACCACCAGCGCGGGCCACATCAGCGCCGACACGTCCAGCAGCAGGGGCATGCCCAGCGCCAGCAGCAGCACGACCACCGCGCACCCGAGGTGCAGCCGGCGGCGGTCGACGTGGTCGGCCCACCAGCCCAACGGCACCTGGAGCAGGGCGTCGCCCGCGAACACCGCGCCCACCATGAGGACGGCGATCGCCTCGGTGTGCCCGTGCGCCATGCCGTACAGGGGCAGCAGCGCCAGCACCGCGCTGTCGAAGAAGGAGAACATCAGCACCGCGAGCGCGATGGTCGGCGCCGACCGCGCGAACGTCAGGGACGCGGCCGGTCGCCCGGCCTTGAACCCGTCGATCTGGCACGAGCTGACGGCGAGCAGCGCGATCCCGGGCACGTGGGTGAGCAAGGCGACCAGCAGCGACCACTGGGCGGCCGAGCCGAACACCGCCAACAACCCGGGGCCGGACACCTGGCACAGCGTGAACACCGAGGTGTAGAGGGCGATCCAGCGCCCGCGCGTGGCTTCCGCGGTGATGGCGTTGATCCAGGTTTCGCCGAGCACCAGCAGCAGCCCGGCGAACACGCCCACGGCGAACCGGAGCGCCAGCAGCGCCGGGACGCTGCCGGTCACCGCGAGCAGGCCCGTGCTGGCCGCCGAACCGAGCATCCCGACGATCAGCAGCGGTTTGACCCGCCACCGCCAGGTCAGCGGGCCGAGGCACAGCACCGCGGCGAGAATCCCGACCGCGGGCAGCGCGGCGGCCGTCCCGATCAACGCGCCCGACGCGCCGCCGCTGCTGAGCCGCAACGACACCAGTGGCACGGTCAGGCCGGTGACCAGGCCGACCACCGCGACCGTGCAGATCGCGGCGACGGGCTCCCAGCGCCTGCTCAGCACGGACCGCCCCGCCGCGCGACCAGGTGCTGGTGGATGTCGCGCTGCGGCAACGTCGCGCCCGGCACCCGGACGCCGTCCACGTACAGGCAGGACGCCGCCGGTCCGCGCCCGCCGTAGGGGAGGTACCCCTTCTCCGTCAGGTGCAGGTCGGTGTCCCACAGGATCGAGTCCGCGTCGTGCCACGGCGAGTCGAGCAGGGACTTCACGTAAGGGCTGTCGCCGAACACCGACACGTACATGGCGTTGGCGGCGTACCGCTGGTCCTCGAAGTAGCGGGGCAGCTCCGCGTCGTCGTCGTAGGGCTGGAGGAAGAACACCGGTGCGAAGAACTCGCGGAAGTTGCCCCCCAGCGCCAGGTCCTTCTCGAACACGGTGGGCTTGATCATCCCGCTGGCCGGGTTGACCTCGCCGCCGTAGAGCCAGAACGCGCGGTCGTCGCGGAACCGGCGGACCATCTTCACGGCGTGGTCGGGGTCGGTGTTCGGCCCCACCACGTTGTCCGGGTCGGAGTACGGGCCGACGCGGTGCTCCAGTTCGCGCAGCCGCGCCAGCAGGTTCTCGCGGAACTGCGCCAGTCGGGCGCGGTGGACCAGGATCGAGTTGGGGCCGGCGCAGTCCTGCCCCTGGTTGTACAGCACGACCCGCAGCGCGCTGGCGACGGCGACGTCGACATCGGCGGACTCGGTCACCACGAGCGGGTTGTGGCCGGAACCGTTGAGGATGAACAAGGTTCGCCGCGGGAACGACCTGCGCACCTTCGCCGCGTTCTCCGGCGTGCCGGTGAACACGACCACGTCCGTCCGATGCGCCCGATCCGCGACGAACTCCTCCTTGTCGTCGTAGGACACGTGCAGTTCCGGGAAGTGCGCGGGCAGGTCGAGCACGTCGGCCAACGCCCGGTAGTGCGGGTGCATGGCCGTCGGCGGGCGCAGCGCGGTGTCCTCGGCCATGAACGACGGCACGACGCCGAAGCACACCGTGGCGTACAAGGGCTGGTTCAACGGCAGGAACGTGGTCACCGCGCCCACCTTCCCGTCGAAGTGCTCCCGGTTGTGGTGCAGGTTGTCCAGCAGGTCGACGGATCGCTCGATCTCGTCGAGCGCCACGTTCGCGCACTGGTAGCCCGACAGGCTGTGCACGATCTCCGCACTCCGCTCCCGTAGGGTCGTGGCGAAGGCGCGCGCTCGGTCCTGCACAGCGGGAAAGTCCACCACGGCCGGGCGGACTGCGGATCGGGTCACTGCGAACCACCTTCGGAACGGTCGGACGGGGGTACGGGGAGGGACAGCGCCGCCCGGACCAGGGCGAGCGAGCGCCGGGCGCCGGTGATCCGCAGCCAGGTGGCCAGCCGCGGGCCGTGCGGCCGGCCGAGCAGGGCCAGGTACAGCGGCCGGTACGCGTCGGCATGACCGTCGAGCGCCTTGTGCAGCAGCACGGCGGGATCGGCGTGCGGCGCCGACTCCAGGGCGTCCGCGAGTCGGCGGAGCACGGTGACCGCGGCGGGGTCGAGGACGACCGGCTCGGGCGCGGGGCGGGCTTGCAGGTGGAAGCGCCACGCCCGCGTCACCAGGTCCGGGTCCGGACGGCGGTCCGGCGGGAAGACCCGCTCGACGAACGCCACCGCGCCCGCGTGGTCGAGCGGCGCGCAAGCGGCCAGGACCCGCACCAGGGAGCCGAACCGCGGCCCGCCCGGCTGGGTCGTCGCGCCGATCCGGCGCAGTCGCAGCCGAGCGCCCGCGCCGCGGTGCGGCCTGCGGGCGAGGCGCGCTTCGTCGTGCACCGCGTCGTTGACCCGGGGAACGGACGCCAGGTCGAACCGGCGTGGTCGGCGTGGCCTCCGGTACAGCAGCATCCGCAGGCCTTCCCGGGTGAGGCACTCGATCGCGTCGTCGAGGGCGAAGCCGTTGCCGACGGTCTTCGAGATCTTCCGGCCACGTTCGTCGACGAACAGCCCGTACTCGAAGAGCACGGGCGGTTCGCGGCGCAGCCGGTGGAACACCTGGCGCACGACGCGGGCCGAGTCCGCCAGGTCCTGCCCGTGCATCTCGTAGGCGGTCTCGCCGCTGAGCAGGCGCAGCGCCCAGTCGGCCTTCCACTGGAACTTGCAGCGGCCCCCGAGCGCGGACACGGTCACGGGCTCGCCGATCGGCTCGCCGACGTAGTACTCGTGCGGTTCGAGGCCGTGGTCCAAGCCCGGCCGCTGGATGATCACGTCCTTCGGGATCTCGTAGGTGATCGTGCCCCGCAGGTGGTCGACGTCGAGCACCCGCGTGTGCTCGATCACCCGGCCGGTGATCGGCGACAACGGCATCACGATGCTGTACGACTTGCGCCGCAGGGCGCCCACCGAACGGCCGACCAGGGCGTTGACCTCCGCGAAGTCCGCGAGGAAGGCGCGGATGGTCGAGTCGTGGCGACCCGACCCGTAGAGGTCGGAGCTGCGCACGACCTCGCAGTCGACCTCCATCAGGTCGAGCACCCGGCGCAGCCGCTCCAGCATGCCCTCGGCGAGGCTGGCCGCCCGTCCCCACGGGTCCGGCACCAGGTGCAGCGGCATGCCGAGGTGCGCCGCCAACCCACCCGGGTCGGGCACGTTGTCCGGCACCTTGCGCAGGGCGTCCATGTCGTCGGCTACCACGACGAGCCGGGTGTCCCACCCGGTCGTCTCCTCGAACGCCCGCCGGACGAAGGACGTGCGGACGACCTCGCTCACCGTGCCGATGTGCGGGAGGCCCGACGGACCGAAACCGGCGCCGAACACGACCGGCCCGGGTCCCTGCCCGCGTCGTTCGAGCAGCGCGGCTATCCGGCCTGACTCGACCGCGCACCAGTCGTGTGCGACGCGGTCCGGCCGAGCTGACATGGCTTCCCCCAGGGTGCGGACGGCGGGCCTCGAGGCCCGGCCGTCACTTCTCGACCACGGAAGTCTCGACAACGCCTCTGGACGAGGTCTGGACGGCCAGTGGACGCGCAGTCCAGGAACGGCACGACGAGGTCCCGCACGCGCGGACCCCGATTCGCGTGCTCACGCCTGACTGCGGGCGCTGCCCAGACCGGCTCGGGCGCGGTCCTGCTCGTCCTGGTCGCCGGTCTCCGTGGCGATCCGCAGCGCGTCGGCGTGCGCGGCGAGGGCCTCGTCCGGCCGACCCGCCGCCCGCAGGGTCTCGCCGAGGCCGTTGAGGGCGCTCGCTTCCCCGTACCGGTGGCCGATGTCCCGGAACGTCTCCAGGGCGGAGGTGTGGCAGCGGTGCGCCTGGGACCAGTCGCCGAGCCGGGTGTGCACGGTGCCCAGGTTGCTCAACGTCACCGCCACGCCGTAGCTGTGGTGCAGGCGCTGGAACAGCTCCCGGGCCTCGTCGAGGTGCCGCACGGCGTCCGGGTAGCGCCGCAGGCTCGCGCACACGTCGCCGAGGTTGGCCAGCGCGCTGGCCTGGCCGCTCACGTCGTCGAGCCGGCGGAACAGGTCGAGCGCGAGTTCCAGGCACTCGGCGGCGCGGGGGTGGTGACCGGGGCGGTTGTACGCGTTGCCCAGGTTGAGCAGCGCCGCCGCCTCCCCGTGCCGGTTGCCCAGCCGTCGGTGCACGGCCAGCGCCTCGCGCTGGAGCGACACCGCCTCGTCGTACTCGCCGAGCCGCTCTTGGACGATGCCGAGGTTCGACAACGCACGCGGCACGCCGTGCTGCCCGCCGGTCCTCCGGTGCAGCGCGATCGCCTCCCGCAGGTGCCCGACCGCCTGGTCGTAGTCGCCGAGGATCCGGCGCAACGCGCCCAGGTTGGTCAGGGCCGCGGCGAGCAGGTCGTCCTCGCCCGCCCGCCGGGCGGCGCGCAACGCGCACCCGTAGATGGTCGACGCGTCCGCGTAGTGGCCGCTTTCCAGGTACCGGTACAGCGTGTTCGCCAGGTCGACCACGTAGCCCGGCCGGTCGTCGCGTTCGGCGGCACGGCACAGGGTGACCAGCGTGGACCGCTCGGCGTCCAGCCAGGCGCGTGCCGCGTCGGCGGTGGGGAACGCGGGCGGCGGCGTCACGCGGAAGTCGGGTCGGTGCGGGCGGTCGACCGGGTAGAGCAGGTCCATCGCCGCGGCGGCGATGGCCAGCAGCCGGTCCACGGCGGCGAGCCGCTCCGGCTCCGGGTCGTGCTCGCCCGCCAGCTCCTCGGCGTAGGCGCGCAGGAGGTCGTGGACGACGAACCGGTCGCCGGGCACGCGCCGCACGAGGCTGTTGCGCGCCAGGACGTCCAGGGACCGGCGGGCCTCGTCCTGGTCGGTACCGGTGAGCGCGGCGAGCGCGAACGGCGTCACGTCCGGGCCCGGGTGCAGGCCCAGCCGCCGGAACGCCCGCGCCACCTCGGGCCGCAGCTGCGCGTATGACCAGGAGAAGACGGTGCGCACGGCGGCACGGGCGTCGTCGCCCGTGTCGAGCACGCGCAGCCGTTGTCGCCGGTCGGTCAGCTCGCCGGTCAGCTCGGCCAGCGTCGAGGCGGGCCGGGACGCGGCCAGCTCGGCGGCGATGCGCAGCGCGAGCGGCAACCGACCGCACCGCTCGGCCAGGTCCGCCGCGGCTTCGGGTTCCCGACGCACCCGCTCACCGATCAGGGCGCGCAGCAGGGCCAGCGAGTCCGGCGTCGACAGCTGGTCGACGTCGAGCCGGTGCGCGCCGTGCAGCGCGACGAGGCCCGCCAGGCTGCTGCGGCTGGTCACCAGGACCAGGCAGCTCGACGTGCCGGGCAGCAGCGACCGCACCTGGTCGACCGTCGACGCGTTGTCGAGCACGATCAGCACCCGCCGGTCCGCGAGTTCGGCGCGGTACCGGGCGGCCCGCTGGTCGGGGTCGACCGGCACGTCCGCGCCGGTGACGCCGAGACCGTCGAGCAGGTGGCCCAGGGCGTCCTCCGCCGCCATCGGCGACCGCGGGTCGTAGCCGCGCAGGTCCACGTGCAGCTGCCCGTCGGGGAACTGGGAACGGACCCGGTGGGCCCAGTGCAGCGCGAGCGCCGTCTTGCCCACGCCGGCGGCGCCGCACACGACGATGATGGGCACCCCGCTCCGCTCGGCGGTCAGCACCCGGCCGAGTTCGGCGAGTTCCGCCTGCCGGCCGGTGAAGCCGTGCACGTCACCGGGCAGCTGGTTCACGCCGGAGGACGCGAGGGCGGGTTCCGCCGGTGCGGTGGCGTCGTCGCCGGGGGTCTCCTCGAGCGCGTTGAGGTACGCGGCGGTCAGCTCGGGTCCGGGGCCGACGCCGAGTTCCTCCATGAGACGCCGCCGCATCCCGTGGTAGGTGTCGAACGCCAGGTCCCGTTGACCGGCCGCGGTGTACGCGCGGATGAGCAACGCGTGCATCATCTCGTCGAGCCCGTGCGTCGCGACGTGCTCCACCAGCGCGGGCAGCACGTCGCGCGCCGCGCCGACAGCGGTCATCAGCTCGGCGTGCCGGGCCAGGGCCGCCCGGTGTTCCCCCGCCAACGCGACGACGCCGGGGTGCCCGTCGAGCAGCGGCACGTCGGCCAGTGGACGTCCGTGCCACAACCCCAGCGCCTCGGTCAGGAGGTCCGCGGCCCGTGGGGGTTCGTCGTGGGCCAGGGCGGAGGCGCGCGCGACCAGCGAGCGGAACCGGGACGCGTCCACCGCGTCCGCGGGCAGGTCCAGCGCGTACCCGTCGCCCACGGTGGGGATGGTGGTGCTCGGCGAGCGCGGGCCACGCTCGGGCTCGAGCAACTGCCGCAGGTGCTTGACGTGGGTGTGGATGATGTTCGCCGCGCTGGCCGGCGGGCGTTCGCCCCACAGCGCGTCGACGAGTTCGGCCCGGGGCACCGGTTTGCCGTGCGCGAGGGCCAGCACCGCGAACACGGCCTTGCGGCCGGCGGGGCCGAGGGCGAGCGCGGTGCCGTCGCGCCAGGCCCTGATGGGGCCGAGCACCTGGACGGCCAGCACCCACCGCTCCCAACCTGCCCACGGACACGAACCGTGACCTATCGTGGCACAGCGTGCAGAGCGGCTCCAACGGCCATCCAGACGATTCGCGGCCGATCGAACGACGGGGGGAGTGGCGGCACGCCGGATCCCCGCACCGCAGCGTTCCTGTTGCGCGCACGGGTGTTCCGGTGGTGCCGCCTGTAGTCTGCGACGGTTGCGAACCGGCCCGCCGACTGCCACCGCGTGACCGGTTCAGCACCTGGTGCACGGCATTGGACAACGCGGCGCATGGGGGAACATTGCGTGTGGTGACGTTACGGCGGAGCGACGCGGGCTTACCGCGGGCCGGGCGGAGGTCCGGGACATGACGACCACGACGACCGCGCAAGGCTGGTCGCTGCTCGGCGAGTTACCCGAGCGGGTGGTGTCCGGTTGCCTGTACGACTCGGCCGGTTGGCTGCGCATGTGGGAGACGACCGGCATCGAGGGCCGGTCGCGGCACGGCTACGTGCACGCCGAAGGACAGGTCCTCCCGCTCTACGCGCTGCGCAGTTCGCCGTTCTGGCACGGGTACGTCGCCCAGGCGAAGCAGGCGCAGCTGGGCAGCCGCCACGTCTTCGCGGGCTCCACGTACTCGATGTACACCAAGCGCGACGCCTTCCCGGAAGCCCTGGCACGCGGCGCGCACGCCACGGCGATGGCGTGGATCGACGCGGGCGAGGCGGACCTGCTGATCGCGCCGAACCTCACCGAGGCCGCCGCCGCCACGTGGGAGGACGCGGTCGGACCACCGGCCGGTCGGGTCAAGCTCGACCGCACGTACAGCTCCGAGCTGTCCGGCGGGTTCGACGAGCACCTCGGCCGGTTGCCCAGGAAGCTCCGCATGGACGTGCAGCGGCGGTTGCGGCGCGCGGACGAGCGCGGGCTGCGGATCGAGGTGGTGGAAGGGCCGGAGGCGCACGAACTCGTGCCGTCGGCCCTGCCGCTGGTCGTCGGCACCACCGACGAGCACGGCTGGCCCGCGTTGTACGACGAGGACACCCTCCACGCCCTGCTGCGGACGCCGGGCGCCCTGCTGGTCGTCGCACGGGTCGAGGACCGGGTCGCCGGGGTGTTCTTCGGCTTCCGGCACGACGCCGAGGTCACGTTCCTGTGCGGCGGCGTGGACTACTCCGGCCTCACCGAGCTGAGCACGTACGTGGTGATGATGTACCGCTGCACCGAATGGGCCTACGCCAACGGGTTCCGGCGGATCGAGTGGGGCCGGGACAACTACCGGTTCAAGGAGCGGCACGGGCTCGTCGGGACCGACCTGTGGACGCTGGTGTACTCGCCGGACCGGACGCCGGCGCTGGGTGCGGCCCTGGCCGAGATGCACCGCGTGATGGTGGCCTACATCGAGGGCGGGGTATGAGCCCCGGTCGCAGCCGCGCCGCACTGCTGTTCGGCGCGCTGCTGAGCGTCAACGCCTCCTACACGCTGCTCATCCCGTTCGTGCCGGACCTGGAGGAACGTGCGGGTGCGAACCCGACCGTCGTCGCGTTGACCTTCGCGGTGTTCGCGGGCGCGAAAGCGGCGGCGCAGCCGTTCGGCGGGATGTGGGTGGACCGGTGGCGACCGGGAGACGTCGGGTGCGTGGCGCTGCTCATCGCGGCGGCGGGCATCGTGGTCACGGCGATCGCGCGGGACCCCGCGATGCTGCTGGCCGGGCGCGCGTTGTGGGGTGTCGGCGAAGGTCTGGTGACACCCGCCTTGTACGCGGGCATGGCCGCGCTGTGCCGCCGTTACGACCTGCCGACCAGCCGGATGATGGGCAACTTCGGCACCTTCGCGGTGGCGGGCTTCCTGCTCGGGCCGCTGGCGGCCGGTGTCGCGGCGCCGTTCGGCCTGGACGCGTTGTTCCTGTTCGGCGCGGCCGTGACGGTGGTGACCGCGTTCGGGCTGCGGTGGGCCGTGCCGCGGGACGTGCCGCCGGTGGTCGAGTCGGAGCCGGAGGACGACACCGCGACCGGTGTGGCGACCGGCCGGTGGTGGACCTGGGTGTTGGTGCTCGGCGCGCTCGACCTGTTCACCAACCTCACCTACTCGGCGCTGGAACCCGTGCTGCCGCTCTACTTGAGCGCCGACGGCGAGGAGTCGGCGCGGGGCGCCATCTCGCTGGTCTTCGCCATCGGGCTGGCCGCGTTCGGCGTCGTGAGCTGGTTGCTGGGCCGGTACGCGGGCAGGCTCGGGCTGGTGGCGATGGCCAGGATCGGCCTGGCGCTCGCGGCCGTCGGCACGGCCGGGTTGTACGCGAGCGCCGAGGCGTGGCCGGTGGCGGTGTGCTTCGTCGTGCTGATGGTCGGCCAGGCCGCGCTGTACCTGACCGCGCGCCGGGGCGTCGTCGAACTGCGGTCGGCGATGTCCCGGCAGGGCAAGGCGTTCGGGTTGTTCGGCCTGGTGTCCGACATCGGCAACATCCTCGGCCCGCTGGTGGGCGTGGCGCTGTACCAGCTGACCGGCCGGGTGTCGTTCCTGGTCATCGGCGCGCTCAGCGGTCTGCTGCTCGCCGCCCTGCTCGTGCGCAGGTACCGCCCGGCGCCGAGCCCGCGCGTCGAGGACGGCCACGTGCGGACGGTGGTGCTCTTCGACCGCGCCACTCCGCTGGAGCTGGAGTCCGGCCGCACGCTCGCACCCGTCACGGTGGCGTACGAGACCTACGGCGAGCTGAACGACGACCGGTCGAACGCGATCTTCGTCTGCCACGCCCTGACCGGCGACTCGCACCCGGCCGCCCACCACCCGGACGACCGGCCCGGGTGGTGGCGCGACATGGTGGGGCCCGGCTGCCCGGTCGACACCGACCGGCACTTCGTGGTGTGCGCCAACGTGCTCGCCGGCTGCTCCGGCACCACCGGCCCGACCTCGCCGGGACCGCACGGCGCGCCGTGGGGCCCGGACTTCCCGCCGATCGGTATCACCGACATGGTCACGGTGCACCGCGCGCTCGTGGCCGAGCTCGGCGTCGGACGGCTGCGGGCCGTGATCGGCGGTTCGTTGGGAGGCATGCAGGTCCTCGAATGGCTGTTGCGCGCGCCCGACGACGCCGACGACTTCCTGATCGTCGCCGGCACCGCCCGGCACACCGCGGAGAACCTCGCCTGGAACGCCGTGGCCCGGGCCGCGATCCGCTCCGACCCAGAGTTCCGCGAGGGCCGGTACCCGCCGGGCGGCGGACCGGCGGCCGGTCTCGGCACGGCGCGGATGATCGGCCACCTGACCTACGTGTCCGAGGACATGCTGGCGCGGAAGTTCGGCCGTGACCGGCGGGCCACGAACGGCACGAGCCCTTCGGTGGCCACCGGGCCGTTCGCGGTCGAGGGCTACCTGGAGCACCAGGCCGCCGGCCTGGTCGAGCGGTTCGACGCGAACAGCTACCTGTGCCTGATGCACGCGATGGACAGCTTCGACGCGTTCGCCGACGACCGCCCGTGCGCGCCGTTCCGGCGCAGGCCGGGGGTGCACCTGTTCAGCTTCGACTCCGACCGCCTGTACGGGCCGGACCACGCCCGCTACATCCAGGCGAACCTCGCCGCCCGCGGCCTGCCCGCCGAGCACCACCAGGACCACACGACCGACCGCGGCCACGACGCGTTCCTGCTCGACGTGCCGCCGTACCTGCGCCGCGTCGCGGAGGTCCTGGCCCGGGAGTCGGTCGTGCGCGGCGCGGACGACGGGGGCTGACGCGCCGTGGCGGCCTGGTGGACGACGGCGTTCGACGGCGAGCGCGGCCTCCGCCGACTGCACGAGCAGGCGGCGGGGGCCACGGACGGCCAGGTGGCGCTGATCGAGCGGGAGCTGGGCCTGGCGGACGGCTCCCGCGTCCTCGACGTCCCGTGCGGCACCGGGCGGCACGCCGTGGCCCTCGCGGCGCGCGGGCATCGCGTCACGTGCGTCGACCTGAGCGAGGACTACCTGGACGCGGCCCGGCGGCGCGCGGCGGAGCAAGGCGTGACCGTGGACGCGGTGCGGGCCGACATGCGCGACCTCACCGCCCTGCCGGGCGGGTCGTTCGACGCCGCCGTCAACATGTACACCAGCTTCGGCTACTTCGACCGCGACGAGGACAACGTCCGCTCGGTGGCCGCGATCGCGCGCGTGCTGCGGCCCGGCGGGCGGCTGCTCGTCGACGTCGTCAACCGGGACTGGTTCGTCCGGAACTTCTTCCCCTCCGAGTTCGCGGCGGGCGACGGGTTCGTCGTCCGGGACCACGAGGAGGTCGACGGCGAGGTCGTCCTGCACCAGAACGCGTTCGACCCGCGCACGAGCCGCCTGCGCTGGACGTGCCGGCCCGTGGGCGCGGAGCGCGAGCACGTGGTGGTGGACTACCGGATGTACAGCTTGCACGAACTGCTCGCCGTGCTGCGGGCCGGCGGGTTGACCCCGGTGCGCACGCTGGGTGGGTACGACGGTAGGCCGTACGAGCTGTTCTCACCGCGACTGCTGTGCGTGGCCGAGGCCGGAGGCGGTCTACTGGCCGCATGACGTCACCGACCCCGGAGAACGCCGATCCGACCACCCGCGCCGGGACCGGCGCGCTGATGGCCGTCACGGCGATGATCTGCGTCCAGCTCGGGCTCGCGCTGTCGGTCGGCCTGTTCGACCGGATCGGCCCGCTCGGCACGGCCGCGGTGCGGTTGGGCTGCGCCGGTGTCGTGCTCCTGCTGCTGACGCGCCCCCGGCCCGGTCACTTCAGCCGGTCCGGTCTGCGGGCCTGCCTCCTGCTCGGCGTCGTCACCGGCGGGCTGATGGTGCTGTTCATGCTGGCCGTCTCCAGGATCCCGCTGGGCACCGCGAGCGCGCTGGAGTTCCTGGGGCCGTTGGTCATCGCGCTGGTGGGGGAGAAGGGCAGGCGGAAGTGGTGGGCGGTCAGCGCCGCCGCCGGCGTGCTGCTGCTCACCCAGCCGTGGCACGGCGGGGTCGACGCGCTCGGCGTGGTGTACGCGCTCGGCGCGGGCGCCTGCTGGGCCGGCTACATCCTGCTGACCCAGCGGGTGGGCGACGAGGTGACGGGGCTGCGCGGGCTCGCGGTGTCGATGGCGGTGGCCGCGCTGGTCGCGATGCTCGTCGCGGCGCCGGCGGACCTCGGCCGGGTCACCTGGCCGGTGCTCCTGATCGGTCTCGGGCTCGCCCTGCTGCACCCCGTGCTGCCGTTCGTGCTGGAGTTCCTCGCCCTGCGCCGGCTGACCACGTCGGCGTTCGGCATCCTGATGAGCCTCGAACCGGGCATCGCGCTCGTCATCGGCTTCCTGGCGCTGAACCAGGTGCCGGGTTACGGTCCGGCCGTGGGGGTTGCGCTGGTCGTCGCCGCCGGCATCGGCGTGACGCGCACCGGCGGGCGCGACCGCCTACCAGGGCAACCCCCGACGCGGAACGCGGTCAGCTAGCGGGCGTCCGGAACCTGGTGCGGTCGCACTCCGGGCTGCCGGGCTCGTGGTCCTCCCTCGGCGCGAGGTGGACGATCCGGCTGTCCGCGCAGCACCGGTACGCCCGCGACCGGTCCAGGCTGTGCGCGACGTTCACCCGCTTGACCCAGCGGTCGGTCCCGTCGTACTTCGCCTCGAACTCGCTGCGGCCGTGCACGACCCGCCGGTTGTTCAGCACCAGCGTGTCGCCGGAGAACATCCGCACCTCGACGACCGAACCCTCCAGCGCGGTGAACAGCGAGGCGAGCGCGGCGCGCTCCCGTTCGCCCTCCGGCGGCTCGTAGTAGACCGAGTCGGCGCGCAGGTGGGGAACGTCGGCGTCGCCGGACAGCAGCGGCACCGGCCGGTTGTCGAACGTGTCGTAGTCGGTGTAGGACGTGTCCGGCTTGAACACGTACTTGCTCTCCTTCAACGCGGCGACGGTCTCCGCCCCCAGCGCGCCCTCGTGCAGCCAGGCCAACGTCGACGTGGCGTCTTCCTTGGCGCGCACGGAGTACAGCAGGACGAAGTCGGCCCGGCACGGGTGGAACGCGTCCTCGGTGTGCCACAGCAGGGCCGTCTCGCTGCCGGAGCCCAACTGTTCGCCCCGGTCCGCGAACGTGGGCATCAGGTCGTGCACCAGCGAGCCCTCCTGCTGGCCGTGCCAGGAGAAGACCTCGCCGAGCATCGCGCCGTACAGCGCCACCAGGAAGTCCTGCACCTGCCCGGCCTTCGCGGCGCGGGCCTCGCGCCAGTCCGCGGGCGTGCGGATGCCGTCGAGCCCGTCGTGCCAGCCGCCGCGGATGACGGCGGCCACGGCGTGGTCGTCGTGCCGCAGGTCGTCCATGAACCCGGTCAGCCGACCGGGCATGCGCCGCGTGTAGGTCGGGATCGAGTCGAGGAAGTCGGGTGAGTTGCAGTCGCCGTGCCGCTCGGCGGCCTCGGTGGCGATCGCGACCGCCTCGGCGCACTCCGCCTCGGTCAGCTCGAACTCGCGGATGCCGTACAGGGTTCTCGTGCTCGTCATGATCATGTCTCCGGCTCGACTTTGGGCCACCAGAACGAAACGAACGTGAGGGGTTCGCGGCCCGTGTTCTCGATGACGTGCTCGACCTGCCGGGGCAGGGCGAAGGCGTCGCCGGCGCGCACCTCGGTGGTCTCACCACCGACGACGAGCTTTCCTTCCCCGGTGACGACGACGAAGAGCTCTTCCTGGTTGTGGAAGTCCGGGTCCGTCGCCTCACCCGGCTCGACGCGGCAGATCATCCCGCCGAACGGCGCGCCCGCCAGACCGGGGAGCTCGGGCAACTCGTGGAGGTAGGACTCCAGGAACCGGTCATTCCGCAGTCGCACCCTGGTTGGTGCTCGGACATCTACGACATCCATTGTCTCCTCCTTGTTCCGGGCATGCGAAAATAGGCGTGCACTTTCGGACGTAAGTGCGGACAGGTCTGCCCGCGGATGAGGTGGGGTGCTCGCGGAATTCACGCGCCGCCGGGGATCGCAGCCGTCGGCGCCCTCGTCCGCCGCGTGCGGCGAGGTGGTGTGAGAGCGCCGGTCACGGCGCGGTGATCAGGGCGCGGGAGGGGAGCGGGGCGCCCGCCAGCCGATCTTCGCCTCGAAGTCGTTCCTGGGCAGGCGGTCCGCCGGTGCGGTCCGGACCTGCGTCGACGCCGCCGGCCCGGACGCCACGCGCCGGTCACCGATGAGTGCGGTGCGCCGGTGGGCGCTCACGACTGCGAATCGACGGGATAGTAGGACCGGCGGGCACGGCAGTTCATTGTCAACCCCCCAGGCGTTCGACGCCTGATCACGACCTCTTGCCGACCATAGGCGATTCGCAAGATCGCCACAACGGTGGCCCATTGTATTTCCCGGGATCATGGAATTGCATTTCCCGGCCAGGCTGCCGGCCGGCCGCGGCACGACGTGGCACGATGGCGGGGATGAGCGGCAAGCAGGTCGGGCGGCATCGGTCGGCGGTCATTCCGGATCACCTGTTCGGCGACGCGGGAGCGGAAGCGGTGTGGCGCGCGCGCTTCCGGTCGGCGCAGGTGTCCGCGCCCGTTTGGGCTCACGATGCGCCGGACGCGAACCTTTATACGTCCAACGAGAGCGGCGTGTGGGAAATCCACGCCTGGGATCGGGCGACGGGATTGCGCCGGCGCGTCACCGATCGGCCCAACGGCACGGTGAACGGCGTTCCGTCACCGGACGGCGCGTGGATCTGGTGGTTCGACGACACCGACGGCGACGAGTTCGGGTCGTGGGTGCGCGAGCCGTTCGCCGGTGGGCCGGTCGAACCGGCGTTGCCCGACGTGCCGAAGGGCTACCCGGCCGGCCTGCGGATCGGGCGGGCGCTGACCGCGGTCGGGGTGTCCGGCGACCGGGGCAGCGAGCTGTTCGCCCACGCCGGCGGCCGGACCACCTGCTTCTACCGCAGCGGGGACGACGCCTCGGTGGCCGGGCTGTCCAGGGACGAGCGCCTGATCGCCATCACGCACTCCGAGCACGGCGACTCCCGGCACCCGGCGGTGCGGGTGCTCGCCACCGGTGACTCCGCCCACCGCTTCACCACCGTCGCGGAGAAGTGGGACGGGCCCGGCAAAGCCCTCACCCCGCTCGACTTCGCCCCCGCGCACGGCGACACCCGCCTGCTCCTGCTGCACGAGCGCCGGGGGCGGGCCGAGCCGCTCATCTGGGACGTCGCCGCGGACACCGAGACGGAGGTCGTGCTCGACCTGCCCGGCGAGGTGACCGCCGGCTGGTACCCCGACGGCGACTCGCTCCTCGTCCTGCACGCCCACGAGGGCCGCGGCTCGCTGCACCGGTACGACCTCACCGCGAAGCGACTGTCCGATTTGGACACCCCGCGCGGTTGGATCGAGACGGCCGCGGTGCGGCCGGACGGCGCTGTCGAGTACTCCTGGTCCAGCGCGGCGGAGCCGCCGGTCGTCCGGACGCGCCGACCCGGCGGTTCCGACGAGGTCCTGCTGACGCCGCCCGGCGAGCCCGCACCGCCGTCCGTCCCCGTGACGGACCTGTTCGTGCCGGGACCCGGTGGCCGGATCCACGCGCTGGTGGCCAGGCCACCCGACGCGCCGGAGGGCCCACTGCCGACGGTGTTCACGCTGCACGGCGGTCCGCACTACGCCGACTTCGACCGGTTCTCCGCCCACCGCGCGGTGTGGGTGGACGCCGGGTTCGCCGTGGTGGAGGTGAACTACCGGGGCTCGACGGGCTACGGCGCGGCCTGGCGGGACGCGATCGAGGGCAAGCCGGGGTTCACCGAGCTGGAGGACGTGGCCGCGGTCCACGACCGGGTCGTGCGCACCGGCCTGGCCGATCCCACGCGGTGCGTGGTGTCGGGACCGTCGTGGGCCGGTTACCTGACGCTGCTCGCCCTGGGCACCCAGCCGGACCGGTGGGCCGCCGGGGTGGCCGCCATCCCGGTCGCCGACTACGTCGCCGCGTACGAGGACGAGATGGAGCAGCTCCGCGCGTTCGACCGGGCGCTGCTCGGCGGCTCACCGGACACCGCGCCCGAGGAGTACCGGCGGTCGTCCCCGATCACCTACGTCGACGCGGTGGCCGCGCCGGTCCTCGTGCTGGCCGGGACCAACGACCCCCGCTGCCCCATCCGGCAGGTCGAGAACTACCTCGACCGGCTGGCGGGCCGCGACGTCCACCACGAGTTCTACCGCTACGACGCGGGGCACGGTTCGCTGGTGGTCGACGAGACGATCACGCAGACCATGGTCCAGGTGCACTTCGCCTTGCGCGCCTTGGCCTTGCGGCCGGGTGCGAGCCGGTGGTGGACTGGGCGGATGGAACTGCTCGACGCACATGAGCGCGCACTGGCGGGCGTAACCCGATTAGTCGAACGCATCGAGCCGGGCGAGTGGGCCAACGACACCCCGTGTACCGAGTGGACGGTCCGCGACCTGCTCAACCACCTGGTGGCCGAACAGCTCTGGGTGCCGCCGTTGCTGGCGGGGTCGACCATCGAGGAGGTCGGCGACCGGTTCGACGGCGACGTGCTCGGCGACGACCCGGTCGGCAGCTGGCGCGCGGCGGCGGGGGCGGCCCGGGACGCCCTGGTCCGCGACGGCGCGCTGGAGCAGGACGTGCACCTGAGCCGCGGCCCGACACCGGCGACCTACTACGCCTGGGAGCTGACGCTCGACCTCGCCGTGCACGGCTGGGACCTCGCCCGCGGCGTCGACGCCGGGTCGCCGCTCGACGCGGAGCTGGCCGAGGCCCTGCTCGGCGTCTTCGACGACGAGGACCAGGGCTGGCGGGAGTGGGGCGACTTCGGCACACCCGCGGCGGTCGAGCCGGACGCCGACCCACCCGCGCGGCTGGTCGCGCTCCTCGGCCGAAGGCCTTGACCGCGTTCTTCGTCCAGTTCCCGCACCCGGCGGCCGAGCACGTGCCGGCGACCGACGACATGCCGTGGAACGTCGGCGCCGCGCGGCGCAAGTTCCTCGTCGCACCCGGCCGCTACCTCGACCCCGCGGGCCGCACCGGCGACGGCGACGTGGTGTTCTGGGGCGAGTGGGAGGCGCCGTCCGCGGTCGAACGCCGATGGCCGCGTGCCGGCCGCCTGCCGCGGTCGCTGCACCGGCCGTACTGGACCCGGTCCGCGCCCGCGGGAACGCCGCACGACACCGACCCCTGGGTGTTCGGCGATCGGATGCTCTACGGCTACGGCAAACAGGTGCGCGGCCCGCACCGCCGCCGCACGGCGTTGCAGGACCTGACCACCGGCTCGGTGATCTGCTTCGGGTCCACGATGGGCGGCGAGTTCCACCTCGACACCGTCGTGGTGGTGGCGGACGCGGCGCCGTGGACACCGGCCGAGGGCGCCCACGACGTGTCCGAGGCGTTCCTGACGTGCACGGCGGGGGTGATCGTCGCCGGCGGCGTCGACGCACGCACACCCCTCACCCTCTACCGCGGCGCGACCGCCGACCGGCCCGTGCACGGCATGTACAGCTTCGTGCCGGCCCGACCGGCGCCACAGCGGTTCCCACGACCGCCGGTGCGCCTCGACCTGCTCAGGCCGAGCAGCACCCAGAGCGCCTGGGGCACCCGACGGCCACTGCCGATCGCCGCCGTGCGGGAGGCGTGGACCGCCGTCCGCGACCAGGTGCTCGACGCCGGTCTGGTGCTCGCCACCCACCTGCGGACGCCGGAGCGGCGTGCGTCCGGATGACGGTTCCCGGGAACGATCAGACGACCGCGCGCCGTGCCGCACGGGCCGCCGCGGCGGCCCCGAACCCGGTGAACAGCGCCACCGACACGAGGTCCGTCGCCGCGTACCACTCCGGATGCCACTGCACGGCGAGGCAGAACGCCGCGCCCTCGGCCGAGGCCGCCTCGACCACGCCGTCCGGCGCCACCGCCTCGACCCGGAGGCCGGGCGCGAGCCGGTCGATCGCCTGCCTGTGCAGGGAGTTCACCTCGACGCCCGGCTCGCCGAGCAGCCGGTGCAGCACGCCGCCCTCGGTCAGGCGCACCGGGTGCGCGGGCAGGTACTGCTCGTCCCGGGACAGCGAGAGGTCCTCGGTGTGCCCCGGCACGTCGCGCAGGGTCCCGCCCAGCGCCACGTTGAGCTCCTGCAAGCCCCGGCAGATGCCCAGCACCGGGACGTCCGCGCGCAGCGCGGCGGGGATGACGCTCAGCGCCAACTCGTCCCGATCGGGGTCGGACGGCCCCAAGCCCGGCTCGCCGCCGTACCACCGCGGCAGCACGTTGCTCTGGTGGCCGCCGAACACCACGCCGTCGAACCGGTCCACCACGTGCGCCAGGCCCGGAGCAGGCCCGCCGACCACGACGACGTCACAGCCTGCCACCTGCTCCAACGCCCGCACGTACACCTCGCGCACCGCCACGTGCGGCACGCCGTCCACCTGCTCCGCCGCGGCCGCGAGGGCGACGAGCGGCTTGCCCGTCACCCGGCCACCGCCAGCGCGCCCGCCAGGTCGGCGATGAGGTCGTCCACGTGCTCCAGGCCGATCGCCAGCCGGATCGACCCGGGCGACACACCCGCGGCGAGCCGGTCCGCCTCGGGGAGCTGGGCGTGCGTCGTGGACGCGGGGTGGGTGGCCATCGAGCGCACGTCGCCGATGTTCGTCACGTGCGAGATCATCCGCAGCGCCTCGATGAACCGCGTGCCCGCGCTCAGCCCGCCCGCCAGCTCGAACTGCACCAGCGGACCGCCGTTGCCGCCGGTGTAGCGCCGCAGCCGCTCGACCTCCTCGGCGTCGCCGAGGCCGGGGTGCCGGACCGCGACCACCGACGGCTGCTCGGCCAGGTACCGCGCCACCGCCTCCGCGTTCTCGCCGTGCGCCCGCATCCGCAGCGGGAGCGTTTCGATGCCCTGGAGCAGCAGGAACGCGTTGAACGGGCTGAGGCACGGCCCGAGGTCGCGCATCAGCGTCTCGCGGGCCTTGAGCAGGAACGGGCTGCGGCCCAGCGAGCTGTCCAGGTTCGCGCCCGCCTCGGTCCAGATCACGTTGCCGTGCGCCGGGTCCGGCTCGGTGAGCAGCGGGTGCCGTTCGGCGTGCCGCGCCCAGTCGAACCGGTTGGAGTCCACGATCAGGCCGCCCAACGCGCTGCCGTGGCCGCCGATGTACTTCGTCGCCGAGTAGACCAGGATGTGCGCGCCGAACTCCAGCGGGCGGCACACCAGCGGCAGCATGGTGTTGTCCAGCACCAGCGGCACGCCGAGCTCCTCGCCGATCGCGGCGACCTCCTCGATCGGGAACAGCCGCAGCTTCGGGTTGGGCAGCGTCTCGCCGAAGTAGCACCGGGTCCGCGAGTCGGTGGCGTCGGCGAAGTTCCGCGGCTTCTCCGGGCTGACGAACCGGGTCTCGATGCCGAACCGGGCGAACGTGTTGGCCAGCAGGTTCCACGTGCCGCCGTACAGCTCGTTGGAGCTGACCACGTTGTCGCCCGCCTGGCACAGGTTGAGCAGCGCCAGGGTGATCGCCGCCTGGCCGGAGGAGACGGCCAGTGCCGCCGGTGCGTCGTCCACCGCGGCGATCCTGGCCTCCAGCACGTCGCACGTGGGGTTGTTCAACCGCGTGTAGGCGTGACCGTCGACGCGCAGGTCGAAGATGTCGGCGGCGGTGGCCGCGTCGGGCAGTTCGTACGCCGCGGTCTGGAAGATCGGCGTCACCACCGGGTCGGTGATGCCCAGGCGCAGCTCGGCCCCGCCGTGCACGACGCCCGACTCCACCCGCCGGTAGACCTTCCCGGTCGACCTCGGCCGCTCAGGCGGCGACATGAGGCTGCTCCGGCTTGTAGGTCATCGACTCCACGATGGCGCTGATGGCGCTCTGCTGCCCCTCGGGCCCCTTGGTGAAGAGGCCGCCCAACTGGCGGTCCACCGCCGCGTAGTTCGGGTCGGCCAGCCGCACCAGCCGCGCCTTGCCGAGGTTCCAGAACGGCGTGCGCGGGTCCAGGTGGTGCTCCAGGTGGTAGTTGTCGTTGTGGATGCCGGTGAGGAACTTCTCCCACGTGCGGCTCTTGCGGTTGCGCGTCATGTAGAGGTCCACGTTGGAGTCCCGTACCAGGGGCGTGTGCTCGGACAGCTCGATGTACCAGCCCAGGATCTGGAAGCTGGTCAGGTAGGGCACCACCCAGAACAGCAGCAGCTCCAGCGTCCAGCCCTGCGACGCGCACACCGCGACGACGGTCGTCCAGAACGCCCAGAAGCCGACCCGGTCGAGCACCCGCTTGCGCTTGCTGATCGGGGTCTGCGGGGTGTCCGCGGACCGCACGCGGCCTTGCTTGAGCAGTCGGTAGCGGTTGCGCACCAAGTACTTCAGGTAGGCCCACGTCTGCGTGCCGAACAACGGCATGACGACCGTGCGGAGCACGTACGCGCGAGGGGAGGACATCTCGTAGGCCCGCTGCTCGATGAAGAACCTCAGGTCCGGGTCGCCCTCGGGGTTGCCCAGCTTCGGGTGGTGCGTGAAGACGTGGGAGATCTTGTACGCGTAGTGCTGCTGGAAGATCGGGTACGCGGTGAGCACGGTGCCGACGAACATCTGCACCTTGCGGTTCGACGCGCCGATGCCGTGCGCGCAGTCGTGCAGGATGGTCGACAGCCCTCGCTGACGGGCGCCGATCACGAGCACCGCCAACGGGTAGAACCAGTAGGAGACGCCCAGGCACAGCCAGGCGCAGAAGGCCATCCAGACGACGTCCTCCAGCCAGGCCAGCGCGGCGTGCCAGTTGTCGCTGCGGTTGAGCTCCTTGATGCCGGTCTCGACTTCCTTCGGGAAGCGGTACATCCGGTAGCGCTTCCCGTCGAACGCCCAGGTGTACTCGTCGGACATCAGCGGCTCCTCTCCCACGAAGGTTCCGTTGTGGCGCACCGATTTCAGTCGTCGGTGGCGCCGAAGCAGTGGCTGGGCAACGGCGGGAAGCCGTTGAACCCGACGGACGCGTACGGCGTCGTGTAGGCGCCGGTCGCGAGGATGTCGACGTGGTCGCCCGGTCGCAGGTCGACCGGCAGCGACACCGGTGTGCGCTCGTACAGGACGTCGGTGCTGTCGCACGTCGGTCCCGCGAGCACGACCGGGGCCGACTCGTCGGCGAACCGGCCGTCGGCGCGGACGGCGACGACAGGGAAGGAGATGGCCTCGTCCTCGGTCTCGACCAGGCCGTTGTACCGGCCGACGTCGAGGTAGACCCAGCGCAGGCCGTGCTCCCGCTCGGTCACCAGCACGACCTCGGACCGGATCATCCCGGCGTCACCGGGCAGGTACCTGCCCGGCTCGACGATCAGCGTCGGCCGGGTCGGGAAGGACTCCGCGACGGCCTGGTCGATCGCCGCGAAGTAGCTCCGCAGCGCGGGCACGGTCTCCTCGTAGCGGACCGGCAGGCCGCCGCCGAGGTTGAGCAGGTCGAGCTCGACGCCCTCGGCGGCCAGCTTGGCCGCGACGCGCGCGGCGGTGGCGACGCCGGTCGCCCAGCTGGCCGGCTCGCGTTGCTGGGATCCGACGTGGAACGTCGTGCCGCGCGGCGTGAGCCCGAGCGACACCGCGTCGCGCAGCAGCGCGACCGCGTCCTCCTCGGTGCAGCCGAACTTCCGGCTGATCGGCCACTGCGCGCCGGTCGTGTGGACGATGAAGCGGCAGCAGACCTCCGCGCCGGGTGCGGCCCGGGCGACCTTCTCCAGCTCCGCCGCCGAGTCGATCGAGTAGAGCCGGATGCCGCGCTCGTGCGCGTAGCGGATCGCCGACTCCTTCTTCACCGTGTTGCCGAACGAGATCGACACCGGGTCCGCGCCCGCGGCCAGGCAGGCGTCGATCTCCCCGACGCTGGCGACGTCGAAGCCGCAGCCGAGTTCCACCAAGTGCCGCAACAGGTCCGGGTCGGCGTTGGCCTTCACGGCGTAGTAGACGGCGGCGTCGGGCAGGCCCGCGCGCAGTTCCCGGTGCCGTGCGGTGACGACGTCGAGGTCGATGAGCAGGCACGGCGTCTCGGGCCGCGTGGCGTCGAAGAACTCGCGATGCGCCGCGTAGAGCGCATGGTCCACCGGTCGGTCGTCGGTCAACGTTGAAGCCTTCCACCCCAGGCGGCGGCGACGTGTGGTCCGGCCTCGGAACTGGGCTGCAAGACACCGCCGTCGTGACTGGCGGTCATCATGCCGACGGCCCGGACGCGGTGTCAACGAATGCCCGCGCCATGACTTCGGAATACCTTCCGGCTTGGAATTCCCCCGTCTGCCAACGATGTCCGGCCGCACGACCGCGGAGGAAGCGCTCGCCGGGCGTGCCGGACCTCGGGAGCGTCGAGGCCGCGTCGACCTGAGGTCAGTCCGCGGGCAGCACGCCGCGCACGAACGCGGCCTGACCGACGTGCTGGAGGTCGTCCTCGATCACGCTGAGCAGCCGCACGGCCAGCGTCACGGGCGGGTCCCACGACTCGTCGACGACCCGCGTCAGGTCGTGACCGCTCACGCCGCCCAGGTAGGCCGCGGTGCGCTCGTGCACCGCCCGGTGGTAGTCGCGCAGCAGGTCGGCGGGCGCGTCGACGGCGGCGACCTGGTCGCCCCGGTGGCCGTAGCCGGTGTCGTCGGCGGGCAGCGGCAGGTCGAAGCGCTCGGCCCAGCCGTCGGCGAGCCAGACCTGGTCGGCGCCCGCGACCTCCGCCACGTGATCGTCCTGCACCCGGGTCAGGTGCCAGACCAGCCACGCGATCGAGTTGGCCGAACCACCCACCCGGTACGTCAGCCGCGGTCCGGTGAGGCCGTCCAGCACGCGTTCCACGGACTCGCGGACGCGCCCGAACCCGTCCAGCAGCACCTCCACCGCGGTGACCTCGGCCATGAGCCGCCCTCCGTCCGTCGATGCCCGGCACGCTACCGCCGGTCCGCGAGCTCCGCGGGCCGAGCGGCAGCGCTGCGGGAGGATGGTGACGGGTCGGTGGTCGCGGAGCCGCTACCGGATTGCGGGCCAGTGCTCCGCTCTTCAGAGCGGGGTGAAGGCCCGCGCTGGGAGCCGCCAGGCCCGAGCAGTGCCTTGGACCGGCCGGTTCTGCTGCTCGGTGTACTGGCTGAGCACGCTCGGCGGTGCGCCGCTGACGGAGCCGATACGTCGTGGTCGTGCAACTCCGGTACAACTTCCGTGTCGAGCCGACGCTGGGCCGGCGCATCGCGTTGGCCCGGGCGTTCGGCTGCGCGCGGGTGGTGTTCAACGACGGGCTGCGCGCACGCCGAACGGCGCGGGACGGGGGCCTGCCCTACATCCCGGACGGGGAGCTGTCCAAGCAGGTGATCACCCTGGCCAAGACCACCCCGGAACGAGCGTGGCTGGGTGAGGTCTCGGCGGTGGTGCGGGTCCGCTGGTCCAGGAAGCTGCCCGCCCCGCCGTCGTCGGTGACGATCGTCGAGGACGCCGCCGGTCGGTACTTCGCTTCCTTCGTCGTGACCGCCCCCGACGTCCCGCTGCCCCCTGTCGACCGGGAGGTCGGGATCGACCTGGGCTGACGTACTTCGCGGTGCTCTCCGACGGTCGCAAGGTCGCCGCTCCCCGCTTCCTCCGCAACGCCGCACGCCGGTTGCGGAAGTTGCACAAGGCCCTCTCCCGCAAGCAGAAGGGGTCGGACAACCGCCGCAAGGCCGTCGTCCGGGTAGCTCGCGCGCACGCGCGGGTCACCGACGCGCGCCGGGATCTCCACCACAAGCTGGCGACCACGCTGATCCGCGACAACCAAGCGGTGCACGTGGAAGACCTCGCGGTGGTCGGTCTCGCGAGCACCCGGCTGGCCGGGTCCGTGCAGGACGCCGGCTGGTCGGCGTTCGTGTCGATGCTGGAGTACAAGGCAGCTCGGCACGGCCGCGGCTCCCGGCGGGTCGACCGGTGGTTCCCCTCCACCCGCGCCTGCTCGACCTGCGGCCTGGTTGGCGCGAAGCTGCCGCTGGACGTCCGGTCGTGGACGTGCCGGTGCGGCGCCGTCCACGACCGGGACGTCAATGCGGCGATCAACATCCCGGCGGCCGGACGAGCCGACAGACCAACGCCTGTGAGCCGATGTCAGACTCGGGCCCGCCCGAGCAACCGGCCGCGAAACAGGAACCCACCGGAAGCGCGGCGTAGCCGCCCAGACCGGAATCCTCCACGCTCACGTGGGGGAGGGCGTCAATCGAAGAACTTCAGGCTCCAGCCGGTGTCGGTGGTCGCGCCCGGCACGTTGGCGCGGCGGTAGGTCGTGTCGCCCCACCAGGCGAACGTGCCGGTGTACCAATAGCGGTTGTCCCAGTGGTAGGGCGTGCCCTTGGGCACCGCGTGGTACATCATCGGGAACTTCGGGCCGGGCGGCGGGCTGGTGGCGATGTCGCCGTCGAGCAGGACGAACGTGTGGTGACCGGGCCCGTTGACGTGCAGCGTGGGGTCCCAGCCGGTCATCATGGTCGCCCGGTTGGAGCCGAACAGGCAGCCGTTGGACTTGTACCAGTCCCACACGTGGGTGGGGTCGCCGCCGAGGCGCAGCCGCAGGTCCGCCAGGCAGTACTGCTCGCTCCAACTGCCGTTGGCCGAGTACACCACGTGCAACTGGCCGTTGGGGTCCTTGATGACCTCGGGCGCCTCGTTGATGAACGGGTTGCCGACCACCCGTTCCCACGGCTCGCGCGGCTGGGAGATGACGTAGCGGTTGCCGACGGCCGTGAGCGGGTCGGACATGCGGGCGATGTAGAGGTTCTGCTCGACGTTGGTGGTGCACTCCCACCCGGACCAGATGAAGTAGCGCTGACCGTTGAACGTCACCGGCACCCCGTCGATGGCCCACCGGTCACCCGGCAGGGCTAGGGAGACCTCGCCGGTGTAGCCGGAGTCCGGGGAGGCCGAGCTGATCGCGTACATGCGGTGCGCCGCGTCGTTGCCGGCCGTGAAGTAGATGTAGTACCGACCGCTGTCACGGACGATCTCGGGCGCCCACACCGAGCCGAGGTTGCGCGCGTCGCGCCACACGAGGCGCGCGGGCGCGGCGGCCAGCCCGTCCGGGGACGACGCCTGGCGGACCTGGATGCCGCCACCGCCCACCTGCGCCGAGACGTAGGTGCCGCCGACGCGGATCACGCTCGGGTCGGCGGCGCGCAAGGGCGTTCGGCCCAGCGCGGAGACCTCGCAGGCGTCCGGCGTCGTTGGTTCGACGGCGGAGGCAGGCTGGGCGAGGGCGAGGGTGGCGACGACAGCGGTCGCGGCGGTCGTGAGCCGCCTGATCCGTGCGGGGAACGTCCGCGGGGTGCTCGAGGAGAGGCGCATGGGACTCCTTGGCGGTACAGCGACAGCGGTACATCGCGATGTGAGAGCGCTCTCACTCGGAGGCTAGTACGGCGATCTTCCACCGGGAAGGGGCGCGGTGGAAACCGGCCCGATCCCGGCACGCGACGAGGGGGCGGCACCGCAGCGCCGCCCCCTCGTCATCGCCACCCGCTACGCCAGCCGGGACTCCAGCGCCTGGATGATCCTCGGCCGGAGCTCGACGGCCGGGACCACGGCGTCGACCGAACCGACTTCGACCGCGCGGCCGATGCTGTGGATCCGGTCGAACTCGCGCGCGATCTCGCTCTGCTTCTCGGCGCGGACCGCGGAGCGCACCTCGTCGAGCTCGGCCGCCAGCGCGGCCCGGTCGGCGCCCGTCGCCGCCGCGCTCCTGGCCTCCAGGTCGCGGACCCGGGAGTCGGCCGCGGTGCGGGCCGCGACCTCGCGCGTGAACACCACCGCGGCCGCGGGCGCGCCACCGAGCACGGAGGCGAACGAGCCCTCCACCGCGAGCACGGTCATGTTCGGGTTCAGCGCCTTGGAGAACACCACGAACGCGCCACCGTGGTACCGGGAGATCACGCAGAACACGATCGGGCCCCGGAAGTTCACCACGGCCCGGCCGATCTCCGCCCCGTACTCCAGCTGGAGCTCGCGCATCGACTCAGGCGAACCGTCGAACCCGGACAGGTTCGCCAGCACCACGACCGGCCGGTTGCCGCTGGCCGCGTTGATCGCCCGCGCCACCTTCTTCGACGACCTCGGGAACAGCGTGCCCGCGGTGTAGGTGTCCGGCCCGTCGGTGGGCGGGAAGCCGCGCCGCTCCACCGGGCGGGACTCGATCCCCAGCAGGGAGACCGGGATGCCGCCCAGGTGCACGTCCTGCACGACCGCCGTCTCGGCGTCGGCCATGCCCGCCCAGCGCTCCAGCACCGGGCGGTCCTGGTCGGCCAGCGCGCGCATCACGACCCGGATGTCGAACGGCTTCTTGCGGTCCGGGTTGTCCTGCGCGGAGAAGATCTGCCCGACCGTGGTGAAGTCGCTGCCGGCCGCCTGGTGCGGGTAGCCGGTGACGTCGCGGTCGTGCGGATCGGTCGTCGCCACCCGGCGCGGGCCGTCCTCACCGGGTGCGACGTAGGTGTGGTCGTAGTAGGCCAGCAGCAGGTCCCGGGCCGAGGGCAGGTCCGGCGCCCAGTACTGCGCCTGCCCGTTGGGGCCCATGACCCGGTCGTAGCCGCCGATGCCGAAGTTGTCCTCGGCGGACACGCCGCCGGAGTAGTCCAGCGACTGCTTGCCGGTGAGCACCATGGCCGAGTCCGGCGTCATGACCAGGACGCCCTTGGTGTGCATGAGCATCGTGGCCTCGGCGTTCCAGTACGGCTGGGCGCCGACGTTGATGCCCGCGACCACCACGTTGATCTCGCCGCCGCCCTGGGTGAACTCCACGATCCGCTTGAGCGCGGCGGCCACCCAGTCCATGTTCTCGGTGCCGGACTCCATGGAGATCCGGGCGCCGGCGGACAACGCGTACCACTCCACCGGCACCTGGAGCTCTTCGGCCAGGTCCAGCGCGGCGATCACCCGGCGGCACTCCGGTTCGGACAGCGCGCCGAGGGAGTCGGTCGGGTCCCCGAGCAGCACGACGCGCTTGACGCCCTCCGGGTGCCGCGCGGTCGGCGTGCTGACCACGCCCGCGACCATGGCGGCGGTGTTGCGCCCCTTGGGACGGTCCACCGGCGCGAGCGCGTGGGTCTCGTCCAGGTCGTACTCGGTGAACTCGCCGATCATGCCGGTGATCTCGTACGGGTACACCGTGTTGCGGCTGCTCGCCCGCAGCACCTTCTGCCGGTAGCCGTCCAGCGGCGGGATCGGCGCGTCGGACGGCTCGCCGATGGACAGCGCCGGGGTGCCGGTGGCGTCGAAGGAGATCCGCAGCGCGACCCGCACCAGCTCACCGGACGGGAGCCGCTGCCGCAGGATGAACTCGATCTCCTCCAGGCCCGCGCCCGCCGTGGTGGGCAGGATCCGCTTCGCCAGCATCTCCAGCTCCTCGCGGGTGATGTCGCTGGCCGGCCAGACGTAGACCACGATGCGGTTGGTGTTGAACCGCGCCGACGACGACCGCAGCGACTGGGCGCGCCGGATCGAGTCCAGGCAGGTGGCCAGCGTGTTCTCCGCGGTCGGCAGCGCCGCGAGGCGGCCGTCGTGGTCGCGCAGGGCCACCAGGTCCCGGATCTGGCTGAACGCCACGATCCGCTCGTCGGCGCGGTTGTCCCGGGCGACGCAGTGGAACAGGTACACGTCCTCGTCGGAGGACGGCTGCCGCGTGAGGTCGAACTCGCGCAGCCGTTCCAGCTGCATCCGCTGGGCGATGTACGGGTGCAGCCCCCGGATCAGCCGGTCCTCGGCCATCCCGGGCTCGGCCATCCCGAACACGGCCGGTCGGAACGTCACGTGCTGGTGCCCGACCGCGCCGCCGCGGCCCGCGACGGTGAGCGTGAGCCTGCGGACCTGCTCCGGCAAGGGGTGCGAGCCGACCACGGCGGCCAGTGCGGCGGCCAGTTCGGCGGCGTCCTCCGGCTGGTCGCGCCACGCCAGGTAGACGTCGGCCTCCAGCGTGCCCGTGCCGGCCGCCAGGGTGCCGAGGCTGCGCAGCGCCTCGCCGAGGTCGTCGTGGCTGGTCGCGGTGGACACGACGGTGAAGTCGGTGCGCTCGGCGGTCACGAAGGTGCGCTCGCCGACCGTGCTGGTGCGGATGTCGACCAGGCGGTTGTTGCCGTAGTACCGCCGGGTCAGCACCTCCAGCATCAGCGCGTTGTCGAGCGGGCTGCGCTCCAGGTACTGGCTGAACAGCCGCACGAGCGGTTCGGTGGTCCGCACCATCCGGGCGACCCGCTCGTCGCGGTCCGGCGCGTCCGGGTGCTCGGTCAGGTACCGCACGTGCTTGCGGACCTCGGCGTACGTGCGGGCCCGGTTGCGGCGCAGCAGCGGCTGGCCGAGCCAGGCGAACACGACGCCGCGCGCGAGGTCGGAGACCGCGGGGAACCGCACCTGGGTGGCCGAGACCAGGTGCTCCAGGGCGAGCCCGACCGTGTCGCGCAGCGCGTCGTCCGGCGGCGCCTCGTTCAGCCAGGACCGCAGGATCGCCGCGACGACCCCCGCGTCGGCGGTGGCGCGCTGGAGGGCGAGGAAGATCCGGAAGACGGCGGCTTCCAGCTCCGGGGTGCGGTCCAGGCTGGTGACGCCGTAGTGGGCGAGCGCCTTGGCCAGCTTGCGCTGGAAGCGCTCCGGCAGGCCCGAGCGCTCCACGTCCAGGCTCTGCAGGTAGGTGTGGAAGAACTCGCGGGCGCTGTGCACGTGGCCGCCGCCGCCGGTGTCCTCGCCCGCGGGGCGGTTGCGGCTCAGCTCGGCCAGGTCGGCGAACGCCGTGAGCAGGGCGACCTCCCCGGACAGGGGCCGGCGGCCCGCCGCGGTGGCCTCCTGCCGCGCGTCGAGGTAGTCCCGAAGCACCCTCGCGTCGTCGTGCGGGTCCACGTCGAAGCCGAGCAGTTGCCCGCGCAGCTCCTGCAAGCCGCGCTCGACGCGGTCGGCGAGGGACGCCTCCGGGAGCGGGGCGAGGTCGAGCTCGACCGGCTGGTCGGCCGCGGTGTCGGCGACGTCGTTCTCGGCGAGGGGCTCCAGCCGCAGCAGCGGCGCGCCGCTCGCCACCTGGCTGTTGACGGCGACCGCGCATTCCTTGACGCGGGCGGCGAACGGAGCGCGCAGCACCGTCTCCATCTTCATGCTCTCCAGCACGAGCACCGGCGCACCGGCCTCCACCTCGTCGCCGACCCCGACCGGGGTGGCCACGACGAGCGCGGGCGCGGGGGAGCGCAGCACGCCGCCCTCGTCCCGGCTGACCCGGTGCGCGACGCCGTCCACCTCGATCAGCACCACCGGCCCCGTGGTGCCGATGAGCAGGCGGTGACGGGTCCCGTTGACCCGGATCTGCCCGGAGTGCAGGTCGAACCGGTCCAGCTCGACGTCGGCGGCGCCGACCTTGGCGCCTGCCTCGATGCCGACCCGGAACCGCTGCGCGCCGACCCGGGTCACCCGGACCCGGTACGTGACGCCACGCAGCTTGAAGTCGAGGCTGCGGCCGTGCTCGTGCCGCACCTGCGGCCGGCCGCCGAACGCGGTCGACAGCAGTCGCTGCTGCTCGGCGCCCTCTTCTTCCTCGTAGGCCTGGATCGCGGCGGTGGCGACGGCCACGGCGGCGTGGCGGTGCGCGACCAACCTGCCCTCGCCGCGGACCCGGTCGATCCAGCCGGTGTCCGCGCTGCCGTCCAGGACCTCGGGCTGGTCGAGCAGGTCCAGGACGAAGCTCTTGTTGGTCGCGCCGCCGTCGATGACCACCGTCGTGTTGCCCATCGCCCGGCGCAGCCTGCCGAGCGCCTCGCTCCGGTCGCGCCCGTGGGCGATGATCTTGGCGATCATGGAGTCGAAGTCCGCCGGGATGGTGTCGCCCTCCCGGACCCCGGTGTCCACCCGGATGCCGGGGCCCGAGGGCAGGGATAGCCGGGCGATGCGCCCCGGCGACGGCGCGAAGTCCCGGTCGGGGTCCTCGGCGTTGAGCCGGGCCTCGACGGCGTGTCCGCGCTCGACCGGCGCCACGCCCTCCAGCCGGTTGCCGGCTGCCACCCACAGCTGGGCCTTGACCAGGTCGAACCCGGTGGTGGACTCGGTGATGGGGTGCTCGACCTGCAGGCGGGTGTTGACCTCCAGGAAGGCGAACGTCCGCTCGCCGGGGTGGTACAGGAACTCCACGGTGGCCGCGCCCCGGTAGCCGACCGCGTTGGCCAGCCGCTCGGCGGAGGCCTTGAGGTCGGCGGCCTGGTCGGCGGCGAGCACCGGGGACGCCGACTCCTCGATGATCTTCTGGTTGCGCCGCTGGACGGAGCAGTCGCGCACGCCCAGCGCCCACGCCGTGCCCTGACCGTCCGCGATGACCTGCACCTCGACGTGCCGGGCGCCGGTGACCAGGCGTTCGAGGAACACGACGCCGCTGCCGAACGCCCGCGCGGCCTCCTGGCTCGTGCGCTCGTAGGCGTCGGTCAGGTCCGCCTCGTTGGTGACCACGCGGATGCCGCGCCCGCCGCCGCCCGCGGTGGCCTTCAACATCAGCGGGTAGCCGATCCGGGCCGCGGCGGCCAGGGCCGCGTCCAGCGACTCCACCGGACCCCGGCTCCACGGGGCGACCGGCACGCCGACTTCCTCGGCGAGCAGCTTGGCGCCGATCTTGTCACCGAGCCTGCGCATGGCCTCGGCGCTCGGGCCGACGAACGTGACCCCGACCTCGTCGCAGAGGGAGGCGAACGCGGGGTCCTCGGCCACGAAGCCCCAGCCCGGCCAGGCCGCGTCGGCGCCGGTCTCCACCAGCGCCTTCTTGAGCACCTTCAGGTCGAGGTAGGGGCGGGTGGACGCGGGCCCGAGGTCGTAGGCGACGTCCGCCTCGTGGACGAACGCGGCGCCGCGGTCGACGTCGGTGTGCAGGGCGATCGTCTCGATCGCGGCACCTGTCTCCTCGGCCAACTCCCGGGCCGCGTGGATGAGCCGCATCGCGGCTTCTCCTCGGTTGACGATCGCGATACGGCGGAACATCCGACCGGTCATTCCCTTCTGTACGTGCCCTCGGGCCTGTGGTGCCGATCCGGGCCGCGTCCGTGCTCTTCCCGGGCCGACCCGCGCTGTGCCGTGGCCGGCCTGGGAAGACTACGGCCACCAGGCGCGTCATACCGCCACGGGAAGGGCATCGTCGCCGCCACGAGCGCCCTCACCTGCACGTTTGCCCCAGCGGCGGTCCCGCTCGCGCGCCGCACGCCACCGCGAGAACCACACCCGATGAAGATTCGCGTTTCGTGATCGCCGTCCGGTGAGCGGAGTTCACCAAATCGAGGTGTCCGGCACGGAGTCGGCGTTGTCCGCGCGCGACGGACGATTCAGGCGATATCCGGCGGGCCCGGGTTCGTCGAGGGGAATTCGGCGGGGCGAAGATCAGCGCTCGAAGTCCACCCGCATGACGACCCGGCGCAGGGTCGGGTGGCTGACCTGCGTGAACCCGGCCTCCTCGAACACCTGGCGCGCGCCGACGCGCATCTCGCCCCAGATCACGTCCCGGCCAGGCTCGGTGATCATCGCGTAGCCCTCCAGCGCGCGGGCGCCGCGGGCACGGGCGAAGTCGACCGCCGCGCGGGCCAGCAGGTAGGTCAGGCCGCGGCCCCGGAAGCCCTTGCGGACCACGAAGCAGGTCACTGCCCACGTCGTGCCGTCGTCCTTGTCCTCGTCACGTCCCTTCCACGGAATGCGGGACGTGCGCAGCTTCGGGTACGCCGTGCGCGGCTCCACCGCGACCCAGCCCGCCGCGACACCGTCGACGTAGGCCACCAGACCGCTGGTGACCTGCGCGTCCGGCGTGTCGCACCCGGTCTGCTCGCGCAGCATCGCGGTTCGCTCCTCCTGGGTGGTGTCGCGCCAGAACCAGCCGACGACCTTCAACCGCTGGCACCGGCACTGACCCGGCTCGGAGGTGCCGAACACCTCCCGCAGGTCGTCCCACGACGCCTCGTTGGCGGGGACGACGCGGACCTGCCCCTCGGTGATCGGGCCCGTCGTCCCGGCTCCCGCTACGCGCAGCGAGGTGTCGTCGGTCATGCGATGCACGCTAGCCAGGTTTCCGGACGTTCGGCGTCCGCAACCGGCAAACCTGGGACCGGTAGGGCCGGTGGTCCGCCGCACGATGCGATCACCACACCAGCGGCTCGGGAGGCAGGGACCGTGTTCAAGAAGCTCCGGGACAAGATCGACAACGCCACGCGGCAGGCGACGGCGCGGGCCGAGCAGGACTTCCAGCGGCACGCGGCGCAGTTCCAGCAGGAGGCCGCGGCGCAGGGCCACGACATCCGCCCGCAGCTGCCGACGCTCGGCATGCTGTCGCACGCGTTCGGCACGATGACCGACGACCCGGCGATGGCCGCGTTCCTCGCGCTGCCCGGCGAGGAGCAGTTGCGCCAGCAGCGCGAGGTCAACGCGTACGGCCTGAACCTGCGCAGGCTCCACGAGACCGGCGAACCGGCCACCGCCGTCGTCCGCACGCTCGAACCGACCGGGGCGGCGGTCGCCGGCCAGCTCCAGTACACGTCGGCGCTCGACGTGACCCGCGCGGACGGCACGACCTATCGGACGACGATCACGCACCTGGTGCCGACGGTGGCGTTCTCGCAGTACACCCCGGGCACCAAGCACGAAGCGCGGATCGACCCCGCCGACCCCGCGAACGTCGCGGTGTTCGGGCTCGTCGACTGATCCACCGGCCGGGGACGCGGACGAGGAGGGCTCATGTTCCCCTACGGGAAGCTGTGGTGGGCCGGCCTGGGCCTGCCTGACGACCCGGAGCGGGACCGCGCGGCACGTCGCAAGGTGTGGCTGCTCAGCGTGCCGACCGCGTTGAGCTGGGCGGTCGTCGGCTGGTCGGGCGCGCTCGGCATCCTCGACGGGTTCCGGCTGATGTCCCTCGACCGGGTGGACGCCTGGGATCGGGGCCCCTCGACGGTCTCGCTGATCGTGGTCTTCGGCGTCTTCATCACGATCGCGTCCATGCTCGGGTTCGCCCTGAGCTGGGCCGACTGGAGCGGCTCCTGGTGGCCCGGCACGGGGTCCGGCGTCGGCGGGTTCGCCACGGTCCTCGGCCTGGCGGTCGGCACGGCCCTCGCCGCGTCGTCCTGGACGGCTCCGGAGGCGGTCGGCGGGCGGTTGCCGTCGGCCGACGGGCGGCCCGGGGTGCCGTGGACGTTCGTGGACTGGGTCGTCTACTACGCGCCGTACCTCCTGCCCGGCGTGTTCGGCGAGCTCACGGTGGTGGCCGGCGCACTGCTGGCGCACGCGGCGCGGAAGACCCGGAGGCGGCAGGACGCCTCGCCCGACCTGGAGCACACGGGGTGGCGGGTCACGGGGCGGATCGACCACGTCGAGTTCACCCACGACTGGGGGATGGGGAACCCGCGATTCGCGGTACGCGTGTCCTACCAGGGCACCTCCGGCCCGCGCACCGCGGTGGCCACCATGACCACCTCGGTGTTCGCCGCGCCGGTGGTCGGCGGCGCGGTCGACGTGTTCTACGACCCGGAGGACGACGAGTCGATCGTGATCCGGGCACGGCACGACCAGTCCGCGTGGTTCCCGCACTGACCGTTGCCGTGGATCACGAGACGGGTCCGTGACGGCTCGGTAGGGTCCCCGGGGTGCCTCCGGTGAACCTGCGCCACTCGGTTCGCGCGGTCCTCCTGGACGAGGACGACCGCGTTCTCCTCTGCCGCCACGCAATCCCCGGCCCGGCCGGCACGACGGTGGTGTGGGCCGCTCCCGGCGGTGGCGTCGAACCCGGCGAGACACGGCTCGCGGCCCTGCACCGCGAGCTGCGCGAGGAGGTCGGCCTCACCGCCTTCGACGCCGAACCGCTGCCGGCGTGGCGTCAGGAAGCCGTGGGGCCGGAGTACGCGCCGGGCCACGACGGCGTGGTGAACGACTACTACCTCGTGCGCACCCGGTCGTTCACGCCGCGCGGCGCGATGTCCGCCGACGAACTGGCGGCCGAGCACATCAGCGGCCACCGCTGGTGGTCGTTGGCCGAGGTGGTCGGCTACCGCGGCACCGACCTGTTCTCGCCCCGCGACCTCGCCACACCGCTGGCGGCGCTGATCGCGGACGGCGCGCCGGCCGGGCCGATCGCGCTCTGAGCTCCAGCCCTTGACGTGCGCGAACGAGGCAGTGCGCCAAGATGTCCGGATGACCGCGCTCACCTTCGGCCACGCCGACACGTTGATCATCGTCGAGGGGCAGGTGCTGGAGGTGTTCCAGCGTGGCGGCGAGGGTTCCCTCCGGGTTCCCCTCGCGTGGCTCGGGGTCTGGCTCGAGACCGACAAACCCGGCCGGACGCGGATCGTGGTCGGCGCCCGGACCACTCCGGGAGGTCCCGTCTACTCGGCGCAGCCGCTGGAGCTCTACCCGTTCCGGAGGTTGCCGGTGGACGCGGAGGACGTGGCGCGATACCGCGCGTTCTTCGTCGAGGTCGCCGCTCTCGCGGGCCGTCCCTCCGGGTGACGCGCCCGCCGACGGACTGATCGGATCGGTTCGCTGCGGTCGGGCGGGGACGGGGCGCCCGCGGGCAGGGTTGACGTCGAAGGGAGGCCATCGTGATCTCGGCACTCAACCGGCTCGTCGACCTGGTCGAGGAGCACCTCGGCGAGGAGCTCGACGTCGACGCCGTGGCCAGGGCGCTCGGCACGACCGGGTACCACCTGCGCCGGATGTTCTCGTCATTGGCGGGCATGCCGCTGTCGGAGTACGTGCGGCGGCGCCGCATGACCGTCGCCGCCGCCGACGTCGTCCGCGGCGAGGACGACCTGCTGGACATCGCCGTCCGGCACGGGTACGGGTCCAGCGAGGCGTTCGGGCGCGCGTTCCGGGCGGTCCACGGCGCCAACCCCGGTGACGTCCGCCGCGTCGGAGGCCCCCTTCGCGCACAACCGCAGCTCAGGTTCCGCCTGACCGTCGAAGGGAGCACCCCCATGGACACCCGCATCGTCGACCGGCCCGCGTTCCGGCTCGTCGGGCACGCGACCCGCGTCCCGCTCATCCACCACGGCGTCAACCCGCACATCCAGGAGCACATCACCGCGCTGCCGCCGGAGGAGCACGTCCGGCTCAAGGCCCTCGGCGACACCGAACCCCAGGGCCTGCTGCAGGTCTGCGACGACCTCGACCCCGACAGCACTGAGGGCAGCGAACTGACCTACTTGCACGGGGTCGCCGTCACCCGGGACACCCCGGCCCCCGACGACCTCGACGGCATCGACGTGCCGGCGGGCAGGTGGGCGGTCTTCCGCACCGCCGGGGCCTACCCGCAGGCCTTGCAGACGACGTGGGCCGCGACCGCGACGGAGTGGTTCCCCTCCAACCCGTGGCGCCTGCGGCCGGGACCCTCGATCGTCACGGTCCTCGACCGCGCGGACGACTTCAGCACCGCCACCTGCGAGCTGTGGCTGCCGGTGGAACCGGGCTGACCGACGGAACCGTCCACAATGGAGGGCCGGTCGGCGAACAGGCGTTCGTCGGTCGGCCCTTTCCGTCGCGGACATCCCGTGGTTCGTCGTACGCCTGCCGGGTGCTCTGTGAACGTGCACAGTAGCTGGCTCGGTCACGTATGTAAACACGCCAACTCCGTTGGTAGCGCTGGACAACAGCGTCAGGGAACACTGTGCACGTTCCCAGTCCGACATCCGTTCGGTCGCGTGTCACTGGTGCCAACGGCGGAAGCTGCGACAGTGTCCGGGTGATATCCGGAACGCGGGCGAAACTTTTTCGCTGAGGCTGTTGACACCGGGGAGGCGGCGTTCGTACCGTCGCCGTCGGGCCGGTATGCGACCACGGCCTGGATAGCGCTTTCCGCACAAGGCGTCCGGGCGGTCGTGCTATCTCCACATATCGGCTCGTCGAGTGCGAACCTGATTGCCCACTAGTGCGGGTGGCGGCCGTCTCGGAATAGGTGATACGCCGCTGCGTCGAATATTCGACAGGCGGGTCCCATACGAGATGCGGCCATTGACGACGACGCGAAAACGACGCGACTATCGGACTGGAAATGTCCTCTCATCCCGGCGGCTCCGCCGCTGTGCCAACTCCAGGTGAAAGGCACGTACATGACATTGTCGTCATGCGGTGCGGTCGTGCGGTCCGTGCTGGTGGGCGCGGTCGCGGCGCTCGCGCTGGCACCGGTCGCGCCGTCGGCCCAGGCCGCCACCGTCGACACCGCGGCCACCTACGTGGTCGTCGCCCGCCACAGCGGCAAGGCGATGCAGGTCCAGTCCACGGCGGACGGGGGTGCCGTGGTGCAGGCGACCAGGACCGACTCGTCCGCGCAGCAGTTCCAGTTCGTCGACTCCGGCGGCGGGTACTACCGGCTCAAGTCGCGCCACAGCGGCAAGGTGCTGGACGTCGCCTCCTCGTCGACGGCCAACGGCGCCGAGGTGGTCCAGTGGACCGACCGCGACGCCGCCAACCAGCAGTTCAGCCTCGTCGACACCGACGGCGGCCACGTCCGGTTCGTCAACCGCAACAGCGGCAAGGCGCTGGACGTCTGGGAGCGCTCGACCGCCGACGGCGCGCGCGTCTCGCAGTACGACATCAACTCGGGTGCCAACCAGCAGTGGCAGCTCGTCCGCCTGGGCGGCGGCACGCCGGGTGGCACGGGCGCGCCGACCGACCCGAACGTCAAGTACTTCGGCCGGTGGAACACCGCCGACCCCACCGCGTACGTCTCGGAGTGGGCGGGCGCCTACGTGACCGTCGGGTTCACCGGGCGGACCGTGCAGCTCAAGCAGCGCAACACGATCGACTTCTTCGTCAGCATCGACGGCGGACCGGACGTCTCCTACGTCAACCGCAGCGGCACGGTGAACCTCACCCCCACGCCGCTGGCGGCGGGCAACCACACGCTGCGCGTGTCCTACCGGCCGATCGCCGGCTCCTACCGGGGTGACGCGGTCTTCCGGGGCATCCAGCTGGACGCGGGCGCGACGACGTTCGCCCCGCCCGTCCCCGCGAAGCTGATCGAGTTCGTCGGCGACTCCATCACCGTGGGCCAGCAGTCGTCCAAGCAGGCGTTGACGGCCTACGGCTGGCTGGTCGGCGAGCGGCTCGGCGCGGGCCACACCCAGATCGCGGTGGGCGGGGCGTGCCTGGTGTCGGCGGCGGACGGGTGCATCGGCATGAGCGACCGGTTCCTGCGCACCGGTCTGCAGGCCAACGCGTCGAACTGGGACTTCTCCCGGTACCGCGCCGACGCCGTGGTGATCAACCTGGGCACCAACGACGTCGGCCACAACGTGACCAAGGAGCAGTTCCAGAGCGCCTACGTCACCCTGATCCAGCGGGCGCGGCAGAAGTACCCGAACGCCACGGTCCTGGCGCTGCAGACCTTCCGGAAGCGCTTCATCCCCGAGACGCAGGCCGCCGTGCGCATCGTCAACGACCCCAAGGTGCGGTTCGTGGACACCACGGGCTGGATCGTGGAGGCCACCGACACCACGGACAACGTGCACCCGAACGACCAGGGCCACCGCAAGATCGCGGACCGGTTGGCGCCGATCCTGTCCTCGGCCCTCGCGACCGGCTGAGCCGGCGCTCCGGTCACCCCCTGCCCGCTCCGCGTCCGGGGCCGCCTCCTGCCCCGGACGCGGAGCGGCCTCCGGCGCGCCCGCGCCCCCTCCCGCACACCCGCGGTCGAACCGCAGCAAGGAGCACACCCATGCCCACCCTGTCCGCCGTCCTCCGCTCGGCGCTCGCCGTGACCCTCGCGTCGGGCGCGCTCACCGCCCTCGGCGCCGCTCAGGCGGGCGCCGCGCCGGCCAACTGCTCCGGCACCGGCCCGATCACCTGCCGCTACGACGTCGCCCCCGGGCACTACGACGTGACCGTGCGGCTGGGCAGTTCTTCCCGTGCGGCCAACACCGGCATCACCGCCGAGGCCCGCCGCCGGGTGCTCGCCGCCGTGGATACCGGCGCCGGTCAGCTCGTCGACCGGGTCCTCACCGTCAACGTGCGCAACCCCGAAGGGCAGCCGACCGGTCAGGGCGGCACCGGCACGCCGGGGTTGACCCTCGTGTTCGACGGTCGCGCACCCGCGGTCGACGCCATCACGGTCAAGCAGGTCAGGCCGCCGGCGTTGTTCCTGGTCGGCGACTCGACCGTGTGCGACCAGCCCGTCGCCCCCTATGCCGGCTGGGGCCAGGCGCTGCCCGCGCGCCTGCGCGAGGGCCTGTCGGTGGCGAACTACGCCGACTCCGGCGAGAGCTCCGGTTCGGTGCTGTCCAACTCGGCGCTGTTCCCCGCGGTGCGGTCGCAGACCCGGGCGGGCGACACGGTCATGATCCAGGTCGGCCACAACGACAAGCAGACCTCGGCCACCGCGTTCCGCGACAACCTCACCCGCATGGTGCGCGACGTCCGCGCGGCGGGCGGCGCACCCGTGCTCATCACGCCGCCCGTTCGCAGGTTGTTCGACTCGTCCGGTCGCCTCACCGGCACCGCTTGGCACATCAACGGGGTCGGCGTGAACCTGCCCGCCGAGATGAAGACCGTCGCGCGGTCTCAGGGCACGCCCCTGATCGACCTGACCGCGATGTCCGCCGCCCTCGTCCAGCAACTCGGCGTCACCGGGTCCCAGAACCTCTTCCTGACTCGGGAAAAGGGCGATAACACCCATTTCTCGGAATACGGCGCGGCCAGCATGGCGAACCTGGTGCTGAACGATGCCATCCGGCTGGGCGTCATCCGCTCGACGCAGGTCCGCTGACATCGCGAATCCGTCGTAACGACATGGAGGATCAATGAGGATCTCGATGAGGAACAAGTGCCTCGCGGTCACGGCGGCGGTGGGCGCGGCGATGGCGGTCGTGGTGGCGCCGGCGCAGGCCGCGCCCGCTCCCGCGCCCTGCGCAGCACCGCAGGCCGCCGGTCCGGGGACCGCCGCCGCGCCGTTCAAGGTGTGGTTGGCCGGTGACTCCACCATGGCCAACGGCAGCAGCACGTGCCCGGTGGGCTGGGGTCGGGAGTTCGACCGGCTGTTCAACGACGACGTCACCGTCGTCAACAACGCCGTCGGCGGCCGGAGCATCCAGACCTGGCTGTACGAGTCGAACGTCAAGACCACCAAGGACGCCGCCGGCGAATGCGTGGTCAGCCCTCGCACCTACGCCTCGCGCTGGGCGAACATGCTCTCCACCAACGGCATGCGGGCCGGCGACTGGCTGATCATCCAGTTCGGCATCAACGACGGCGACCGCAACTGCCCGCGCCACGTGGGCACCACCCGTTACCGCGAGCTGATGGCGACCATGGGCCGCGAAGCCAAGGCGCGCGGGGTGAAGCCGATCTACGTCACGCCCGTCTCGGCGATCCGCTGCTCCGGTTCCACCGCGGTGGCCACCCGCGGGTTCGTGAACGAGACCATCGCCCAGGGCCAGGCCGACCAGGTGCCGGTCATCGACCTGCACAAGCGCAGCATCGCGCTGTACAACACGTTGCGCCTGTGCCCCAACAACGGCGACTACAGCCAAGGTGCGGTCGGAGCCTTCTTCTGCAACGACCACACCCACTTCGAAGCCGCCGGGGCCGCGCGCATCGCGGAGACCGTCGCCAAGGCGCTGCGGGAACAGGGCATCGGCCTGGCGTCCTCCCTGCGCTAGCGAGGACTGCCTCCACCTCGCGCCAGACGCGACACCTGCCTGTCTCGTGAAAACGTTTACTTCGCGTGATCACGAGGCAGGCAGGTCAGTCGTGCCGCAACATCGTTCGCTGACAGGATTTCGGGCTTCGAGCGCTGTTGACAGCGGCGGGCGAGCCTCTAGGCTGAGGCCACCGGTGTAAGCGTTTTCACCCTCGACCGGCGATGACTGTGCACGTTCACAGTCACCCGGCGGATGGCCTGCCCGACATCGATTCCCCATCCTGTGAGAGGCACCTAAATGACCAGACCACCGCGCACACCCGTGAAACGGCGCGTGCTGACCGCGGCCGTACTGCTGTTCGCGTCGGTGCTGGCACCGCAGGCGGCGTCGGACGCGGCGCAGCCCGTCGCCGAGTCCGCTCCGGCCGCCGCGGTTCCCCCGGCCGCCCAGGACGCTCCGGGCATCGAGGACGCGGCGGACGATCCGCACGGTCTCAAGTCGACGGTGGCCGAGTACCGGTCACGTGTCCCGGCCCGGTACACCACCGACTCGTGGAAGTCCTTCGCCCAGGCGCTGACGGCGGCCGACGACGTCGCGAAGAACCCCTCGGCGGGCGCAACAGAGGTCGCCGGGGCGAAGACGGCCCTGGTCACGGCCGCCGGCGGCCTGGAGGCCGCGGACGAGGGCACGTTCCAGACGATCACCAACAACACGTTCTGGAACGACACCAGCGGCAACCCGATCTACTCGCAGGGCGGCGGTGTCTTCAAGTTCGGCGACACCTACTACTGGTACGGCGTGCACTACCGCGGCGCCGAGAGCTACCGGGCCAACCCGACGCGCAAGTACGACGGCGAGGTCTCGTTCGTGTCGATCCCGGTGTACTCGTCGCGGGACCTGGTGAACTGGAAGTTCGAGAACCGGGTCGCGACGCGCTCGACCGCGATCCACAACGGCAACACCATGGCTTCGACAGGGTGGGTCGGGCGGCTCGGGGTCGTGTACAACGAGAACACCGGCAAGTACGTGCTCGCCACTCAGGCCTACGTCGGCGGCGCGCACGGGGTGCTGCTCCTGCAGGGCAACACGCCGACCGGCAACTTCACCTACGGCTACTTCCAGGGCCAGGTCGTCAACTCGCCGACGACCGGCACCGGCGACCAGACCGTGTTCACCGACGAGGACGGCAAGGACTACCTGATCTTCTCCAACCGCGAAGGACGTTCCCGCGGCTTCGTCAGCAAGTTCCGCGAGTCCGACTCGCTGCGGATCGAGCCGGGCGTGGAGATCCGCCGCGGCGACGGCCGCGAGGGCAACGCCATGTTCAAGCTCGACGGCAGGTACTACCACGCCGCCTCGGCCCTGCACGGCTGGAACACCTCGGTCAACTACGTCAACGAGTCGACCAGCGGCAACATCCAGGGTTCCTACTCGAGCGAGTTCGTCCTGGCCGGCACCGAGATGGACTACAGCCACGTGACCCAGACCGGGTTCTTCGTCACCGTGAAGGGGACCAAGCAGAACACGGTGATCTACGCGGGCGACCGCTGGGCCGACTTCGCCTGGAACGGCATCGGCTACAACCAGTGGGTGCCGATCACCAAGACCGGCGCACGGCCCCGGTTCCACTCGGTCAGCCAGTGGCAGTTCAACGTCACGACCGGCGAGTGGCGGGTCGGGCCGGCGAACAACTACATCCTCAACCCCGATGTCCAGGCCGACCGCGTCATCGTCTCCAGTGTGCGGGGATGGCGGAACCTCGGCGGTTCGGTGACCAACGTCGACGGTGGTGTGAACGGGTCCCGCTTCGCCCTCCAGGTGACCAACAGCGGCGGCGTCGAGCAGCGGATCGACTCGGTGCCCGCAGGCACCTACACCCTGTCCACGCACGCGCGGGGCAGTGCCGGACAGGTCGTGATCACCGGCGCCGACGGCGGCCAACGCACCCTCGGCATCCCGTCGTCGAGCGGCTGGGCCAAGCGCGAGCTCACCGGCATCGCGCTACCCGGCGGAGCCGCCACCGTCACCGTGCGGGCGTCGGGTTCGGGCGGCGTCGTCGTCGACCAACTCTCGCTCGTCAAGACCGACGGCGGTGTGCCGCCGACGGATCGGCGCTACGAGGCCGAGACGGCGCCGGCCGTGTGCCAGGGCACGATCGACACCAACCAGGCAGGCTTCTCCGGCACCGGGTTCTGCAACGGCACCGCCGCCGTGGGCGCCTACGCCCAGTTCACGGTCGACGCCGCGCAGGCAGGCCCGGCGGCGCTGGCGGTCCGGTTCGCCAACGGCCACAGCACCGGCGCGGCGCGCCCGGCGAACCTGGTGGTGAACGGGTCCACGATCGGCACGGTGTCGTTCGAGTCCACCGGTTCCTGGACGACCTGGTCCACCAAGTCCCTCACCGCCGCGCTGAACGCGGGCAGCAACACCATCCGGCTGGAGCCGACCACCGCGGACGGCCTGGCCAACATCGACCGCCTCGACGTAGGAGTCCCGACCGCATGAGCAAGGATCTGAGAACCAAGCGCCCGGCCCGCGTCCTCGCCGGTCTGACGACCCTGTCCACCCTGGTGGCCGCGGGGCTGGTCGCGGGTGCCGCGCCGGCCGGTGCGATCTTCGGAACCGCGGACATCAAGCCTATCGAGAGCAACATCGCCGCCAAGCCGTGGTCCTCGGCGACGGCGGCCAGCGGCTCGTCGACCGCCGGACTGGCCGTCGACGGCGACCCGACGACGGCCTGGCGTCCCGATCGCCCGGGCGCGCGGCAGTGGCTCACCGTCGACCTCGGTGGCGCTTATGACAACCTGCGCAAGGTCAAGGTGGTGTTCCCCGAGCGCGGCGCGGCCCACCGGTACGTCGTCGAGGCCTCGTCGGACGGTCGCCGGTGGCAGACGATCGCCGACCGGTCCCACAACCGGGCCGTGTCGCGGGGGGAGGTGCACCTGTTCACCCGTCCGGGGACGCGTTACGTCCGGCTGACGTTCACGGGTGTGCCCGGCCGGGCCAAGGTCGGTGTCAGCGAGCTCCAGGTCCTCAACTACCTGCGGGACGACCTCGTCCTCGGCGCCGACTTGTCCTGGGTGGACGACCACCAGTCCCGGGAGTACTGGGTCGACCCGTTGGCCGCCGACCGGGGCGCCGGGCCGCACCAGTTGGACGTGGTCAAGGACCGCGGCATGCGGCACGCCCGGCTGCGGGTGTGGAACGAGCCGCGCAGCGAGAGCACCGGTCAGCCCACCGCGGTGCCGCGCCAGGGTCCGCAGCGCACGCTGACCTCGGCGCAGTGGATCAAGCAGCGCGGCCTGGGCCTCGGCATCGACTACCACTACGCGGACTCGTGGGCGGACCCGGCCAAGCAGCCGAAACCGCGCGCCTGGGCCGAGCTGGGGTTCGAGGACCTGAACCGGGCGGTGTACGACTTCACCGCCGATCACCTGCGCCAGTTGATCCGGCAGGGCACGACGCCGGACAAGGTCGCCGTCGGCAACGAGATCATCAACGGGTTCATGTACGGCAGCGAGGCGGCGCTCATCGGCACGACGGATCCGAAGTACTTCGTCGACCAGGCCGACGTCTACCAGTCCCAGCCCGGCGGTGGGCTGCTGTGGCGGTACTGGGGCTCGACCGACCCGGCCGAGCAGAAGCTCTACGACGAGGCGTGGGACCGGTTCACGACCCTGGCGGCCTCCGGGATCAAGGCGGTCCGCGACGCGTCGCCGAAGTCCGAGGTCGAGATCCACGTGATCGTCGGCAAGGACCGCCTCGCCAAGACCATGGAGTTCTGGCACCAGTTCCTCACCAGGGTGAAGGCCAAGGGCCAGGACCCCGACGTGCTGGCCATCTCGTACTACTCGGAGTGGCACGGCACGCCCGAGGCGCTGGACGTCAACCTGCACACCATGGCCACGACCTACCCCGGTTACAAGATCGACATCGCCGAAACCGCGTACCCCGCCTCGGGCGGCGACGGCTCGCCGATGCCCAACTCGCCGTTCCCCCGCACGATCCAGGGGCAGGCGGACGCCATCCAGCGGGTGTTCCAGGCCGCCAACGACGTGGTCGACAACAAGGGCGCCGGCGTGCTGGTGTGGGAGCCGGCCGGCTTCCAGGCGATGTTCCGGGCCGTGCCGGGGCTGGCGAACACGTGGGAGCCGCACGCGTCCATCAACGTCTTCAACGCCAGTCGCGCCGAGCACGTCCTCCAGGACACCGTCCACACGGCCACTCCGGTGGGCGTCGCACCGAAACTGCCCGCCACCGTGCAGGTGCTCGCCACCGCCGACAACAAGATCACCACCACCTCCGTCCGGTGGCAACCGCTGCCGCCCGGCGCCACCGACAAGCCGGGTGAGGTGACGGTCACCGGCATGACCGCCCGAGGACCGGTCACGGCGGTCGTCGACGTCCTGCCGCGACGCGGCGACCACGACGTGTCGGACTCATAGCCCCCGCCTGCCGAGGAGTGCCCTCCAGGGACCGCCTGGAGGGCACTCCGTGATCAGGTTGCACCGGTGAAGCTCCCGGCCCCCAGCACGTTCAGCAGGGCCAGGGCCTCGGCGTCACGGGATCCCCGCGGCGCGCTGTAGAGCACGAGGTGCTGGTCGCGGTCGGCGAGGGTGAGCGAGTCGCAGTCGACGGTGATCTCACCGACGACCGGGTGGCGGAAGGTCTTCGTGAGCACCGGCGCCGCCTGCACGTCGTGCCGCTCCCAGAGCCGGGCGAACTCCGGTGCGGCGTCGTGCAGTTCGTCGACGAGACCGGTCACGGCCGGGTCGGACGGGTACCGCGCGAGGGTGGCCCGCAGTTCCATGACGACGTGCTGCCGGAACTCCACGACGTCGGAGATCCCGTACAGCGTCGGCTCGGCGTGCGCCGGGGCCTGGAACGCCCGGCGCGCCAGATTGCGGTCCCTCGGCGCGAGGCCGGAGAAGTCCTCCATGAGCGCCGCCGCGAGGTCGTTCCACGCGAGCACTTCGAACGTTGCGGACACCACGAAAGCAGCGGTCTGCGGCAGGCGTTCCAGCAGCGCGAGGATGCTCGGGCGGACGTCGCGCCGGTGCGGCCCGGTCCGGCTCGGCGCGGTGCCCGCCAGGACGTGGAGGTGGTCGGACTCGGCGCCGGTGAGCCGCAGCGCGCCCGCGATCCCGGCCAGTACCTCGGCCGACGGGCGAGGCGCACGGCCCTGCTCGAGCCGGACGTAGTACTCGGTGGAGATGTGCGCGAGGACGGCGACCTCCTCGCGGCGCAGACCCGGTGTCCGGCGTCGCGGGCCCGAGGGGAGGCCGACGTCCTCCGGCCGGAGCCGCTCGCGGCGGCTGCGGAGGAACGCCCCGAGCTCCTGCTTGTCCATACCCCGAGTCTGCCCGCGGCGCGGCTGCGGATCCTGGTACAGCCTGTGCCTGCCTCCGGTCGGGTGGCCGGCCCGACGCTGTCGTCATGACCAACGACAGCTCACCCATCGGCCTGCTCACCGGCAAGGTCGTCTTCATCACCGGCGCCAGCCGCGGCATCGGGGAGGCCGCGGCCCGCCTCTTCGCCCACGAGGGCGCCGCCGTCGTGCTCGCCGCGCGCGGCGTCGACGCGCTGCGGCGAATCGTCGCCGAGGTCCGCGCGGACGGCGGCGTCGCGGACGCCGTGGCGATGGACCTCGCCGATCGCGCGAGCATCCGCGCGGCCGTCGACCGCGTCGAGGAGCTGCACGGACGGCTCGACGGCGCGTTCAACAACGGCGCCACGATCCAGCGGCCCGGCCCGCTCGACACGACGAGCGACGAGGACGTCGACGTGCAGTTCGCGGTGAACTTCCGGGCGCACTGGACCGCGATGACGGCCGAGGCCGCGCTGATGCGCCGCGGCGGCGGAGCGATCGTCAACACCTCCAGCATCGGCAGTCGACGTGCGAACCCGGAGCTCCCGGCGTACGGCGCCATGAAGCGCGCGCTCAACAGCATCACCGAGACCGCGGCCGTGACGTGGGGTCGTCAGGGCATCCGGGTCAACGGCATCACGCCGGGCGGCACCGCGACGGAGATGATCGCCGAGTGGGAGGCGGCGACCCCCGGCCTCGTCGAGCGCATCACCCCGACGATCCCGCTCGGTCGGATGGCGGAGCCCCGCGAGGTCGCGGAGGTGGCCGCGTGGCTGCTCAGCGACCGGGCGTCGATGGTGACCGGCGCGATCGTGCCGGTCGACGGCGGCTCGGGCGCCTGACGGGCCGTCACGCCCGGTCGTAGACGGTGACGGGGATGTCGTGGCTGGTGAGCTCGCTGACGACGAGTGGTTCGACGCGGTCCCACCGGCCCCCGGCCAGGCCGGTGCCGATGCGGGGCATGTGGACGCCCGCGGAGAGGCGGGCGGCGTGCGCGGCGAGGGCGTGCAGGCACTGGCGCACCGCGTCGTAGCGGATGGGAGGCCCGGAGCTGCGGCTGGTCTTGAGGCCGTGCTGGCCGACCATGTTGGCGACCCAGAGGTCGGGCGCGACCTGGACGAGCTGGGTCGCGCCGAGCGCGAAGTCGTTGTGCGCCCGCTCGCGGTGCCAGCGGCGGTAGGCGGCTTCCGGCTCCGGCCAGCGCTTGGAGATCGCCAGGACGAAGCCCTTGCCCCACCCGCCCCGGTTGTTGCAGACGTGGGCGATGATCTTGGGGCCCTTGGCCTGAGGGCTGGTCGCGTCACCGGTCAGGTAGCGGATCCCCGTCATGGTCGGGACGATATCCGGGCACACCGACAACACCGCAGCCCGTTTTCCGCGGGGACGCCGGGCATCCCGGACCAGGCGGCGCGCCGACCGCTCCCAGGCGTGTCCGCCGGTGGCTCGTGGTGATCGTGGGATGCTGGAAGCGGCAACGCATCCGGGGGTGGGCATGGCGTCGAAGCGCAGGGGTGGTGTCGCTCCGTACGTGGCGCTGCTGGTGGCAGTGATCATCTTCGTGCCGGTGGTCCGGGACTTCGTCGCCGACCTGGTGGGACCGCTGGTCGAGCTGCTGAAGGACGCCAACCCGTTCGGCGGGTGACCCGGGTTGGGAATGATCCTTTCCCAGTTGACCGAAATAGTTGCGGACCAATGGAGACGGACTATTTCACGCGTGATGTGACGCCCGTTACTTGACCTGCCGGATGTCGAGCGGTTTAACTGCGGTCGCGATTCGCCTACCGGCCGGTAGGCGATCTTCGCGCTACCGACACGAGGGCGGGTGCGCCCCATTCCCCGTTGTGCCCGACATTGTTGTCGTGATCGACATCGGGGTGCCGCCTGCCGCAATCCGGGGAGTCCGGCATGTCCCTGCCCCATCGTCATGAACGCGTCCGACGCCGGCTTGCGCGCCGCGGCCGGGCCCGCATACTGCTACCGATCGTGGCCGGTGTCATGACGGCGACGCTGATCGCGCCGTCCAGTCCGACCAGCGCCGCGGAGCAGCAGGTCGCGGGCGGAGGTGGTGCGGTGCAGTCCTTCTGGCTGCACATGAACTCCACACCCGTCTCCGACGAGGTGCTGGCCACCGAGGCGCGCCGACGCGCCTACATCGTGCTCAACGCCTGGGAAGGCGCGCTGATCCCCAAGCTGAAGGCGGCGAACCCGGCCGTCCAGGTGTTCGTCTACAAGGACCTGTCGTCCACGCGCTCGTACGCGTGCCGTGACGGGGTGGACGACGCGCAGTTGCCGACCGGCGTCGGGTATTGCCAGGCGGAAAAGGACCACCCCGAGTGGTTCCTGCTCGACCCGAACGGCCGCCGGTTCGAGTACAGCGGCTATTCCGGCCACTGGCAGATGGACGTCGGCAACACCGCCTACCAGGACGCGTGGGCGGCCAACGTGATCGAGAGCAGCACCGCGTCCGGATTCGACGGCGTGTTCATGGACAACGCGCTGTTCCCCTGCGACGCCTATCACGACGGCGTGTGCCCGGCGAAGTACCCGACCGACGCGGCGATGCAGGACGCGTACAAGTCGATGTTGGCGAACACCCGCGACGACTTCGTCGCCGCCGGGTTGAAGACGGTCGCGAACCTGTCCAACGCCCGGCTGCACGCGGGCGCCTGGGACGCCTACACCGAGCACCTCGACGGCGGTTTCGACGAGTGGTGGCTGACGTTCGGCGACACCAACCTGCTCTCGGAGTACCCCGAGGGGTGGAGCAGGCAGGTCGCCGAGATCGCCTCGAACGAGGCCCGGGGCAAGATCACCTGGGTGCAGCCGCACCACACCGAGGGCGCGGACCAGCCGTACCGGTTCGCCCTGGCCAGCTACCTCATGGCCGCCGGCGACCGGGCCGCGATCGCGAGCATCGACCAGACCGACGGCTACGGCGACGCCTCGCCGTGGCGCGCCGAGTACGACTGGGACCTCGGCGCGCCGTCCGGGCCGTACAAGTCCGTGGGCACGAACGTCTTCGTCCGCGACTTCACGTGCGGCACGGTCGTGGTCAACGCCAACCGCACCGACAGCCGGTCCGTCACCGTGCCGCTGGACGGCGGGCACGTCAACGAACGCGGCACGTCGGTCACCGAGGTCTCGCTGGCCGGCACCTCCGGCGCCATCCTGCGCAAGACCTGCTGACGCAGGAGGTCAAGGGTCTTCGTCGCGACCTCTCCGGTCACCGGGCGAGCAGATCAGGGCGGACCCGTGCGCGCGGGCGTGGCGATCGGCGCCGTACTTCGGCGCAACCGACGATCGCCACGCCCGCCAGCAGCGGGAGGACCATGGCCCCCTCGACCCCCAGCGCGCACCGGCGCGCCGGGGGGGGGGGGGGGGGGGGGCGGGGGGCCGCCCGGCGCCCCCCCCCCCCCCCCCCCCCCCCGCCAGCAGCGGGAGGACCATGGCCCCCTCGACCGCCAGCGCGCACGTGAGCGCGATCCACAGCAGCAGTCTCATGAGGGAGAGGTTAGGGAGACGCCGGTCACACTCGCACCTGATTTGGGCAAGACTTGAGGTAATGCCGCCCGTTCGTGCAGCCCGCTCCTGGTCACGACGAGGCGACGAACAGACCGAACTGATCGTTTTGTCGGACCCCCTCGCTAACCTCCGCGCCACACCGTTGTGAACGACTCGCAGGAGGAACCGTGGGCTGGCTCGATGCCCAATCCGAAGAGGGGCACGCGTCCGGGTACCAGGTGCGGCTCGGGGAGAACGGGCGCGTCCAGTGCCGCAACGCCAAGGGCAAGCTGCTGTCCTCGGTGCCCGCGTCGCTCAAGGACGACCCGAGGGTCGTCCAGTTGCGCCAGCTCGCCGAGTGGCTGTCCCGGCACCGCGCCGAGTGCCTGTCCACGGTGGACGGCTGGATGGTGCGCTCGCTGCCGGTGCCCGCGGCGCTGATCGCCGAGGTATGGGCCGACGCCGCGTGGGCCGAAGCGTTGCGGGACCTCGTGGTCACGGCCGACGACGGCAACGGCGCGGAGACAGGGTTCCTGCGCGACGCCGACCCCGAGCGAGGCCTCGGCGTGGTCACCCTCGACGGCGACACCCGACGGCTGAAGCCCGAGGTGGTGGGCATACCGCACCCGGTGCTGCTGGAGGACCTGGAGGAGCTGCGCGAGTTCGGCGCGGAACTCGGCGTCGAGCAGCAGGTGCAGCAGCTGTTCCGGCAGACGCACGCCCGTCCGGCCGGGTTGGCGGGCAAGACGTCGGTCGACGACTTCTCCGGCGGCCGGTTCGAGCAGCTCAACCACGCGCTGAGCCGGTGCCGCACGCTCGGTTACCCGGTGCGCGGCGGCGACGCGGTCTACTCCGCGTTCGAGGACGGCCGGGTCGTGGAGGCCCGCTACTGGCTCGGCTCGGACTACCCCGAGGGCGAGACGTGGACCGGCGAGCTGCACTGGGCGCTGGAGGACGGAACCACGCTGCCGCTCGCCGACGTCGGACCGGTCGCGTGGTCCGAGGGGATGCGCATGGCGGCGGCGATCCACGCCGGTCGCGTCGTCGAGGAAGCGGTGGTGGCCCCGTGAGCGCGCTGAGCCCGAAGGCCCTGATCTCGGCCGGCGCGGTGCTGCCGGGTGCGGCCGACGTCGGCGAGGACCGCGACACCATCACCGCCCGCCACTACGCCCACGAGGGCCTGGACGGCCGCGTCGTGGTGCGGCTGGTGCCCGCCGTCCTCGGCCAGGCGGAAGACCTGACCTGCGAGTACCTCGGTTTCGACGCCCCGGCCCGGGTCGCCGACGTCGGCACCGGCAAGCGCGTGGCGCTCGGCTTCCCCGCCTGGGCCCTGGTGCACGACCCGGCCAACGGCCACCACGCGCTCAACCTGGTCAAGGACGTCGAACGGCTGGCGCGCACGGCCAAGTCGCGCGCCGGCGCGGCGAAGGACGGGTTCACCGCGCTGGGCGCGATGCTCGGCCGGTCCGCGCCGCACTTCCTGCCCACGTTCTACGAGCAGGCCGGGCGGATCTTCCTCCAGCACGGCAACACCAGCTACGCGGCGAGCATGTTCGGCAAGGCCCGCGAGGCGGAGGAGGTGCACGACCTGGCGGTCGACCCCGAGCGCACGCGCGAGGTGTTCCTGGAGTTCGCGTTCGCCGGCGCGTTGACCGCCAAGGCGCTGTCCGCGCACGCCAAGGGCCTGGCCCGCAAGCACGACGCGGACGCGGCCTACGAGCTGTTCTTCACGCTGTGCGTGGAGCGCACGCGGGGTGGCCTGCCGCCGTACACGGGGATGCCGGAGGACTTGCGGCGGTTGGCGAAGGCCGCCAAGCGCGACCTCGTCGCCGAGGACCACCGGCTGCTGCGGGCGATCCTGGACAGCTCCGCGATCAGCCGCGCGGGCGGCGCGTTCTGGAAGTCCTATCGAGCCTCGCTGGTGGCGTTGGCGACGGACGACGCGGAGGTGCGCGGCCGGCTGCTGTCGTTCGTGCCCGACTCCGAGACCGTGCTCGACCTGTGGCTGGACATCCTGACCGCCTGCGGCGCGACCCGCGCGCTGATCGGGCCGGACGAGGTGGAGGCGAACCCGGCCGAGTGGCTGTCGTCGGTGCTCGCGGTCCGCTCGTCGGGGTGGCGCGGCACCGGGCGTTCGGTGAAGCTGCTGGAGCTGCTCGACGCGATGGCGGGCCGGCTCGTGGCCGACGCCGTGCCGGTCCGCGCGCTGCGCTACTACCGCCAGGGCGACCTCGACGTGCTGGACCTGCTGGTGGCGCGCGACGTCCCGATCGCGCCCGGCAACCAGGACGACCACCAGCTCGACGTCACCGGGTGGCTGGCCGACGACGAGCCCGGCCGCCGCGACCTCGCCGCCCTGGCCGCGTCCGAGCGGTTCGGCGGGGCGCTCGGCTCCGGGCTCATCGCCCACGCCCGCTCCCACGTCCGCTCGAACGTCGTCGCGGTGGACGTGCTGTCGTCCGCGATGGCCGTGCCGGGTCTGCGCAGCGCGCTGGGCGCGTGGATCAGGGGGCGCGTCGAGCGCGTCGCCGTCACCGGCCTGCCCGACCTCCGGGCCCACCTCGACACGCTGGCCGTCGTGCGGCTGCCAGAGGCGTACGTGGACGTGCCCGAGGCGGCCGAGTCGCTCGCCCGCACCGACGTGGCCGCGGCCCTGCACCGGACGTTGCGCGGGGGCGTGCTGGACGAGCTGGGGTGGCCCGCCCTGGAGGAGGCCGTCGCGCGCCTGGCCACGGCCGGGACGCCCAAGGACAGCAGCGTGGTGGTGTGCGGCGAGGGGTGGCCCGCGCTCGTGCTGCGCCGCGGCGAGACGTTCGTCGTGGTCGGCCCGGACGGCGTGCTCGCCGAGCACGTCTCCCGCATCCCGGCCGACGCCCGGCACCGCTGGGGGGCCGCGCCGGCCGCGTCGTGGTTCGACGGCGTGCTGCTCGTGCGCTGGCAGGGCCCGGACGGCGAGCTGGCGTACTGGAGCGACGCGCCGGACCGCGTCTTCGCCATGGGCGAGGGCCGGACCTACCACCGCAACGACACGGTCAGGGCGTCCATCGCGCTGCCCGGCGGCGGCCGGTTCGCCGGTGGGCGGGCCGCGCACCCCGGCGACACGGTCGTGTCGACGCTGTCGGAGGCGCACGGCGACGGCGCCACCGTGTGGACCGGCTTCTACCACGACCGCGGGTGGCGCTGGTTCGAGGTCGACCCGGCCACCGGCCAGCGCGGTCGGGCGAGCCTGCCCCGGTTCATCGAGGACTTCGCCGCCGACGGCACGTCGCTCGAACTCGGCGTGTGCGACCTGCGGCCCGCCGTCCCCGCGACGCAGGACAGCCCACTCGGCGCGGCCGACGGCCTGCACGGGTGGCGCGTGCGCCGCGAAGCGGACGGCTCGTACGTCGGCGAGGGCGTGGACGGCCGTCGGGTCCGGCTGGCCGGCGGCGCCCGCCCGAAGGGCGTGCTGCGGCTGCCCGGCGGCGCGGACCTGACGCTGGCGACGGGCAACCAGACCACGGCGGTGCTCGACGCCGAGGGCGTCGGGCTGGCGACGGTGTCGGAAACCGCGCAGCACCCGACGTACGCGACCGGCACGCCGTTCGTGCCGCCGTTGGACTGGTGGCACCTCCTGCGGCCCCGCGACGAGGCCGGTTCGGCCGCGCTGCGCGGGGTGACCCGGGAAGCCGTGGACCGGATGATCGCCGCCGCACGCGAGGAAGAGCCGGACAAGCGCACGGTCCGCGAGCGGCTGACCGCGCTGTTCAAGGGCGCCCGCGGCGGCCTCGCCGGTGTCGTCGCCGCCGAGCTGCCCGGCCTCACGCACCCCGCGCTGATCTCCGGCGTGGTCGACCTGGTGCGCGGCGCCGCCGAGGTGGAGCGCTCCTACCGGCGCTACGGCGAGATCGCCGAGGCGGCCCGCGCGGTCGACCCGGTCCTCGCGCCCACCGGGCCCGCCGTCACCGAGGACCAGGTCAACGCCGCGCTCAACTGGTTCGGCGGCTACCGGTCCTACAACTCGCGCGGCCAGGTGCGGACCGGGCTGCCCGCCTTGATCACCGCGCTCGGAGAGGCGGTCGCGCGGCCCGAGGCACGCGCCCTGCCGCTGTCGAACGCACCCCGCTGGTTCGACGCGCTGCCGCACCTGGCCGCGCTGGCGCACCGCGCCGCGTCACCGCTCACCCCGGACGACCAGCGGGCCGCCTTGGCGCTCGTGCTGCGGTCCGTCGCGGACGGCGGCCTGGCCGACGGCGCCGGGTACTGGCGGACCCTCGGCGTGGTCGTGGACCAGGGGCAGACCAGCGTGAAGGACCGGGTCGTGCCGGTGGGCGACGGGTTCATCGCCCTGTTCGAGACCCAGTGGCGCAACGGCCCGGGCAGCCGGTTCGACGGCCTGCAGTTCAGCCGCACGCCCGGTGTGTTCGCCCTGCCGAAGGACTGGCACGTCGAGTCGGCCGAGGAGGTGCGCACGTCGTTCGGGCCCGAGCGGGTGGCCCGGTTCCTCGACGTGCTCGCCGAGCGCGGCCCCGCGCCGTGGTTCCCCGAGGCGGTGCCCGCGCTGATGGAGCTCACCGGCCTGGGCACGGCCGAGGCGACGTACCTGCTGGCCGGGCTGCCCGGCGTCGGCCGGTGGGACGCGAACTTCCTCTCCACCGCCGACCGGCGCCTGCTCGGCCTGTCCGCGGGCGGCGCCAAGGTGGCCAGGGACCGGTTCGACCGGCTGCGCGACGGGCTCCGGCTCCAGCTGGTCGCCGCCGCCGTGCCCGCCGACCCGGCCGACCTCTGGACGAGCGGTCCCGACGTGGCCGCGGTCGCCGAGGTGTGGACCGCCGAGCACGGGCGGCGGACGCCGGTGCCCGACGACGTGCTCGTGGACGCGGCGAAGCTGCTGAACCTGCGGGACATCGGCGAGTACGTGGCCGGCGTGGTCAACCCGGACCTCACGCCGTGGCTCACCGTGGACGCCGAGCTGACGTTCACCGGTGACGGGCTGGAGGCCCGCCGGCCGGAGGGGTTCGACCGCGTGGCGCTGTGGTCGGTGCCGCAGGTGCTGGTGTGGCTGGCGCACCGGCTCCCGGCCGGCTCGCCGCTGCGCGCCCGGCTGCCGGAGGCGTTGGCGCTGGCCAGGCAGCGGGTCGCGCACCCGGGCTTCGCCGTCGACCTCGGCCGGTGGGTCCCGCTGGACCGGCTGTGCGCGTTGCTCGGCGTCGACGTGCCCACGGAGGCGGGCGCGTACCAGTACCAGGGCTGGCTTGAGCTGGCCCCCGCGGGCGAGGAGTACTGCCGGTTGGCGGCCAGGCCCGGCCTCGTCGGACCGGCCGACCGGGACCTGTTCGTCGCGGTCGCGGAGCTGGCCGGCGGGCAGGACGCGCTGCGGATGCTGGACCGGCTGGCCGACGACCGCCTCACCGCCCTGTGCGCGGTCCCGACGCCCGACGGCGTCGACCCGGCCGCCTACCACCAGGACCCGACGGTGTCCGTGCCCGCGTTGGTGGCGGAGGTCGCCACGCGGTTCGGGCTGACCGAGGACGCGGCGGCGCTGTACCTGCAACTGCTCGCCCTGCCCGATCCCACGGACGCGAACGTGGCCCGGTGGACCGGCTGGAAACCCGCCCGGCTGCGCCAGGCCCGTGCCGCGCTCGCCGAGACCGACCTGGTGCTCACCGCGAAGCGGGCCAGGGCCGGGCGTTCGCTGTTCCTGCCCGGCGGGTGGCTGGCGCTGGCCGCGCCGCACGTGCCGCTGGAGAGGTGGAAGACGCCGATGTTCGAGTACGCCACGGGTCAGCCCGGCGTCATCGTGCCGCTGGAACCCGTCGCCGACCTGTTCGCCCGCGCCTGGCAACGGGTGCTCGACGGCGACGCGCCCGCCTACGAAGAGCTCAAGACCGGAGGACGCAGGTGACCGCACCCAGGCAGGTCGAACCCGCCGAGGACGCCTTCCGCGAGGAGTTGGCGTTCCTCGCGGCCTACGACAACGGGCCCCGGCCGCCGGGGTGGCGGCTCACCCCGCGTGCCGTCGTGACGTTCGTGATGGGCAGCGGCGGAGACCCGCTGGCCCTGCCCAAGGGCGTGTCGGTGGACGGCGTGCCGAACCGGCTGGTCATCGGCGCCAAGTTCGTCGGCGAACGGGCCTTGGTCGAGCGGGCCGTGGTGACGCTGGCGGGCGAACGCGGCCTGCTGCTGGTCGGCGAACCCGGCACGGCCAAGTCGATGCTGTCCGAACTGCTGGCCGCCGCCGTGTCCGGCAGCAGCCAGCTGGTCGTGCAGGGCACCGCGGGCACCACCGAGGACCAGTTGCGCTACGGCTGGAACTACGCGCTGCTGCTCGCCGAAGGACCGAGCCCCCGCGCGCTGGTGCCGTCACCGGTGCTCACCGCGATGCGAGGCGGCGGCGTGGTGCGCGTCGAAGAGGTCACCCGGTGCCTGCCGGAGGTGCAGGACGCGTTGGTGTCGATCCTGTCGGACCGGCGCATCGCGGTGCCGGAGCTGTCCGGGACGGACGGCGCGACCGTGCACGCCGCGCCCGGCTTCACCGTGATCGCCACGGCGAACCTCCGCGACCGCGGCGTGTCGGAGATGTCGGCGGCGTTGAAGCGGCGGTTCAACTTCGAGAACGTCGGGCCCATCGGCGACCTGGCGGCCGAGACGGCGTTGGTGCGACGGCAGGCCACGGCCGCGCTGGAACGGGTGAGCGCGCCGTTCGCCGTGGACGACGTGGTGCTGGAGGTGCTGGTCACCGCGTTCCGCGACCTGCGCAACGGCGTGTCGGAGGAGGGGTGGGCGGTCGAGCGGCCGTCCACGGTGATGAGCACGGCGGAGGCGGTGTCGGTCGCCACGTCGCTGGGGCTGGCCGACGCGTACTTCCCCGGCGACCGCGACCCGCTGTCGTTGCTGCCCGGCCACCTGCTCGGCGTGGTCCGCAAGGACGACCCGGGCGACGCGGCCCGGCTGCTCGGCTACTGGGACGGCGCGGTGCGGCGGCGGGCCGAGTCCGGTGCGCGCACGTGGCGACGGCTGTGGGAGCTCCGTGACGTCCTCGATGCGTGAGCTGGCCGAGCACCGGCGCCCCTACCTGATCGGGGTGCGGCACCACTCGCCCGCGTTGGCGGCGGTGGTGCCCGCCCTGCTGGACGGGTTCGCGCCCGAGGTGCTGCTGGTCGAGCTGCCGGAGGAGCTGGGGGAGTGGCTGCCGCACCTGGCCGATCCCGAGCTCGTCGCGCCGGTCGCGTTGTCCGGCGCCTCACCTGATGGCGACCTGGCGTTCTACCCGTTCGCGGACTTCTCGCCGGAGCTGGCCGCGATCCGCTGGGCGCACCGCAACGGCGTCGAGGTCCGGCCGTGCGACCTGCCGCTGGCGCTGCGCGGTGACGGGCACCGGCCGCAGGAGCGCGGCGCGTCGCCGTTGACGGACGCGTTGCGCGGTGCGACGACCGGCCGAGACGGCGACGACCTGTGGGACCGGCTGGTGGAAGCCACCGCGCCCGGTCAGACGCCGGAGGCGGTGCGGCGGGCGGCGTTGCTGGTCGGCTGGGCGTTGCGCGAGGACGCGGCGGGCGTCGGCGTGGACCCGTACGACCTGCGCCGGGAGGCGTGGATGCGGCGGATCGTGCGGGCCGTGGACGGACGACGGTGCGCGGCGGTGGTCGGGTCGTTCCACGCGGCGGCGTTGCTGGACGGGCCGGTGGACACCTCGGACCCGGTCGCCGGTGACGTGGTCACGTCGTTGGTGCCGTACGGGTTCGCGTTGCTGGACGAGCGTTCCGGCTACCCGGCGGGGATCCGCGATCCAGAGTGGCAGCAGGCGGTGCTGGAGGCGGCGGGCGATCCGGAGGCGGTGGAGGCCGCCGCCGCGTCGCTGATCGTGCGGATCTGCGCGCGGGTGCGGGAGCTCGGCCACCCGGCCGGTCCCGGTGAGGCGCGGGAGGCGTTGCGGCTGGCGGTCGACCTGGCCCGGCTGCGAGGCCTGCCCGCGCCCGGTCGCGGTGAGCTGGTGGAGGCGGTGCAGACCGTGCTGACCCACGCCGAGCCGTTGGGACGTGGACGGGTCGTGGCGCGGGCCGCCGGTGACGTGCTGGTGGGGCGCCGCACCGGGGTGCTCGCGCCGGGCACGCCCCGCTCCGGTCTGGCGCCGGCGGTGGAGGCGCTGGTCGCGTCGCTGCGGCTGCCCGGTCCGGACTCGCGCGAGGCGGTGTCGTTGCGGCTGGACCCGTTGCGGTCGGACCTGGACGCGCGGCGCGAGGTGGCGTTGCGGCGGTTGGCCGTGCTCGGCGTGACCTACGGCGAGGAGACCGCGACCACGGGCGTCGGTGGCGGTGAGGCGCTGAGCACCCGGTGGACGGTGGCTTGGACCCCGGCGACCGCGGCGACGTTGCCGGTGGCGGGGTTGTGGGGCGCGACGTTGGAGTTGGCCGCGTTCGGGCGGCTGCGGGCACGTCGCGCCGAACGCGAGCAGCGCGGCGGGCACACACCCGCCGCCGTGCTGGGCGATCTCCTGGACGCGGCGGCGTGCGGGTTGCCCGGGATGGTGGACGCGCTGTTGGCCGACGCGGCGACCGTGCTGCCGTCGTCCGCGACGCTGCGGGAGCTGTTGGCGGGGCTGGACCTGCTCGACCGGTTGCGCGCCGGCCACGTGCCCGGGACGCCCGGCGACGTCTTGGACGCGCACCCGTTGCTGGCGCTGGAACTGGAGACGGCGGCGGTGGCGCAGCTCGACGGGCTCGCCGGGTCGGAGGACGTCGCCGACGCGCGGGCGTTGGTGGAGCTGGGGCAGCGGCCGGGGGTGCACGGGCTGCGGCTCGAAGCGTGCCTGCGGGCGTTGGCCGACTCGGGGACGCCGCTGATCGCCGGTGCGGCCGGTGCGGCGCGGGTGTTGCTCGGCCTGGCGCCCGCGTCGGTGTTGGGCGAGCGGGTGGCGTCGTGGGTGGACGCTGCGAGCACGCCGGAGCGCAGGGGTGTGCTGCGGCTGGGGCTCACCGGGGTGCTCGCGGCGGCCGGGCCGTTGCTGGAGACGCCGGAAGCGCTGTCGCCGTTGCTGGACCGGGTGGAGGGGTTGGGGGACCGGGACTTCCTCGACCGGCTGCCCGCGTTGCGGGGGGCGTTCAGGTCGGTGGGGCCCGCGGCGCGGGCCCGGGTGCTGGCGGTGGTCGAGGAACGCACGGGTGAACGGGTCGACGCGGTCGGCGCGTCGGATCCGGAGCTGCTGGCGGTGTGGTTGGACGCCGAGCACGCGGCGGTGGATGCCCTGCGGGCGCACGGTTTGCTGCCCGAGCGGGAGCGGCCGGCCGATGCTTCGGCGGACGGAGTGGCCGAGTCGGCAGCCGGGGCCGGAACATCGGCGGTCGGTGGAATGCCGGCTGGAGTGGCTGAGGGTGGGTTGATGATGGGCGCGGCCAGCCTGGCTGAGTCGGCTGCCGAGGTGGCCGGCGATGCGGTGGCGACCGAGGTGGCCGGCGGCGAGGCGTTGGCGACCGGGGTGACAAGCGGGGGTGGGGCGGCGGCCGGGGTGTCCTACGCCGGTGAACTGCCCGCCGGGGTCCGGTGGCGGTTGGTGCTCGGGTCGAACGGCGAACGCCCGGCGGGCGCGGCCAGGTACGCCGCCGCGTTGGACGAGCTGTACGGGCGTGATCGGGGCGAGGGCGCGGCGCGCGGCGAGCTGGGCGCGGACCGCTCCAGCCCGTTCCCCGACGTGCGCGAGTGGTCGGAGGAGTTGCGCGACCTGTTCGGCGAGCACGTCCGCGAGGAAGTCCTGGCGGCAGCGGCGGAAGGCGGGCGGTTGGAGGCGGCGCTGGAGATCGACCCCGGCTCCGTGCGGCCGTCGGTCGACCTGCTGCGCAACGTGCTGTCGTTGGCGGGCGGGTTGTCGGAGTCGGCGTTGGCGCGGCTGCGGCCGTTGGTGGCGCGGCTGGTGCGCGAGCTGACCGACCAGCTGGCCAACCGGGTGCGGCCCGCGTTGACCGGGATCCAGCTGCCGACGCCGACGCGTCGGCCCGGCGGCCGGCTGGACCTGCCGCGCACCCTGCGGGCCAACCTCGCCACGGCACGCCGCGGTGCCGACGGCCGCGTGGTGGTCGTGCCGGAGCACCCGGTGTTCCGCACCCGCGGGCGCAAGGCGAACGACTGGCGGCTGGTGCTGGTGGTGGACGTGTCCGGCTCGATGGAGGCGTCCACGGTGTGGTCGGCGCTGACCGCCTCGGTCTTCGCCGGGGTGTCCGCGCTGTCGACGCACTTCCTGGCCTTCTCCACCGAGGTCGTCGACCTGACCGACCGGGTGGCCGACCCGTTGTCGTTGCTGCTGGAGGTGCGGGTGGGCGGCGGCACGCACATCGCGGGCGCGTTGCGCCACGCCCGTTCCCTCGTGACCGTGCCGGAGAGGACGATGGTGGTACTGGTCAGCGATTTCGAGGAGGGCGGTCCGGTCGGGCCGCTCGTCGCGCAGGTCCGGGAACTGGTCACCTCGGGGGTGACGGTGCTCGGCTGCGCGAGCCTCGACGACCGCGGCGTCGCCCGCTACTCCACGTCGGTGGCGGGCGCGCTGGTCGCGGCGGGCATGCCGGTCGCCGCGCTCAGCCCGCGTGAACTGGCCCGCTGGGTGGGGGAGAAGGTGCGCGGATGAGCGTGCCCCCGGTGTTCCCGGCGGTGGTGGCCGACGTGCTCGACGCCCTGCCGCCCCGCCTGCGCAAGCGGGTCGACGCGTCGCTCGGGCGCGTGGCCGAGTGGACCGTGACCGCGGACGCCGACGCGGCCCGCGCCGAGCTCGACGCCGAGACCGCGCTCACCTGGACGTTGCGCCAAGGCGTGCTCACGACGGCCGACGACCTGGTGTGCAGCTGCCTGCTCGCGCCGAAGTGCCTGCACCGGGGCATCGCGGTGGCCGCGGCCGAGATCGCGGACGGCGTCCAGGAGACGGCCGCTGCCACCGGTGAGCCCGTTGCCGACACCGTCGAGACGACGTCCGACGAAGGTGCGACGACGTCCGACGACGAACGTGCGGCGGCGAGCGCGCTCTGGGCGGCGTGCGGCACGGTGCTCCGCGCCGGCGCCGCGGGCAGCGGCGCCGTGGTCCGGGCCGAACTGCTGCGCGCCGTCCACGTCGCCCGCGTCGCGGGCCTGCATCGCGCCGCCGCGAACGGCCTGCGCATCGCCGCCACGCTGGCCGCCGCCCGCGCCGGCGACTCGTCGTTCGACCGCGAGGCGCTGACCGCCGAACTGGTCGAGCTGATGCTGCTCTGCCACGACCTGCGCACGGGCACCGGTCCCGCGGCCGAGCTGCGCGGCACCGCCCGGCGCGAGTACCGCCCGATCGGCTCCCTGCGCCTGTACGGCCTGTGCACGGAGGTGGTCGTCGCCGCCTCCGGCTACGCCGGGGTGGTCACGCACCTGGTGGACGACGGCGGCGTGCTGTGGACCGTGCCGGCGATCATGCCGGGCGGCGCGGAACGGGTCGCCGCCGCCGCGAGCGGACCGGTGGCGATCGGCGAATCCGGGCTCAGCCAGCGCGAACTGGGCCGTGCGGGTCTGCTGCTCTCCGGCGGCACGGCGTCGGCCGACCACCGGCTCGGCGCGGGCAAGGCCGTCCGCGCGGTGGCCGCGTCCGCCGCGTCGTGGGACGAGCCGCCGTTGGCCGTCCTGTGGGCGCAGCCCCTGCCGGACCAGGTGACCCGCGCGTTCCACGCCCACACCAGACCCGAGTCCCACCGCCCGTCCGGCGCGGACCTGCTGTTCGTGACGGGCACCGTGCTCGGCGCGGCGGGCGACGCGCTGCGGCTGGCCACCGGCGAGACCCACGTCGACCTCGTCGGCGACGGCGACCGGGCGCGGGAGAACCTGCGGGTCCTGGCGAACGCTCCGGGCCTCCGGCTCCGCGCCGTGGCCCGCCTGCTGCCCGACCGACCCGGGACCGCCGTCGCGCTGGCCGTCACCGGCGACCTCGACCTGCCCACGGACTTGCGCCACCACGTCGACCTCGGCCTGGACCGGCTCCAGCGCTCCCACGTCGCCGGGAACGGCACCCGCGAGCTCCCGGCACGACCGGAGCCCGCCGAACGCGTGCCGCGTCCCGCGCGCCCGCTGGAGAACGTGCTGCACCGCATCGCGCTCGGCGGACGTGCCGTGGCGGCCGTCGCCTCGGCCGGGCGGGAGGTGGCCGCCTTGACCCGCAACGGCCTCACCACCACCGCCGACCTGCTGGCGGGCCTGGCCGACGCCTCGCGCGACCGCGGCCGGGACGCGTTCGGCCGGGTGGTCCACGACGAAGGCGAAGACTTCCCGATGGCGTGGCTGCGCGCCGGCGTCCACGTCCGCGAGTTCACCCGTGCCGCGGCCCGGCGCGCCTGGCTGACCGAGGTGGGGTCGAAATGAGGTGACCTGACCGGACGATCATCCTTATCCTGCGGCGGTGTCGACACCGCCCACCGGTCCGCTGTGCACGCGGGATTCGATCGCCACCCAGCTCGGCGCGGCCGGCCTGCGCCGGGGAGACACCGTCCTCGTGCACTCGTCGTTGAGCTCGCTCGGCTGGGTCTGCGGCGGGGCCGCCACCGTCGTGTCGGCGCTGCTCGACGTGCTCGGCGAGGCCGGGACGCTGGTGACGCCCGCTCAGTCGGCCGACAACTCCGACCCGGCCAGCTGGCGGAACCCGCCCGTGCCCGAATCGTGGTGGGCCGAGATCCGCGCGTCGATGCCGCCCTACGACCCGCGCACAACACCCTCGACGGGCGTCGGCGTGATCCCCGAGGCCGTGCGGAACCGGCCGGGAGCGGTCCGCAGCGCCCATCCGCAGACCTCGTTCGCCGCCATCGGCGCCCGTGCGGCCGAGGTCGTGGCCGAGCACGCCCTCGACAGCCAACTCGGTGAACGCAGCCCGCTCGCGCGGCTGGCGGCGATGGACGCGCGGGTCCTGCTCCTGGGCGTCGGCTTCGACTCCTGCACGGCGTTCCACCTGGCCGAGTACCGGCTGCCGGCACCGCCGGAGGCCGACAACTCGTTCGCGATCACCACCCCGCGCGGCCGGTCCTGGACGACCGTTCGCGACGTCGTGCTCGACGACGGCGATTTCGCGGAGCTGGGCGCGGCCTTCGCCGTCGCCCGTCCGGTCGAGCTCGGCCGGGTGGGTGGCGCCGTCACCAGGCTGTTCTCGCTGGCGGACGCCGTCGCTTTCGCCGAGGTCTGGCTGGCCGCGCGCCGGGGGCGAAATGACGTTGATGGCCGGGTCGCGCCCTGACTAGGGTTCTCGGGGTGACCAGCCCCGAGTCGGACAGAGCGGAGCCGCCGATCGCCGGCGGCGAGCCGTCCGACCGGTGACCGACCGGTCCTGATCGCGATCGCCCGTCGGCGGTCGGCACGCGCACGCACCTGACCGCGCACGCCGACCTCGGAGTCGATCCCCCTTGCCTGTCTTCGTCTACGTCCTCGGCCTTGCCGTGTTCGCGCAAGGCACCTCGGAATTCATGCTGTCCGGCCTCGTCCCGGGCATCGCCACCGACCTGTCCGTCCCGGTGGGCGCGGCGGCGAGCCTCACCTCCGCCTACGCGATCGGGATGATCATCGGCGCGCCGGTGATGGCCGCGTTGAGCGCGCGGTGGCCACGTCGTCGCGCGCTGGCGGGTTTCCTGACCGCGTTCGTCGTCGTGCACGTGCTCGGCGCGGTCACGACGGACTTCGTCGTCCTCTTCGGAACCCGGATCGTCGCCGCGATCGTCAACGCCGGTTTCCTCGCGATCGCGATGTCCGTCGCGACCGCGCTCGTGCGCCCCACCGCACACGGCCGGGCGACCGCGGTCCTGTTGTCGGGCATCACGTTGTCCTGCGTGGCGGGCGTGCCGGCGGGCGCCCTGCTGGGCGACTGGGCCGGGTGGCGCTCGGCGTTCTGGGCGGTCGCCGCGCTGTGCGTGCCCGCGTTGGGGTTCGTGTTCCGGTCCGCCCCCGCGGATGCGGCCGATCGTCGCGACGTGTCGGTGAGGGAGGAAGCCAAGGCGTTGAGGTCACGCCGGTTGCAGCGGGCACTGGTGCTCGCGACCCTCGTCAACGGGGCCACGTTCGCGACCTTCGCGTACCTCGCCGTCATCGCCGCGGACGTCGCCGGCCTGCCCGCCGGTGCGGTGCCCGTGCTGCTGGCGGCGTTCGGCGTCGGCGCGTTCATCGGGGTGACGGCGGCCGGCCGGCTCGGTGACGTGAAGCTGTGGCCGGCGGTGTGCGCGCTGCCGGTCGGGTGGGCGGCGCTGGCCGTGACCGGCGCCCACCCGGCGCCGCTGTTCGCCTTGGCGGCGGTGCAGGGCGCGTTGTCGTTCGGCGTCGGATCGGCGCTGGTCGGCCGCGTGCTGCGGGTCGCGTCCGACGCGCCCTCGCTGAGCGGCGCGTTCGCCACGGTCGCGCTGAACGTCGGCGCGTTCCTCGGTCCGCTGTCGGCCGCCGTCGCGACCCGGGCCGCGGCCGACTACCGGGCCGCGCCGTGGGTCAGCGCGGTCCTGGCCTGCGGCGCGATCGTCGTCATCGGTGTCCGTAGGCGAGGTTCGTCCCGGTCACCGCGCGTTCCGCGGTGATCACGGTGTCGCCGACGAGCAACGCGCGGTCGTCCACCAACGGCGTGCCGTCCTCGCCCCGGCTGAGCCTGCTGCTCGACAGGGCCGGTGAACCGGGCTCGCGCCGGAGCACCCGGGCCTGCTCGGCGGTCAACGCCACCGCCTGGATCGTCTCGCTGGCCTGCCGCACCGGCCGCCCCGCCTCCTCGAGGAGCCGGTACAGCGACTGGTGGCGCAAGGTCTCCACGTCGATCAACCCGGCTGGCAGGTAGGACGTCTGGAGCAGCAGCGGGACGGACACGCCGGGGGAGGGGGGGGGGGGGGGGGGGGGGGGGGGGGCGCCCCCCCCCCCCCCCCCCCCCCCCCCCCCCCCCCCCCCCCCCCCCCCGCCCGCCCCCCC
>NZ_JAJHUO010000028.1:0-86263 GCF_020859565.1 Saccharothrix luteola | reverse complement strand
TGTTTGTATGTCTGGAGCAGCAGCGGGACGCACACGCCGGGGGAGGGTCGGGTGCTGCGCAGTCTCTCGACCGCCAGCACCCGACCCTCTTCGACGCCCAACCGCGCGCCCACGTCACCGGGTGGCACGACGAGCCGCGCGTCCAGCACCTCGGTCTCCAGCTCGATGCCCTGCTCGACCAAGTCCTGCGACAGGCTCCGCAACCCGGTGAGGCCGTAGGCGAACGCGGGCCGCCGCACGAACGTGCCGACACCGTGCCGCGTCTCCAGCAGCCCGTCCGCCTCCAACGCCTGGATGGCCTGCCGGACCGTCATCAACGAGACGTCGAACTCCTCGCCCAACTCCCGTTGCGCGGGCAGCGGCGCGTCCGCCGGGTACCGCCCGTCCGCGATCCGGTCGGCCAGCACCCGGTAGATCGCCAGGTACTTGGGCACGCGCGTGCCGTAGTCGCGGCCCGTGCGCCGCCCGTCGTCCACTGGTGGGAACCCCCGACTCTCAACCTCCGACGGAGGATAGCGCCCGGCGGAACGCGGCCACCTCGTCCACGACCCCGGCGACCGGCGCGCCGTCGACGAGCATCCGCATCAGCACCGAGCCGATCACGACGCCGTCGGCGTCCGCACAGGCCTCCACCGCGTGCTCGACCGTCGAGATGCCGAAGCCGGTGACCACCGGCAGCGCGGTCATCCCCTTCACCCGCCGTGCGGTCTCCCGTGCCGTCGTGGCGAGGTCGGCGCGCTCACCGGTGATCCGCATCGAGCTCATGCAGTACACGAACCCGGACGACGCCCGCGCGATCTCACGGCACCGGTCGTCGCCGCACGAGGGCGCGGCCAGCAGCACCGCCGCGACCCCGACCTCCGCCGCACGCGCCCGGTACTCCGCCGACTCCTCCAACGGCAGGTCCGGCACGATCACGCCCTGGACGCCGACTGACGCCAGGTGGTCGAGGAACCCCGCCACACCGCGTTCGGGCGCCAACGTCATCGCCACGTTCGCGTAGGTCATGACGACCAGCGGCACGTCGAGGTCGAGCCCGGCCAGTTCGTCCAACAACGGTCTCGGCCGTCCACCCCGACCCGCGGCGAGCGCGGCGGCCCGCTGCACGGTCGGCCCGTCCAGCATCGGGTCGGAGAACGGCAGGCCGATCTCGATCGCGTCCGCGCCCGCCTCCGCCGCGCCCCGCACCAGGTCGAGCCAATCCGGCACGACGCCCGCCATCACGTACGGGATCAGCAGGGGCTCACGGGCGTCCCGCAGACGCCGTTCCAACACGCTCATCGCAGGTGCTCCCTGATCTGCTGGATGTCCTTGTCGCCACGGCCGGACAACGTGACCAGCACCGTCGACCCGACCGCCAGCTCACCGGTCGCGGCGGCGTCCACCACCCACGCCAGGGCGTGCGCCGATTCGAGCGCCGGGAGGATCCCCTCGGTCCTGGTCACCAGCTTCAACGCCCGCAGCGCCTGCTCGTCGGTCACGCTCGTGTAGTGCGCCCGCCCGGCCTCCGCGAGGTGCACGTGCTCCGGCCCGACCCCGGGGTAGTCCAGCCCGGCCGAGATCGACTCCGCTTCGAGCACCTGGCTGTCGTCGTCCTGCAGGAAGTGCGACATGAAGCCGTGCAGCACGCCGAGCTTCCCCTTCTCGACCGCGCTGCCGCCCGCCGCCTCCACGCCCACCAACCGGACCGGCGTGTCGACGAACCCGGCGAACGTCCCCGCCGCGTTCGACCCGCCGCCCACGCACGCCACCACCACGTCCGGCAAAGCCGTGGGCAGCAGCTCGGCGCACTGGGCGCGTGCTTCGTCGCCGATGACGCGCTGGAACTCCCGCACCATCCAGGGATACGGGTGCGGGCCCATCGTGGAGCCGACGCAGTAGTGGGCGTCCTCGGTCTCGTTCACCCAGGCGCGCAGCGCCCCGTTGGTCGCCTCCTTCAACGTGCCGACGCCGTTCGCCGACGTGACCGGCACGACTTCCGCGCCGAGCAGCTCCATCCGGAAGACGTTCACCGCCTGCCGCCGGACGTCGGTGTGTCCCATGTAGACGGTGCAACCCAGTCCCAGCAACGCGGCGGCGGTCGCCGTGGCCACGCCGTGCTGCCCGGCCCCGGTCTCCGCGATGAGCTTCCGCTTGCCCATCCGGCGGGCCAACAACGCCTGGCCGAGCACGTTGTTGATCTTGTGCGACCCGGTGTGCGCGAGGTCCTCGCGCTTCAGCAGGACCCGCACGCCCAACACCTCGGACAACCGCGAGCACTCCGTCAACGGCGTGGGTCGACCCACGTACGTCGCGAGCAGCCGCCGGTACTCCGCGGTGAACGCGGCATCCGACCATGCCTCGCGGAACGCCGCCTCCACCGCCTGCGCGGCGGGTACGAGCGCCTCCGGCAGGTAGCGCCCGCCGAACCTCCCGAACCGACCGGCCGCGTCGGGTGCGCCCATCCCGCCGGCCCTGACCACCTCGTGAACTGACACTTCTAGAACTCTAGAACTCCCTGGCCATCCTGGCAAGCTGCAAGTCGCCCTCGGTTCAGTTGCTCACAGTGACGTTCCGCAGTGCGTCGAGAGGTGTTCCTGATGCTCTCGAAATGGCGCCATGCTTGACCTTCGAAATTCTCGCCTTCGTTGACGTATTCACCGCCTCGGTGAAGTCGAAGATCGCCGGTGAGGGTCGGAATTCTCGATCGCCAGGAATGTGCGGCAACTACTCCGGTCTTGTGAACCCCGCAGCTCGGACGGTTGCGCGGCCACCGGGTCGGCGCTAGCCTCCGAACACAGGGGAGAATGGCGACGGCTAGGTCGAGTCGCCGCTCGGAGTGTTTCCGGGTCGCGCTCGCACCTATTCGTGGCGCGTCTGTGACTATTTCGGGGGTCAAGACATGCGCATTGTCGCGTTTGCGGTCGTCTTCATTGTGCTCGCCGCCGTGCCCGCCGGCGCCCAACCCCGGGACGACCGGTTGGCGCGTGCGCTGTCCGGATCGGTGAGCACGCCGTCCGCGCTCGCCACGCTGGTCGAGTTCGACGCCGCCGCCAAGCGCCACGGCGGCAACCGGGCCGCCGGCACCCCCGGGTTCGAGCGGTCGCGGGAGCACGTCGAGCGCGTCCTGCGGCGCGCCGGGTACCACGTGACGGCCCAGCCGGTGCCCTACACGGGGTTCACGGCCGACGTCGAGGTCTTCACCGCGCCCGATGGCGCGCGGGTCCGTGCGCTGATGGGCCAGTTCACCCCGTCCGGCCAGGTCACGGGCGCGCTCTCGGCGGCGACCGGTGACGGTTGCCAGGCCGGGCACTACCCGGCGGGCACCGCGATCGCGGTCGCGCCCGCCGGCGGCTGCCCGACGGTCGACAAGGCGGTGGCCGCGCGGGCCGCGGGCGTGCGGGCGGTGCTGTTCTACGACGTGTCGCCCGCGATCGACGCCGTGCTGCGCCGCCGCGTGCCGGGTGCCCCGCTGCCGGTGGCGTTCATCAGCGAGCGCTCGGCCCGGTCGTTGACGCCCGGCACTGCGTCGCTGGACCTGCGCGGGCACTCCTTCGACGACGTCACGGTGAACGTGTTCGCCGAGACCTCCGGCGGCCGGGCGGACAGCGTCGTCATGGCGGGCGCCCACCTCGACAGCGCGGTCGACGGACCGGGCGTCAACGACAACGGCACGAGCGTCGCGGCGCTGCTGGAGACCGCGGTCCGCCTCGCGCCGCACCAGGCGCGGGTGGTCAACAAGGTGCGCTTCGCGTTCTGGGGCGCCGAGGAGTGGCTCAACGTCGGCTCGATCCACTACGTGAGCACCCTCGCGCCGCCGGAGCTGGCCGCGATCACGCTGTACCTGAACTGGGAGCTGATCGCCTCGCCCAACTACGTGCACTTCGTCGTCGACGGCGACGACAGCGACCACCCGGGCACCGGCTCGCCGCCGGGGCCACCCGGGTCCGGTGTGGTGGAAGCCGTGCTGTCCCAGGGGTACCGGGTGCGGGACGTGCCGTTCCGCACCGCGGACCTCAACGACATCCGATCCGACCAGGAGCCGTTCGCCGCGGTGGGCGTGCCGGTCGGCGGCGCGTTCGGCGGGGTGCGCGGCATCAAGACCCCGGAGGAGGCCGCGGTGTTCGGCGGCACGGCGGGGATGACGTACGACCCGTGCTACCACCAGCCCTGCGACGACCTGTCGAGCGTCCACACCGGAGCGCTGGGCGAGTCGATGCGGGCGATGGCGTGGGCCGTGGGGCGCTTCGCCGTGAGGGACGACGACGTGCGGCCCTGACAGGGAGGGAGGTGCGCGCCATGTTCTACGTCCACTAGTAGTCGATGACCATCCGGTGGGGTGCGCCCGGGCGCACCCCACCACGGCCCGGGGGAGCCCTGTGTCCAGCATCTTCGACCCGCTGTCGGCCACGATGCTCGCCGATCCGCACACCGTCTACGCGCGGCTGCGCGCCGAGGACCCCGTGCACCGGCACGACGGGCTCGGCGCCTGGGTGCTCACCCGGCACGACGACTGCACGCGCGTGCTCAAGGACACCGACGCGTTCGGTTCGGACCCCGCCGCGCTCGGCCGGCCGGTGCCCGAGGCGGTGCGCAACCTCCACGTGCTCGACCCGCCCGAGTCCACGCCCGTGCGCCACCTGTTCCTGGGCCTGCTGCGGTCCCGGGAGGCGTTGGTCGGCGAGTCCGTGCGGCAGCTGGCCGACGACCTCGTCCAGGACCTGGACGGCGTGGTGGACTTCGTGCACGACATCGCCGAACCCCTCGCGCTGCAAGCGGTCGCGGACCTCTACGGCATCGGGTTCCCGGCCGACCACCGGCGCTACCGGGAGACGTCGCGCACGATGGTGCTCGGCATGGACTCCGGTCTCGACCCGACCCGGTTGGAACCCGCCCTCGCCGCGCGGGGTGCCCTCAACGAGCTCATCGCGGGCTGGCGGGAGGGCGCGGCGCCCGGGGGCGTGCTCGACGCCGTGCGGCCGGGAGACGACCGGGTGCTCGTCAACTCGCTGCGCGCGGTGTTCGACGCGGGCTACTCCACGACCGGCGACCTGATCGCCAACTCCCTGCACTGGTTGACCTCGCGGCGGTCGTGGACCGGCGCCGAACTGTCCGCACTGGACGGACGGGCGGTGGACGAGCTGATCCGCCTGGCCGGTCCGGTGCAGGCGGTGAGCAGGCACTGCAAGTCCGATGTGGACCTGCGCGGCCGGAGGCTTCGGCGGGGTGACGTGGTGGTCGTCGTGCTGGCCGCGGCGAACCGCGACCCCCTGGTGTTCCCCTCTCCCGACGAGGCGGACTTCACCCGCTCGCCCAACCCGCACCTCGGCCTCGGCCGCGGTGTGCACGCGTGCTTCGGCGGGCCGTTGGGCAGGCAGGTGCTGCTGACCCTGTTCCGCGCCTTGGCGGGGGTCGGCCGGCTCGACGCGGCGGGCGAGCCCGCGAGAAGGCCGACGGCGACCCAACGCGGCCTCGACCACCTGCCGCTCCGGGTGGCCTGACCCCGCCCGAGCCGTTCACCGTCGGCACCGGGCCGGGACAGGTGTCGGCGCAGCGGGTCGGGGTCCGAGGCCGCACTTCGTCGGACTGGCCACCCGACAGGGTGGACGAGCACCCCGTTCGGCCGCAGAGCGACACCCCGTGACTCCGCACTTCGGCGCTTCCACCGACGAATTCAACGCATCCGGCGACGTTCCGCCTCACCCCATCAGGGCGTTGGCCACGGGTTTGAGGCCGAGTACGGTCGGATTACCGAGGGTGGCCACCTCTTCTGCCAAACAGTCCGCGGCACGACCGCGGGTCCGACCGGGTATAGGTGGTCTCGATGCCGTTGGACGTTCTCGACCTGCTCAAACAAGGGTTGCCGGACAGCACCGCGCCACGACGGCGGATCGTCGTCGTCGGCGCCGGGATGGCCGGGCTCACCGCGGCCATGCTGTTGAAGGACGCCGGGCACGAGGTGACGATCCTCGAAGGCCAGAACCGGTTGGGCGGGCGCATCCTCACCCACCGCGGTTTCGCGGGAGACATGTACGGCGAGTTCGGCGCGATGCGGTTCCCGCAGCAGCACCCGCTCGTCTCGTGGTTGATCGAGGAGAAGTTCAAGCTCGCCACCAAACCGTTCCCCATGTACGACGAGGACACGTTCGTGTACCTCCAGGGAAAGGGCGTGCGGCGGCGGGACTTCAGCGCCGACCAGTTCTCGTTCGACCTGCAGCCCGGCGAGGCGGACCAGGCCCCGCACGACCTGCTGCGGCACACCGTGCAGCCGCTGATCGACATCATGGAGCAGGAGGACGAGGCCAAGGCGTGGCACCGCCTGCTGACCGACTACGACCGGTACACGCTGCTGGGCTACCTCAAGGAACGCGGCCTCAGCGACGGCGCCCTCTCCATGCTCGGACCGCTGTTCAACCTGGAGGGCCGCTACCACTTCTCCCTCGTCGAGTGGTTCTCGCACTTCTACGAGGACGTCTTCGGTCACCTCGTCTACATCGTCGACGGCGCCGACTCGCTGCCGCGCGCGTACGAGGCAGAGTTGATGGACGACATCCGGCTCGGCGCCCTGGTGCACGGCGTCGATCAGGACGACACCGGCGTGCGCGTGCACTACCGCGCCGGCCGCCGCACGCAGACGATCGACGCGGACGAGTGCATCGTGACGGTGCCGTTCGCGAGCCTGCGCCACATGGAGATCCAGGGGCTCGACCCGGACAAGTGGTACGCCATCCGCAACACCTACTACGGCCGGGCGCACAAGCTCTTCATGCAGTTCAGCGAGCGGTGGTGGGAGAGCGCGTACGGCATCACCCACGGCCTCACGGTGACCGACCTGGCGATCCGCAACATCGTCTACCCGCCCGCGGGCCAGGACACCCGGTTCCGCAAGGGCGTGATGATCGCGTCGTACTGCTGGGAGCAGGACAGCATGCCGTACACGCCGCTGGCCGGCGAGGAGAGCGTGATGCAGGCGTTGGAGGACCTGGTCAAGATCCACCCGGAGGCGCGGGACACGTTCGAGTTCGGCGTCTACAAGGACTGGGCGCTCGACTGGTTCGCGTGCGGCATCGGCCCGCTGTTCCGGGCGTTCGAGATGAGCGAGACGTTCTACGAGGACGTGATCCGGCCGGTGAACCGGGTGTGGTTCGCCAACGACGCGTGCGACCGGCGGCACCGGCGGTGGGTGGAGGGCGCGCTCAAGGCAGCCGTGAAGAACGCCTACGCGATCCACGAAGGACTGCGCGACGAGATGCCCTGGAAGGACTGAGCCAGGCTCAGCGCGGCGTCGCGGAGGCCAGCGGCACCGGCGTCTCCTGACCGGCCCACGTGCCGGTCAGGACGGCGCCGGTGAGCTCGCCGCCGGCGTCGAGACGACGGCGGACGGTCAGCTCGACGGTCTCCGTCACGACCAGCGTCGGATCTCCTTCGGCCACGCGCTGGACCCCACCCGCTGCGGGCGCACCGGCCGACCCGTGCCCGATCACGGCGATGCCCATGTTGGGGTCGCGGCGTTCGAGCCGGTCCTCGTGCTGCACGAACTCCTCGACCTGGCCGGCCCCGGTGAGGATCGCCTCCGCGAGCGCCGCCGCGTACACCGGGTCGCCGAACGCGTCGTAGACCCAGCGCTTGCCCAGCACCGAGTGCTCGGTGGTGCCGATCAGCCACTCGTCGCCACCGTCCAACGGCGCGTCGCGGTAGGTGAGGGGCATCTGGAGCACCGGCCCGTCGCCGACCCGCACCAGCATGGTCTCGATCCCGACCGCGCCGGCCGGGTCGTCGAAGCGGTAGGACGCCACCCGCACCACCTCGCCGGTCGGCCCGGTGTACCAGTCGCGGCCGGGCAGCCAGCCGGCCAGCAGCTCGACCTTGGTCGGGTTCACGGTTGCTTGGTGGATCAGGGCCATGCGGTCATCCTAACGACAGAGATCGACGAGCTAGCGCATGACCTGCTCGGCGTCGCGCAGCGCCTCGGCGACGCGGTCCGGCGGCCAGTCCAGCTCGGCGGCGAGCCGGTCCGCGCCCTCCGGGGTGACCGTGCGGACGAGCGCGCCGAGCACGGCCACCACGTCGGTGCTCGGACCGCCGGACATGTCGTCGGCGAGCTGCGCGAAGAACCGGCGCATCCGGTCCAGCCGGGCGCCGACCGGCGTGGCGTGGTCGAAGACCTCGACCCCGCGTTCGGCCGTCTCGGCGAGCATCGCGTTGGTCCGGGCGCTCGTCAGCCACGTCCGCAACCACATGTCGTCGTCGATGGAGTACCGCTCCCGACGCCGGGCGTCGCGTTCGCGGTGCAGAAGTTCGAGCCCTTCGAGGTAGCCGACCGCCTTGGACACCGACGCCGGGCTGACCCGCAGCCTGCCGACCAGCTCGGCGGCGGTCAGGGCGCCCGCGTCGGTCGTGACCAGGCTCGCCAGCACGCGGGCCGCCATGCGCGGCAGCCCCATCCGCACCATCAGCCCGGCGAACTCCTCCGCGAACGCCAGCACCGCCACCGGGTCGCGGCCTTCCGCTCCGACGGCGGCGGGCGGCTCGTGGTGCGTCGCGGACTTGCGCCGGCGGGCGCGTCGGAGCGTGGCCCGGTGGGCGCGGTCGGCCCGGTAGTCGCGGGGACCGCCGTTGCGGCCCACCTCGCGCGTGACGGTGGACGTCGGCCTGCCCAGCCGTCGCGCGATCTCGGCGTACCCCAGACCGCGGGTCAACCCCACCGCGATGTCACGGCGGTCCTCGTCGGTCAGCCTGCCACCCGGCATCGCCCGTCCCCTTTTCCTCGGTGGGACCAGTGTGCGTTCACGGGCATCTCAGTGCAACGTTCCCAGTCGGATCATTGCGTTCGTCGTCACCACGGTTGCAATGATTGGACGCTTCGCACCAGCTAGAACATCTCACTTGCGCTTTCACGCCGTTGCAGGAGCACAAAACGCAACGTAGCTTTCGCGCTCTCTTGAAGATCGAACCGGCAGAAAGGGGGAGGAATGGCAAGCGAGCAAGTCGCGCTCGACGTCGACGGCCTGCGCATGCGCTACGGCACGACCGACGTCCTGCACGACGTCACGTTCCAGGCCCGCCACGGCGAGGTGCTGGCCCTGCTCGGCCCGAACGGCGCGGGCAAGACCACGACGATCGAAATCCTGGAGGGTTTCCGGATGCGCTCGGCGGGCCGGGTGTCGGTGCTCGGCGTCGACCCGGCCCGCGCCGACGAGCGGTGGCGCGCCCGTGTCGGCGTCGTCCTGCAGTCCTGGCGGGACCACGGCAAGTGGCGCGTCCGCGAACTGCTGCACCACCTCGGCGTCTACTACTCCTGCTACGCCACCGACCAGGTCGCGCGACCGTGGGACCCGGACGACCTGGTCGCGGCCGTCGGCCTGACCGCGCAGGCGGGCGCGAAGGTCCGCACGCTGTCCGGCGGCCAGCGGCGCAGGCTGGACGTCGCCGTCGGCATCGTCGGCCGCCCCGAGCTGCTGTTCCTGGACGAGCCGACCACCGGGTTCGACCCGGTCGCCCGGCGTGAGTTCCACGAACTCGTGCGCGGGCTCGCGGCCCGGGAGTCGACCACGATCCTGCTCACCACGCACGACCTGGACGAGGCCGAGAAGCTCGCCGACCGCATCGTCATCCTCGACGGCGGCCGGATCGTCGCCGACGGCACGGCCGACGAGCTGGCGCAGCGCATCGCGGGCGAGGACGAGGTCCGCTGGACCCACGCCGGGCAGCGGCACGTCCGGCACGTGCGGGAGTCCACGAGGTTCGTGCACGACCTGTTCCGCCGCCACGGAGACGGGATCACCGACCTGGAGGTCCGCCAGGCCTCACTCGAAGACACCTACCTGTCGCTGGTGCGGCGGGTCGAGGCGGGAGGAGCGGCCCGATGAGCCCGACCACCACCGCGTTGCGCGCGGGCAGGCAGCGCGGCCTGATCGAGCTGCGGCAGTCCCTGACCAACGGCGCGGACCTGTGGAACCACGCGTTCTGGCCGGTGTTGATGCTCGTCGTCACGTTCTTCCTGCGTGACGTGTCGTTCGGGCAGACCGGGTTCTCCGTCGGCGCCCTGGCGCTGCCCGGCATCCTCGGCATGAACGCCGCGATGGCCATGGTCACCATGAGCCAGCTGCTGACCGCGGACCGCGAGGACGGCACGCTGCTGCGCGCCAAGGCCACGCCGAACGGGATGCTGGGCTACCTGGTCGGCAAGCTCGTGTCGGTGTCCGGCGGCCTCGTCGTGGACCTGGCGATCTTCCTCGTCCCGGGCGTGTTCCTGGTCTCCGGCCTGGTCACGGGCAGTGTCGACGCGTGGCTGACCCTGGCCTGGGTGCTGGCGCTCGGCATGCTCGCCGCCCTGCCCATCGGTGCGGTGCTCGGCTCGGTGTTCTCCAGCGCACGCGCGCAGGGCCTGCTCATCCTGCCGATCCTCGCCATGATCGCGATCTCCGGCATCTTCTACCCGGTCACGGCCCTGCCGGGCTGGGTGCAGTGGATCGCCCAGGTGTTCCCGGTCTACTGGCTCGGCCTCGGCATGCGCTCGGCGCTGCTGCCCGACGCCGCCGCGGCCGTGGAGATCGGCGAGTCCTGGCGGCACCTGGAGACCGTCGGCGTGCTCACCGCGTGGGCGGTCCTGGGCCTGCTCGTGGCGCCGGCCGTGCTGCGCCGGATGGCCCGGCGGGAGTCCGGGTCGAGCGTCGCCGAGCGCCGGGAGAGGTCACTCCAACGGGTCAGATAGGTGAATGACCCCCACCGAGCGCAACGAAAGGGCGGTTCCGCGCGACCAACCAGATGAGCGCTGGAGTGACGTGCCCCGGACCGGAGGGCGTGACCATGACCATCTTCGTCAGCTACACCCGTGCCGACGAGACCTTGGTGCGCGCCCTTCGGGACGACCTCGGCCGGATGGGGCAGCAGGTCTGGCTCGACCACGAGATCCACGGCGGCGAGCTGTGGTGGCGCGAGATCATCCGCACCATCCAGGCCGCCCGGGTCTTCGTGTTCGCGCTGTCGCAGGCGTCCTGGAAGTCGGTGCCCTGCCACGCGGAGTTCGACTACGCGCAGCAGCTCGGCGTGCCGGTGCTCCCGGTGCAGGTCGGGCCGCTGGACAACCTCCGCATCCCGATCATGGAGCGGCAGCTGGTCGACTACCGGGAGCGCAGCGCGGACGCGATCGTGTCGTTGGCGGGGGCGCTCACCGAGCTGACCGCCCAGAAGCGCGTGCCGCCGAACCCGATGCCCCCGCCGCCCAAGGTGCCGTTCGAGTACCTCTACCGCATCGCCGAACTCCTCGGGCCGCAGCCGATCGCGCCGGAGCGGCAGGAGATCATCATCGGCCAGTTGCGGCGGCACCTGCGGACGGAGCGGGACGAGATCGCCCGTGCCGACATCGTGAAGCTGCTGCGCGAGTTCCGCGAGCGCGGCGAGATCACCAACCTGAACTCGCGCGAGATCGACGAGATCCTGGCGAACGTCGAGCCGGGGGAGGGCGAAGACCTGCCCGAGGGCGTCACCTGGCTCTCGGCCGCCGACTACTGGCGGAAGAACCCGGTGGTGATCGGCCCACCGCCCGTGCCGGAGCCGGAGGGCACGGCCGGCACGGCGGTCGCGGCCGAGGCCGAGGGTTCGGGCGCCGGTGCGACGCCGGCCTGGCTGCGCAACGTGATGGCGACCGAGGCGCGGCCGGCCGCCGAGACGCCGGAACCCGGCCGGTCGCCAACCCCGCAGTGGTGGCAGGGGGAGAAGCAGACCCCGTCCACAACGGAACCACCGGCGCCGCGACCGCCCGCACCCCGTTCTCCCGAACCACAACCGCTCACGCCGGGCCCGCGCGGGCCGGTCGAGCCGGATCAGTCCTGGCCGCGACGGCACGCGCCGCGGCCAGACGCGCCACTGCCCGAGTCGCAAGAGCCCACGCCGCAACCGGGCACTCCGCAACATCCCGCGTCGCAACAGCCCGGTTCGGAATCGGACACGCCGGAGCTAGCCACGCCGGCACCACCCACCTCGCCGCCGTCGAACGACCGCTCGTTCCTGAGCGCGACCCTCGGCGCGACCGGGATCCCGTTCCTGCTCCACGCGGCGGCCGGCGGTTCCCCGGTCGCCGCGCTGGTCGGGGTGGTGGTCCTCATCGGGCTGGTCCTGGGCCTCGTGGCCATCAGGAATCACGAGCCACGCGCCCGGCAGGCCGTGGTCATCGCGTCCGTCGGCCTGCTCGGCGTCATCGTCTGCCTGTTGGCGGCCTGACCGACCGGTTCCGCCGGATCAGCCCGATCGTCAGCGTGAAGAGGGCCGTCACCAGCCCGATGAACACCCCCAGCCCGGCACCCGCGTCCATTGCGGCGACCAGCCCGAGGAAGACACCGACCACGGCGGCGACCGCGTACACGCTCACGAGCGGCGGCCGCTTGTCCACCGGTTGCGGCGGCACGGGCGCGTTCCGCAGCGCCGGGTCCACGGCGGCCCACCAGTCGCCACCGGGCGGCTGCGGCCGGGCGGCCGGCGTGGAGCGGGGCGGGGCGACGGGCGTGCGCGGAGCCGGCACGTCGACCCGCTCGGGCTGAGCCGCGACCACCGCGGGCGTGCGTTCCCACCACGGCTTGGCCCTGGGCGCGAGCAGGTCGTCCAACGCCGAGTCGGCGACCCACCCCGGCGCGCAGCACTCCTTGAGCCGCTGGGCCACCTCGTCCACCCGTGGGTCGCCGATCGCGGCCAGGTGCGCCCACGCGGGCGTGGTGAACGGCGGCTGGAAGTCCTCGCGCCGCAACAGCAGGTTCTCGCCGGTGTAGCACGTCCGCCAGCCGGTCGGGTCCTTCGCCAACGCCAGCAGCGACAGGTAGATGACCAGCCCGGAGAACGTGTCCATCCACCGGCCCCACGGCCGGTGCTCGGGCTGGTAGTTGCGGTGCCCGGTCTCGCTCGGCGCGAGTGTGCCGGAGAACCGGTCGATCCACGAGCAGTCGAAGTCGACCAGCCGCAGGTCGCCGTCCCGGCCGACCAGGACGTTGCCGTGCTGAAGGTCGCCGTGCGCGAACCCGGCCCGCTGGATCCGCGTCACCAGGGCGCGCCACGAGCTCGCCAGCGCGGACAACGACGAGGTGTCCGCACGTTCCACCAGCTCGTCCACGTGCCGGTTGAGCGTGTGGCCCTCCACCCACTGCATCCGCACCGCGGGCCACGTGCGGCCGTTGACCCGGATGCCGTCGTCGACCCACCGGGGCAGGGCGACCACGTTCTCCAGCCCGCTCGACGTGAAGTGCGCGTGCAGCGCGCCATAGCGCTCGCTGCTCGACACGTCGTCCCTGGTGAAGAACCGCAACGCCTGCGCCTGTCCGCCCGCCACCGCCTTGAACACGACGGCGCTGGTGCCCGCCGCCGGCATCGGTATCCCGTACAGGGGGTGCACGACGAGTTCCAGCCCGCGCAGCTCGTCGGCGACGAAGCAGTCCGGGTGCTGCACGGCCTTCGCGTACTCCTCGGGCGTCGGGTAGCGGATCACAGGCACACCACCAGGTGTTCGGCCGGCCTCCAGTCGAGCCGCACCCGCATGAGGGTGACGTCGTCGTTGACCATCTCGCGCGCCGCCCGGCGGCCCGCCACGAGCGCGCGGAACGCCTCGGGGTGGTCCAGCCCCGCCAACGTCGTCCACAACGCCCGCGGGTCGCGCAGGTCGGTCGTGGCGACCCACTGGGCGAACGCGTCCGTGGCCAGGTACAGCAGGTCACCGTCGGCGAGGTCGCCCTCGGCGAACGACGCCCGGCCGATCATGGCGGCCAGCCCGGCGGCGTCGGTCGGCAGGCCGTCCGGGTTGGACCCGAACTCCTCCGGCGCGATCGGCGGGAACTGGGACACCACCCGGTGCCCGCGGACGTGGAACAGCACCGCGTCGCCCAGCGCGACCGCGGTCCACCGCGGTCGCGGGCCGGCGAGGTCGCGGAGCTCGCAGCCGAGGAACGTGGCGAACGAGCCGACCGTCGCCTGCTTGAGCCGTTGCAGGTCCGTCGCGCCCGCCAGGCGGGGGTCGTCGTGCCACCGGCCCCGCATGTCCGACGCCCAGCGGTGCAGGGCGTCCACGGTCAGGTCCGGCGCCGTGCCCTGGTCCCCGACGAACCCGGCGACCAGTTGCTGCGCCCAGCGGGCGGAGCCGAAGCCCTGGGTGGCGCCGTCCGCGACGGCGAACCTGGGGCCGCGCCCGTCGCCGTCGGCGGGCGCCGCCGCCGCGCCGTCCTCCCACTCGGCCTCGGCGTTGCCGTGCTTCGGCGCGTAGAAGACGACCTGCCGGGTGTGCGTCACGGCGTGCCCCTACCTCGCGCGATCCGGCACTCTGGTGCCGATCTGCAGCACCCGCAGCAGGGTCGAGCGGCCCACGTTGAACGCCAGCCCGCGCGCGCCCGGCCGGACGTCGTAGCCGTCGACCCTGGCGTTGTCGACCATCGGCGGCGGCAGGGGGCTGCTCAGCTCGAACAGGTCCGGGCCGGGCGGTGGCAGGCCGGCCGGGTCGGAGGGGAACACGATCTCGGTGACCTCGAAGGGGGAGAGGAACACGTTGAAGAACAACGTCGCGCCGTCGTTGGTCTCGATCGACGTCAGCCGCTGCGCCCAGTCGTGCAGGGTCGCGCCGTCGTACGGGCTGTCGGTCACCATGCCGTCGGTGATGTTGACGACGATCGGCGGGAACGAGTCCGGGTGGGCGGCGGCCCAGTCGAACACGTGCGCGCCGGCGACCGCGATCGCCTGGCACATCGGCGTGCGGTAGCCGTGCACCGCATCGACCCACACCGGCATCCGCGCGGCCACCGGCATCAGGTCGATGGACGGCTCCTCCCGCACCGCCACGGGGTGCTCGGCCAACTCCGGCAGTGGCACGAGACCGCGACCGGCCAGCGCCCCGCCGAACGCCGACTCCACACCTTCGCCCGCTTCGCCCAGGCGTGCGCCGTAGCTGAAGATGCCGACGTCGAAGTAGTGCCGCACCGGTGCGTTGACCTCGGTGGTCGCCTTGATGCACATGTCCAGCAGGATGTTGTTGACGGCCAGCGCCGCGCCGTCCGCCAGGGACGCGCCGGTGCGGCCCCAGGCGAGCTTCATCGAGTCCGAGCGGTCGAGCAGGATGACCACGCACCCCGGCTCGGACCGTGACACGGACTGCCGGTACTTCTCCACAGCGACCCCCTCTTCGTCGGTCCTCACGTCAGCCGGTCAGGTTGCGGCGGATGACCGTGGTCGGCCACGGCGCACCCGCGCGCCACTCCCACCGGTGGCCGCAGTTCGGGTTGCGGCAGTGGAAGGCGCAGGAATCGCCGTCCTGCTTCAGGTCCAGTCGGAAATCGCCGCAGCGCGGGCACTGCGCGACTACCGCGCGGTCCACGTCGTAGCCCTTCGGCGTTTCGTGTCGCGGGGTGCCCGGTGGCGTGGGTGTCTCGGTCCACCAGGTCCGGTCGGGCTTCGTTCCGGGCTCGGTGGGCCGGGCGGGCACCGGCTCGCGTTCCGCCGCGCCGGGCGCCACGCGATGGATCCGGGTGACCTCGCGGTGGTCGGTGGTCAGCAGCCCGAACGCGAGCGCGACGCCGAGGAGCGCGCCGACCACCACGACCGTCACCGACCGCCAGAGGTCCAGGTCCCAGCTCTGGAGGCCGATCAGCGCGCCCGCCGTGGCGCACACCGCCGTCAGGACCAGGACGATCGCGTTCCTCGTCGTCATCAGGACCCCTTCGGCGGGGTCACGACCAGCTCGACCCGCCGGTCGGCGTTGACCTCGGCCGTGTCGACCGACGGCCAGCACCGGTATCCGTCGAGCTGTGCGGCGGGCGCGGGCGCCGACCACCGGTCCGGTAGCCGCAGGCAGATGGTGAGCGGCTCGCCCGACGTGGCGACGTCCACCTGGCCCCGGTCGTTCACCCTGAGGTCGGAGGAGTTCCGGGCGAGCACCTTGACGTGGGCGTTCGTCAACCCGGTGACCGCGCGGGCCGACTGGTCCGACACGAACTGGATGCCGACGGCCGCCGGTGGCGGGTCGGTGGGCTCGCGCGCCACGGCGCCGAGCAGCACGACCGCGAGGAACGAGGTCACCAGGGCGTAGACCGGCGCCAGCCGGCGGTCGCGCAGGCGGCTCGGCGACGTGGACCGCGTCTCGGCGGCGCCTCCCGACGTGTGCACCCGGACCTCCGCCCGCAGTGGTGGCGTGTACTCCAGGTATCGCGGAGGATCATGCTCTCGTGTCGTCGTGTCCCTCGGACGGGCGAACGGTCAGGGCACGGTCACGGCAGGTTGCCGGTGGTGGCCAGGAGCAGGGCGATGGCCGGCAGGAGGTTGTTGACCTGGTGGGCGACGACGCTCGCGAGCAAATTGCCGGTGAGCAACCGGGCCAGGCCGATCGGGATCGACAGCACCAGCAGCAGCGGGGTGCGCAGCAGTTCCAGGTGCGCGATCGAGAACACCAGGCTGGTCGCCACGAACACCACCCACCGGTTCCAGCCCAGGTGCTCCAACGCGCGCCACAGCACGCCCCGGAACAGCACTTCCTCGGCCAGCGGCGCGACCAGCCAGATCGCCAGGAACACCAGCACGGCCGCCGGCAGCCCCAGCTCGCGCCCGGCGAACGCGTCACCGACCGCGGAGCCGGCCTGGTCCTCGCCGACCCACGCGGCCCACACCGCGGCGGCGGGCAGCGTCAGCGCCAACCCGCCCAGGCCGAGCGCCAGGCCGATGGCGATCTCCTTGACGTTCCAGCGGACGGCCAGCTCGCGCGCCACTCGCCCGAGCCGCGGGCCACCACCGAGCCAGCCCGTGCCGACCACCGCCACCACCGCGCCCAACGACGTGGGCAGGACCAGCAACGCCAGCAGCCGGCCGTCTTCGAGCAGCGCCGCGTCCCCCGAGCCGTACGACAGCAGCACGACCACGGACACCAGGAGCATCGTCAGCTGCCCGCCGAGGAACACCGCGACCAACGACAGCCCGGACCGGACGTGTCGTGGTGGGGCGGACCTGGCGGGATGGGCCGCGGCCAGGGGTGGTGCGGAGGGCTGGAACTCGGCCGGCTGCGCCGCGCCGGGCTGTGGTGCGGCCGGTTGCGGTGTGGAGGGTGGCGACCCGGCCGGTGGCGGGCCGGTCACGTGGTCGTCGTGGGGCACCGGCCCGGGTTGGTCATCGCGCACAACCGTGGATAACCCGCGCGGACGGCGAGGTCAACTCGACCACCACCGTCGTGCGGCGATCGAGACCAACGAGCGGCGTCACGTCGCGTTCCGCACGGCAGGCGCCGGCCGCCACCGCCACCGCTGCTCGCCGTCGTCGCGGAACTCCCCGGTGGCGCGCATCCCGATGCGCCGCGCGACCGCCTCGCTCGCCGGGTGGTCCGGCGCGATGTGCGCGTGCACGTCCCGCGCACCCCCGTCGACCAGCCACCCCACCACGGCCGCGGCGGCCTCGGTGGCGTAGCCGCGACCCTGGAACGGCACCCCGATCACCCAGGCCACCTCGGCGGTCAGGCCGTTCGCGCCGGTCGTGGTCGTCGCCTGCACGGTGCCGACGGCGGTCTCGTCCTCGTCCCGCAGCACCACCCAGTTCAGCCAGCCCTCACGACCGTCGTCCGACGTGGGCCGCTCCCAACGCCGGTACCGCGACGTGAGCTCGGCGGCACTGGGCGGCGCACCGCCCATGATCGCGTACAGCGCGGGATCGCCCAGCACCGCCGCCATCTCCTCGGCGTGCGCGACCCGCACGGGCTCCACCCGCAACCGCGCCGTCCGCACCACAGCCGCCTGCGGCCACGGCGCCGGCACCACTGGCGGCCGGCCCACGCTGACGGATTCGCCCATGAGCTGCCCCCTCGACGTCACGTGCACAGTAGCCACTCGCGTGCCGGTACCGACCGGGATTTTCCGTAGGCCGGGACGCCGGTCGGCCGTTGCGGGATGATCGGGACGTGATCACCTCCCGGCGCGCCGACCACGAACGGCTGTCGGCCGTCCTCGCCTCGTACCGCGATCGGGAACTGGAAGCGGTCGTCGGCACGCACGGCGACACCGGCGTGGGCGGCGGCTCCGCGGTCCTCGACGTCGACGGCACGCCGGTGTTCGTCAAGCGCATCCCGTTGACCGACCGGGAGTTCGCCCGGCCGCACTCCACCGCGAACCTCTTCGACCTGCCGGTGTTCTGCCAGTACGGCATCCGCGGCCCGTCGTTCAACGCGTGGCGCGAGCTGGCGGCGAACCGGATCGTGACCGACGCGGTGCTGGCGGGTGAGACGGCGGCGTTCCCGCTGCTGCACCACTGGCGCGTGCTGCCCGGCCGCGCGCCAGTCGCCGCCGAGCACGCCGACGTGGACGAGGTCGTGGCCTTCATGGGCGGCAGCACGGCCGTGCGGGCACGCCTCGACGCGCTGGCCGCCGCGACGCGCAGCCTCGTGCTGTTCTGCGAGTACGTCCCGCACCCGGTGCAACCGTGGCTGGCCGAGGACCCCGCGGGCAAGGCCGAGGCGGTCGAACGGCAGTTCTCGGAGATCGTGGCGTTCCTCCGCGCCCGGGAACTGCTGCACATGGACGGGCACCTCGGCAACATGCGCACCGACGGCGAGCGGATCCACCTGACCGACTTCGGGCTGGTCACGTCGCCGCGGTTCGAGCTGGCGGCCGCCGAACGGGAGTTCGTCCGGCGCAACGCCACGCACGACGCCGGTTACGCCGCCATGCGACTGGTGAACTGGCTGGTGACCGACGTGTGCGGGGTGACCGTGCCGCCCGGCGGCGTCCCCACGGCCCGCAACGAGTACGTCCGCCGGTGCGCCGCCGGCGACATCCCGGGCGACGTGCCGCCCGCCGTGGCCCGGATCCTGGCCCGGCACGCACCCGCCGCCGCGCGGCTGAACGCCTTCTACTGGCGCCTGTTCGACGGCGAGTTCCACGTCGAGTACCCCGAGCCCCACGACGAGCCCATCCCGCGCGGATAGCCCTACTCCAGCGACGCGCAGTGGTCCAGCACGCGGCGCAAGCCGACCTCGGGCGGTTCGGTCGCGGAGTCCACCACGAGGTGCGGTTCGTCCCAGCTCTCCCACCGCTGCTTCATCCGCAGCACGTGGTCCCACGACACCGTCGCCGGCCAGCCGGGGATCCCGCGCGCCCGGCCCTCGACCCGGCCGCGCTGCACCGCCTCGTCCGAGCACACGCACTCCACGCCGACGAACACCCCGCCCAGGCGCTCGGTGACCGACCGCCACCGCCGCCGCGCCTCCCGGCGGTGCCCGGTCGCGTCCACGATCACGTCGAGGCCCAGCTGGAGCTGCCGCGCCACCGACGCGGTCAGGTTCAGCTCCGCCAGGTGCGTCGTGTTGTCCGTCCTCAGCCCGCCGAACGGCAGCAGCGCGCCCAGCTGCCAGTCCATCGAGAACACCGGCGCGGTGAGCCGCCAGGCGAGCGCTTCGGCCAACGTGCTCTTGCCCGTGCCCGGCACACCCGCCAGCAGGACCGTCCGGGGCCGCCGCACGGCGTCCGGGCGCGGGATCGGCCGCAGCGCCTCGTACTCGGCGTGCGCCCGATCGGCCATCAACGCCTGCAACCGCTCACGCACGACCTCCAGCGCCGGCACGCCCGGCGGCCTGGTGCCGCGCTCCTCGACCGCACGCACCCAGCCCAGCACCACGTGCTCCGGCCGCACGACCACGTCACCGAGCCGTTCGGCCTCCGAAGACGACGCCGCCAGCAGCACACCGCGCTCCACGACGCCGAAGGCCGCGAGCCCCACCCGTGCCGCCAACTCCGCCGCGATCCCGTCCTTGGGCCCGCCGGGGTCCGCGAGCAGGGCGTCGGCGGACGGGTGCACCGGGAGGTCGACCACGGGACTCCGATCGGTGGTGGGAGCCACCATGATCGCGCGCCCGTCCGACACCGGAGACTCCGGGCCTGGGCTCAACGTTTCGGCAGCTCACCCGTCCGGGTGAGTCGCTCGGCGATGACGCGCAGCTTCACGTTGGTCTGCTGGCTGGCGCGCACGAGCACGGCGAAGGCTTGGTCGGCGGTGAGCCGGTGGCGTTCCATCAGGATGCCCTTGGCCTGTCCGATCAGGTCCCGCGTCTGCACCACCTCGGCCAGGTGCTCGCGTTCCTGGGCGGTGGCCACCGCCACGGCGGCGTGTCCGGCGAACAGAAGGCCCACGTGCTCGGACTCCTCGTCGAACGCGCGCGTGTCCGGCGAGTACAGGTTGAGCGCACCGAGGTCGTCGCCCTCCACGTAGAGCCGGAACGACAGCATGCTGGCCACGTCCAGCGCGAGTGCCCGCTCGGCGAACAGCGGCCACCGCGTCTCCTCGGCCAGGTCGGGCGCGCTGACGATCTTCTGCTGGTAGAGCGCGGTCAGGCACGGTCCCTGACCGGTGTCGAACTGGGCCTGGTCCACGTCACGCGGCACGTCACCGGTCGTCGCGACGGTCCGGACCTCGCGCTTGCCCACGATCGTCATGATCCCGGCGTGCCACGCGCCGGGGATGGTGCCCACGGCCGCGCGCACGATCTCGTCCAGCGTGTCCTGGGCGGTGTCCTGCCGGTGCAGCGCGCGGGCGACCTCGTTCAGCCTCGCGGCCAGGTCGTCACTGGTCGTGTCCTCGGTCACCCGCCACCTCCGCTGGACTTCCGCCGGCCGAACCACGCCTCGGCCCTTGGGGTGTGCCCCGTCACGCCCACGCCCACACCGCCGTCCCGGGTGGAATACGAGCCGAAACCGTTCCGTTGAACCGGGTGTCGGCCCTGCCCGAGGTGCGCGGGGCGAAAGTCGTCCGAAGCCGTCATGTCGGCGGACGGCCCTCGAAATCCCTCAGGAAACCCCGCACGTCACCCGTGCGCGGGTGCGATCCGGCAAGGAGACGACCATGTCGTTGACGGTGGAGATGCCCCGCCAGACCCGCCCGACCCGCGAGCCGCGCGAGCACCGCCCGGCGACGACCGGGCGTGAGGGTGCGCGTGAGGCCGACCTCGTCGGCCGCTACCTGCGCGAGCTCACGTCCACGCCCCTGCTCACCGCCGACGAGGAGGTCGCGCTGGCCAAGCGCATCGAGGCGGGCGTGTACGCGGCCGAACTGCTGCGGAGGTCAGACGAGGGCGACGGCCCGCCGCTGGACGCGGAGCGTCATCGAGCGCTGCGCACCGTGGCCGAGCAGGGCAGGCGTGCCAAGGACCACATGATCCGGGCGAACCTGCGCCTGGTGGTGTCGGTGGCCAAGAAGCACTCGTTCCGCGGCCTGCCGATGCTGGACGTGGTGCAGGAGGGCAACCTGGGCCTGATCCGCGCGGTGGAGAAGTGGGACTACGCCAAGGGCTTCAAGTTCTCCACGTACGCGGTGTGGTGGGTCCGCCAGGCCATCGAACGCGGCCTGGCCGAGCAGACCAGGACGATCCGGCTGCCCATGCACGTCCACGAGGAGGTGGGCAAGCTGCGCAAGACCGAGCAGCGGCTGCGGGTGGAGACCGACCGCGAGCCCACGCCGGAGGAGATCGCCGAGGCGGCGAAGATGCCGGTGACCAGGGTCGTCGACCTGCTGGCCGCCAGCCGCACCGCCCTGAGCCTGGAAACACCGATCGGTGACGACGGCGGCGCGTCCGTGGCCGACCTGATCGAGGACGTCGAGGCCGTCGACGCCCAGGAGGCGGTCGAGCAGCAGGAGCTCTCCGAGGGGCTGCGCGCCCTGGTGCGCACGCTGCCCGAGCGGCAGGCGCGGATCCTCACCGAGCGCTACGGGCTGGCCGACGGGCGTCCCCGCAGCCTCCAGGAGCTGGCCGAGGAGCTCGGCCTCACCCGGGAGCGCGTCCGGCAGCTGGAGAAGGAGTCCATCCGCCTGCTGCGCGACCCCGAGCGCAACCGGGACCTGCTCGCCCTGGCCGGGTGAGCAGGCCCGCGGGCCAGCTTTTGCGGCCCGCGCCCGGGGGTAGCAGGCTCGTGGTCTCCGATCGCGAGGAGCTTCCGCCATGGCCGAGCCCGCCCACCACCTGTCCACCACCGAACTGGACCGCGGCATCCTGCTGGTGAGCGTGTCCGGCGCGCTCGACGCCGCCACGCACCAGCCGGTCGTGGCCGAGCTCGACGTCGTGTTCGAGTCGCGCCCGCCGGGGGTGGTGCTCGACCTGGGCGAGGTCGAGTTCATGGGCTCGGTCGGCATCGCGATGCTGGTCAACTGCCACCACCGGGCGGACCGGCTGCGCGTCCCGTTCGCCGTGGTCGCGAACACCCGGGCCGTGCTGCGGCCGTTGCAGATCAGCCAGGTGGACGGGGCGCTGCCGCTGCACGCGTCCGTGGACGAGGCGGTCGCGGCGGTGCGGCTGGTGTCGACCTGACCGCTCGCCGCACCCGCGCCCACCGGAGCAGGCCGAGCGCCGCGAGGACGCCGAGGAACGCCAGCCCGAACGGCCGCAGCGTCCTCGTCCACGGCCAGGCCGACCCGCTGAGCGCGAGGTGGTCGGTCGGGTACTCCAGCACCCTCGCCGTCCACGTCGCCGTGGCCACGTCGGTGGTGCGCGCGAGGTCGCGCAGCACGCCGTCGAACGGGAAACCGCCCTCCTGGTGCAGGTAGACCGGCTCCAGCTCGGCGTACGGGTCCGCCGCCCGCCGTCGCGCGGCTCCCGCGCCCGGCACGACCAGGCGGTCCAGGTCGGCGGCGGCGGTCGGGTCCGCCCTCGGCGCGAACGTCAGCCCGTGCCGCGAGCGCACCGGCTCGACACCGGGCGCGACGGCCACCGTGCGGACGGCCAACGACTGGCCGTAGGTGTCGAAGACCGACGCCAACTCGATCTCGCCGACGCCGTCGGTGAGCAGCACACCGGTCCGGTCGCGGTCCCAGCCGAACGCAGTGTTGAACCCCACGACGGCGTCGGCCGGTCGCACGTCCGCCTGCGTCATCGAGGCCGGGACGCCCCGGCGGTAGTGCCGCCAGCCGGTCGCCTGCGCCGCTTCGGCCGCGGCGTCCGGGCCGACCAACCGCTCGACCACGCGCAGCGTGCCGTCGACACCGGACAGGATCCCGGCTGTGGTGATCACGTCGCCGTCGTCCACGTACCGCGTGCCGCGGGCCCAGCCGACGGCCGGGTAGTCCTCCTCGAACGCGTCGAGGCGCAGCCAGTGCGCGGTGGCGTCACGGCCGTCGAGCAGGCCCGCCGAGGCGAGGACCCCGGATCCGTTGCACACGCCGAGCAGCAGCGCGCCGCCGGCCGCCTGCCCCTTCACCCAGTCCGTGACCGGCTTCGCCGTGCTCTCGCCGAGGTCCGGCATCGCGGGCACGACCACCACGTCCGCCGCGTCGTCCCCGAGCAGGTCGGCCAACCCGGCGAAGGTCAGGTCGGGTACCAGGTCGAGGCCGCCGGTCAGCGGCGCCGGGCGGCCGGAGGGCGCGACCGCGTAGACGTTGAACGCGCCGGTCGTGGCCAGGACCTCGTACGGGGCGAGGGTGTCGGACACGACGGCGCCGCGGTCGCCGACCACGACGACGGCGGTCGGCTTGGCCGGGTCGTGCGCCACCCGTGCGGGCGGTGGCGCGGCGCCGTCCGCACGGGGCGCGTTCAGGTCGTCGAACGCGGCGCGGACGGTCGGCGCGCCGAAAGCGGTCGGCAGGGCGAGGGCGGCGAGCAGGACCGCCAAAGCGCGTGTGACGGTGCGCATCGCCGTTCAGCACCCGTAGTCGTGGCGGCGGCGCAGCATCGCGACCAGCATGGCCGGGACCATCAGCACGTGACCGGCGGTCATCAGCGCCGACCCGGACAGGGCGTCGGCCCAGTGGAACGGCAGCAGCACGACGTACGGCACGTACATCGCGGCCGACATCTCGACGATGCCCGCCCACCCGTGCCGGCGGATCCGCATCCACAGCGCCATGCCAAGGGACATGTCGGTCGCCATCACGAGCACGTGCGCGGTCACGTTGTCGGCCAGGCCCGGCCAGGCGAACGACCAGACCGGTTCCAACGCCACCATGCCCACCACCATGGCGACGGCCATCTCCAGCGCGTGCCGGGCGAAGCGCAGGACGGCACCGGTCCGCTCGGCCCTCCGACCCTTGATCGTCTGTTCCGGACTCATGACAGCTCCTCCGTTGCGATTGCCTGTGCGCAACGGAGATCCTCCGGCCGCGGGGGAGCGCGGTCAGGTGCCGAAGGTCATGCGTGAGGTCACATGACCTCAGCAGAGCCCGAGTTCGCGCGCCCGCAGGGCGGCCTGTGTGCGGTCGCGCACCTGGAGCTTGGTCAGCACGCCGGTGACGAGGTTCTTCACCGTGCCCTCGGCCAGGAAGAGGCGGCCTGCGATCTCGCGGTTGCTGCGGCCCTCGGCGAGCAGCCGGACGACGTCGAGCTCGCGTTCGGAGAGCGGCACGGGCGGCTGCCGGGGCGGCGCGTCCTCGTGCGGCAGTTGCGCCACCCGGGCCACGAGCTTCGCCGCCACGGACGGTTGCAGCACCGATTCGCCGCGCCGCGCCGCGACGAGGGCTTCGACCAGTCGGGCCGACGAGACGTCCTTGAGCAGGTAGCCGAGCGCTCCGGCGCGCAACGCCGCGAACACGTCCGCGTCGTCGTCGAACGTGGTCAGCGCCAGCACCCGCACGCCGGGCTGCTCCACCCGCAGCCGGTTCGTGGCCGCGATGCCGTCCAGCACCGGCATCCGCAGGTCCATCAGCACCACGTCGGGCCGCAGCTCGGCGCACCGCCGCACGGCCTGCTCGCCGTCGCCCGCCTCGCCGACCACCTCGATCTCCGGCTGCACCTCGAGCAACGTCGCCAGCGCCTCCCGGAACAGGGCCTGGTCGTCCACGATCAGGACGCGGACGGGCTGGTCCGGCGCGGTCATGCCGGCACCTCGACGGTCAGCGTCACGCCCTTGCCTTCGGCCGAGTCCACCGACACCCGGCCGCCGAGCCCGGCCACCCGTTCCTCGAGCCCGACCAGGCCGAACCCGTCGCCGGACCGGTCGATGACGCCGCGGCCGTCGTCGCGCACCTCCAACCGGACCAGGTCCTCGCGCTCGTAGTCGAGCACGACCGTCGCGGCGGTCGCGGCGGCGTGCTTGCGGACGTTGGTCAACCCCTCCTGGGCGGCCCGGAACAACGACTCGTCGACCTCCGCGCGGCCGGCGCGGGCCGCGCCGCGCACCTCGAACCCGGTCGGCACACCCGCCTCGGTGGTCTCGGACGCCAACGCGCGCAACGCGTCCACCAGCGGCTCGGAGCGGGGTTCGCGCAGCGCCGCGACCGAGCGGCGCACCTCGGCCAGCGCCTGCTTCGACTGGTCCTGCGCCTTGGCCAGCATCGCGTCGAGCCGCTCGGGCTCGGCGGTGCCGATCACCGCCCGTGCCGCCTGCAGGAGCATCTGGACGACGGTCAGGTGGTGGCCCAGCCCGTCGTGGATGTCGCGGGCGACCCGGTTGCGCTCCTGCGTGGTCGCGAGCTGCTCGGCCTGGGCGGCGTACCCGCGCAGCCGCTCGTTGGCCACCGCCAGTTCCGCGCGGGCGCGCTGCTCCCGCACCAGCAACTCGGTGATGACGACCGTGAACGCGGTGACGGCCAACGTGCCGAGGCCTTCACGCAGCCCGGCGGGCCACTCCATCTCCACGTGGATCAACGGGATGACCGCGGCCACCGCGGCGGCGGCCGGCAGCGGCAGCAGCAGCACGCTCTGCGCGACCAGCACCACCAGCAGCAGCACCGCCCCGATCGCCGCGCCGGACAGGGCGAACAGCACGAAACCCAACGGCAACTGCACGAGGACGTACGCCGCCGCGAACACCCCGCGCCGCCGTTGAGCGAACGGGAAGCCGAAGACGGCCAGCGCGCCGTAGACCAGCCCGACGAGCAGCGTCGGCACGAGCAGCTGCTCGAAGCTCTCCGACCCGAGCGGCAGCGTCACGTACGCGAGCACGGTCAGGATGCTCAACGCCCTTTGCACGCGACCACTGTGCTCGACCCCGAACGCCATGGTCAACCCGGCCCTCTTGATCGAAACAGTACCCGTTCGCGGGTTCACCTCCCACCCGGTCGGGGTAGCCCCTCACCGCGTCAAACAGTCGGCGCGTCGACACCCGGGGTAATCGGGGAGAAGGCGGCGATGCGCGATGGAACTGGATTTCGACGACGCGTTGACATGGGGCCTGCGGGGTTACGTCCGGCTGGTCACCGAGGAACTGGGGCTCACCGGCGAGTGCTCGTACGTGCAGGCGGAACGGCCCGCCGGCGCGTACTTGGCGCTGGACGGCAGGCTGCCCGGGTTCCCCGACCGGGACGTGGCGCTGCTCTGGGACGAGGAGAACGGGTGGTCGGCCGCGGTGGAGACGCACAGCGGCGAGGACGTCATCGTGCAGGCGAGGTTCGGCCCGGACGTCGTGCCGCCGCCGAGAGCGGTCGCCCACTGGGTCCGGGGCCTGTTGCGCGGCGAACGGATGCCCCTGCCGCGAGCCGGGGAACCGCACGGCGCGCCCGACGACCTGCTCCGCAGGCTGGTGCCGTACACGACCGCCGCGCTCGTGCCGGCGCCGCGCCTGACCTGACCGTCCACTGAGGACCGTCGGGTCCGTCCGGTCGCCGGACGGTCGGGTTGTGGCTCGCGCCGCTCGTCGCGGTGGTGTTCCCGGCCCTGCCGCCGGACATCCCGGGCAACCGGCAGACGCTCGGCGGCATCCTCCTCACCTGAACCCCGGCCGTCGACGGGTGGGATGATCGTCCCCGACGGTGGGAGGGAACGCGTGGGGGAGTCGCCCGTGCAGCGCGCTGCGGTGCGGTCGGACGTGCCGGGGATCGCCGCGCTCATGCGCCGGTCGGTGCTGGAGCTGTTCCCGCACTTCCACGACGAGCGCGAGACCGCCAGTGCGGCCCGCTACCTCACCGAACCCGACGTGGTGCTGATCGACGACGGCACCTACTTCGTGCACGAGGTGGCGGGGGAGGTCGTGGCCTGCGGCGGGTGGAGCAAGCGGGACAAGCTCTACACCGGGTCGGGCGACCGGCCCGACGACGGCCGCCTGCTCGACCCGGCCACCGAGCCGGCCCGCGTGCGGGCGATGTTCGTCCGCGCCGACTGGACCCGCCGGGGTCTGGGCCGCGAGACACTCGCCGCCTGCGCGCGGGACGCCCGTGCCGCCGGCTTCCGGTCGCTGGTGCTGATGGCCACGCTGCCCGGCGTGCCGCTGTACCGGTCGTTCGGGTTCCGGGAGGTGAAGCGCACTCGGGTTCCGCTCCCCGATGGTGTGACGTTGGCCGGGGTCGAGATGGACTACCCGCTTGACTGAGCGAAGCGCTTCTCCCACGGTCGGGTGAGGCTGGGCCACATTCCGGTGATGGAGCCGCCGCCCCGTCCCGCCGCTTCCTACGCTCGGCACATCCCCTCGCGCGTAGAGAGCTGATGATCCTCATGACCGGGTCCACCATCCTCATCGCCACGGAACGGGCGGCAGAGGACAACACCGTGCCGGCGGCCAAGGTCGAGCAGGTCTGCGCGCACCTGCGCGAGTGCGGGCACGACGTGATGGTCGTGCACTCCGCGACCGACGCCGCCTCGGCGATCACCGCGCAGGCCGACCTCGCCGCCGCCGTCGTGAGCTGGGAGCTGGCCGGCGGCGCGCTCCGGCCACCGGACGCGGGCCCGGCCGTCGAGGGCGGCGTGCTGCGCATGCTGCTGGACCGGTTCTCCTCCCGGCTGCCCGTGTTCCTGCTGACCACCGGCGACTACAGCGACGAGACGCCGCTGTGGGTGTCCGAGGTGATCAACGGCTGGATCTGGCTGCTGGAGGACACCCCGGACTTCATCGCGGGCCGGATCGACTTCGCCGCGCGCACCTACCTCGACCACATCCTGCCGCCGTTCTTCCGCGAGCTGTGCCGGTTCGACGACACGCACCCGTACTCGTGGCACACCCCGGCGCACGCGGGCGGCATCGCGTTCCTCAAGTCGCCGGTCGGGCGGGCGTTCTTCGACTACTTCGGCGAACGGCTGTTCCGCACCGACATCTCGGTGTCCGTCGGCGAACTGGGCTCGCTGTTCGAGCACACCGGCCCGGTCGGCGACGCCGAGCGCAACGCCGCCCGCATCTTCGGCGCCGACGAGACCTACTTCGTGCTGCACGGCACGTCCACGTCGAACCGGATGATCATCCACAGCGCGGTGGCCAACGACGAGATCACCCTGCTGGACCGCAACTGCCACAAGGCGATCAACCACGGCGTCACGCTCACCGGCGCGCGCCCGGTCTACCTCGTGCCCACGCGCAACGGCTACGGGATCACCGGACCCATCCCGCCGGAGCGGCTGACGGCCGAGGCGGTGCGCGCGCAGATCGACCGCACGCCGATCGCCGAGGGCGCGGTGACCCGGGAAGCGGCGTACGCGGTCGTCACGAACTCCACCTACGACGGGCTCTGCTACGACACCGTGCGGGTGAACGAGCTGCTCGGCGCGTCGACCCGGACCCTGCACTTCGACGAGGCGTGGTTCGCCTACGGCCGGTTCAACCCGCTCTACGCGCGCCGGTACGGCATGGCGGTGGACGGCGACGGGCTGCCGGACGCTCAGCGACCCACCGTGTTCGCCACGCACTCCTCGCACAAGCTGCTGGCCGCGCTGTCCCAGTCGGCGATGATCCACGTGAAGTCCGGCGGCAAGGCGCCGTTCGACCCGTCCCGGTTCAACGAGACGTACATGATGCACGGCACCACGTCGCCGCTGTACCCGATGATCGCGTCCTGCGACGTCGCGGCGGGCATGATGGACGGCCCGGCCGGGAACTGGCTGACCACCGAGGCGATCACCGAGGCGGTCCGGTTCCGGCAGGCCATGATCCGGCTCGGCAGGCGGCTGGCCGACGCGGGCGACCGGCCGCCGTGGTTCTTCGGCGTCTGGCAGCCGGCCGAGGTCGCCGACCCGGCCACCGGCGAGCGCGTGCCGTTCGACCAGGCGCCGCTCGAGCTGCTGCGCACCGAACCGGGCTGCTGGACGTTGGAGCCCGACGCCGCGTGGCACGGCTTCCGCGACCTCGAACCCGGCTTCTGCCTGCTCGACCCGGTCAAGGTGACGATCACCTGCCCCGGCGTGGACGCGCTGGGCGACGTGTCGGCGTTCGGCATCCCGGCCCGGGTCGTCACCGCGTACCTGGAGACTCGCCGGATCGTGGTGGAGAAGACCGACGTCTACACGTTCCTCGTGCTGTTCTCCATGGGCATCACCAAGGGCAAGTGGGGCACGTTGCTCGACGCGCTGACCGACTTCAAGCAGCTGCACGACGAGCACGCGCCGCTGGGCGAGGTGCTGCCCGACCTGGTGAAGGCGCACCCCGAGCGGTACGGGCGGCTGACGTTGCCGCAGCTGTGCGACGAGATGCACCACAGCCTCGCCGACAACAAGGTCGTGCAGCTGCTGAACGAGGCGTTCACCAGCCCCACGCCGCCCACGGCGGTGATGACGCCGGCCGAGGCCTACCAGCGCTTCATCCGCGGCGAGACCGAGCTCGTCGGCCTGGACGACCTGGCCGACCGCGTGGTGGCCACCCAGGTCACCACCACGCCGCCCGGGATCCCGGTGCTGGTGCCCGGTGAGCGCGTCGGCTCGCCCGACGGCCCGCTGCCCCGGTACCTGCGCCTGCTGGAGGCGTTCGACCAGCGGTTCCCGGGTTTCGCCAGCGAGACGCACGGCGTGCACCACGAGGGCGGCAAGTACTGGATCTCCTGCGTCACCGAGTAGCGGCGATGCGGTTCGGTGGCACGCGGGTGGAGTTCCTCGGCGGTCGCGCCGGGTGCCTGACGATGCTCGTCCTGTCGATCCTGGTGTCGGTGCTGCTCACCGTGCTGCTCAACGCCCTGCTGTGAACGCGGCCGGCGCGATCCGCTCGCCGACCACGGGCAAGACCGGCCGACCACGTGGCAGCGCGGCGATCGCTAATCGGTCCCCGCGGTGCCGAGCCCGGCGCCGAGGTGGCGTCCGTAAGGCACGGCGTCGAGCAGGGTGACGCCGATGGTGCTGCCGTCCGGGACGCGGTAGGCGCGTCGTTCGCCGCGACGTGCGCCGGTGAGCGCCGTGCCCAGGGGCGAGTCGGGGGAGTAGACCTCGATGTCGCCGTGCTCGGCGGCACGTGCGCCCAGCAGGAACGTCTCGGGCTCGTCGGCGTCGTCGTACCGCACGGTGAGCACCATGCCGGGTTCGGCGATGCCGTCGTCGGGGGGGTCCTCGCCGACGACCGCGGCGCCGAGCAGGTGCTGGATCTCGCGGATGCGGTCCTGCCGCTGTCGGCGGATCGTGACGCGGTCGTCCTGGTCGATCGACTCGTCGTCCGCCCGGCGGCTCAGCTCGGCCAGTTCGGTCCGGAGGCGCTCGTGGGCGTGCGGTGTCAGCCAGATGGGTGGGGTTTGGGTCTGGGGGGCGTGGGGGGGGGGGGGGGGGGGCGGGGGGCGGGGGGGGGGGGGGCCCCCCCGCACGGCGGGGTGTCCGCGGTGCCGGGTGGTGCAGCGGCGCCGGCTCCCCGGACGGGGTGGTTGGCTCGTGTGATCAGCCGCGCGTGCGCAGGCGGAGGATCGCGTCGACGTCGTGGGCGTAGCCGGTGGCGATGTGCGTCAGGATGTCGAGCTGCACGCGCAGCAACGCGTTCTCTGCGCGCAGCCAGTGCAGCTCGGCGCGTTCGTCGCGGGAGAGCGGGTCGCGGGTGCCGTCCACGCGGGCTCTCAGCGCAGCGGGTCGAACGGGCGCAGGGCTTCCGGCTGCTTGCCGGTGGTGATCTGGTCGGCGAGCAGCCTGCCGGTGATCGGGCCGTGCGCCAGTCCCCACATGCCGTGGCCGCCGGCGACGTACACACCGCGGGCGAGCACCTCGCCGATCAGCGGACGACCGTCGGGCGTGATCGGGCGCGGGCCGACCCACACGTCACGGCGCTCCGCCCAGCGCACGCCGTCGAGCAGCGGGCGGACCGAGGCGGTGATCGCCCCCAGCCGTGCCACCACACCGGGCGCGTCCGGGTCGCGGAACTCCATCGTGCCCGCGACCCGGAGCGCTCCCTGGTAGGGCGTGCACGCCACCCGTGCGGCGGGCAGGTAGACGGGGCCGGGCACCGGGCGGTCGACGGGCACGGTGAACGAGTAGCCGCGGCCCGCGCGCACCGGGACGCGCACACCCCAGCCGGCCGCGAGCCGGGACAGCCAGGCGCCGGTGGCGACGACCGCGACGTCGGCGGTCAGCGCCTCGCCGCCGCGGGTGCGCACCGTGACGCCCTTGCCGCTGGAGTGGACGTCGACGGTCTCCAGCACGCGGAACGTCGCGCCGCGCGCCTCGACCGACCGGGCGAGCGCCTGCACGAAGCCACCGGGGTCGAGGTGCCGCTGGTCGTCGATCCGCACGCCCGCGGTCAGGGCTCCCGACGCCAGCGGCACGAGTTCGCGCAGCTCGTCGCGGTCGAGGACGGTGTGCTCGACCGGCTGGCCCGCGTCGGCCATCCGGCGCAGCTCGTGCCGCAGCACCTCGGCCTGCCGGGCGTCCTCGAACCCGGCGGTGACCGGCGCGGCGACCGTCGGCGCCTCGACGCCGTTGGCGGTCAGCACGTCGAACGCCTCGACGCACTCAGCGTTGAGCGCCCGGTTCGCGCGCACCGCCCGCGTCCAGGACGACCACCGGCAGTTCGCCGCGAACCGCGCCAGGAACGACCACAGGCCCGGGTCGACGGACAGCGGGATGTGCAGCGGCGCGGTCGGGTTCAGCAGCGACCGCAGGCCGTATCGGAGCACGGACGGCTCGTTGAGCGGGATCGTCAGGCCCGGCGCGAGCCACCCGGCGTTGCCCCACGACGCGCCCGCCGCCACCCCGGTGCGGTCCACCACGGTCACCTCGACGCCGCGCTCCTGCAGGAACCACGCGGTCGACAGGCCGACGATGCCCGCGCCGACCACGACCGCCGACCTCGGCCCGCCGTCACTGCGCCCGACGTCGACCATGACCACCTCCACACCCGAGCGGAACTGCTGTCGGAGTCAGCATCGCCCGGACGTCCCACCACGCCGTTGTCCGTTGCCGACAATCCGGACACGCGATCTTGTCGGCAACCGACAGCTACTCGGTCGCGGCCAGGTCGATGATCATGGCCAGCCGCTTGCGCGGGTCGTCCAGGTCCAGCGGCGTCACCTCGACCATCTTGCGCAGCCGGTAGCGGATGGTGTTGGGGTGCACGCCGAGCCGTTCGCCGGCCCGCGCGAGGTCGCCCTGGGCCTCCAGCCACGCGCGCAGGGTCGGCACGTAGTGGGTGGCGTGGTCGCCGTCGTGGCGGCGCAGCTCGGCGACCGGTCCCCGCGCCGGGGTGCGGCCCGCCCGTGCGGCGGCGCGCAGGCGTTGCAGCAGGATGTCGTCCCACGACTCGTCGTAGGCGGGCGGCACGGTGTCCGGCGTGCGCGCCTCGTGCAGCGCCAGGCACTCGTCGGCCTCCTGCCTGCTCGCGGGCAGGTCCGCCGCCGGGGCGGTCGCGCCGATACCGGCGGTCACCGTCACCCGGTCCGGCAGCGCGGCCCGCAGCAGGGCCACCCACTCGCGGGCCGCGCTCACCCGCTCGCCCGGGAGGACGGTGTAGAGCGTGTTGCCCGACAGCGTGCTGCGACCGGGCCGCGACCAGCCGAAACCGGTGGTGGCGCGTTCGAAGGCCAGCAGCAGCGCGGCGTGCCGCTCGTCGGCGATGTGCGCGCGGACCGCGATGACCCGCGACGGCCCCTGCGGCAACCCGAGCCTGCTGACCACCGTCGCGGCGTCCGCGGTGCCCTCCAGCAGCCGGATCACCAGGTCGGACTCCACCTGGCGCTCCAGGTCGGCGCTGGCCCGGGAGCGCAGCAGGTGCAACGCCACGGTGCGGGCGCCGTCGGCCAGCGCCGTGCAGCGGACCCCGGTCAACGGCACACCGCACGTCACCCACACCGAACCCAACAGCTCGCGGCCCGCCCGCACCGCCACGACCATCCGCCCGGTCAGGCCGTGCTCCGGGTCCGCCTCGACGAACAGCGGCTCGTCGTAGGCGCCGAGGTAGGCGAACACGCCGCGCCGCTCGAACGCCTCCCGCAACCGCGCCGGCGCCTGACGGCCCAGGATCGTCTCCAGCCGGGCCGGGTCGGCTCCCTGCTGCGAGCTGGAGTACGCCAGCACGTGGGACAGCCGGTCCTCGATGGTCACCGAGCCGCCGACCGCGCCCGCGAGGCTGTCGGCCAGCGCGAACAGGTCCGTCGGCCCGCGGCCCGACTCCGTCTCCCGGCCCTCCAGCACCAGCCCGTAGACCACGCCGGCCAGTTGGCTCCACGACACGGCCGGGTCGACCAGGAGCACCGCGACGCCGTCCGCCGCGCCGATCGTGGCCGCCTCGCGCTCGTCGTCACCGTGCAGCAGCACGACGGCCGCCTTCGCCGCGACCGCCCACCCCACGGCCTGGCCCACCGACTCGGCGCCGACGGCCAGGAACACGTCACCGCCGACCGCCCGCGCGTCACTGGCCTCGCGCATCACCACGCTGCGCAACTCCGTCGACCGGGGCACGGGGCAGCACGCCAACCGCACGCCGTAGCCACCCAGCACGTTCACCAGGCGGTCCAACCTGATCATGGGCAAACCTCTGTTCGGAGCCGACAGCACACCGTAACCGCCGGGCGCGTCAGCGCTCCTCGACCTCGTCCCGCCGCCGGATGGTGACCAGCTCGCTCGCGTCCTCGCGGCGCAGCCTGCGGATCATGGACCACGCGATCCGCTCCGCCTTCGACTTCGCCAGGTCCGCCTTCTCGCCCGCGAACAGGCCGTCGACGGTGTCGGCCCACAACGCCAGCCACCGGGTGAAGTGCGCGGTCGTCAAGGGGAAGCGCTCGTGCAGGTCGAGGTGCACGCGCAGCAGGTTCCGGCGGTACGTGCCGGCGCGGAACAGCACCGTGTCCCAGAAGTCGGCGATCACGGGCAGGTGCGTGGCGAGGTCGAGCCTGGCGACGTCGCGGAAGACCGGGCCGAGCACCCCGTCGTCGAACGCCCGCCGGTAGAACTCGGTCACCACCGCCAGCGCGTCCTCGCGGCCGGCCAGGTCCCGGGTCGCGGTCACGGTGTCCGACCCGGACGGTGCGGCACCAGGTCGAGCAGCACGGGACCGGCCGGTTCGGTCACCAGGGCCCGCACGCTCACGTCGTCCAGCACGGCGAGGAACGCCAGTTGCGCCGCACGCAGCGCGCTGCGCAGGTGGCAGCCGCCGCGCAACGGGCACGGAGGTCCGTCGCAGTCCACCACCTCGCCGTCGCCCTCCAACGCGCGCACGACGGCGCCGACCGAGGCGTCCAGCGTCGCGACCGGCACCCCGACCCCTCCGGTCCGGCCACGCGCGGTGGCCACGAAGCCGTGCCGCTGCAAGCGCTGCACGACCTTGGCCATGTGGTGGCGCGGCACCTCGAGCGCGTCGGCGAGCCGGTCGACGGTGAGCCGACCGCCGTCCGTGGCCAGGAGCATCACCACGCGCAGCGCGATGTCCGTGGACCGGATGAGGTGCATGGTGGGCAACGGTAGCAAAAGCGGTATTCTCGGTTCCTGTTTCGGGTCGGAACCAGGTCCGGGGGCGACGGTGGAATCGAACGAGAACGGCGTGCCGGAGCCGGCCGGGGACCCGGTGTGCTGGTTGTCGCTCGTGTGCCCGGAGTGCGGCTCGGTGGCCGAGGGGCCGGTGTCGGCGGTGTGCGCCCGGTGCGGCGCGGAGATGCCCGAGCGCGAAGACGGGCGATGAGTTCGTAATTGGTTCATTGCCTGTCCTTTTGTTCACGAGTGTGACCCGGCGCCGGCGATTCTGTTCACAAATATGATCGCCCGTATTCGCCGGCCTCGCGTCGTTGATCAATCACACCGGCGATCACCTCGGCGTTCGATCACATTCGACGCCCACCTGCCCGGGTCTTGGGAAAACTGTCGTTGACCTGTTGGTCAAGTGGCCTCTAACATCCCGCTGGAAAGCGGTTTCTGGAATTACCGCCGCGTCATCCACTGGTTCGGGAAACGCGCTTTCGAATGGGCTGGCCGCCGACCTCGGCGTCCCGTGAAGTGAGAAGTGGAGTAGTTCATGAGCACAGCGGATCACCGTCGATCCACCGCGCCACCGCGTGGCACGCGATGGCGCACGGGTGTGGCCGCCGCGGCGGCGGCCACGGCACTGGCCGCCACCTTCACGATGTGGTCGACCGCCACGACCGCGCAGGCGGCCGTCGGCGCGGGCACGTACACCATCAAGAACGCGGGCAGCGGGCAGTGCCTCGACGTGCCCAACGCCAGCGCGGCCGGCGGGGTCCAGCTCCAGCAGGCGTCGTGCGGCAGCGCCGGCAGCCAGCAGTGGACGTTGGCGGCGGTCAGCGGCGGCTTCCGGATCACGTCCGTCTCCAGCGGCCTGTGCGTGGGCGTCCAGGACGCGTCGACCAGTGCGGGCAAGGCGATCCAGCAGCAGTCCTGCACGGGCGCCGCGAGCCAGACCTGGTCGTTGACCGCGAGCGGCAGCAACTACCGCGTGGTCAACACCAACGGCGGCAAGTGCATGAACACCAAGGACAACTCCACCGCCGCCGGCGCGCCGGTGCAGCAGAACTCCTGCGACAGCGTGGCCACCAAGCAGTGGACGTTCACGCCGACGAGCGGCGGCCCGACGTCGACCTCCACGTCGACGTCGACGACCACCAGGACCACGACGACGACCACCACCACGGGCAACCCCGGCGGCGGTGACGGCAGCGGCCCGTGGCCGAGCGACACCGGGAGCGTGCACCAGACCACGACGCGCAACGTGGGCACGTACTTCAACGGCGGGATGAAGAAGTACTACGGCATCGGCGACGGTGGTCAGGGCGAGAGCCAGGACCCGATGTTCGTGGTGTCCAACGGCGGCACGATCGAGAACCTGTTCATCGACGCGCCGGCCGGCGACGGCATCCACTGCGAGGGCTCCTGCACCATCCGCAACGTCTGGTGGAACGACGTGGGCGAGGACGCGGCGACGTTCAAGGCCACCAGCTCCTCGGCGACCTACCTGATCGACGGCGGCGGTGCGCGCAAGGCGTCGGACAAGGTGTTCCAGCACAACGGCGCGGGCACGTTGACCATCCGCAACTTCCAGGTCGACGGCGCGGGCAAGCTGTACCGGGCGTGCGGCAACTGCGCCACGTCCTACCAGCGGCACGTGGTGATGGACGGCGTGACGGCGCGGAACACCAGCACGCTGGCCGGCATCAACACCAACTGGGGCGACACGGCCCGCTTCACCCGGATCACCGTGTACGGCGACACCACGATCTGCGAGAAGTACCAGGGCGTGCCGAAGGGCTCCGAGCCGAAGAAGATCGGTGAGGGCGCGGACGGCAGGAACTGCTTCTACTCGCCGTCGGACATCACCCAGCGTTGACGACGTCCGAATGACGCGGATCGAGGTCGCGGCCACCGGGTCGCGGCCTCGATCCCGTTCGGCCCGCCGTTGGTCCCGCCGACTTCCCGGGCGTCGCGGGCGAGTTCGGCTACCGTGTGGGACGACCGGGCGGCGTGGCGTGAGCAGGGGCAAGGGGCAACTACGGTGACCAGCTGGATCGACGTGATCAACTACGTCCGGACGCGGTACGAGGTGTTGGAGGAGACCGACAGCTGGCTGCGCTTCCGGCTCGACCTCGGCGAGAACCGGACCCAGCAGGTCTCCGTGCACCACGTGCCGGAGTCGGACGGGGTGGCGTGGGTGGAGATCTCCTCGCCCGTCGGCCGGGCCGACGCGATCGACCTGAAGCGGCTGCTCGTGCTCGCGGGCACGTCGGCCGTCGGCGGCGCCGCGGTGGTGGACGACGTCGCCCTGCTCAAGCACACCGTCCCGTTGGAGGACCTGAGCGTGCGCGAGGAGTTCGAACGGCCGCTGATGCTGCTGGTCGCCGCCGCCGACGCGTTCGAGCACGAGCTGACCGCGACCGACGACTTCTGACGGCGGCGGACCGTCATGCCGGCAGGCCGATGACGGTCCGGTCGCCGTGCTCCCAGACCGGGGTCATGGTCACCGCGCCGATCTGCCAGCCGCGACCGGTGCGCACGAGCCGGTACTCGTACCGACCGCCCAGCGTGTAGAGCCGGCCGCCGGTCAGCGGACCGTCCCGGTGCGTGGCCTGGAAGTCCGCGGTGACGCTTGCCCGCGCGCCCTCGACATGCACGATCTGGTTGCCCAGTAGGTGCTGGGTCGCCGACAGGTGGCCGAGGTTCGCGCGCCAGCCCGCCACCAGGTCGGCCGCGGCCACCGCGCCCGGTTCGCCGCCGACCAGCCCGGTGTAGTCGATCCACACCTGCGCGGCGAACACCTCCCGCAGCAGGTCCCACTGCTTCAGGTCGAACCGGACGGCCATCTGGACCGTGACCGCGATCGGGTCCTGGTCGGCCGCCGGCGCGGCGGACGCCTCACCGCTCGCCAACGCCGAGCCGATCGAGGCGCTCACGCCGACCAGCACCGTCCGACGGGTCAGCCGATCAGCTGTTCTCTCGCTCATGGTGGCGATCGTGGCGCGGCCGGTGCGGCGGCGTCCAAGACCCGGTGCCATGACCAGAACGCATGACTCCCGACGCGGACGGGGGTTTCGCGACCAGGCCTCCCCGCCGATTCCTGTTGTAGCGTGAACACCACCGTGCCGCGACGGAGGAACGTCATGACGGCTGAACGGCTCGAAGGCCACTTGGTCCGTGATCCCCGCACCTTGCACACCGATGTCGAAGCGCAGCTGGACCACGCCGCGGAGGAGGTCAGCAGGCGGCTCGGCGGCAAGGTCGACTACCAGGTCGTGCGCGCGGCCGTGTCCGACGCCTACCAGCGGCTCGCCGACAAGGCCAAGTTCCCCAACTTCCTGCCGATCCTGGCCGCGCGGTCCGCTCAGCGGAGCCTGCGCGTGACCTGATGTCACGACAGGGGCAGCTCCGCCCACACCGTCTTGCCCTCGGTTCCGAGGTGCGTGCCCCAGCGGCGTCTGGAGAGGTGGTCGACCATCATCAGACCCCGGCCGCGGAACGCGCCGAGGCGCGACGTGCCCACCTGCGGAAGGCACTCGGGGCTGCCGTCGTCCACCTCGATCCGCAGGGCGTGCCGATCACGGGATCGGTGCACGCGCAGCCGGCGTGGCGCGCACGCGTGGTCGTAGGCGTTGGCCACCAGCTCCGTGCAGACCAACATCAAGTCCTGCAGCAGGTCCTCGGCGAGCTCGGACAGGACGGTGGCCAGCCACTGCCTGATCTGCGCCAGCGGCGCGACCGGCATGGTCAGGTCGACGCTGATTCTGGCGGCGAGCGCGTTCTCCGACGAAGTCATGTGAGCGTCCCCCCAGGGCACTCAGGCCGCTCTGCCTGTTCAAAGCGGTTCCGGCCCGATGGGGTACCCCACTGCGCCGGCGTGCACACCTCGTGTTGGGCGGTGCGTTGAGCACATGCCGCGCTACGGATCGTGATCTACCCTTGCTTTCCGTGACAGAGGATGAGGTTCCGGTGGACGATCCGGTGGCGGTGCTGCGCGTGGCGGTGGACTCGGCCGTGCAGGCCGTGCTGCGCCTGGATCCTCACCACGCCGACGCCCGGCGGGAGATCGACCGCGTGCTCGCCGGGTTCGCGGCCGCCACCGCCCCGGTGCTGGACCGCTTGCAGGAACTGGCGACCCGGACGCCGAACGGCCCGGTGTCGGCCACGCTGGGCTTCCTGCGCGACGCCGGCGACCAGGCCGCCGGTGGTGACGTCCAGGCCGCTCGCGTCTTCCTGCTCGCCGGCCGCACCGCGTTGTTCCGCCTCGCGCGGGCGGGGCCGACCGAAGGCTGATCACGCGGTCAGCCGGAACGGCCCTCCGGTCCACGTCTCCGAGCCGGACAGGGTGTCGCGCGCGAGCTGCTCCAGCACGTCGGACATCAGTCCGGCACGGGCGAAGGCGCGCCGCTGCCGGTCCGCGCCGCCGCCGTCCGCGTCCAGGGTGGACAGCAGGCGCCGGACGAGGTCGGCGTCGTCGAGGTGGTCGCCGACGCGGTGCAGGAGCCGGTCGAGCAGCAGGCGCGCGGGCACGAGGCGTCCCGACAGCACGTCCAGGGACAGGCCGGTGATGCCGTCACGTGCGGCTCGCCAGCCGGCGGCGCGCAACACCTCCGTCGGCACGGGCGACGCCCGCAGGCCACGCCGGAGGTCGGCCAGCGCCGTGCGGACGAGCCCGTGCACCAGAGCGGCCAGCAGCACCGCTTCGTCCACGGTGGCCGCGACGTCGGCGACCCGGACTTCGACGGTCGGCAGGTGGGAGGACGGCCGGACGTCCCAGTAGATCATCCGCCGGTCCCGGGCCGCGCCGGCGGCCTGGAGCATGTCGCAGGTGGACTCGTAGTGCGCCGCCGACTCGAAGTACGGCGGCGGACCGGCGCTCGGCCAGCGGGACCAGACCATCGCGCGCCAGCTCGCGTAGCCGGTGTCGACGCCGTGGGCGAAGGGCGAATTCGCGGTCACCGCGCCGAGCACCGGCAGCCACGGCCGCAGGTGGTTGCAGACCTGCACCGCCGTTTCCGGGTCCGGCACGGCGACGTGCACGTGGCAGCCGCAGATGTTCTGCTCGGCGGCGAGCAGGCGGTAGTCCTCGGTGAGCCCGCGGTAGCGGTCGCGATCGGTAGTCGAGCCGACCGGCCCGCCCACCGGCGGCACGCCCACGGCCAGCAGTCGGTAGCCCAGGGTCTGGGCGGTCTCGACGGCGACCAGCCGGAGGCCGTGCAGCTGCCGGCGCACGTCCGCGACGTCGTGGCACACCGGGGTGCGGGTCTCGACCTGGGCCTCGGTGAGTTCGACGTCGAGCTCGACGCCGAACCGCCGCCCGGCCGCCTCGACCACCTCGGCGCCGTGCGGCGCGGGTTCACCCGTCCGGGCGTCGACCAGCAGGAACTCCTCCTCGACCCCGAGCGTGGGTGCCGCACCGTCCGCCAGACTGTCCATCGCGGCCTCCGATGGCTGTTCGGCCAGGGCTGTCGGGATACCCCCGGTCGGGCGAGCCAACCCGTCCCGCCGGGCGTGCCCGGGATCGCCCCTCGTAATCCGATCGGGTGAACTGCCGCTGGACCGCTCAAGTCGACGGGCCGTGGCGCCGAAGAGGGAAGTGAGCGCCGAGTCCGGTACGCGGATCCGGCGCCTCGTCGTGTCGGTGGCCTTGTCGTGCCAGTGGTGGTCGGGGTCAGCCGCAGTCGGAGTCGATGGACCCCACGGTCTGACCGCTCAACTCCGTCACCGCGTCCTCGTCGAGCGGGTAGCCGTAGGCGGCCTCCTGATAGTCGCCCTGGTAGTGCGGCACCTCGGAGAGCACGGCGATGCAGCTCAGCCCTTCGGGCAGGCCGGGCAGGCGGGCCGACCTGGGCCGGATCAGCGGGTCGATCTCGTCCTCGTTCACCAGGTGGACCGTGCCTTCCTCCTCGTCGACAGTCACCGTGCGCTGGAACAGGATCTTCCCGGTCTGGTGGGAGCCCGCGTACAGGCAGAAGTCCCGTTCGCCGCAACTCGCCCGCTTCGCCTCGGCCGTGGCGCCGACCCCAGGGGCCAGTGCGACCAGTGCGGCGGCCACGAGCACGGCCGCACGGTGACGTGCCTGCACTCCGGACATGTCTTCCTCCTTGCTCACGCAGAGCGTTCGCCTGAGCACCGAAGGTAGCGGGGCGGATTGGTTGTCGCGAGTTGAAACGGTGCTTGCGGTGTGGGCCGCGTGGAGCATTGAAATTTTCGGCTCCACGGCCCGGCCACGATGGCTTTCTCGGTCAAGTGACGTGCACGTTCGCGCGGTTTGAGGCAAGTGCCAACTGAGACTGCCGGGGGAATCCGGGACATCCGGGGCATTGACATGTTTCGTGGAGCGATTCGAAACTTTAGGTCACCATCGTGAATCGCCGTCCGGTGCTGCCCCCTTCGCCACCCTGTCTCAAAGGAGAGCCCTGGTGATCATCAGTTCAGGCCGCTTGAGAGTGCGTTCGGCGGTGCTCATGTTCGCGGTAGCGGTGTTGGCGTTGGCCGGGACGGTGACGGCGCTGGCGCGGTCCAGCACGAACCCGGCCGCGACGAGTGATGTCGTGGCGCCGGCGGGTGTCGAGGACGACGGCGCCGACTGCCCGGTCAGCCCACCCGGCTCGTTCCCCTCCACCTCGCGGTTGCCGGATCCGTTCACCAAGCTCACCGGGCAGCGGATCACCTCGCAGTCGGACTGGCGCTGCCGACGCGCCGAGATCCGCGAACTGGCCGAACGGCACGTCTACGGCGACAAACCCGCCAAACCCGCCGGCGTGACCGGCACGGTGTCCACCAGCGGCATCACCGTCAACGTCTCCCACAACGGCCGCAGCGCGAGCTTCTCCGCCGGTGTGCAACTGCCGTCGGGCACGGGCCCGTTCCCGGCGGTGATCGTCTACGGCGGGTTCGGCGGCGACACCGCCACCATCCGCGCCGCCGGCGCCGCCATCATCACCTTCGACCCCTACACCGTCGGCCGCGAAGGCACCCCACGCACCAACAAGCAGGGCGCGTTCTACACCCTCTACGGCAACACCAGCCCCACCGGCCTGCTCATGGCCTGGGCCTGGGGCGTGTCCCGCATCATCGACGTCATCGAGTCCTCCGGCGGCACCATCCTGCGCGCCGACATCGGCGTCACCGGCTGCTCCCGCTTCGGCAAAGGCGCCTTCGCCGCCGGCGTGTTCGACCAACGCGTCGCCCTGACCATGCCCATCGAATCCGGCACCGCCGGCCTGCCCGTCTACCGCGGCGTCAACGCCGAAGGCGGCCAGACCCTCTCCAGCGCCTACGGCGAACAACCCTGGTTCGGCGACGCGTTCAGCTCCTACACCGGCAATCCCAACGCCGCACCCATCGACACCCACTCCCTGGTCGCGATGGTCGCCCCGCGCGGCCTGTTCGTCATGGACAACCCCCACATCACCAACCTCGGCCCCCGCTCCGCCGGCGTCGCCGCACTCGGCGGCGCCGAGGTCTACAAAGCCCTCGGCGTGCAGAACAACCTGCTCTACCACTCCAACGTCACCGACGGAAACCACTGCGCCAACCGCACCGAATGGCGCACCCCCTCACCCAGGCCATCAACAAGTTCCTCCGCAACACCGGCACCTTCACCGGCGGCGTCACCATGCACACCAAAGCCACCGGCAACCTCTCCCAATGGCGCGACTGGACCACCCCCACCCTCACCACCGGCCCCACCAGCACCACCACAACCACCACAACCACCACCGGTGACACCACCACGACCACTACGACGACGACCACCGCGACCAGCCCCACGACGACCACCAGCCAGCCCGGCGGCAGTTGCACCGCGAGGTACTCGGAGGGCACGAAGTGGAGTGACCGCTTCAACGGCCAGGTGACCGTCACGGGGACCGACAACTGGGTGGTGACGGTGACGGTGAGCTCCCCGCAGAAGATCATCGCCACCTGGAACGCGAGCACCAGCTGGGACGGCAGCGGCAACGTGATGACCGCCCGTCCCAACGGCAACGGCAACGTGTTCGGCTTCACCATCCAACACGGGGGCAACCGGAACTGGCCCAGCCTGACCTGCCGCACCGGCTGACGTTCCGCGGACGAGAGGGGCCCGGCGCGAGTTGCCGGGCCCCTCGCCCGGGAAGGTGGCGCGCCGCGAGCGTCGGCCGCGTCGCCCAGGTCGGTGCCCGGTGTCCGTCCCTGCCAGGTGCCCCCCGGTTAGCGTGTCGTCCTTTCGAGGCACACCACTAGCGGATCCAGCCGAGGCGGAGGAAGACGGACTCGCCCGGCGCGTCCTCGACGCCGTCGTTGTCGACCACGCCGACCAGGCGGCGCAGCGGGCCGTCGCCGACGACCGCCAGTCCCTCCGGCTTGTCGTGCGCGGCGCCGCCGCCGGCGGTGAGGGCAGGCAGCAGGTCGAGCGCCTCGGTCTTCGCGGCCGAGGGCTTGGGCTGGCCGGCGGCGGCCATGGCCAGGCCCGAGATGTCGACGCGGTAGACCTTCTTGGTCACCGCCGCGTCACCTCGCTGGTTGTCGCGCTCCAGCACGAGCAGCGTGCGGTCGTCCAGCGCGGTCACCTCCGACAGGCCGACCCAGCCGGTCGACGTGGCGTCGAGCGGGTACGCGGCGAACGACCACGCGCCCGTCGCGGGGGTGAAGCGGACCAGGGTCGCCTGGCCGCGCGGGTCGTTCTTCCACTCGCGCTGCACCGCCAGCCACACCTGCTCGCCGGCACCCCACCTGGTGGTCGTGACGCCTTCGAAGCCGTTGCTCGTGGCCGTCGCCGCCACCTCGGCCGGCAGCGGCACCTCGCGCACGACCGCACCCGACGCCGACACCTCGACCAGCAGGTTCGGCCGCGCCTTCCCGTCGCCCTCGGTGGCCACCCAGTAGCCGCCGCCCCGCCGCGCGGCGATGCCCTCGCCGTCGTAGTCGACCGGCTGCCCGTCCTTGGTCACGGTCAGCTCGGCGCGCACGCGGGCCGGCGCGGCCAGGGTGTCGATCGTCAGCACGCGGGTGGGGCTGTAGGCCGAATCGGTGATGGCCACGACGTCACGGCGGTCGCCCGGGATGCCGGACAACCCCGACAGCGCGCCGAACCCGATGCCGTCGGAGACGATCGACGGCGTGCCCTCGTTGCGCGCCAACGCCAGCGCCAACGGCGTGCGGGTGAGGCGGTAGGAGGTGAGCGAGGAGCGGACGCCGTCCTCGGCGGAGTCCTCCTCGGCCGACACGACCAGCGTGCCGGTCGCCGGGATCGGCAGCAGGCCCTCCGGGCCGACACCGGTCGGCAACGCCTGCACGAAGCGCGGCCGGCGCGGGTCGTCCACGTCGTAGACGGCGACCAGGTTGGCGCGCTCAAGCCCGACGAACGCGTACCGGTGCCGGCCGAAGGACGCCACGGCCAGGCCCTCCGGCTCGACGCCCTTGTTGTCCGAACGGCCGTCGGGGTACTGGCCCTGGTTGATCGCCACCCGCTGGAGCTCGTCGCCCGAGGAGAACACGACCCGGCCGGACGCCGCGTCGAACACCGTCCACGTGCGCGACCCGCCCTGGTAGTCGCCCTCGTCGGCGGTGCCGAGCGTGCGGTCGTCCAGCCAGGCCACCGCGTCGGGCTCCCGGGCCGCGGTGATCGTCGCGGTCGGGTCGATCCGGCCGTCGTCGGCGACGTCGATGCCCGTGACCGTCACCGTGCCCGCCGAGAAGTGGTTCACCACCGTCGCCGAGCGCAGGTCGACCACCACGACGTGGTTGTTCTCCTGCAACGTCACGGCGGCCCGGCCCCGGCCGTTGACGCTGACGTACTCCGGTTCCGGGTCGTCCGGCGCGACCTCGGCGAGACCGGTGAGGGCGACCCGGCGCTGCGTCCACGCCTGCGGGCCGCCCGCGAGGTCGACGACGGTGAGGAAGCCGGCCGGCGCCTGCGGGATCACACCGTCGGCGACGTCCTCGTCACGCTGGTTCTCGATGGCCACGGCGGCGTGCCGCCCGTCAGGGGAGACGTCGATCGAGTCAGGCTGCCCGCCCAGGTCGTGCGTGGCCACGACCGCCCTGGAGTCCAGGTCGACGACCACCAGCAGACCCGACGGCGCGGTGAACGACGCGGAGGTGTCGACCGCGACCAGCGCCAACCGACCGAGGACGTCCACCGACGTGGGCTCGCCCGGCACGTCCAGCACGCCGGCGGGGGAGAGCGCGCCGTCACGGCCGACGGCGGCGAACCCGATCCGCCCGGCGGGGGAGTCGGTGTAGACGACGGTCCGGCCATCGGCCGTGGCCGCCGCGATCTCGGCGGCGGTGTGCTCACCGGCCGAGCCGTTGGCGAACACCGAAAGGGTGTCGACCCGCCCGAATCGCTCGGGCGGCATGGCCGCCGAGGGCGACGACAGGAGCGACATGGTCACCCCGCACACCACCAGACCTGCGACAACACGAACCGGACGGCTCACGGGGCCTCCAACCTCGACGACGGCGCGCGCTTTGTACCCCGTCGAGGCGTCCCCCGGGTGAACGCCGGGTGGCGTGCGACCGCACCGTCGCGTGGCGGTACGGCACTAGTGGCCGCGGGCGTCCATGACCAGCAGCATCAGCGAGAGCAGGAGTTGCAGGACGGCGACGGACGTGCCCGTGACCGCGGTCCAGTCCAGGCGGTACTCGGTCTTGGTGGCCATCGACAGCACGCCGCAGGCCACCGCGCCGACCGCCAGGACGGTGCCGCCGGCCGGGATCGGCCAGCTGAGCAGCGCGAGGCACAGCGAGATCGGCCCGAGCCAGGCGTCCTTGCCCGGTCGGTCTTTGGCGGGGAGCTGCCGCATCATGTCGTCCATGGTGCCGTGGACCGGATCTCCGGAGCGCACCGCCACCGGCTTCCCGGGTTCGTCACAGCCACCGGTTGCGCTTGAACAGCTGGTACAGGACCAGGCACACGGCCAGCGTCACCGACAGCACGAACGGGTAGCCGTACTGCCAGCGCAGTTCCGGCATGTGGTCGAAGTTCATGCCGTAGACGCCCACCACCATGGTCGGCACGGCGATGATCGCCACCCACGCGGAGATCCTGCGCATGTCGTTGTTCTGCTGCAACGACACCTTGGCCAGGGTCGCGTTGACCAGGGTGGTCAGCATCTCGTCGAAGGCGACGACGCGTTCCGCGGCGGCGGTGAGGTGGTCGTCGACGTTGCGGAAGTAGGACCGCACCTCGTCGGGCACGAGCGGGCCGCACGCGCCCTCGCTGAGCTTGCGCAGCGGGGCCGCCAGCGGCATGACCGCCCGCCGCAGCTCCATGATCTCCCGCTTGACCAGGTACATCTGCTCGACGCCGATCTCGCTGCGCGGCGCGAACACCGCGGTCTCGACCAGGTCGATGTCGCCCTCGAACGCCTCGATCACCTCGCGGTAGCCGTCGACCACGCGGTCGGCGATCTCGTGCAGCACCATCGCGGGCCCGGCGGCCAGCAGGTGCGGCGCGGCCTCCAGCTGACGGCGCACGTCGCCCAGCCCCGAGTGGTGGCCGTGGCGCACCGTGATCACGTAGTCGCGGCCGAGGAACACCATGATCTCCCCGGACTCCACGATCTCGTTCGCCGTCGTCGGCGACTCGTGCTCCACGAACCGCAGGGTCTTGAGCACCATGAACAGGTTGTCGTCGTAGCGGTCGAGCTTGGGGCGCTGGTGGGCGTGCACGGCGTCCTCGACGGCGAGCTCGTGCAGCCCGAACGCCTCGGCGACCTCGTGGATGTGCTCCTCGTCCGGCTGGAACAGTCCGACCCAGACGAACCCGCCGCCGCGCGACCGGACCTCGGCGGCGGCGTCGGCGGGCGACAGGTCGCCGGGCAGCCGCACGCCGTCGACGTAGACCGCGCACGCCACCACGGCGTCCCGCTTCACGTCCGGGACCTCGCCGGGGACGCCGTCGGCGGCAGGGCTCACCATGCCGATCATCCTGCCGCACCCGGTTCCCGGACGGGTGAGGGAGGGGAATGCGCGTTCGAGTCGCGCCAACGACGGGTTCGGGCGCGTTCGGCGGGCACCCTGCTCACGACCGGGCCGTTGTTCGCCACCCCTGCCGGCGGGCGGCACCGTACTGGTCGCGCGCTCACCGCCGTGTTCGCCTTCGCCCTCGCTCCCATCGCGGAGGCGATGCTGGTGATCACCAATCGTCCACAGTGGAGTGTTCTGGTGGCCGTCCCCGAAGCGGTCGCGGAGGAGCGCGTGCCCGCGTCCCGCCGCAGGGCGCGGACCGGTTCGCCGGGCCGGTGGACGGCCGTTCACTTGCATTGCCAGGGAACGTTCCCGGCCATTTGGGCCGGTGTTCGCACGTGGCGGGAAATCCACTGGTAGAACGGCTATCTGGCGCCGTTGTCGAACAGGCAGAAGATCGCGTCCGTGATCCCCGACGGCAGTGACAGTCCCGACGACCGCCCTTGCACGTCGGCCAGGCCGGTTCGATCACCTTCCACTGCGCATCGGTGGATGTCAGTCGGCTAGTGGCAAATCTGGCCAGCGCTTCGGGCCTGGTGAAACGGGGCAAACCGGTAACACGCCCGATCCAAGGCAGCGCGGCACGACAGGAACGGAACTCCTGACGAAACGGCGACTCGACCGTCTCTCGACCTACGAGGAGTTCCCCCGTCACCGGCACAGACAGCCGTCGCAAGATCAGTTCGGCAACAGACGCAAAGAATCTTGACAGGTTCCGTTCGCGATCTAGTTGCGGTGCGCCGATACTTGAACTTCCGGAGATCGAACTAAAAATGAAGGGGTGTCGGATATGGCAGAGAGATTGTCGCGGGCCTGGACAGCGGACGAGGCCGCCGAACATCGGCGATCACGTGGTCCCGACCGGACGGGCGAGGCGGTCCGGATGGATCGGACGGCGGAGATCTCTAGCGGGGAGGACCACCGCCCGGGCGTGGAGAGTGACTACGCCAGCGACGATGACCGCGGTGACGACCCCACACCGCAAGGGGGATGACCATGGGACTCTACTTCCAGAACAGTACGTCAACGACTGTTTGGTTCGCTTACGCCTATTCGGACAGCGACTGCGCGTCGGAGGGTGACCCGTGGTCGAAGACCGGATGGTTCATGGTCACTCCGCACACGGATCTGAAGGTGCGTTCCGGACCGGTAAACGGCGCGAAGTACTTCTTTTTCGCGGAGAACCAAGACAGAAGCCTGAGCTGGGGTGGAGAGTTCTTCACCCAAATTCCGGATCGGGCATTCGACTGGTGCTGGACCACGGGAAGCTCTGACTCCCGGCTGCTCGGCATGAAAAAGATAATCGTGCCGGTGACCTCGATCAACCATACGATCAACGTCGTCTGACGGGCTGGCCGCGCGCCGTCATCGTGAACGACCCGAACTGGACTGCGGCCCGCCCATTCGGCCCAACCACGATCTCTACGTGCCGAAAGTGCTGTTTCGTAGGTTGACTGGACGGGCCGGGTCGGCCTTCCCGGTGTTATCCGACTGGTCCTCCGCCTTGGTGGTGGGCCATTGAGGTCCAGCCACCGCGGGGCTGGTGCTGGGCGGTGAGAGTGGCATACGGCTTCTGGTGCGCTTTGGCCCTCTGTCGTGAGAACTGCCATCGGACGTCGTTGTTGTCCGGCAGGACGACGATGCGCCCGCTGGTCGGGTTCCAGCCGTCGTGCCGCAGGAAGATCCGTCCACCGGACCGGACGAGCAGGCGGAGTCCGGTGGTCCGGTAACCGGTCGCGGCCGGCTGTTCCTCGACGTGGGGAGCGCGCCGAGGAGCAGTAGGGAGACGATCCACGCCACCGCTGCCGGAATGCCGAGGCCCACCGCGAGTGTCGGCACCCTGCTGAGCGGATCGGCCAACGCCTGGGCCACGGCCAGGCAGACAAGCAGTCAGGGGCTACTTCACCCGAGCTTCACGCGATCAATCATCTATGTGGGTTGCCCGGGAGGTGTGGCCGTCAGGACCTGCGGTCAGCCGGTGATGGTGAACGGCGCACCGTTGAAGTCGCCGTTCCCCTGGTAGACGCCGCCCGACGTGTACTCCGTGCCGTGGATCTCGAACGTCTGGCCCGCAAATCTCCGGTACGAATCGGCGTTGGGGATCGACAGGCTGACGCTGAAGCTGCCGGCGCAGTCCGTCGTGGCCTCACCCATCTCGTCGGCGTGAAACGTCAGGCTGACGACGCCGTTCTTGATGTGTCCCGTTCCCGACACTGTGACGAAGGTGTCGGCCGGGCCAGAACCGGGCGAGACGGTCAGCACGGGGCGCGGCCCCGAGGAGCCACAGCCCCCGTCGGACGACGACTCGCCCTGCTGGACCGTGAGCGGTGGCGGTTGGGGTGGTGGTGCGGCTGGCTCGGTGGTGGTGGGATCGGTGGTCGGCACGACCGTGGTGGTCGCGAGGACCGGGGAGCCGGTGAGCAGGTCCCCGGACGACGAACCGGTGGTGTCGCGGGTGGCCAGGTGGTACACCGTGCCGCCCACGCCCAGCAATAGCACGGTGATCAGGACCAGGATGCCGCCGGTGTTGATCTTTCGGCTCTTTCTGATGTCACGGCCCGCGACATCGCCACCGATCTTCCCTGCCTGCACGACGTTGCCCGTGACCTGGCCCGACATCGTGTTGTGCACGGACTCGCCGTATCGGGACCCGGTGTCGCGGAGGGCGCGTTCGACCTCGGTGTCGAACCAGGCGTCCTTGGTCAGGGCGTTCGCCAGGATTGCCACCACGATCTGCCGCGTGCCCTGATCCGCGGGGGCACGGGTGAGTTGCGCGTACGCCGTTTCACCGACCGGGTCCTGCCGCAACCGGCCCGCCACCAGATCGTGCAGGCGCACTACCTCGTGGCCGGAGGCGGTGCCCGCGAGGTAGGCACCGAGCAATGCGACGGTCTGTTCCGCGTGCATCGGCACGGTCATGGCGGCGCCCCCGAACGCGAGCAGGGTTGAGCTGAACGCAGTCTGCACCCGACCAGGGACACCGCCACCGCATTAATGCTGCCTCACCCCGAACGAGCAATCTCGCGGACCACTAGGCACCCTTCGACGGGGTCCAGACCAGGCGCACCGTCATGACCAGCCTTGATCGACGTGCAACACGGGCGTCGATACGGCGCGAAACCGGCACGGTCGCACGGGCACACCGCGGGCAAGCCACCCGACCTGACCCCACCCTGCCCCCGGCGAGCAGTCCGCCACCCGTGCGCCCGTGCCGCTGCCGACACCATCCACCTCACGCACGCCACTGGAGCCGATGCCTCGCTGGGTGATCGCGACCGTGGCAGGTCTGATCGCCACGCGACGATCGGTCTAGTGATAGTGCGCTGGTGGGCAGGCACTCCGGGTTGAGCATTGGACCAGGCGGAGGCGGGATCTTCGCGCTGTACTTGGCGTGGCGACGCCAACACGCCACCGAGATCGGACTGGTGCAGAAGGAGCGAGACCAGGCCGACGTCGCCCGCGCCTACGAACTGCAACGCGAGGTCGCGGCCACAACTGAGCGCGACGCCGAATCACGCCGGATCACCGACCTACACGCGAAGTCGGTGGAGCAACTCGGATCGGAAAAGGCTCCAGTTCGGCATGGCGGCCTCTACGCACTGGAACGCCTACCCCGACAATCCTGCCCTGCGCCAGACCGTGGTCAATGTGCTCTGCGCCTACCTCCGCGCACCGTTCGGCTAACCGCCCAACGCATCCTCGCGACTGCGGGTCGCCCGGCGAGCCAGTGCCCGTTCGTCGTCGGGGGTCAGGAGGTCGGCGAGTTCGGAGCGGTTGTCGTACGTGACCCAGCCGGCGGTGACAGATGCGGCACCGAGCGTGGTCTGGTCGGGTGAGGGCAGGACGTCGGTGCAGGTCGGGTCGTCGTAGCACTGCCAGCGGACACCAGCGGAGATGGCGGGCGTCCAGAGGCGGTGGGCGACCGGTAGTGCGATGCGGCCCATGGCGTCACTGACGGTCTGGACGAGGTCGCGCTGTGGCGGCGGGTCAGATGGCGGTTCAGGTTGTTCACCGCGCCGTGTCCGATCACGATCAGGAGGACAGCCGCATCGTCGTGCTGCCGGAGAATGTCAAGCAGTTGGACGGCGATCGAGCGCCGATGCTGCGCTGGCGGCAGGTCGAGGCGAAGGGGCATCACGACGTGGTTGTGGTCGGGGCCGGTCAGGACCACGACGACGAGCGAATCGGTGGGGTGCAAGCCCAGAAGCGACGGAACGGCAGCGACAAGATCGCTCAGGTTCCTGACGCGTACAACACGGTGCGTGAGTGCTCCCTAGGAAAGGAGCCCGGATCAGCCGCCCGGCTGATCCGGGCGAGGTGGGGTGGGACGGGGACAGATCAGGCGGTGGTCAGCTCGCGCACGAGCGCTAGAGCCTTCGCCTTGAGGGGTTCGGGCCGGATCGTCGACCTGAACGGGTGGTTTTCGGACACCGTCACCGAGCGGAGACGTTAAGTTGCCCCGTGTGAAGAGATCCGTTTGGGTAGTCGTGCTCGCGCTGGTGGCAGGGTTGGTCACGCCGGTGCCGGCGATGGCGGTGGTGCGGTCGCCGGCGGAGTGCGCGGCGTCGTTGGACTGCACGGCCGCCGAGATCGACCGGATGACGATGCCGGACCGGTTGGAGTTCCTCCGGTTGGTGCAGAGCGGTCCCGCCGCGGGGCTGGGCGCGGCGGACCGCTGGCGCAACATCGAGGGCGTGCTGTCGTTCTTCGACGATCACGGGCTCGGCGCGCCGGGCACGTGGATCTCGCACGTCGACGCGGGGATCCTGGAGGGCATCGAACGCGGCGTCGCGCTCGCGCTCGGTCGGTCGACCGACGGCTTCGGCAACCCCGGTTCGGCGCGGTGGGCCGACTACCTGACCCGGCTGCACCGGGGTGAGCTGACCGTCCGCAACGTCCACGACCGGGCGTGGAGCGAAGCCGAGCAGGCCTCGACCGACCACGGCGCCGCGGTCGCCGAGCAGGTGCACGGGATCGCGCCGACGGCGGTGGAGCGCCGGTTCTTCCTGTTCTCGGAGTTCTACCGGTGGGCCCTGCGCAACCGCCCGGTGGTGCTGGACCTGCTCCTGATCTACGCCGCCCTGCTCAACCCCGTGCTGGTCGTGCGGCGCGTGCCGTTCCTGGACTGGTTGACCGACGTGCGCGAGTCGGCGCCGTCGCGCAAGGGGTCCGAGATCGCCTACGCCTACGCGCAGCTCGACCCGGTCAACGGGGCGTTCGGCACCGTCGACCTCCTGCTCGCCTACATCCCGGAGCTGTACGAGGAGTTCGAGGCGACCCGGTAGGGCTACGCGACGCGGCTGAGCGCCGTGTCGATGACGTCCCGGCTGTCCACCAGCAACGCCTCCGCCGCGGTGCGGCCCGTCGTGGCCAGGTAGGTGTCCACGAGCCGGTTGCCGGCGGCGTAGCCGGCGCCGATGGGCAGCCCGACCGGGGTCGCGCCGTAGCGGGCGGCGGCTTCGTCACCGTGCACCCAGGCGGTGAAGTTGTGCATGCCGGTCACGCCGAGGCCGGAGACGACCTTGGCGAACACCGCGTCGTCGTGCAGGTGCGGCACGCCGATGCGGGCGTGCCCGAGCTCGTCGCCGTACAACTGGCGGGCGAACGCGTCGGCGAGGCCCTCGGACACCACGTGCTCGCCCACGGTGACCGTCGCCGGGTCCCACACGACGGCGCCGGGACCGTAGCGGAGGTTGTGGTTGAGCTCGTGGACCGCCGTCGCCTCCACCCGCGCCAGGTTCTCCGGGTACGGCCAGAAGTTCAGGAACACGTAGCCGGACACGCTGCCGTTCGCCGTCATGCCCAGGTTCGGGCCCATGAAGTGCGCGTCACCGGGGTCGCCGAGGACGATGAGCACGGTGATGTCCGGCACCGTGAGGCCCGGGGTCGCGGCGAGCTGCACGTCGAGGGCGTCGTGGAGGGCGCGCTCGATCCGGTTCCACGCGTCGGCGTCGTGCAGCGCCTCCAACGCCTCCTGGCACCGTTCCTCGTCGCGGTCGATCGGGAACCCGGAGCTCATCCCGTGCATCGCGACGAGGTCGACCTCGCCGGGGAAGTGCCGGTACATGCCCGCGGCCGGTTCGAGCATGGCCTTGAGCAGCTCGGGCCGGTCGGTTCGGGGCGACCGCAGGATCTCGCGCATGGCGGGGTAGGTGTCCAGGACCGTGATCGTCATGTCGGGGACGCTAGGCGTTCCAGCGACTGGAAGTTCAAGCCCGGCTCAGGACGGCTTGGCCCCCACCGGGTCCGGGACGCCCGCGCCCACCTCGTCCGGCGCGGTCTCGTCCAGGAAGCCGCCGGACTGGTGGCGCCACAGCTTCGCGTACGAGCCGTCGGCGTCCAGCAGCTCGGCGTGCGTGCCCTGTTCCACGATCCCGCCCCGGTCGAGCACGACCAGCCGGTCCATCCGCACGACGGTGCTCAGCCGGTGCGCGACGACGAGCGCGGTGCGGCCCTCCATGAGCCGCCACAGCGCTTCCTGGACCAGCACCTCGCTCTCCGAGTCCAACGCGCTGGTCGCCTCGTCCAGCAGCAGGATCGGCGCGTCGCGCAGGATCGCGCGGGCCAGCGCGACCCGCTGCCGCTGCCCGCCGGACAGCTTGACCCCGCGTTCACCGACCATCGTGTCGAACCCGTCGGGCAGCGCCTCCGCGAACTCCGTCACGTGGGCGGCGCGGGCGGCGCGCAGGATCTCGGCGTCGGTCGCGCCCGGTCGGGCGAAGGCGATGTTCTCCCGGAGCGTCCGGTGGAACATGGCCGGGTCCTGCGGCACGTACGCGACCAGCCTGCGCAGGTCCGCCTGGCGCAGGCGCGCGATGTCCTGGCCGCCGATGAGGATCCGGCCCTCGTCGACGTCCACCAGCCGCAGCAGCAACCGGGTGAGCGTGGTCTTGCCACCGCCGGAGCGACCGACCAACCCGATCCGCGTGCCCGCCTGCACGTCCAGGTCCAAGCCGGTGAACAGCGGCTTGTTACCGGCGTGCGCGAACACCACGTGGTCGAACCGGACCCCGGAGTCCTGGACGCGCAACGGCTCCGGTTCCTCCGGGTCGAGCACGGTCGGGTCGTCGAGCAGCAGTTCGGTGAACTGCGCCGCCTCGGTGAGCGCGCTCTCGACCCGACGATAGATCTGGTTGAACTCGAACATGATCCGCGTCGCGTTGGTGAAGTACGCGAACGTCACCACGATCGCCTCCACGCCGAGCCCGCCGCTGACCCCGACGGCCACCGCGAGGCCGAGCGCGTTGGTCAGCACGGACAGCGGCGCGACCAGGGTGTCGATGCGCAGGTTGCCGTAGTCCCACGACCGCAGCGCCAGCACCCGGGTCTCGGCGGCCCGGTTCCGGTGCTCCGCGCTCTCGCGGTCCTCGGCGGCGAACGCCCGCACGGTCTCCATGTTGGTCAACGTGTCGGCGACGTGGCCGGACAGCCGGGCGTAGGCGGCCTCACGTTCGGCGACCAGGCGTTGGCGACGGCGGATGAGCGGCGCGACCACGAACCCGGTGACGACGATCAGGCCCAGCAGCACCACGACGAGCAAGGGGTGGTAGCTCCACAGCACCACGCAGGCGAAGCCCAGCGGGACGAGGTTGGCGACGATCTTGAACGCCACCGTGTCGACGAACTCCTCGAAGCGCGACGCGAAGCTCAGCACGCGCTTGGTGAGGGAGCCCGCGAAGTTGTCGTGGAAGAACGCCGCGTCCTTCGCGAGCAGCGCGTCCATGCCGAAGACGGACAGGTGCTCGATCCCGCGGCCGTCGGTGCGGTTGAGGCAGTGGACGCCGATGCGCCACAGCAACTCGGCGAAGAGCATCAGGCCGGCGAAGACCAGCAGGTACGGCAGCACGGTGGCGAAACCGGTGTCGCCGCCCTGCGCGAGGCGACCCGCGAGCGCGCCGACCGCCAGCGGGGTCAGGTAGAGCAGGCAGGTGTTGCCCAGCGCGGGCAGCACGAGCGCGCCCACGGCGAGCAACCGGTGCCGGCGCAACTCGCGCCCGTACAGGCGCAGGGCGAGCAGCACCGCGGTTTTTCGTTTGTTCACGGGTTTTCCGGACCTTGGCGCGGCCATTCGACTCCTTTCGAAGGCGACCTCGGAGTCGTCGATGTTGCCCCACCGGACCGGGTGACGGCGATCGATTAACGGCTACCTGTCGTGCCCGGCAGCCCGGAATTCCCGCTGTGCCAACGCTTTCGAGGCCGCTGAACTCCCGGAGGCCACCGCCCGCGCCGCGTGTCGGCACGGGCGGTGGTGGGGATCAGCGGCGCGTGCAGCGGTAGCTGGACGCGACCGCGGGATCACCGTGCCCGCGGTACCGCGAGACCTGCGGGTACGCGCAGAGGTCGCGGGTCCGGCTGCCGTCGGCCGTCGCCGCGGGCAGGGTCGCCGGTGCGCGGCCGTGCTCGACCCAGTCCACGAGCGCGCCGAGCGGGTTCGTCGGCGCCGGGCCCGTGCCGCCGCCGCAGTGCTCCACGCCGGGTGCGAGGAACAGGCGGTAGAAGTCGTTCACGCGGTCGGCGCCGCCCAGTCGCCGTTCCACCCGGTCGCGGTAGGCGAGCGTGCCGCCGGGCGGGATCAGCTGGTCCGCCGTGCCGACGAAGGTGAGGAGCTTCCCGCCCGCCCGCCGGAACCCGCCGAGGTCCGGGTCCGACGTGCCGATGACCTCGTCGTACTCGCGCACGGACTGGTGGAACAGCTCGGTGAACCGCTCGTAGGTGATGGTGGAGGTGTCGAACGCGGGCTGCTTCGCCAGGAACGCCCGCACCCACGCCACGGCGACCGGGAACCCCGGTGCCGACGGGACGCCGTTCTCGTCTACCACGGTCCCGGCCAGCCAGCCGAAGTCCGCGCCCTTGGGCAGCCCCGACCACAGGCTCCGGCCGCGCGTGTCGGTGGGGCCTGCCCAGATCTTGCGCACGACCTCCGCGTCCTCGGCCGTCACGGTGACCTCCTCGCCCGCGCAGAGCACCTTGGCGCCCACCAGCGCGCGGGGGTCGTAGCCGCACTCCTCCGGACGGTCGATGACGCCGTCGGTGACACCGTCGTGCGGGTCGCAGGCCGCGATCGCCGCCCGGCGGAACGCGGTGAGGACGCAAGTGCCCGGGAAGTGGCGATCGTTGTGCATCACGGTCTGCGGCCACAGGGTCGCGATCGCGAACCGCGTCCAGTCGACCGCCGGCGCGTTCGCCAGGATGCCGTCGAAGTCGCGTGGGTGGTCCTGCGCTTCCGCGTAGCCCTGCCGACCGCCGGTCGAGCAGCCGTTCCAGTACGAGTACGACACGGGACGGCCGTAGAACGCCCGCGCCACCGCCTTGCCGATCACCGCGGACTCGTGCGCCGAGCGGGTCGCGAAGTTCGTCAGCAGCGTCGTGTCGACCTCACCTCCGGCGGTCAGGGTCCAGCCGGTGTCCAAGGGGTCCGACGACACGCCGGCGTCGGTGGTCACGCCCGCGTAGCCGTCTTTGACCGCCTGGACCAGTGGCGCGCCGAAGTCGCCCGCGGCGTAGGCGCTCCCGCCGATCGCCTGCAGGCGGCCGGCCCAGCCGGTGCCCGGCAGGGCCACCGCGACCGTGACGTGGTCGTGCCCGTCGTGGGTGAGGGTGACGGTGATCTGGCAGTACGGCGGCACGTCGGCGATGGGCGCGGGTGCGGAGAACGGCGTCTGCGGGAACGTGACGGTGCCGCCGGGGCGGGGTTCCGCCCGCACCGCCTCGATCCGTGCGCCCGGCGGAGCGGAGAGGGGGATCGGGGCGCACGTGGCGTTGTGCGTCGCGCCCGAGGGCTCGGCGGAGGCCGGCGCCACGAGCAACGCCGGCGCCAAGGCGGCCAAGGCGAGTTTCGTCCAGAGTCTCATCGACTTCCTCAGTGGATTCGTGACCCGAGAAGGGTCAGCAGCGCACTCGCACGACACGTGCGAGCGGTGAGGGAGTCGCCGAGCCCGTGAGCGGGCCCGTCCGAGTGACGACCGGGTCACTGTGCCACGGCTGTTCGCAACCTGTCAAACCGGTTATTGATTGGCGTGGGTATTCAACACCTGCCAGACTGGTTACGTGGAGCACGCCTTCCCCTGCGGGGACCTCGCGCTGGATTTCGCGGGCACGCTCCGCGCCCGGCGGAGCCCTGTGCCGTGCGAGGTGCTGGGCACGCCGCGCGCTCTGGACGCGTGGTTCGTCGAGTCCGGGGTGGCCGACACGGCGCCGGGTGCCGCCGTGGCCGACCTCGCCGCGGCCGTCGCCCTCCGCGAGTCGATCTACGTCCTCGTGCGGGGCCGGATCGTGGGGGAGCGCGACGAGCCCGCGTCGGTCGACCTGCTCAACCGGGTGGCGGCCCACCCGCCGGTGGTGCCCAGGCTCGGGCCGGCCGGGCGGGTGCTCACGGCGACGGTGGAGCAGGCGCTGTCCTCCGTGGCGCGGCACGCGATCGGGATCCTCGGCGGCCCGGCGGCCGACCTGCTGAAGGAGTGCGGCCGTCCGGAGTGCACGCAGGTCTACGTCGACTCCTCGCGCGGCTTCCGCCGGGAGTGGTGCGCGATGGCCACGTGCGGCAACAAGATGAAGGCGCTGGCGCACCGGGCGCGGCTGCGCGGCAACCCGCCGCTGCGCCCTTCACGGCTGGCGGCCGGGTGATGCCGCTGCTGGGGAGGGACGCCGAGCTGAAGGCCCTGGTCGAGCTGGTGGACGGTCCGGTGGGACGTGGTGGCGTCCTCTTGCGCGGTGAAGCGGGTGTCGGCAAGTCCGCGCTCGTGGCGGAAGCCGTCGCCGCGGCGTCGATCGCCGGGCTGCGGGTGCTCGGGACGACCGGGGCGGAGGCCGAGCGGAACCTCCCGTACGCCGGGCTGCACCAACTGCTGCACCCGGTGCGGGCGGGTGTGGCCGGGCTGCCCGGTCCGCAGCGGGACGCGCTGCGGACCGCCCTCGGGCTCGCCGACGGCCCGGCACCGGGTGCCTACCTCGTCGGCCTCGCCGCGTTGACCCTGCTGGCCGAGGAGTCCGCGAACCGGCCGCTGCTGGTCGTCGCCGAGGACGTGCACTGGCTCGACCGCGCGACGCTGGACGTGCTCGCCTTCGTGGCGCGCCGGATCGAGTCCGAACCGGTCGTGCTGCTCGCGACCTTGCGGGACGGTGAGCCCTCGCCGTTGCCGGACGCGGGGTTGTCGCTGATGACCGTCGGTCGGCTGTCGGACGAGGACGCGGCCGGTGTGCTGGACTCGGTCGCGCCCGGCCTCACGCCGGTGGCGCGGGAGCGGGTGCTGGCTCAGGCGGCCGGGAACCCGCTGGCGCTGGTCGAGCTGCCGACGGTGGCGGAGCCGCTCGGGCCGGACGGGGTGCTGCCGCTGACCGACCGGCTGGAACGCGCGTTCACCGCGCGGGTCGCTGCCCTGCCCGCGCCCACCCGCACCGCGCTGCTGGTGGCGGCGCTGAACCAGAGCGACCTCGTCCCCGAGACGCTGGAGGCCACGGGCCTGCTCTTGGGTTCGGCGGCCGGGCCGGAAGTGCTCGCGCCGGCGGTGGAGGCCCGGTTGATCGAGCTCGCCGGCCCGGTGTCGACCTTCCGGCATCCCCTGATCCGCTCGGCCGTGCCCGCGGCGGCGACGTTCGACGAACGCCGGCAGGCGCACCTGGCACTCGCCGGGACCCTCGTCGCCCAACCGGACCGCCGGGCCTGGCACCGGGCCGCCGCGACGTCCGGAACGGACGAGGACGTGGCGACCGAGCTGGAGCAGACCGCCGAACGCGCCCGGCGTCGGGGCGGGCTCGCCGCCGCCGTGGCCGCCCTGGAGCAGGCAGCCCGGCTGAGCGGGTCGCGGTCCCGGCGGGCGGCACGACTGCTGCGCGCCGCCGAACTGGCGGTCGAGGTCGGCCGACGCGACACGGCCGATCGGCTGGTGCGCGACGCACAGGCCCTGGACCTCACGCCGCACCAGCGCGCCACCGCCGCCTGGGTCCTCAGCGGCTTCGAGGACGGCGTCCGCGAAGACGTCTCCCGCGTGGCGGAACTGGGCGGGCTGGCCGCGTCGGTCGCCGCCGACGGGCAGACCGACGCCGCCGCCCGGATCCTGTGGGGCGCCGCCATGCGGTGCTTCTGGGTCGAACCGGGCCCGGACGCGCGCCGTTCGCTGCTGGACGTCGCGGAGAGGCTGCCGGTCGGCGCGCACGAACCCGCCATGGTCGCCATCACCGCGTACGTCGCGCCCTTCGAACGGGGCGATGCCGTGCTGGCCGAGCTGCGCGCCCTGGTCGGCGCCACCGGCACGGACCCGGAGGTCGACCGGTACCTGGGCAGCGCGGCCCTGCAGGTCGGCGCGTTCGACCTGGCGGCACGCTCCTCCTCGGCGGCGGCGCCGGGGCTGCGTGCCCAGGGCCGCCTCGGGCTGCTGGCCAGGGCGCTGGCCGTGGAGGCGTGGTGCCGGACCCGGCTCGGCGACCTGACCGCGGCCGCGCCGGTCGCGGCCGAGGCGGCGAGCCTGGCCCGGGAAACCCGGCAGCCGTTCATGCACGGGCTCGCCACGGCCGTCCAGGCGGAGATCGCCGCGCTGCGCGGTGACCACGGGCGGGCCGCGGCGCTGGCCGCGGAGGCGGAACGGGTCGGGCTCGCGGCGGGCGCACGCCCGGTGCTGGCCACCGCGCGGCTCGCGACCGGGATCTCGGCGTCGGGCGAGGGCCGCTTCGAGGACGCGTTCGCGGACCTGAGCCGGCTGCACGACCCCGCCGACCCGGCCTACCACGTGGCCCTGCGCGCCTACTGCCTCCCCGAGTTGACCGAGGCCGCCGTGCGGGCCGGCCGGACCGACGCCGTGCGGGACATCGTGCGCGACCTGGAGCTGCCGGCCGCGTCGACACCGTCGCCGGCGCTGCACATCGGGCTGCGCTACGCGCGTGCCGTGCTGGCGCCCAACGACGAGGCGGAGCCGCAGTTCACGACCGCGTTGAACGCCGACCTGACCGGGTGGCCCGCCGAACGGGGCCGCCTGCACCTGGCGTTCGGCGAGTGGCTGCGCCGGCAACGGCGGGTGGTGGAGTCCCGGACGCACCTGCGCGCCGCCAGGGACACCTTCGACGCGCTCGGCATGACGGCGTGGGGCGAACGCGCCCGGCGTGAGCTGCGCGGCGCGGGGGAGTCGAGCCCGAACCGGGACCAGGACGCACGGGAGAAGCTGACACCGCACGAGTTGGGCATCGCGCGGCTGGCCGCCGAGGGCCTGACCAACCGGGAGATCGGGCAGCGGCTGTTCCTGTCGCACCGGACGGTCGGCACCCACCTGCACCGGATCTTCCCGAAGCTGGGCGTGACCTCCCGCGCTGACCTGGGCAAGGCGCTCGACGCGCTGCGGTGACGTACACCGGCAGCGTCACCCGACGGTCGCGGCCGCCCGCACGGCGCACCTAGCGTCGCCGTCGTCCACGGTGAGACGGCACAGGGAGCCGGAGATGATCAGCAGGAGAACGTTCGGCCGGGCGGTCGCGGCGGGCGCGGTGGCGACGTCGTTGCCCGCCGCCACCACGTCGACCGCCGCCGCGCTGAGCGGGCGGACCGGCGGCAACACCTCGCTCGGCCGGATAAAACACGTACGGGCCGGAGTGCTCGACATCGCCTACGCCGAGTTCGGCCCCCGCAGCGGCCAGGCCGTGGTGCTGCTGCACGGCTGGCCGTACGACGCGCACAGCTACGTCGACGTCGCGCCGCTGCTGGCCGCCGAGGGCTACCACGTGCTCGTGCCGTTCCTCCGCGGCTACGGCGCGACCACGTTCCTGTCGCCGCACACGGTCCGCAACGGCCAGCAGTCCGCGGTGGCGCTCGACGTCATCGCCTTCATGGACGCGCTGCGGATCGACCAGGCGGTGCTCGGCGGGTTCGACTGGGGCGCGCGGACGGTCGGCGTGGTCGCCGCGCTGTGGCCGCGGCGCTGCAAGGCGATCGTCGCGGTGAGCGGGTACCTGGTCACGAACCTGAAGAAGAACCTGGAGCCACTGCCGCCCGCGGCGGAGCAGAACTGGTGGTACCAGTACTACTTCGCCACCGAGCGCGGCGTCCTCGGCTACCGCCGGGACCGGTACGGGTTCAACAAGCTGATCTGGCGGGACGCGTCGCCGCGGTGGGACTTCGACGACGCGACGTACGACCGCAGCGCGGCGGCGTTCGACAACCCCGACCACGTCGACATCGTGATCCACAACTACCGCTGGCGGCTGAGCCTGGCGCTCGGTGAGGCCCGGTACGACCGCTACGAGCGGGAACTCGCCGCCGCACCGGCCATCGCCGTGCCCGCGATCACGATCGGCAGCGACTTCGACGGCGCGGCGGCCGACGGCGCGTCCTACCGCGACAAGTTCACCGGCCGGTACGACCACCGGATCTTCGAGGGCATCGGCCACAACGTCCCGCAGGAGGCGCCGCAGCCGTTCGCCAGGGCGGTCATCGACGCGGACCGCCTCTGAAACGCCGACGCACGCGCCCGACCCCGGCCGGGCGCGTGCGTCCACTGTGGTCAGACGGCGGTGGCGTGGAGGGCGACCTCGATGTTGCCGCGGGTCGCCTTCGAGTACGGGCACACCTGGTGCGCGCCGTCGACGAGCTGCTCGGCGGTCGCCTGGTCGATGCCCGACGCCGTCAGGCGGAGCACCGCGCTGAGCTTGAACTCGCTCGCGACGGTGTCGTGGTGCAGCGTGATCTCCGCGACCACGGCGAGGTCCGTCGGGCGGACCTTCTTCTCGGCCGCCACCCGGCGCACCGCGCCGACGAAGCAGGACGCCCAGCCTGCGGCGAACAGCTGCTCCGGGTTCGTCGCGCCGCCCGCGCCGCCGAGCTCCTTCGGCACGGCGAGGGCGACGTCGAGCGCGCCGTCGTCGGAGGACGCACGGCCACCGTTGCGCCCTTCCGCGGTGGACGTGGCGACTGCGGTGTACGTGACTTCGGACATCGGTTTCCTCTGCGTTCTCGGGAGATTCGTGCGTCGGGACCGCGGTGCTCGGACTTCACCGCAGTGCCCGGACCGACACTAGGAACGCGGTGCGGTCCCCGGCGACCGTCGGACGACGTCATGCGTGTACGTCATCGTTTTCTGTACTTGCGGGTACATTTTCGGCTCTGCATCGTGGGTCGCATGGCATTGGACGACTACTTCTTGTTGGGCCGCTCCGGACTGCGCGTCAGCCGGCTGGCGCTGGGCACGATGAACTTCGGCACCGGCGGTTTCCACGCCGCGTACGGCAAGACCGAGGACGAGGCCAGGCCGATCTTCCGGCGCTACCTGGAGGCGGGCGGCAACTTCGTCGACACCGCGGACTTCTACACCGCGGGCGAGAGCGAGACGATCGTCGGCCGCCTCGTCGCCGAAGCGGGCGTGCGCGACCGGGTGGTGCTCACCACCAAGTTCACCAACAGCGTCGACCCCGGCGACCCGAACGCGGGCGGCAACGGCCGCAAGCACATGATCCGGGCGGTCGAGGCGTCGTTGCGGCGCCTGGGCACCGACTACATCGACCTCTTCCTCCTGCACACGTGGGACCGGGTGACACCGGTCGACGAGGTGCTGCGCACGTTCGACGACCTGGCGCGGGCGGGCAAGATCCGCCACGCGGGGCTGTCCGACGTGCCCGCCTGGTACGCCGCACGGGCGCAGACCCTCGCCGAGGCGCACTCGCACACCCCGATGATCAGCCTCCAGCTGCCGTACTCCCTCGTCGACCGGACCATCGAGGCGGAACACGTCCCGGTGGGGCAGGAGCTGGGTCTCGGCGTCACGGCGTGGAGCCCGCTCGGCGGCGGTTTCCTCACCGGCAAGTACCGCCACTCCGACGCCGGCCTGACCGGCGAGGGCAGGCTCGCCGGCGGCGGGTCGTCGTGGACCGACCGGCAGTGGGAGCTGCTCACCGTGGTGGAGGCCGTGGCCGCCGAGCTGGGGGTGACGATGGCCCAGGTCGCGCTGAACTGGGCCGTGACCCGGCCCGGGATCGGCGCGGCCATCGTCGGCGCGAGCAGCGCGGAGCAACTCGGCGCGTCGGTGGCGGCGCTGGACTTCGAGCTGCCCGCGGAGCTGCGCGACCGGCTCGACCAGGCCAGTGCCGAACCGCCGGCGTCGGTCTACCGGATGTTCACACCGGACTACCAGGAGTGGCTGGTCAGCCCCGGCGTGCGGCTCGGTGACAAGCCGGCCGGCTACCGCCCCGTCGTGCGCAACTGGGTTCAGCGGTAGTCGCGCAGGTGGTCCAGGCAGAGGTCCAGGGCGGATTCCAGGTGGTCGGCGGAGCCCGTCGACAGCAGGATCGTCACCCCGCCCTGGATCGCCGCGATCACGGCGCCTGCCGTGCGGTCCGGGTCGACGCGACGGCTGATCCGGCCGCTGTCCTGCATCTGCTCGATGCCGACCCGGACCTGGTGCTGCCACCGGGCGAGCAACTGCCGGGTGACTGCCTGCGCCGCCGGGGTGTACCTGCCGACCTCGGTGATCAGCACGCCGAGCGGGCAGTGCACGCCCTGCCTGCGGTAGCGGTCGACCACCACGTCGCGCCACCGCCGCCACGCCGCCCACGACGTGAGCTGCCCGAGGTGCGGCTGCTGGTCCTCGATCACCCGGTCGGCCTCCCACTGGGCCACGGCCAGCAGCAGCTGTTCCTTGCCGTCGGGGAAGTAGTGGAACAGCTGGCTCTTGCCGGTGCCGCTGCGCCGCCCGACGTCGTCCAGGGTGACCGCGTTGATGCCGCGCTCGCGGATCTCCGCGGCCATCGCCTCGACGATCCGCTGCCGGGTCGCGGCGCCCTTCTTCGTGAGCACTGGCCCTCCCAGGACTGTACTGGCTGGTCCAGTATGGCCGGTGCGCGTCAGCTCTCGGGCCGGGACGCGTCCCGCAGCAGCACGCGCGCGTGCTCGCGGAAGGCGTCGGTGGCGGGGTGGGTCGCGCTCCGGGGCCAGACCACCCGCACCGCCACGGGGTCGGCGTCGGTGATCGGCACGTAGCGGACGCCGGGGTGCGGGTGGGTGTGCGCGGTCGCGTCGGTGGTGACCCCGACGGCGTCGCCGGTGGTGATCGCGGTGAGCCACTCGTCGGCGTTGGCGACGTCGAGCGCGGCGGGGCGGTCCTCGGCCGGCCACAGGTCGGTGCTGGTGCTGGTGGCGGTGGCGCAGATCGCGACGGGCCGGTCGGCGAGGTCGCCCAGCCGGACCGCGGGGGCTTGCGCGAACGGGTGATCTTCGGACACGGCGGCCACGCGTGGTTCGAGGTAGAGGTCGGCGGACGCGAGGTCACGATCGGGCGTCGCCGGCGAGCGCACGAACGCCACGTCGAGCTCGCCGCGCCGCAACGCGCCCTCGGGGTCGTCCGGCCGGAACACCCGCAGTTCCGCGTCGGGCCGCGCGTCGCGCCAACCGCGCAGCAACGGCACCGTGTGCCTGCCGAGCGCGGCCCACGCGAACCCGACGCGCAGCGCCCTCGGCCCGGCCTTCACCTCGGCCAGCGCGTCATCCACCTGGGTGAGGATGCGGTTGGCGTGCGCCAGCAGTCGCGCACCGGCCTCGGTCAGCGCCAGGCTGCGGGTCGTGCGCTCGACCAGCCGGGTGCCGAGCCTGCTCTCCAACTGCTCCAACGTGCGGGACAGCGCGGGCTGGCTGACGTGCAGCACGGCCGCGGCGCCGGTGATCGTGCGCTCGTTGCCGATGGCCGCGAACGCCCGCAGGTGCCGCAACTCCACGTTCATGACCGTGGAGCATAAGTGCTGCGCGATCGGCATTTCACGGACTGCGCGGCTCGGCTCTAGCGTGATCGCCATGAAGATTGTCCTCATCGGTGCCGGCGGCACGCTCGGCACGGCCGTCCACACGACACTCACCGAACGCGGCCACGAGGTCGTCACCGTCGGGCGCTCCGGCGGTGACCTGCGCCACGACGTCACCGATCCGGCGCAGGTCGCCGAGCTGTACGAACGGGTCGGCCGGGTCGATGCGGTCGTGAGCGCGGCGGGCGACGTGCCGTGGAAGCCGGTCACCGAGATGACCGCGCAGGACTACCTGGACGCGTTCCGGGGGAAGGTGCTGAGCCAGGTCGAGCTCGTCCGGCAGGGCGTCGGCCGGATCGCGGAACGGGGTTCGTTCACGCTCATCACGGGCGTGCTGGCGCGCGAGCCCGTGCCGACCGGCAGCGCGGCGTCCATGGCGAACGGCGCGGTGGAGGCGTTCGTGCGGGCGGCGGCGATCGAGATCGCGCCGCAGCGCGTCAACGCCGTCAGCCCGACCGTGTTCACCGAGAGCCTCGACGACTACGGCGACTTCTTCCCCGGCATGGAGCCGGTCGACCTGGCCAAGGTCGCCCGGGCCTACGTGCGGTCGGTCGAGGGCGCGCAGACGGGTCAGGTCTACGAGCTGTAGGCGCGTCCGGGGGAACCCGCGTGCGATCATAGGCGCGGGATGAACGACCGCAATGCCGCCGACGAGGTCGACAGCGTGCTCACCGCGCTGGTCGATCCGACGCGCCGTCAGCTGCTCGACCTGCTCGCGGCGCAGGGGGAGACCACGGCGACGAAGCTGGCCGAACAGCTCCCCGTGTCACGGCAGGCGGTGGTGAAGCACCTCGCCGTCCTGGACGCCGCCGGCCTCGTCTCGGGCGGCCGGGTCGGGCGTGAGGTGCGCTATTCGGTGCGGCCCGCGGCGCTCGACGCGACGGCGCGGTGGATGGCCTCGCTCGCCGCCGAGTGGGACCGGCGGCTGGCGGCCATCAAGCGCATCGCCGAGGCGGCGGAACGGGACGCGCCTTAGGGCTCGAAGCGGTGCGGCGGCGCGTGGGGCGATCGAGGTCGGCGCGTGTGGCTGTGCGGTGGGCTCGGCTGGTGTGGTCGGGTGCCACCGCGCAGCCCGGGTGGCGGGGACCTGGTCGCGGCGTGCAGCCGGGCGCGGTCAGGGCTGGTCCGTCGGCGTTGTCGGCGTTTCCGCCTGTTCCTGCGTGGCGGCCCAGCCGGCCAGCACCTTGAGCGCGTCGGCGGTGGGCGTGCCCGAGGCGGCGGTGTAGACGTTGAGGACCAGGCCCGGCTCGGCCGGCAGCTCCATCGACTCGAAGTCCAGGTCGAGGCGGCCGACGACCGGGTGCCGCAGCCGCTTCCGACCGTGCCGGTGGAACTTCACGTCGTGCGAGGTCCAGCGCCGGCGGAAGAACTCGCTGCGCGCCGACAGCTCGCCGACCAGCTCGAACAACGCCCGGTCGTGCGGGTTGCGCCCGGCCTGGAAGCGGAGCATCGCGGCGGCGTCGTTGGCGACCCGGTCCCAGTCGACGAAGAACTCCTGGGCGATCGGGTCCAGGTAGACGAACCTGGTGGTGTTGGCCGGTTGGCGGGTATCGGCCAGCACGGGGGCGTAGAGGGCGCGGATGAGGCGGTTCGTGGCCACCATGTCGTGCCTGCTGTTGCTCACCCACGCCGGCGCCTCGGTCATGGCGTCGAGCACTTGCCGGACGGGCGGCCGCACGTCGGCCGGTGGCGTCCGGCGGGGACGGCGGGCGCCGGTGTCGGCGGCGCGGGCCAGGGTGAACAGGTGCTCGCGCTCGGCCTCGTCCAGCCGCAGCGCGCGGGCCAGCGCGTCGAGCACGCCCTCGGAGGCGCCGGCGAGGTTGCCCCGTTCCATCCGGACGTAGTAGTCGATGGAGACGCCGGCGAGCAGCGCGACTTCCTCGCGGCGCAGTCCCTTGACCCGGCGGTTGCCGCCGTACACCGGCAAACCGGCCTGGTCGGGGGTGATGCGCGCACGCCGCGAGCCGAGGAACTCGCGGACCTCGGCGCGGTGGTCGAGCCGGCCCATCTCTCCAGGGTAGAGGGGGCGTCGCGGCCGAAGGAGTCACTGCCATTACCTGGAACGAGGAACACTCCCGGGCTCGTCGCCGGGGTCGTTGACTTCGTCCCATGAAAGCCACTTACATGTTCGGCGCCGGTGACGTGAGGGTCGTGGACGTGCCCGACCCGGTCATCCACCGCCCGACGGACGCCCTGGTCCGCGTGGTCCGGGCCTGCGTGTGCGGCACCGACCTGCACCCGTTCCACGCCATGCGCACCGTGCCCGAGGGCATCCCGATGGGTCACGAGTTCGTCGGCGTGGTCGAGGAGGTCGGCGGCGAGGTGTCCGCGGTGACGCCCGGCGACCTCGTGATCGCGCCGTTCGCCTGGTCGGACGGCACGTGCGAGTTCTGCCGCGAAGGGCTGTACACGTCGTGCAGGTACGGCGGGTTCTGGGCGGCGGGCGGCATCGGCGGAGGCCAGGCCGAGGCGGTCCGGGTGCCCTTCGCCGACGCCACGCTGGTCAAGGCGCCGGTCGGGGAGGACTCGGACCTGCTGGCCTCGCTGCTCACCCTGTCCGACGTCTACGGCACCGGCTACCACGCCGCGATCAGGGGCGGCGTGACGGACGGCAGCACGGTCACGGTCATCGGCGACGGCGCGGTCGGCCTGCTCGCCGTGCTGTCGGCCAGGCAACTCGGGGCCGAGCGCATCATCCTGATGGGCCACCACCGGGTCCGCACCGACCTGGGTCGTGAGTTCGGCGCGACCGACGTCGTCGCCGAGCGCGGCCCGGAGGGCGTCGAGCGGGTGCGCGAGCTCACCGGCGGCCACGGCAGCCGGGTCGTGATCGAGGCGGTCGGCCACCTCCCCGCCTACGAGCAGGCGGTGGGCGTCGTGCGTCCGGGCGGTGTGATCAGCCGGGTGGGCCTGCCGCAGTACGAGCAGGCGCCGATCGGGCCCGGCAGCCTCTTCCGCCCGAACATCACCCTCACCGGCGGGCCCGCACCCGTGCGCGCCTACATCGAGACCCTGCTGCCGGGGGTTCTCGACGGGACGGTCGAGCCGGGCAGGGTGTTCGACCGGGAGGTGGGCCTGGAGGACACCCCGAAGGGGTACCGGGAGATGGCCGAGCGGACCGCGCTCAAGGTCCTGATCACGTCCTAGTACACGACGTGCTTGCCGCCGTCGACGATGATCGCCTCGCCGGTGACGAGGTCCATCGCCGGCAGCCCCAGCACGGCCTGCGCCACGTGGGCGGGGTCGGCGGTGCGGCTCAGCGGCACGGTTCGCCGTTCGGCTTCCGCCCGTTCGGCGAACCCCGCCTCGCCGTGCAGCGACGCCTGCCACCGGGTGGCCACGGTGCCCGGCGCGACGGAGTTGACCCGCACGTCCGGCGCGAGGGCCACGGCGAGGTTGCGGGTCAGATGGACCCGACGTTGACCACCGCCCCGCGGGCCGCGCGCAGGTCCTCGGCGAACGCACGCGTGACGCGCAGCGGCCCGACCACGTTGACGTCGAGCACGTGGTGGAACACCTCGTCGGTGAGGGCGTCGAGGTCCGCGTGCGGCACGGCCTTCGTCGTGCCCGCGTTGTTGACCAGCACGTCGACCCGGCCGAACCGGGCGCGCACGCGTTCGGCGGTCGAGCGCACCCGGCCGTCGTCGGCCACGTCGACGCGTTCGGCCACGGCCTCGCACCCGGCGGCGGTCAGCTCGGCCACGGCGGACTCGGCGTCGGCGGCGGACCGCGAGTAGGTCACCACGACCGCCCGGCAGCCCGAACGGGCCAGTGCCAGCGCGGTCGCGCGGCCGATCCCGGTGCCGCCGCCGGTCACCACGGCGACGGTGTCGTGCAGGTTCATCAGCTCCTCCCGATCCCGCGCAGGGTGGCTACCACCCCGTCCTGGTCGATCCGGCGCACCGCGTCGGCCAGCAGCGCGCGGAACACGCGCGACTCGCGCAACGGCGGCGGCAAGGTCAGCAGGGGGAAGTCCTGCTGGTGCAGGAAACCGGCGACGGCCAGGCAGATCAGGCGCGGCTCGATGCCCAGGACCAGCAGGTCGACCGCCGGGTCGAGCAGGCGTTGGGGCAGCTTGCGCAGCGCGTCGCCGGCGATCTGGTCCAGCCGGTGGGTGATCCGCGGGTTGGCCAGCCGGGTCAGCAGCGCCTCGACCTCCCGCTCGTCCGGGCACCGGCCGAACCGGCGCAGCGACGGTCCGGTCTCGGCGCGCAGCAGGCGTTCGGCGAAGTGCGCGAACTCGGGGCGGCCCAAGGCGTCGGCGGTGCTCGTGCAGCCGGCCAGGAGTCCGAGGTGGGCGAGCGCCGAGTGCGTGCCGTTGACCAGCCGCAGCTTCGCGGCCTGGTGCGGCGCGATGTCGGCCACCAGTTCCGCGCCGACCTGGTCCCAGGCCGGACGCCCGGCGGCGAAGTCGTCCTCCACGACCCACCGGCGGTGTGGTTCCCCGACCACCGCGGCGCGGTCCTCCAAGCCGAGGACCTCGGCCACGCGGGCGATGTCGGCGTCCGTGGTGGCGGGCACGATCTGGTCCACCACGCTGGCCGGGAACCGCACGTGCTCGTCGACCCACTCGGCGAGGTCGCCCTCCCCGCGCCGGGCGCAGAACTCGCGCACCAGGCCCGCGGCCAGGCGGCCGTTGTCGGGCAGGTTGTCGCACGACAGGACGGTGAGCCCGCGGTGCCCCCGATCCCGGCGCCGCCGCAGGCCGGCGACCAGCTGCCCGACGGGGGTGCGCGGCGGTCCGCCCGCGAGATCGGCCGCCACGTCCGGGTCGTCGGCGCGCAGCCGCCCGGTGACCGGGTCGTGCCGGTAGCCGGCCTCGGTGACGGTCAACGTGACCACGCGGGTGTCCGGTTCGGACAGCACGTCCGCCAGCCGATCCGGCTGCTCCGCGGCCAGCAGCGCCTCGCGCACGCTCCCGACCACGCGCAGCCGGTCGTCCACCGCGCCGCGCTCGGTGACGGTGAACAGGTGGTCCTGCTCGACCAGCGCGTCGACCAGCCGCCCGTTGCGCTGGGCCACGGCGCAGATTCCCCACGCCCCCGGCTCGACCCGCATGGCCTCCTGCGTCAGCACCGCCTGGTGGGCCCGGTGGAACGCGCCGAGTCCGATGTGGACGATCCCGACCGGCGCGCTCGGCAGGTCGGCCGCCAACCACCCGGGCAGCCGGGCCGTCGACAGGCGGAGACGGGTCACCGCGGCGCCACCCCCGCGGTGTCGACGGCCGCGATGTCGACGTCCTTGCCCTCCGCCGACAGCAGGAACGCCACGAGCGACACGACGGCGGTGCCGATCATCCACAGCGCGACCGGCCAGCCCTGCCCGTCCGCCCGCGCGACCAGGGCGGCGGCCACCAGCGGCGAGAACCCGGCCAGCGCCGCGCCGATCTCGCGGGACGCGGCGAACCCGGTGTAGCGGACGCGCGCGCCGAACAGCTCGGCGTAGAACGCGGGCTGAACCGCGATCATCGGGGCCAGGCCGAACGCCGTCGCCACCACCAGCGCCACCCAGATCAGCACCGGTTCGCGGGTGTCGAGCAGCAGGAAGAACGGGAACGCGAACGCCGCCGTGAACACCACGCCGAACAGGTTGAGCGGTCGCCGCCCGATGCGGTCGGACAGCGCGCCGTACACGGGTTGCAGCACGATCACGACCACGCCGAACGCCACCACGCCGGTCAACCCCACCCAGCGCGGCAGCGCCAGCGACTTGGTGATGTAGGCGAGGCTGTAGGTGGCGTAGATGTAGACGATCGCCGTGTCGCAGATGTGCGCGCCGATGCCGATCAGGAAGTTGCGCGGGTAGCGGCGCAGCGCGTCGAACACGGGCAGCTGCACCGTGGTCCGCTGCCGGGCCATGCGCTGGAACACCGGCGACTCGTCGACCCTCAGCCGCACGTACAGCGCGACCGCGATCAGCGCGAAGCTGAACCAGAACGGGATGCGCCACGCCCAGTCCAGCACGGTCTGCCGGGGCAGCGTCTCGACCAGCAGGAACACCAGCGTGCCCGACAGCAGGCCGAGCTGGACCCCGGTCTGCGCGAACGAGGTGAAGAAACCACGCCTGCGCGCCGGGGCGTGCTCGGCCAGCAGCGTGGACGCGCCGCCGAACTCCGCGCCCGCGCCGAGGCCCTGGCACATCCGCAGCACGGTCAGCAGGATCGGCGCGGCGATGCCGATGGAGTCGTAGGTCGGCAGCAGGCCGATCAACCCGGTCGACACGCCCATGACCAGCGTCGTGATCACCAGCGTCGACCGGCGGCCGATGCGGTCGCCGAGGTGGCCGAACACGAAGCCGCCCAGCGGCCGGACCGCGAAGCCGACGCCGAAGGTCGCGAACCCCACGATCACCCCCGTCGCGGGGTCCTCGGTGACGAAGAACAGCTCGTTGAACACCAGCGTCACGGCGAAGCCGTAGATGAAGAAGTCGTACCACTCCAACGCGGTGCCGACCACGGACGCGCCGACGACGCGGCGCAGCTGCCCGCCGCCGGGAGGGTCGTCGCGCACCGCGTCGTGCTCGGCCGCGGTGCGGTCGGCGGCTCCGGTCATGTCGTGCCCTCCTTCGCCGTGAGCAGGCCGTGCAGCTCGCGCCAGGTCTCCCCGGTCATCGGGATGCCGTCGCGCAACCGGGCGCGACGGGTGCGCGCCTCCGGTTCACCCGGCACGAGCACCTCGCGGCTGCCGTGGGCGGGTGGGGTGCCGGTCAGCTCGCGGCAGAACAGCTCCGCCTGCTCGCGGAACCGCTCCACCGGGGTGAGCGAGCCGATGTCGACGGCCACCAGCACGGTGCCGAACCCGCCGCGGTAGCCGGGGAGGCTGCCGATGCCCATGCCGGTGAGCAGGCCGCCGACCACCTCGATCAGCACGCTCAGGCCGTAGCCCTTGTGCCCGCCGAACGGCAGCAGCGCGCCGCCGGCGTAGAAGTCGCCGGGATCGGTGGTGGGTCGGCCGTCCGGGTCGAGCACCAGGCCCTCGGGCACGCGCTCACCGCGGTCGCGGGCCACCGCCAGCTTGCCCTCGGCCACGCCGGACGTGGCCCAGTCGACCACGATCGGCGGCCGGTCCGCCGCCCGCGGCGCGGCCCAGGCGAGCGGGTTGGTGCCCAGCCGCCGTTCCCGGCCGCCGTGGGGCGCGACGGTGGCGTCCGCGTTGCCGAACGCGAGCGCGACCAGGTCGTGCTCGGCCAGGAAGCCGACGTACTCGCCCAGCCTGCCGACGTGGTTGCAGTCCTGGATCACCGCGACGCCGCTGCCGTGCGTGCGGGTCAGGGCGCGCAGCTCGCGGGCGGCGACACCGGCCGCGATCCGGCCGAGCGCGCGGTTGCCGCGGACCACGACCGTGCCGGGACGCGGGTGGTCGACGCCGGGGCGGGCGCGCGGGTCGATCCGGCCGTCGCGGATGCGGGCCACGTAGTCGACCAGCCTGCGCACGCCGTGCGAGTCGTGGCCGGTCAGGTTCGACTCCACCAGCGAGCCCGCGACCGCCTTGGCGTCGACGAGGTTCGTGCCGGCGTCGAGCAGGATCCGGACCGCGAGCTTGGTGAGTTCGCTCGACGTGACCTTCATGCGTTCCGCCTGACGGAATGGGGTTCCATCGACATGGCTCCACCATGACACGGCTTGACCGCGTTGTGAAGCCGGTCACAGGGTGATTCGGTTCAGTCGGCGCCCAAAGCGCGCGAGACCTCGGCGGCGGCGCGCACGACCAGCTGCGGCAGGTCGCTGGGCGCGTCGGCGAGGTCGACCAGCGACGCCGCCGACAGCCCGCCGACCACCTCGCCGGTGTGGTTGAGCACGGCCGCGCCGACCGCGCGCACGCCGGCTTCGTTCTCCTCGTGGTCCTCGGCGTAACCGCGGCCGCGGACCACGGCCAGCTCGGCGAGCAGGGCGCGTTCGTCGGTGATGGTGCGCTCCGTGCGGGCCGGCAGGCCGGTGCGGCGGGCCAGGGCCCGCACCTCGTCGTCGGGCAGGGCGGCCAGGATCGCCTTGCCGATGGACGTGCAGTGCAGGCGCAGGCTCATGCCGACGCGGGAGGCCAGGTGGTAGGGCCGGGCGCCCTCGACCTTGGCCACGTACACCGCCTCGTCGCCGGAGAGCAGCGCGAAGTGGACCGTCCACCCGGTCCGCTCCTGGAGGTCGCGCAGCGTCGGCCGGACGTGCTCGGCGACGTCGAGGCGCTGGAGGAACCGGCCGGCGAGGCTGAGGATGCGCGGGCCGCCGAGGTAACCGCCCCGACCGTCGGCCCGTGCGAAACCGCGCCGCACGAGGGTCTGCAGGATCCGGTGCACGGTGGGCTTCGGCAGGCCGGAGGCGTCGGCGATGTCGGCGATGCGCGAGTGGTCGGCGAGCGCTTCCAGGACGCTCAGCGTCTTCTCGGCCGCGGACAGCGGTGCGTCGCCACTCATGGCCACAATGTAGGCCAGGTTCGATCACCGCGACCGGCGCGCGCGGGTCAGCGGTGGATCTTGCGCGGGGTGACGACCGTGGTCAGGCCGTCGAGGAGGCGTTCGAGGCCGAAGTCGAACAGCGACTCGAGGTCGACGTCCGCGCCCGGCCCGGCGACCCGCGCGATGTGCGCGACCAGCGGGCCGTCCACGGCGAGCCGGGCCGTCATCCACTGCTTGCTGGTCATCCCGGTGTCCAGCTCCGCACCGGCCTCGCCCTCGATGTTCACCGCCGTGCCGCGCACGTGGTTGACCACCGCGGCGTAGACGTGCAGGCGGGTGCGCTGGTCCAGCCCGAGGCCGTCGAGCGCCCGCAACGTCCACTCCGCGTACGCGAGCAGGCCCGGCAGCGTGGCCGGCCGGACGATCGAGACCAGTCGGGGCAGCCAGGGGTGGCGTTGGTAGACCGCCCACTGGAGCCGGGCGGCGACCCGCAGGTGGGCACGCCACCCCGGCGGCGGCTGCGGGTACTCGATCTCCGCGAACGCGGCGTCGGCGATGAGCTGGGGGAGGTCGGCGTCGAGGTGCTCGCGCAGGGTCACGGTGGCGACGCCGAGCTTGGCCGCGACCGCCCGGGCGGACAGCGCGGCCAAGCCGTCGGCGTCGGCGATGCCCATGGCCACCCGGACGACGCGGTCGCGGTCGAGACCACCGACCGACCGCGACGGCAACCTGCGCCGGGCCACCACCGCGCCGACGCGGGAGGTCGACTCGATGGCGCCCGCCTGCTTGAGCGCGGTCAACGCCTTGGTCGCGGTGGCCATGGCGACGCCCCACTCGCGCATGATCGCCCTGGTGGTCGGCACCGGGTCGCCGGGCCGCAGCGAGCCGTCGGCGATGCGGCGTTCGACGTCGGCGACGATCCGGAGGTACGGCGGCTGCGGGTCGGTCATGGCGTGATCGTGCCAGGCTTCAGCGCTCGGGCAGCCAGTTGCCGTGCAGGCCGAGCGGCACCCGGGCCGGGAGGTGCACGCGGGCCACGGGTTCGCCGGTGAAGTCCTGGGCCGAGAGGATCACGAGGTCGCTCGCGTCCCGCTCGGGGTTGTGGACGTAGGTGAGCAGGTAGCCGTCGTCCTCGCCCTGGCCCGTGGCGGCGAACACGGCCTCGCCGACCGCCTCGTGCCGGCCGAACCCGTGCACCTCGGACGTGCCGCGGTCGAGGTCGTGCTTGACCAGGGCGTTGGTGAAGGCGTCGTCGGACGGCGTGCCCTCGGGCGTGAACGGGATGCCGTACAGGGCGGTCGCGGAGGAGTAGCCGTAGCGGTGCGGGCGGGTGGCGCGGGAGTCGTTGACGCGCGGGAAGTCCTGCGGCCGGTCGTCGAGGCGGCGCTGGTGGACCGCGTCGGGGGTGATCGTCCAGCGGTCCAGCGCGGGTCGGATCGCGCCGGGGTCGGCCGGGTCGAACGGACCTGCGGCCGTGACGACGTCGACCACGACCGCGTCACCGTCGTCGTAGGCGTTGAGCGTGTGGCTGACGTGGACCGGGTCGACGTCGAGCCAGCGCACGTCGCCGCCGGTCCGCGGCATGACGCCGACCCGGGTCGGGTGCTCCGGGAGCCAGCGGCACTCGAACCCGTCGAAGCCGATCGGCGTGTCCCACAGGACGATGTGGTTCCCGGTGAGCGCGAAGTCGTGCATGAACGGCGTCCGCGTCAGGGGGACGGTGGTGGTCCGGACGACGGTCCCGCCCGCGTCGATCACGATGTGCTGGACGAACTCGTGGCCCGGCAGGTACGACAGCGAGTGCAGTTCGCCGGTGAGCGGGTCGTGCTTCGAGTGCGCGCCCGCCGTGAAGCCCTCCGCGGTCGCGCCGAGGGCGCACACGCCGACCGTGTTCAGCTCCGCGTCCAGCTCGGCGGGCGGCAGGCCGCCCTCGGCCAGGGCGAACGTCCGCCGGGCGTGCTCGACCACGTGCACCATGGGCGCGTAGCCCGGTGTGCGGACGAAGCGGTTGCGGTACCACTCGGCCCGGCCGTCGCGCAGCCGCACGCCGTGCACCATGCCCTGCCCCATGCCCCACAGGTGCACGGCGGGGTCCTCGACGCCCAACGGGTTGGGCCCGTTGCGCAGGTAGCGGCCGTCGAGCTCGGCCGGGACGCGCCCGGTGACGGCGAGGTCGTGCGCGGTGATCTCTTCGGTGACCGGGGCGAAAGGCCCTTCCAGGTACTTCATGCGAAAACCGTATGCCGGAGATCGGCCGGACTCCCCGCGGTGACGGCAAATGACCCGCCGTGCACTAGTGCAACCGCACGAGCGGATCGGGATTCGGTGCGGACCATCACTCCCCGATACGAAATGTGCGGCGAACTTCGGTATTTCGACTTCGGTTCTCGGCGCGCTATTACCGCGAATGGTCGTCCCGGTTCCCGTCGCCTTCCTGCTCTACTTGCCGAATGATCACACGAAGATTCTCGATGGTCGCCGTCGCGGTGTTGACCGCGGTCGGCTCCGCGCTGTTCCCGGTGGCTCCGGCCACGGCCTCGATCTCGGCGTCGACCGTCACCACCATCGTCAACCGGGCCGCCGGCATGTGCCTGGACGTGCCGGGCGGCTCGCTGGACAACAAGAAGCCGGTGCAGACCTACCACTGCAACGGTGGTGCGAACCAGCAGTGGGAGTACCTCCCGAGCACCACGCCCGGCTACGGTCAATTCAGGAACGTCGCCAGTCAGAAATGCCTCGACGTGCGCGGCGCGAGCACCGACCCGGGCGCGACGATCCAGCAGTACATCTGCATGGACGTGCCGAACCAGAAGTGGAGCTACGTCGCGTCGCTCGGCTACCTGAGGGCGTTGCACAGCGGCGGGTGCGCGGCGGCGGAGCATTTGCAGTACAAGGCTCCCGTCACCCAGCACCCCTGCAATCCGTCCTACTTCGTGTTCACCCTCTGGAACGTGTCGATCTGATCTCCCCGGCCTCCCGGTGGCCCGCCCGGTGGCGCGTGACGTCATCGGGCGGGCGCGCGCCGACTGGGGGGATGCTTTCCCGGCACGGAGTTGTTCGAACGCGTTCGGAACAGGGCTCGACGCGTTCCGAACCGTTCGGCGGCGTGCGGGTCGTTGACGGTGAAGCGCTTGATGAGGCCGTTGATGCGCCGGTTGGGGATGGAACGGGGAGTGCGGCGCCTGGCGTGGGCGCCGGTGGGCTACACCTACTACTGCCGGATGTCGTTCGGTCCGATCCGCCGGCTGGGGTGGCGGGGGATGCGGAAGCTGCACCGGCGGTAGGCGGGTGCTGGCCGACGCCGACGGGCGGTTGGAGCACGTGCCCGCGTTCTGGCGTCCCGGCGGCGTTCCGCTGCCACCGCCGGTGTGCGCCGCGCTGAACCGGTGGGTGCACGCGAGCCTGGTGGCCGAGGACCCCGACGCGATGGCGGCGGTCGCGGTGGACGCGGTGGCGGCGTCGCGCGGCGACCTGCACCGCGCCTGCCTGCACGCGGTGACCGAGGCGAACCGGCGGCCGTTGAGGCTCGACCGGGACGGTGTCCTGCGCGGGACGGTGACCGAGTTCCTGGACGACGTGTTCCACGCGATGATGACCGGTTCGCGCCGGTTACCGGACAAGGACACGTTCCTGTGCCTCGCCGCGCGGGCCGGTGCCGCGTTGGCGGACGGCGCGCCGCCCGGCTTTTCCGAACTGGACGCCGACGTGCGCGGCGAGGTGTACCTGCGCGCGGTGACCGCGTTCGTCGGTGCGCCCGCGGCGGCGCTCACCTGGCTGGTCTGCGCGCGGCAGTTGGCCGACCTGGTCGCCGCCCGACGGCGCGCCGGAGCGGTGGAGGAGGCGTCACCGGAGCACGTCGCGCTCGAAACGCTGCGGCTGTGGCCGCCCGCGTGGCAGCACCGCCGTCCGGTGCTGCACGACCACCGGATCGGGCCGCTGGAGGCGTTGGCCGGGGACGAGGTCGTCGTGCCGGCGTACGCGTTGCAGCGGCATCCCCGGCACTGGACGGATCCCGACGTGTTCGACCCGGGTCGGTGGGCCGGATCGTCGAGCCGCCCCCAGGCCTTCGTGCCGTTCTCGATCGGTCCCGGCGCGTGCGTGGGCGCGAGCTTCGAGGTGCGCTGGTTGGCGGCCGTCGCGAAGCACCTCGCCGCCACCCCGCCGCTCGCCCTGACCCGGCGGAGCGGCAACCCCTGCGTCACCGCCGTGTTCTCCGCGCCCGAGCACGAACTGGGCGCGAGGGCGTGAGAGGCACGGTGTTCGGAAACGGCGCTCGTGCCGTTCGGGCGATATCCGAACAGCGCACGAGCGGTCCCTGTTTCGGCGGTCAGCCGGCACACCCGCGGAGTTCGTCGCCGCACCGCGGACGTTGCGGACCTGGTCCGGCCTGATCTACCAGCAGATCGAGGGCAAAGCGGCGGCGAACAAGGACGCGCTGCCCGCCAGCACGATCGCGACCACGTTGGGCCGCGCCGGTCTGCCCAGGGAGCGGTTCGTCGACGCCTTCACCCGCGCGTGCGGCCTCGGTGAGGACGACGTCCGCCGGTGGCTCGAGGTCCGGCGGCGGCTCGCGCCGGACCAGCCCGCGCCGGCGGCCGACCGGGACCCGGCCGGTGACGAGCGGGACGCGGCGCGCCCGTCCCGTTGGCGACGGGTGGCGAGCCTGGTGGCCGCGGCGGTGTTCGGCGCGGCCACCGCCGTGGGCGCGACGGCCCTGATCGACATTGCCGAGCCTGCGCCGTCCGGGCTCCCGGTGACCGGCCTGCCCGTGCGGCGGATCGGCAGCTGGGCACGCGTCCACCCCGCCCGGACGCCGGACCTGAGCGTGACCGAGGGCGTCGACCGGACGGGCCGGTACGGCACCGCCGTCGCCGCCCGACGTCCGTGCACCGGTGCGCCCCTGCCACGCGTGTTCATCGGACCAGTGGACGAGGACGTCGTGCAGATCCGGTGGCACCACCCGGAGCACGGCGTCGGCTGCCTGACCGTGCTCGTCGAGGGACCGGGCCGCGACCTGGTCGAACCGCGCGAGGACTGCGCCGAGGACGACCCGGTCCAGCGGTTCCGGATCGAGCCGTTCGGCCCACCGGTCGCCGACCGCTTCCGCATCCGCCCGGTCGTCACGGACCACTGCCTGAGCCTGCGCGACCAGGACACGGAGGACGGCGCGGAAGTGGTCCAGGGCCGCTGCGCCGCGGCGGCCGACCAGGAGTTCCTGATCGAGCTGATCCCGCCGCCCTGAGCCGGGTGGACGTGCTCGGAGGCGTGCGGGTGGCGTCGCCTACCGGGACTGGAGGGCGTCCACGGCGACGGCCTGCGCGATCACCGCGCGGCGGTCGATGTAGGGGTCGGCGATCTGGATCAGGTAGTGGTCGCGGACCCACGTCTTCTTGTCCACGCTGAACACCGGCTGACCGTTGCGGGCGAAGTCGAAGTGGTAGCGGAACGGGAACGGGATGTTGTTCACCAACGGCAGGATGCCCCACAGGCGGCGCAGGATGGCGAGGCCGTGGTTGCGCTCGCGACCCGTGGCCGTCGGCGCGTTCGGCTGGTCGAGGTGCCAGGTCGAGTTGATCAGGGACTTGCCGAAGTCCTTGCGGAACAGGGCGATGGACTGCCCGGCGCCGTCGGTCACGTCGTAGCCGCTGCCGAGGTCGATCACCTTGCGCGCGCGGAAACCCGCGAGCACCTGGCTCTTGCTCGAATCGGTGTAGATGGTCACCTGCTCCTTGAAGGCCATCCGCTTCTGCTCGACGAACGCCACGAGCGGGCCGGGCTCGCCGCCGTTGTCGGCGAAGACCTCGTAGCGGTTCACCATCAAGGTGACCTTCTGGTGCATGTGCAGCACGTTCGTGGCCTGCGTGAGCATCGGCGTTCCCCCTGGACCTCGGTGAGCCCGAAGTTTGTCACCCGACCGGATGAAGATCACCACAGGGGCCGGTGACGGGCCGGGCGCGTGGCCCGGCCCGCCGACCGGGGTCAGGCGGACTGCGCCTGGTTGTAGAGGTTCTGGGCGTCGGCGCCGAAGTACGGGCCGAACATCCAGTTCGGGAACAGGTTGATCTTGTAGCTGTTCACCGAGTTGACCGTGCCGGTGCCGGTCGCCTCGGAGAACGCGCGGAACCAGGGGCCGCCGCTGGCGCCACCGGTCATGTTGCACGTCATGCCGATGCCGTCGCTGAGGAAGGCGTTGAACGTCCGACCGCTGCAGTAGACGAGCTTCGTGCCGTCGTACGGCGCGGCGGCAGGGTAGCCGAAGGCGTAGGTGTTGTCGGCGCGCGGCAGGTTGAACGCGATGCCCTGGGCGCCGACGACGTCGGTGAGGGACTGGCCGTTCAGCTGACCGACGACGATGGCGCCGATGTCGTAGTTGATGTCCTCGCTCGCGTGCCACTGGGGGGTGGCGAAGGTGGCACGCGCGGTCCACGTGCCGTACGGGGCGTTCCCGTTGTCGTAGGCCGGGACGAACGCGACGTTGGTGTGGTAGGCGCCGTCGAGCTTCACGCAGTGCCCGGCCGTCATGACCGTGCTCTTGTTGGCGCTGGTGACGGCGTTGCCGCTGCACGAGGCGTTGCGGCCCTGGTAGGTGAAGAACACCCGGCCCGCGGTCCGCACGACCGCGCCGCCGCCGGTCCACGCGCTGCCGCCGTTGGGGAAGGCCAGCGGTGCGATGGTGGTCGGCTCGCCGGTCGGGACGGTGGAGCGCAGCGCGGAGGAGGTCGTGGTGCGGAGGTCGAGCGGAACGGCGGCGCGCATCCGTTCCGGTGTCCAGTAGGAGCCGGGTGCGGGCGCGGACTGCGCCGCCGGGATGGTGATCACCGACAGGGCGAGCGCGCTCGCCAGGGTGACCAGTCGTTTTACCGCACGGTTCATGATCTTCCACCTTTCGTGGGTCGATCAATGGCAGGGACCGTGAGGTGAAAGTTACTCAGCGCAACGCCCGGGCGTTTCCGGCGAACGGGTGAGAACCGCCGAGGCGCGCTTCGAACGCGGCTTGACCGTCCAGCGGGTGGAGTCCGTACGGTTCGGTCCATGACCCGCTGCTCCGAGTGCGGTGCAGCCGACCGGCCGCACTCGTGCGAGGAGCTGTTCCACGTCGTGCTGGCGCTCGACCACTCCCGCCGCGAGCCGTGGGGGCCGCTGCACGGCGTCACCGTGTCGTGCTTCCTGCTCCAGCACCCCGGCCGGCTGCCGGCACGGGACCGGCCCCGGCCGTGGGCCACCCTGCACGCCTACCTCGACGGCGGCCTGACCGCGCTCACCCGGTTCGCCGAAGCGATGCGCCGCGCCGACTCCCGGCACGGCAGCGGGCTCGCGGACGTCGTGGCGGGCGTGCCTGTCGCCCCGCTCGGCCCGGCGCCGAGGGCCTTCGACGTGACCATCGCCGACGTCGCCGCGGACGGCACGTTCCCCGCCGCCGGGTTCCCGGAACGCGTCGAAGCGTGGACCGCGGCCACCGTCGCGGCCTGGCGGCGCTGAACCCCGAAGGCGTCGCGTTTGTGATCGGCGGGGAGGGGGCACTTGAGGGTGTCCAGTGTCCCCGCCGGAGGGTGGTAGCGGTGTCGCTTCCTGGCCATGGCGAGCTCTTGGCCGGTCGGTACGAGTTGGCCGGGACGCTCGGCGTCGGCGGGATGGCCGAGGTGCGCCGGGCTTGGGACACGGTGTTGCGGCGGGACGTCGCGGTCAAGTTGTTCGACGCCACCGCGGACGCGGACGCGGGTCGGCGCTTCGACAACGAGGCCCGCACGCTGGCCGTGTTGTCCCACCCCGGGCTGGTCTCCGTGTACGACGCGGGCCACGCCGACGGCACGGCGTTCGTCGTGCTGCGACTGGTCGAGGGCCGCACCCTGCGTGATCGGATCGCCGACGGACCGTTGTCGGTGACCGAAGTGCGCGACCTGGGCGCACGGCTGGCGGACGCGTTGGCCTACGTGCACGAGCAGGGCGTGGTGCACCGGGACGTCAAGCCGTCCAACATCCTGCTCGACCACGACGGCACGCCCTACCTGGCCGACTTCGGGCTGGCGCACCTGGCCGACTCCACCCGCTTCACGCGCACCAACCAGATGGTCGGCACGGCCGCCTACCTGGCGCCGGAGCAGGTGCGCGGCAGCGAGGTGGGACCGGCCGCCGACGTGTACTCGTTCGGGCTGGTGCTGCTGGAGTGCCTGACCGGTCGCCGCGAGTACCCGGGCGGTGACGTCGAGTCGGCCGTGGCCCGGCTGCACCGCCCACCGGCCGTGCCCGACGACCTGCCCGCCGACCTGGTGCGCCTGCTGTCGTTGACCACCGCCCTGTCGGCACGCCGCCGGCCGTCGGCCCACGACTGCGCCGACGTGCTGCGGGATCTACCCGGCGACGAGCCGACCGTCGCCACCGCCGCGCCCTACTCACGCCCACGGCTGACGGCTCTCGTCGCCTCGGCGGCCGGGCTGGTCGGCGCGCTCGGCATCGCCTGGGCGGTGTCGCCCGGACCGGACACCTCCGCGCCCGCGGAGTCCCCGCCGCAAGCCGTCGTCCAGGACACGACCACGCCGCCGAGCTTGCCGGCGACCGGCACGGGGACGAGCACGACGACGACGACGGTCGTCGAGGAGCAGGTCCCCGCCGGTCCGAAGGTGAGACCCGCGCCCGGCCAGGACAAGGACGGGAAGGCGAAGCCGGCCGGCAAGGGGGAGAAGGCCGGGAAGGGCAAGCCCTGAGCCGGGGCACCCGCCGCGTCGGATCCGATCACGTCCGTGGAACCCTTTGGCGTTGATCCGCGTCGGTCCTGCAGTGGCGGCGTGGCGGACCCGGGGGAGTCATGGCGGAGGAGTTCGGGCCTTATCGGGTCGGCGACCTGTTGGGGCGCGGCGGCATGGGCGAGGTGCACCGGGCTCACGACACGGCGCACGACCGCGTCGTGGCGCTGAAGCGGCTCTCCGCCGAGCACAACGACGACGAGGACTTCCGCGCCCGGTTCCGGCGGGAGTCGCGGATCGCGGCACGGCTGCGCGAGCCGCACGTCATCCCGATCCACGCCTACGGCGAGATCGACGGCCGGCTCTACCTGGACATGCGGCTGGTGGAGGGTCGTGACCTGGCGGCGGTCGTCGCGGACGGTCCGCTCGACCCGGCGCGGGCGGTGCGGCTCATCGCCCAGGTGGCCGGCGCGCTCGACGCCGCGCACGCGGACGGCCTGGTGCACCGGGACGTCAAGCCGTCGAACATCCTCGTCACGCCGGACGACTTCGTGTACCTGGTCGACTTCGGCATCGCCCGGAGCGTCCTGCCCGCCGGCACGCACCTGACCGCGTCCGGCGCGGTGATCGGAACGCTGGACTACCTCGCGCCCGAACGGTTCGGCGACGGACAGGTGGACGGCCGCGCCGACGTCTACGCCCTGGCCTGCGTGCTGCACGCGTGCGTCACGGGCAACCGGCCGTTCGAGGCGGACAGCGCCGCCGCCCTGCTCTGGGCACACCTCCAACAGCCGCCACCCGCGGCCTCGGCCGCCAACCCTGCCGTGCCTCGTGCGTTGGACGACGTCATCGGGCGCGGGATGGCCAAGGACCCGGCCCACCGCTTCCAGACCGCCGGCGCCCTGGCGGCCGCGGCGGCCGAGGCCCTCGCCACCCCGCCACCTTCACCGCCCGCTCCCGCCCGAGGCCGACCGTCCCCACCACTCGCTCGCGCCACGCCACCCGCCGCTGCCCAAGGCACGCCCGCGCCGTTCACTCCCGCCAGAGGAACGCCTGCGCGACTCGCCCCCGGCCCCGCCACGCCTGCGCCGTTCACCCCGGCCCACGGCACACCTGTGCCACCCACGCCCATGGCGGGTCCGGCCCAGCGGACTACCGGCCGCAAGGTGCCGGTCGCACCGATCGTCGCCGGTGCGGTCGCGTTGGTGCTGGTAGCGGTGGTGCTGGTCTGGGCGTCGGACTGGCTGGGCGACGACCGGCTCGCAGGTTCCACCACCACGTCCATGACGACGACCGCGACGACCACCACCTCCGCCACGACCTCCAAGGCGACCACGTCGTCGACGTCCACCGCGACCACCACCGTCGACCAGCAGGCGACCGTCCTGATGGAACGGCTGCCCACCGTCTACCGGGGCAACCCGAGCTGCGCGCCCACACCGTCGAGCGGGGGAGCCGCCGCGACCGTCACGTGCACCAAGGCGAACTCGGTGCACTTCCGCTTCGCGCCGCCAGACCAGGCGGTGTTCCACCTGTTCACCGATCGCGCCGCGCAGGACGCCCATTTCAAAGCCCTGGTGGACGCCAACCGGATCCCGCGCGACGACAGCCAGGGCGGCTGCCGCCCCCTGACCCAGCCCGCGCACTACGCCCTGTACTACCGGTCCGAGAGCGGTCCCGCCCCCGGTGAGTACACGACCTGCTTCGTGGCCGACGGCGTCGGCCGGGTGTGGTGGGTCGACACCCGGACCTCGGTCACGGGCGAGCTGCGGTCGGCGACGGCAGTCGACCCGGACTCGCTCGACCAGCTCGGCTACTGGTGGAACTCGATGATCCTCACCCAGATGTCCTGAGGTCGCCGAGCTTGCGCGCCAGCACCGCCCGTTCCCGCTCGTTGCCGCACAACCGCACGGCCCGCTCCAGCTCGGCCCGCGCTTCGTCGGGACGGGCCAGCCGGCAGAGCAGCTCACCGCGCACGCTGGACAGCAGGTAGGAGTTCGCCAGCGCGTCGGAGCCCGCCAGGCCGTCCACGATCGGCAGCGCCTCGCCCGGTCCGCGGGCCATGGACACCGCCACCGCCCGGTTGAGGTCGACCACCGGTGACGGCGCGAGCCGGCCGAGCGCCTCGTACAGCAGCACGATCCGCTCCCAGTTCGTCGCCTCCACCGAGGGCGCGACGGCGTGGCACTCGGCGATGGCCGCCTGCAAGCCGTAGGCCCCGAGGCCGCGGCCCGCCTTCCCGGCACGGGCCAGCGCGGCACGTCCACGCCGGATCGCGGCGTGGTCCCAGCGCCGGCGGTCCTGGTGCTCCAGCAGCACGGGCTCGCCGTCCGGCCCCGTGCGGGCGGGGAAGCGCGCCCCGGTCAGCTCCAGCAGCGCCAGCAGGCCGAACACCTCGGGTTGGTCGGGCACCAGCCGGCTCAGCACGCGGGCGAGCCGCTGCGCCTCGCCCGCGAGGTCGAACCGGATCAGGTCATCGCCGGAGCTGGCCGTGGAACCCTCGGTGAAGATCAGGTAGATCACGTTGAGCACCGAGTTGAGCCGCGCGGCCCGCTCCTCGGCCGTCGGCACCTCGAACGGCACGCCGGCCGAGCCGAGGGTCTTCTTGGCCCTGGTGATCCTGGCCTGCGCGGTCGCGGTCGGCACCAGGCACGCCTTGGCGATCTCGTCGCTGGTCAGACCGCCGACCACGCGCAGCGTCAACGCCACCCGCGCCTCCCGCGACAGCACGGGGTGGCAGGAGATGAACATCAGCGCCAGCACGTCGTCGTCGATCTGGTCCGGGTCCCACGGCAGGTCGTCGGCGTCGACGGGTCCGCCGCCCGAGGTGGCGCCGCCCTCGCCCAGGTCGTGCGCGAGCGCGGCGTACCGCTCGTCGAGGGCGGAGCGCCGGCGGAACGCGTCGATCGCGCGCCGCCGGCCGACGGTGAGCAACCACCCCGCCGGGTTGGTGGGCACGCCGTCGCGCGGCCACGTCACCAGTGCCTCGGCCAGCGCCTCCTGCGCCAGGTCTTCGGCCAGCGCGAAATCACCGGTGTAGCGGGCGAGCGCGCCGACGATCCGCGCCGACTCGATGCGCCAGACGGCGGCGACGGCGCCGCGGCCGGTCGGGTCGCCGGTCGTCGACCCGGTCAGAGCTGACCGTTGGCTTCCCGCCACGCCCGCTCCTTCTTGATCCACTCGTTGTCCTGCGGGAACTCGTCGATCGTGGTGACCCGGCGGATCTCGGTCTTGAAGCCGGGCCCGCTGATCGGGGACCGCTTGGCCCACTCGACGGCTTCCTCCTTCGACGCCACGTTGAGGAGGTAGAAGCCGTTGAACAGCTCCTTGGTCTCGCCGTACGGGCCGTCGGTGACCACGGGCGGCTCGGACGAGTAGTCCACCACCACGCCGTCCTCGGCGTCGTCGAGGCCTTCGGCGGCGATCAGCACGCCGGCGCGGATCAGCTCGTCGTTGTACTTGCCGATCGTCTCCAGCATCTCGGTGAAGTCGATGTCGCCCATCTGCGCGTAAGCCTCGTCGGTCGCGCGCATGATCAGCATGTACTTCATGGTTCCGTCTCCCTGGCCGTCGTCCGGGCCCTCTCTCGGACCCCGTCAACCCAAGGTCGAACGGGCAGTGCCGCGGATCGACACACCCGCCGAACTTTTTCCGAGAGAGCGCGGGCAGCCTACTTCGCCGGGACAAATGTGGACACACGACGCGCCTTGCGCAGTCGGTCGCCGGAGTGGCAAGCACTCTTGCCGGTTTGGCAAGCTGCGGGGCATGGACGACGACCTGGACCGCGTGCTGACCGCCGTGGGGCCGCGGCTGCGGGCGCTGCGCCGTGCCCGCGGTGTCACCCTGGCCGAGCTGTCCGAGGCCACCGGTGTCTCCGAGAGCACCCTGTCACGGCTGGAGAGCGGCCGACGGCGGCCGAACCTGGAGTTGCTGCTGCCGCTGGCCCGGGCGCACGGGGTGCCGCTCGACGAGCTCGTCGGCGCACCGCCCACCGGCGATCCGCGCGTCCACATCCGCTCGGTCCGCCGGCACGGCATGACGTTCATGGCGCTGAGCCGCCGACCGGGCGGCGCGCAGGCGTTCAAGGTGATCATCCCGGGCTCGCTGCACGACGCCGTGCCCACGCCGCAGACCCACGAGGGGCACGAGTGGCTCTACGTCCTCAACGGACGGTTGCGGCTCGTGCTCGGCGAGCAGGACATCGTGCTCACGCCGGGAGAGGCGGCCGAGTTCGACACCCGCGTCCCGCACTGGCTCGGCGCCGCCGACGCCGCGTCCGTCGAACTGCTGATCCTGTTCGGCCCGCAGGGCGAGCGCGCCCACGTGAGGGCCCGAACCTGACCAAGCACGCCGGTGTGCCCCGCACCTCGCTGTGCGGGGCACACCGGCGTGCGTCACGGGGTCCGGCAGCTGACGGTCGGCGCGGCCCACTGGCCGTTCGCCATCACGGTGAAGCCGAACGTGGTGCTCGCGCCCGCGGCGAGGTTGCCGTTGCCGTTGGGCTTCATGGTCATCACGTTGCCGCTGGAGTCCCAGTTGGGCGTGCCGCTCCAGGTCGCGGAGATCCTCTGCGGCGACGTGGTGGTCACGGTGGCGGTCCAGCTGGTGATCGCCGTGGCACCGGCCCGGATCGTCACCTCGCCGTTGAAGCGGTCACCCCACTGCTGGCTCGTGCGGTAGGTCGCGGTGCAGGAGCCGCCGCCCGGCTGGGGCGTCGTGGTGGTGGTCGGGTTGGTGGTGCCCGGCGGGGTGTCCGTCGGCGCGACGGCACGACCGGTCGACGGTGAGATCATGCCCGCGCACAGGCCGCGGCTCGCCAGGTTCGCGGCGATCTGCGGGACGGCGTTGATGGTGGTCTGGTAGCCGTCGTGCATGAGGATGACGCCGCCGTTCTGGAGGGTGGAGGCGGCTTGCACGATCTGGGCGGTGCTGGCGTTGTTCCAGTCCTGGGAGTCGACGTTCCAGAGCACCTCGGTCAGGCCGAACTGGGCTTCGACGGCTTTGAGGGTGCTGTTGGTCTCGC
>NZ_JAJHUO010000027.1 GCF_020859565.1 Saccharothrix luteola | reverse complement strand
GCGACCGGCCGGCCGAGGTCGAGGACCGCGCCGTCCCCGGCCACTGGGAAGGCGACCTGATCATCGGCGGCGGCCGCACCTCCGCGATCGGCACCCTGGTCGAACGCGCCACCCGCTACCTGCTGCTGGTCCACCTGCCCGCACGCCACGACGCCGAGACCGTCCGCGACGGCCTGGTCTCGACCATGACCACCCTGCCCGCACACCTGCGCCGCTCGCTGACCTGGGACCAGGGCTCGGAGATGGGCCGCCACCACGAGTTCACCCTGGCCACCGACATGCCCGTCTACTTCTGCGACCCGCACAGCCCCTGGCAACGCGGCAGCAACGAGAACACCAACGGCCTGCTCCGCCAGTACTTCCCCAAAGGCAGCGACCTGTCCGTCCACACACTCGAACACCTCGCCGCCGTCGCCGCCCAACTCAACCGCCGCCCACGCAAGACACTCGACTGGGACACCCCAGCCGAGCGCCTCACTAAACTCCTCACCGACAGCAGTTGACCACCGTGATGCGACGACCGCTGGAATCCACCTGTCAAATCGAGCCGGACAGGACCACCCGCCCCGAACGTTCAACTCGGCTATCCCGAACGTAGGACTCTCGCGCCCTGAACGTAGGACTCTCGCGCCCTGAACGTAGGACTCTCGCGTTCTGAACGTTCGACACGCGGGACCTGAGCGTTCGACACGCGGTACCGGAAGGTTCGACACGCGCGGGTGCGGGTTAGTCGGATTGGTCGACGCCCAGGTAGAAGGCGATCAGGCGCAGCAGGTGTTCGGTGTCCACCGGCTTGGTCACGTAATCGGTGGCGCCCGAAGCCAGCGACTTCTCCCGGTCACCCTTCATCGCCTTGGCCGTCACCGCGATCACCGGCAGGTCGGCGTACCGCGACATCGCCCGGATCGCGGCCATGGTGGCGTTGCCGTCCAACTCCGGCATCATGATGTCCATCAACACCAGCGTCACGTCGTCGTACTGCTCCAACGCCCGCACACCGGTGATCCCGTTGTCCGCGTAGATCACCTGCAACCCGTGCAGCTCCAACACGCTCGTCAGCGCGAACACGTTCCGCAGGTCGTCGTCGACGATCAACACCTTCTCGCCGTGGAAGCGCATCGGCGCGGGCGGCAGCTCCGACGGCGCGACCAGTTGCTGCGCCGGGTCGTCGGCGGGCGTCAGCAGCTCCGGCACGACCTCCGGCTCCACCGGAACGGGCGGCACCAGGCCCTGCTCCGCCAACGGCAGGTACAGCGTGAACGTCGACCCGACGCCCGGCTCGGACCGCACGTCCAACCGGCCGTCGAGCAACGCCGCCAGCTCCCGGCTGATCGACAGGCCCAACCCGGTGCCGCCGTACTTCCGCGACGTCGTGCCGTCCGCCTGCTGGAACGCCTCGAAGATCACCGACAGCTTCTCCGACGGGATGCCGATGCCGGTGTCCTGCACGTCGAACGCGACCGAGCCCTCGACCACCCGGATCCGCAGCTTGATCTCACCGTCGTGCGTGAACTTCACCGCGTTCGACAACAGGTTCCGCAGGATCTGCTGCAACCGGTGCTCGTCGGTGTGCAGGGTGGGCGGCACGTCCGGCTCCACCACGACCTCGAACGCCAGCCCCTTCTCCGCGGCCAGCGGCGAGGTCATCGCCTCCACGTACCCGACGACGTCGGACACGTGCACCGGGTCCGTCTGCACCTGCATGTGACCGGCCTCGACCTTGGTCAGGTCCAGGATGTCGTCGATCAGCTGCAGCAGGTCGGTGCCCGACGAGTGGATCGTCTTGGCGAACTCCACCTGCTTGGGGTTCAGGTTCCCGTCCAGATTGTCCGCCAGCAGTTTCGCGAGGATCAGCAGGCTGTTCAACGGCGTGCGCAGCTCGTGCGACATGTTCGCCATGAACTCCGACTTGTACTTCGACGCCGACGACAGCTGCCGCGCTCGCGCCTCCAGCTCGACCGACCCGGCCCGCAGCTCCTCGGTCAGCCGCTGCGACTCCACCAGCAGGGTGTCCGTCCGCGCGTTCGCCAGCATCGTGTTCAGGTTGACGCCGATGTTCTCCTTGAGCTGGTCCAGCAGGTCCAGGTGCACCTCGGTGAACTCGCCGAACGACCCCAGCTCGATCACGCCGAGCGTCTCGCCCTGGAACACGATCGGCAGTATCACCAGGTTCGCCGGCGGCGCCGAACCGAGCCCGGAGCCGATCTCGATGTACCCCGGCGGCACGTCGGTGACCAGCACCGTCTTCTTCTCCACCGCGACCTGCCCGACCAACGACTCGCCGCGCGTGAACCGCGTGGGCCGACCGCCGCGCGGCGTGTACCCGTAGGACGCGGTCAGGTCCAGGGCGTTCGACTCGGGGTCGGCCAGGAAGAACGCGCCGTGCTGCGCCGACACCAGCGGTGTCAGCTCGCTGATCACCAGCGACGCCATGGCGTTGAGGTCCCGGTGCCCCTGCATCTGGCCGGACAACCTGGCCAGGTTCGTCTTCAGCCAGTCCTGCTCCTGGTTGGCGCGGGTGGACGCCCGCAGGTTGCCGATCATCCGGTTGATGTTGTCCTTGAGGTCGGCGACCTCGCCGGAGGCGTCGACGGTGATCTGCCGGGTCAGGTCGCCCGCCGTCACCGCCGTCGCCACCACCGCGATCGCGCGGACCTGCCGGGTCAGGTTCCCGGCCAGCTCGTTGACGTTCTCGGTCAGCCGCTTCCAGGTGCCCGAGACGCCTTCCACCTCGGCCTGGCCGCCGAGCTTGCCCTCGGTGCCGACCTCCCTCGCCACGCGCGTGACCTCCTGGGCGAACGAGGACAGCTGGTCGACCATCGTGTTGATGGTGGTCTTCAGCTCCAGGATCTCGCCGCGCGCGTCGACGTCGATCTTCTTCGACAGGTCGCCCAGCGCCACCGCCGTCGTCACCTGGGCGATGTTGCGCACCTGCGACGTGAGGTTGTTCGCCATGAAGTTGACGTTCTCGGTGAGGTCCTTCCAGGTGCCCGCCACGTTCGGCACGCGGGCCTGACCGCCGAGGATCCCTTCGGTGCCGACCTCGCGCGACACGCGGGTGACCTCGTCGGCGAACGCGCGCAGCGTGTCCACCATGCCGTTGATGGTGTCCGCCAGCGCCGCGACCTCGCCCTTCGCCTCGACCGCGATCTTCTTGGACAGGTCGCCGCCCGCGACCGCCGTCGCCACCGCCGCGATGGACCTGACCTGCGTGGACAGGTTGTCGGCCATGACGTTGACGTTGTCCGTGAGGTCCTTCCACGTGCCGGCGACCCCCGGCACCCTGGCCTGACCGCCCAGCCGTCCGTCGGTGCCGACCTCGCGAGCCACGCGGGTGACTTCGTCGGCGAACGAGGACAGCTGGTCGACCATGGTGTTGATGGTCGACTTGAGCTCCAGGATCTCGCCGCGCGCGTCGACCGTGATCTTCTGGGACAGGTCGCCGCCGGCCACCGCCGTCGTCACCTGGGCGATCGACCGGACCTGGGCCGTCAGGTTGTTGGCCATGAAGTTGACCGAGTCGGTCAGGTCCCGCCAGGTGCCCGCGACCCCCGGCACCTGCGCCTGACCTCCCAGCCGTCCGTCGGTGCCGACCTCGCGGGCCACGCGGGTGACTTCGTCGGCGAACGAGGACAGCTGGTCGACCATCGTGTTGATGGTGTCCTTCAACTCCAGGATCTCGCCCCGCGCGTTGACGGTGATCTTCTGCGACAGGTCACCCCGCGCCACCGCCGTCGCGACCTGCGCGATGTTGCGGACCTGCGATGTCAGGTTGCCGGCCATGAAGTTCACGGAGTCGGTCAGGTCGCGCCAGGTCCCGGCCACCCCGGGCACCTGCGCCTGACCGCCCAACCGCCCGTCACTGCCGACCTCGCGCGCCACCCGCGTGACCTCGGCCGCGAACGACGACAACTGGTCGACCATCGTGTTGATGGTGGTCTTGAGCTGCAGGATCTCGCCGCGCGCGTCGACGTCGATCTTCTGGGACAGGTCGCCCTGCGCGACCGCCGTCGTGACCTGCGCGATGTTGCGGACCTGCGATGTCAGGTTGCCGGCCATGAAGTTCACGGAGTCGGTCAGGTCCCGCCAGGTGCCCGCGACGCCCGGCACCTGCGCTTGACCGCCCAGCCGTCCGTCCGTGCCGACCTCGCGGGCCACGCGGGTGACTTCGTCGGCGAACGAGGACAGCTGGTCCACCATCGTGTTGATGGTCGACTTCAGCTCCAGGATCTCGCCGCGCGCGTCGACCGTGATCTTCTGCGACAGGTCGCCCTGCGCCACCGCCGTCGCCACCTGCGCGATGTTCCGGACCTGCGATGTCAGGTTGTTCGCCATGAAGTTGACGTTGTCGGTCAGGTCGCGCCACGTGCCGCCGACGCCCGGCACCTGGGCTTGACCGCCCAGCCGTCCGTCCGTGCCGACCTCGCGGGCCACGCGGGTGACCTCATCCGCGAACGACGACAGCTGGTCCACCATCGTGTTGACGGTGTCCTTCAGCTCCAGCATCTCGCCCGCCACCGTCACGGTGATCTTCTGCGACAGGTCGCCCTGCGCCACCGCCGTCGCCACCTGCGCGATGTCGCGGACCTGCTTGGTCAGGTTGTCGGACATGAAGTTGACCGAGTCGGTCAGGTCCTTCCACGTGCCCGCCACGCCCGGCACGACCGCCGTGCCGCCCAGCCGCCCGTCGGTGCCGATCTCGCGCGCCACCCGCGTGACCTCGCCCGCGAACGTCCGCAGCGTGGCCGTCATCGAGTTGAAGCTCTCCACGAGCACGGCGACCTCGCCGCGCGCGTCCACCACGATCTCCTGCGAAAGGTCGCCCTCGGCGACCGCGGCGAGCACGCGGCTCAGCTCGGCGGTCGGCCTGGTCAGGTCGTCGATCAGGCCGTTCACCGAGTCGGCCGCCGTGGCCCAACCACCGGTCGCGGTGCTCGGGGCCAGCCGCTCGCCCAGCCTGCCCTCCTGGCCGACGGACTGCCGTACCCGGACCAGCTCGCCCACCAGCCACTGGTTGCGCTCCGCGATCTCGTTGAAGACCTCGGCGATCTCGGCTGTCACCCCGTCGCGTGGTACTACGAGACGACGGCGGAAATTGCCGTCCTTCATCTCACGCATCGCGGTCAGCAGTCGGGACAGGGTCACGTCCGTGTCGTCCTGGGCGGTCGTCACACGAGCCTCCGATGTCAGCGGAACTGCGCCAAGCCTGCCACTGTTGGAGGCAACTTGTCCGATAGGTTGGGTCGACCCGACACACAGGAGCCGTGATGGCCCAGGGCTACCGGCAAGGCGCCGACACGGGCCTCGACCTCGACGCGTGGCGTCGTGTGGTCGACGGCTTCCACGAGGCCGTCGTCGTGCTGGACCCGGAAGGTGTCGTCCGGTTGGTCAACCCTCTCGCCTCCGCCCTGTTCCCGCAGGTCCGAACGGGCTCGGTGCTGGCCGACGACGGCACCGGTCGCGGGCGGCGCCACGACCTCGGCGACGGCTGGGTCGCCCTGTACCGGGGCGTGGACGACTTCCTGGACGACGCCGCGCGCCGGCTGGTGTCGCTCACGGACCGCGCGGCGACGCTGCGCGCCGTGGTCGAGCTGGCGCCCGCCGAGCACACCGTCCTGGTGCTGCCCGGCCTCCGAAACCGTCTCGAATGGTGGCGGCGCACGCCCGCGGGGGACGTGGCCGTGGCCCGCACCACCCGCCAGGTCGCCGGCACCGCGCCCGGCCTCACCGCCGTGCTGGAACGGCTGGTCGAGCACGCCGAGCTGACCGAACTGGGAGAGGGCCCGTGGGGCGCGTCCGGTGTCGGCGTGGCCGTGCCGCTGACCGAGGGCGCCGCGCTGGTGTGCTTCGGCGGCACGTGGCAGGTCGACCTGCTCAAGCGGTACGCGGCACGGGCCGCCGCGGCGGTCGAGGCGAGCACCCGGTTCAGCGAGCAGCAGCAGACCGTGGAGGCGCTGCGGGCTGACCTGCTGCCCGTGCCCCTGCCCGAGGTCCCGGGCGTCCACCTGGCCTGCGTCTACGAGCCGGCGCACCGGCGGGTGCTGGTCGGCGGCGACTTCTACGACGTCCACCCGCGTGAGGACGGCAGCGCGGCGTTCGTGCTCGGCGACGTGGCAGGCAACGGGCTGGAGGCCGCCGTGCACAGCAGCCGGGTGCGGCGCAGCCTGCACACCCTGCTCGTGGTCGAGCAACGGCCCGCGCAGCTGTTGTACCTGCTCAACGCCGCTCTGCGCGCCGCTGGCAGCCGCCTGTTCACCACCCTCGTCGTCGGCACGGTGATGCCGGTCCAGACCGGCGGCCTGCGGCTGACCCTGGCCGCCGGCGGCCATCCCGCGCCGCTCGTGCTGCGCGCCGACGGCCGGGTGGACGAGATCGCCGTGCACGGCGGGATCGTCGGCGTGCTGCCGGAGGTGCGGTTCAACCAGACGTCGGTCGCCCTGGCGCCGGGGGAGACGTTGCTGCTCTACAGCGACGGGTTGACCGAGGCGCGCCAGCACGACGACCGGCAGGAGCTGTTCGGCGACGTGCGGCTGAAGGCGGCGCTGGCGGACTGCGCCGGGCTGTCGGCCGAGGCGGTGTCGGACCACCTGCGGCGCGTCGTGTTCGACTGGCTCGGGCAGGGGGAGCACGACGACCTGACCCTGCTGGTGCTGCAAGCGGCGTCCTGAGGGAGCGGCTAGCGCGCGCCGAGCGTGCCGGTCACCGGTTCGGCGCTGATGGCGTAGCAGACGGCGTAGGTGGCGCCGGACGACCAGTACTCCGGGGCCGGCATGACCGAGTGCGCCGTGACACCGGGCCGTGACCCGCCCAAGTAGGCCTCGACCGCCCGGGTGCAGGGGGCCAGCGACAGCTCCATCATCGTCCGGTAGCTCGGCACGGGATCGGTGTGGGAGCCCAGCCGGACCACCCCGGGCACGGCCTCGCTGCGGTGCGGCTGGTCGCAGGGCACGACCCGGGCCGGTTCGTCCAGCGGCTCGCCGGCGTAGCACCGCCGCAGCGCGCCGAGACCCGCCGAGAGCGCGCCCTTGAGGCTCCCGGTCCGCGTCGCCGCCTTGTTGTCCGGCCCGCGTTCCAGCATCGCGCAGGCGAACCACCGCTCACCGGCGGCCCACTGCTCCCGGGTCGGCCACAGGACCCGGTGTTCCAGCCGCGTGGCCTCGGCGTCCGGACCGGCCAGGTACGCGGCCAACGCGGTCCGGCACGTGGGCGAGATCGTCGTGCCGACCGGCGGGAAGTCGGCCGGGAAGCCGTGCGGCAGGTGGTCGGACAGCACCACCTCCGCCTCGTGCTCCCGCTCGCAGCCGACGGGCTGGAAGGCGTTGTCCACGATGGCCAGGCAGTCTCCGGGTCCGTAGGTCCCCACCCGCTTCGGCGGTGGCTCGGCGGACGTCGTGGTCACCACCGACGGCACCGCTCTCGGCGTGCCGGGCACGGGGTCGCTGCCGCAGGCACTCGGCAGCACGAGCGCGAGCACCCCGGCAACGCCGCGCCACCACAGGGAATCCACCACCGGGCCAACGTAAGGTCCCGCCACCCGCACCGGCGCTGTCGTGGCAGCAACCTGCCTGCGGCACGGCGCACCCGGCCTCCCGGGTCCCTAGGATCGGTGCGGTGGAGCCACCCCTCGACGAGATCGCGCGAGCCCACCGCCGCCTGCTCGACGCGATCGCCGACCTGACCGACGCGCGGGTCGCGGAGCCGTCGCTGCTGCCGGGCTGGACGCGCGGGCACGTGCTGGCGCACCTCGCCGACGCCGCCCGCGCGCGCAGCCGGGTGATCGAGCACCGTTCCCGTGGCGAGCGGGTCGCGATGTGGGAGCCCGGAGAACGGGACGCGATCATCGAGGCCACCGCGTCCCGCAGCGCTGACGAGCACCGTGCCGCGACCGCCGAGCAGTCCGAACGCCTGGAGCGGGCGTGGGCGGGCATCGTGGACTGGTCGGAGCCGGTCGACCCCGACGAGGCCGACCCGGTCCCGCCGGTGTTCACGCGCTGGCGCGAGGTGTGGATCCACCTGCTGGACCTCGACCTCGGCGTCCGGCCCGCCGAGTGGGGCGCGGACTTCGCCGTGCACACCATCGGCGTGCTGCTGCCGCGGTTGCCCGCCGGCGTGTCCCTGCGGGCGACCGACGTGCCGAGGACGTGGGGCGCGGGGACGGAGGTGGCCGGCGGGGTGCGCGACCTCGCCGCCTGGCTCGCCGGCCGCGTGCCCGACGAGCCGCCCACCTCCGCCGCGCCGCTGCCGGAACTCGGCCCGTGGCCGGCGTACCCGGTGCGCCGTCAGGATCTGCCGGACTGATCCAGCGTCCGCGAGGTGCTCACAGCCCCGATCCCGCCCGCACGGCCAGCCCCACGCCGACGGTCAGCACGAGCGCCGCGGTGATCACGGGCAGGGCGGTCAGGCGGTCGCGCAGGCGTTCCACGGCGGCCAGCCGGTCCCGCAGGCGGACCAGGACGAGGCCGACGGCGGTCAGCGTGGCGGCCATGCCGAGGCCGTAGCCGAGGACGAGCAGCACGCCGAACCAGGTGCGGCCCAACGCCACCGCGCCGAGCAGCACGACCAGCGCGGACGGGCTCGGCACCAGACCACCGGCCACACCCATGCCGACGAGACCACGCGGCCGGACACCATGCCCATGCCCATGCCCATGCCCATGCCCGTGGCCGTGCCCGTGCCCGTGGCCGACGAGCACGGGCCGACGCTCCCTCAGCGACGTGCGCAGCAACCCGACGCCGATCGCCGCCACCAGCAGGCCGCTCGCCACCCCGGCCCACCGCAGCGCCGCATCACCCGCCACCGCACTGGTCGCGCTGATCAGCAACCCCACCACCAACACCCCGGCCGTGTGCGTCACGGTCACCGTCGCACCCACCACCAAGGCGTCCCGAGGCCTGCCCGCCCGACCCGCCAGGTACGCCGCGATCACGGTCTTCCCGTGCCCCGGCAACGCCGCGTGCCCCGCGCCCAGGACCAGCGACAACAGCACCGCCGACACCCCGACCAACGGCGTCAGGTCCCGAACGCCGGCGAACGACGTGAACGCCCGCGTGGCCGCACCCCACACCGACGACCCGCCCACCGCCGTGCCGACCACCGGCGCGGACGACCCCGCCCCGACCTCCAACACCACCGAACGCACGTCCAGCGGGTCCGCCAGCAGGTCGTCCGGGTACTCCCGCAACTCACCCGTCACGCTCACCGCCGGCACCGGCGGGTCGAGCAGCGCCACGCCGTCACCCACCGCCGTCATCTCCCGCCAGCCGACTCGGTCGTCCCGGTACCCGGACCGCACCGCCACCGTCGACCCCGACGCGCCTGCCTCCACCACGCACGTCAGCCGGGTGGTCGCCAGCCCCGCGTCACCGGGCGGGAACTCGACCGCGCTCGACCGCACGTCGACCGGCACGGCCCGGCCGTCCACCTCGACCGACGTGGCCCGCGACAGGGCGGTGCACTCGCGTGCCGCGTAGTCGGACACCTCCGCCGGCCGCTCCTGCACCGTGGGTATCTCGGCGATGTCCACCACCGCGCGCACGGTCACGCGATCCGGGTGCACGGTGATCCCGTGGTAGTGGTTGACCGTGAAGTTGCCCAACGGGTGCGCCCCCGCCTGCGCCGGGAACAGCAGCAACCCCAGCAGCACCAGGCCGAGGACCTTCACCGCAGACCGTCCAGCGCCGCACGCGCCCGCGGGGCGTCCACGAACGAGAAGTGCGGGTTGATCCGCAGCGCCTCGTCCAACACCCCCGCCGCCTCGTCACCGCGTCCCAGCGCGGCCAGGATCACGCCCCGGTGGTAGAGGAAGGCGGCGTTGTGCCACCCGGTCGAGACCGCGCGGTCGGCGAACGCCAACGCCTCCTCGTGCCGACCGTTCAGGTGCAACGCCCACGCCAGGGCGTCCGCCACCAGCACGTGCTGCCGCCGTCCCCACTCGGCCTCCGCCAGCCGCAACGCCGACACCGCGTCACCCCGGTCCGCCGCCACCGCGGACGCCGCCAGGTCGTCCGGCACCAGCGCGAACTGCCGTTCCAGCACGGCGTACTGCGGAGAGGGGTCACGTCCCGCCGCACGCAGCATGGTGGCGTACTCGTGCACGAATTGCGGCAACGGCGCGCGCTGCACCAGTTCCGAGTACAGCCGCAGCGCCTCGTCCACCGAACCGCGCGCGAACAGGACCTTCGCCTTGCCCTGCGACGACATCACGTCGCGCGGGTCCACCACCAGCCCCTGCGAGTACTGCGACAGCGCCTCGTCCAGGTCACCGTTGTCGAACGCCAGCTCACCGAGGTGGTAGCGGCAGAACACCACGTCCGGCGCCGCGCCCGCCGCGTCCAACGCCCGCTCCAGCGCCTCGCGCGCGCCCGGCACGTCCCCGCGTTGCTCCAGGTCGTAGGCGGCCCGCGTGAACGACGGGACGCCGGGCTCCAGGTCCAGCATCCGCTGCACCGCGGCGGTGGCCTCGGCGGGCATCCCGAGCTGCGTCAACGCGTCGGCCAGCACCCCGTACACCTCCGCGGTGCCTGGCAGCACGGCCTGCGCCCGTGACGCGTGGTCCCGGGCCGCCGCGAAGTCGTGCCGCGCGTTCGCCAGCGCGCCCAACCCGATCGACGCGAACCCGTTGCCCTCCGGCTGGTGACGCAACGACGCGTCCAGCGCGCCCTGCGCCTTCTCGTAGTACGACGGGTCGCCGGTGATCCGCGCCTGCTCGACGTACGCCGACCCCAGCGCGGCCCACGCGCCCGCGTCCGACGGCGTGCGGCGCAGCTTGTCCTGCAACGCCGAGACGGTCCGGTGCGCGGCGACCTCCGCCACCGCGCCGGCCGGTGGCGCCGGAGCGTCCGAAGTGGACAGCGAGGTCACGGTCGTGACGAGCAGGGCGATCCCGCCGACGACGGCGGTGACGGCGACGAGCCGGAGCATGGCGGCCTCCCGGGGGATGTCCCCCTTGGAGGGAGGGGAGACCCTCCAAGGGGGACGCGGACTACTCGGTCGGGGGGTCCTGCTGGACGCGGTGGCGCAGGACCCAGGCCCCGGCGCCGATCAGCAGGATGGCGAGCAGTCCGCTCAACAGGGGCGCGGTGGGTACGCCGCCACCCGCTGTCGGCTTGATCGCGACCTCGGCGCCGCCGGCGTTGACCGCGGTGTTGTTCGGCAGGGCCACGTACGGGAACTGCTTCTCGAATGCGTTCTCGTTCGCGTCGACCTTGTCGCCGGCGGCCAGCGCCTCGACCACGCCGTTCACCGCCGCGCCCTCCAGCGTCTGCAACCCGATGTCCAGCACGTCGTCGGACAGCCTGCGCCCGTTGGGGAAGCCCTGGTTGTCCTTGACGAGCACGCCGAGGCGGTTCGGCTCGGCCGCCGGCGGGACCGCCATGTTGAGCCGCAGCTGCTCGGACGGCACGAACTCGCGCTCGTCCACGTCGGCGTTCAGGACCTGTGAGTTCAGGTCGGCCTTGATCGGACCGCCGAGCTCCGTGGTGATGCCGGTCAGGAAGACCTCCACCAGGTCGTCACGGCGGCCCTTCGGCGCGGGGATCCGGTAGATCGCCTCCACCAGCGCGGGCAGCTCCGGGTTCGTCACCCGGTCCACGAGCTCCTTGACCTTGCCGTCCTGGTCCGGTGTCAGCGAGTTGAACCTGTCCTTCAGCCCCGCAGGCACCACCACCTCGTTGACCAGCGGGTTGCCCAGCCGGGACACCTGCACCCAGTCACCGTGCGCCCGGTAGCGGCCGGGGCTGAGCTCCATCGAGCGGCGCTCGGTGTCGCCCCACACCCCGATCACCGGGTTGCGCTTCGCGTCGCCCTTCAACGCCAGCCACGCCTTCGGCACCTGCAACGCGATGGTGTTGGCGTTGAAACCGCGCAGCGTGTCCTGCCCGACCTCGGACAGGTCGCCGCCGTAGAGCAGGTCGAACACCCGCAGGTCGAGGAAGAACGAGTCGTCCGCCTGCCCGACGTAGGCCTTCGCGCCGCCCTGGATCGGCGTGATGGCCTGGTCGCGCAACGCGCGGTAGTCGGGCATCGACTTCGGCCCGGTGTTGGACGGCGCGACCCTGCCCTTGCCCACCAGCTTCGTGGACGCGCCCCGCCGGTCCACCAGCTCCAGCGCGTAGGTCTGCCGGAACAGCAGGTTCTCGTCGTCCAACGACGTCACGGCGCCGTTGTTGTACAGGAACGTCGACTTGCCGCGCCGGTCGTCGTTCTGGAACGTGAAGCGGTAGGTGAGGTCGGCCCGGGCGTCGCCGTCGTTGTCGACGTTCAGGTCGTAGCGCGCGTCGGTCGCGAACGGGTAGAAGTTCGGGCCGCCGTTCGGCTCCTGGAACGGGGAGAAGTTCGCGATCAGCGTCACGGTGTCCGGGTGGTCGGGGCTGACGAACGCGTAGACGTCGGTGTTGTCGACCGCCGGGTCGCCCGCGATCAGCGGCGCCTCGCGGTGGCTCGACGCGCCCGCACCGGACGCGCCGAGCAGACCGGTGGCCAGCGCCGTGGCGCCGACCGCGGCCAGCGCGACCGCCTTGGCGGCACGGCGGCCGGTGAGCGGTGTGGACATGCTCGATCCCTCCAACGGGTGCGCGGGCTGACATGAGGGAGTTCGGCCCGCGGGCACGTCCGGTTCAGAAGGTAGGGGGTCGGTGCTTCCGGTGAGTGGAAGATCCCGTTGACCCGTTCCGGACGGCCTACCTAGCGTTCGCCGCACGTCGAAGCCGGTTCACGGCGGTCGGAACGGGAGGTCGGATTGGCCACCATCGCCCCCCTCGCGGAGGCCGTCGCGGAGGTCGTGCGCGACGGCGACACCGTGGCTTTCGAGGGGTTCACGCACTTGATCCCCTTCGCCGCCGGGCACGAGGTGATCCGGCAGGGCAGGCGCGACCTGACCCTGGTCCGGATGACGCCCGACGTGCTCTACGACCAGCTCATCGGCGCCGGCTGCGCGCGCAAGCTGGTGTTCTCGTGGGGCGGCAACCCCGGCGTCGGCTCGCTGCACCGGTTCCGCGACGCCGTGCAGCACGGGTGGCCGCGCCCGCTGGAGCTGGAGGAGCACAGCCACGCGGGCATGGCCAACCGGTACGTCGCCGCCGCGTCCGGGCTGCCGTTCGCCGTGCTGCGCGGCTACACCGGCACCGACCTGCCCGCCCAGACCGCCAACATCGCGTCGGTGACCTGCCCGTTCACCGGGGAGGTGCTGACCGCCGTCGCCGCGCTCGAACTGGACGCCGCCGTCGTGCACGCCCAGCGCGCCGACCGGCACGGCAACGTGCAGCTGTGGGGCATCACGGGCGTGCAGAAGGAGGCGGTGCTGGCCGCGACCCGCTCGCTCGTCACCGTCGAGGAGGTCGTGGACGAGCTGCAGCCCCGGCCGGGTGCGGTGGTGCTGCCGTCGTGGGTGGTGGACTACGTCGCCGAGGCGCCGGGCGGGGCGCACCCGTCCTACGCGCACGACTACTCGGTGCGGGACAACGACTTCTACGTGGCGTGGGACGAGATCAGCCGCGACCGGGACCGGTTCGCGCAGTGGTTGGAGAGCGTCGCGTGAGCGCGCGGTACTCGTCCGACGAGATGATGACGGTCGCGGCGGCACGGGCGCTGCGCGACGGCGCGGTGTGCTTCGTCGGCATCGGCCTGCCCAGCACCGCGGCCAACCTGGCCCGCCGCACGCACGCGCCGGACCTCGTGCTGGTCTACGAGTCCGGCACGATCGGCGCGAAACCGGACCGGCTGCCGCTGTCGATCGGCGACGGCGTGCTGGCCGACACGGCGGTCAGCGTGGTCGGCGTGCCGGAGATCTTCAACTACTGGCTGCAACCGGGCCGGATCGACGTCGGCTTCCTCGGCGCGGCGCAGCTGGACCGGTTCGGCAACATCAACACGACCGTGATCGGCGGCGACTACCGCAACCCCGGCGTGCGGCTGCCCGGCGCGGGCGGCGCGCCCGAGATCGCCGCGTCGTGCCGCGAGGTGGTCGTGGTGGTGCGGCAGACCAGGCGTGCGTTCGTGGAGCGGGTCGACTTCGTCACGTCGTTCGGCTTCGGGTCCGGGCCGGGTGGACGGGAGGAGCTCGGCCTGTCCGGCGCCGGGCCGCGGCTGGTGATCACCGACCTCGGCGTGCTGCGGCCCGACCCGCGGACGTGCGAGCTGGTGCTGACCGCGCTGCACCCCGGCGTCGACCTGGCGACCGCGCGCGAGCGCACCGGGTGGGACCTGAAGGTCGCCGACGAGCTGGACCGCGGCGAACCGCCGACCGACCACGAACTCGCCGTGCTCCGCGAGCTGACCCGCTAGGCCATTCCCCCTCGGCACGACGAACAGGAGAACCCGGTGCCGACCCACCTGCCGCACACCTACCGGCCGGACGCGCCGGCACACCCGCCCGTGGCCTTCCCCGAGTACCGGTCCAACGTGCTGCGGGCGCCGCACCGGCCGTTCGAGCTGCTGCCGCAGCGGATCGGCGAGATCACCGGGCCGCTGCTCGGCGAGGGCCGCGTCGGTCCGCACGACAACGACCTGACCCTCGGCCACGACGGCGAGCCGCAGGGCCAGCGCATCATCGTGGCCGGTCGCGTGCTCGACGGCGACGGCCGGCCGGTCGCGGGCACCCTGCTGGAGGTGTGGCAGGCCAACGCGGGCGGGCGGTACCGGCACGACGCCGACCGCCACCCCGCGCCGCTGGACCCGAACTTCACCGGCGTCGGCCGCGTCATCACCGACGCCGAGGGCCGGTACTCGTTCACCACGATCCAGCCGGGCGCGTACCCGTGGCGCAACCACGACAACGCCTGGCGGCCCGCGCACATCCACTTCTCGCTGTTCGGCACCGCGTTCACCCAGCGGCTGATCACCCAGATGTACTTCCCGGGCGACCCGCTGTTCGCCCAGGACCCGATCTTCAACTCGGTCCGCGACCCGAAGGCCCGCGAGGCGATGGTGGCCCGGTTCGACCTGGGCACCACCGTGCCCGAGTGGGCGTTGGGCTACCGATGGGACATCGTGCTGCGGGGCAAGAACCCGACACCGCTCGAAGAGGAGGACGACGATGAGTGAACTCCGGACGACGCCGTCGCAGACCGTCGGCCCGTTCTTCTCGTTCGGCCTGGTGTGGTCCGACGGCCCGTTCGTGGTGCCCGAGGGCACGCCGGGCGCGTTCTGGATCGGCGGGACGGTGTACGACGGCGCCGGCGCGCCGGTGCCGGACGCGGTGGTCGAGACCTGGCAGGCCGACCCCGACGGCCGGTTCGACCACCCCGACGACCCGCGTGGCGCGGTGCGGTGGAAGGATTTCCGCGGCTTCGGCCGCAGCGCCACGGACCCCGAGGGGCGGTACTCGCTGCTGACCGTCAAACCAGGCCCGCTGCCGGTGGGCGGCGGCGGTGCGGCGGGCGGCTCGCAGGCACCCCACCTCGACGTGTCGGTGTTCTGCCGGGGCATGCTGGTGCGACTGGTCACGCGGATCTACTTCCCCGACGAGGAGGCCAACGCCGACGACCCGGTGCTCACCTCGATCGACCCGACCAGGCGGCCCACGCTCATCGCCGAGGGGGAGCCACCTGGCTACCGCTTCGACATCCACCTGCAAGGGGAGCATGAAACCGTCTTCTTCGACCTCTGAGCACGGCGGCCGGTCGTCCGGGCCGCGCGAACCGGGCACGCGGTCGCTCTGGGGCACGCTGTTCACCGACCCGGACGTGGACGACGAGACCTGCGACCGGGCGTGGCTGCGCGCCATGCTGGACTTCGAGCGCGCGCTGGCGATCGTGCAGGCCAGGGCGGGCATCGTGTCCGAGGAGGCCGCCCGGATGGTCGTCACCGCCATCGACGTCGGCCACTACGACCCGGTCGTCCTCGGCGAGGGCGCCCTCACGTCGGGCACACCGGTCGTGCCGCTGGTCCGGGCGATCGGCGCGCACGTCACCGCGGAGGGGCGCGCGGCCGTGCACAACGGCGCCACCAGCCAGGACGTGCTCGACACGGCGCTGTCGCTGGTCGCGTTCCGCGCGCTCGGGCCGATCCTGGACGGGCTGCGCGGCGTGGCCGACGAGTGCGAGCGGCTCGCGCGACGGCACCGGGACACGCTGATCGCCGGCCGCACGCTGACCCAGCACGCGCTGCCGACCACGTTCGGGCTCAAGTGCGCGGGCTGGCTGGTCGCGGTGGACGAGGCCGAGACCGCGCTGACCCGCGTGCGCACGCGGCGGCTGGCCGTGCAGTTCGGCGGTGCGGCGGGCACGCTGGCCGCGGTGCGCTCGGGCGGCGACCTGACCGCGCAGCTGGCCGCCCAGCTCGGCCTGGCCGCGCCGCTGATCCCGTGGCACACCAACCGGACCAGGGTGGCCGAGCTGGCGGGCGCGCTCGGCGAGGCGTCCGGGGTGCTGGCCAAGATCGCGCAGGACGTGGTGCTGCTGGCGCAGACCGAGGTCGCCGAGGTGGCCGAGGGCGACGGCGGCACGTCGTCGGCGATGCCGCACAAGCACAACCCGGTGCGCGCGGTCCTCGTGACCGCGTGCACCCGCCGCGTGCCGGGGCTGGTGGCCACGGTGCTGTCGGCGATGGCGCAGGAGCACGAACGCGCGGCCGGCGCGTGGCACAGCGAGTGGCAGACCGTCACCGAGCTGCTGCGGCTGGTCGGCGGCGCGGTGCGCGGCACCCGTGAGCTGCTGTCGCGGCTGCGGGTCGACCCGGAGCGGATGCGCCGCAACCTGGACCTGACCGGCGGGCTGCTGATGGCCGAGAACGTGGCCGTGCGGCTGGCCGGCGAGATCGGCCGGTCGGAGGCGCAGGAGCTGGTCGGCGAGGTGTGCCGGACCGCGGTGGCGGCCGGGCAGTCGCTGCGCGACGCGCTGCTGGCCGACCTGCGGATCGGGTTGTCGGAGAAGGAGATCGACGACGCGCTCGACCCGGCCGGGTACACCGGCAGCGCGGGCGAGTTCACCGACCGCGCCCTCGCGGCGCACCGGGGGAGGAGGCGGCCGTGAAGCCGCACTACGAGTTGAGCGGGCCGCCGGACGCGCCGGTCGTCGTCCTGGGCAACTCGCTCGGCACCACGACCGCGTTGTGGGACCGGCAGCTGCCCGCGCTGCACCGGCGGTTCCGGGTGCTGCGCTACGACCACCGGGGTCACGGCGGTTCCGGCGCGACGCCGGGGCCGTACCGGATCGACGACCTCGCCGACGACGTGCTGGAGCTGCTGGACGCGCTCGGGCTGGCCCGCGTGTCGTACTGCGGCGTGTCGATGGGCGGCATGGTCGGCATGTGGCTGGCCGGGCACGCGCCGGAGCGGATCGAGCGGCTGGTGCTGTGCTGCACGGCGGCCGGGTTCCCGAGCGCGCAGCCGTGGCTGGACCGCGCGGCGGCCGTGCGGTCGTCCGGCACCGGTTCCCTCGCCGCCGCGGCAGCCGGCCGCTGGTTCACCCCGGCGTTCCGCTCCCGGTCGCCCGAGGTGGTGGCCGCCTTCGAGACCGGTCTGTCCTCAGTGGACGATGAGGGGTACGCGGGGTGCTGCGAGGCGTTGGCGGCGATGGACCTGCGGTCCGTGCTGCCGGTGATCGAGGCGCCGACGGCGGTCGTCGCGGGTGCGGACGACGAGGCCACGCCGCCGGACTGGGGTCGCTTCATCGCCGACTCGGTGCCGGGCGCGTCGTTCCACCTCGTGCCGGGGGCGCACCTGGCGAACGTGGAGGCGGCCGACGAGGTGTCGGCGATCCTGGAGGGTCACCTGTGAGCTTCGAGGAGGGCATGCGCGTGCGGCGGGAGGTGCTCGGCGACGAGCACGTCGACCGGGCGGTCGCGAACACCGACGCGTTCACCGCGGACTTCCAGGACTTCATCACCCGCTACGCGTGGGGCGAGGTGTGGACCAGGCCCGGACTGGACCGGCGGGTGCGGTCCTGCGTCACGCTCGCGATGCTGGCCGCTCTCGGGCAGGAGCACGAGCTGGCGATGCACGTGCGCGCGGCGCTGCGCAACGGCGTGACGGCTGACGAGATCAAGGAAGTGCTGCTGCAGGTGGGCGTCTACGCGGGCGTCCCGGCCGCGAACCGCGCGTTCGCCGTGGCCCAACCGATCCTGGCGTCGGAGTGACCTGCTGTCGCGCCTCGGCCGGCTGCGGCTTGGCCTGCGCACGCCGACGGCGCCGACACTCGGTCGGCGCCGTCGGCCTGCCGGGTCACTGACCGCGGACCTCGGACTTCACCTGCTGCCCGGATTCGCGGGCGTGTTGGCCGACTTCCCGGGCGGAGCCCTTGGCCTGCTCCACGGTGGTCTGCTTGGCCTCCTGGGCGACCTGCTTGACCTGGTCCGCCGCCTCGCCCATGACGGTGCCCGCCTCGTCCTTCAGCTTCTGCGCGGACTCGGTGAGGGCCTCCTTCACCGGCTCCATGGCGCCGCCGGCGCGTTCGCTGAGCTGTCGCACGGCGTCCTGCTCGGCCCGCGTCGCCGGGATCAGGGTCGCGACCAGCGCACCCGCGCCGAACGCGATCAGGCCCGCCGCCAGCGGGTTGCCGCGTGCCTGTTGTCGTGCCTGCTCAGGCGCTTGCTGCACGGCGTGCGCGGCCTCCTGGGCCTTCTCGCCGACCGCGGACGCGGCGTGCTGCGCCTTGTCCCCGACGGTGGACGCGGCGCCCTGCGCCTTCTCGCCCACGGTGGACGCCATGCCCGCCGTGCGGTCCTGCACGGTCGAGGCGGTCTCCGGAACCGTGCCCATGACTCGCTCCTTCAACGTGCTCATCCGGTGTCGGACCCGGTCGGCCCGGCGGTGCGCGATGTTGCGCGGCCTGGCGTGGTCGACGATCCGGTTGGCGTCCGCCACCAGCTCGGCGCGGGTCCGGTCGATGTCGTGCCTTATTTGGTCGGGTGACGGGCCCATTCCGCGTCCTCCTTCAAGGTCTCGATGGTGCGCTCCGGCTTCGGGTTCACCTGGCGCAGCCGGGAGCGGCCGGTGGAGAACAGGGCGAACCCGGCGATGCCCCACAGCACGGCGACGACGAGGGTCGCCCAGCCCAGGCCCATGAACGTCGCCAGGCCGAACGCCAGCGCGAGGCTGAGCAGGACCGCGGTCATGTACCCGGCGAAACCGGCCGCGCCGAGCATCCCGGCGGCCTTGCCCGCCTTGCCGGCTTCCTGCCGGATCTCGGCCTTGGCGAGTTCGAGCTCCTGGCGCATGAGCCGGGACAGGTCTTCGGTCAGCTCGCCGACGAGCTGGCCCAACGAGGGCTCGTCCTCGATCGGCGGCACGGCTCCCGGAGGCGGTGTCGCACCGCTCGCCGGCATCGCACCGCTCGGCGTGCGGCTCTCCGGCACGTGGCCCTGCACCTGCGGCACCCGGCCATCGGTCAAGCGGGTCTCAGCGCTGGACATACGGCGATCCCTCCGGCTGGTAAGGGGCGCGCGGCGACGGCGTGCCGTACTCGGACGGCACCGGCGACGGCGAGGACGGCGTCGAGCTCGGCGTCGGCACGGCGGTCGGCGTGGTCGAGGACGTGGTCACCGGCGTCGTCGTCTGGTCGGCGTAGCCGCGCTGGGGGTACCGCGGCTGCTGCTGGTCGCCGGCGCTCATGCTCTTCGCCGCGCGTGCGACCAGGAAACCGGCCACCGCCGCGCCGATCAGGAACGTCCCCGGCTTGCGCCGCGCGAAGTCCTGCGCCGAGTCGAGCAGCCCGCGCGCACCCCGTTCGTCGAGGTACCGCGCCGCCTGCCGACCGGCGTCGGAGACCTGGCGCAACGCGCCCGCGGTCAGCGAATCGGGACCCGAGCCGTCGGCCATGGTGCCCAGCTCGTCGGCGATCCGGTCGATCTGCCGCGACACCCGCCGCGCCTGCTCCTCGGCCTCGGTCGCGACCCGTTCCCGCATGTCGTGCACCGCGTGCTTGGCCTGGCCCGTCGCCTCGTGGGCCACCTGCCCGACCTGCTCGCGCGCGGTCGAACGCACGTCCCCGGCCGCCTGCCTGGCGTGCTGCGCCACGGCCGCGCCCTCCTGTCCGGCGGTCTCGCGGACCGCACCCACCTGGTTCTCGTCCACGACTGACTCCTCAAGGTCGGCGTGCTCTCCCTACCCAGCTACCCCCGTGGCCGCGGCCTAACCTCCTTCTCAACGACAACGATCCCGGCCCGCGCCCGCCGTTCGCGCGGTGGCGCGGAATAGGTGAAAAATGTATGACGACCCCGCGGCCGGTGTTTCGGCCGCAGGGTCGTCGTGGTAGTCGGTTGATTATCCGGTCAGCCGGTCAGAACGAGAAAACGGTGCCCGTCTCCTGCTCCATCACGCACCGGTTCGGGAATTCCTGCACGTACTGCACGGGAGTGCCGCGCCACGAGCCGAACGCGACCGCGGTCACCGGCCGGTAGTCGAAGGTGCACACCTGCGGCTCGGTGCCCGCCAACTGCGTGAAGTCGCCGTCGGCGGCCTCGATCTCACCGCACGCCGCCTGCGCCGCGCGGTGGTCACCCGCCGCCGGGTCGCAGGTCAGCCGGGTGCTGTCGACGCCGGTTTCCTCCTGGTAGACCGCCAGCACGAGGTCCGTCTCCGGTGGCGCGGCCGACGCCGTGCCGGTGGCGATCAGCGGAGCGGCCAGCAGGCCGGACGCGAACAGGGAAGCCATGAGGGTTCGTGTTCGTCGCATGGCCCCGGGGTGACCCGATCGGGTGGCACGTATTCGGTCGGATTCCCATCTCACTGGGATGTCGTAATCTGTGAATTAACGTTTCCACTGCGCCGGGAATGGCTCACCAAGTGGGTCGCGCGCTGATCCCGCCGTCCACCACCAGGTCATTCCCGGTGATCCACGACGCCATCGGGGAGGCGAGGAAGACGCAGGCGTCACCAACGTCCTCGGGTCGACCGAGCCGACCGAGCGGCGCGGCCCTCGTCCACCGCTCGACCCCGTCGGGCCAGTCGTCGGCCAGCCCGGGACGGTCGACGAGGCCGGGGGAGACGGTGTTGACCCGGATGCCACGCGGCCCGTACTCCAGCGCGGCCGACCGCGCGTGCATGATCAGGGCGGCCTTGGACGCGCTGTAGTGCGCGTGCCCGGCGGCGGGGCGCGTGCCCTCGATCGAGGCGATGTGGGTGACCGAACCGCCCGCCGGCAGCACCTCCGCGGCGGCCTGCGTGCAGCAGAACGCGCTGGTGAGGTTCACGTCCACCACCGCGCGCCACTGCCCGGCCGTCATGCCGGGCAGTTCCTGCACCGGTTGCACGCCCGCGTTGTTGACCACCGCGTCCAGCCGACCGCCCCACTCGGCCGCCTCGCGCACCAGCCGCCGGCACTCGTCCTCCTCGGCGAGGTCGGCCCGGATCCCGACCGCCCGGCCGCCGCTCGCGGTGATCTCCGCGACGAGCGCCGACACGTCACTTCGCCGGCTGTGGGCCACCACCGCCGCACCGGCCTGCGCGAACCGCACCGCGATCCCGTGCCCGATGAGCCCGCCGGCCCCGGTGACGAGCGCGACCGTGTCGGCGAGAAGTCCTGTCACGGGCACGGAGAGTAGCGCTGCGCGCGCATCAGGTCATCCGGAACACGGGGCCGCGTGGCCGGAACGGGAGGCGCGCGCCCTTCGGCACCAGGAACGCGTGCTCCCGGCGCACGCGGACGTAGTCGCACCGGCCGTCGGTGATCACCAGGATCGGGCCGTCGTCGGGGAAGTCGGCCGCACGCTCCAGCAGGTCGACGCCGGGCTGGAGGATCGTGCCGCCGCGGCCCCGCACCCGCACCCGGCCCGCGATCTCCTCCACCGCCACGTACCCCGCGTCGTAGGCGACCGCGTCGCAGAACACCACCCGCGCCGCCGGGACGTCCCGGGCCAAGGCGTACGAGGCGATGGCGCCCAGCGCCTTGCCGAGCACCTTGGGGTCCATCGATCCGGACGTGTCCAGCACGACGCCGAACGTCGACCGCCGCTCGAGCTCCTCCGGCCGCACCCAGCCCGGCCGGGGGATGTGCGGCGTGGCGGACTGGCGGCGCGACGCGCGGGCGTACGTGCGGCGGCGTCCGACCGACGGCACGTGCTCCTCGAACCACCGCGCCAGCCGGGCGTCCCAGTCCAGCGCCGGCTGCTCCAGGGCGCGGATCTCCTCCACCAGGCCCGCGGGCAGCAGGCCGCGCTCGGTGGTGTGGTAGCTCAGGCCGGTCAGCAGGGCACGGCGGTAGAACGCGTCCAGGTCGGCGGTGTGCCGGGGCACCCGGGCGGGATCGCCGAGCAGGTCCGAGCCGCGACCGCGCAACGTGGCGAGCTTGCGGTAGCGGCGCAGGTCGGTGGTGATCCGGTCGTACACCGACTCCACCGACAGCCCGGCCAGCTCGGGGTCGTGCAGGACGCCGTCCGGCGCGACGCCGACCCCCATCTCCACCAGCCAGCCGTTGACGACGAAGTCCGCGGCGACGTTCCACAGGTACGGGTCGCGCCCGTCCGCGCGGTCGCCGTGGCGCAGCGCGGCGTGCAGCATCTCGTGCGCCAGCACGAACCGCCACTCCGCCCGGGACAGGTGGGCGCGGGGGTTGACGTAGATCTCGCCGACCGACGCGTCGACCGCGGCGATGGAGATGTCCCAGGCACGCGCCAGGTCCGCGTCCGCGACCACCTTCATGCCCGACGCCAGCGCGCCGAGCAGGGGGTACGACGAGACGAACCAGCTCAACGCCAGCTCCCACACCGAACGCGCCGGACGTGGGTCGGTGAGCTGCCTGCGCGCGCCACCGGCGATGTCCACCGCCGCCACTGCCGCGTTCGCGAGGCCGGCGGCGAACCGGTCGGTCCACCGGGTGGGGTTCGGGCCGGGAGGCGTCACGTCGAGGCAGTCGAACTCCTCCCACGAGTCCGGCCGCCTGCCGAGCTTCACCGCCGCCTGGAACTCCACCACCTCGCGGCACGCGACCACGTCGAAACCCAGGTGCAGCAGGCAGTGCGCGAACACCCACACCCACTCGTCGCGGTCGGCGATCCGGGTAGGGTGCGCGTGCAGGCGGCCGTTGGTCCCGATGGTGGCCCACGGCCGGTCGCCGTCGCGGACGACGGTCGCCCTGATCGCCATCGGCTCGAACAGCGGGTGCCTCCGGGTGAGCTGCCACGCGTCGGCGAACGCCTGCGCGCCCGGGTCGACGCGGGCCCGCTTCACGCGCGTGCGGCGACCAGCCGGGGCAGGTCGCGGGTCACTTCGACGAGGAACCACGCGGGCAGCACGGAGTTGCCGTGCTCGTCGGCCGCGATCACCATCTGCGCGATCTCCAGCGACAGCTCGGCCAGCTCCACGAGCAGCGCCTTGCCCCGGTGCGCCAGGAGCTTGCCGTTCGCCGGCGCGTGCGCCTTGTCCGCGGGCAGCTCCTTGACCAACCGCACCCGGAACGCCTCGGCCAGGAAGTACAGCAGGTCGCGGTCCTCGGGCGCGTGCGGCCAGCGGACGTCGCCGCGCAGCACGGCCTCCAGCCCGTACGCGTGCCGCACGGTCTTCACGTACGCCTTGAACGTCGACGCGTGCGACGACGTGAGCGTGCCGAACGCCAGCACGCCCAGCACGTCGTCGGTGACGTCGTCGCCGTACGAGTGCAGCGCGTCGGACAGCATGTGCCAGCCGCGCGGCGTGGAGAACGGCTCCTCGACCTTCGGCGGCGCGCTCCAGAGGTGGTCGGGCCGCTGGGTCAGGTAGTCCAGCACCCATGGGTGGATGCCCGCGCCGCCGGCCCAGGCGAGCCAGTCCTTCGGCGACGCCGTGAGGTGGACGTGCACCATGCGGTTGACCAGCGCCGAGGCCATGGGCCGGGCGAGGGCGTTGTCGGTGGCCCGGTTGCCCGCGCCGATCACCACCGAGCCCTCGGGTAGCTCGTAGGCGCCGACGCGGCGGTCGAGGATCAGCGAGTAGAACGCCTTCTGCACCTCGGGTGAGGAGGCGTTCAGCTCGTCGAGGAACAGGCAGTACGGCTCGTCGCGGGCGATCGACTCGGGCGGCGCGAACCGCGACCGGCCGTTCACGAGCTCGGGCACGCCGATCAGGTCCTCGGGCGCGAGCTGGGTGCCGAGCAGCGTGACGCAGTCCAGGCCGAGGGATTCGGCGAACTCGCGCACCAGGGAGGACTTGCCGATGCCCGGCGCGCCCCACAGGAACACCGGGCGCACGACGGCGACGTGCAGCAGCACCTCGGGGAGCTGCACGGGAGTCACGGCCACGGCACTGCGCATGCCGGGAAGAATCCGCGTTCCGGCGGGGAAAGTCGATCTGTTTTCGCGCCGGGAGGCAGGGCGACCGACCCGGGGTGAACGCCGGTCGGACGGATGCCCCAGACCGGCACGAGCGGGCCGTGCGGGGCGAGTCGGGCCGGTCAGCCGCGTGCGCCGCCGAGGAGTTCGACCAGGACGCGGGCGCGTTCGGCCCGCCCGCGTCCGACGTACACCCTCACGGCGTGGCTCCACCACAAGCGCATGAAGGCGGACCGGCGTTGCGGCCCGTGCGCCGTCGCCGCCAGCACTCGCCGTTCGCGGCCGAGGTCGTGGTGGTCGAGGGCGAGTTCCAGCACCCGGAGGTAGTGGCCCACCGCCACCTCGTCGCGACCCCGCTCGCGCGCGAGCTTGCCCAGCAACAGCAAGGTGTCGACCTCGCCGCGCCAGTCCTTGAGGCGTCGGTCCAGCTGCAACGCGGCCGTCAAGTGGGCATCGGCGCCGCGCGGGTCCCCGGCCCTCCTGAGCACCGCGCCGAGGCGCCTCCGGGCCAGGGCCTCGCCGACCGGGTTGCCGGCCTCACGACTGACCGCGAGCAGATCGCCGTAGTGGGCACGGGCGCTGTCGTCGTCGTGGCGCTCCCACGCCAGCTCTCCGCTGTTCCTCAGCGCGTAGACCACGTCGAGGCGGTTGCCCACCGACCGCGCGGCGGTGAGCGCGATCGGGAACAGCACGTCGCAGTCGTTCAGGTAACCGTGCAGGAGCAGGAAGTCGGACAGCCCGAACACCAGGCGCATCGCCGACTCCGGTCGGCCGAGCTTGTCGGCGAGCAGGGCCACCCGGACCAGGGTGCCGCGCTCCGACTCCAACCACCGCGCGTACCGGCCCGACGAGTCCATGACGTTGCGCTGCTCGACCACCGCGATGTAGTAGGCGAGCAGGCGCACCTCGGCCGCCGCGCGTTCGGGTTCGTCGACCGCCTGCTCCTCGGCGTACAGGCGTAACAGGTCGTGGTAGCGGAACCACCCCCGTCGTTCACCGGGTTCGAGCATGTGCGCCCGCCGCAACGAGGTCAGCAGCTTCGCGGCGTCCCTCTCGCTCAGATCGGCCAGGGCCGCCGCGGCGTGCGTGCTGACCTGTTGGCCGGGGTCCAACGACACCATGCGGAAGAGCCGTGCCTCGTCCGGGGTGAGCCGCTGGTAGGACAGGTCGAAGGCGGCGCGGACGCCGAGGTTGTCGCCGAACGAGAGCTCGCTCAGCCGGGTGACGTTGTCGCTGAGCGCTTCGGCCAGCTCGGCCACCGGCTGGTCGGGGTCACCGGCCAGGATCGCGGCCACGATGGTGAGCGCGAGCGGCAGGTTGCCGCAGAGCCTGATGATCTCCTCGACCGCCTCCGGCTGGCTCGTGACGCGGTTGTCGTGCGGGTTGGCGGCCCGCAACGCCGTGCGCACGAACGCCTCGGCCTCGCCCTGCTCCAGCACGCCCAGGTCGATCAGCCGCGCGCCGGTGATGTCGGCGAGCGTGTGCCGGCTGGTCACCAGCACGCGGTGGTCGGCCGAGGGCAGCAGCGGCCGGATCTGCAACGTCGAGGACGCGTTGTCGAGGACCACGAGCGTCGGTTCGGCGTGGTTCAGCATCGAGCGGTACAAGATCTCGCGACCCGCTTGGTCCGGGGGGATCTGCTCGTGCGGCACGCCCATCGCGCGCAGGAGCGTCGCCAGCGCCACCTCGGGGTGCACGGCGTGGTGCGGGTCGTAGCCCCGCAGGTCGAGGAAGAACACGCCGCCGGGGAACCACTCCTTGGCGCGGGCGTCGTGCGCCGCACGGATGACGAGGGTCGTCTTGCCCACGCCCGCCAGGCCCGCGACCACGGAGACGGCCGGGGCGGTCGAGTCGGGCTCCAGGATCGCGGCCAAGGCCCGCAGCTCCACGTCGCGCCCGGTGACGGGGCCGATCGGCGGCAGGCCGGACCGGGCGTGCGACGCGCCCGGAGCGAGCACCACGTCCCGTGCCTGGATCAGGGGGCCCGACACCGTGCCGCTCACGTCGTTGTGCGTATCGACCACGAGGCTTTCTACACCACGCGGTGACCGGCCGACCGGTCAACCGCCGCACCGGCTGCCGGCGATCGAGGGGGAGTTCGCCGCCGCTCAGACCGGCACGAGTGGGCTGTGGGGAGCGGCGGGCAGTTCGACGCGGATCTCGTCGCCGGGGCGGATCTCTCCGCCCACGAGGACGATCGACATGATGCCCGCCTTGCGGACCACGTTGCCGTGCTCGTCGCGGCCGACGACCTCCTTGAGCAGGCCGTCCTGGAACGCCTCGATCTGCGGGCACGGGTTGCGCAGGCCCGTCACCTCGACCACGGCCTGGGCGCCCAGGTGCAGGCGGGCGCCGGTCGGCAGCGCGAGCAGGTCGACACCGCGCGTGGTCACGTTCTCGCCCAGTTGGCCGGGCTCGACGTGGAAACCGGAGGCGTTCAGCTCGTCGTGCAGCTCGGCGTGCATCAGGTGGACCTGGCGCAGGTTCGGCTGCGTGGGGTCGCGCCGGACGCGTGAGCGGTGCTTCACCGTGACGCCCTGGTGCACGTCGCCCTCGACGCCGAGCCCGGCGAGCAGGGTGATCGAGTCCTGGTTGGGCTTGGTGAACGTGTACTCCCCGCTCCGGCTCACGGCCGTGATCGTCCCCATGCGCCTGACCCTACCGAAGTAAGACTTTCGGGTGCCGCGGCGATATGAGTAGCGCACACCTTTCTGGGGACGATGGTGAAGATCATGGATGACGAGTTGAACCACCGGGCACGCGCACTGCTGCGCGCGATCGCCGCGGGACGCGCCGAGGTGACGCGCAGCAGCGAGCCGGACCTGAAGGTCGACGGGCTGCTGTGCAGCGACCAGTGCGCGGCGCGGGAGCTGGCGCACGCCGGGTTGCTCCGCCCGGCGCAACGCGACGGGGCCGGGCCGTGGGTGCGGGCCGAGCTGACGGCCGCGGGCCGTGCGGTGCTCTCCTGACCCGGGTCGTGGTCTACGCCCGAACGGGGCGCGCCTGACCGGCGTCCTGCGCTTCCCGACTCTTGACGCTGCGTGCACGGAGCGGTTGACTGCGTGTCCGTAACCGGTTTCGGTACCGGTTCCGGGGTCGCTGTCGACCGGAGTCGAGGAGTGCACTGTGCGAGTCACGATCGCCGAAGTCGCCCAACGCGCCCAGGTGAGCAAGGCGACCGTGTCCCGCGTCCTCAACGGCAAGCCGGACGTCGACGCGGCGACGGCGGCACGCGTGCGCCAGGTGATCGCGGACGTCGGGTACGTGCCCAGCGCGCGTGCGGTCGGGTTGGCGCGCGGGCGGGCGAGGACGGTGGGGATGCTGGTCCCGTCGTTGACCTGGCCGTGGACCGGTGAAGTGGTGCAGGGTGCGGTGGACGAGCTGGAGGCCGAGGGGTACGGGCTGCTGCTCTACACCGTGAACCGGGGCGCCGAGTCGTTGGCGCAGTTCGCCAGCCACGTGTCCGCGAAGGCGTTCGACGGGCTGCTGGTGATCGAGCCGCCGGACACGTTGAGCTACATCGAGACCTTGCACGACCAGGGGCTGCCCGTCGTGATGATCGACGACCGGGGCAGCCGGCCCGGGTTCCCGTCGGTGTGCACGACGAACCGGGAAGGCGCGCAGGCGGCGGCGCAGCACCTGGTCGCGGCCGGCCGCACGGGGTTCGCCGTGGTGACCGGGCCGGCGAACTTCGGGTGCGTGCGGGAGCGGTTGGACGGGTTCCTGGACGCGCTCGGGGACGCGGGCGTGCACGTCGACCCGCGGCTGGTGGTGGAAGGTGACTTCGGCACCGACCGCGGCGCGGTGGCGACCGAGAAGCTGATGGCCACCGGGTTGCGCTTCGACGCCGTCTTCGCGCAGAACGACCTGTCCGCGCTCGGCGTGATCAGGGCGCTCACCGCCGCCGGGCGGAAGGTGCCCGACGACGTCGCGGTGGTCGGCTTCGACGACATACCGATCGCCGCGCACGCCGAGCTGACGACGGTGCGCCAGCCGATGAGGGAGATGGGCGAGGCCGCCGCGCGCCTGCTGCTGTCCCGGCTCGAAGGCGCGGCGCCGACGCGGGAACCGGTCGTCCTGCCCACGACCTTCGTCGCCCGCCGCACGGGCTGATCGGCGTTTTTCGTCGTCGAGGACACGTTTCGGCTTAACGGCAGGGCTTCCCGGGTACCACCCCCGTGATCGTCAAGGGACGAAACGACGTTGGGAGCCGACATGCCTTGGGTTGAAAGACATCGTCGCCGCCTGCCGCACAGCTGGTTCCGCACCACGTCGGTGGAGCGGCACTACCGCAGGTCGCCCGCGACCATCCCGACCGTGATCGCGGTGGTCCTCGCGATCATCCTGGTGATCGTGCTGTTCTGACCCGGTGTTCATGTCCGACCCGGTGTTCATGCCCTGTTGATGGCGGCCGGTGTTCACTGGCGCCTCCTGGCAGGGAGGGCGTCGGTGAGGGTGCTGGACCGGTCCCGCCGGAGGTGCGCGGCGACGAGGTGTGCCGCGCCGTGCCGTCGTCGAACGGTGGCAGGGCGCGGTGCGCGTGCTGACCGGCGCGGTGGACGTGCGGTCGCGCGTAGCGGGGCTGGACCTGGGCGCGGACGACTACCTGCCGAAGCCGTTCGCGTTCGAGGAGCTCGTGGCCAGGGTGCCGGCGCCACGGCACCGGTCGGGCCCCGCCGCCCCGCCGGGGTGGCCGCGACCGCACCGGTTCGGGCGCGGGCCGTCGTGGACACGATCATGGCCGCGCACGGCGGTGCCCTGCGCCTCCAGCCGCGCGAGGGTGGCGGAATCGTTGCCACGGCGGCATTTCCGTTGAAGTCCTGTTGATGTCGGCTTTCGCCTCGCCGGCGAGCGCGGTCGTGACGGTGTTCAAGGTGACTGACGACGTCGGCACCTCGCCGTGGGTCGCGACCACCGAGACGGTCGTCATCAAGGTCGGCGTGCCGGTCGGCGCTGAAGGTCGTGGTGCACGACGCGGCGTGACCCGGGCCTGGCCCGGCACTACGACCGGGTGCCCGACCAGGCCGCCCACAGCTCGGCGTAACGGCCGCCCGCGGCGAGCAGCTCCTCGTGCGTGCCGCTCTCCACGACCCGGCCCGCGTCCATCACGACCACGCGGTCCGCCGTCACGGCCTGGGTGAGGCGGTGGGCCACCAGCAGGCCGGTCCGCCCGTCCAACGCCCGCGCCGCCGCCTCCTCCAGCTCACGCGCGCCCGCGCTGCCCGCGTCCGCGGTCGCCTCGTCCAGGATCGCCACCGGCGGGTCGGCCAGCACGAGCCGGGCCAAGGCCAGCTGCTGCGCCTGCGCCACGGTCAACCGATGCCCGCCCTCGCCGACCACGGTCTCCAGGCCCGACGGCAGCGCGGAGGCCCAGCCGAGCGCCCCGACCCGCGCCAACGCCGCCGTGATCTCGTCGTCGGTGGCCTCCGGGCGGGCCAGCCGCAGGTCGTCGGCCAGCGGACCGGCGAAGACGTGCACCTCCTGGGTGATCAGCGCGACCGACCGCACCGCCGACGCCAGCTCCACGCCGCCGATGCCGATGCACCCGGTGGTCGGCTCGTGCACGCCCGCGATCAGCTTCGCCAACGTGGTCTTGCCCGCGCCGGAAGCGCCGACCAGCGCGACCCGCTCACCGGCGGCCAGCTCCAGGTCGACGTCCCGCAACACCGGATGACCGTCCACATAGGAGTAGGAGACGCCGGCCAGCTTGATCGTGGTGTCCGCCGGCCGCACCCGGCCCTCCAGCACGGGCATCGGCTCGTCGGACACGCCCACCAGCCGGGACAGCGACGCGGTGGCGGCCTGCGCGTCGTCGGCCAGCGCCAGGGCGGCGTTGATCGGGTTGAACAGGCTGTGGAAGTACAGCGCCGCGGCGGTTGCCGTGCCCACCGACGCCGAACCGGCGCCGACCAGCCAGAACCCGGTCACCAGCACGCCGGCCAGCCCGATGAACTCGGCCGCGTTCAGCCGACCGTAGAACCGGGTCAGCAGCCGGATGCCGCGCAACGCCAGGTCCACCGCCGCCTGCGACCGCGACCGGACCTGCGCCACGTGCGCCGAGGCCAACCCGAACGTCCGCACGGTCGCCGCACCGCCGATGGAGTCCAGCAACTGCTGCTGCTGCACGCCGACGGCCACGCGCTGCGCCGCGTACAGCTTCACCGCACGCCCGCCGTACCAGCGCACGGTGTGCACGTGGATCGGCATCGCCAGCAGCACGGGGATCAGGAACCGCCAGTCCAGCACCGCGATGCCGACCACGGTCAACCCGATGGTCAGCGCGGAGCGCGCCATCACCGGCAGCGCGTTGCGCACCGCGTCGGCGATCACCTGCACGTCCCGCGTCACCCGGGAGGTGAGGTCGCCGGAGCCCGCCTTCTCCACCCGCTCCAACGGCAGGTGCAGCGCGCGTTCCACGAACTTCTCGCGCAGGTCGGCGAGCATCCCCTCGCCCAGCCGCGCCACCAACGACGTGCCGAACGCCGTCGACACGCCCTGGACGACCGCGACCAGCACCAGGACCACGACGAGCCACGTGATGGCGGACGACCCCGCGCCCACCACGTCCACGATCCGACCGAGTACGGGCGCGGTGAGCAACCCGACCGCGGTGCCCGCCAGCAGCACCAGCGGCGCGCCCAACGCCAACGCGCGGCGCGGTCGCACCAGTTCGCCGACCGCGGCCCAGGTCCGCGCGCCGGACGCGGTCGCCAACAACTCGCGCATCAGCTCGACACCGCCAGTTCGGTAGTTGTGGTCGGGAGGTGGTCGGCGCCACGGGTCGTCGGGCTCGTGCCCATCAGCTCAACACCACCAGTCGGTAGTCCTCGTCCGCCACCAGGTCCGCGTGCGTGCCATCGGCGACCACCGCACCGGAAGCCAGGAACACCACGCGGTCCGCCGCCGCCAGCAGCGCCGGGCTCGTGGCCACCACGATCGTCGTCGACCCGGCCCGCACCCGCTTGATCCCGGCGGCCAGCGACACCTCCGTCACCGCGTCCACCGCGGTCGTCGGGTCGTGCACCACCAGCACCGGGGGAGCGGCGGCCAGGGCACGCGCCAGCGCCACCCGCTGCCGCTGGCCGCCCGACAGCGACCGGCCACGTGCCGAGATCACCGTGTCCAACCCGTCGGGCAACGCCCGCACCACGTCGTCCACCCGTGCCGCGTCCAAGGCTTCGTGGAGCCTCGCCCCACCGGCCGCGACGTTGTCCCGCACCGACCCCTCGAACAGGTCCGCGTCGTGCGCCGCGACCAGCACCGCCGCCCGCAGCGCCGAACCTTCCACAGTGGACAGCGGCACGCCGTCCAGCGCCACCGTGCCGCCGGAGGGGTCCACCTCCCGCGCGAGCACGGCCAGCAAGGACACGGCGTCCGCCGGATCACGCGCCACCACACCGAGCAGCTCGCCGGGTGCCGCGGTGAACGACACGCCGCGCAACGACCCGGACACCACGTCGGTCAGCTCCACCCGCCCGGCCACCGGCGTCGGCAGGGACGACGAACCCGGCGGCACGTCCGGGGGAGCGGCCAGCACCTCGGCGACCCTCGCGGCCGACGCCCGGCCCTGCGCCAGCAGCCCGTTGACCCACGAGAAGATCGACAACGGCCACAGCAGGAACTGCGCCAACCCGACCGCGGCCACCAGCTGGCCGACGGTGATCGTCCCCGACGCGGCCAGGTGCCCGCCGACCAGCGCCACGATCGCCAGGAACACGCCGGTCATCGCCAGCATCGACCCGTCCAGCCACGCCCGGGACCCGGCCGCGCGGATCGCGGCCTCCATGGACGACCGGCTGGTCACCCGGTACCGCCGCGCCGCCGTGGCCTCCGCGCCGATGCCCTTCAACGCCCGCAGCCCGGCGACCAGGTCGGCCGCGACCCCGGACGCCAGCGCGGCCCGGTCCTGCTCGGCGTCGCTGCGCCGTTCGAGTGGTTTGCCGAGCACGTGCGCCAAGCCGAGCAGGACCGGCGCGGCCACCAGCACCAGCAGCCCGAGCACCCAGGACACCCGCAGCAACGCCACCGCGCCCACCAGCACGCCGATCACCGCGGAGAAGGCGATGGGCAACGCCAGGTTCACCTGCCCGACGCGCTGCGCGTCGCTGGTCGCGATGTTCGCCAGCTCCCCGGACAACCGGCCGTGCGCCGCGCCGCCGTCCGCCGACAGCACCCGCGCGGCCAACGTCGACCGCACCTCGTGCGCGGCCTGGTGCGACGCCTTCTCCCCGCTGCGCAAGGAGAAGCGGAAGCTCAACGACAGCGCCACGAACACCGCGGCCAGCACGCCGATCCAGAGCACCAGCCGCTCGCTCGCGCCGGTGCGCACCGCCTCGTCGATCACCACGCCGATCAGGAGCGGCACGGCGGCCTCACCGGTCTGGTGCGCCGCGCCGAGCGCCGACGCGACGGTCACCGACCTCCACTGCCCGGTCACCGCGCCCTTGAGGACGTCGGTCCTGAGGTCGGTTTTCACCCCTGTGCCCGCCTTCCGCTGAGTGCTAGGTGAGGCTACCCTAATCAGAAGAGAGGCCTGGATCACTCCCGCGGAGGATCAACTTAGGTTAGGGTAACCAAAGTTCGATCACGCCTTGTTCTCGCACCGATGGGACAGCCATGCCACAGCCACCAGTCTTCGACGTCCTCGGCGTCGGCTTCGGGCCGTCCAACCTGGCCCTCGCGATCGCCGTCACCGAGTACAACGCCAACGCGCGTGCCGAAGACGTGGTGACCGCCCACTTCCTGGAACGCCAGCCCCGGTTCGGCTGGCACCGCGGGATGCTGATCGACGACGCGACCATGCAGGTCTCGTTCCTCAAGGACCTGGTGACGCTGCGGAACCCGAACAGCACCTTCACCTTCCTGAGCTACCTGCACAGCAAGGACAGGCTGGTCGACTTCATCAACCACAAGAACCTGTTCCCGCTGCGGGTCGAGTTCCACGACTACTTCGAGTGGGCCGCCGGCCGCGTCGACGACCTGGTGTCCTACGACCACGACGTGGTGGACGTGCGGCCGGTGGCCGAGGACGGCGTGATCACGCACTTCGACGTCGTCTCGCGCACGTCGACGGGTGAGGTGGAGGTGCGCCGCGCCCGCAACCTGGTGCTGGCCACCGGCCTGCGCCCGGCCCTGCCCGAGGGCGTCCGGCCGTCCGAGCGGGTCTGGCACAACCGGGACTTCCTGCACCGCGTCGAGTCGCTGGCCGACCCGCGCCGGCTCGTCGTGGTCGGCGCCGGGCAGAGCGGCGCCGAGGTCACCGCGTTCCTGCACGAGCGGTTCCCGACCGCCGAGGTCTGCGCGGTGTTCGCCCGCTACGGCTACAGCCCGGCGGACGACAGCCCCTTCGCGAACCGGATCTTCGACCCGGCCGCCGTCGACGACTACTTCGCCGCGCCCGAGCAGGTCAAGCGCAAGCTGATGGACTACCACGGCAACACCAACTACGCGGTGGTCGACAACGAGCTGATCGCCGAGCTGTACCGGCGGGTCTACCGGGAGAAGGTGCTGGGCGAGCAGCGGCTGCGGCTGCTCAACCTCTCCCGCGTGGCCGAGCTGGACGACCGCGGTGACGGTGTGGTCGTGACCGTCGAGTCGCTGAGCACCGGCGCGCGCGACGTGCTCGACGCCGACGCGATCGTCTACGCCACCGGCTACCGCGAGGCCGACCCGACCGGGCTGCTGGGCGAGCTGGCCGGGCGCTGCGCCCGCGACGCGCACGGCAGGCTCAGCGTCGGCCGCGACTACCGCCTGGACACCGACGACGACCTGCTGGCCGGCCTCTACCTCCAGGGCGGCACCGAGCACACCCACGGCATCTCGTCGTCGTTGCTGTCCAACACCTCCGTGCGGGTGGGGGAGATCCTCCGGTCCGTGCTCGGCCGCCGCACGACGGCAGTGCCCTCGCCGCCCGAATACGCGATCAGCGTCTCACGGGTGAGCTGAAACGCCTCGCAGTTTGTTAGGTTACGCAAACCTAACCTGGTACAGCGGCGCGCCGCCGCGCCTCCGAAAGGGAAACCCTGTGATGTCCACGAAGTTCAAGCTGGTCGCGGCCGTGTCGGCCGCAGCGCTGGCGCTGGCCGCCTGCGGGGGCGGCGGCGACGCCGGCTCCGGCGGGACGAGCCCGACCAACGCGGCCTCCACCGGCGCGTTCCCGGTCTCGGTCGAGCACAAGTACGGCACCACCGAGATCAAGAGCGAGCCGAAGAAGGTCGTCACCCTCGGCCTGTCCGACCAGGAGCCCGTGCTGGCCCTGGGCGTCAAGCCGGTCGGCGTCGTGGACTGGTTCAAGGAGCGGCCGTTCGGCAACTGGCCGTGGACCAAGGACCTCTGGGGCTCCACCCAGCCGGAGATCGTCGGCGAGCGCGACGAGTACAACCTGGAGAAGGTCGCCGCGCTCAAGCCCGACCTGATCCTCGCGGTCTACTCCGGCATGAAGCAGGAGCAGTACGACACGCTGTCCAAGATCGCGCCCGTGGTCGCGCAGCCCAAGGCGTTCCCGGACTACGCCGCGCCGTGGCAGGACCAGACCCTGCACATCGGCAGGGCGCTGGGCAAGGAGAAGGAAGCGCAGGCGCTGATCGACGGCGTGGCGAAGAAGTTCGGCGAGGCCAAGGCCGCGCACCCGGAGTGGGCGGGCAAGACGATGGTGGTGGCCGACAGCTTCAAGCCCGGCCAGTACTCCGCGTTCGCGCCGACCGACCCGAAGGCCATCTTCATGAAGGAGCTGGGCTTCACCCTCGTCGACGAGATCGGCAAGCTCGCGGGCCAGATGAACGTGGCGGAGTTCAGCGAGGAGCGGTTCGACCTGCTCGACGCCGACCGCCTGGTGTGGATCATGTTCGACCAGAGCGCCTGGGACCGGATCAAGTCCGTGCCCGCCTACCAGCGGCTCAAGGTCGTCAGCGAGAAGCGCGACCTGTTCCTCACCTACATGGACCCGCCGATCGGCGCGGCCATGTCGTTCAACACGGTGCTGAGCGTGCCCTACGGCATCGAGCAGGTCGTGCCGCTGCTCGAAGCGATCAAGAACTAGTCGACGGTCCACCGCGGGTGGGGGTGCCGTCGTGCATCCCCACCCGCGGTGTGTGTGCGGGAAGTCGGGAAGGAACAGGAGTTGACCATGGCGCTGCCCTTGACCGGTGCTCAGACCGGTGTCTGGTTGGCACAGCAGCTGGAGCCCGACAACCCCGTCTACAACGTCGCCTGGTACCTGGAGCTGCGCGGACCGGTCGACCACGACCGGCTGGAGGCGGCCGTCCGGCAGGTGATCGGCGAGACCGGCGCGCTGCACGTCCGGTTCACCGAGGCCGGGCAGGTCCCCGTCGCACCGACCACCGACGTGACGCTGCTGTCGTTCGACTCGCTCGCCGACGCGCGGGCGTGGATGGACGACGACATGGCGCGGTTGACGGACATCGCCGCCGGCCCGCTGTTCCACCACGCGCTGCTGCGCATCGCCGACGACCACGTGCTCTGGTACCAGCGCTACCACCACCTCGTGGTCGACGCCTACGGCTGCGTGCTGATCACCCGCCGGGCCGGCGAGCTGTACGAGGGCGGCGCGGAGCCACAGCCCAAGCCGGTCGAGGCGCTGGTCGACGCCGACCTCGCCTACCGCGACTCGGCGGCCCGCGAAGAAGACCGGGCGTTCTGGCACGCGAAGATGGCCGACCACCCCGAGCCGGTGCGGCTCGTGCCGCGGGCGGCCGGGCAGGTGCGCGAGGTCATCCGCCGCACCGTCGAGCTGCCGAACCCGTTGACGTCGCGGCAGGTCATCGCCGCCGTCGCCACCTACACCCACCGCGTGACCGGCGCGTCCGACCTGGTGCTGGCCATGCCGGTGACCGGTCGGCGCGACGCGGTCAGCCGGGTCACGCCCGGCATGGCGTCCACCGTGCTGCCGCTGCGCGTCACCGTACGGCCGGACAGCACCGTCACCGGCCTGATCGCCGACGTCGACCGCGAGATCCGCGAGGTCGTCCCGCGCAGCGCGTACCGCGGCGAGGACCTGGCCCGCGAGCTCGGCCTGCGCGACGGCATCCCCGAGCTGGTCGGACCCACGGTCAACTACCTGGGCTTCGGCCGCGAGATGGGCTTCGCCGACCTCGACCCCGCGTTCCACATGCTGTCGCTGGGCCCGGTCAACGACCTGACCACGTCGTTCCTGCAACGCGCCGACGGCAGGCTGGTCGTGACGTTCGAGGCGAACGCCGCCGTGTGCACGCCGGAGGAGCTGGCCGACCACCAGCGCCGCTTCCTGCGCGTGCTCGACGCCGACCCCGACCAGCCGGTGGCGTCGATCGACCTGGTGGACGACGAGGAACGCGCGCGGCTGCTGGACCTCGGCACGTCGCCGCGCGAGGTGGACGAGGTGACGTGGCCCGGCGCGGTCGAGCGCCAAGCCGCGCTGCGCCCGGACGCCGTGGCGGTGGTGTGCGAGGACGTCACGCTGACCTACGCCGAGCTGAACGTCGCCGCGAACCGGCTCGCCCGCGCGCTCGTCGCCTCGGGCGTGGGGACCGAGGACGTCGTGGGCGTGGCCCTGCCCCGGTCGGCCGACCTGGTCGTCACGCTGCTCGCGGTGATGAAGGCGGGCGCGGCCTACCTGCCGCTGGACCTCGACCACCCGCGCGACCGGGTCGACTACATGGTCGCCGACGCGGGCGCGAAGCTCGTCATCACGCCGGACACCCGGTTCGAGCTGCCCGATGACGGCTCCGATCTGGGGCTGGACATCGCGCTGGACCAGGCGGCGTACGTGATCTACACGTCCGGCTCGACCGGGCGGCCCAAGGGCGTCGTGGTGACGCACGAGGGCATCGGGAGCCTCATCGCGACCGCGCTGGACCGGATCGGGATCACACCGGACAGCCGGGTCGTGCAGTTCGCGTCCGTCGGGTTCGACGTGGCCGTGTGGGACCTGTGCATGTCGCTCGGCGTCGGCGGGCGCGCGGTCGTCGTGCCGTCGCACCGGCGGGTCGCGGGCGAGGAGCTGACCTCCTACATCGCCGCGCACGGGGCCACGCACATGATCCTGCCGCCGTCGCTGGTCGCCGCGCTGCCGCCGGAGTGCGAGCTGCCCGAGGGCGCGGTGCTGATCGTCGGCACGGAGACCGTGCCGACCGAGCTGATCGCCCGGTGGGCGCGGCGGTTGCGCGTCGTCGCCGCGTACGGCCTGACCGAGGCCACGGTGAACTCCACGCTGTGGGCCGCCCAGCCCGACTGGACCGGGCCGGTGCCGATCGGCGTGCCGGACCCGAACACCCGCTGCTACGTCCTCGACTCGGCGTTGCGACCGGTGCCGGTGGGTGTCGAGGGCGAGCTGTACGTCGGTGGGCGCGGGCTCGCGCGCGGGTACCGGGGACAGGCGGCGCTGACCGCGTCGCGGTTCGTGGCCGATCCCTTCGCCGGTCCTGGTTCCCGCATGTACCGGACGGGCGACCGGGCGCGGTGGCGCGCCGACGGGAACATCGACTTCCTGGGCCGGTCCGACGGCCAGGTGAAGATCCGGGGTTTCCGGATCGAGCCGGGCGAGGTCGAGAGCGTGCTCATGGCGCACCCGGGGATCGCGCAGGCCGCCGTGCTGGTGCGGGAGGACCACCGGCGGGTGAAGCGGCTCGTCGCGTACGTGGTCGGCACGGCGTCGCCGGTCGACGCGCGGGAGCACGTCGCCTCGGCGCTGCCGGAGTACATGGTGCCGTCCGTGGTGGTGCCGGTGGCCGGGCCGCTGCCGTTGACGCCGAACGGCAAGCTGGACCGCGCGGCGCTGCCGGAGCCGGACTGGACCGCGCTGGCCGGCGACGCCCCGGCGACGAACCCGGTCGAGCGGACGTTGGTGGAGCTGGTCGAGGCGGTGCTCGGGCTGACGCCCGGGATCCACGACAACTTCTTCGAGCTGGGCGGCGACAGCATCGTCACGATGCAGCTGGTGTCGCGGGCGCGTGCCGCGGGCCTGGAGTTCACCCCGCGCGAGGTGTTCGAGCACCGGACCGTGGCCGGGTTGGCGCGGGTCGCGCGGGTGGCCGGCGCCGACGAGGTCTCGCTGGACGGGTTCTCGTCGGACGTGCTGCCGGCGTCGCCGTTGCAGGAGGGCTTCTTCTTCCACGCGCAGTACGACGAGGACGACTCGTACGTGGTGCAGGAAGTGCTGAGCCTGGACGTCGACCGGGACGCCGTGCAGGGGCTGCTGGACCGGCACCCGTTGCTGCGGGCGGGTTTCCGCCAGACCGATCGCGGGCGCGTGGAGCAGGTGATCGCCGAGAGCCTGGTCCTGCCGTGGCGCGAGTACCCGGCGGGTGACGACGTCGAGGCCGTGCTGGCGGCCGAACGGGCCGAGCCGTTCGACCTGTCCCGGCCGCCGTTGATGCGCGCGGCCCGGCACGGTGACCGGCTGGTGCTGACGCTGCACCACATCCTGCTGGACGGGTGGTCGGTCGGGCTGCTGCGGCGTGAGCTGGTCGGCGGCCGGGTGGAACCGGTCGACCACCGGCGATACTTCGCGTGGCTGGCGAGCCGTGACCGCGACGCGGCGCACGAGGCGTGGCGCGCGGCCCTGTCCGATGTGGACGAACCGACCAGGATCGCCGGCCTGTCCACAACCTCACCCGCGCGGCCCGGAATCGTCGGACCTGGCCGGCAGAATGAAAGCAGGGGTCCCCTGGGAGGGGACGCCCGCGAAGCGGTGCCGGTCGGCGAGTTCGAGGTCTCGCCGCGCCACGGGCAGCACCGCGTGCGGCTGCCCGCCGAGCTGAGCGCGGCGCTCCTGGGGGAGGCGCGGCGGCGCGGCCTCACGCTCAGCACCGTCCTGCACGGCGCGTGGGGCCTGCTGCTCGGCGGTCTCACCGGACGGGCCGACGTCGTCTACGGCACCACCGTGGCCGGGCGGCCGGCCGAGGTGCCGGGCATCGAGAACGCCGTCGGCCTGTTCATCAACACCGTCCCCGTCCGCCAGCGCTGGCAGGGGGCGGACAGCCTGGCGACCACCTTCCAGCACCTGCAGAGCGAGCAGGCGCGGCTGCTGGACCACCAGCACCTCGGCCTCGCCGAGATCCAGCGCGTCACCGGGCACGGCGAGCTGTTCGACACCCTCGTCGTGGTCGAGAACTTCCCCGACGTGGTCGACGACGTCGAGATCCGCGACCAGCTGCACTACCCGCTGGCCCTGATCGCCCTCCCCGGCGAGCGCATCGAACTGCGCCTCAAGCACCGCCTCCCCGACGCCGAGGTGGCCTCCCTCGCCCAACGGCTGGTCCGGCTGCTGTCCTCGTTCGCCACCACCCCCGACCGGCCGGTGGCGAGCCTCGACCTCGTCTCCGACGCCGAAGCCGAGTGGCTGGCGCGGCTCAACGCGACCGCCGCCGACGTGCCGGAGGGCACGCTCGTCAGCCGGATCGCCGACCAGACCGCCCGCACCCAGGACGCCGTCGCGGTCGTCTACGACGACGTCACCCTCACCTACGCCGAACTCGACCGGCGCTCCACCGCCCTGGCCCGGAGGCTCCGCGGCCACCACGTCGTCGGCGTCGCCGTGCCGAGGTCCGCCGAGCTGCTGGTGGCACTGCTGGGCGTGCTCAAGGCGGGCGCCGCCTACCTGCCGCTGGACCTCGACTACCCGGCCGAACGCGTCGAGTTCATGCTGGCCGACTCCGGCGCGACCACCGTCGTCCGGCCCGAGGACTGCGCCGACAGCGCGGCCCCGCCGGTCGACCTCCCCGCACCGCACCCCGACCAGCCCGCCTACCTGATCTACACGTCCGGCTCGACCGGTCGGCCCAAGGGCGTCGTCGTCACGCACCGCGCGATCGTGAACCGGCTGGCCTGGATGCAGCACGAGTACGGCCTCACCGCCGACGACCGCGTGCTGCAGAAGACGCCCTCCAGCTTCGACGTCTCGGTGTGGGAGTTCTTCTGGGCGCTGTGCGAGGGCGCGGCCGTTGTGCTGGCCAAGCCGGACGGCCACCGCGACCCCGCCTACCTCGCCGACCTGATCCGCCGCGAGCGGATCACGACGCTGCACTTCGTGCCGTCGATGCTGGCCGCGTTCGTCGGCGTCCCCGAGGTGCACGAGGACGCGGCGTGGTCGGCGAGCCTGCGCCGCGCGTTCAGCAGCGGCGAGGCGCTGACCGGCGACGTGGCCGCCCGGTGGCTCGCGCTCACCGCCGTGCCGCTGCACAACCTCTACGGCCCCACGGAAGCCGCCGTCGACGTCACGTACTTCGAGTACGACGCCGCACCGGACCCGGCCGTGCCGATCGGCCGTCCGGTCTGGAACACGCAGCTGCACGTGCTCGACCCGTTCCTGCGGCCCGTCCCGACCGGTGTGCCGGGCGAGCTGTACCTGGCGGGCGTCCAGCTCGCCCTCGGCTACCACGGCCGGTTCGGGCTCACCGCCGAGCGGTTCGTCGCCAACCCGTTCGGCGCGCCCGGCGAACGCATGTACCGCACCGGCGACCTGGTGGTGCGCCGCCCGGACGGCGTGCTGGTCTACCTCGGCCGCACCGACCGGCAGGTCAAGGTGCGCGGCAACCGGATCGAGCTGGGCGAGGTCGAGTCCGCGCTGGTCGCGCAGCCCGGCGTCCGGCGGGCCGCCGTCATCGCCCGGGACAACCAGCTCCTCGGCTACGTGACACCGGCCGACGTCGACCTCGACGCGGTGCGGACCGGCATCGCCGCCGCCCTGCCCGCCGCGATGGTCCCGCACGCGATCGTGGCGTTGCCCGACTTCCCGCTCACCCCCAGCGGCAAGCTCGACCAGAACGCGCTGCCCTCGCCGACCCTGGCGAAGACCGAACGCCGTGCGCCGGGCAACGACCGGGAACGCCTGCTGTGCGAGGTGTTCGGCGACGTGCTCGGCCTGGCCGACCTCGGCGTGGACGACGACTTCTTCGTGCTCGGCGGCGACAGCATCACGTCCATCGCCGTGTCCAGCCGGGCCCGCAGGCTGGGCATCGAGATCAGCCCGCGCGACGTGTTCGAACACCGCACGGTCGCCGCGCTGGCCGCCGTGGAGACCACGGCGGACACCGCCGACGACGCGCCGCTGCTCGTGCTGACGGACGAGCAGCGCGCCGCCCTGCCCGAGGCGGAGGACGTCTGGCCGCTCTCGCCGTTGCAGGAAGGCCTGTACTTCCACTCCAGCTACGACACCGGCGCGCTCGACGTCTACCTCTCCCAGGAGACGATGGACTTCGCCGGCCGGCTGGACGTCGAACGCCTGCGCCGCGCGGGCGCCGCGCTCCTGGAGCGCAACCCGAGCCTGCGCGCCGGGTTCACCAGCGACGGCGTGCCGTCACCCGTGCAGTTCATCGCGCCCGGCTTGGAGATCCCGCTGCGCGTGGTCGACGCCGAGGACGCCGACGTGCCGCGGCTGCTGGCCGCCGACCGGCGCGAGCGGTTCGACCTGGCCGCGCCGCCGCTGTGCCGGTTCCTGGTGCTGCGCCTGCCCGACGGCCGCGACCGGCTCGTCATCACGCACCACCTGATCCTGTGGGACGGCTGGTCGGCGTGGCTGTTCCTGGAGCAGCTGCTGGAGCTGTACCGCGACGTCGACGCCGAACTCCCGCCGCCCGGCACCTACCGCGACTACCTCGCGTGGCTGGCCCGCCAGGACCACGACGCGGCGCTGCGGGCGTGGCGCACCGCGTTGTCCGGGCTGCGCGAGCCGACCCTGGTCGCGCCCGTCGACCGCTCACGCGAGCCGGTCATCCCGGCCGAGTTCCACCAGGAGCTGACCGAGGAGCTGACCGACCGCATCCGGGCGCAGGCCCGGCGGTACGGCCTGACCGCGAACGCGGTGTTCAACGCCGCGTGGGCGATGGTGCTCGCGAGCCAGGTCGGCCGGGACGACGTGGTGTTCGGCACCGCCGTCGCGGGCCGCCCGGTCGAGGTCGACGGCGTCGAGCACGTGATCGGCATGTTCCTCAACACCATCCCCACCCGCATCGCGGTCGACCCGCGCGAGACCGTGCTGGAACTCCTGCGGCGCATCCAGGCCGAGCGGACCGCGCTCATGGCCTACGAGCACGTCGGCCTCGGCGAGATCCAGCAGGAGGCCGGGCACCGGCAGCTGTTCGACACGCTGTTCGTGCTGCGCACCGGCGACGGCGACGACCGCCAGGGCGAGTTCGCGGCCCGGCACGGCGTGCTCGAAGTGTCCAATGTGGATGGCACGCACTTCCCGCTCACGCTCATCATCACGCCCGGCGCGCGCACCCGCGTCACGCTCGCGTCCCGCCCGGACATCTTCGCCGCCGACGCCGCCGAGGCGCTGCTCACCCGCTACACCACCGTGCTGCGCCGGCTGGTCGAGTCGCCGGACGCGCTGCTCGGCACGCTCGACGTGCTGCCGGACCGCGAACGGCGCGCGCTGGAGGCCGAGTGGGACGCCAGCGCCAACCCGGTGGTCTCCGAGACCATCGCCGACCTGCTCGTCGCGCAGGCCCGCCGGACACCGGACGCGACCGCGCTCGTGTTCGGCGACCAGCGGCTCACCTACGCCGAGCTCCAGGACCGGATCGACGCCCTGGCCCGGCTGCTGATCAGCCGGGGCGCGGGGCCGGAACGGGTCGTCGCGCTGGCGCTGCCGCGCACGATCGAGATGGTGGTGGCGTTGTTCGCGGTGCTCCGCACCGGGGCCGCCTACCTGCCGCTCGACCTCGACCACCCGGCCGACCGGCTGCTGCTGATGATCGAGGACACCAAGCCGCTGTGCGTGCTGTCGACCACGGCGGTCGGGCTGGTGCCGGACGCGGTGTGCGTGGACGACCTGCCCGACGCGCCCGACGAGGTCGAGTGGCCGACGTTCTCGCTGGACCACCCGGCGTACGTGATCTACACGTCCGGCTCGACCGGGCGGCCGAAGGGCGTCGTCACGCCGTACCGCGGCCTGACGAACATGCAGCTCAACCACCAGCAGGCGATCTTCGCACCCGCCATCGCGGCGGCCGGCGGTCGGCGGCTGCGCATCGCGCACACCGTGTCGTTCGCGTTCGACATGTCGTGGGAAGAGCTGTTGTGGCTGGTCGAGGGCCACGAGGTGCACGTGTGCGACGAGGAGCTGCGCCGGGACGCGGCGGCCCTGGTGGCGTACTGCGACGAGCACCTGGTCGACGTGGTCAACGTGACCCCGACCTACGCCCAGCTGCTCATCGAAGAGGGCCTGCTGGAGGGCCACGTGCCCGCGCTGGTGCTGCTCGGCGGCGAGGCCGTGCCGGAATCGGTGTGGCAGCGGCTGCGCGAGACGCCCGGCACGTACGGCTACAACCTGTACGGGCCCACCGAGTACACGATCAACACGCTCGGCGCGTCCACCGAGGACAGCGAGACGGCGACCGTCGGCAAGGCGATCTGGAACACCAGGGCGTACGTGCTGGACGCGCGCCTGCGACCGGTGCCGCCCGGCTCGCCCGGTGAGCTCTACATCGCGGGTGTCGGCCTGGCCCGCGGCTACCACGACCGGTTCGGCCTGACCGCCGAGCGGTTCGTCGCCGACCCGTACGGACCGCCAGGGACCCGCATGTACCGCACGGGGGACCTGGTGCGCGCGCGGGCCGACGGCAACCTGGACTTCCTCGGCCGCACCGACGACCAGGTCAAGATCCGCGGTTACCGGGTCGAGCTGGGCGAGGTCGAGTCGGCCCTGGCCACCCAGCCGGGCGTGACGCACGCGGCGGTCGTCGTGGACGCCGGTCCGGGCGGGGTGAAGCGCCTCGTCGGGTACGTCGTCTCCGACACCGATCCCGCAGCGCTGCGGGAGAACCTGAAGCGCAGCCTGCCCGACTACATGGTGCCCGTCGCGATCATGCCGGTGGACGCGCTGCCGCTCACCGTGAACGGCAAGCTCGACGTGCGCGCCCTGCCGAAGCCGGTGGTCTCCGGCGCGGCGTCGTCGCGCGCCGCCGCCACCCGGGAAGAGGACGTGCTGCGCGGGCTGTTCGCCGACGTGCTCGGCGTGCCGTCGGTGGGCGTGGACGACAACTTCTTCGACCTCGGCGGCCATTCGCTGCTCGCCACCCGGTTGGTCAGCCGGGCGCGGTCGGCGCTGGGGGTGGAACTCGCGATCCGCGACCTGTTCGACGCGCCCACGGTCGCGGAACTGGCCCTGCGGGCCGGCGGTGGGTCGGCCCGGCCGCCGCTGGCGCCGGTCGAGCGGCCCGCCGAGCTGCCGCTGTCGTCGGCGCAGCAGCGGTTGTGGCTGATCCAGCAGATGGAGGGCACGTCCGCCGCCTACAACTTCCCGCTGGTGTTCACGCTGAACGGCCCGCTGGACGTGGCCGCGCTCACCGCCGCGGTCGCCGACGTGGTCGATCGGCACGAGGCGTTGCGGACGGTGTTCGGCGAGCACGAGGGCACGCCGTTCCAACGGGTGCTGCACGACGTCACGCCGGTGGTGGTGGTCCGGGAGGCGTCCCGCGAGGACGTGCCGGGCATCGTGCGTGACGAGGTCGAGCGGCCGTTCGACCTGCGCACGGAGTTGCCGTTGCGGGTGACGATCGCGTCGTTGGCGCGCGAGGAGCACCTGGTCGTCATCCTGCTGCACCACATCACCACCGACGAGTGGTCCGACCGGCCGTTCCTGCGCGACCTGGCGACGGCGTACCGGGCACGACGGGCCGGTGAGGCTCCCCGGTGGGCGCCGCTGCCCGTGCAGTACGCGGACTACACCGTGTGGCAGCGGGACGTGCTGGACCTCGTCGGCGAGCAGCAGCTGGACTTCTGGTCGCAGGCGCTGGCCGGCGCGCCGGAGGAGCTGGAGCTCCCGGTGGACCGGCCGCGTCCGGGACGCCCGACGTTCCGCGGCTCGGACCTGGAAGTGGTGTTCACCCCCGAGCAGGCCGACGCGCTGCGGGCGTTCGCGCAGACGTCCGGCGCGTCGATGTTCATGGTGGTGCAGGCCGCCGTCGCCGCGCTGCTGGGCCGGCTGGGCGCGGGCGACGACATCCCGTTGGGCGCGCCGATCGCCGGCCGCACGGACGAGGCGTTGGACGACCTGGTCGGCTTCTTCGTCAACACGCTGGTGCTGCGGGCCGACCTGTCCGGCGACCCGAGCTTCGCCGAGCTCGTCGGGCGGGTGAAGGAGACGTCGCTGGCGGCGTTCTCGCACCAGGACGTGCCGTTCGAGGCCGTGGTCGACCGGCTGAACCCGACCCGTTCGGCGGCGCGCAACCCGCTGTTCCAGGTCATGGTCGGCTACCACAGCCGCGGCGGCGACGCGGGGTCGTTCGACGGCCTGCCGGTGACGTGGGTCGGCCACGAGACCACGACCGCGAAGTTCGACCTGGTGTTCAGCTTCACCGAGGTGGTCGGCGGTCCGGTGGTGTGCCGGCTGGAGTACGCGACCGACCTGTTCGACCGGGTGACCGTCGAACGGCTCGGCGCGCGGCTGACCACGCTGGTCGACGCCGTGCTGGCCGCGCCGTCCGCGCCGGTGAGCGCGGTGGACCTGCTCGCGCCCGACGAGCGCCGGCGCGTGGTGGACGAGTTCAACCGGACCGCCCGCGCGGTGCCGGAGGAGACGTTCACGACGATGTTCGCCCGGTGCGTCGCCGAGCGGCCGGACGCGGTCGCCGTGGTCGACCGCCACCGCTCGGTCGACTACGCCTGGCTGGACGCCCGGTCGAACAAGATCGCCCGGCTGCTCGTGGCACGCGGGGTCGGCCGCGAGTCCGTGGTCGGCATCGCGGTGCCCAAGTCGGCGGACATGGTCGCCGCGGTCGTGGCCACGCTGAAGCTCGGCGCGGCCTACCTGCCGTTGGACCTCTCGCACCCGGCGGACCGGATCGCCTACATGATCGAGGACTCCGCCGCGTCGCTGGTCGTGACGACCCGCGACGCGCCGGTGCCGGACGTGACCGGGACCCTGGTCCTGGACGCGGTGGCGGACGAGCTGACCGCCACGTCCGACGAACCTCTGGTCCACAGTGGACCGTCCGCGCTCGACTCGGCCATGTACGTGATCTACACGTCCGGCTCGACCGGTCGGCCCAAGGGCGTGGTGGTGCCGCACGAGGGGATCTCCAGCCTCGCCGCGACCGCCATCGACCGGATGGGGCTCACCGCCGAGAGCCGGGTGCTGCAGTTCGCCTCGGTCGGCTTCGACGTGGCGGTGTTCGAGCTGACCATGGCGCTGTGCGTGGGCGGGCGGCTGGTGTTCGCGCCGGACGAGGTCCGCGTGGCCGGACCCGAGCTGACCGACTTCCTGCGCGACCGGCGGATCACGCACATGATCCTGCCGCCGTCGCTGGTGTCCGCCCTGCCCGCCGACTGCGAGCTGCCCGAGGGCTCCACCATCCTGGTCGGCACCGAGACCGTGCCGCCGGACGTGATCGGCCGCTGGGCCGGGCGGCTCAACCTGCTCGCCGCGTACGGCCTCACCGAGGCCACGGTCAACTCCACGCTGTGGAAGGCCGTGCCGGAGTGGGACTCGGCCGTGCCGATCGGCGTCCCCGACCCGAACACCACCGTGTACGTGCTGGACGACCGGCTGCGGCCGGTGCCGCCCGGCGTGGTCGGCGAGCTGTACGTGTCCGGTCGCGGCCTGGCCCGCGGGTACATCGGGCAGGCCGCGCTGACCGCGTCCCGGTTCGTGGCCTCGCCGTTCGGCCCGCCTGGAGCCCGCATGTACCGCACCGGCGACCGCGCGCGCTGGCGTGCGGACGGCAACCTGGACTTCCTCGGCCGCGTCGACACCCAGGTCAAGATCCGGGGCTTCCGGATCGAGCTCGGCGAGATCGAAGCCGCCCTGACCAGGCACCCGGCCGTGGCGCAGGCGGCGGTCGTCGCCGACCGCACGGGTGACGTGACCAGGCTCGTCGGGTACGTGGTGGGCTCGACGGACGACGACCTGCGCGCGCTCGTCGCCGAACGGCTGCCCGAGTACATGGTCCCGGCCGCGGTGATCTTCCTGGACGGCCCGCTGCCGTTGACGCCGAACGGCAAGCTCGACCGCCGTGCGCTGCCGCGACCCGACTGGTCCGCGATGACCGGCGACGACCGGCCGGTGACGCCGGAGCAGAAGGCGATCGCGGAGCTGTTCGCCGAGATCCTGGGTGTGTCGCCGGGCATCCACGACAACTTCTTCACCCTCGGCGGCCACTCCATGGCGTCCATGCGGCTGGTCGGCAAGATCCGGTCGGTGTTCGGGGTCGACATCGCGTTGCGCGACGTGTTCGACTCGCCCACCGTCGCCGGGCTGGCCGGGCGGCTGACCGGCGCCACGTCGGCCCGACCGCCGCTGCGCCGCTTCGACCGGCCGGTGGACCTGCCGACGGCGCCCGTCCAGCGGGGTCCGGTGCGGCGGGGTCCGGTGTCGTGGGACCACGCGCTGGCGTTGAAGGCCACGACGCCGTTCGACGTGCCGGCCCTCGTCGCCGCGTACGCGGACGTGGTCGAGCGGCACGAGCCGCTGCGCACGGTGCTGGACGGTGACGTGCAGCGCGCCGTTCCGGCGTCCCCGTTGGCGGTGGAGCCCGTGGTGGCGCTGGACGAGGCGCTGCCCGCGTTCGCCGCCGAGCCCGCGGAGCCCGGCCGACCGCCCGTGCGGGCCCGGCTGGTCGTGGACGCGTCCGGCGCGCAGGCGTTGCTGCTGACCATGAGCTACCTCGCGGTGGACGAGTGGTCGGTCGTGCCGCTGTTCCGGGACCTCCAGCACGCCTACGCGGCACGCCGGCGGGGTGAGGCTCCACAGTGGACCGAGCTGCCGGTGACCTACGCCGACTACACGCTGTGGTCGGCGGAGGTCGTGGAGGCGGTGGGGGAGGAGCAGCACGCGTTCTGGCGCGACGCGCTGCGCGACCTGCCCGACCTGGCCCTGCCCCGCTCCGGGGACCGGCGGCCCGGCCGCCACCCCGCCGCCGTGATCCCGTTCTCCTTGCCCGCGGCGCTGCACGCGGCCGTCGACCGACTGGCCACCCGGACCGGCACCAGCATGTTCATGGTGGTGCAGGCCGCCGTGGCCGCCGCGCTCACGCCGTACGGCACGGACCTCCCGATCGGCACGATGGTCGCCGGGCGGACCGAGGAGGCGCTGGCCGACCTGGTCGGCTGCTTCTTCAACCGGATCGTGCTGCGGACCGACACCGCCGGCCGGCCGAGCTACACCGAGCTGCTGGCCCGCGTCCGCGCCACCGACCTGGCCGCGTTCGACCACGCGGACGTGCCGGTGCCCGTCGAGCCGCAGGTGATGATCGTCCACCACGAGAAGGCGGTCCTGTCGACCCTGGAGGGCGGCACGGGCTCGCTCGAAGCCGTGCCGACCGGCACGACACCCGCGGAACTGACCATCAGCTTCTACGAACCGCAGGACGACGGCCCGGTGCCGTGCTACCTCGTCTACGCGACCGACCTGTTCACCCCGACCACCGCCCAACACCTGGCCGACGCGGTGCTGCACCACCTGCACCGCGCGACGACCGACCCCGACCGGAGGATCGAGCCGTGACCAACCCGTTCGAAGACCCCGAAGGCCGTTTCCACGTCCTCGTCAACGACGAGGGGCAGCACTCGCTGTGGCCGTCGTTCGCCGACATCCCCGCCGGCTGGACCACGCGCTTCGGCCCCGACACGCGCGACGCCTGCGTCGCCTACGTCGAGGAGCACTGGACCGACCTGCGCCCCTTGTCCCTCCGCTGACTCGCGAGAGTCCTACCTCCAGGCCGCGCGTGTCCAACGTGCGGACCGCGCGTGTCCTACGTTCGCGCACCCCGAGTTGAACGCTCAGAACAGTTGATCTTGTTCTGAGCGTTCAACTCGGGTGTTCCGAACGTAGGACACACGCGACGTGAACGCAGGACTCACGCGGTCAGTAGACGAAGCACTCCGTGCTGCTGCCCGTGAAGCCCGCCGCACGCACGTCGGCCGGGGCGAACGAGCCGGCGAACCGGCGCTCGACCTCGGCGCGCTCGGCGGCGTTCGGCAGGTCGTTGCGGCACGACACCGGCGCGCTGGAGCCCGACATCAGGTCGGCGCACAGGCCGGTCCGCCGGTCCGGCAGGCCGAGGATGTGGCCGATCTCGTGCGTCGAGATCCGCGGCCGGTAGTAGCCCTGCTGGACGGCCTGCCGTCCCATGTAGACGGTGCCGTTGCCGAGCGACGAGACGTAGGCGCGCGGCCAGCCGTTGTCCGCGAGGATGCGGATGTTGACGCCGGAGGTGGACGTCCGGCGGGCCAGCTTGACGTTCGACACCGAGTTGTTCCAGTTCGTCGCGGCACGATCCCAGTCCGCCACGAACTCCTGGGCCTGGCTCACGTCGTAGTACAGGGTGCGCACCAGGGCCTGCGGCTCCGCCGACGCGGCGGGCGCCGCCACCGCGACCAGCGGCAGCAGCAGTCCCAGCACGCCGGCGAGGACGCCGACGGCCTTTCGTACGAGCATGGTGGTCTCCTTGGGGTACAGGGAAAGGGAGCCGTGTGACAGGGGAGGCTCCCACCACCCAACGAACCAGTGCGTAGCCGGTTGTCACCAGCCCCATACGTAGGGTTGTTCGGCTGTGATCGGGGGCGTCCGCCGTGTGAAGCTGCGGCCATGACAGCCGAGACCACTGTTTCCCGGTGGCGTGACCAGGCGCTGGCGCCCCTCCTGCTCGCCTACCACCTGCGGACCGAGGCCGAGAAGGGCGTCGCGGTGTCCGCCGTCGGGGACCTGCCGCCGCGCTACCGGGCCGAGGTGCTCGACCCGCGGGCCGCGTTCGCCGCCGACACCGTGTGGGTGGCCGAGACCGGCGGGAACGCGGTGGGCTGCGTGGTGGCGTCCGCGTCGACCGGCGGCTCGCTGGAGGTCAAGAGGCTGTGGGTGGACCCGGCCTGTCGGGGCAAGGGGGCGGCGAAGGCGCTGGTCGGCGCGGTGCTCGGCCACGCCGCCGACATCGGCGCGGCCTCGGTGCGCCTGTCCGTGTGGCACTGGCGGCACGACGCCATCGGCCTCTACGAACGCCTCGGCTTCACCCGGGTGGACTCCTGGGACGACCGGCCCGGCCTCGTGTGCATGGAACGCCCGGTAGGGAATAGTTGACTCTGACTAGTCGCTCATGGATAGTCAGAGTTGACTAGGAGGTGGCGGTGAAGTCCAAGCGGAAGGTCGGCAACCTGCTCGGGTTGGCGGTGCTCGGCTATCTCGTCCGCGAGCCCATGCACCCCTACGAGCTGAGCCGGCTCATGCGGGCGCACGGTGACGATCGCAGCATCAAGTTCACCCACGGCTCGCTCTACATGGTGTTCGGGCAGCTGGCGAAGGCCGGGTTCATCGTGGAGCACGAGACGTCCCGCGAGGGGCAGCGGCCGGAGCGCACGGTCTACGCGCTGACCGACGCCGGTCGTGCCGAGCTGAAGGACTGGATGCGCGAGCTCGTCGCCGAACCGGTGCACGAGCACCCGCGGTTCGTCGCGGCCCTGTCCATGATCGCGGCCCTGCACCCGGACGAGGTCGCAGCCCTCCTGCGCGACCGCCTGGACGGGCTGCGCCGGCAGCTGGACGAGGCCGAGGCGGTCGTGGCCGGCGCCGACGCGCACCCGCTCTTCCTGGTCGAGGAGGAGTACCGCATCGCGCTGCTGAACGCCGAGGTGGCGTTCGTCCGGCACTTCCTGGAGCGCATCGACGACTGGCGCCCGCTGTGGGCGGGCTTCCACGAGGGGGAACGATGAGAGCGACCGTCATCGGCGGCGGCATCGGCGGGCCCGTGGCCGCGATGGCCCTGCGGAAGGCCGGGATCGAGGCGACCGTGCACGAGCGGTACGACCGCACGGCCGACGGCTCGGGCGGTGCGCTGAGCATCGCGCCCAACGGCTTGCAGGCCCTGGAGGTGGTGGGCCTGGCCGACGCGGTGCGCGCGATCGGCACGCCGATCACCGCGATGGAGTTGCAGAGCTGGACGGGCAAGACCCTCGGTCGGTTCGGCAGCGAGCCGCCGCAGCTGCTGGTGTGGCGCTACGACCTCTACCGCGTGCTGCGCGACGAGGCGGTCCGGCGGGGGATCGCCATCGAGCACGGCCGGGAGCTCGTCGACGCCGTCGACCGCGGCACGCACGTCACCGCACGCTTCGCCGACGGCTCGGAGGAGGACTGCGACCTGCTGGTCGGCGCGGACGGCATCCGGTCGACCGTGCGGCGGATCATCGACCCGGACGCGCCGGGCCCCCGGCACACCCGGCTGCTCGGCTTCGGCGCGCGGCTGGCGCGGACCGGTGAGCCGTCGACCGGCGGCGCGATGCGGCTCGTGTCGGGCAAGCGCGCGTTCTTCGGCTACCAGGTCGACGACGACGGTTCCGGCGGCTGGTTCGCCAACCTGCCCCACCGGACACCGCTGACCACGGCCGAGGCGAGGTCCACGAGCCCGCAACGGTGGCTGGCCGTGCTGGGCGAGGCCTTCGCCGCCGACCGGACGCCCGCCGCGCGCATGATCGCCGCCACCGACCCGGCCGACCTCGTCGTGACGGGCGCGTTGGAGGACGTGCCGAGCGTGCCGAAGTGGAGCCGCGGCAGGCTGGTCCTGGTCGGTGACGCCGCGCACGCCACGTCGCCGAGCTCGGGCCAGGGCGCTTCGCTGGCGTTCGAGAGCGCCGTGCAGCTGGCCCGCTGCCTGCGCGACCTGCCGCACGACGAGGCGTTCCGGACCTACGAGGAGCTGCGCCGCGGCCGGGTGGAGCGGATCATCGCCCAGGCCGCTCGGACGAACCGGGACAAGGCCGCCGGTCCCGTCGGCCGCCTGCTGCGCGACGCCCTGCTGCCCTTGGTGTTCAAGGTCGCCGACCCGGCGAAGTTCACCTGGCAGTTCGACCACCGGATCGAGTGGGACGACACCCTCAGCCACGCCTAGTGCGTCTTGTCGTGGCGATCGGCCATCGCCTGGCAGGCGTTCACCACCGTGACCTCGCGGAAGTGCTTCGCGGCCTTGTCCCAGGTCCACGTCAGCTTCTCCCCGTGGTACTCCATGTCCAAGTCGCTGAAGGTCGGCTCGAGCATGAAGTCGCGCTTGGTGTCCACGACGAAGGCGCTGAGCGTCGTGCCGGTGCCGGTGTCCCCCAGCAGGACCGTCGCCTTGTCCCACGGGTCGTCCACGGCGCGCTCGGCGACGTCGCAGAGCTTGACCCCGGCCGTGTTCGTGCCGTTCGTGCTGAGCAGGTCGTCGGCGAACTTCCCGTGGTCGAGGAACTCGACGAGCTCGCGCACGTGGTCGCCGACAGCTGATCGTCACGCTGGGGGATCAGTGGTTCCGCCGGTGTCCGGCGAACACCGGACACCGGCCGCCGTCGTCTCGCGGAGCACCGCCCACGCGTCCGCCACCGGGCCGACGTGGCCGAGCTTGTCGGGGTTGATCACCGTGCGGATGGTCTGGACCCGCCCGTCGAGGACGTCGAGCGCCCACGTGTTGACCACCTTGCCGTCCCGGTCGCGGAACACCGCGCCCGGCTCGCCGTTCACCTGCCGCGGCTCGACCACACCGCCGATCCGGACGAACGGCGGCACGAGCGCGGCGAGCACCCGGGCCACCTCCTCCGCGCCGACGAACCGCGCGGCCCACTGCGGGGCCTTGCCGCCGGCGTCGCCGATCAGCTGCACGTCGGCGGCGAGCAGCTCGCGCACCCCGTCCACGTCACCCTCCCGGAAGGCGTCGAAGAACCGCCCCGCCAGTTCCTCCCGCTCACGCCGGTCGGCCTCGAACCGGGGCCGGCCCGCGTCCATGTGCCGGCGCGCCCGCACCGCGAGCTGGCGGCACGCCGCCTCCGACCGCCCCACGGCCGCCGCGACCTCGGGGAAGCCGAACCCGAACACCTCCCGCAGCACGAAGACCGCGCGTTCGAGCGGGGACAGCCGCTCCAGCAGGAGCAGCGCCGCCACCGACAGCGAGTCCGCCAGCTCCGCCGAGCGCTCCGGGTCCTGGTACGGGTCGGTGAGCAGCGGTTCGGGGAACCACGGTCCGACGTACTCCTCGCGCCGGACGCGGGCCGAGCGCAGCACGTCGATCGAGATCCGGGTGACCACCGCCGAGAGGAACGCCTTGGTCGACGTCGGTCGGGTCGGGGAGGCGTCGTGGCGCAGCCAGGTCTCCTGGACCGCGTCCTCGGCCTCGCCGACGCTGCCGAGGATCCGGTAGGCGATCGAGAACAGCAGCGGTCGCAGCTCTTCGAACTCCTCGTCACGGGTCACCAGGACACCGGGCCTTCCTCGCCGAAGAACCCGCCGGTCGGTCCGTCCGCGCCGAGCGTGGCCAGCCGCACCACGACCGAGGCACCCTGCTCGACGGTGAGGAACCCGGTGTGGTTGTTGCTGTCCGTGTCGACGTAGCCGGGTGCGACGGCGTTGACGAGCACGCCGTCCGCGCGCAGCTCGTTGGCGTACTGCACGGTCAGGGCGTTCAACGCGGACTTGGACGGCGAGTACGCCGCCGACGGCAGCAGGGCGGCGAACGGGCCGTCGGGATCGCTCGTCAGGGTCAGCGACGCGGCGTGGCTGCTGACGTTCACCACGCGGGGCGAGGGTGAGCGCCGCAGCAGCGGCAGCACGGCGTTGGTCACCGCGATCACCCCGAAGACGTTGGTCTCGAACACGGCCCGGACCATGTCCAGGTCGACGGTGCTGGGCACCTGGTCGTGGGCGTCCGCGGGCGAGACCTGCCCGGAACCGGTGATGCCGGCGTTGTTGACCAGCACGTCGAGGCGGCCGAAGCGCTCCTCGACGTGCCTCGCGACCTCCCGGGCGGTCGCCGGGTCGGTCACGTCCAGCGTGACCGCGTGCGCGTCGCCGCCCGCCGCGCGCAGGGCCTCGGCGGCCTCCTCGCCTCGCCGCGGGTCCCGGGCGCCGACCAGGACCGTGAAGCCCAGCGCGGCGAGTCCCCCCGCGACCCCGCGGCCGATCCCCTTGTTCGCCCCGGTGACCAGCGCGACCCCGTGCTCGCTCATGACCTGCTCCCGTCCTCCGCCTGACCCTGTCGTCGGAACACGAGACGAGACAGCCCGGGCTCCTGTGACATCCACCCGGGAACACCGCCCGCCGGAGATGCCGTCCACCCTCGTTGCCGGTAGTTTTCGGCATGGCCTTCACCGATGAGGAGATCGCGTACCTGCGGTCGCAGCCGCTCGGCCGGTTGGCGACCCTCGGTGCGGACGGGCAGCCCGACGTCGTGCCGGTGGCCGTCGAGTTCGACGGCACGTTCCTGTGGGTCGGCGGCGGCGCGACCGTGCGCGGCACCCGGAAGTTCCGCAACGTCGCCGCCGGGAACCACAAGGTGGCGCTGGTGGTCGACGACCTGGTGTCGGTCGAACCGTTCGTGGCTCGCGGCATCCGCGTGTACGGCGACGCGGCCCAGCCCTGCGACCGGGTCGGCATGGTCGGTCCCGGCACCTACCTGCGCATCACGCCGACGGTGTCGTGGAGCTGGAACCTCGCGGGCGAGCCCGTGGGTGAGGAGTGGTACCCGGCGGCCAAGACCGTGCACTAGGAGAAGCGGCTCAGCAGCAGGTCGAGGCGGGCCCGGCGGTGGCCGGCGCGCAGGCGCCGGCCGTGGTCGAGGGTGGCCTGGCCGTGCAGCGCGCTCCAGAACACCTCGATCCTGGTCTCCAGGTCGTCGTCACCGGCCAGGGGCGAGACGGCGGCCACGAACTCGCCGAACGCGGCCCGCAGCTCGGGCGGCGTCTCGGCGGTGCCGAACGCCAGGTCGACCTCCCGCACGAACATCGCGTCGTACAACGCGGGCCGCTCGGCGGCGAAGTCCAGGTAGGCGATCGCCAGGGCTCGCAGCGCCCGCGCGGGCGAACGGTGGGCCGTGCGGGCGGCGCGCAGGCGCTCTGTCATGTCGACGAAACCCTGCACGGCCACCGCGCGCACGATCGCGTCCTTGCCCTTGAAGTGGCTGTAGAGCACCGGCTGGCTGTACTCGACGCGCTCGGCCAGGCGACGGGTGGTGACCGCGTCCCACCCCTCGGCCTCGGCCAGCTCCCTGGCCGCGTCGACGATCAGCCGCCGGCGTTCGGCGCGTTCGCGCTCACGGCGCTCCTGGATGGACACACCTCGATGCTAGCAGCGCTAGACATTCGAGCGCAGCACAAGCTAGTGTCGCTCTTGTACCTAGCACTGCTAGCACTTGGGAGTCGGGACATGTCCCACCACCGGATCGACACGGTCCTCGCCGTGCTCGTCGTCCTCGCCGGCTTCTACTTCGGCCTCAGCTTCCTGCTCGACGGGCAGGGCTCGGCGGCGGGTTTCGGCATCGACCCGTGGCCGCAGGAACCGGGGTACTTCGTGGTCAAGGGAGTCCGCGACATCGCCTACGCGCTGACCGCGCTGATCCTGCTGCTGCTCCGGCACCGCCGCGCCCTGGGCTGGGTGGTGCTGGCCGACGCGGTCATCCCGATCGGCGACTGCATCGCGGTGTTCACCAACGGCGGCACGGTGGCCTACGCGCTGACCGTGCACGGTTCGGCGGCTGCCCTCGTGCTCGTCGTGGCGGCCTCGCTGCTGTGGGAGACCCGGAAGCGGGAGACCCCGAAGGCGGACACCCTCAAGCCGCAGACCCTGGAGACCCTGAAGCGGTGAGCAGGAACGCGGGGGACCACCAGTAGTCGTGCAGCCGGGTGACCCGGACCTCGGTGAACCCGGCCCGCTCGACCTGCTCCGCCCACCGCGCCGCGGGCTGCTCCCAGGTGGCCCGGGTCGCGCCCGGCACCAACTGGCCGGTCAGCACCGGCATCAGGAACCCCTGCGCCACCAGGTCCCGGTCGTCCTCGTACTCGGTCAGCCCGCGTTCGTAGGCCTCGGCCAGGAACCTGAGGTGCTCCGGGCTCGCGGGCGGCAGGTCCGGCACGTCGAACTCGACCACGGCGAGCACGCCGACGTGCCCGACCAGGTCGGCCAGCACGCCGTCGCGCACCTCGTGCGGCAGCGTGTGCAGGGCGAACGTCGACTGGGCCACGTCGAACACCGCGTCCGCCGGCAACGCCGCCGCGAACGGCTCCACCCTCGTGTGCCGGGCGTCGACGTCGTGCCCGGCCAACGCCCGCACCGCCTCGTCGAGCAACGCCGCGGACGGCTCGACCAGCGTCACCGAGGCCGGTGCGTGCTCCGAGGCCAGTACGGGCCGCAGCGCCCGCCCGTCACCGCAGCCGATGTCCAGCAGGCTCGACGGCCGCGTGTCGGCGTACACCCGCCCCAACGCCTCGGTCACCGCCCCGTAGAGGCCCACGTTGCCGCCGCCGTCGATGAACGCCTCGAAGGCCGCGGGCTGGTCGTACACCGAGCCGTCCCGCCCCGCCGCCAAGTGCTCGGCCAACGCCGCCGCCAACGGTGTGCCCCCACCGCGCAGTGCCTCCCTCGCGCCGCCGATGTCGCCGTCCGCCAGTGCCCGCAGAGCTTCGTCGATGTGGTTCGTCACGGCCCCGAGCATGCCAAACGCGCACGTCGTAACCCGGAGTTGGCCGGACGTTGGTCCGTCGTTGGCGCGCCGCGCTGCACTGTCGCCCGGACGGATCCGAGCAGGGGGAGAGATTTTCGTGGGAACGCGAGGGCACGGCGGCGACGCGGCCGGGGAGGGCCGGCGATGACCGACCAGTGGACCGGAGCCGGGATCTTCGAGAGCTACGCGAGCTTCGTCAAGACGATCGAGGGCGACGCGCAGAGCGAGACCGAACGCGTCCTGGACATCACGTTCGGCGCGATCGACGTCGTGGCCTCGACGGTGGCGTTGGCGATCGACCCGATCGGCACGCTGCTGGCGGCCGGGATCGGGTGGCTGATCGAGCACGTCAGCTTCCTGCGCGAGCCGCTGGACATGCTGATGGGCGACCGCGACGCCATCCAGGCGCACATCGAGCTGGTGAAGGCGGACGCCAAGCAGATCCGCGACCAGGCCGAGCTGCACAAGACCGCGATGGCCCAGTTCACCGGCTGGGAGGGCAAGGCGGCCGAGGCGTTCAAGCAGAGCATGGACCGGCTCGGCGGCGAGCTGGACTCGTTGGCCGAGGTCGTGGACGGCACGGCGCGCGTCACGGCGGTGACCGGCACGCTGATCATCATCCTGCGCGACATCGTGCGCGACCTGATCGCGGGCCTGCTCGCCCAGCTCGTCAAGGGCGCGTTGATCGCGGCGGCGGCAGCGGTGTTCACCCTGGGCGCGTCCATCGTCGGGTTCATCGGGTACGCGGTCGGGGCGGCCACCGCGCTGGCGGTGCAGATCGGCGCCCGGATCGCCAAGCTGATCGCCGCGCTGGGCAGGCAGGCCGCGCGGCTCGGCAAACTCGGCGGTTCGATGGGCTCGATCGCGCAGGGCTTCTCGCGGTTCGGCGACGCGGGCGGCATCGTGCACGAGACGGTCAAGGCCGGTGGCGGTTACGGCGACTTCTACGGCGACGGCAAGAGCGGCGCGCCGGACCAGTCGAAGGCGGCTGTCTGATGGCCCGCGTGGGAGGTGGCGGTGGTTCCACGCCGCCGCCCGGCAGCCCGGACAGCACCACCAGCACGACCAGCAACCCGTTCAGCGACAAGTACGAGGTCAGCCCGCCGCCCTCGCCGAACCCGTTCTCGGACTTCTACCAGATCAGCGACAACGGCAGCGCGATGAGCCTGGACAACCTGGACTGGCAGGCGCAGAACCTCGACAACCTGGGCGACGGCCTCACCACGACGAGCCAGAACCTCGGCTCGCACCAGGCCACGGCGGACGCGTACGGCGCGTTCGGCAGCATGATCGCGTCGCCCCTGAACACGACGATCAGCCAGGGCGCGGACACGACCAAGGCCGCCGCGGACGCCGCCGCCAACGCCGCGCAGAAGGTCCGCGACTCGGCCGAGACGATGCGCACGACCGACAGCGACATCTCCGACAACCTGAACAACATCGGGCAGGACACCACCGTCTACCAGGGACCGCCCGGCTCGTCGGGCGGGCGTTCCGATGGCGGCACCAACGGCCAGGGCGACACCACCAACGGCGACAACAGCACCGTGCAGCCGCCTCCCGAGGTGTCCGGTGACAGCCCGATGCCGCCACCGCCGAACGCCACGCCGATGCCGAACCCGGACCCCAGGCCGATCGGCGACCGCATCGGCGACATCCGGCAGCAGCTCGGCGTCACCAACGACGTCGGTGCGGTCGTCGTGCCCACGGGCAACCGGCCGGACGGCCGCCCGTACACCCTCGACACGCCGGTCATGGACCTGCCGCCGGGGAACCGCCACGGCCTCACCCCCGAGCAGCAGGGGATGACCCTGGGCGAGATGATGGGCTTCCCGCCGGACCTCATGGCCGACCCGGACTTCGCGGGCACCCCGGCCAAGGACGCCCTCGACATGCAGGGCGGCGGCGCCTACAACGGCGACAGCAACCTGCTCATGCTCGACGACCAGCACAACGACAACGCGACGCTGGTGCACGAGGTCGGGCACGCCAGGCAGAACGAGCACGGCTTCGACCACCACAACTCGCACAACACGTTGCTGGAGTACCAGAACGTGCTGGTCAACGAGAACGCCCACCACGACGCCAACGGCAACCCGCCGCGGTTGTCCTACCAGCCCCCGCCGGGCCAACCCCCGACCGACTGGAACGGCCTGCGCGACTACGTCCAGGGCAACCCGGTGACCCTCGACGGGCGGCAGTTCACCATGAACCCCGCGCAGCGGGACCAGAGCCTGGTCCTGCTCGACCAGATCGAGCAGCTCACCGGCCCCGGCGGCCCGTACGCGGCCGACGGGGCCCGGGTGCGCGACAACCTGATCAAGGAGTTCTTCGCCAAGGAGAAGCAGTTGCAGGGGTAGTGCCCGCCCGGCCCCCGGCTAACCTCGGCCGGGGGCGGGGCTGCGCATCACGATCAGGTCGCCGTGACCGCCGTACCCCAGCACGGGCTCGGCGTACTGCGTGCCGTCGAACGTGATCAGCCACCACTCGCGGCCGACCGGCAGCAGCATCGGGTGCGGGATGTTCGTGCCGTACGGCGCGTCGAGCGTGCCCAGCTTGTGCATCGCCAGGTCGTACACCGGGTAGTTGCGCGCGTCGCCGTCGCTGGCGAAGAGGTACCACTCGCGGCCGACGCGCTGGATGATCGTGCCCTCGGTCTGGTCCACGGCGGTGTCCGCGCCGACCAGCCGCGTCGCCGTGTAGTCCGCGCCGGGTGCGGCGACCGCGAGCGCCGGGTGGAAGACGAACGCCGGCTGCTGCGCCTCGCTCTCCACGAACGCGAGGTGCCAGCGGTCGTTCACGCGGGTCAGGGCCGGGTCCCACGAGCTGACGGAGGTCGGCAGCGGGAGCCGCTCGGTGCGCAGGACGTGCACGCCGCGCAGCACGTTCGCGGTGGTCGCGGCGTGCCGGATGTGCACGCCCCGGAACGCGAAGTCGCCCCACGAGCTCATCAGCACGATGAAGCGGCCGGTGCGGTCGTCGTACACGACCTGCCCGGCGTGGTCGCCCAGCACCACGCCGTCGCGCTCGAAGAACAGGATCGCGACCTGCTCCAGGCGGGACGGGTCGGCCAGGTCGATCGTCCACACCGCCCAGTGCGCCTGCTGGAAGAAGCCCAACCCGGCGTTGGTCATGGTCAGGTACAGCTTGCCGTCGCGGATGAACGGCCTGCCGTCGGCGTGCTGCACCACGTGCGGGTCGCGGACGCCCGCCTGGCCGAAGTAGCCCGCGCGCACCCGGCCCAGCCGCACGTCGCCGCCGCGTCCGCCGTAGACGTAGTCGAGGCCGCCCAGCACTGCGGGCACCCGCAGGTCGACCAGCGCGCGCACGCCGTCCCGCTCGGTCAGCACGGGTTGCCAGCCCGTGCCCGTGCCGGTGGTGTCGACCAGGACGGTGACCGCGTTCTCGTTGACCACGACGGCGAACCGGAACGCGCCGGTCACGCGCACGTCGGCGGACTTCAGCGTGGTCGTGGCACCGCCGGTGGTCACCTCGATCGTCGCCTTGCCGGCGGTCGCGTCGAGCGTGCCGAGCACGGACGTGCCGCCGCCGGCCAGGCCCGCCACCACCACGCCCTCGGCGCGCTGCACCTCCACCAGCACCGAACCGAACGGCGCACGGGGCCGCACACCGGTGCTGACCAGCGTGTTCGCGGTGGTGGGCGGTGGTGTGATCGCGCTGTCGTACTGCACGAACCGGGGTGCGACGAGGTCGAACGGGCGGTGCTTGTGCGCCACCGCGAAGTGCAGGTCGAACGGAGTCGGGGACGGCTGACCCATCGCGGGCACGTTACCGAACAGTGTCGAGAGCGCCCCGACCGCACCGGCCGCCCCGGCGTGGCGCAGCAGCGTGCGCCGATCCATGTCCCGTGCCGCCATCGGACCTCCTCGGACTCCTGCCGGTACTTGTTAACCATGTGTTACAGGTAGGTGTGACCAAGTGTCCAGAGGGCGGCGGGTTCACGCGGTCAGCACGAGCTTGCCCCGGCCGTGGCCCTCGGCGGCGGCCCGGTGCGCCTCGGCGGCGTCGGCCAGCGGGAACGCGCGGCCGACGGTGGTGACGAGCCGGCCCTCCGCGGCGAGAGCGGCGACTTCGGCCAGGCGTTCGGCGGACCGCCGCGGCGGGCCCTGGGTGAACACCACGCCCAGCTCGGCGGCGGCCTGCCCGTCGGCGATGGTGACGATGCGATCCGTGCCGCCGCGCAGCTCGATCGAAGCCGGCAGCGCGCCCTTGCCGGCCACGTCGAACACCGCGTCCACGCCCTCGGGCGCCAACGCGCGCACCCGCTGCACCAAGCCCTCGCCGTACGTCGTCGGCGTGGCGCCGAGCGCGGCGACGTGCTCCTGGTTGGCCGGACCGGCGGTGCCGATGACCCGCAGCCCCGCCAGCACGCCCAGCTGCACGGCCACCGTGCCCACACCGCCCGCCGCGCCGTGCACCAGCAGCGTCTCGCCCGGCTTGACGCCGAGCAGGCCGAACACGCGGTCGGTGGTCTCCAGGGCCACGGGCAGCGTCACGGCGTGCTCCCACGACAGCCCTACGGGCTTGCGCGCGACCGTGGTGGCCAACGCGTGCTCGGCGTACGCGCCGGTGTCGGACCAGCCGAGCACCTCGTCACCGACCGACCAGGCGGTGACGTCCGAGCCGACCGCGTCGACCACGCCCGCGACTTCGAGGCCGAGGATCGTGGGCAGCGGCGTGCTGAAGACGGCTTCCATGGCGCCGGAACGGATCTTCGCGTCGTACGGGTTCACCCCGACCGCCCGCACCCGCAGGCGCACCTGGCCGGGGCCGGGCTCGGGTCGTTCGACCTCCTCGAGGCGCAGGGTCTCGGGACCGCCGAAGCGGTTCAGCACAACGGCTTTCACGGTGTCTCCTCGGTGGACGCGCGGTGGGCGGTCGAGCGCTCGACCGTACGTCACCGCGCTCAGCCGGCCGCCGGCACCTTGGTCACCAGGCGGGGGTCATGACGGGGCCGCGTGCTCCTCGGGGCGGAGCTTGGCGACCAGCTCGCCGCGGCTGCGCACGTCGACCTTGCCGAACACCGACTTCAGGTGGTCCTGCACGGTGTGCGCGGAGATGGTGAGCCGGGCCGCTATGTCCGAAGTGGACCGTCCCGCGATGACCTCGTGGCACACCTCGCGCTCCCGGGCGGTGAGGCCGTAGGCGGCCAGGAGCAGGCCGAGCAGCTCGCCGCCGGACGCCCGTTCGACGGTCACCACCGTCTCGCGGTCGTCCTCCGCGATCAACCGGCCGGCCTGCACCAGGACCCAGCCGCCGGACGCGTCGCGCACGCGTGCCCGGAACGTGCCGGACGGCGCCGCCCGCGCGCCGGTCACCACGGCGCGCAGCACCACCGCGAACCGGCCGGGCGCGATCGCGTCCAGCTCCTCCCGCCAGGTCCGGGCGGCGGCCGTGGCCGCACGCGGCTCGCCGTCCGGGCCGACCACCACGATCGCGGGCTCGCCACCGGCCCGGTGGGCGCCGGTCCGCGCCGCGACCCTCGTCGCGGCGGCCAGCGCGGGCGCGATGGAGGCGACGAACCCGACCTCCCGATCGGTGAACTCGCCACGCCGCACCATGCCCGCCGCGGCCCAGCACGTGCCGTCCACCCGGAACACCGCGCGCAGCTCGTGCCCGAGGCCGAGCGGTCGCCACACCTCGTTGAGCCTGCCGCTGCGGGCCACCTCGCGGCGCGGCACGTCCGACAGCCGCGCCACCGGCTCCGGGCGGCGGGCCAGCTCGGCGAACGTGTGCGGCTCGCCGCCGCCGTACTCGCAGGCCGCCAGCAGCGGCTCGTACTCGGCGGGGATCGGGTTCGGTCCGCTGGTCATCGTGCTGATCACGGCGGTGTCCGGGTCGAGCGACGCCCAGCAGGTCAGGTCGGTCGGCACGACCCGCTCGACCACGTCGATCGCGGCCCGGTGCAGCTCGACGACCCCGAGCCCCGCCGCGGCCAGCGCGGCGATCTCGCGTCGCGCGCCGACCGCCCGGCCTTCCCACATGGCCGGAGTATGCGCCGGTGACGGCCGCGCGGCCATCCCACATTTCCGGGATGGCAGGCGGTCGCGGACCGCTCCTACCGTCGGGTCATGAAGGCAGGGGAGTGGTCGTCGTGAACGTCGTCGCCCAGGTCGCCGCCGGGGTGGCGGCGGGGATCCACGTGCTGGTGTTCGTGTGGGAGACGCTGCTGTTCCGGCGGCCCGGCGTCCACTGGGGCGTGTTCAAGGTGCCCGCCGAGGACGTCGAGCCGGTCCGGTTGTGGTCGTTCAACGTCGGCCTGTACAACCTGTTCCTCGGCTCCGGGACGGTCATCGGCCTGATCGCGCTCAACACGGGCGACGAAGCGGTCGGCCGCGCGCTCGTGTTCTACACGTGCGGTTTCATGGTCCTGGCCGGCCTCGGCCTCGCCGTGTCGGACCGCCTCGCGATGAGCCGCCCCAAGGGCTCCGGGGTCGTCGGCGCGATCGCGCAAGTCACCCCGGCGCTCGTCGCGATCGTCGCGCTCGCCCTCGCGTGACTACCGCCCGGGACGGCCGGAGGCCGCTGATCACCGGTGGACGCAGGAGGTCAGCGCCGTGAACGCCGCCCAAGCCTCCTCCGGCCCGAACAGTCGCGGCGGCAGCACGTAGCGCACCGCCTCGTACGACAGGTCGCCCCACGGCTCACGCCGGTGCACGCGGCCGAGGACGCGATCGCAGCCGGTGCACGCGAGCCACGGGACCACGACGAGGTCCTCCTCCGCGACCGGCTCGCCGCCGACCACCCGGACCCGGCCGCCATCGCGTGACCGGCAGCGGCGCAGGGTCGGTTCGACAGACTCCCGCACGCCCCAGACCTCGGCGATGACCGCGAGGCTCGCCCGCTCGTCCCCGCCGATCGCCACGTCACCGTCGACCAGACCGGTGACGAGCAGGTCGAGGCCGGCCTCCTGCTCGCCGATGTCCCGGCACTCGAGCACGTCCCTCGCCCGGTCGGGCGGCAGCAGCGCCGCCAGTCCGCGCCACGCGGCTGCCTCGTCGTCCACGTCGGCGAGGCTAACCGGACGATCGACTCGGCCGATGTGTCGGTTAGCCTTACCTAAACTTCGAGGAGGTGCGGGTGTCGCGCGACGCGGTGCGAGGGGTCGGCCTGCTGGTGTCGATCGGCGTGCTGGGCCTGATCGTGCTGCTCAGCCTGTGGATCGGCACCAAGAGCATCCCGTTCGCCGACACCTTCGCCCTGCTCCTCGCCGACGACGGCACCGGCGACGCGGCCATCGTCCGCGACGTCCGCGTGCCCCGGGCCGTGCTCGGGCTGCTGGTCGGCGCCGCGCTCGGCCTGTCCGGCGCCGTGATGCAGGCCTTGACCCGCAACCCGCTCGCCGACCCCGGCCTGCTCGGCGTGAACATGGGCGCGGCGGCGGCGATCGTGTCCGCCATCGCGTTCTTCGGCATCACCAGCCCCACCGGGTACGTGTGGTTCGCGCTGCTCGGCGCGGCGGGCACGGCGACCGTCGTCTACGTCCTCGGCGCGGCGGGCCGGGGCGCGGCCACCCCCGACCGGCTGGTGCTCAGCGGGGCCGCGCTGACGGCCGTGCTCTACGCCTACGTCTCGGCGATCCTGCTGCTGTTCACGCACACGTTCGACTCGTTCCGGTTCTGGAACGTCGGCTCGCTCGCCGGCCGCGACTTCGAGCTCATCGGCCAGGTCTCGCCGTTCGTGCTGCCCGGGATCCTGATCGCGTTCCTGCTCGCCCGGAACCTCAACGTGCTGGCGCTCGGCGACCACACCGGCAAGGCGCTCGGCGCGAACGTCAACCGCACGCGCGCGTTCGGCGTCCTCGCCGTCACGCTCATGGCGGGCGCCGCGACCGCCGCCGCCGGGCCGATCGCGTTCGTCGGCCTGACCGTGCCGCACGTGGCCCGCATGATCGGCGGCAGCGACCAGCGCTGGGTGCTGGCGTACTCGGCGGTGCTCTCGCCGATCCTGCTGCTCGGCTCGGACATCGTCGGCCGCGTCGTCATCGCGCCGCAGGAGATGGAGGTCGGGATCATCACCGCGTTCATCGGCGCGCCCGTGTTCATCGCGCTGTGCCGGCGTCGGAAGTTGGCCACGCTGTGAGGACCATCCGCACCCCCGCCGTCTCGCTGCGGATCAGCGAACGCGCCCTGCTCGTGAGCGCGGCCATCGCCGTGCTGACCGCCGTCGCCGCCGTGGCCACCATGGTCACCGGCGACTTCCCGCTCACCGTCGGCGAGGTGCTGGCCACCTTCGTCGGGCAGGGCGACGGCTACGCCGACTTCGTCGTCTTCACGCTGCGCCTGCCACGGCTGATCACCGGCCTGCTGGTCGGCGCGGCGCTCGCGCTCAGCGGCGCGATCCTGCAGAGCCTGTCCCGCAACCCGTTGGCCAGCCCCGACATCATCGGCTTCACCCAGGGCGCGGCGACCGGCGCGATCGCGGTCCTCGTGCTGGCGCAGGGCAGCATGGCGGCCACCGCGCTCGGCGCGACCGTCGCCGGCCTGCTCACGTCCACCGCCGTCTACCTGCTGGCGCTCAAGCAGGGCGTGCAGGGTTTCCGGCTGGTGCTCATCGGCATCGGCGTGAGCGCGATGCTGCTCGCGGCCAACTCCTACCTGCTCACGCGGGCCACCCTGGAGAGCGCGCTGGCCGCGCAGGCGTGGCTGGTCGGCGGCCTGAACAACCGGGGCTGGGACCAGGCCCAGGTGGTCGCGGCGGTGCTGGCCGTGCTGCTGCCGTGCGCGCTGGCGCTCGGTCGGCGGTTGGCGTTGCTGGAGATGGGCGACAGCGCCGCGACCGGCCTCGGGGTGAACGCCGAGCGGACCCGCCTGGCGCTGCTCGCGGTGAGCGTCGGCCTGGCCGCCGTCGCCACGGCCGCCGCCGGGCCGATCAGCTTCGTGGCGCTGGCCGCGCCGCAGGTCGCCCGACGGCTCACCGGCGCGTCCGGACCCGGGCTGGCCGCCTCGGCGCTCACCGGGGGTCTGCTGCTGGTCGTCAGCGACTTCGCGGTGCAACGGCTGTTCCCGACGACCCAGCTGCCGGTCGGCATCGCCACCGGCGCGATCGGCGGGCTCTACCTGGTGTGGCTGCTGGCCCACGAGTGGCGGAAGGGGAGCGCGACGTGACGGTGCCCGAGGCGGAGCCGACCACCGGACGACTGCGCGGTGCGGACCTGACGCTGTCCTACGACGAGCGCGTCGTCGTGTCCGGGTTGGACGTCGAGATCCCGGACGGTTCGTTCACCGTCATCGTCGGCCCCAACGCCTGCGGCAAGTCCACCCTGCTCAAGGCGTTGGCGCGGATGCTCAAACCACGCGCCGGCACCGTGTACCTCGACGGCGAGGCGATCTCGGCGTACCGGTCCAAGGAGGTCGCCCGCCGGCTGGGCCTGCTGCCGCAGACCTCCATCGCGCCCGGCGGCATCACCGTCGGCGAACTCGTGGCCCGGGGCCGGTACCCGCACCAGCGGCTGCTGCGGCAGTGGTCCGTCGAGGACGAGGAGGTCACCGCCGGCGCGATGCGGATGACCGGCGTGCACGACCTGGCCGACCGCCTGGTGGACGAGCTGTCGGGCGGGCAGCGGCAACGCGTGTGGTTGGCCATGGTGCTGGCGCAGCAGACGTCGATCCTGCTGCTGGACGAGCCGACCACGTTCCTCGACATCGCGCACCAGGTCGAGGTGCTCGACCTGTGCGCCGACCTGCACGAGGACGGCAACCACACGCTCGTCGCCGTGCTGCACGACCTGAACCAGGCGTGCCGCTACGCCACCCACCTGATCGCGATGAAGCCCGGTGTCGGCGTGGTGGCGCAGGGCAAGCCGGCCGACATCGTGACCGCCGAGCTGGTGGAGGACGTGTTCGGCCTGCCGTGCCGGGTGATCGCCGACCCGGAGACCGACACACCCCTGATCGTGCCGTTGCGGCGGCAGCGCGTCAGCGCGTAGGGATCGGCACCGGGTACGCACCGGCGGCGATGTCCTCGAACAGCGTCGGACCTGTCGGCGTCCAGCCGAGCAGCTCGCGGGTGCGGGCGTTCGACGCGGTCATGTCCAGGCCGGCGAAGTACGCGAGCCAGCCGAAGTGCGCCTCGGCGTCCTCCTGGGCGACCGACGCGGTGGGTAGGCCCAGGTAGTCGCCGAGGGCGGCGGCGATGTCGCGCATGGGCAGCCCTTCCTCGGCCACGGCGTGCACCCGTGATCCCGCCGGCGCCTGGTCCAGCGCGAGCCGGACCAGCCGTGCGGCGTCGGAGCGGTGCACGGCGGGCCAGTGGTTCGACCCGTCGCCGAGGTAGCCCGCCGCACCGCGTTGCCGCGCGATCGTGGCCATGGTCGAGACGAAGCCGTGGTCGTTCACGCCGTGCACGGACGCGGCGAAGCGCAGCGCCACCGGCCGGACACCGCGGTCGGCGTAGGCCAGGGCGAGGTTCTCGCCGCCGCCGCGCGGTGAGTCGGCGCCGTGGTGCGGCGACGCGTCGTCCTCGGTGAACGGCCGGCCGGTGGCGCCCGAGGCCGGCCCCGAGGCGATCAGGAACGGCCGCCCGCTGCCCTCCAGCACGTCGAGCATCCGCCGGGTGGCGGCGCGCTCGGTGCGGCCCGCGCCGGCGTAGTCGGTGAAGTCGTGCTTGAAGGCCAGGTGGATGACGCCCTCGGCGCCGGCCGCGCCGGACGCCAGGCTGTCGAGGTCGTCCAGGCTGCCGCGGTGGGCGGTGGCGCCCTTGGCCGCCAGGGCGGCGGCGGCCTCGTCGGAGCGGGCGAGGCCGACGACCTCGTGCCCGTGGGCGAGCAGTTCGTCGGTGACGGCCGAGCCGATCCAGCCGGAGGCACCGGTGACGAAGACGCGCATGGGAGTCGTTCCTCCAGAGTGATGTCAGTTGCTGACATCGACCGTAGCAGGCGATGTCAGCAACTGTCATCACTACACTTCCCGGCATGAGCCGCTGGGAACCGGACGCGCGGGGGCGGATGATCCGCGCCGCGCTGGACTTGTTCGCCGAACGCGGCTTCGAGCAGACCACCGCGGGCGACATCGCCGAACGCGCGGGCGTGACCGAGCGGACCTTCTTCCGCCACTTCACCGACAAGCGGGAAGTGCTCTTCGACGGTTCGCACGTCATGGAGGAGGCGGCGACCACCGCGATCCTCGCCGCGCCACCCGCTACCGAACCCCTCGACGCCGCGCTGGCCGGCGTGATCACCGCGGGTGGGCTGCTGGAGGACCGCCGCGACCACGCCGTGCGGCGGAGCCGGCTGATCGAGGCCAACCCGAGCCTGAGGGAACGCGAACTGCTCAAGCTCGCCGCACTGGTCGACGCGACGGCCGAAGCGTTGCGCGGGCGCGGCGTCACCAACGTGATCGCCGCCCTCGCCGCCCACAGCGCCGTGACGGTGTTCCAGGTCGCCTTCACGCGTTGGGTGTCGGAGGAGGAACCACCGGCCCTCGCCGCGTGCATCGCGGACACCGCGGCGGTGCTGCGCGCCCTGTGAGGTCAGCTCATCCCGGCACGCCGCCGGGTCTTCCCGACCGCCCTCAGACCTGCCACCTCGTGCGGCCCGGTGGTTCGGGGACCAGGTCGGACTCGAAGGCGGCGGCGATGGCGTCGACGTCCCACGAGTCCCGGGTCAGCACGGGCTGCTTCACGGCGTGCTGCGAGATCACGTGCAGCTTGTCCGGCAGGAAGCGGATCAGCTGGCTCGTCACGCCGCGGGCCAGGTCGCTGAGCAGGTACGTCACCAGGGGCGCCATCTTGGCCGGTGTCTGGTCCCGTGAGCTGATCTGCTCGGCTCGGGGGTCGAGGTCCATCATCGGGGTCCACGCGAGCGGGGCGATGGCGTTGACGCGGACGTCCCGCGCGGCCAGTGAACCGGCCCACGACAAGGTCAACGACGCCACCGCGCCCTTCGACGCCGAGTAGGCCGCGGCGCCGGCACGGCCCAGCATCGCGCCCGACACGACGTTCACGATCGAGCCGCCGCGCATCACCTTCGCCGCCGCCGTGCCGCAGTACATCGTGCCGAGCACGTTCACCTCGATCACCGACCGCAGCACGTCCGGCTCGTCCTCCCACGGCTCGGCGAAGTGCGTGACGCCCGCGTTGTTCACCAGCCCGTCGACCCGCCCGAACGACGACGCGCACAGCTCCACGAGCGCCGCGGCGACCGCGGGATCGGTCACCGACCCGGTGTGCGCCACGGCCTCGCCGCCCGCGTCGACGATCGAGGAGGCGACCGACGGCGCGCCCTCGACGTCGTTCACCACGACCCGCGCGCCCGCCGCCGCCGCGTGCCGCGCGTACGCCTCACCCAACCCGCGACCGGCGCCGGTCACGATCACGGCCTTGCCGTCCAGGATCCCCATGCCTACCCCCGATAACCGGCCTTCGAGTCGTCCGCGCGCAACCGGTCGAGGTCGGCGCGGTCCAACCGCGCGGTCACGACCTGCGGGCCCGCGCCCGCCGCGACCACCCGCCGCCCGTCCGGGTGCCACACCCCGCTGCCGCCGCACGAGCGCCAACCCGGCCCCGCGCCCGCCAGGTTCGCCACCAGCGCGTACATCCGGTGGTCCATCGCGCGGGCGGCGGGGTGCACGTCGAGCCGCCGTTCCTGGCCCTCGGTGTACAGCGCGGACACGGCGTAGACGTCCGCGCCCCGCCGCGCCACCTCCAGCGCGTGCTCGGGAGCCGCCGCGTCGTAGCAGACCGCGAGCGCGACCCGCCAACCGCGGACGTCCAGCGGTGGCGCGGGCTCACCCGGCTCGAACAGCTCGCGCTCGGCCCGGCTCGGGTACTGCTTGCCGATCACCTCGACCGAACCGTCCGGGGCCAGCGCCACCGACGCCAGCAGTCGGCGGCCGTCCGGCCCGAGCCACGCCGCGCCGAGCACCGCCGTCACCCCGTGCGCCCGGCTCGCTTCGCGGACCACGTCCAGCCTCGGGTCGTCGGCCGTCACCCAGCACGCCGGATCGGCGAGCCGGTCCAGGTCGTAGCCGGTCAACGACAGCAGCGGGAACAGCACCAGGCCCGCACCCCCCGCGTCGGCGACCGTGACGGCCGCACGGCGCGCGTTCTCCGCGACGTCACCGGGCACGGGCGCGTGCTGCGCGACGGCGACCACCAACTCGTCGGATTCCACACCGGCGATCATTTCACGCGATCGGGCGACGCGGGGGAGGGGTTCGCGAAAATGTGGTAAAAACAAAGGTTGACTTCGCCGGAAATGGCGGAATGGAGACAACCCGAGTATATCACAGGGGGCAAGCGTGACCACCCGGGAATTGTCCGCCGAACAACAGCGGATCGCCTTCCTGCACGACCGCCTGGAGCTGGAACGGGCCGCCGCACGAGCGGAGCTGGACGCCGCGCTCAAGGACGGCCACGAGCAGCGCTGGCACCGCGAAGTGGCCGTCCGGACGCTGTCCGAGCAGGTCAGCCGCCTGAACGTGGCGGATGAGAACCTGTGCTTCGGCCGCATCGACACCGCCGAGGACCGCGTCTACGTCGGCCGGATCGGCTTGTTCGACACCGAGCGCGACTACGAGCCGCTGCTGACCGACTGGCGCGCGCCGGCGGCCCGCCCGTTCTACACCGCGACCGCGGCGAACCCGGAAGGAGTGACGCTTCGCCGCCATTTCCGCACCAGGGGCTGGCGCCTGGAGAGCTTCTACGACGACGAGCTCCAGCTCAGCTCGAAAGCGCTGCTCGACGCGTTGAACGCACCCCGCTCCGACACCATGCGCGACATCGTGGCGACCATCCAGGCCGAGCAGGACGAGGTGATCCGGCTCCCGCACCGGGGCGTGCTGGTGATCGAGGGCGGCCCGGGCACGGGCAAGACGGCGGTGGCGCTGCACCGCGTGGCCTACCTGCTCTACGCGCAGCGCGACCGGCTCTCCCGCCAAGGCGTGCTGATCGTCGGGCCGAACCCGGGCTTCCTGCGCTACATCGGCGAAGTGCTGCCGTCCCTCGGCGAGACCGACGTCGTGTTCGCCACGCCGGGCGAGCTGTTCCCCGGCGTCCGGACCGAACGCGAGGACACCCCGGAGCTCCAAGCGCTCAAGGGCGGCCTCGCGGCCGTCGACCTGCTGGTGGCGGCCATCGCCGACCGGCAGGAGGTGCCCGTCGAGGCCATCCCGGTCGAACTGGAGGACGTCACGGTCCCGCTCACCGCCGAGATCGCCGCCCGGGCCAGGGAACGGGCGCGCGCCGCCGGGCTCAAGCACAACGAGGCCCAGCCCGCGTTCCACCGAGCCCTGGTGGACGCGCTGGTCGCGCCGGCGCTCGACCTCATCGGCGAGGACTGGCCGGAACTCGCGGCCGACGTGCGCCGCGAACTCGCCGGCCACCCCGACGTGCGGCGGGCCGTCACCGCGTTGTGGCCGGTCCTCACCCCGCAGCGACTCCTCGCCGACCTCTACGCGGGCCGCTGCTTCGCCCTCGGCCACCCCGAGCTGCACCGCGACGACCCGTACTCGTGGACGGTCTCCGACGTGCCGCTGCTGGACGAAGCCGCCGAACTGCTCGGCTCCGACGGCCGGGCCGAACGACGCGCCGCGCAGGAGCGCAGGCAGGCCGTGGAGTACGCGCAGGGCGTGCTGCACGTCATCGACACCGACCAGGCCATGCACGAGGACGAGCTGCGGGCCGTCGACCTGGTCGACGCCGAGTGGCTGGCCGACCGCCACACCGCCGTCGACCACCGCGTCCTGGCCGAACGCGCGGCCGTCGACCGCGAGTGGACCTACGGCCACATCGTGGTCGACGAGGCGCAGGAACTGTCCGGGATGGACTGGCGGCTGCTGGCCAGGCGCGGGCCGAACCGGTCCATGACCATCGTCGGCGACCTGGCCCAACGCCAGTCCGAAGCGGGCGCCCGCGACTGGCGGACCGTGCTCGACCCACTCGCCGGGGACCGCTGGCAGTACCGCCGGCTCACGGTCAACTACCGCACGCCCGCCGAGATCATGGCCTACGCCGCGGGCGCGCTGGCAGAAGTGGACCCCTCCGCCGTCCCGCCGACGTCCGTGCGGCACGGCGAAGCACCCCTCGACGTCACCGGCGCCGACCCGGAGTCGTTCCGCCCGCCCACCGGCACGTTCGCCGTGATCACCCCGGCCGGCCCGCTCACGCCGCGTGCGGCCAAGGGCCTGGAGTTCGACACCGTCGTGGTGGTCGACCCGGACCGCATGACGCCGGCCGAGCGGTACGTCGCCCTGACCCGCGCCACCCAACGCCTCGTCGTCGTGCGCACCACGTGATCAGGCAGGCCCTGCCCGCGGCACCGCGGACAGGGCCTGCACCTCGCGGCGGAGGGGGGTCAGAAGGCCGCTGCCGTGCCCTCCCGCTCGGCCGGAGCCTCCTCCTCCGCCGGCGCTGCGGTCGCGGGCACGGTCCGCAGCACGGTCACCGCGAGCAGCGCGGCGCCCGCGACCAGGACCGCCGCCACCACCGCGGCCACGTTCAGCCCGCTGGTGAACGCCGCCCGCGCCGGCTCCACCAGCGCCCGCGCCGCGTCCGCCGACAGGCCGGCAGCCGCGGACAGCGCGCCCGGCAACGAGTCCGCGGCCTCGGCGGGCACGTCGGACGGCATCGTGGCGTGGTAGACCGCCGTGCCGATGCTGCCCATCAACGCGATCCCGAGCGACACGCCGAGGTCGCTCGCCGTGCTGTTGACCGCCGACGCGGCGCCCGCCTTCTCCGGCGGCGCGGCCGTGATCACCAGCGTGGTCGTCAACGCCATCGTCGGCGCGATGCCGGGGTAGAGCAGGTAGAACCCGGTGATCAGCAGCGGCAGCCCGCCGACGCTCCCGACCTGGGTCAGCACCACGTACCCGGCCACCGAGAACACCGCGCCGCCCGCCACCACGTACGCCGGCCGCACCCGCCGCGCGATGATCGGCGACAACGTCGACACGGCCACCAGCGCCAGCGCGGCGGGCAGGATCCACAGCCCCGCGGCCAACGGCGACAGCCCGGCCACCAGTTGCAGGTACTGCGTGAACAGCAGGTAGATGCCGCCGAGCGCGATCGCCGACAGCAGGAACACGCCCAACGCGCCGCTGAACGTCCGGTTCGCGAACAGCCGCACGTCCAGCAGCGGGCTGTCCAGCCGGAGCTGCCTGCGCGCGAACAGCACCCCGAACGCGACACCGACGACCACCGCCACCACCGAGGTCACCGTCAGCCCGGACTTGGAGAAGTCCTTGATCCCGTAGACGAACGGCAGCAGCGCCGCCATCGACAGCAGCACGCTCGGCACGTCCGGCAGCCCCGCACCGGGCGCCCGGTACTCCGGCACCGACATCGGCGCCACGACCACCACCAGCGCCATCACCGGCACGCCGATCAGCAGCGCCGCACCCCACCAGAACGACTCCAGCAGCAGCCCGCCGACCAGCGGTCCGACCGCGACGCCCACCGACACCGACGCGGCCCACAGCCCGATCGCCGTCGCCCGCTGCCGCGCGTCCCGGAACATGGTGCTGACCAGCGACAACGTGGACGGCATCACGGCCGCCGCGCCGATGCCCATCACGGCGCGCGCGGCGATCAGCAGCTCGACGTTCGGCGCGAGGGCGGCGCCGACGGACGCCAGCCCGAACGCCACCGCGCCGAACACCAGCACCCGCCGCCGACCGATCCGGTCGCCGACGGTGCCCATCGCCACCAGGAGCCCGGCCATCACGAACCCGTACACGTCGTTGACCCACAGCAGCTGGTCGCTGGTCGGCCGCAGGTCGGCGGCGATGTGCGGGGTGGCCAGGAACAGCACGGTCATGGCCAGGAAGAGCAACGCGGTCGGCAGCAGCAGCACCGCGAGTCCGAGCCATTCCCTGGTCCCGGCCCGGTCACCGACATCGACAGACATGGTGTTTCTTCCCCTTGCTCGAACCGCTCGGGCGGTGGGTCCCGCCCGTCTGGAACCCACGGTGTCCGGCGCGGCTCCAGGAACCGTCCAGATCGACTTCGGGTCGCCTTCGGGTACGGTCCGACCGTGCGTTTCGGGGTGCTGGGCCCGCTCGCGGCGTGGACGTCGGACGCCCGTGCCGTCCGCGTTCCCGAGCTGAAGGTCCGGGCGCTGCTGGCCCAGCTGGTGATCGACGCGGGCCGCGTGGTTCCCGCCGACCGGCTGATCGACCGCCTGTGGGGCGACCGGCTGCCCGCGAACCCCGCCGGCGCGTTGCAGACCAGGGTGTCCCAGCTCCGCGCCGCGCTGGACGAGGCAGAACCCGGCACCCGACGGCTGGTCGTCTCACGCCCGCCCGGCTACCTGCTCGACGTCACCCCCGACGCGGTGGACGCCGGCCGGTTCGAAGCGCTCCTCGCCGAGGCCACCGGCGACCCGCGCACCCGGGTCGCGCTGCTGGACGACGCCCTGGCGCTGTGGCGCGGACCGGTGCTGGCCGACTTCGCCGACGAGGACTTCGCCCGCGAGGTCACCTCCCGGCTGGAGGAGCTGCGGCTCACCGCGTGGGAGCAGCGCGCGGAGGCCCGGTTGGAGTTCGGCGAGCCGGGCGTCCTGGCCGACGAGCTCGGCGACCTGGTGGCCAGGCACCCGTTGCGCGAACGCCTCCGCGCCGCCCACCTGCGCGCCCTCTACCAGGCCGGACGGCAGAGCGAGGCGTTGGCGGGCTACCGCGACCTGCGGACCAGGCTGGTCGCGGAGCTCGGCGTCGAACCCGGGCCGAAGCTGGCCGCGCTGCACCGGGCGATCCTGGAGCAGGACCCCTCGCTGGGCGGCACGGCGGAGCCGCCGACGAACCTGCCGCACCCGCTCGGCGACCTGGTCGGCCGGGACGCCGACGTCGGCGAGGTGCGGTCGCTGCTCGCGGCCGACCGGCTCGTCACCCTCACCGGGCCCGGCGGCGTGGGCAAGACGCGGCTGGCGCTGGCCGTGGCGCGCGACCTGGTGGCCGGGTACCCGGACGGGACGTGGCTGGTCGAGCTGGCCGCCCTGCCCGCGGGCGCGCCGCCGGACGAGGTGGCGGCCCTGGTCGCGACGAGCGTGGGCATCCGCGACTGCGTGGTGACCGACCTGGCGGGCAAGCTGGCCGAGGCGGTGCGCGCCAAGCGGATGCTGCTCCTGCTGGACAACTGCGAGCACGTCGCGCCCGCCGTGGCGGAGCTGGCCGCCGGGCTGCTGCGCGCCGCGCCGGGCCTGCGGGTGCTGACCACCAGCCAACGTCCGCTCGGCGTGGCCGGTGAGCTGCTGTGGCACGTGCCGACGCTGGCCGAGCCCAGCGCGGTCGAGCTGTTCGTGGCCCGGGCCGCGGCGGGCGTGCCGGGCTTCGCGCTGGACCCCGACAACGCCGACGCCGTCGCGGCGATCTGCCGCCGGCTCGACGGCATCCCGCTGGCCCTGGAACTCGCCGCGACCAGGGTGCGCGCGTGGGGCGTGCACGAGGTGCTGGCGCGGCTGGACGACCGGTTCCGCGTGCTGACCGCCGGGCACAGCGGCGCGCCGGCCCGGCAGCGCACCCTGCGCGCCGTGCTCGACTGGAGCTGGGAGCTGCTGACCGAGGCCGAGCGGACCGTGCTGCGCCGGCTGTCGGTGCACGTGGACGGCTGGACGTTGAGCGCGGCGGAGGCCGTGGCCGGTGACGACGACCTCGACGTGCCCGACCTGCTGGCACGCCTGGTGGACCGGTCGCTGGTCACCGCCACCCTCGGCGACGACCCGCCGCGCTACCGGCTGCTGGAGTCGGTCGCCGAGTACTCGTCGGCCAGGCTGCGCGAGGCGGGCGAGGTCGCGTCGGCCGAGCGACGGCACCGCGACCACTACGCGCGACTGGCCGCGACCGCCGACCCGCACCTGCGCGGCCCGGAGCAGCGGCGGTGGCTGCGCCTGCTCGACGCCGAGGCGGCCAACCTGCGTGCGGCGATCGACCGCGCGGCCCGCGACGGCGAGGCGTTGCCGCTGGTCGACTCGCTGGCCTGGTACTGGGTGCTGCGCGGCAGGCTCGGCGAGGGCCGCCGCTCGTCGACCGCGGCGCTGGCCGGTGGCGGCCCGGAGGACGTGGCCGGCACGGTCCGGGCGTGGCACACCGCGTTCAGCCTGCTCATGGGCGTGGCGTCGGGGCTCGTGCCGCCGCGGGCCGCCCGTCCCGCCGATCGGGACACCGCGGCACGACGGGCCCGCGCCGAGTGGTTCCTCGGGTTCGTCGGCCTGGGCATCGGCGAGCTGGGCGTCGGCGAGGACCTGGTCACGTCGGCGCTGGCGGCGTTCCGGGCCCAGGACGACCGGTGGGGCACGGCGGCCGCACACGGCACGCTCGCGCGGTACGCGTTGGCGCGCAGCGACCTGGACGCGTTGGCGCAGCACGGCGAGCGCAGCATGGCCCTGTTCACCGAGGTGGGCGACCGGTGGGGCCGGCTGCACGCGACGTTCGGGCTCGGCGCGCACGCCGAGGTCGTCGGCGACTACGACCGCGCCGCCGAGGTGCACCGCGAGGGCCTGCGGATCGCCGAGGAGCTGGGCCTGAGCACCGACGTGGCGGACAAGCTGTCCGCGCTCGGCCGGATCGCGTTGCTGACGGGTGATCACGAGCAGGCCGATGAGCTGCACGAATGCGCCCGTGCGCAGGCCGTGGCGCAGGGCTACACGATCGGCGAGGAGTTCGCCGAACTCGGGCTGGCGCTCAGCGCGCGCCGCCAGGGCCGGTTCGACGAGGCCGAGGCGCTGCTGCGCAAGTGGCTCGCCCACGACCGGTGGCTGGAGTCGGACATGGCGGTCGCCCTCATCCTCGCCGAACTGGGCTTCATCGCCGAACAGCGGGGCGACACCGACACCGCCCGCACCCTGCACCTGGAGGGCTTGGCCGCGGCGCGCAAGGCGGCCGACCCGCGTGCCGTGGCCCTCGCGCTGGAAGGCCTGGCCGGCGCGGAAGCCCTGGCGGGCGACCACGACCGGGCCGCCCGCCTGCTGGGCGCCGCCGCCACCCTGCGGGAACGAGCGGGCGCCCCGCTCCCGCCGGGCGAGCGCGGCGACGTCACCCGGATCACCGCCACCACCCGCTCAGCCCTGGGCGACGACGCTTTCACCACCGCTGTCGCCCAAGGCCGAACCGAGGGCGCGGAGCCGGGCCTCCTGGTCCCCTAGCCGTCCCTCACCCGGTGGGCGGAGTCTCGTTCGGCGCCGGCTTGTTGGGCGGCGGTGGCTCCGGGGTCGGTGGGATCGGCGGCTCGGTGCCGGGCGACGGCTCCCGGGGCGGCTGAGGCACCGGGGGCGGCGTGGGCACGGGTCGCTGCGGGGGCGGTTGTGGCTGGACCATGGCAACCTCCTTCCCACCCGGACTACCCACTCCACGCGAGAGTCCTACCTCCAGACCGCGCGTGTCCTACGTTCAGAACACCCGAGTTCAACGCTCAGGACGCGCGGTCCGCGGCTCGTGCCGCCGCCGGCTTCAGGTTCGGCAGCACCTCCCGGCCGAACAGGCGGATCGTGTCGAGCACGGCCTGGTGCGGGAGACCGCCGATGTCGACCATCACCAGCTGCGCGTCCAGGCCGAGCAGGTCGGTCAGCCGGTTCAACCGCCCGGTCACCTCCGCCGGATCGCCGCACACCGCCGCACCGTCCATCAGCACGTCGACGTCCGCCTCGCCGTCACCGCGCCACGGGTCGGCGAACTCCGCGTACGCCGCCAGGTGGGGCCGCCACGTCGCCCGCGCCTGCGCCGCCGTCGGCGCGACGAACACGTGGCTCGGCAACGCCACCCGCCCACCACCGCCCATCGCCGCCCGGTAGCGCTCCACCACCGGCCGGTGCGTGCTCGGGTCGCGCAACGTGCTCGGCAGCATCAACGGCAGCTCCAGCTCCACCGCCAGGTCCGTCGACACCGCCGAACCGCTGCCGATCCACACCAGCGGCCGGGGCTGCTGCACCGGCCGCGGCGTCGTCGTGACGTCCACCAGCGGACTGCGGTACTTGCCCTCCCACGTGACGTGCTTCTCCTCCAGCAGCCGCAGCATCAGCCGCAGGTTCTCGTCGAACCGCGCCCGCACGTCGTCCTGCACCCCGAACGCCACGTCCGTGCGCTGCGACACACCCCGCGCCACGATCAGCTCCGCCCGGCCCCCCGACAGCACGTCCAGCGTGGCCACGTTCTCCGCCACCCGCACCGGGTCGTGGTGCGCCAGCAGCGTCACCCCGGTGGACAGCCGCAACGTCGACGTGCGGTCGGCGATCGTCGCCAGCAGCAGCTCCGGCGCCGACACGATGTACCGGGTGAAGTGGTGCTCGCCGATCGCCACCCCGGTGAAGCCGGCCTCCTCCGCCACGACGGCCTGCTCGACCATCGCCCCCAGCCGTTCGCACTCGGTCACGGCCCGACCGGTGTACGGGTTGGGCAGGTGATCGCCCAAGATCAGCAGGTACACGTCCATCCGACAATCTTGCCCGCTGCGGCTACGGTGGCACCCACCGAGCCAGAGCCTGGAGGAGCACCCGTGACCGCTGTGTCCGTGTCCGACAACCCCGAGCTGTCCCGCTACGAGGTCCGCCTGGACGGCGAGCTCGGCGGTTTCGCCGAGTACACCTCGGCGGACGGCGTCGTCACGTTCACCCACACGGAGGTCGCCGTCGAGGGCAAGGGCCTGGGCGGCAAGCTCGTCCGGCAGGCGCTCGAGGACGTGCGCGCCAAGGGCCTGACCGTGGTGGCCGAATGCTCCTTCGTGCGCGGCTACCTGGAGAAGCACCCGGAACTGCGGGCCGGGTGACGCTTTCCCCGATCCGGGTCGGCACGACGCGCGCGTACGCATAGTGGAACCGGCTCACCAGCGCATACCCCGCCAGGGTTGCTTCTTGGTGTGAATCATCACAAAGGGGGGTAACAACACGGCTAAGTAGGCGGCTTCTGGTCAACAGTGGTAGCTGATCGTGTCAACATTACTGATCGTGGCCTCACTCGTCTTTGATCCCCGCCATGATGGTGATGTCGTCGACAGCAGATGCGGTCGACGGGGACGAGGACCGATCACGAGACCGATGAGGTGGGCCTGGCTGTGACCGCTGAGGTGAGCGGAAGTGGCGCACGGACGGACGGCCCGACCCGTCGGACGGGCACGTGGTCGGTAGTGCTCCGGCAGGTTCCACCCCGGGTGCTGAGGCTCGGCGCGCTCGGCGGGCTGCTGATCGCGCTCGGCGGCGTCGGCGCGGGCGCGGTGCTCCGCCGGGACCCGCTGCTGACCGGCACGATCCTCAACGCGGTGCGGTACGGCCACGGCCGCGACCTCGCCACCGCCGTGGTGTTCGTCGGCGTGGCGCTGCTGGTCTACTCCTGGGTCCGGCTCGGCCGGATGGTGCGCGCCGGCCAGGTCGACGGGCGCGGCGTGGTGCTGGCCGCCGCCGTCTGGACCGCCCCCCTGCTCATCGGCCCGTCGCTGTACAGCCGGGACGTCTACAGCTACCTGGCCCAGGGCGCGGTGGCGCTGCACGGGTTCGACCCCTACACCAACGGCGCGTCCGTGCTGCCCTTGTCGCTGGGCGGCAACGTGGCGTCGCTGTGGCAGAACACGCCGTCGCCGTACGGGCCGCTGTTCCTCCTGGTGGCCAAGGCCGTGGTCGCGATCACGGGCGACAACGTCATCATCGGCGCGGTCCTCATGCGGCTCGCCGTGCTCAGCGGGCTGGCGATGCTCGCCTGGGCGATGCCCGGACTGGTCCGGCACCTCGGCGGGCGCACGTCGGTGGCGCTGTGGCTGACCGCCGCGAACCCGTTCGTGATCGCCGTCGGCATCGGTGGCGCGCACAACGACATCCTGATGGTCGGCCTGATGGCGGTCGGCGTGCTGATGGTGCTGGACGGCAAGCACGTGCGCGGCATCGCGGTGATCGCCCTGGCGACCGCGGTCAAGGCCACGGCGGTGCTGGTGATCCCGTTCCTCATCTGGGTCTGGGTGGCGCGGATGTCCGGCCCGGCTCGCCAGCGGTTCTTCCAGGCGTGCGCGGTGGGCGGCATCACGTTCGCGGGCGTCTTCGCGCTGTCCACGATCATCGCCGGGGTCGACCTCGGCTGGGTCAACGTGCTCCAGAGCCAGACGCCGCTGCTGACCTGGATGTCGCTGCCCTGCGCCGTCGCGGAGCTGCTCTACTACTCGGTCGGCAGGCACATCCCGGGCGCGACCTACGAGGGCTTCCTCGGCTTCTTCCGGTCTGCGGGCGTGTACCTCCTCGCCGCCGTGCTGGTCCGCCAGTGGTGGCTCGCCCGGGCGGGCGGTGTGGACGCCGTGCGGCGGGCCGCGATCGCCCTGCTCGCCGCTTCGGTGCTCGCGCCGTCCGTGCTCCCGTGGTACTTCACCTGGGTCTTGGCGCTCGCCGCCGCGTTCGCCTGGAAGGACCGGTGGCTCGCGTTCGCCGCGGGCTTCTCGGTCTGGATGGTCCTCATCACGCTCCCCGACGGCACGATCGTCGCGCGCTGGCACTATGGTTCGGCGAACCCCGTCGTGTGGTGGTCCTACCTGGCCGTCACCGTCCTGATCGGCGTGTGGGTCGGCCGGTCGTTGCTGGAGCGCCGGCCCGTGTGGTCGCTGCTGAGCGAGCTGCGGGCCCGGTCGAGCGAGGCGGACCATCCGACGCGGATCGTCGAGCAGGTGCCGCCGCGCGTCGTCGAGCAGGCGCCGCCGCCCGTCATCGAGCAGGCGCCGCCCGGCGTCGAGGACGACGACGTGGCGGACGAGCGCGACGGGGCCGGGAAGCAGCGTGGGAGCACGGGTGGTTGAACGGGTCGAGCAGCGGGTGCTGAGGTTCGCGCCGCTGGTGTTGTGCTTGTCGCTGGGCTGGTACTTCTGGCGCTTGGGCGTGCCGAGCGGCTGGGGGATGATCGACCTCAAGGTCTACTGGAGCCTGGCGCCGAACCTGCTCACCGATCAGCTCTACACGATCGACATGCCGTTCACGGCGGACTTCCCGCTGCCGTTCACCTACCCGCCGTTCGCGGCCGTGCTGTTCCTCCCGCTGTCCTGGCTGCCCTGGGTGGCCGCGCGGATCGCGTGGCAGGTGCTGTCCCTGGTCTGCCTCTGGTGGCTGGTCCGCACGGCGCTGGCGCTGGTCGCCGCCAGGTCGGAGCAGCGGTTCGACGCCACCTGGTCGCGCCGGGCGCTGCTGTGGACCGCGCTGGCTCTGTGGTGCGAGCCGGTGCGCAAGACGCTCGACTTCGGGCAGATCAACCTGGTGCTGATCGCCGGCACCTTCGCCGCCATGGTCGCCACCCGGCACCTGGTGGCGGGCGTCGGCGTCGGCGTCGCGGCGGGGCTGAAGCTCACCCCGGCGATCTCGGTGCTGTACTTCCTGGTGACGCGCCGGTTCAAGGCCGCGGTGTGGACGGCGGTCGGCTTCGCGTTCACCGTCGCCGTCGGCTTCGCCGCCTCGGCCGCCGACTCGTGGCGCTACTGGTTCGAGCTGCTCGGCGCGGCGGACCGGGTCGGCCCGGTCGGGTCCGCGATCAACCAGTCGTTGCGCGGCGCGTTGTCGCGGACGCTCGGCTACGACGTCGAGATGACGTGGCCGTGGGTGCTCGCGGTGGTGGTGTCGGCCGTGCTGGCCGGGTTCGCGCTGCGTGCCGCGGTGAAGGCCGGGGACGCGTTGGCCACCGTGGTCGCCGTGCAGCTGTTCGGGCTGCTCCTGTCGCCGATCTCGTGGAGCCACCACTGGGTGTGGGTGATCCCGCTGGTGCTGTGGGCCGTCTACGGCGCGCGCCGCACGTGGCCCGTGCTGGCGGTCGCCGCCGCGTGGGTCGTGGTGACCGGCGCGGACCTGATCACCTTCCTGATCGACCAGCAGCCGACCATCTGGGAGATCCCCCGGCCGTGGCCGCTGGCCGCGCTGGGCTGGTGCTACCCGCTGCTCGGGCTGATCACCCTCGCGGTGATGCCGACGGCGCTGCGCGCCGAGCGCCGCGACCCGGCCGGCACGCCGATCACCACGACGTCGAAGGTCGAGCCCAGTGTCACCTGAACCGACCTCGCCCGCGGTGCGCGTGCTCGTGAACGCGGAGCGGTGGCTGCTGGTCGCCGCGCCGCTGCTGCTGGTGGTGTCCGTGCTGGGCCGCGGCTGGACGATCGTCACCGGGTTCGGCAACGAGACGATCGACCTGTACGTGTACTGGGCGCTGGCGCCGCACGTGCTCTCCGGCGACCTCTACGACGTCACCTCGCCGAACTCGCCGCCCGACTTCCCGCTGCCGTTCACCTACCCGCCGTTCGGCGCGCTGGTGTTCCTGCCGATGACGTGGCTGCCGTGGGTCGCCGCGCAGTGGGCGCTGCGGCTGCTGTCCGGGCTGTGCCTGTACTGGATGGTGCGCGTCGCCCTGCGCTTCGTGGCAGGCGACGGCTGGACGGCGGACGCGGCGTTGTGGCGGCGTCGGGCGCTGCTGTGGACCGCCGTGCTGCTGTGGATGCAGCCCGTGGTGCACACGTTCGACTTCGGGCAGGTCAACCTGCTGCTGGCGGCGGTGGTGCTGGGCGCGATGACGGCCCGGGACTCGCGGCTCGCGGGCATCGGGATCGGCCTGGCGGCGGGCGTGAAGCTCGTGCCGGCCATCTCCGGGCTGTACTACCTGGTCACGCGCAGGTTCGCGGCGGCGGTGTGGTCGATCGTCGCGTTCGCGGTGAGCGTCGGCCTCGGCTTCCTGGTGAACCCCGCGCAGGCCAAGCACTACTGGTTCGAGCTGCTCGGCGCGGCCGACCGGGTCGGCCCGATCGCCACCGCGCACAACCAGTCGTTGCGCGGCGCGTTGTCGCGGACGCTCGGCTACGACGTCGAGATGACGTGGCCGTGGGTGCTCGCGGTGGTGGTGTCGGCCGTGCTCGCCGGGTTCGCGCTGCGCGCCGCGGTGCGGGCGGGTGACGTGCTGATCGGCGTGCTGGTCGTGCAGGTCCTCGGCCTGCTGCTCTCGCCGATCTCGTGGGACCACCACTGGGTGTGGATCGCGCCGCTGCTGATCTGGCTGGTGCACACCAGGATCGCGCCGTGGGCGCGTGGCGTGCTGCTGGTCCTGTGGTGCCCGATCATGTTCTGGGACGTGATCGCCTTCCAGCTCGACCGGCAGCCCACCATCTGGACCATCCCGAGGCCCGGCTACCTGTCCGCGATCGGGTGGGCCTACCCGGCGTTGGCGCTGCTCACGCTGGCCGTGATCCCGTTCGTGGTGAAGGCCGTGGCGCGGCGCGGACCGGCGGACGCGCCGCCGGCGGACCGAGTCGAGGTTACCGGCAAGTAGGATCCGGGGATGGAGTGGACCGAACCCGGAGTCTTCGAGGTCGCGCCCGGTGTCTACCGCATACCGCTGCCCCTGCCCAACGACGGGCTGCACACCGTCAACGTGTACGCGATCGACGACGGTGACGGCCTGGTCCTGATCGACTCCGGCTGGGCCCTCGACGCGGGCGAGACGGCGCTGGAATCGGCGCTGGGCGAGCTCGGGCGCGGTTTCGAGGACGTCCGCCGCTTCCTGGTCACGCACGTGCACCGCGACCACTACACGATGGCCGTGGCCCTGCGCCGCCGGTTCGGCACCAAGATCGCGCTCGGCGCGGGGGAGCAGCCGTCGCTGGCCAAGGTCATCGGTCGGCGCCGGGACGGTTACCGCGACCTGGCCACGTGGGGCGCGCCGCACCTGGCCGAGCGGTGGCGTGCCGTGGTCGAGTCGATCGGCGAGGCCGAGCTGCGCGACTACGAGGAGCCCGACGAGTGGCTCCGCGAGAGCGACCTGGCCCTGGAGAAGCGGGTGCTGCGCGTCCTGCCGACGCCCGGCCACACCCGCGGGCACGTGGTGTTCGTCGACGTCGAGTCGTCGCTGCTGTTCGCCGGCGATCACGTGCTGCCGCACATCACGCCGTCGATCGGCTTCGAGCCCGCCCGGCCCGCGCTGCCGCTCGGCGACTACCTCGACTCGCTGCGCCTCGTCCGCGACTACCCGGACCTGCGGTTGCTGCCCGCCCACGGGCCCGTCACCGAGTCGAGCCACGCCAGGGTGGACGAACTGCTCGCCCACCACGAAGACCGGCTCACGGCCACGCTGGACGCCGTGCGCGCGGGCACCGGCACCGCCTTCGAGACCGCGAGCAAGCTCGGCTGGACCAGGCGCGGTCGGCGGTTCGCCGAGCTCGACCTGTTCAACCAGGTGCTGGCCACCGGCGAGACGGCCGCGCACCTCGACGTGCTGGTCCACCGCGGCCTGCTGACGGCCGACGAGGACGACGGCGTGGTGCGGTACGCGGTCGGCTGAAGTCCGCCGACGAGGCCGTGCGCGTCCTCCGGGCTGCCTGCCGGCGCTAGCGGGGCAGCTTCACGACGGTCACGAAGAAGTCGTCGATCTGGCGGACGACCTCGATGAACCGGTCGAAGTCGACCGGCTTGGTGACGTAGGCGTTGGCGTGCAGGTTGTAGCTGCGCAGGATGTCCTCCTCCGCCTCCGACGTGGTCAGCACCACCACCGGGATGGGCCGCAGCGTCGCGTCCGCCTTGATCTCGGCCAGCACCTCGCGGCCGTCCATCTTCGGCAGGTTCAGGTCGAGCAGGATCAGCCCCGGTCGCGGCGCGTCCTCGTACGGGCCCTGGCGGCGCAGGAACTCCAGCGCTTCCACGCCGTCGCGCACCACGTGCAGCTGGTTGCGGATCTTGTGGTGCTCGAACGCCTCCTGCGTCATCAGGGCGTCGCCGGGGTCGTCTTCCACCAACAGGACGTCGATCACGTTCAGCGGGTTGCTCATTGCTCGTCGTCCTCTACTGCCGGCAGCGTGAACTTGAAGGTGGTCCCGGTCCGGCCTTCGCTGGTGTCCAGCCAGATCGTGCCACCGTGGTACTCCACGATCTTCCGGCACATCGCCAGCCCGATACCGGTGCCGGGGTAGTCGTCCTTGTGGTGCAGGCGCTGGAAGATCACGAAGATCCGCTCAGCGTACTCGGGGTCGATGCCGATGCCCTGATCGCTGATGGTGAACGTCCAGAACGCGCCCGTCCGGTCCACGTCCACGCGCACGTGCGGCGGCTCGTCGCCGTGGAACTTCAGGGCGTTGCTGATCAGGTTGCCGAACACCCCGCCGAGCAGCGACTCCTCGCCGCGCACCGTCGGCAGGTCCGCCACCTCGACCGTCGCCCCGGTCCGCTCCACGAGGTCGGAGTAGTTGTCCAGCACCTGGGCGACCAGCTCGTCGCAGTCCACCAGGGTCAGCTCGCGGGTGAGCCTGCCGACCCGGGAGAACGCCAGCAGGTCGTTGATCAGCACCTGCATCCGCTTCGCGCCGTCCACGGCGAACCGCAGGTACTGCTCGCCGCGCTCGTCGAGCTCGCCCGAGTACCGCCGCTCCAGCAGCTGGCAGAAGCTCGCCACCTTGCGCAACGGCTCCTGCAGGTCGTGCGAGGCGACGTAGGCGAACTGCTCCAGCTCCGAGTTCGACCGCCGCAGCTCCTCCAGGTCGGACAGGATGCGCACCCGCATGGTCTCGACGTCCTGGCCGAGCATCACCGTCTCCCGGGGCCCGCCCGCCTCGACCGGGTGCGCGAAGTCACCCGACGACACCTGCCGCACGTCCGCCGCCAGTCCCGTCAACGGTGCGATCACGATCCGGTACAGCATCACCGCCACCCCGGCGATGATCAGCACCAGCAGCACGCCCAGCCCGACGACCAGCCAGTTCGCCCGCCCGGCCATGGTCGTCACGTTGTCCCGGGACGCGGCGGACGCCTCCTCGACCCTCGTCTTCAACGCCGCCGTCGCCGTGCGCGCCCGGTCGAACAACACCTTGCCGCGCTCGGGCTCGGCCAGCGTGGTCTGCGGGATGCCCGACACGTACACCAGGTCGACCAGCGGGTCGGCGTAGCTCTGCCGCCAGTCGGTCGCCAGCCGCTCGACCTCCTCCAACTCGCGGACCAGGTCGGGCCGCACGCCCGACAGGAGCGCGCGGGCGGATTCCACGGCCGCCAGCTCCGCCTCGCTGCCCTCGGTGTAGGGGGAGAGGAAGTTCCGGTTGGCGGTGAGCACGTACCCGCGCACACCGGTCTCCTGGTTGACCAGCGCGGTCTGCATCTCGAGCACCTCGCGGCCGGCCGGGTCGATCCGCTCCAGCAGCTCGGTGCGGGCGTCGGTGAGGGCGTTCAGCGCGACCAGGAGGCTGCCGATGGCGCCGGCGCAGACCACGACCAGGACGACGACCGCCGCGATCAGGAGCTTGCTCGCGGGCCAGCGGGTGCGGTAGTCCATCAGTCGCGGTCCGAGATCAGCAGCACGGCCATGTCGTCGTCCAGCTCCCCGCCGTTGAGTTCCTTCACCCGGCTGATGAGGTCGTCCAGCAGCGTAGCCGGCGTGCGCGTCCAGTCCGGCCGCTCCCTGGTGATCTCGCCGATCAGGTCGATCAGCCGCTCCGAGCCCAACCGCTCGGTGTCGCCGTGCACGCGGCCCTCGACCAGGCCGTCGGTGTAGAGCAGCATCGTCCACCCCGGCGGCAGCGGCACGTCGAGCCCGCTCCACGTGCTGTCCGGCAGCACGCCCAGCGGCAGCCCGGCCCGGTCGCGCGGCAGCTCCACCACCCGGTCGCCGACCAGCAGCATCGGTTCGGGGTGCCCGGCCAGGTAGACCCGCGCCCACCGGCGGTCCGGCGAGATCGTCACCATGCAGGCCGTGGTGAAGAGGCCGGGCTGGTGGCGTTCGTGCTCCAGGATCTCGTGCAGCGTGCGCAGCACCCGGGACGGCTCCTGGCCCGCCAGCACCAGCGCCCGCCAGGCGATGCGCAGGAACACGCCGATCGCGGCCTCGTCCGGGCCGTGCCCGCACACGTCGCCTATCAGCAGCTGGAGCGTGCCGTCGGAGGTGCGCACGGCGTCGTAGAAGTCGCCGCCCAGCAGCATCCGGCTGCCGCCGGGGCGGTAGCTGACCTCCCAGCCGATGTCGTTGCCGTCGATGATCGGCGACGGCAGCAGGCCGCGTTCCAGGCGGGTCTTCTCCGCCGCCAGCAGCTGCTCGTCGCGCAGTTGGCGCTGGGTCTCCTCGACCCGCTTGCGGCCGACCGCGTAGCGGATGCTGCGGGCCAGGCCCACGCCGTCCACCTGGCCCTTGACCAGGTAGTCCTCCGCGCCCTGGGCCACCGCCTGGGTGCCCTGGTGCTCGTCGTTGAGGCCGGTGAGCACGATGATCGCCACCGGCGCCGGGTGGGCGAGCAGCCTGGTCAGGCCGTCGAGCCCGGTCGTGTCCGGCAGGCCGAGGTCGAGCAGCACGCAGTCCGCCTTGGCCAACAGGCCCTCCGCTTCCCGCAGCGTCCGCGCCCGGTGCAGCGCGACGTCCGCCTCGACCTCGTCCAGCAGGGCTTCGACCAGCACGGCGTCGCCCTCGTCGTCTTCCACGAGGAGCACGTTGATCCGGTTCACCGCGGTCCGCGGTGCGGGGAGCCCTGCCACGGGGGAGGAGATTAGTCGAACTCGATCAGAACGGGGTGACGGCGGTGCGGTGGGGCGCGGTGACGGCGCCCGTGGCCATGACCGAAGATCCTGGGGTGACGTTCTCCCAGATGGTGGCGCTGACGACCCGCCTGCCCCGGCGGGGCCGGGGTTTCTGGTACTCCGTGGCCATTGACGTGCTGTGGCCGCTGGTGGTGCTCTTCGTGCGGATGCGGATGGCGGGCCGGACCAACATCCCGCGCGAGGGCGCGGTGCTGCTGGCCTCCAACCACCTGTCCTTCGCCGACCCGGTGACGTTGACCGCGTTCGCGCTCGCCTCCGGCCGGGTGCCCCGGTACCTGGCCAAGGCGAGCCTGTGGAAGGCGCCGGTGCTCGGGTGGGTGATGTCGTCCGGGCGGCACATCCCGGTCGACCGCGCCAGCGTGCGCGCGGGCCAGGCGCTGGACAGCGCGCGCACGTCGTTGGACGAGGGTGAGTGCGTGATCGTCTACCCCGAGGGCACGTTCACCAACGACCCCGACGGCTGGCCCATGCGCGGCAAGAACGGCGTCGCGCGGCTGGCGTTGACGACCCGCACGCCGGTCGTGCCGGTGGCGCAGTGGGGCACCCGGGAGCTGCTGCCGCCGGGGAAGTTCGTGCCGCGGCCGTGGCGGAAGGTGTCCGTGGTGGCGGGCGCGGAGGTCGACCTGTCCGACCTGTACGGGCTGGAGCCGACCAAGGCCGTGCTGGACGAGGCGACCGCGCGGATCATGGCCGCCGTGACGACGCTGCTGAGCGGTGTGCGCGAGCTGCCGTCACCGGCGGGCCCGTGATCCTCAGCGGGTCTTCTTGGCCTTGCCCGAGCGCTCGCGTTCCCACCGCAGGTACTGGCCCGTGACGGTGGACACGCTGGTGAGCAGCCAGACCGCCACGCCCGCGTCGTCGGTCACGCCGATCAGCGGCAGCAGTTCGGGCAGCAGGTCGACCGGTGATACGAGGTAGAGCACGGCGAACGCCCACGTGGCCATCGTGGTGGTCGGCAGGCCGTAGGCCTTGCGCTCGCGCAGCAGCCGGGGCAGGGCCTTGGCCCGGTCGATGACGTTGCCGACCGGGCGGGGCTCGCCGTTGCGCTCCCACCGGCGGCGCCTGCGCACGGCCCACAGCACGCCGGCCGCCACGCCGAGCACGACCAGGCCGGAGCCCGCGGCGACGGGCGGCAGGCCGAGCAGCTCGTCGTCACGCCACAGCAGTGTGCTCAGCCCGAGCAGGGTGAGGACCACGCTGAGGAAGATCACACGGTCATCGTAGTGGCGCTGCGGCGTGCGCGCGGGTGGAGCGGGCGTCGGGTCACGGCGCGGAAACTTCCGGATCAACCGGCTCACGGCCCGGGCGGGTCGGTCAATACGATGGCCCGGTGAGCGATTCCCCCCGGTTACCGGCGCGATCGGTCGTCGTGGTGCTGTTCGTCGTCGCCGCGTGCGCGGTCCTGGCGGCCGGCGGGTTGACCGCCGTCGTCCTCGCGGACGACCGGCCGCGGCAGGCCGCGCCGGTGGTGGCCGGACGTGCCTCGCCCACCGCCCGCGCCGACACCACCCGCCCCGTCGGGCCGCCGTTGTGCCTGATCGGCTCGTGGCGCACGGTGGAGGAGCAGGTGATGGTCAAGTTCTACAACGGCGTGGACCCGCTCCCGATGGTCACCAGCGGGCGGGCGTACGAGTTCCGGCCGGACGGCACCGGGACCGAGCGGATGGACAACGTGGTGTTCCACGGCACGTACCAGGGCAACGCGCTGCGGCTCGTCGGCAACGGGATCATCGAGTTCACCTGGACCGCCACCGACAAGGCCATCACCTACGGCACCCAGACCAAGGCCGAGTTCACGTGGGCCTACTACGACCAGCGCGGTCTGGTGGAGACCCAGACGATCCCGTCGGAACAGGTGCGGCACGAGGTGGACGACTACGCCTGCCAGGGCACTCAGCTCGTGGAGAGCAACTCCCGCGGGTACCGGTCGGTGTGGGCGCGGACCGCCGGGTTCGGGGTGTACGGCTGATGCGCGCGGTCTTCGTCGCGGCGGCGTTGCTGGCCCTCACGGCCGCTCCCGCTGCTGTTCCCGCTCCCGCTGCCGTCGCCGTCGCCCAGCCGTCGAGCCCGGAGGAGTTGGCCGCGGCCATCGCCAGGCCGGCGATCGTGCTCATCACCGTGGAGTGGCACGGGTGGGTGCGGGACAAGCGCACCGGCGAGGTGTTCGGCGGCGCGAACGGCTACGTCGTCAAGTCGACGTGCAGCGGGGTGGTGATCAGCCCGGACGGGCACGTGGCCACCGCCAGCCACTGCGTCCACACCGGACCGCAGGGTGGCGCCGGCGCGTTGTTCGACGCGGCGATCGTGGATCTGGCGGCGGTCGGCCGGGTCGTGGACCGGGCCACCGCGAAGGCTCAGTTGGCCGAGCACGCCGTCGCCGAGGGCGCGGACCCGGACCGCCCGGTCGACCGCGCGATCCAGGTCGAGCGGATGGAGGCCACCGGCGACGGCCCGATCCGGGACGTCGCGCCCGCCACCGTGGTCGACCTCGTCGCGCCGACCGAGGGTGACGTGGCGGTGCTGAAGGTGCCGCGCGAGAACCTGCCGTCGTTGGAGATCCGGACCGACCAGACGGCGGTCGGCACGCCGATCCTGGCCATCGGCTACCCCGGTTCGGCGGGCGCGGCGGTCGACCCGAGCCTGGAGCCGAGCAACAAGAACGGCCAGGTGTCGGCTCGCCGGACGCAGAACGACCGGCCGTTCTACGAGTTCAGCGCGGCGGCTACGCAGGGCATGAGCGGCGGGCCGGTGGTCGACATGGACGGCCGGGTCGTGGGCCTGGTGAGCCAGGGCTCGCCGGGGGAGACGCAGTCGTTCAACTTCGCCGCCGCGTCGTCGACGTTGCTGGACGTGCTGGCGGGCAAGGAGGTGAAGGCCGAACCCGGTGCGCACGACCGCGACTACCGGGCCGCGCTGGACCGCTACTTCGCGGACGACTTCGACGGCGCGGTGGAGGGTTTCGACGACGTGCTGGCCGCCTCGCCCGGTCACCTGCAGGCGACGGAGTACCGGCGGCTCGCGGTCGACCGCGGTGGGTCGGCCGGTGCGGGTTCGTCGCTGCTGATCGGGTTCGCGGTGCTCTGCGGAGGTGTCGCGGTGGCCACGGCGACGGCGGGCACGGCGATCGCGCTGACCCGCAGGCGTCGGCTGTCGCCCCCCGGCCCGGTGCCGCTGGGTTCGGTGCCGCCGGTGGTGTCCGATGTGGACACCCCGCCGTTCGGCATCCCGGCGCAGGCCGCCCCGGTCGTCCCGCCGACCGTTCAGCCGCCGACCGTTGCGCCGATCGCCGAGTCGCCGACGGTTCACCCGATCGCCGAGTCGCCCACCGTCCGGTCGTCGGCCGCTCAGACCGCCGTTCGGCCTGCCGTTCTGCCTGCTCCCGAGCCGCCGGTGGACGGCGAAGCGGAGACCGCGAAGGTCGAGCGGCGGGACGAGGACGAGCCCACCACACCGCGGTCCTGACCTGAGCGCCTTCGGCGTGCGCGGGTGCAGCGGAGGGGGGGGGGGGGGGGCCCCGCGGGGCCCCCCCCCCCCCCCGCGCCTCCCGTTGTCACCACTTGCTCTCGGCGTGCAGCCACAGCCCGACCGCGAGGCCGATGGAGACCAGCGACAGGGGTGAGAACCCGGCGCCACCCGAGACGAGCAGGCCGAACAGCAGGCTGAACCCGCTCGTCAGCACGTACAGCCGAGGACCCCACTTGCGGGTGAACCACGCGCCGACCAGCGCGATGACGGCGACCAGGCTCGCGAACGCGACGAAGACGACGAACTGCAACGAGTCGTCGCCCCACTCCGCGCCGTGGTCCACCTCGTCCACCCAACCCACGACGGCGACGACCAGGGTGAAGGCGTTGGCGAGCGTCATCAGCACCAGCAGCGCGATGATCCCGCCGCCCTTCCTGGCGCGCGGCTCGGGGTGGCGGGCGGTGATCGGCGAATCGGGGGAATCGTGCTGCACCATGGCGGCGGTCCTTTCCGGGTACGGCACGACCCCGGTCGCCGCGAGCGGGACCGGTCGGGTGCCGTGAGGAGTGGGGCGACCCGTCCGGCGCCCCTGACCGGTGACGTTACGGAGCAGGCGGGTGGCCGGGCGAGGACGGCGGGGGTGGAAGTTTCCGGTTCCTGGCCGTCCGCTGCACCTCGGCGAGGTCGGCGGCGGTCACCAGGCGGACCTCGGCGGCGCGGCGGGCGACGGCGAACCTGGTGTTCTGCAGCCGGCCCGCGTGCGCGGCCAGGAACGGGTCGTCCGCCGCGCCGAACGCGATCGCCGAGATCGCCCGGATCGCGTCGTCCACGCGCTGCGGCCGGTGCAGGTTCCAGGTGTAGCCGTGCCACTCGCGGACCCGTTCGAAGATCTCCCGGTTCGACGGTGGCCGCGGGTAGTCGTCCGCGCCGACCAACCACGGTTCGCACAGCGCCAGCGCGACGAACCAGTCCCGCCCGCCCCGCACCAGCCCGGGACCGGTCTGCGTGTCGCCGCCGGCCGACCCGAACGCCACCTCCGACGCCACCGGCACGTGCTCCACGTCGATGGTCAGCTGGAGGTCGGCGAACCCGTCGCGGTCGCCGCGCCGGCCCAGCAGCAGCACCAGCTGGTTCTCGCCGACGTCCAGCAACGCCGTCGCCGACCGGGTCAGGATCACCCGCCGCGCCCCGCCCGGCGCGTCGAACAGGCTGGACAGCTGCGCCTCGCCCGCGCCGAGCCACGTCAACGACACCACGTCCACGCCGACCGCCAGCTCGCCGACCAGCCGCGACACGTGCGGCGCGCAGTCCGGCAGCGCGACCACCACCCGCCCCGGCCGGGCCGGCCCGACGACGCCGTGCGGCGCACGTCCGAACAGCAGCGACTCGCCCGGCCCCAGCGCCACCGACGCCAGGCCCGCGCCACGCACCACCACCCTCGGCACGGCGCTACTCCGGGCAACCGGGCGGGTCGCCCCGGTCCGGTCCGAGCGCGCGCCACTCCTCGGCCAGCGACTCGCGGTCGAGCAACCCGCACAGCACCTCGACCGCCCGGTCCGGCACGAGGTCCCAGAGCCGGGCGGTGCCGTCCGCGCCGACCGACGCGATGAGCTCACCGCTCGGGTCGAACGCCAGGTCGTTCAGCTCGGCGCCGTGCCGGTCCAGCCGCGCCAGCTGCCGCGCACCGTCGACCTCCCACAGGCGCACCACGGTGTCCTGGCTCGCGGTCGCCAGCATCCTGCCGTCCGGGCTCCACGCCACCCGGCGCACCGGCGCGTCGTTGCCGGTGAGCACGCCGACCTCGACGCCGTCCTTGACCCGCCACAGCTTCACCAGCCGGTCACCGCCCCCCGTGGCCAGCACGGAGCCGTCCGGGCTGAACTCGACGTCGATCGCGACGCCGTCGTGGCCGGGCAGGACGGTCCACTCCGTGCCGGGGTCCACGAGGTCCCACAGGCCGATCCGGCCGCCCGACAACGTCACCGCGAGCGTGCGGCCGTTCGGGTGGAACGAGATGCCGGTGGGGTAGTTGGGCTCCACCCCGTTGACCGGGGTGTTGCGCGGCTCCGGGGTCGTCGCCCGGCGGTTGACCAGCTCCAGGTCGGCGGCGTCGAGCAGGAGCACTTCGTCGCGGTCCTCCTTCGACCCGGTCGGGGTGCGGCCCGTGACGGCGATCGTGCGGCCGTCCGGGCTGAACCTGGCCGAGGTGAACTCCGTGCCGGGCCGGGAGAACCGGCGCGCCTCCGCGCCCGTCGCCGCCTTCCACACCACGAGCAGGCCGCTCTCGTCCACGGTGACGAGCTCGGAGCCGTCCGGGCTGAAGGCGACGTCGTAGGCGTCGTCTCCGTGGGCTTTCAGCTCGTGGGCCAACCGCGAGTTCCGGTGGTCCCACAGCCGCACCACGCCGTTGCCGCTGGTGGTGGCCAGCAGGTCGCCACCGGGCTGGAACGCCGTGCCGAGCAGGACGGCGTCGCGCGGGCCCAACGTCGTGCGCTGGTAGGACCAGACCGTGATCACGCCGGTGGAGTCGGAGCTGAGCAGGGTGCGGCCGTCCGCGGTCATGACGACCGCGAACGTGGTCACCGAGCCGGCCGCGTACTGGGTCAGCAGGTCGCCGGTCGCCAGGTCCCACGAGTAGACGCTCGAGCCCACCGCGCCCGCCACCACGGCCGAGCCGGACGGCGTGAACGCGACCGAGCTCAACCCCACCTCGGGCGCGCTGAACGTCCGGCGCGTCGTCCACGTCGTGGTGTCCCACAACCGGACCGTCGCGTCCATCCCCGTGCTGGCCAGCAGGCCGCCGCCCGGCGCGAACGCCAGCGCGCTCACCTCGCCGGTGTGCCCGGTCAGCTTCGCGACCAGCGCGCCGTCGGCCGCCCGGTGCACCGCGACGTCGTTGCCGTGGGTCAGCGCGACCAGCCCGGGGTCCGGCAGGAACACCATCCGGATCGAGGGCTCCGCGGCGAACACCGCCCGTTCGGTGAACCCCGCCGTCTCCCACAGGACCACACCGCGATCGGTGTAGGCGACGAGCGTGCCGCCGTCCGGGGAGAGCGCCGTGTCCACCGCCCGGCCCGGCACGGTGAAGATCCTCTTGCGCGCCGGCACGTCCCACAGCTCGACCTTCGTGGCGTCCGGGTCGGCGGTGGCCAGCAGCCGCCCGTCGGCGCTCATCGACACCGTCCGGTACCAGCCGCCCTTGTCGTCCAGCACGGCCAGCTCCCGGCGCGAGGGCACGTCCCACAGCCGCAGGGTGCCGTCCCGGCCGCCGGACGCCGCGACCTTCCCGTCGCCGCTGACCGCGAGCGCGTTGATCGCGCCGACGTGCCCGGTCATCCGGCCGCGGTAGGCGTCGGTGGTCGCGGAGAGCAGCGCGCTGCGCCCCTCCACGGTCGGGCTGGCCCGCCACGCGCCGAACGCGGCCAACGCCGCCCGCCGCGGGTCCACCGTCCTGGCCAACGCCGACTCCGCGGCCAACTGCCGGGACAGGTTCTGCTGCCGCCCGGTGTCCGCCCGGTCCCGTTCGGCTTGCGCCGACTGCTGCAGGCGGGTCGCCACGACGACCGCCACCGACGCGACCACGAGCAGCAGGCTCAACGCCGCCACCAGGCCGCGCAACCGGTTCGTGCGCTTGCGGGCCGCCAGCTGCCCGGCGTGCTCGGCCGCCGTCGACCGGGCCAGGAAGTCCTGCTCCACCGGCTGCAACCGCACCCGGTCCCGCGCCGACTCCAGCCACGTGGTCAGCGACGCCAGCCGCACGCCCCGGTACAGGTCGTCGTCGTGCTGCCCGGACTCGACCCACGCCCGGACCGAGTCGGTGAACCGGCGGTGCTGCACGAGACCCGCGCGGTCCTCCTCGATCCAGTCGCGAAGCCTCGGCCACGCGGTGAACAGCGCCTCGTGGCTCAGCCGCGCGCCCGAGCCGTCCACGGTCACCAGCCGTGCCGCGATCAACCGGTCCAGCACGTGCCGCTGCGCGGCGAACTCCCGCGGGTCGACCCGCCGCCGGACCACCGCGCCGTCGTCGAGCACCGCGACCAGCCGCAGCAGGATCGTCCGCAACGCCTGCCGCCCCACCGGGTCCAGGGCCGAGTGGATCTCCTCGGCGGTGCGCGACACCGCGCCGTCGATACCGCCCGCGCGGCGGTAGGCGGCCAGCGTCAGCACCGGTCCGTCGCGGTGCAGCCACGACTCGCGCAGCGCGTGCGCCAACCGGGGCAGCGCGCCGGGGTCGTAGCCGATCTCGCCGCGCACGCCGAGGTCGGCGATCATCCGCTCCGGCAGGCCGGGCTCCACCTCCACGCCGAAGTCCTTGGCGGGGCTGACGATCGCCTGCCGCAGCCCGGTCGCGTCCAACGGGCCGAGCAGCACGGGTGCCGCCAGCGCGGGCCGCAGCGGCGCCAACTCGATGCACCGGTCGAGCAGGTCCGCCCGGACGGCCAGCACGACGAGCGCCGGGCGGGCCGCGGTCAACGCGGCGGCGAACGCCAACCGGTCCGCCTCCGGCGCGTTGAACACCTCTTCGAACTGGTCGACCACGATCACCGGCCGCTTCGCGCCGGCGCACCACTCACCGAACCGGCCGGGGGACTCCCGGATCAGCCGCGCCCACTGCGCCGCACCAGCAGTGGCACCGACCGCCGATCCGCCGACCGCGCCGACTACCGCGCCGCCAACCGGGCTTCCCTCCATACCGCCCGCCGGACCGCCACTCATGCCGACTGCCGCGCCGCCATTCATGCCGACTACCGGGCCGGCTGCGATGCCGACTGCCGGGCCGCCAGCCGGGCCGACTAACGGGCCGCCGGCCATGCCGATTGCCGGGCCGCCTGCGATGCCGACTGCCCCGCCGCCACCGGGGCCGGCCGCTGTGCGCGCGGCCATGGCGGCGGCCAGGTTGCCGACCGGGTCCACCCCCGGCGTCAGCACGACCTGCGGCCAGGTCTCGTCGCCGTCACCGGCCAGCGCGGGCAGCAGGCCGGCCTTGAGCACGGAGGACTTGCCCGCGCCCGACGCGCCGACCAGCACCACCGGCTCACCGCCGCGGACCTGCTCGGCCAGGCGGACCAGCAGCTCTGTGACGACGTGCGAGCGGCCGTGGAACAGGTCGGCGTCGGACTGTTCGAACCCGCTCAGGCCCGGGTACGGGGTGGCCGCCGGCTGTGGGCGCGACGGGCGCGGCCTGGTGGTGGAGCGGAGGATCGCGCGCACCAGCCGGTCCTGGTCCTCGGCCGGGCCGGGCGAGGTCGGCCGGGCGGCGTGCTCGGTGTCGCCGCCGAACGCCGCCGCCTCCGCCGCCGCGATCAGCGCCGTCGCCGACTCGAACCGCCGCGCCGGGTCCTTCGCCAGACCGCGCAGCACCACGGCGTCCAAGGCGGGGCTGACGGTCGGGCTGAACACCGAAGGAGCGGGCGGGGGCTGCAACAGGTGGGCGGCGACCTTCGCGGCCGGGTCGGCGGCCGGGTGCGGCAGGCGGCCGGTCAGGCACTCGAACAGCACGCACGCCAGGGAGTACTGGTCCGAGCGGCCGTCGACCGCGCCGCCGGACAGGCGTTCCGGCGCCATGTAGTCCCACGAGCCGATCAGGTCGCCCGACCGGGTCAGGGCGGTGGCCTCCGGCGAGGTCTCCCGGGCGATGCCGAAGTCGGCCAGGTACGCGTGGTCGTCGGCGGCGATCAGGATGTTGGACGGCTTCACGTCCCGGTGGACCAGGCCGCGCCCGTTGGCCGCGTCCAACGCGGCGGCGACCTGGCCGAGGACCTTCAGCGCCCGTACCGGGTCGACACCGCCTGCGCCCATCGCGCGCCGCAGGTCCGTGCCCTCGACCAGCATCATGTCGAGGAAGAGGTGGCCGTCGACCTCGCCGAAGTCGTTGACCGGGATGACGTTCGGGTGGCTGAGCCCGGCGGCGATGCGCGACTCGCGCTGGAACCGGGCCCGGTATTCGTGATCGGTCGCGGCGGCGGAGAGCCGCTTCAGCGCGACGACCCGGTCGTGGACGGTGTCGTAGGCGCGGTGCACCACGCCCATGCCGCCCTGCCCGAGCAGCTCGCGGATCTCGTACCGCCCGAAGTCCGCCGATCCGGACCGCGCCCCCATAGCGCCCCCTCGTCTCGCCCGCCCAAACCTTACTGGGCCGTGCCGGCGCTGCCATCGGGCGAACGCGGGTAGCGCACCGCGGACCGCGGACGGGGTGTGGAGTCCCGGCCGCGGCCCGCGGTGCTTCAGCGGATCCCGCCGGGCGAAGGGGTTGGCGCCGGCGGGACCCGGAGCTCGGCGCCCGCGGGTCGAGGGGTGGACCAGCGCGCGGCCGGTGCGGCGTCCTGGAGGATCGGTCAGATGCCGCAGGACGAGGCCGACCAGAAGCGGCTGCTCCGGTGGTCGACGTGCGTGTGGTCGCCGTGACCCGGGTAGCCCGGGCCGAGGATGCCGTTGAACCCGTGGTTGCGGGCCTGCTGCGCCAAGCGGCACAGCGAGTGCGGACCCGAGCCCAGGTCCACCGCGTCGCCGTACAGGTGCCGCGAGTTGGACGCGCCACCGACCGCGTTGTTGCACGCGACGCTGCGGAACCCGCTGGTGACCCGGATCGCCTGGTCACCCAGCGCGTGCCGCATCGCCTGCAACTTCCACATCGACACCAGCGCGTTGGCCTTCGCCGTCGCGGCGGACACGGCGCCGCCCGACCAGGTGGAGTTGCAGTTGTTCAACTCCGCGTAGGAGAAGTTGATCGGCGTGCAGTCGTCGTCCTGCAGCGAGTAGATCCGCGAGTAGGTCGCGCTACCCGCCACCCCGTCCGCCGCCAGGCCGTAAGCCTGCTGGAAGCGCACGAGGGCCGACCGCGTCGCCGGGCCGAACTCGCCGTCGAGGCCGAGCACGGCGCCGTAGCCGGGGTAGCCGGACAGCCGGATCTGCAGCTGCCGCACGTCCTCGCCGGACGCGCCCTGGGACAGGGTTCGGTTCCACGTGTAGCAGCCGTCGGCTTGCGCCGTGCCACCACCCATCACGAGAACCACGGCGACGAGCGCTAACGACGCCAGGTAGGACACTAGTCGGAGCACAGGGACCTCCAGACCGGGTTGGGGGACGGGACTGGAGCCTGTCGGAGAGGTAAACTTGCGTCAATCTGTCCCGGATGTCTGAATATTTCACACCACGAGAACAGTTTGTGAACGACTGGTCACGCGGGCGCGCTCCCGCCCCTCGGCCCGGTCACCGTAGACGTGACGAGGTGGTTGCGCGCCGACTCCGACCGTCCCACCGCCACCGCGCGCCGCAAGTGCCTTCGGGGCCGCGAAGCCGGCCGACCGCACACCGCCGCCGGCGGATCACCGTGGTCTCGCCTTCGGGCCGGTGCGGGCCAGCGACCGGCTCTGCCCGCGTGAGCGCACGACCGGGGCGTGCGAGGGCGGCAGCGGCAACGGCTGGGACTCCTGCTGCTGCCGCGGCACCCTGGCCAGCTCGACCGGGTCCGAGAACTGCGTGCGGGCCGGGCCGGGCTCGGAGCGCACGGAATCCGATCGCGCGGAATCCGAACGCGCGGAGTCCGATCGCACCGGTTCGGCGCGTGCCGAGTTCGAGCGCGCGGCCTCGGCTCGGACCGCCTCCTGGAGCAGCGCGTTCTCGAGGCGCAGCGCCTCGGACCGCACGGCCTCGAACCGCATCGACTGCTCCGACCGCGTCCGCTTGGCCCGCTCCGGTCTGGCGCGTGGCGCTTCGAAGTGCACGGACTCCGCGCGTGGCGCTTCGAAGTGGACGGACTCGCTGCGTGGCGCCTCGAACCGGACCGACTCGGTGCGTGGCGCTTCGAAGCGCACGGACTCCGTGCGTGGCGCTTGGAAATGCGCCGATTCCGTACGGGGCGCTTCGAGCCGCACCGACTCCTCGTGCCGGGCCGGTGAGGCCATCGGTCCGGCCGTCGGCACCGGGGTCTCCCTCGGCGGCACGGGCGGTGGCGCGTTCTGCGACACCGCCTGCGACGCGTTCTGCGACAGGGTCGGCGGCGCGGCGTCCGGTTGCACGTGCTGCGGCGGGCGGCGCCGCGGCCCGCTCGCGGTCACCCGGTTCTGCCGCCACAGCTCCGTCGACAGCTTGATCATCGCCGTCGGCGCGTCCAACCCGACCATCCCGACCAGGCGCCCGTCGTTGACGAACCCGGTGATGGTCCGGTGGTCCTTCTGCGATCCCGCCAACGTCGTGGTGTCCGTGCCCATCGCGGGCAGGCCCGACCCCTGGATGCGCATCCCGTACTGCTCGGTCCAGAACCGGGGAACAGGGGTGAACGGCCGCGAATCGTCCCTGCCCGCCAACAGGTTCTCCGCGGCCGCCCGCCCCATTTCCACCGCGTTGAGCCAGTGCTCCACCCGACGCGGTTGCCCTCCGAACCGGAGGTTCGGCCACCGCGCGACATCACCCGCGGCCACGATGTCGGACCCGCCGACCACGTGGCACGTGGGGTCGCACAGCACACCGTCCTCCAGCACCAGACCCGACCCGCGCAGCCAGGCGATCGACGGCGAGGCGCCCACCGCGATCACCACGACCGCGGCGAAGAACACCTGCCCGTCGGACAGGTGGATCGCCACCCCGCCCGCCTGGCGCACCCAGTGCCGGATCTTCACGCCCATCGCCATCCGGACACCGCGCACCCGGTGCGCCTCGGTGACCGTGTCGGCGATGTTCTTGCCGACCGCGCTGCCCAGCAGCGTGGACGACCGGCTCACGATGGCCACGTCCCGGCCCATCGACTTCACCGACGCGGCCATCTCGCAGCCGATGAGGCCGCCGCCGATCACCACGACCAGCCCCTGCGTCGAGTTGATCGCCTGCTTGATCGCGATCGCGTCGTCCACGGTCCGCAGCACGTGGATGCGCGGGTCCTGGCGCGGCGCGCCCGCGAGGTGGCGCGGCTCGACGCCGGTCGCGATGATAAGCCCGTCGTACCCCAGCTCCTCGCCGCCGGGCAGGCCCACCACGCGCCGGTCCGGCTCCAGGTGGGTCGCCGCGGTGCCCAGCCGCCACACCGCGTTCAGCTCGCGGCTGATGGTCAGCCGCAGGTCGGAGGCGACCAGCTCGCCGTTGATGGCCTCCTTGGACAGCGCGGGCCGGTGGTAGGGCAGGTGCCGCTCCGCGCTCACGATGACGATCTCGCCGCGGAAGCCGAGCTCGCGCAACCGCTCGCCCGCGCGCAGGCCGGCCAACCCGCCGCCCGCGATGACGACGCGTTCCTCGTTCTTCACCGCACACGCTCCCGCAGCTCGATCGCGCGCATCGGACAGGCGCGCGCGGCGGCCCGCGCCTTCGCGAACTGCTCGGGTGGTGGCCTGCGCTCGTAGCGCAGGCGCTCGTCGTCGACGAGCTGGAACAGCCCCGGCGCCTCGGCCTGGCAGATGCCGTAGCGGTGGCAGCGCTCGTTGTCGACGCTGATGTCCAACGCGCTGCCGCCCGCGCCGTCCGGCTCGGGCTCGAAACCGGGCTCCGGCTCCAGCATGCCCAGCTTCACCAGCCAGTCCGGCGGCAGGAAGCGGGCGATCGCGATGGTCGCCGTCGGCACCAGGATCGTGAGGCCGGCCAACCACAGCACGGCCAGGTTGCCGTTCGCGATCGCGCCGAACCAGGAGTGCACCACGGTGACGGCGACCGCGACGTAGGCCAGCTGGTGCAGCCGCAGCCACTTGCGGTAGTAGATCTTCTTGCGCAGGCCCGCGGTGATCGCGAGGGTCAGCATGATCTCCAGGCCGAGGATGCCGAGGGCGTGCCGGAGCAGGCCGCCGTCGTAGAACGGCACCAGGAGCTTCAAGTACGAGAAAGCGCCGAGCTGCAACAGGGTGAACGCGAAGGCGTGCAGCGACCCGAACGTGAGGGCCATCGTCGCCAGCACCATGTGGCTGTTGCGCAACCCCTGTCTGCCGGAGATCTTGTTGGCCCAGCCCGTGGCGATCAGCACGCCCCAGCACAGGGTGGCGCACATGGTCGCGTAGGCCAGGCGGGCCGAGATCTGCGCCACGTGGCGCACTCCGGCGTCGTGGTCGCCGCCGGTCGCCTGGGCGATCAGCAGCGGGACCTGGGTGAGCACTGGTCTTTACCTCCGAGATGGCGGGAGAGAACTCGCAGGCGGTGGGAGAGGGCCGACCCGTGGCCGGCCCCGCTGGGGCCGACCCGCCCGGCCGGCCGCGCAGGAGTGGTCACGACCTGCCGGGCGGGTTCGAGGGTGTGGGAGTTTCTCCGCGGTGGGAGACGCGTTGTGGTGTCGGTCGGCCACCACCTCCTTTCACTTGACGGTGTTGCGCGGCCGGAGCAGGCGCAGGATCCCGATCGTCACGACCGCGCCCACGAGGCACATGAGGAGCACGGAGAGGGCGCTCGGGCCGCCCGCCGGCAGCTGCGCCGCGGCACGCACCGGGTCGGCGGTCACCGCGTTCCCGGGCGCGGCGCCGGCGGCCACGGGTTTGGACAGGCCCATGTCGGTGACCATGTTGGTGCTCTCCAACAAGGTCATGTGCTTGAGCACGATCTGGTTGCACACCTGGGCGAACTGCCGGATCGCCTCGTTGCGCGTGGTCGCCCGGACGGTGGCGATGGCCGGGAAGATCGAACCGTGCGCGGCGCGCAGCCGGTTGGCGAACGAGTCGTCGAACGCCGCGCCGGTGCGCGCGCGCATCTCCGCCATCCACGACTGCTGGTCGGCGTTGGCCTCGTCCGGCAGCGCGACGCCCATCTGGGACGCCAGCCGCACCACCCGCTCGTCGAGGAACGTGTGGTCGCTCGCGAGCTGCGCGCCGACCTCCTTGACGCGGGTGCTGGCCGCGCGGCTCTGCGCCTCCTCGCCCATGGGCATCTCCCACAGGCCCGCGAGCCGCACCTTGACCAGGAGTTCCTTGTCCTGCGCGGTGATCGGGCCCAGTGGCGTCTGCTCCACCGGACCCGCGCCCGGCGGGTCGTCGGCGTGCGCGACACCGGGCAACGCGGGCATCAACAGCAGGTGCAGGGCCAGCGCGACCGCCGCGAAACGCTTGGCTGACATGGGTTTCTCGTCCTAGTAGCCGTCGCCGGTGGACGGTTGGCCGGGCGCCGCGCCGTCGTTCGCCTGCGCCTTCTTGCCCTCGGGCGTCACCGCGAACCACGTGCCGCCCTTGCCCTGCCCGGTCAGGTCGCCCGCCTTCTTGTCGCCCGCGTACCGGTACAGCGGCCAACCGGCCAGCGTGACCTGCTTCCTGCCGTCCGCGCGGGCCACCGAGCCGACCAGCGTCGGGTCGACGCCGGAGGTCATCGTGTGGTCGCTGACCAGCACCGGTGGCCAGTTCTTCAGGCACTCGGCGTCGCAATTGGACTTCGGCGGTTTCGCGGTGTCCTTGTCGTAGCGGTACAGCGCGAAGCCGCCCGCGTCCGCGACGAACCACCCCACCTGCTTCGACTCGGTCGCCGAGAGCATCTGGTGCGGCTCCTTGCCGAATTCCGGCTGCTGTTGGAGAGTCGTCGAACCGGAACCGGCGCCGTTCGCGGGGTTCTGGCTCGCCACGTTGTCGACACCGGTCGCGCCACAGGCGCTGACCAGCATCAACGCCGCGGCTGCCGGAACCAGCAGCAACGCCTTCCGGGAACGTCGACTTCGCATCGTTGGTCCTTTCTCCTGCCGGCGGGTCCGCCGAAAGGGCTAGCAGACCGGTGGGCCGGTCCGAGCCTTCGAAGCGGATACCGTGGAGTACGGACACGATGCGATGACGGTTCACGAACAAATCGACGACTTTTTTTGTGGCCGAACCCTCGACGCGGAAGCCCTCGGCGCGCTTGGATGCTCGGCGTGGCGCGGCACAGACGCAGCACTTCCCCCCAGAGAGATCGCAGTTGGCCGGACTTGAGTCTGGAAGACGAGCTGATCCGCAGGCTCTACCAGGAGTTCGGCAGCGCGCTGCTCGGGCATGCCATGAGGTTGACCGGCAGCGACCGGCAGTGGGCAGAGGACATCGTCCAGGAGACGCTCGTGCGGGCGTGGCGCAACGCCGAGAAGCTGGAGCGGGACCCCGTCCTGCTGCGCTCCTGGCTGTTCACCGTCGCCCGGCGGCTGGTCATCGACGACCGTCGCAAGCGGAGCGTCCGACCGCAGGAGTCGGAGTTGACGCCGTCCGACGAGGCCCCGCAGCGGGACGAAGCGGACCGCACGCTGGCGGCCATAGTCGTAGCCGAAGCGATGAACGGACTGACGGAGGAACACCGGGAGGCTATTCTCGAGACATACTTGAGAGATCGAACGGTCGGGGAAGCCGCGGCGGTGCTCGGGGTACCGCCCGGCACGGTGAAGTCCAGGGTGTACTACGCGCTTCGCGCCCTGCGACGTGCATTGCAGGATCGGGGCTGAACAGGTGACTTCGCAGCCGTTCCACGTCGACGTGGCGGCGTACGTCCTCGGTGTCCTCGACGAGGACGAGGTCGACGCGTTCGAGAACCACCTCGCCCAATGCCGTCGATGTGCGCTCGACCTGCGCGATTTCGCCGAACTGCCCGATCTGCTCGACGAGGCCGACGCCAACGGCATGCTGCGCGCCAACGCGGGGGAGCGGCCCGACGGCCGTTCGGTGCGCGCGATGCTCGACTCGGTCTCGGAAACCAGGGCGCGCAAGCGCCGCAACGTCGCGCTGCTGGCCGCCGCCGCCGCGACGCTGCTCGTCGTGCTGACCGCGGTCGTGTCGGTGTACGTCGCCGCACCGTCCGACTCGGTCGCCACCTCCTCCACGCCGTCGGTGCCGGAGCAGTCCAACGTGGCGAAGGGCGCCCCGGACCCGTCCGGCTCCATCACCCGCACGGACCCCGCGACCGGCGTGTTCGCCCGGCTCTCGGCCAGCCCCGAGCCGTGGGGCACGTCGGTGCAGGTCGAGGTGAAGGGCGCCAAGGGGCCCACCAGGTGCGAGCTGGTGGCGAAGTCGCGCACGGGCGAGGCGATGGTCCTCGGCTCCTGGCTGGTGACGACGACGGGCCCCGGCAAGGACCCGGTGACGTTGCAGGCCTCCGTCGGCATGCGCTGGCACGACATCGTGGAGTTCGTCGTGCGGGACACCAAGGAAGGCACGACCCTGGTCCGCCTCCCGACCTCCTGACCCCGCGCGTGTCCTGCGTTCGGATCGCGAGAGTCCTACGTTCGGATTCGCGAGAGTCCTACGTTCGGAACACCTGAGTTGAACGCTCGCGACACGCGCGGCGCACCACCCTTCGACCGGCGGCACCGGCACGGCGTTTAATCCCACCTGGGAGGCGGCGCCGTGCCGCCGTGCGAGGGAGGTCTTGGTGGAGGTCGGATTCGTCGGTCTGGGCATCATGGGGCAGCCGATGGCGCTCAACCTGGCCCGGTCCGGTCGGCCGCTCGTCGTGTGGAACCGCTCGCCGCACCGGGCGGAACCGCTGCGGGACGCGGGCGCCCGGGTGGTGGCGACGGCGGGCGAGGTCTTCACCGCCGCCGAGGTGGTGATCCTCATGCTCTCCGGCGAGGACGCGATGGACGTCGTCCTCGACCGCCGCACGGACCGCTTCGCCGAGCACGTCGCCGGCCGCACGATCGTGCACATGGGCACGACCTCGCCCGGCTACTCGCACGCCCTCGCCGCCGACGTCCGCGCCGCCGGCGGCGACTACGTCGAAGCGCCCGTCTCCGGCTCGCGCGGCCCGGCCGAGGCCGGCGAGCTCGTCGCCATGCTCGCCGGCGACCAGGACGCGGTGGCACGGGTCCGCGACGTGATCGCGCCGATGTGCGCGGAGGTCGTGACCTGCGGACCGACGCCCAACGCCCTGCTGATGAAGCTGGCCGTGAACCTGTTCCTGATCACCATGACCACCGGCCTGGTCGAGGCGTTCCACTTCGCCGAACGGCACGAGCTCGACCTCGGCACGCTCGTCGAGGTGCTGGACAAGGGCCCGATGGCCAGCAAGGTGTCCCGCGCGAAGGCCACCAAGCTGCTCGCCGACGACTTCGACGCGCAGGCCGCCGCCGCCGACGTCTTCACCAACACCCGGCTGATCACCGCCGCCGCCCGCGCCGCCGGGGTCGCCTCGCCGCTGATGGACGAGTGCCTGACCCTGATGGGCCGCACGGTGGAACTGGGGCACGGCAAGCAGGACGTGGCCGCAGTCGTGCACGCCTTGCGGGAACGCTCAGATTCGGCGCAAACCTGAGAGGACGCGTTCCATCAACTCCAGGGAAGGCCGGCCCGCGGCGTCGACCGCCTGATCCTCGTGCACGTTGATCAGGCTCATGTCGGACATGTCCGCCAGCAACACCCGGACCACGCCGAGCGGCAGCCGCAAAGTCGCCGCGACTTCCGCGACGGAATGCGGATTGCGGCACAGGTCGCTGATGATGCGGTGTTCCGCGGTCGACGTGAGAGCGTCTCTCGCCGCTCTTTCGTTCGTCGTCACGATGGTCTCGATGGCCAGCGTCGTCGCGGACCGCGTCCGCCCGCCGGTTCTGGTGTAGGGACGCACCCGGAGGGTCGACACACCAGCTCCTCAAAGCCGTCGAAGTGATCATGGTCGTGCGGGGGTCAGGGTCGCCGACGCCGCTAGACCCTACGAGCGATCACCGCTCCTGTCTCGGTTTTCCCGGCATGTGGGAGGGATTGCGCGTCGTCGCGACGGTCCGTGCCCGGTCGTTTCCAGGGGGTGTCCGGCGCTGTGCGCGGCCTGTGCGCAGGCATCGGATGATCGGACTTCTTCACCGTCCGTTCGTCGGTCGTTCGGCTCCGGATCGCCTGGGACTCCTCGTCCCAGGCGTCCGCCGGGGGTCTACCCGATGGGTGTGGGATTCGCGATCACGCTTACCTCGCAGAACACGGTGCGGGTTTCGAGTGTCCTGGCGATGAGCTCACCACCGAGCGGCTTGTGGCCGAAACCGAAGGTAGTGACGGGTGGAGCGCTCTCACAACGGTTGTTGACCAAGGTTTGATGTTGGGGTTTCCCGCACGGGGCTAGGGGAATTACCCCGACCGGGATTCCCTGGTCATTCCCGACGCGCCGCGACCCGCCCGTCGGCCACATTTGCCCGGAGTGGACGGCGGGCGCCGTCCGGGCGAAGGGGTGGAGACCGGTGACGCGCAACGTGGGGGCCGCCGCGAGAGCGGTGGACGTGTGGAAGTCCTACGGCACGGGAGAGGCCGCGGTCACGGCGCTCGCGGGGGTGAGCGTCGAGTTCGACCGCGGCCGGTTCACCGCGATCATGGGACCGTCCTGTGGGGTGCCAATAGTCGGCCACGTGGTCTGACCTGCGGTTAGGCGGCTGCGTGTTCGTACTCGTTGATTAGGCCGCCGAGCGCTGGTCGGTGATGTATCGACGTGCGGCTCGGCTCTGCTGCTGGCCTGTCTGGTCGTGGTGGTGCGAGCTGGAGTGCTCGGTGGGGTCGGCGGTGGTTGTAGTGCTTCGCGTAGCGGTTCAGCACCGTGCGCAGGTGGTGTTCGTTGATGATGAGCAGTCGGTCGGTGACTTCGCGTCGGACGGTCCCGACGAACCGCTCGGCGTAGCAGTTGGCTCGCGGGCACCGTGGTGGGTTCTTCACGACCTGGATGCCGGTGGCGGAGAAGACCGCGTCGAACGAGGCGGTGAACTGTCCGGCCCGGTCTCGGATGAGGAACCGGAAGCTGTCGGCCTGGTCGTCGAGGTCCATGAGCAGGTTGCGGGCTTGTTGGGTTGTCCAGGGCCGTCGGGGTTGGTGGTGGTGCCGAGGATGTGGACGTAGCGGGTGGCGACTTCCATCACGAAGAAGACGTACACGCGTTTGAGGGTGACGGCGCAGTCGACGTGGAAGAAGTCGCAGGCCAACATGCTCGCGGCTGGGCGCGGAGGAACCGTCGGCATGACATGTCGGTGTCACGCTGGGGCGCGGGCGGGATACGCAGGCGCTTGAGCACGCGGCGAACCGTTGATGCGGCTACCCGGTGGCCGAGCTTGAGCAGTTCGCCCTGGATCCGGCGGTAGCCCCAGCCGGTGTTCTCCCGCGCCATGCGCTCGATCAGCGCCACGATGGTGTCGTCGACCGGCGGGTGGCCGGTGCGACTGGGATAGGTCCACTTCCTCGCGACCAGGCGCCGGTGCCATCGCAGGATGGTTCCCGGTGTCACCAACCGGTGCTCACGCAACAGCCAGGGGAGTCGGTGAACCAGCGCGGCGAGTACCGCACGGTCGGCCCACTCCAGACGCGGACCTGGGTTGGTTCGTCGCAGCACGGCGACCTCATGCCGCAGTACCAGCAGTTCGACGTCCTTGGCCGCGGAGGACCGGCCGAGCAGAACCAGCCAGTTACCGAGTCGGACGAAGATCAGGTAGAGCAGTCGTAACGCCACACCTCACGATCATGCCTTGGAGGTCCAGCGTGCGCGATCGCCGCAGCTCAACATGCCAGTGCAGCGTTCTGGCACCCCACACCGTAACCATCGAAGGTGCGTCGGAGCCGATCTTGAAACGGTCCCGAAACCGGTCACCGCCGCATCGGAGAGGTGGTTGGTCGCATACCACCGGTCGATCCGACGCGGCGGATGCCTGTCCGTGGAAAACTTGCCGCCTGGGCGAGCGCGACGATGTGGTGGAACAGGTCGGGACGGGCCGCTGCGCGCAGGGCCGCGAGCAAGTTCTCGCGCTCGGTCTTCAGCCAGGTGGCCGCGTCGATGTCCGTGGCGATTGGCGTCGGGTGCTGCGGTTGTGCAGAGCGGTGTGGCAGCCGAACGTATCCTGGGTATAGCAGCATGTCGCATGTGTCGGCGGTGTGGGCGTACCAGCTCAAAAGACGGTCCAGTGCCCGGTCGCGCTCGTCGGGAGCGTCTTGCAGCAGGGCGAGTCCGGCGGCATAGGCGCGGAGCAGGTCGTGAAACCGGAAGCGCCGTACGTCGACGGCGCTGAGCATGTGCGCATCGGCCAGTTCGCCGAGCAACTGTCGAGCACGGCGGGGCTCGAGGTCGGCCACTGCCGCCGCGGCCGGGACGCTGATCTCCGGGCCGGGGTGCAGCCCAAGTCGTCGGAACAGATGGCTCTGGTCCGGGGTGAGTCGGTGGTATGAGTAGTCGAACACCCCCCGTAAGGCAGTGCGTTCGTCATCGCCCCGACTGAGCTCGTCGATCCGGGTGTGCTCGTCGGCCAGGTCTGCGGCGACATCGGCGACCGTGATGTGCGGGGAGGCGGCGATGCGGGTGGCGGCGATCCGCAGCGCCAGTGGCAGCCGAGCGCACAACCGCACCAGGTCGGCGACCGCGGCCGGTTCGGCGGTGGCCCTGTCGGCACCGAGAATGCCGACGACCAGATTGTGCGCCTCAGTCTCTGCGAGCAGGTCGAGGGCGATCCGTTGCGCGCCGTCGGTGATGACCAGGCCGGTGAGCCTGTCGCGGCTGGTCACCACGACGACACAGCCCGGTGTGCCGGGTAGCAGGGGCCGGATCTGGTCGGGATGGTTGGCGTTGTCCAACACGATCAGCACACGTCGGCCGGCCAACCGGGATCGGTACATCGAGGCCCTGGCGTCCGGCTCGGCCGGGACGGCATCGGCGGGGGCTCCGAGCGCCTGAAGAAACCCGTCAAGGGCTTGCTTGGGGGTGACCGGATCACCGGGTCCGTAGCCGCGGAGGTTGACGTGGAGGGTGCCGTCTGGGAAGTGGTGCTGCACACGGTGTGCCCAGTACACGGCCAGGGTGCTCTTCCCGATCCCGCCGATGCCGTCGATCACGGAGATCACCACTGCGTTCGGCGCTCCCGTCGGCTCGGAGTTGACGGGGATCAGGGCGTCGAGGGCAGCCAGCTGCTCGGTCCGGCCAGCGAAGTCCCGTACCGCTCCAGGCAACTGGCGTGGCAACTCCACCTCACTCGCTCGAGTCGAACCGGTCAGGATGACCTGCTGAATGCTCCCCGCCTGTACCACCGGACCGCGTGCACCTGCTGTCTTGTTGCGCACTTCCATGTTCCCCATGCCGACCAGCATGTCCTGTGGTGCTCGAAAGTCATCGCTGATGGTCAGGCGGGAGCGTTGATGGTGCTCTCTGAAATGGGCTCTGGCGCACATTTGATGACGCTGCCGGGTCGGGTCACGTCCGGGCCTGGGGGGTGCCAGAAGTCGGCCCTATGGTCTGGCCTGCGGTTATGCTGCTGTGGGTTCGTACTCGTTGATCAGGCCGCCGAGGACTGGTCGGCGGCGTATCGAGGTGTAGCTGGCTCTGCGGTTGGGTGGTCTGGTCGTGGTGGTGTGAGTTGTAGGGCTTGGTGTGGTCTGCGGTGGTTGTAGTGGGTCGTGTAGCGGTTCAGCACGGTCCGCAGGTGGTGTTGGTTGATGGTGAGCAGTCGGTCGGTCGGTGTCGCGCTGGGGTGCGGGTGGGACTCGCAGGCGCTGGAGCACGCGGCGAACCGTTGAGGCGGCTACCCGGTAGCCGAGCTTGAGCAGCTCACCCTGGATCCGGCGGTAAACCCACGCGGCGTTCTCCCGCGCCATCCGCTCGATCAGCGCCACGGTGGTGTCGCCGATCGGCCGTCGCCCGGTGCGGTTCGGGTAGGTCTACTTCTCCGCGACCAGGCGCCGGTGCCATCGCAGGATGGTTCCCGGTGTCACCAACCGGTGCTCACCCAGCCGACGGGGGAGTCGGCGAACCAGCGCGGCGAGCACAGCTCGATCGGCCCACTCCAACCGTGGGCGGGGGTTGGTCAGGCGCAGCACGGCGACGTCGTGCCGTAGTACCAGCAACTCCACGTCCTTGGCCGCGGAGGCCCGGCCGAGCAGAACCAGCCAGTCACCGAGTCGGACGAAGATCAGGTACACCAGTCGTAGCGCCACGCGTCACGATCATGCTCCTACAGCACATCGTGCGCGATCGCCGCAGCTCAGCGCCTCAGTGCAGAGTTCTGAAACCCCACAGGGCACCCGATTGCGTGACCGGCCGCAGTGGTCTCTGCGGAGGCGCTCGGACAATTGCGCTTGCCGGGTTCAGCGAGAGATGAGTGGTCAGTCAGGACCGTCCCCGCGAGCCGCGCCGTCCGGCGCAACAGGTCCGCCTTGCGTGGTCGCGGCGCGGTCAGTGGTGATCATGGTGTGTCCACCTTCCGAGGGTGCGTCGATCGGTGGTGGTGATGTGGGAGTGGCAGCACGCACAGAGGCTTCGGCCTCTGCTGAGGGCGCCGTGGCCGCTTCACCTCGCCGGGGGCACGGTTGGGGAGCCGTGTGGTGGGCGAGGCTGTTGATTCGGCGGTGGTGGACTGTCCAGCGACCGCCGTTCAGGTGGCCTTCCTGATTGCTCAAGGGTCACTGTAGGTGTGTCCACTGTGCTGTTCGGGTGGTGGACGGTTCAGTCGTTGGGATTGCGCCGTTCGGTCCTATGTGGGCAGTTTGGTGTTGGTTAGCGTCCCTGTTCGCGTACGTGGGGTAGCGAATCGATCACCGGGGGGTGACAGCGCTCGGCGGCGAATCAGGGGGGTTCGTGCGGTCTCCGCGTGGCTTCAGCCTGCTCTCACGATTGTTGATCTTGTCTGTGGTGACCGCGTTGGCGGTCGTCGGTCTGCCTGCCGGCCCGCCGGTGAGCGGGCCGGGTCAGTTGCCTGACCTGGGTCTTTCGGGTTTGTGGAGATCGGTGGCGGGGTGGTTCGCGCCGGGTGCTGCGCAGGCCGCGCCTGCCGATCCGCCGCCGAATGGCACGGCGGTGAAGTCGCCGAAGCGGGTGCGGGAGTTGGTGGATCGGCGGACGTCGTCGATGCAGGTGTTCCAGCTGTCGAACGGTGACGTGGAGGCGGTGGTGTCGGCGCGGCCGGAGTACTTCCGGGACGCGCAGGGCCGTTGGCAGCGGATCGACCTGGCGGTGCGTGAGGTGGCGCGTGACGGATACCGGTTCGGCAATGACAGCAACGTGTTCGGCACGTCGTTCGGTGATCGCACGGACAAGTTGATGCGGTTCCAGGCCGGTGATCGGCACTTGGCGTTGGGTGTGGACGCCGAGGCGCGGACTGTGGAGCCGAGGGTCGAGGGCAGCCGGGTGACCTATCCCGGTGTGTTCGACGGTGCCGATCTGCGTTATGTGGTGACGGGGGAGGCGCTGAAGGAGGAGATCGTCCTCCACAAGGCACCGGCGGACGCGACGTACCGGTTCACGTTGCAGGTCGGCGGTGTGACGGCGAAGGCCTTGGACGACGGAGCGATCGGGTTCTTCCCGGTTGGTGAGGGTGTGGCGGATGGGCCGCCGTTGTTCACGATGCCGAAGCCGTTCATGTTCGACGGTGCGGAGGACCGCAAGTCGCCGCACGGGCGGGCGTGGAGTGACAAGGTCACGCAGACCGTCGAGCAGCAGGGTTCGAAGATCACGGTCACGGTGAAGGCCGACCAGGCGTGGTTGGCCGAGGCCGGCCGGAAGTTCCCGGTGACGATCGACCCGACGGTGAAGTTGCAGCCGACGCCGACGACGGGTCAGGACGTGCAGATCTGGTCGGACACGCCGGATCGCAACGACGGGTCGAGCTACCAGTTGTCGGTGGGCACGGACCCGTGGGGCAGGGCGCGCAGCCTGGTGAAGTTCGACACCTCGGTGGTGCCGGCGGGTACGAGTCTGACCTCGGCGAAGCTGCGCCTGTACTACGACTCCGAGTTGGAGACCGGCGCGAACAACAACGTGCACGAGGTGCGTCGGGTCACGGCGGGGTGGTCGGAGGACACGGCGACGTGGAACCGGATCAACGCGGCGTTCGCCGAGGCGGGGTTGTCCACGGCGACCAAGCAGGCAGGCGTGTCCAGCGTCTGGCACGAGTGGGACGTGCGCAACATCGCGCAGGCGTGGGTGTCGGGTTCGGCGGTCAACCACGGGTTGATGGTGAAGTCGACGGACGAGACGTTGAACCGTGGTGGGGCGATCTACCAGGCGGCGGAGTTCGCCTACAACGGTGAGATCGAGAACAACCCGAAGCTGGTGTTGACCTATGGTCGGCCGAGTGCGGACCTGAAGTACCCGACGAAGATCTACGCGACCGGTGCGGAGTTGAACTGGGGTCCGTACGTGGATCCGGATCCGGGCAACCCTGCGGACGACGTGGTGGAGTACCAGGTGCACCGCACGGTGTTCCAGGCGTTCACGCCGTCGTCCTCGACGTTGATCGCGCCGCTGGCACCGACCACGACGTCGTTCACCGACACCACCGCGCGGCCGACGCCGGCGGACTCGGCGGATCCTTTCGGCAACGCCTACTACTACATGGTCGCGGTGAAGACCCGTGACGGGCAGGTGATCCCCGGGCCGACGCAGGTGGCGCGGTTGCCGAAGGCCGGGTTCATCACGCAGGTGTTGCACGGTGGGGCGAGTGACACGACGTTGTCGTCGAACCGGCCGGACACCAACCTGGACTCCATCGGTGGCCAGCCGTGGTTGATGGTGGGCAACAACTCCTCCACCTACGGCCGCACGCGTGCGGTGGTGAAGTGGAACGACCTGTCGTCGATCCCGGCCGGTGCGCGGATCGTGGACGCGGACCTGATGCTGTGGGGGTTCTTCAGCGACGGCACGGGTGCGACGTTCGACGGGCATCCGCTGACCAAGGGGTTCACCGAGAACCAGGCGACGTGGAACCGGGCGTCGACGGCGACCGCGTGGGCCACTCCCGGTGGTGACCTCGGCGCCTACGCCGATCACGTGCTGGGGATCCCGAACGACCCGAACTGGCATATCTGGGAGAACGCCGGTCTGGTGCAGGGCTGGGTGGACAACCCGGCCTCCAACCACGGGTTCGAGGTGAAGCTGCGCGACGAGGCGGGTCCGCAGCAGCGGGTGTTGTTCCTGTCCGACGAGGCACAGGAGCCACAGCTGCGCCCGAACCTGGTCGTCACCTACACGCAGCCGACCGCGGAGATGACCTATTACGCGCCGGACACGCCGTCGCTGCGGATGATCCCCGGTGACGAGTACACGGTCCCGGTCAGCGTCACGAACTCGACCACGTCGACGTGGCGTGCGGCGGATCAGGTGCTGTCCTACCGGTGGAACCTGCCCGACGGCACCGACGCCACCACGGGCGGCAACCGGTTGGAGACGGCGCTGCCCGCGGATGTCCCGCCTGGCGGGACGGTGACGGTGCAGGCGCGGGTGAAGACGCCGATCCAGAGCGACGCGGGCAACAAGCGCGAGCAGTTCGTCCTGAACTGGGACCTGCGCAACAAGACCACGGGCACCTGGTTGTCCGCGACCGGTGGTGTTCCGGCGCTGGCGCAGAACGTCACGGTCGAGGACCCGACGTCGGACCAGCTCGGTCTGGAGAAGTTCTACTCCTACGCGGGCAAGGCCACCGGCAGCGGTTCGAACGTGCTGGTCAACCAGTTCGCGGGCAACGCGGTGTGGTCCTACGACGCGTTCACCAACCCGGGTCGGGGTCTGAACTCGTTCGTGCGGATGACGTACAACAGCATGGACACCTCGGCCACGTCACTGGGTCAGGGCTGGTCACTCGCTGCGAGCGGGCTCACCCGGCTGGGCACTTACCTGGAGTTGCACCCCAAGGGTCAGGACTACCCGAGCAGGATCACGTTGCCGGACGGCGACGGCACCTCCCACACGTTCGAGCTGAACAAGAACGGCAGCACCGACCCAGCGCGGTGGACCTACGACAAGCCCGCCGGTGTGCACTACTTCGTCCAGCGTGATGGCGGCACGGACGCGTCACGTCGGTGGAAGCTGATCCGCCCGGACCGCAGCGAGTTCGTGTTCGACACCGAGGGTTGGCTGACTGCGGTCAAGGACCGAAACGGCAACGAGCAGCGGTTTACCTACACCGAGCGCAAGTCGAACAACCAACCGCGCAAGTTCTTGGCCTACGTCAACGATCCGCACGGCCGCGAAGTGCTGACCCTGGACTACTGGGTGAAGGGTGAGACGAGCAACCCGAAGATCATCGACAACGTCCAGTCGATCAAGGACATCTCGGGTCGCACGATCACCTTCACCTACGACGACAAGGGCTTGCTGACGCAGTTCGTCGACGGCGCGGGCACCCCGCAGGCCAAGACGTTCGGGTTCACCTACGACGCCACGCAGGGGAACAAGAACGTCAAGCTGGTCAAGATCACCGACCCGCGCCAGAACGCCACCAACCTCGCGTACTACACCGCGCCGGTGGACCCGAAGGACAAGTGGAAGCTCCAGACCATCACCGACCGGCTCGGCTTCGCCACCGGGTTCGCCTACAGCGACCCCGACGGCAGCGCCGGGTCGGAGGTGGAGTCGAAGGTCACCGACGCGGAGAACCGCACTATTACCTTCCGCACGGATGGCTACGGCCGTCCGATCCGCACCACGAACGCGAAGAACCAGAGCACCACGCTGGACTGGGACGCCGACAACAACGTCGTCACGCTGACTGAGGACAACGGCGCCGTCGCGACTTGGACCTACGACCCGAAGACCGGCTACCCGACCTCGATCCGTGACGCCGAGGCGGTGGCGAACAACTGGCCCGCCACCCAGCTGGGCTACCAGACCGGCCTGGACGGCTACACGGCTGAACTGACGTCCAAGATCAGCCCCGAAGGCAGGCGCTGGGAATTCGCCTATGACGCCAAGGGAAACCTGACGTCCGTCACGGATCCCAAGGGCACCGCGACGTCGACGCCGGACGACTACAGGTCGACCTATACCTATGACGAGTTCGGGCAGCTCAAGACCGCAACCGATGCCAACGAGAACACCACGTCGTTCGGGGAGTACGACCCCACGGGCTTCCCGAAGAAGACCACCGATCCGTACAACCACAGCACCACTGCGTTGTACGACGTGCGTGGCAACACGACATCGGTCACCGACGCGCTGAACAAGACCACGTCGGTGACCTACGACGTGTTCAATCGGCCGCTGGAGAGCAGAACTCCCAAGAACGAGGCGGCGGGGGAGTTCATCGTTACGCCACCGCCGGTGTACGACACGAATGACAACGTGACGAAGGCGATCGCTCCCAATGGAGCCGAGGCCACCGCGGTGTACGACAGGGCTGACCAAGTGGTCGAGACGTTCTCGCCGAAGGACACGCCGACCGGGCCCGAGCGCAGGACGACGTTCAGCTACGACAAGGTCGGCAACCTGCTGACCGAGACCCAGCCACTGGGCAACCTCACGCCCACGAACCCGAACGACTACGTCACGCGGTACGGCTACGACGAGATCTACCAGCTCGCCACGATCACCAACGCCGACAACAAGACCATCACCTACACCTACGACCGCGTCGGCAACCTGGTCACGGTGGTCGACCCGCGCAAGAACGCCACGGCCGACACGGCCGACTTCACCACGAAGATCACCTACGACCGCAACCACCGCCAGGTCACCACGACCGACGCCGAGGGCAAGGTCACGCGGGTCGGCTACGACAAGGACGGCAACACCACCACCAGCACCGACCAGCTCAACACCACCACGACCTACCGCTACGACGAACGCTCCGCGCTGATCCAGGTGACGACCCCGCACAAGGCGGGCGTCGACCGGGTCACGAAGTTCGAGTACGACGAGGCCGGCAACCAGACCCGCGTCATCACGCCGCGCGGCGTGGAGACGACGAACGACCCGGACGACTTCGTCGCGCAGACCGTCTACGACAAGCTCAACCGGCCGATCGAGAAGCTCGCACCGTTCGACCGCGACGACGTGCGTTACACGACGCCGGACAAGACCACCTACACCTATGACCGGGTGGGTCGGATCAGTGAGGTCAGCGCACCGCCGTCGGCCGGGCAGACCGTCCGCAACACCACCAGGTACACCTACTTCGACAACACCTGGGTGCGTACCTCGACCGACCCGTGGGACATCGTCACCGCCTACGACTACACCGAACTCGGCCAGCAGAAGACCCGCACCGTCGCCGGCGCCGGCGGCTCGTCCGACCGCACGATGACGTGGGACTACTACCCGGACGGCAAGCTCAAGTCCCGCTCCGACAACGGCGTCCCGGTCGGCGCCTACGTCGCCCTGGTCGACAACTCCGACATCGGCAACATCGAACTCGCCGGGAACTGGACCACCACGCAGGGTGGTTCGCAGGGTTACGACTACCGCAGTACCGCCCGCGGCACCGGCGGCACGACGTTCACCTGGCGCCCGGTCATCGGCCAGGACGGCGACTACGAGGTCTTCACCAAGTACCCGTCCGGAGTCACCGGTGCGGCGACGAACACGCCGTTCAAGGTCGACACCGGCACCACCTCCACCACCGTGGCGGTCAACCAGACGCAGCGCGGGGGCGAGTGGGTCAGCCTGGGCAGCTTCGCACTCAAGGCCGGAAACACGGCCAAGGTCACCGTCTCGGACAACGCCGACGGCACCGTGCTGGCCGACGCGGTGAAGCTGGTCCGCAAGCCGACCGAGGTCGACAACGAGAAGAAGACCTTCTCGCACTCCTACGACGCCAACGGCAACCTCACCTCGCTGACCGACAGCTCGCCCGGGACCAAGGTCGACGCCTACGCGATGGCCTACAACGGCCTCAACCAGCTGACCAAGGTCGAGGAGAAGCTGGCCGCCGTGGTCAAGGGCACCACAACGTTCACCTACAACGAGAACGGCGCCCCGCTCACCCGCGGCCACGACAAGCAGTCGTCGGTGTTCCGCTACAACCCGCGTGACCTGGTCGACCAGGTCACCAACACCGAGACCGGCGGCCAGCCCAAGATCACCGCCTACAGCTACACCGACCGCGGCCAAGTCGCGCAGGAGACCAAGCCCAACGGCAACAAGGTCGTCTACGGCTACCACCTCGACGGCGCACTCGCCTCCCAGGTCGAACGCAAATCCAACAACATCCTGGTCGCCGAGCACCAGATCGACTACAACGCCAACGGCCACCGGATCCGTGACGCGTCCAAGATCCAGAACGCGGACAACACGACCGCCTACCTGGACGAGGTGCGGGAGTACGACTTCGACCCGCTGGACCGGATCCGGAAGCTGACCAAGAAGTCCGCGGCAGGGGCGGTGCTTGAGACCGAGGACTACGTCCACGACGCCAACAGCAACGTGGTGACACAAACCCTCGAAGGCAAGACCACCACCTTCAACTACGACCGCAACCGCCTGCTCACCGCCTCCACCGCAGGTGTCACCGCCGCCTACAACTACGACCCCTTCGGCCGCCTCGACACCGTCACCAGCGGCGGGCGCATCACCGAGTCGTACAAGTACGACGGCTTCGACCGCACCACCCAACACGGCAAACTCGACGACGCCGGTGCGCTGAAGACCACCGCCTACACCTACGACCCCCTGGACCGCACCACGTCGAAAACCGCGGACGGCAAGACCACGGATTTCGGTTACCTGGGCCTGACTGACCAGGTCGTGGCCGAGGAGGTAGCGGGCCAACTCCAGCGCAGCTACCAGTACGACGCCTTCGGCCGTCGGCTGGCGCAGGTCAAGAAGGACACCGACGGCGCCGGACCTGAGGTGACCGAAGATTCCTACTACAGCTACAACCCTCACACCGACGTCGAGACCCTGACCAAGGAGAACGGCGACACCCGTGCCACGTACGGCTACACCGCTTACGGCAAGGACGACACCGAGTCCTTCACCGGTATCGACAAGCCTGACGCGCAACAGCCGGGCAAGGAGCCGTACAACTTCTACCGCTACAACGGCAAGCGCTGGGACCCCAACTCCGGCAGCTACGACATGGGCTTCCGCGACTACAACCCCGGCCTCAACCGGTTCCTGACCCGTGACAACTACAACGGGGCGCTCGCCGACCTCAACCTCGGCACGGACCCGTTCACCGGCAATCGCTACGCGTTCACCGGCGGAAACCCCATCAGCCGGATCGAGCTTGACGGCCACGTCAACTGCGGGCCGGACAACGTGGGCTGCGGTGGGATCACCGGTGATCCAGAGCCGACCGCCGAGCAGAAGAGGGCCTGGTGGGACGGCCAGTGGCAGGCGGCTGCGCAGGAGAGGGCCAGGGACGAAGAGAAGCGGGCCGTTGTCGGCGAGTGGCTGTTCGGCCAGTGTGGTTCGTCGTCGCCGGTCTGCCCGACCGGCGACAACGGTCAGGTCAACCCCAACGCGTTGGCGATCCAAGTGGCACAGGCCTGCCAGGAGGTGCAGACCTGCCGTACGCGCGAGGACCTGGACGCGGCACTCGAGATCCTGTTCGACCAGCACCTGAACAAGGCGCGCGAGGGCTTCGACAGCATCCTGGAGATCGCGAGCGTCCTCGGTGCGCTCACCGGCGGTCTGGCGGCGCGGGCTGCTGTAGGCGGGGTCGCGGGGGTTGGCGGCACCACCGCGTCGGCCACCTCGGGTATGCGAGCAGGCGCTGCCGACGCACTGCGGCAGCTGATCGCCAAGAAGGCCGGCTTCTCCGGGAAGGGGCAGAGGCTGATTGTGGACGAGAACATGTCTCCCTCAATCGCCGGATTCCTCCGGGACCGCGGCTATGATGCGCGCAGCGTGTCCGAAATGGGACTCAAGGGCACCAAGGACGACAAGTTGATGCAGCTGGCCGAGCAATTGGGCGCCAAGGTGGTGACCCGGGACAGGGGAAGGCAGATGGATGGCGGTTTTGGCTCGCTTGCGATCCAGATCGATCGACGGGTGAGCTCTCCCGAAGAGATCCTGCGGATCATCACCTCGGCCAAGTGATGGATGAATTCGACCACGTGACCCGCAGTGAAGCGGAACTCGACTCCATTCATGACCGGTGGATCCGTGACCGCAACCGAGGGCGGGACGACCAGGAGGACCAGGAGTCCTGGGTTGAGGAACAGTGCGGCGGTTGTCGGTTCTGGATCCCGCTGGCGGGCCGGGTGGGCAACGACTACGGCGCTTGCTCGAACGCCCGGTCACCGTTCGACGGGCGTGTGCGGTTCGAACACGACGGCTGTGACGTATTCGTCGATGCGGGTCAATGGGTGACTCCCGAAGACATCGCCTGAACCGGCTCGACTGGAGTCAGCTGAGGGGCTGTGCCGTCAGGCACGGCCCCTCAGCGCGTGCCAACACAAGATCATGGCCGCAGCAGAGTTCTGGAACCCCACAGCTGATCGCCGCCGGGGTCGGCGTGGTCGCGGCGATCCTGCCCGCGATCCGCGCCGCCCGGCTGAACGTGCTGGGGGCGATCTCCCACGAGTGAGCCGGACGCGCCCGGTCGGTCCGCTCAGGACCGGCCGGGCGTCGCGCGCACCGCCGCGGGCAGGGTGAACCGGATCGTCTCCCGCGCCGTCTCGCGCACCTGGACGTCCCACGCGCCCAGCGCCTCGACGACCTCGTCCACCAGCCTCGGCGGCGCGGACGCGCCCGCGCTCACCCCGACCACCCGCGTGCCGTCCAGCCAGTCCTCCCGGATGCCGGAGACGTCGTCGATCAGGTGCGCGGGCGTGCCCATCCGGCGGGCGGTCTCCACCAGCCGCACCGAGTTCGACGAGTTCGGCGAACCCACCACGAGCACCACGTCGGCCTCCCGCGCGATCTCGCGCACCGCGTCCTGCCGGTTGGTGCTGGCGTAGCAGATGTCCACCGACGACGGACCGCGCAGCGCCGGGAACTTCTCCCGCAGCGCGGCCAGCACCTCGGCCGTGTCGTCCATCGCCAGCGTCGTCTGGGTCAGGTAGGAGACCCTGGTCGGGTCCGCCACCTCCAGCTCTTCCACGTCCGCGACCGTCTCCACCAGCACGGTCCGCGAGGGTGCCTCGCCGAGCGTGCCCTCGACCTCCTCGTGCCCGGCGTGCCCGATCAGCACCACCGTGTCGCCGCGCGCGGCATACCGCTTCGCCTCCGCGTGCACCTTGGTCACCAGCGGGCACGTCGCGTCGATCACGTCCAACCCGCGGCGCGCGGCCTCCTCGCGCACCGCGGGCGACACCCCGTGCGCGGAGAACACCACAGTCGCGCCGTCGGGCACCGCGTCCAGCTCGTCGACGAACACCGCGCCACGCGCCTCCAGGTCGGTCACCACGTGGGAGTTGTGCACGATCTGCTTCCGCACGTGGATGGGCCCACCGCGTTGGTCCAGGAGCCGGTCGACGATGTCGATCGCCCGTTCCACCCCCGCGCAGAACGACCGTGGCGACGCCAGCAGCACGACGGGGAAAGCCATGAGCGCTCCTCGGTAGGCGGGGTGTCAGCGGTCGCGTCGGGTGGCGAGGCGGGCCACCGCGTCCAGCTCGCGCGCGGCGCGCTCGGACGGTCCGGCGGCGCGCAGGTGCTCCCGCGCCCGGGCCAGCAGGTCGTCCGCCCGGCCCTGGCTCCACGCCCGCGCGCCCGAGGTCTCGATCAGCTCCGCCGCACGCGCGAGCTGGACCTGGTCGAGCGGCTGCTCGGAGTGGTACAGCGCGTCCAGCTCGCGGGCGGCGGGCGTGCCCGACGTCAGCGCCGCCACCACCGGCAGCGACTTCTTGCGGTTGCGCAGGTCCGAGTACACCGGCTTGCCGGTCACCGCCGGGTCGCCCCAGATGCCGAGCAGGTCGTCCACGAACTGGAACGCGAGCCCCACCTTCTCGCCGAACGACCGCAGGTGCTCGAGCTGGTCCGCCCGCCCGCCGCCGAACAGCGCGCCCAGCGCGCAGGCCGCGCCGAGCAGCGCGCCGGTCTTGCACTCGGCCATCCGCACGCACTCCGCCAACCGCACGTCGTCGCGTTCCTCGAAGGCCAGGTCGGCGCTCTGCCCGTCCAGCAGCCGCTGCACCGCGGCCGACAGCACCCGGATCGCCTGCTGCGCCTTCGGGTGACCGCTGCCCGCCAGCACGTCCAGCGCCAGCGTCAGCAACGCGTCACCGGCCAGGATCGCTGGGTTCACGCCGAACACGTGCCACGCCGTCGGCCGGTGCCGCCGGGTCTTGTCGCCGTCCATCACGTCGTCGTGCAGCAACGAGAAGTTGTGCGTCAACTCCACCGCCACCGCGGCCGGCAGCGCCGCGTGCGCCGCGCCGCCCACCGCCTGCGCGCCCAGCAGCACGAGCGCGGGCCGGATCGCCTTGCCCGCGTCCGCGCCCGTCGGCCTGCCGTGCTCGTCCCACCAGCCGAAGTGGTACCCCGCGATCGCCCGCATCGAGTCCGGCAACCGGTCGACCGCCGTGCGCATCGCGGGGTCGAGCCCGGCACGGCTCCACTCCAGCACCTCGCGCGCGGTCCGGTGATCGCGGCTCACGTCCAGGTCGGTCATCGCCACAACTCCTGTTCGGGGGGATGCGCCCGGCTGGCGGAGCAGGCTCGGGCGGGGAGGAGGGCAGCCGGGCCTGGCGGCCCGGCTGCCGTGCACGACGCTGTGGTCAGGACCGGCCGAGCTCCACGTGCTCCAGCACCCCAAGCGCGTCGGGCACCAGCACGGCCACCGAGTAGTAGGCGCTGACGAGGTAGGACACGATCGCCTTCTCGTTGATGCCCATGAACCGCGCGTTCAGGCTGGGCTGCACCTCGTCGGGGATGCCCGGCTGGTGCAGCCCGATCACGCCGTTGTCCTTCTCGCCGATCCGCATGGCGAGGATCGAGGTCGTGCCCTGCGGCGTGATCGGGATCTTGTTCGACGGCAGCAGCGGGATGCCGCGCCAGGTGACGACCTGCGTGCCGTCCACGTTGGCGGTGCCGGGGTACAGGCCGCGCTTGCTGGCCTCGCGGCCGAACGCGGCGATCGCGCGCGGGTGGGCCAGCATGAACGCCGTCTTGCGCCGCCGGGACACCAGCTCGTCGAGGTCGTCCGGGGTGGGCGGGCCGGAGCGGGTGTGGATGCGCTGCCTGAGGTCGGCGTTGTGCAGCAGCCCGATCCGGCGGTTGTTGAGCATCTCGTGCTCCTGGCGCTCGCGCAGGGCCTCGATGGTCAACCGCAACTGCTGCTCGGTCTGGTTCATCGGGTGGTTGTAGAGGTCGGCGACGCGGCTGTGCACCCGCAGCACGGTCTGCGCCACTTCCAGCTCGTACTCGCGCGGCGTCAGCTCGTAGTCCACGTAGGTCGCCGGCAGGTCCGGCTCGCCCTCGTGGCCGGAGGCGATCTCGATCGCCGCCTCGCCGTGCTTGTTCTGCGGCTTGCCCGCGTTGGCGGCGAACGCGTCGATGTGCGCCCGCAGGGCGTCGGCCTGCCCGTTGAGCTCCTGCACCGCCCGCCACGGCAGCGCCAGCACGATCACCGGGGTGACCGCCTTGATGGTGAAGTCCCACTCCACCTCGCCGCCGTACATCACCTCGTCGCCGAAGTGGTCGCCGTCGGCCAGGGTGTCGAGCACGGTCGCGTCGCCGTACTTGCCCTGCCCGATCTTGTTCACCTTGCCGTGCGCGATGAGGTAGACCTCGTCGGCCCGGTCGCCCGACGACACCAGCACGTCGCCCGGCTGGAACTCCCGCTGCCGGAACCGGTCGGCCAACGCGACCAGCACGTCGTCGTCCGGGAAGTCGCGCAGCACGGGCAGCTCCCGCAGCTCCTGCGGGATGACGCGGATGTCGGCGCCGGTGCTGCTGAAGCTCACCCGCCCGTCGCCGAGCGCGTAGGTGAGGCGGCGGTTGACCCGGTACGTGCCTGCCTGGGTGGTCACCCACGGCAGCTTGCGCAGCAGCCACCGCGGTGAGATGCCCTGCATCTGGGGGGTGGACTTGGTGGTGCTCGCCAGGTTCCGCGCGCTCGCGGTGCTCAGGCTCTGCCGCTGCTGCTCGGCCTCTTCCGGTACGAGGCCGGGGTCTGTCACGGTCACTTGGGCTGCCCAATCTGGTCGGGGGGACTGGCTCAGTCTTCGCGGCCGAGTTCCACGTGCTCCAGCACACCGATCGCGTCCGGCACGAGGATCGCGGTGGAGTAGTAGGCGCTGACGAGGTAGGAGATGATCGCCTTCTCGTTGATGCCCATGAACCGCACCGAGAGGCCGGGCTGGTACTCGTCGGGCAGGCCCGTCTGGTGCAGGCCGATGACGCCCTGGTTGTGCTCGCCGGCGCGCAGCAGCATCACCGAGCTGGTGCGGGTCTTGGTGATCGGGATCTTGTTGCACGGCAGCACGGGCACGCCGCGCCACGCGGGCACGTGGTGGCCGTTGAGGTCGACGGTCGACGGGTAGATGCCGCGCTTGCTGCACTCGCGGCCGAACGCGGCGATCACCTTCGGGTGCGCCAGGAACGCCGTCGGCTCCTTCCACACGGTGGCCAGCAGGTCGTCCATGTCGTCGGGGGTCGGCGGTCCGGTGCGGGTGTGGATGCGCTGCTTGAGGTCGGCGCTGTTGAGCAGGCCGAAGTCGCGGTTGTTGACCATCTCGTGCTCCTGGCGCTCGCGCAGCGCCTCGATGGTCAACCGCAACTGCTGCTCGACCTGGTCCATCGGCTGGTTGTAGAGGTCCGCGACGCGGCTGTGCACGCGCAGCACGGTCTGCGCGACGCTCAGCTCGAGCTCGCGCGGGGCGACCTCGTAGTCGACGAACGTGCCGGGCAGGTCGGGCTCGCCCTCGTGGCCGGACGCGATGTCGATCTCGGCCTCGCCGTAGGCGTTGGCCCGGCCACCGGCCGCGGACATCCGCTGGATGTGCGCGCGCAGGCCGCCCGCTTCGCCGTTGAGCTGCTCGAACACCTCCCACGGCAGCACCAGGATGATCACCGGCGTGACCGCCTTGATGGTGAACTCCCACTCGCCCTGCGGCCCGGCGAGGACCTCGCCGCCGAAGTACTCGCCGTCGGCCATCGAGCCGAGCACCGTCTGGTCGCCGTACTCGCCGCGGCCGATCTTGTTCACCTTGCCGTGCGCGATCAGGTGCACCGCGTCCCGCGGCCGGCCCTCCTCGACGATCACCGAGCCGGGCTCGTACTCGTGCTGGGTGAACCGGTCGGCCAGCGCGCTCAGCGCCTCGACGTCCTCGTAGCCGCGCAGCAGTGCCAGCTCGGTCAACTCCTGCGGGATGACCCGCACGTCCGCACCGATGTTGGTGAACGTCAGCCGCCCGTCGCCGATCTCGTAGCTGAGCCTGCGGTTGACCCGGAAGGCACCGCCCTTCGCCTCCACCCAGGGCAGGACTTTCAGCAGCCACCGCGAGGTGATGCCCTGCATTTGGGGAACGGACTTGGTCGTGGTCGCCAGGTTCCGCGCTGCCGCCGTGCCGAGGCTCAAGCGTGGTCGCTCGGTCTCCAAGTCCGAATCGGTCACAGTCACCGCTCACACCGCCAATCGGGTTCACTCGATGGTCCGGATCGACCGTAGTGAGCCTGAATGCCTTACGGGAAGCGGCCGATGTGACGACATCCCTGAGGGTCAATCGGGCCTGTTGTGCGTACTCACTGTGGATCTCGTCCACCTCGCAAGTAATTAACGGGTGATCTTGGCGCGCATTGGTGAACTTTCGTGGTGGAACGGAATAACTACATCGTTTGTCGTAATAATGTTCACCGGAAAGTGTCGTTGACGATGGCTCGTGCGACGTGCGGTCGTCAGTCCGCGGATGTGCGGGCACGAAGTTCAGTCGTCAGTGGGACACGAAAAACGCGGTGCCGACGTGATGTCGACACCGCGTGGTCGATCTGTGGAACGGACGTGGGGGGGGGGGGGGGGGCCCGCGCCCCCCCCCCCCCCCCCCCCCCCCCCCCCCCCCACGCCCGGGCCTGCGACCGGTCGGTCAGACCGAGTGCGGACAGGTGTCCCGGTAGTCCGAGATGAGCGAGCTGTTGGCCGGGGACGGGCACAGGAACTGCTCGTAGCGGGTGTCGTTGTCGATGAACCGCTTGAGCCACGCGATGCTGTACTTCGCGATCGTCGTGTTCGAGCTGTTGGGCGCGAAGTGGCTGGCGCCGTTGAGCTCCAGGTACGCCTTGTCCAGGGTGGACGGCAGCGAGGTGTAGAACGGGATCGAGTGCGACGACACCGGCGCGACCGAGTCGTCCTCGGCGCCGACCACCAGGGTCGGCACCCGGTTGTTGCCCCACGACTTGTCGGTGTGCCACCCGGTCAGCGGGATCGCCGCCTGCAGGGACGGCCGCTGCTCGGCGGCGCGCATCGTGCCGCCACCGCCCATCGAGTGGCCCATCAGGCCCAGCCGGGACGCGTCGATCCGGGTGCGCACCGTGCTGCGCTGGGTCAGGTAGTCCAGCGCGGCCAGCAGCTGGCTCGCCCGGCTGTCGGGCTGGTCCAGGGTGCTGTTGGTGTCGATGGTGAACACCACGAAGCCCTGCGACGCGATGCGCGGGCCCAGCCACGAGATCGTCGACTGCGTCCCGGTGAAGCCGGGCGAGATGGCGATCGCGCCGAAGGTGCCCTCGGCGGTGCTCGTCGGGTAGTAGATCGTGCCGCCGCCGAAGCCGGAGACGGACAAGGAGGACACCGTGGTGGACGCCGTGGCGAACGGGCCGCGGGACGCCTCGATGCTGGAGTTGGTCGGCGCGGGACCGCGCCGGAACTCCTCCTCGACGGCGTTGGCCGGCGTCACGCCGACCAAGGACAGGGCCAGCGCGGGGATCAGCGCGGGGATCAGTTTGCGGAGTTGCACGTCGGTGTACACCTCGCTTGGCAGGGAACTACGGACAGCGATGACCTTGCGCCACTACGTGAGCGCTCCGCATCGGTGCAACCACCGGTCCCGGCGCGAAAACTAACACTGGTAGATAATTTCTGCCGCACCTCTTCCGCCGGACGTCGACCTCCCGCCAAACTGGCCACATGCTGCGCGGACGTGACCGGCAGCGCGTCGCCGTCGACGCGTTGCTCGCCCGCGCCCGTGCCGGTCACGGCGGGGCGCTGGTCCTGCGCGGCGGTCCGGGCGCGGGCAAGACGGCGATGCTGGCCGCCGTGCGGGAGTCGGCCGTGACGACCGACCGCCAGGTGCTGCTCTGCGTGGACGACGCCCACCTCCTGGAGGACACCGACTGGCTCGTGGAGCTGGCCGCCGAGGCCGCCGACGAGCCGGTGGCCGTGCTGATCGCCACGGAGGGCGAGCCGCTCGGGCTGCCGTGGGTGCGGCTGGACCCGCTCGACCACGCCGACAGCCTGCGCGTGCTGCGCGACCTGCGGCCCGGCCTCGCGCCCGGGCTCGCCGACGACGTCGCCGACCTGGCCAGGGGCAACCCGCTCGCGCTCACCGAACTGGCCCGCGCGCTGACCTCCGAGCAGCTCGGCGGCACCGCGCCCGCGCCCGACGAGCTGCCCGAGGACAGCTCGCTGCGGGCCCGGTTCAGCGCCCGCTTCCACGCGCTCTCGCCGCAGGCGCGGCTGGCGGCGGCGTTGAGCGTGGTGGACGACGAGGTGGACGCCGACGCGCTGGCCCGGATGCCCGACCTCGACCTGGCCGCGGTGGAGGAGGCGAACTCCCTGCTCGACGGCGGCCCGCTGGTCCGCTCCACGCTGCGCACCGCGATACCGCTGGCCCTGCGCTACGCCGCGCACGCCGCGCTGGCCGAGAACCTGCCGCCCGGACCGCGCCGAACCTGGCACGAGGCGGCCCGCGTGCCCGGCGTGCGCGACGCGTTCGCCGAACGGCTGGAAGCCTCCGCGAGCCGCGCCCGCCGCTGCGGCGACTACCCGGCCGCCGCCCGCGACCACGACCGCGCCGCCGCGCTCGCCGCCGACCCGGACGCCAGGGCACGCCACCTGATCGCCGCCGCCACCGACCACTGGGCGTCCGGCGCGCCCCGCCGGGCCCGCGTCGCGCTGCGCACCGCGGCCCGGCTGACCGACAGCGGCGAGCTGCGGGCGCGCACCGAGCTGCTGCGCGGTGGCATCGACCTGGGCAACGGCCTGCCGGACGTCGCGGTGCGCCGGCTGCTGCACGCGGCGGGCGAGCTCGTCGGCACGCACCGCACGCTGGCCATCACCGCGCTGGGCTTCGCGGGCGAGGCGGCCAGCATCGCGGGCGACCACGCCCGGTACGCCGAGACCGCCGCGTTCGCCGCGAGCCTGCGCCGTCCCGACGAGCCCGACGAGACCCGGATCACCCTGGACCACCTCGCGGGCATGGCCGCCACGTTCGCCGCCCGGCACGAGGAGGCCCTGCCCGTGCTGCGCTCGGTGGTCGAGCTCGCCGAACGGGTGCCGCACCCGCAGGCCAAGATCTGGGGCGGCCAGGCGGCCTACACCCTCGGCGACGCGTCCAGGGCGCACGAGCTGGCGACCAGCGCGGTCACCGCGGCGCACGAGCACGGCCTGACCGCGCTGGTGCCGTGGGCACTGGTCTACCGCGCGTTGTCGGCGCTGCTGCTGGACCAGCACTCGGTGGCGTTGTCGGCCGCGTTCGAGGGCGTGCACGCGGCCACCTCCGTCGGCCAGCACAACGCCGTGGTCGACCACCTCACGATCCTCGCGCTGGTCGCCGCCCTGCGCGGGGACACCGACACCGCGGTGCACCGCATCGACGCCGCCGCCGAGCAGATCGCCGAACGCGGGCTCGGCCGCTCCGGCACGTTCGGCGCGTGGGCGTTCGCCTGCGTGGACCTCGCGCTGGACCGGCCGGCCGACGCGCTGGACCGGCTGCGGCTGATGGCCGCCGGGTCGGGCGGCGTGCACACCGGCATCAAGGTGATGGCCGCGCCGCACGTGGTGGAGGCCGCCGTCGGCTGCGGCCGGCCGTCCACCGCGGACCGGGCGCTGCGCCGGTACGAGAAGTGGGCGGGCACCACGGGCAGCGCGGCCCGGCTCGCGCTGTCGCACCGCTGCCGCGGCCTGCTCGCCGACGGCCTGCGGGCCGAGGACCACTTCCGCGAGGCGATCCGGCTGCACCGGGCCAGCGGCACCGCCATGGAACTGGCCAAGACCGAGCTGTTCTACGGCCACCGGCTGCGGCGCGACCGCAAACCGCGCGCCGCGCGCGACCTGCTGCGCGACGCGGTGAAGATCTTCCAGCGCTACGACGCCGACCGCTGGGTCGCCCGCGCCCGCGCCGAGCTGCGCGCGGCGGGTGAGGCGGTCGGGCCGACCCAGGCCGACCGGACCGCCGACCGCGCCGCCAACCGGGCCGCGGGCCGCTCCGACGTCGACCCGACCGCGGGCCTGACCCCGCAACAGGCGCAGATCGCCCGCCTGGTCGCCGAGGGCGCGACCAACCGCGAGGTCGCCGCGCGGCTGTTCCTGAGCCACCGCACCGTCGAGCACCACCTGCGCAACATCTTCGCCAGGCTCGAGGTGCGGTCCCGGGTCGAGCTGACCCGGATGCTCGACTGACTCAGGAGGAGGTTAGGTGCGCGAGCAGTACCGGCACTGGCAGCGGATACCGACCAGGTGGCACGACAACGACGTGTACGGGCACGTGAACAACGTCGTGCACTACGCCTTCATGGACACCGTGATCAACACGTGGCTGATCGCGGAGGGCGGGTTGGACATCCACCACGGGCAGGCGATCGGGTTGTGCGTGGAATCCCACTGCAACTACCGCGCGTCGATCGCGTTCCCGGAGGCCGTGGACGCGGGTCTGCGGATCGGGCACCTCGGGCGCTCCAGCGTCCGCTACGAGGTCGGCTTCTACCCGGAGGGCAAGGACGACGTGGTCGCCGAAGGGCACTTCGTGCACGTGTTCACCGACCGCGGCACCCGCAAGCCGGTGGCGATCCCGGACGGCCTGCGCGCCGCGATGGAAGGGCTGGTGGTCGCGTGAAGACCAGGGGCGCGGTGCTGACCGGGGTCGGCGGACCGCTTCAGGTGCTCGACCTCGACCTCGACCCGCCGGGCGCGGGCGAGCTGCTGGTCAAGGTGGGCGCCACCGGGCTGTGCCACTCCGACCTGTCGGTGATCGACGGCTCCCGCGTCCGGCCGCTGCCGATGCTGCTGGGACACGAGGCCGCGGGCGAGGTGGTCGAGACCGGGCCCGGCGCGTCCGACTTCGCCGTCGGCGACCGGGTGGTGCTGTCGTTCGTGCCGGCCTGCGGTTCGTGCCGCCGGTGCGTGTCCGGGCGGCAGGCGCTGTGCGAACCGGGCGCGGCGGCCAACCGCGAGGGCACGCTGCTGAGCGGCGAACGGCGGCTGCGGCTGCCCGACGGCACGCGCCCGCACCACCACCTCGGCGTGTCCGGGTTCGCCGAGTACGCCGTGGTGTCGGAGAAGTCGGCCACGCTGGTGCCCGCCGACCTGCCGTTCGAGATCGCCGCCCTGTTCGGCTGCGCGGTGCTCACCGGCGCGGGCGCGGCGTTCTACAGCGCGGCCGTCACGCCGGGGGACCGGGTCGCGGTGTTCGGGCTCGGCGGCGTCGGGCTGGCCGCGCTGCTCGCCGCACGGGCGGCCGGCGCGTCGCAGATCATCGCGGTGGACGTGGTGGCGCACAAGCGAGAGCTGGCGCGCGGGCTCGGCGCGACGCACGACGTGGCCGGTGGTCCCGACGCGGTGGAGGAGGTGCGCTCGCTGACCGGCGGCGGCGCGGACAAGGTCATCGACACCACCGGCGTCGCGGCCGTGCTGGAGCAGGCGTACCTGGCCACCGGCGCGGGCGGCACCACGGTGACCGTCGGCCTGCCGCACCCCGACCGCACGATCACGCTGCCGGCGTTGAGCCTGGTCGCCGAGGAGCGGACGTTGAAGGGCAGCTACCTCGGGTCGTGCGTGCCGCGACGGGACGTGCCCCGGTTCGTCGACCTCTACCGGGCCGGGCAGCTGCCCGTGCACGAACTGCTGTCGGGACGCCTCGCGCTGGACGACATCAACACCGGGTTCACCCGTTTGGCCTCCGGAGAAGCCGTCCGCCAGGTCATCCTCCTGTGATCACCCAGCCGGTACCGTTACCCGGATCGGGTGACGGCTAGGCAGAGGAGTGGTCGGCGGTGCGGAGACGCTCGATGCTCGCGGGTGTGGCGACAGCGGTGGGCGGCATGTTCGCGGGCGGTGGTGCGGCGGGCGCTTCGGGTCGTTCGGGCCGACTCGGCCTGGCCGACTACCGGTTGGTCAACCTGGCCCACGTCAACGACCCGGACCGGACCAACGTCTACCCCGGCGACCCGGCGTTCACCCTCACCACCGTGACCACGGTGCCGGAGCACGGGTTCTACCTGCAGTACGTGCAGCAGGGCGAGCACACCGGCACCCACTGGGGCGCGCCCTCGCACTTCAACGACGACCAGCCGCACGCCGACGAGCTCGACGCCGAGGACCTGTTCCTGCCCGCGGTCAAGATCGACGTGCGGGAACAGGCCGCGCGCGACGCCGATTTCGAGGTGAGCGTCGCCGACCTGCTGCGGTGGGAGAAGCGGCACGGCCGAATCCCGAACGAGGCCGCGGTCGTGCTGTGGACCGGGTGGGAGGAGCGCTGGGGCACCCCGGCGTTCTTCAACTTCGACGCCGACGGGCTGATGCACCAGCCGGGGTTCTCGCTGGAGGCCGTGCGGTGGCTGGTGGACACCGGTCGCCTCGGCCGGCGCGGCGCGCTGGGCACGGACACGTTCAGCCCCGAGTCCGCGCTCGACTCCGAGTACCGGGTCTCCAAGCTGCTCTACCGCGAGCACCGGATCAGCCTGGAGGTCCTGGCGAACCTGGCCGAGCTGCCCGAGCAGGGCGCGCACGTCCTGGTCGGCGGCACGGTCAACCGCCGCGGTTCCGGCTCGCCCGCCAGCATCTACGCCTTCGTGCCCAAGCGGTAGCGGGCTAACCGCCGGACGGGTGGTCGCCGGGCGTCAGCCGCAGCCGGCCGGCGAGCAGACCGGCTGTGGCACTCGGAGTTCCTCGCGCCGGCCAAGCACGCCGGGCTGCTGGTCACCGATTCCGGCGCGGTGCAGGAGGAGGCGACAGCCCTGAAGCGGCCGGTGCTCCTCGTGCGGCGGTCGACCGAACAGCCGGAGGTGCTGCGGGACTTCGGCCGGCTCGTCGGGCCGCACGACGACCCCACCGCGCTCGCCCTGGACTGGCTGGTGGACGGGGACGCCCGCCGTGCCGCGCCGGCGGAGGTCCGGTCGCCGTTCGGTGACGCGCGCAGCGGCGAGCGCATCGCGGCGGCGGTCCGCGAGGTGGTCGCTCAGGTGCCGCAGAACGTCTGGTACGCGGCGGCGAAGTGCTCCGGCGCCGGTTCGGCGTAGCGGTCCAGGCCGGGGCGCTCGTCGAACGGGGACGTCACCGCGTCGAGCAGCCGTTCCAGCGGGACCCGGTCGCCCTCCGTCGCGGCGGCGAGCGCCTCCTCCACCAGGTGGTTGCGGGGGACGTAGACCGGGTTGACCCGGCGCATGGCGTCGGCGTCGGGTCCGAGGGCGCGCCAGCGGGCCAGCCAGGCGTCGATCCCGGCGAGGTCGAGGAACAGCTCGCGCACGGGCTCGGTGTCGCCGCCGGCCGCCGCGCCCAGGCGGCGGTGGAACGAGGTGTGGTCGACGTGGTTGTCCCGCAGCAGGGTGAGCAGGTCGTCCACCAGCGGCGCGGGCGCGGTGCCGGCGAGGCCGAGCTTCGCGGCCATGCCGGCCGACCAGGCGTCGTCGTACTGCCCGCGGAACGCGCCGAGCGACTCGACGGCCACCTCGACCGCCCGCTCCTCGTCCTCGGCGAACAGCGGCAGCAGGGCTTCGGCGAGCCGGGCCAGGTTCCACTCGGCCACGCGCGGCTGGTTGCCGTAGGCGTACCGCCCGGCGTGGTCGATCGAGCTGTACACGGTGGCCGGGTCGAACGCGTCCATGAACGCGCAGGGCCCGTAGTCGATGGTCTCGCCGGAGATCGTCATGTTGTCGGTGTTCATGACACCGTGGATGAAACCGACGAGCATCCACCGCGCCACCAGCGACGCCTGCGCCGAGACCACCGCCTCGAACAGGGCGAGGTGGCGGTTGTCGGCCTCCGCGGCCCCGGGGTGGTGACGGGCGATCGCGTGGTCGGCCAGCCGGCGCAGCAGGTCGACGTCCCCGGTGGCGCGGGCGTACTGGAAGCTGCCGACGCGCAGGTGGCTGCTCGCCACGCGGGCGAGCACCGCTCCCGGCAGCACGGTCTCGCGGCGCACCGCCCGCCCGGTCGCCACCACGGCCAGCGAACGGGTCGTCGGGATCCCGAGGGCGTGCATCGCCTCGCTCACGACGTGCTCGCGCAGCATCGGGCCCACCACGGCCAGGCCGTCGCCGCCACGGGCGAACGGCGTGCGCCCGGAGCCCTTGAGGTGCAGGTCGCGCGTGCCGCCGTCGGGGTGGACGACTTCGCCGAGGAGCAGCGCGCGACCGTCGCCGAGCCGCGGTGCGTAGTGCCCGAACTGGTGCCCGGCGTAGGCCTGCGCCACGGGCGTGACGCCGTCGGGGACGTGCTCGCCGACGAGCAGTCGCAGGCCCTCCGGGCTGCGCAGCCAGTCGGCGTCCAGGCCCAGCTCGGCGGCCAGCCGCTCGTTGAGCACGAGCAGGTTCGGCGAGGGGGCGTGCTCGGCCCGCCACGCGAGGGCCAGCTCCGGGAGCGTGCGGGCGAACTGGTCGCTCAGGGTGACGGTTGCCGGTGCGATGCTCACCCGGTCCACGGTACGTCGTCCGCGTCACGGGTCCTGATCGGTCACGAGTCCTGGTCGAAGGGCTCGAATCCCTGGTCCTTGGCCGCCAGGTCCCAGCCGAGGACGTTGCGCTCGCTCCGGCTGGTCGCCAGTTCGAGCGTCACCGCGGCCATCGACCGCTTCGTCCTCGGTCAGTGGTTGCTCCGGCTCAGGCGCACCACGTGCCACCGGTCGGGGGTCGGAGGTCCACGGCAGCCGGCACAGCGACCCGCCCGCGACGTCACCGGCGAACGGGATCACACCGCGTGGCTCCCGGAACGGCGCGCAGGTGTCGTCGTACTCCCGCAACTCCTCCACCACGGTCAACGTCCGGTCGAGGTCCTGGGGAACCGGGTCATGAACTCCCGGTAGTCGGTGGGAAAGCGGAAGCCCACACGGCTCTCGACCGCGTCCCGGTCGAGCTCGGGGGGAACCCGGCCCCACCACTCGAGCGCCGCCGGCCCGGCCGGGGTCCGCGATCGCGCGACCCCGGCCGGGGCAACCTCAGCGGTACAGGCGGACGTCGGCGACGCTCCACCAGTTGCCGGCCGACGCGGTGGTGCCGACGCGCAGGTAACGGGCCCGCGTGCGCGGCACGTCGACCGTGGTCAACTGGCCGACGCCCGCGCCGGACGCCAGGGTCCGCCAGTCGGTGCCGTCGTCGCTGACCGACAACCGCCAGCCGCGGGCGTAGTCGCCGAGGTTGCCGCCGCTGTCGATCGCCACCCGCCGGAACTTCGTCTCGCGGCCGAGGTCGACCTGGAGGTACTGGCCCGGCTCTTGCCCCTGGCCGCTGCTCCACCGGGTCGACGCGTCACCGTCCACGGCCGCGGCCGCGTTCTCCCCGTTCGGCGCGGTGGTGGCGGTGGCGCCGGCCAGGGAGACCGGCTCGAGCCCGCCGTCCAACGCCCTGGCCCGCGGCCAGGTGAACGTGGCCAGCGCGCCGCCGGGCAGCGTGTACTCGAAGATCCGCTCGCCGACCTGGACCGCGAACGGGCGCGGGTCGTCGTTCTGGTTGTGCACGACCAACGCCGTGGAACCGTCCGGGTTGCGGAACGCGACGTCCATGATCTGGCCGTTCCAGCCCGTCGTGCCGAACGACGTGCTGGCGACGCGCTTCGCGCCGGGCTTCACGAACTTCGCCAGGTGACCGATCGTGTAGTACTCGGCGTCGGTGGACACGGTCCCGTCCGGGTGGGCCGTGACGAGGCCGGTGCACGTGCCGCAGCCGCCGTTGTGCGGCCCGCCCTCGCTGTCCAGCGCGATGTTCCAGTTCACCGCGGACTTCGCCCAGTTGCGGGTGGTGCCGATGACGACGTTGCGGGCGTGCCACTTGAGCGTGTCGCGGAAGACCTGCGCCGGCGGGTCCTGCGGGCCGTGCGAGCCGGAGCACTCGGTGAACCAGATGCCCTTGTCCGGGAACGCGTCGTGCAGCGCGGTCTGCGCCGCCGGGTCGCCGGAGTAGCAGTGGTACGCGGTGCCCGCGACCCACCGCGCGGCCGGGCTCGCCAGGATGCGGTGCGGGTAGTCGGTCTCCGGGTCCTCGCCGGGCGGCGTGGCGGCGACGTCGTTCGGGTGGGTGCTCCAGTTGTGGTCGTAGGCGAGGATCTTCGTGCGCGGGCTCGCCTTGCGCAGCAGCGGTCCCAGCGCCTCGATGACCTTGATCTGCTGCGCCACCGGCATGTCGGTGCCCGGGTAGGCGTCGGGCGTCCGGTTCTGCGGCTCGTTCTGCAACGACAGGAAGTCCACCGGCACGCCGGAGGCGGCGTACGCCTGGACGAACTTCACCAGGTAGCGCGCGTAGGCGTCGTAGATCGCCGGGTCGTCCTTCAACCGACCGCCGACCAGCGAGTCCGTGGTCTTCATCCACGCCGGCGGGCTCCACGGCGTGCCCATGACCTGCAACGCCGGGTTGAGCTGCTTCGCCCGGCGCAGCAGGGGCAGGATCTCGGCCTGGTCGTGGGCGATGCTGAAGTGGTGCAGCCCGAAGTCGGTCCGGCCGGGCGGGACGTCGTCGTAGGTGTAGTGCTCGGCCTCGGCGGTGAAGTCCGACGAGCCGATCGGCTGCCGCAGGAAGCTCACGCCGATGCCGCGCACCGGGTCGAACAGCTTGCGCATCGTCTCCTCGCGCGCCGCCGGCGTGAGCCGGTGCAGCACGGCGGCCGACGAGTCGGTGATCGACGCGCCGAAGCCGTCGACCTCCTGGTAGGTCACGTCGGGGTCGACCACGATGGTCTGGTGCGGCGACGCGCCGGTCCGGAACGCCACGGCGGGGCGTTCGGCGAGCAACTCGCCGCGGTCCACCGTCGTGACCCACACCCGGGCCGAGGTCGTGCCGCGGTCGGCCGCCTGCACCGCGCCGCCGGTCAGGCCGACCGAGAGCGCCGCGGCGGCGGTCAGGGCGATCGTCCGGGATCTCTTCATCGCTCTCCTTCGAGCAATGTAACAAGCTCGGAAAATGTGTTTCGTGATGGAACACGTGACGTGCCGGGCAAGTCAAGGCGCAAGACGCGGTTAAGCTGCCGAGGTGACCAGGCGTGCGCGGGTGCGCGACATCGCCGCGGAGGCGGGCGTCTCGATCGCCACCGTCTCCCGGGTGCTCAACGACCACGTCAACGTGGCGCCGCGCACGCGCGAACTCGTGCTCCAGGCGATGGCGCGCAGCCGGACCGACGCGCCCCGGGGCCGCCGCACCGTGCACGTCCGGTGCCCGTACGTGCTGACCGACTACTTCGGCCTGATCGTGTCCTCGATCGCCGAGACGCTGCGCCTGCACAACGTGCGGATGGTCCTCGACGCCGGTGTCTCCTCGCAGCGGTCCGACGTGCTGACCACGCTGCCCGACGAGCCCGACGTGGACGCCGCGATCCTGATCCTGCCGCCGGAGGACGGCGACCGGCTCGTCGCGCTGGCCCGTCGCGGCTTCCCGTTCGTCGTGGTCGACCCGCGCACCGCGCCGCCGCCGGACGTCGCCTCGGTGTCGGCGGCCCACCTCGCGGGCGCCCGCGCGCTCACCGCGCACCTGGTGGAGCTGGGCCACCGCGACATCGGCGTCATCGCCGGACCCCTGGACTGGCTGGCGGGCGACGCGCGCACGGCGGGCCACCACGCCGCGCTGGCCCAGGCGGGCGTCCTGCCCGCCCCCCACCGCGTCCACCACGTGGAGCCCACCGCGGCCGAGGGGGTGCGCGCCGCCGCCGACCTGCTGGACGAGCCGGACCGGCCGACCGCGATCGTCTGCTTCAACGACAAGCTCGCGGTCGGCGCGCTCCGAGCCGCCCACGACCGCGGGCTGCGGGTGCCCGAGGACCTCTCCGTCGCCGGTTTCGACGACATCGACCTCAGCCGCGCGACCCGCCCCGCGTTGACCACGGTCCGCCAGCCCTTGCAGGAGATGGGGCGCATCGCGGTCACCCAGCTCATGCGCGTCCTCGACGGGCACCGGCCCGAAGCCCTGCACCTGGAGCTGTCCACGACGCTGGTCGTGCGCGACTCCACCGGTCCCGCGCCGGCCTGAGCGTCCGCGTTACAGATCCTGTTTCATTTGTTCCACGAGCAGGGCGGCCACTTCGGCGTGCCCCGGGCTGTCGCCCTCCGAGAGCCGGCACCACTCCAGCGGCGTGCGGAGGTGCCGGGGGTCGCGCAGCGCCGGGTCCGCGCCGTGGTCGAGCATCCGCCGGACGCCGGCGGGCTTGCCGTTGGCCGCCGCGACGTGCAGCGGCATCCGCTGCCACTCGGCGTCGGCCTCGTCGACGGGGGTGCCGGCGGCGACGAGCCGGTCGATGACCTCCAGCCGCTGGTGGTCGGCGGCGAACACCAGGCACCGCAGTCGGCACTGGAGGCTCAGCCGTCGCGGCGGCCAGGCGGTCAGGTCTCCCGCGGCGGCGGCCATCTCCGGGCTGTCGACCCGGGCTCCGGCGGCGACCAGGAGGTCGAGGACGTCGGTCATCCCGAACACCGCCGCGTGCTCGACCGCCGTGCCGCCGGGCACGCCGCCGGAGTCCGGCGCGGCCACCGCGTCGAGGTCGGCGCCGGCCTCGATCAGCACCTTCGCGACGTCGACGTCACCACAGCTCGCGGCGGTGATCAGCGGCGTCTCCTGGTCGCCGGGGTGGCCGTCGACCGGCGCGCCGGCGTCGATCAGCGCCCTGGCCGCCACGTCCGAGCCGGGCAGGTCGCGCGGCAGGCCGAGGCGCCGGTGGTCGAGCCGCAGCATCGCCAGGTAGCCGAGCACGTCGGCGCCCTTGCGGTGGTCGGACCAGCCTTCCATCCGGGTGGTGGCCGTTTCGGGGTGCCGGGCCAGCAGGTCCGCCAGCCGGGAGACGTCCCGCTGGTTGAGGACGTCGCGGCGCTCGACCTCCAGCTTGAGCTTGGCCCAGCTCGCGAACCCGTGCTCCCGGGCGATCGCGAGCTGCGCCGAGGCGAGGACGAGCCGATCGGACACCGCCCTGATGCGGGCGAGGGCGTCGACGCCGCCGCGGCGGGCGTCACGCAGCAGGTCCCGGGCCTGGTGCCGCAACTGGTCGAGGTTCGGCCGCGCGGGGAGGTCGGGCATGACGTCTCCTTCGTCACCCGTGGTCCGCGTCCGGGTCGAAAGAGATCGTCACGAGAGGCGACTCGCTCCGGTGGTGGAGGTGGACTCAGTCCTGCCCGCGGACCCGGCGGCGCCCTCCGACGCCGAGCCGAGGATACCGATCAACGCCGGCAGGTCGCGCACGCCGACCGCGCTCGACACGTCGGGGCCGCGGTAAACGGGAGCGGAGGGGGCGTGCGGGATGCGAGGATTGGGCGTGGCTTTCGGCATGGGCGTGGACCGGGCAGTCCCGTTCGGCTACAAGTGCTGGTGGCTCGCCGTCACCGCGCCCGACGCGACGACCGCGGCCGACGTGCTCGGTCTGATCCGGCGCAAGCGGGTGACCTGGGCGCACGGCGTCGACCTGGCCTACGACGGCGCGGTGTTCGTCGCCCCGCCGATCGGTCCCTGGGTGCTGGTGCCGGGTCGCGGCCTGCCCGACGCGTCCAGCCCGGGTTTCCTGGACTGGGTCGCCGGGTTGAGCGAGCGGCTCGGGCACGTGCAGTTCTTCCAGACCTACCGCGTCACCGGCACGTGCGCCTGGGCGCTGGCCGCGGGCGGGAAGGTGCGCCGGGCCTACTACTTCGACGGCGGCGGCGTGCCGCTGTCCGAGGGCGAGGTGACCGTGGACGAGACCGCGCTCGGCATCGGCACCCGGCCCGAGTCGCCGGACGACGACACCTGGTGGGAGAGGATCCCGGGCGAGCACGACGTCATGGCGCTGGCCCACCGGTGGAGCGTCGACCCGACCAGGATCGAGGGCGTGGCGACCGACGGCCGCGGCATCACGGGCCGGCTGCGCCACTGACGGCTGTCCCGCGCGTTCGGGTCGCCGCGCCCACCGGTCACCGCCGCATCCTCGGATCGTGCGAGGGGTCGGCGTACAGGGGCGGGCAGCCGTTGGCGACGGCTTCCGGGCGCAGTTCGTAGTGCCAGGGTTCGTTGCGGTAGACCTGGCACAACCCGTAGGCGGCGCCGTGCCGGGACAGCCACGCCCTGGCCGCGGCCGGTCCGATGTCGACCGCGTCCCCCGACACGTGGGCGGAGGTGTCGGCGGTGGCCACCCAGCGGGCCGCGGCCATTTCCGAGCCGTGCTCGGAGACCGCCTCGTCGAATAGCCGCTCCTGGTATTCCGGGGAACGCCAACCGCCATTCACCGAGAACTCGATCCCGTCGGCCGCGGCATCGGTCGCGGCGCGGCGCAGCGCGTCGAGCAGATCGGGATCGAGGTTGGCCACCGCCGGAATCCCCTCGTCGAAGACCGTCACGGGGTCGGGGACGGCGCCGTGTGCGCGCAGGTCGGCCGGGGACGCGGGCATTCGGTTCGTGGTGCTTGCCGATTCGCGGGAGCGCATGCCTCCAATGAAGGCGACGCGGTGTTGCGAGCACGTTCGAGTTTTTCGATATGCCCGCGATATGGGCCGGACCGTAGCATCGGGGCATGCGCGTATTGGTCGTCGAGGACGAGCCCTATCTGGCCGAGGCCATCCGCGACGGGCTTCGGCTGGAAGCGATCGCCGCCGACATCGCCGGTGACGGCGACACCGCGCTGGAGCTGTTGGGCGTCAACTCCTACGACATCGCCGTGCTCGACCGCGACATCCCCGGGCCGTCCGGTGACGAGGTCGCGGAGAGCATCGTCGCCTCCGGCAGCGGCATGCCGATCCTGATGCTCACCGCCGCCGACCGGCTCGACGACAAGGCCTCCGGGTTCGAGCTCGGCGCGGACGACTACCTCACCAAGCCGTTCGAGCTGAAGGAGCTCGTGCTCAGGCTCCGGGCACTCGACCGACGGCGCGCGCACAGCAGGCCGCCCGTGCGGGAGATCGCGGGCCTGCGGCTGGACCCGTTCCGCCGCGAGGTCTACCGGGACGGCCGGTACGTCGCGCTGACCAGGAAGCAGTTCGCCGTGCTCGAAGTCCTCGTCGGCGCCGAAGGCGGTGTCGTCAGCGCCGAAGCGCTGCTGGAACGGGCGTGGGACGAGAACGCCGACCCCTTCACCAACGCCGTGCGCATCACGGTCTCCGCCCTGCGCAAGCGCCTCGGCGAGCCGTGGGTCATCGCCACCGTGCCCGGCGTCGGCTACCGCATCGACGCGGCGTCCGACGCCGGGCGCGAGGGGCGGGACCGTGGATAGGCAACCCGGGATGAGCGTCCGCCTCAAGCTCACCCTCAGCTACGCCGGGTTCCTCGTGCTCGCGGGTGCCTCGCTGCTCGCGGTCGTCTGGGTGTTCCTGCTGCGCTACGTGCCCGAGGTCATCGACTACCCCGATCCGCCGGGGAGTTGGCGCCCGGGCCCGTCGGTGCCCGACCGCGCCGCCCTGGAGGAGGCCTTCGTGCCGAAGGCGGGCCTGGTGATGGCGTTCCTGCTGGTGTTCGGCCTACTGGGAGGGTGGCTGCTGGCCGGCAGCATGCTCGCGCCCCTGACCCGCATCACCCACGCCACCCGCCGGGCCGCGGCGGGATCGCTCTCCCACCGGATCGCGCTGGAGGGCCGCCAGGACGAGTTCCGCGAACTCGCCGACGCCTTCGACACCATGCTCGCGCGGCTCGAAGCGCACGACGACGAGCAGCGGAGGTTCACCGCCAACGCCTCCCACGAACTGCGCACCCCGCTGGCGATCACCCAGACGCTCCTCGACGTCGCCCGCAACGACCCGGACCGCGATGCCGGCGAACTCGTCGAACGCCTCCGCTTCGTCAACACCCGGGCGATCGACCTCACCGAGGCGCTGCTCCTGCTCAGCCGCGCCAACCAGCGGACCTTCAGCCGAGAGCACGTCGACCTGTCGCTCGTCGCGGAGGAAGCCGCCGAAACGCTCCTCCCGCTCGCGGAGAAGCGTGGCCTCGCCATCGAGACCTCCGGCGACCTGACGCCCACCACCGGCTCGCACGCGCTGCTGCTGCAGCTGACGACAAACCTCGTGCACAACGCGATCGTCCACAACCTGCCCGATCAGGGCACGGTGTGGGTCACGACCGGCGTCGAGGCCAAGAAGGCGGTGCTCACGGTCGAGAACACCGGCGAGGAGCTCGCCCCGCAGCTGGTCTCGACCTTCACCGAACCGTTCCAGCGCGGCACCCAACGCGTGCGCGGGGACCACGCCGGGGTCGGACTCGGCCTGGCGATCGTCAAGAGCATCGCCCAAGCCCACGACGGCACCCTCACCCTCACCCCGCGGGCCGGCGGCGGGCTCCGCATCAGCGTGCGGCTACCCGTCGCGCCACCGGGGCCCGGTGGCTGAGCGGCGTCGACCACGTGATGGGGAAGTCGAAGTAGCTGTCCGGGTAAGGCTCGTCGTTCAGCGTGTAGTGCCACCACTCGTAGTCGTAGGAGCGGAAACCGCAGTCCTCCATGAGCGAGCGGAGCTGACTGCGGTTCCTCGCTTCGACCTGCGTGATCCCCGGTGCGCCGTGATGGGAGATCGGGTCCATCAGGTCGTGGTCACCGCCCATGGGCGCGAGTTCGCCGGTGGCCGAGTGGTAGAGCGTCAGGTCGACCGTGCTGCCGCGGCTGTGGCCCGACCTGGCGGCCACGTAGCCCTGCTCGAACATCTCGGCGCGATCGATGTTGGGGTAGTGCCGTGACTTCGTCCGGCCGTCTTCCGGCTGTCGCGACCAGCGCAGGAAGCAGTCCACGGCGCGTTGCGGGCGGTAGCCGTCCCAGACGAGCAGGCCGAAGCCGAGGGTCGCGGCCTTCCTCTGCACGCGCTCCAGGGCCGCGCACAAGGCCCTCGTGCCGACGATGCGGTTCGCCAGGTAGCCGTCCACGGGTTTGCCGGTGAAGTTGTCCCAGGTGGCGTACTTGGCGTCCCAGCGGATGCCGGGCGCGAACTCGTCCAGGAAGACGAAGTCGTCGTTCATCGGACCGGTCCGGCCAACGCCGAGGACACGACGCGGTCGACCACGTCGCCGAGCGACAACCCGGCGGCGGCCATCATCCTCGGGTACCGGCTGTACGAGGTCAGGCCGGGCAGGGTGTTGACCTCGTTGAGGACCACCGTGCCGTCCTCCTTCAGGAACATGTCCACGCGCGAGAGCCCCCGGCAGCCCAGCGCGCGGTACACCGCCTTCGCGGTCTCCTGGACGAGCGCGCGCGACTCGGCCGGGATGTCGGCCGGGACGATGGTGGTCGAGTTCTCGGACCCGCTCTCCGGCTCGCTCTCCTGGTGGATCCGGAAGAAGCCGTGGGACAGCGCGATCCGGTCCAGCTCGCCGGCGATCAGCTCCGCGCCGTGGCCCAGGATGGCGCAGCCGACCTCGCTGCCGACGACCGCCTCCTCGATCAGCACCTTGGAGTCGTACTGCCTCGCGGCGGCCACCGCGCTCGGCAGGTCTTCCGCCCGGGTCACCTTGCCGACCCCGAAGGACGATCCCGAACGGGCCGGTTTCACGAACACGGGATAGGTCAGCCGGTCCGGATCGACCTGCTCGCCCGCCGGGACGGTCCGGAAGTCCGGCGTGGCGATCCCCGCGCCGCGCGCGACGAGGTAGGTCAGGGACTTGTCCATGCACAGGGCGGAACTCTGGACGTCGCAGCCGGCGTAGGGGATGCCGGAGAGCTCCAACAACCCCTGCACCGCGCCGTCCTCGCCGAGCTTGCCGTGCAGGACGGGCAGCACCACGTCCAGCCCGATCGTCTCGTACCGCCCGTCCTCCAGCACGAGCAACCCGCGCACGCCGTTGTCCGGCGACAGCACGACCGGACGGCACACGCCGTCCTCCCACTCCGCGTCGGGCCCGTCGCAGAGCAGCCAGGAGCCGCTCTTCGTGATCCCGATGTAGTACGGCTCGTACTTCCCGGGGTCGAGGTGCTTCGCCACCTCCCGCGCGGATTTGACGGAGACGTCGTGCTCTTCGGAGCGGCCGCCGAAGACAATTCCGATCTTCATATCCAGTGCTGCTTTCTGCGGTCGAAGTCGCGACAGTTGGCGAGGGAGTTCTCCACCGTGTCGCTCAACGCGTGGTCGGTGTAGTAGGCGGTGTGCGGGCTGATCAGCACGTTCGGCAGTTCCTGCAGCCGCGACAGCTGCGTGCTCGTGATGGGCCGGTGCCGGCGATCGGCGTAGAAGATCCCTTCCTCTCCTTCGAGGACGTCCAGCGCGGCGCCGCCCAACCTGCCGCTCGCCAACGCCGGAACGAGGGCCTCGGTGTCGATGAGCCCACCTCGTCCGGTGTTGACGACGAACGCGCCGTGCTTCATCTGCTCGATGCGCCGGCGGTTCAACAGGTGGTGCGTGTCGGCGGTGAGCGGCGTGTGGAGCGTGACGATGTCGCTCTGCTGCAGCAGCTCGTCGAGGGGCACGTAGTCGGCGGAGGTCCGGGGACGGATGTCGTGGGCCAGCTTCTGGCAGCCGAAACCCCACAGCCGATCGATGACCGCGGCGCCGATGCGGCCGGTGCCGACCACCCCGACGGTCAGGTCGCGCAACTCCTTCCCGCGCACGTCGGGCAACCGGTAGTCATGGGCGTCGGCACGCCTGATGACGGACTTCGCGTTCCGCAGCACCATCAGCATCAGCATCACCGTGTAGTCGGCGACGCTGTCGGGCGAATAGGCGACGTTCTCCACGGAGATCCCGACGCGTGCCGCGTAGTCCACGTCGACGTGGTCGTACCCGATGCTCCTCGTGGAGATGTACTTCACGCCGGCCCGGCTGAGCGCGAGCACCGTGGAGTTCGTGATCCGGGTCTTGTGCCCGACGCTGATGCAGCGGTTCCCCGAGGTCAGGTCGACGTTGGCTGCGGACACCGGGGCCTCGGTGATGATCGGCACGACGCCGAAGCGTGGCGCCATCTCCCGGAACAGGGCGGCCTCGTCCGGCTCGCAGCCGTACACCGTGATCCCCGTCGGCGGACCGGACGACGAGGACCAGGACACCGGCGACCGGGTGTGACGGGCCGACGTTCGTGCCGGTTCGCTGTCGGTCATGCCGCCAGTCAAGACGGCGCGGCGTTGCCGGCGCGTATGCGGTTCTCGATACGCCGACGATATGTTACTGGTCGGTAGTATGCGTCGGGTGCTTCGCGGTCCACAGAGGACGGTCAATGGGCGCGTGCGCCGGCTCGCGGGCAACACCGTCCTAAGTGGACATCCCAGTACCCGACCTTCGGAGGGCTGACACCTCACGTTCAGAGGAGCAGCATCGAGGTGTCACCCATCCCTGCTCCAGATGTGAGGTGAACCAGTGCGGAGAACCCTGCAACTCCTCGCTGCCGCCCTCCTCGTGGTACCGCTCTTGGGCGGAACCGCGACCGCGGCACCGGCGCCGGACCACGTCGAACAGCTCCAGAAGGTCGGCGAGGACGAGGTCGTCTCGACCGTCCTCGGCGGCAAGAACCAGACCACGACCCTCGAACGCCCGGGCTCGTGGTACCTGAAGACCCACTTCACCGGCCTGCGCCTGGTCGCGGGCGACGTGCTCACGGTGTCCGACCCGGCAGGCGCCGAGTCCTACCGCTACACCTCCGACGTCACCGCGTCGGGCACCGCGACCGTGGACGGCACCGGCTTCTGGGCCATGTCGGTCACCGGCGACCGGGCCGTGGTCAGCCTGCGCGGCCGGGACGGCGGACCGGCGCACCCGGCCAGCCGGGTGGTACTCGACAAGATCACCCGCGGGTACACCGACGCCGAGCTGGCCGCGGCGGCGGAACTGGCGCCGAAGAGCATCTGCGGCACGAACGACTACCGCGACGTCGTCTGCTACCAGTCGAGCAACCCCACCGAGTTCGGCAGGACCAAGGCGGTGGCGAAGCTGCTGCGCAACGGCGGCTCGCTGTGCACGGCCTGGCGGGTCGGCGCGAACAACCGGATGCTGACCAACAACCACTGCTTCACCAGCGGCACCGGCATCGAGGTGTGGTTCAACTACCAGTGCCCGACCTGCGGCGGCACGGCCAGTGCCGCGGTCACCAAGGTGCTGGTGTCGTCGGTGCTCAAGACCAGCGCGGCGTTGGACTACACGCTGTTCAGCGTCACGAACTTCGCGTCGCTGGCGTCGTTCGGCTACCTGGAGCTGGACGCGCGGGTCCCGGCGGTCGGCGAGGAGATGTACGTCGTCGGCCACCCGGCGGGCAAGCTCAAGAAGCTCTCCCTGCGTGACGACCAGAACGGCGGCGGCTACTGCGCCGTGTCTGCCGTCCGGGTGAACGGCAGCTCGTCGCAGTCCGACATCGCCTACCGGTGCGACACCGAGGGCGGCTCGTCGGGCTCGCCGGTGCTGTCCCGGCGCACGCACAAGGTGATCGGGCTGCACCACTACGGCGGCTGCCCGAACCAGGGCGTCCGGATCGACCTGGTCGCCGCTCAGATCAGCACGCTGCTGTGACGCCTCACGCGGGTCGCGCTCCCGGAGTGCGACCCGCGTGACCGGAAGGTTTCGTCGAACCCCGGCCGGGTACGTCGAACCGGTGGACAGCGTGCTCGACCTCGGCGACTACTTCCCCGGCCTGCGCGTGGACGACCTCGTGGTGGACTACGAGGACGGGGACGACCCGGTGCTGCGGCGCCCCGACGGCACGGAGATCGACACCTGGCGGGAGAACTACCCGTACCCGACGCGGCTGACGCGCGAGGAGTACGAGCTGTCCAAGCGGCTGCTCCAGATCGAGCTGCTGAAGCTGCAGTACTGGATCAAGGACACCGGCGGGCGGATGGTCGTCGTGTTCGAGGGGCGTGACGCGGCGGGCAAGGGCGGCACCATCAAGCGGTTCACCGAGCACCTCAACCCGCGCGGGGCACGGGTGGTGGCGTTGAGCAAGCCGACCGAGCGCGAGCAGGGCGAGTGGTACTTCCAGCGGTACGTCTCCCAGCTGCCGACGGCGGGCGAGATCGTGCTGTTCGACCGGTCCTGGTACAACCGAGCGGGCGTCGAGCGGGTCATGGGCTACTGCACCGACGAGCAGTACGAGCGCTTCATGAGGCAGGCGCCGACGTTCGAGCGGATGCTGGTGGACGACGGGATCGCGCTGGTCAAGCTGTGGTTCTCGGTGTCACGGGCGGAGCAGCGGACGCGGTTCTTGATCCGCCAGGTCGACCCGGTCCGCCAGTGGAAGCTCAGCCCGAACGACATCAGGTCGCTCGACCGGTGGGACGCCTACACCGCGGCGAAGGTGGCCATGTTCCGGGCCACCGACACGCACGCCGCGCCGTGGACCGTGGTGAAGAGCAACGACAAGAAGCGGGCCCGGATCGAGGCGATGCGCAGCGTGCTGGCCCGCGTGGACTACACCGACAAGGACCCCGACGTGGTCGGGGAGCCGGACCCGCGGGTGGTCGGTCCGGCCGCCACGCTCCTGGAGGAGGGCGAAGACGAGACCACGCTCAGCCCCACCCCTCTCGCGCACGCCGACGACAAGCACCCGCCGGAGGCCGACCACGGGCCGGGCGTGCACCCGTGAGACCGCGCCGTCAGTGGCGGGGGATCCGCACGCACTGCTCGTCGTCCCGGTAGTGCAGGATCCGCTTGATCAGGTGGACGTCGCCGGGCGGCGCCCCGGCGAAGAAGTCGCCGCCGACCAGGTCCCAGCGGTCGTCCGCGCCGCCCGGTGGTGTCAGGTCCCGTCCTCGGTCGGCTGGACCGACGGTTCCGGCTCGGGTTCCGGGCTCACGGACGTGGTGGTCGGCGGGGCCGTGGTCGGCGGGTCGGTGGTGGTGACGACGGGCTGCGTCGTGCCACCGTCCGGCCCGGCCGCCGGTTCCACCGTGTCCTCGGCCGGCGGGTGGTCGGCCTGGGACGTCGGCTGCGGGGGAGTGGTCGACGGCGGAGCGGTGCCCGTGGCTTGCGGCGTGACGACGAACTGGGGCTCGGCCTGGTCCCGCGGCGCGTCCGACGACCCCACCGTGCCGGGTGACGCCTGCTGCGTGGTGGACGCGGGCGGTGCGGGGGTCGTCGGTCGGTCGGCCGAGATCGCGGCCATCGTGATCCCGAACGCGCCGACCAGCGCGCCCGCCGAGGCCACGAGCACCTGCCACGAAGGGCGGGTCGCCGCACGCGGCAGCTCCTCGGTGTCCGCCTCGGCCCCGTCGTCGGGCGGCAGGGCCGCGCCCGCCAGGACCCGCGCGCAGTCGTGCGCGGTGGGCCGGTCCTCCGGTGCCGCGGAGGTCATCCGCGCCACCAGGTCGCGGAGGTCGGCGGGCAGGTGGTCGGGGATCACCGGCGGGCGGTGCAGCCGGGCGACCGCCGCCTCCACGTCACCGCCCTCGTACTCGCGCCGTCCGGTCAGGCACTCCAGGAGCACCAGTCCCAGGGCGTAGACGTCGGTCGGGTGGCCGATCTCCTGGCCGAGCACCTGTTCCGGGGCGAGGTAACCGGCGGTCCCGACGAGCTGGTCGGTGCGGGTCAGCCGGGTGGCGCCGGTCAGGTGGGCCAGGCCGAAGTCCGCCAGGTAGGCGTCGTCCTCGTGGTCGAGCAGGATGTTCGCCGGCTTCACATCGCGGTGCACGAGGCCGTGCGCGTGCACGTGCGCCAGCGCGTCGGCCAGCCGGGCGCCGAGTCGGCGCACTTCGTGCAGCGGCAGCGGTCCGAGGACCAGGCGGTCGTGCAGGGTCCGGCCCTCCACCAGCCGCAGCACGACGAACGGTATCGCCGCCGTGGTGTCGGCGTCGTAGACCGACACGAGCGCGGGGTGCGTGAGCCCGGCCAGGAGGTGGACCTCGTTGTCGAACCGCCGGGCGGCCTCGGGGTCGAAACCGGGCTGCACCAGCTTGACCGCGACGTGCCGCCGCAGCACGGTGTCCCAGGCCCGGTGGACTTCGGCCATGCCGCCGATCCCGATCGGCTCGATCAGCTGGTAGCGGTCGGCCAGCACGTTCTCGCCTGCCGAGGGTGACACCTCGTACCTCCGGTCGCGTGAGCGGGGACAGTTCCGAATGCCCTGATCACGCCGGCGGCAAACAGGTGAGCGCGCCTCGGTTCGGCGGTCGTGGCGGTGATGACCCCGTCGGCCGTGGTGCCGCGGCGGTCGACGGACGTGGTCCGAACCGCGTGGCGCTCGGGTGAAGTCGTGTCGTGCGCGGATGATCGTCGCCTACCCTTCCGTCATGGCGAGAGCGCTTGGCGTCGTCCTGTTATCGGCACTGCTCGTCGGGTGCAGCGCCACCGTGCCCGGGATCGCCGTGCCGGTGCCGAACCCGACGTTCCCGGAACCTCCCCCGCGCACCGCCGAGGTGCTGCTCGGCGACCTGGCGTCGGTCGACCCGTGCGGCCAGGTGGAGCCGGCGGACGTGGCGGCGTTCGGCGAGGCGTCGGTGGCGCCGGTCGAGTCCTTCGACCACTGCCTGCTCAAGGTGTCCACGGGCGGTGCGGTGCTCGACGTGGTGGCGGGCGGGCTCGACCGGGTGCTGCACGAGGCCGTGTTCGACGGGCCGTTGGTGCCGTACAAGGAACTGCGGATCGTCGAGATCCGGGGCGGCAGCGTGCAGTGCCAGCGCGGCCTGGTGTTCGCCGACCTCGTGGCGCTGAACGTGACCGTCGACAACTACTCGGACGTGGACGTGGCCGCGACGCGGCTGTGCGAGGTCGCCGACGTCGTGGTGCGCGCCGTCGCCGACCGCGTGCTCGCGGGTGACGTGGAGCACCGGCGGTTCGCGGCGAAGTCCCTCGGGCCGGTGCACGCGTGCCGCGGGCTGTCGGACGCGACGGTCGCGCGGCTGCCCGGGCTGGCGGGTTCGCGTGCGTGGCCCTACCCGGCGGGCCACCAGTGCCGGTGGAGCCCGGACGGCACGACGACGCCGCCGAGGGTGCGGGTCACGTACTCGGTGGGCACGCCGACCGAACCCAACGGCGGGAACAGCAAGGTCGAGGACGTCGCCGGACGCCCCACCGTGATGTCCGGGTTGACCACGTCGTCGCTCGTGCTGTGCGGCGCGGAGACCACCCACATCCCGTTCGAGGACGGGTTGAGCGAGCTCGCGCTCGTCACCGTCGCCCTGCCGACCGGCGCGGCGGTCGAGGACGCCTGTGCCGCGGCGAGGGTCGTCGCGGCGGAGGTGTGGGCCGGCCTGCCGAAGTGACGACCGGGCCGCCGCGCGCCGCGACGTCGGCCCGAACGGAGCCGGGAGGCGGCGGTCTGGGGGCCGCCGGGCCTCGACCGGCTCCGTCCCCGGTCGAACGCTCCCCTGACGTCCTCCCGGCGACGTCGAGCATGCCCGTCGGCGCTTGCAGGAAACTGGGGTGGCGTTGAACTGCCTGGTCACAGGCCCGCCGTGGGGGTTGCGCGCCGTCAGGCACAACCCCGGCCCGACCTCGTGCCCGACCTTGCCCAACCGAGCGGACCGGCCCGGTGAGCCGCGGGCGAACCCGGTGTCGGGCCGGACGGCGCCCCTCCAACGGTCGTCGTCAGGCCTTCGGGCGTCACCCGCGGGCGGGTTCGCCTACGGAGTTGCGTCGCGCGTTGCGTCACCCGTGCCCGGACGGCGCGTCGGCCAGGCGACCGCCCAGTTCCCGTAACCGCTCGGCGAGGTCCGCGGTGGTCTCGATCAGGTCGGACAGGGACATCTCGGGCTCCACCGGGGTCCAGCCGCGGGCGAGGAAGCGGATGACCTCGGCGTTGTCCCGGAGTTCGGCGGCGAGCGCCTCCACCTGACCGGGCAGCGCCACCGCCGACCGCTCGGAGACCCGCCTGGCCCGGAACGCGCGCTGCCGGCACGCCGACGAGCAGTACCGACGGGGCCGGCCGGTGCTCCGCTCGGCGAACTCCTTCCGACACTGCTGGCAATTCAATTCGCGCGACTTTCGTTACGGGTCGCCTGCCGTTTTCACGTTGCGCAAAGGCGTGCCCGGCGCTTCCGGAGGCCAAGTCAGGTGAATGCGACGTCGACGTATCGGGTGAAGGCCGGTCGCTTGACGCCCTGCGATCGCCGGCGTGTACTGGTTTAGGCGGACGGACCGACAAAGCGAAAATGAGAAATACCGAATGCGTTGACCGGCCGGCCGTTCCGAGCACGGAGGAACGCGGTGGGATCGACCGGCCCGCGACCGGTCGCACTGCGCCCGACCATTCCGCGCCCTCGTTCGAATTTATCCGAATCGTCTCCTCTTGAAGGAGTTGTGCTGCCATGCCAACCCAGTACTCACTGACGGTCCGCAATGAATCTACCCAGTTCCAAGACCTGTGCGTCTATCAGCAGCCCGTGGACCTCGGCGTGCGCAACGCCATGTCGCTGGCCTGGCTGACCGCGCCGGCGTGGCCGGGCACCACCGTGACCTTCGAGTGGACCCTCGACTACAGCTTCGTGTGGTCGTACACGGGTTCGCTCAAGCCGGGCACGCGGTTCCGCGCGCAGGAGATCCGGCGGGCCAACCCGCAGGACCTGACCACGAACCAGATCCTGTTCGACTACACCGACGGCGCGCACCGCTTCGTGCCCGGCAAGGCGTTCGGCGTGCCGGAGCTCGGCAGCCTCTACATCCGGGAACTGCCGACGGTGCCCGCCGACGGCGCCTCGGTCGGCATCGGCATGTCGAACTCCGGCGTGTTCGCGGTGCAGGCGCAGCCCAACGAGAACCTCGTCTTCACGCCGCACCCCAGCTACTGGCTCACCGCGGGCACTTACGTCCACGGCGAGGTGCTCGACGTCGAGCAGATCAGCAACACCGTGGAACTGGACTACAACGCGGGCTTCGAGATGACCGCGGTGCTGCACCCGGACAACACGTGGTCGATCAGCACCGGCACGCAGTCGGTCGCGGCCTGAGCACACCCCTGACCGGATCTCTCCCCGGTCTGCCGTAGGACCCGTGCGCCGGAAGGCCCCTCCGGCGCACCGCGAAGGACGACGGGGTCGAGCTCCGGAGGCGTCCACGACCCGCCCAGCTCGACAGCCCGGGTGCCCCCACCACACCGGCCCGTCGTCCCGGGCGCAGAGCGCGACTCCCCCGGCGCGCTCTGCGCCCCCTCTCTCCCCTCTCCCCCCAGGAGTGAAGTCATGGCTTACAACACCATCGGCCCGGTCGACGTGATCAAGGCCCTCATCGAGTGGATCCAGGTCGAACAACCGACGATCGAAGCCCTCTCCCTGTTCGCGGGCGGCTGGGAAGGCTGGGCCCGCAACCAGTTCGCGCTGTGGCTGCAGGGCCAGCTCAAGCTGCGGCTGCGCAACAATAACCCGCTCGACGTGCTCACCGAGGCCAACCACATCCCGACCGGCGAGGGCTCGATCGCGGTCTTCGACAGCCCTCAGCAGCGCGCGGACATCGTGTTCAACGCGCTCAGCCCGACCGTGGAGGCCGAGCCGCCGGTGATCATCACGGAGCTGAAGTGCCAGTCGCCCAAACAGCCGTGGCCCGCGTTCCGCGCCGGGCTGAGCCGTGACGTCACCAAGCTCTACGGCGTCAACCCGGACGTCGACGACGCGTTCGGCCCGGAGAACGTGATGGTGCTGTCGCTGGGCATCTGCTTCAACGAGCCCGGCCTCCGCCCCGCCGCGGGCTACCGGGTCGAGAGCGCCGGACGCCAGTACGCCGTGCAGTGGTGGGCCGACCCCGGCCTGGTCGGCTGACCCGCTTTCCACCCCACCTGCGAGGAGCACACGGATGTCGAAACTCACGCTCGACCCCCACGAGGCCGTCGACAAGGTCGCTCAGTGGGTTGACGAGGAGCAGCCGCTGATCAACGAGGTCATCCGGTTCGCCGGGGATTGGGACGGGTGGGCGCACAACCAGTTCGCCAAGTGGTTGCAGCGGAACCTGCGCGACACCACCGGCAGGCTCGACCCGCTAGACGTCATGACCGAGGTCGGCCAGGTCTGGACCGGGCAGGCCGCCGTGCCGGTCTTCCGACGGCGGCCCGGCGAGCGCGTCGAGCGGGCGGACCTGGTCTTCAACGTGGACGAGAACGTCGACGAGCAGGCTCCGCCACTCATCGTGATGCAGCTCAGGTGCGAGTCCTCCACCACGGCTTGGACCGACTACCACGCCGCGCTGAGCACGGACGTCGCCCTGCTCCACCGGGTCGACCCGGCCCTGCTCCCCGATCCCGCGAGCCGCGGGAGGGTCGTCATCGCGCTGGGCATCGGCCCCTACTACGCCGACCACGACCGGGCCCCGGGCTTCACCGTCAGGTTCGCCGGCGGGAATCCCCTGGTCGCCGTCCAGTGGTGGAGCGACCTCGAGATCCACTGAGTCGGAGGTGGGGCCGGGCCGTCCGGCGGCCCGGCCCTACGAGTGGATGACCAGACCCCGGCCGCCGTCGCGCTTCGCCTCGTACATGGCCTTGTCCGCACGGCTGAGCACGGACGCGGCGGTGGCCTCGGGGTCGTGGTCGGCGCAGATCACCACGCCGACCGACGCGCTGATCTCCTCGCCGAGCGCGTCGAGGATGCGGAACGCCACCTTCTCCGGCTCCTCCAGCCCTTCGACCAGCACGCCGAACTCGTCGCCGCCGAGCCGGGCCACCACGTCGGTGTCGCGGACGCACTGCCGCAGCCGCTGCGCCACCCGTTCGAGCATCGCGTCGCCGTGCGCGTGGCCGGAGACGTCGTTGACCGCCTTGAAGTCGTCGAGGTCCACGAACAGCAGCCCGAACGGCGTGCCCTCGCCGTGGTGCCCGGCCATCGCCTCGTCCAGCCTGCGCTCGAACAGCGCCCGGTTGGCCAGCCCGGTCAACGGGTCGTGGTGCGCCTGGTGCGTCAGGGTGCGCTCGGACTCGCGCAGCAGCAGCACGAGCTTCGTGTTGTCCACAAGGGTCACCAGCTGCCGCAGGATCACCGCGACGAACACCGTGAAGCCGCAGCCGATCTCCACCGCGTCCAACGGCCCGAGGTCGCCGATGATCGTGCGCCGGAGCACCAGCACGGTGCTGATCAGTAAGGGCACGTACGGCATCAGCAGGTAGGCCCACTGCCACGGCCGCCGGTTGCGGCTCGGGCCGGTCGACGGCGACGGCACGGGCGCCAGCGCCGCCAGCGCGATCAGCGCCGGTCCCACCACGAACCCGGCGTTGGCCAGCGGCGGCACCTCCGGCGCCTGGACGCTGACCAGGTAGGCGAACGCGAAGTCGGACGCGGCCAGGCCCACCAGCCCGAGGCCCAACAACCGCAGCTGCGGTCGCAGCACGACCTTGCGGTCCGCGCTCAGCGCCACCACGATCACCAGCAGCACCAGGTCCGTCACCGGGTAGGCGATGGCCACCAGGAACGCCGCCGAACCCGGGTTCCCGGCCGCGACCAGCCCGCCGAGCGACGTGGTCCACGTCAGCACGAACAGCGACCCGACCACGATCAGGCCGTCCAGCAGCAGCACCAGCCGGGCGCTGCGGGAGCGGCGGTCGAGCAGCGCGTCGGGGGAGTCCGACCGGCGGAAGTTGCCGATGACGAGCAGCGCGACGAACGCGAACGGCACGATGCTGAGGTACCCGGCGTCCGCCGGCGACGGTGACGGCACCGCGCGCCGCTCGATCAACTGGTACCACGTCCACAACGCCTGGCCGGTGGACCAGCCCGCCATGCCGAACCCCATCGCCAGCCGCCAACGGCGGTCCGGCCCGGTCGCGCGGCGGGCCGTCCACCAGCAGCAACCGGTGGCGAACAGGCCGGTGGCGAGCTGGGCGAGGTCGTCGAGGACCACCGCGCCCTCGCCCTTGACGACGTCGAAGCTCGCGGCCACGGACGCGGCGGTGGCGATCGCCACCACGACCGCGGCCGTGATGGCGAACCGCCTCGTCCCGATCACGTCGGTCAGTGTGCCGCATTCCGGTGCCTTCGGCCGGGTCGCCCTGGGAGGATCGGCGGGTGGCAGAGCAGGAGGTTCCCGTCGCGGCCGACGTGGCGACGGAGCAGGAGTACGAGCGGTTCGCCCGGCACCGGATCGGCGAGTTGGGAGGCGACGCGGACGCGTTCGGCCTCTCGTACAACGTGCTGCACCTGGCGTACATGATGATCACCGACTACGAGGCGCTGGTGCACCGCGAGCAGGGGTGGACCATGCCCGGGTTCCGGTTGATGTTCAAGCTGTGGATCCTGGGCCCGACCCAGCCCGCGCGGCTGGCCGACCTGTCCGGCACGACCAGGTCGGCGATGTCCAACCTGATCAACACGCTGGAGCGGGCCGGGCTGGTCGAGCGGACCAGGGACGGCCAGGACCGGCGCGTGGTGTTCGTCGCGCTCACCGAGGAGGGCCGCACAGCGGTGTCGGGCGTCTTCCCGCACCAGAACGCGCGCGAGGCGCGCTGGTTCGAGGTGCTGGACTCCGACGAGCGCGCGCAGATGGTGCAATTGATCCGACGAGTGGCCGCCGCCCGTCCGAGGTAGTCCGGTCGAGACGCGGTTTTTCGCAATGTCGTCGCAATTTCAACGAACGGCGTGCGGATTGCCTGCGATCACCGTCGAATTCACGGGCGGGGTATGCCCGGTGGACTGGAAAGGGCGTCGGCATTTCTTCGGGGAAACATTCTTCCCAATATCTGGGAGCGGTTCCACTCGAATGGGGGAGCAAGGCTCTCGTCGCATTGCGCTACGGTCCTGTAACCGCCGTCACACCGCACTCGACCCCGTACGAGAAAGGCCGTTCATGCTGACCTCAGTGGCCGCGGCTGCATTGACCCTGTCCGCGCTCGTCCCATCCGGTGGAACAATGGTCGAGACCGCGCCCGAATACGTCACGGTCCAGGTCAGGACCGTGAACGGATCCGGTTGCCCGGCCGGCACCGCGGCGGTCGCCGCCTCGCCCGACCGCACCGCCTTCACCGTCACCTACAGCCAGTTCCTCGCGCAGGCCGGCGCCGACTCCGAGCCGACGGACTTCCGGAAGAACTGCCAGCTCACGCTGGATTTGAACTACCCCCAGGGCTTCACCTACGGCATCGCCAAGGCCGACTACCGCGGGTTCGCGCACCTCCAGCGCGGCGCGGTGGGCATGGAGCAGGGCAGCTACTACTTCCAGGGCATGTCGCCGACGGCCCGGAAGAGCCATTCCTACGCCGGGCCCTACAGCGACAACTGGCAGGCGACGGACGCCACGGAATGGGACGCCATCGTGTACGCGCCGTGCGGCGAACAGCGGATGTTCAACATCAACACCGAACTCCGGGTCACCGCCGGCACGTCGACCGGAACCAGTTTCATGGTGATGGACTCGACCGACAGCAACGTGAGCACCACGTACCACTTCTCGTGGAAGCGGTGCTAGGGCGGCCCGATTGGTGACCGGGCCAGGGACTTGCGTCAATTCGCCGCCGATACCGTGCTCATCGACGAGTCGGAAGGTGCTGCATGTTCAATTTCGTGGCGGCCGTCACCATGGCGGCGGCGGTGATCGTCATTCCTCCCGGCGGGGCGCCGAACACCACCCCGCCGCCGGATCACATGACCATCGACGTGGTGACCGTCAACGGCTCCGGATGCCCGGCCGGTACCGCGGCCGTGGCGGTCTCACCGGACAACAAGGCGTTCACCGTCACCTACAGCCAGTTCATGGCGCAGGTGGGCGTAGGCGCACTGCCCACCGACTTCCGGAAGAACTGCCAGCTCAACCTGAGGCTGAACATCCCACAGGGGTTCACCTACGGCATCGCGCAAACCGACTACCGCGGCTTCGCCCACCTCGAGCGGGGCGCGACCGGTCTGGAACGGGCCAACTACTACTTCCAGGGCATGTCGCCGACGGCGTACCGGAGCCACAGCTACGCGGGACCGTTCAGCGACGACTGGCAGGCCACCGACACCACCGAACTCGCCGCGATCGTCTACCACCCGTGCGGCGAGCAACGGCTGTTCAACATCAACACGGAGTTGCGGGTGGGCGCCGGGTCGTCCGACACCACGACGACCACCAGCTTCATGTCCATGGACTCCACGGACGGCAGCGTCGAGACGACGTACCACTTCGCCTGGAAGACCTGCCCGTGAGCGAACCGGCCCGGTGAGTGGTGGGCCCCACCCACCGGACCGGCCCGCGTGAGCGCGTGCGCGAAAGGCTCGACCGGTTGGCGCACGCGCCGATCCGACTTCCCGCGCGGCCGGACCACGCTGTCCGGCCGGGCGGGAAGGCCGTCCCCGGCCGCACGTCGTTGTGCGACCGGGGACGAGTCACACGAGCGGCCGGTCGGTCGGCTCGATCGGCCTGGGCAGCACGGCCCGGCCCGTCAGGTAGGCGTCCACGCCGGCGGCGGCCGAGCGGCCCTCGGCGATGGCCCACACGATCAGCGACTGGCCGCGGCCCATGTCGCCGGCCACGAACACGCCGTCGACCGAGGTGGCGAACTGCTCGTCGCGGGCCACGTTGCCGCGCGCGTCGAGGTCGACGCCCAGCTCGGTGAGCAGGCCGTCCTTCTCCGGACCGACGAAGCCCATCGCCAGCGTCACCAGCTGCGCCGGGATCTCCCGCTCGCTGCCGGGCACCGGCTCGAACCGCCCGCCGGACGCCTCGACCTCGACCAGCTTCAATGCCCGCACCGCGCCCTCGTCGTCGCCGAGGAACTCCACGGTGGACACCGAGTACAGCCGCTCGCCGCCCTCCTCGTGCGCCGACGAGACCCGGTAGAGCATCGGGTAGGTCGGCCACGGGTGCGCCTCGGCGCGCTTCTCCGGCGGCCGGGGCATGATCTCCAGCTGCGTCACCGACAACGCGCCCTGGCGGTGGGCCGTGCCGACGCAGTCCGCGCCGGTGTCGCCGCCGCCGATGACGACGACGTGCTTGCCCTCAGCGGTGATCGGCGGCGCGTCCAGCTCGCCGCGCGCGACCTTGTTGGCCCCCGGCAGGTACTCCATCGCCTGGTGCACGCCCGTCAGCGCCCGGCCGGGCACCGGCAGGTCCCGCCACGCCGTCGCGCCGCCGGCCAGCACCACCGCGTCGTAGGACTCCCGCAGCTGCTCGACGGTGACGTCGACGCCGACGTTCACGTTCGTCCGGAACTCGGTGCCCTCGGCCCGCATCTGGTCCAACCGGCGGTCCAGCCGCCACTTCTCCATCTTGAACTCGGGGATGCCGTAGCGCAGCAGCCCGCCGATCGCGTCGGCCCGCTCCAGCACCACGACCGAGTGACCGGCCCGGGTCAGCTGTTGCGCGGCGGCCAGGCCCGCCGGCCCGGAACCCACCACGGCCACCGAACGGCCGGTGCGCGTGGCGGGCAGCTGGGGCGTGACCCAACCCTCGTCCCACGCCCGGTCGATGATGGAGATCTCGACCCGCTTGATGGTGACGGGATCGCCGTTGATCCCCACCACGCACGCGGCCTCGCACGGCGCCGGGCACAACGTCCCGGTGAACTCCGGGAAGTTGTTGGTCGCGTGCAGCCGGTCCGACGCCTTGCGCCAGTCGTCGCTGAACACCAGGTTGTTCCACTCGGGGATCAGGTTCCCCAGCGGACAGCCCTGGTGGCAGAACGGGATGCCGCAGTCCATGCACCGGCCGGCCTGCTTCTCCAGCTTGGGCCGCTCGAACTCCTCGTACACCTCGCGCCAGTCGCGCAGGCGCAGGAAAACGGGACGGCTGCGCGGAGTCTCACGCTCGGTGGTGAGGAACCCACGAGGGTCAGCCATGAGACGCCTCCATGATCGCTTCGTTGACGTCCCGGCCTTCGAGCTCGGCCCGGGCCTGTGCCGCCAGCACCCGCTTGTAGTCCTTCGGCATGACCTTCGTGAACCGGTCCGCGGCCAGGTCCCAGTCGGCCAGCAGCGCGTGCGCCACCGCCGAGTCCGTTTCCAGGTAGTGCTTCTCCACCGCGCGCCGCAGGAACTCGCGGTCCGACTCGTCCACCGGGTCCAGGTCCACCATCTCGGGGTTGACCCGCTGCACGGCCGCGTCCAGCACGTAGGCGATGCCGCCGGACATGCCCGCCGCGAAGTTGCGCCCGGTCGCGCCGAGCACGACCACCCGGCCGCCGGTCATGTACTCGCACCCGTGGTCGCCCACGCCCTCGACGACGGCCAGCGCGCCCGAGTTGCGCACGCAGAACCGCTCGCCGACCTTGCCGCGCAGGAAGATCTCGCCGCCGGTCGCGCCGTAGCCGATCACGTTGCCCGCGATGATGTGCTGCTCGGCGGCGAACTGGGCGTCGGGCACCGGCCGGACGACGATCCGCCCGCCCGACAGGCCCTTGGCCACGTAGTCGTTCGCGTCGCCGATGAGCCGCAACGTGATGCCGCGCGGCAGGAACGCGCCGAACGACTGCCCGGCCGTGCCGGTGAACGTGATGTCGATCGTGTCGTCGGGCAGGCCCTCGCCGCCCCACCGCTTTGTCACCTCGGAGCCGAGCATGGTGCCGACGGTGCGGTTGACGTTGCGCACCGGCAGTTCCAGCCGCACCCGGTCACCGGAGGCGATCGCGCCCTCCGCGAGCTGGATCAGCGTGTTGTCCAGCGCCTTGTCCAGGCCGTGGTCCTGGGAGGTGGTGCGGTGCCGCGCCGCGCCCTCGGGCAACGGCGGCACGTGGAAGATCGGCGACAGGTCGAGCCCGGCCGCCTTCCAGTGGTCGACCGCGGCCCGCGTGTCGAGCAGGTCCGCGTGCCCGACGGCCTCGGCCAGGGTGTGGAAACCCAGCTGCGCCAACAGCTCCCGGACCTCCTGCGCGACGAACTCGAAGAAGTTCACCACGTGCTCGGCCTGGCCCGCGAACTTCGCCCGCAGCACCGGGTTCTGCGTGGCCACGCCCACCGGGCAGGTGTCCAGGTGGCAGACCCGCATCATGACGCAGCCCGAGACGACCAGGGGAGCGGTGGCGAAGCCGAACTCCTCCGCGCCGAGCAGCGCCGCGATCACCACGTCGCGCCCGGTCTTGAGCTGGCCGTCGGTCTGCACCACGATCCGGTCGCGCAACCGGTTGGCGAGCAACGTCTGCTGCGTCTCGGCCAGGCCGAGCTCCCACGGCCCGCCCGCGTGCTTGATGGACGACAGGGGGGACGCGCCGGTGCCGCCGTCGTGGCCGGAGATCAGCACGACGTCCGCGTGCGCCTTGGAGACGCCCGCCGCGACCGTGCCGACGCCGACCTCGGAGACGAGCTTCACGTGGATGCGCGCCGCCGGGTTGGCGTTCTTCAGGTCGTGGATGAGCTGCGCCAGGTCCTCGATCGAGTAGATGTCGTGGTGCGGCGGCGGCGAGATCAGGCCGACGCCGGGCGTGGAGTGCCGGGTCTTGGCGATCCACGGGTACACCTTCGCGCCGGGCAGTTGGCCGCCCTCGCCGGGCTTCGCGCCCTGCGCCATCTTGATCTGGATGTCGTCGGCGTTGACCAGGTACTCGCTCGTGACGCCGAACCGGCCGGACGCCACCTGCTTGATGGCGCTGCGCCGGGAGTCCCCGTTGGCGTCGGGGGTGAACCGCTCGGCGTCCTCACCGCCCTCACCGGTGTTGGACTTCGCTCCCAGCCGGTTCATCGCGATGGCCAGCACCTCGTGCATCTCCTTCGAGATGGACCCGTAGGAGATGGCGCCGGTGGCGAACCGCTTCACGATGGACGAGACCGGCTCGACCTCGTCGATCGGCACCGGCTCGCGCACGCCCTCCTTGAACGCGAACAGCCCGCGCAGCGTCATCAGCCGCTTGGCCTGCTCGTCCACGCCCCGGGTGTACTCCTTGAAGATGTCGTAACGCCCGGTGCGCGTGGAGTGCTGGAGCTTGAACACGGTCTGCGGGTTGAACAGGTGCGCCTCGCCCTCGCGGCGCCACTGGTAGTCGCCGCCGACCTCCAGCTCGCGGTGGTGCGCCCGGACGCCGTCGGCCGGGAACGCCATCCGGTGCCGCCGCGCGACTTCCTCGGCGATGACGTCGAAGCCGACGCCGCCCAGCCGCGAGGTGGTGCCGGTGAAGCACGTGTCCACGACCTCGTCGCCGAGGCCGATCGCCTCGAAGATCTGCGCGCCGGTGTAGGACGCCACGGTCGAGACGCCCATCTTGGACATCGTCTTGCGCACGCCCTTGCCCAGCGCCTTGATCAGGTTGCGGGTGGCCACCTCCGGCTCGACGTCCGGCAGCTCCTCGACCGACGCCATCGCCAGGTACGGGTTCACCGCCTTCGCGCCGTAGCCGACGAGCAGCGCGATGTGGTGCACCTCGCGGGCGTCGCCCGACTCCACGATCAGGTCGACCTGGGTGCGGGTCTTCTCCCGCACCAGGTGGTGGTGCACCGCGCCGGTCAGCAGCAGCGACGGGATCGGCGCGTGCTCCTGGTCGACGCCCCGGTCCGACAGCACGACCAGCCGCGCGCCGTCCCGGATCGCCTGCGACACCTCGGCCCGGATCTCGTCCAGCCGCCGCACGAGCGCCTCGCCGCCGCCCGCGACCTCGTAGAGGCCGCGCACGGTGAACGTGCGGAACTCCGGCAGCGTGCCGTCGTCGTCCACGTGCACGAGCTTGGCCAGCTCGTCGTTGTCCAGCACGGGGAACGGCAACGAGATCCGGCGGCACGACGTGGCGTCGACGGCGAGCAGGTTCGGCTCGGCGCCGAGCGTGGCGTGCAGCGAGGTCACCAGCTCCTCGCGGATCGCGTCCAGCGGCGGGTTGGTCACCTGCGCGAAGAGCTGCGTGAAGTAGTCGAACAGCTGCCGCGGCCGGTCCGACAGCGGCGCGAAGGGCGCGTCGTTGCCCATCGAGCCGATCGGTTCCGCGCCGGAGCGCGCCATCGGGCGCAGCAGCAGCGCCATTTCCTCTTCCGTGTAGCCGAACGCCTGCTGACGGCGCACCAGGGACGAGTGCGTCGGCACCTCGCGCTCACGCGCCGGGAGGTCGGCCAGGTGCAGGATGCCGTCGGCGACCCACTCCTGGTACGGGTGCTCGGCCGCGAGCTGCCCCTTGATCTCCTCGTCGTCGATGATCCGCCCCTGGGCGGTGTCGACCAGGAACATCCGGCCCGGCTCGAGCCTGCCCTTGCGCACGATCGTGGCCGGGTCGAGCTCGAGCACGCCCGCCTCGCTGCCGAGCACGACCAGGCCGTCCTCGGTGACCCAGTACCGGGCCGGGCGCAGGCCGTTGCGGTCGAGCACCGCGCCGATCAGCGTGCCGTCGGTGAAGGCCACGAGCGCCGGGCCGTCCCACGGCTCCATGAGAGTGGAGTGGAACTCGTAGAACGCGCGCCGTTGCGCGTCCATCTCGGCGTGGTTCTCCCACGCCTCGGGGATCATCATCAGCACCGCGTGCGGCAGGCTGCGCCCGCCCAGGTGCAGCAGCTCCAGCACTTCGTCGAACGTCGCCGAGTCGCTGGCGCCGCGCGTGATGACCGGGAACACCCGGGACAGGTCACCGGGGATCAGGTCGGTGGCGAGCATCGACTCGCGCGCGTCCATCCAGTTCCGGTTGCCGCGCAACGTGTTGATCTCGCCGTTGTGCGCCACGTACCGGTACGGGTGGGCCAGCGGCCACGACGGGAACGTGTTGGTGGAGAACCGCGAGTGCACCAGGCCGATCGAGCTGGTGACCCGCTCGTCGGTCAGGTCGGGGAAGAACTTCTCCACCTGCGGCTCGGTGAGCATGCCCTTGTAGACGATCGTCCGCCCGGACAGGCTCGGGAAGTACACGTCGGTCGCGTGCTCGACGCGCTTGCGCACCACGAACGCCAGGCGTTCCAGTTCCAGGCCTTCCGCGCCGCTGAGGAAGAGCTGGCTGAACGCGGGCATGGTGGTCTTCGCCGTGGGGCCGACGTGGTCGGCGTCCACCGGCAGTTCGCGCCACCCGAGGACCGTCGCGCCCTCCTCGGCGGCGATGCGCTCGATCTGCCCCTTGACCTCGTCCTGACCCTCCTGGGGGAGGAACGCGGTGCCGACCGCGTAGCCGCCGGGCTCGGGCAAGGGGAAGCCGACGACCTCGCGGTAGAACTCGTCGGGCACCTGGATCAGGATGCCCGCGCCGTCGCCGGTCTCCGGTTCGGCGCCACGCGCTCCCCGGTGTTCGAGGTTGCGCAGCGCCACCAGGGCCTGGTTGACGATCGCGTGGTTTCTGCGACCGGCCAGGTCGGCGACGAACGCGACACCGCAGGCGTCGTGCTCGTACTGCGGGTCGTAAAGGCCTTGCGGCTGGTGGTGGGTCACAACGGGCCCTCCCGTGGCGTCGTCCGGGCATACGGAGACGGCCGAACGCCCGCGCGCGGCTTGACGCGGACAACTCGGCCTGCAGGTACTGGCTGTGGACCCACGCCCGAGAGATCGTCGGCGTGGGTTCCGCACTCCGTTGTGCGGGAGAACTGCACTTGCTCGTGCGCGCCTCGCGACCGGATGGGGCCGTTCGGGAGCGCTTGGCGGTGCACCGGGATTGCCGGGGTCTTGTGACGATAGTGTGAATTCGCGGTTATGGCTCTAGTCCGACAGGGCGTCGTGGTGAATCACACCACTACTTGACGCCGTTCCGACCAACCGGGTACACCCGGTCGGACCAGAGTTTCGCTCAGTTTCGCAACTTCAGTGCCAGGTGAAATCAGCTGGCTGCTCTTCTGGACTCCCGTCCGCAGCCCACCGCGACGACGAGGCACAGCGCCGCGAGCGCGCCCTGCCACCACGCGGCCTCGCTTACGGCCAAGATCACGTTGACGCCCGAGACCAGCGCGAACAGCGCCGCGAGCAGCGCCCAGAGCCGGCGTTCGGCCTTCACGCCGCGCAGGAGGGGCAACGATGTCGGTGGGTGGGTCACGGCGCGCACCTCCAGTCCGGGCCTGCCGCGCTCGACGGCGACAAGTCGGCTGCGGGTACCCGCACTTTGCGTACCTCACACCTTCAGGTGACGACTTTTTTCGACGGGCTCGCGAGGCCGTGCGCGCAGCGTGATCGGGGTCAGCCGACCGTTACTCCGAACAGGAGGCCGACGTAGTACGTGACGATCATCGTGAGCGACCCGACGACCACGTTGCGGCGCACCGCGCGGCCGACCCGGCTCGCCCCGAGGCGGGCGCTGACCACACCGGTGAGCACCAGCCCGCCCAGCACGGCCAGCGCGCACGCCCACACCCGCCACGCGGTCGGCGGCAGCACGATCGCGACCAGCGGGATCAGCGCGCCGACCGCGAACGCCGCCAGCGACGCCCACGCGGCCTGCCACGGGCTGGTCAGGTTGTCCGGGTCGATCTGCAGCTCGGCCTCGGCGTGCGCGCGCAGGGCGTCCTGCTCGGTCAGCTCGCGGGCGACCTGCGCGGCGAGGTCCTCCGACAGCCCCTTGTCCTGGTAGATCCCGGCGAGCTCGCGTTCCTCCTCCTCGGGCATCTCGCGCAGCTCACGCGCCTCGAGCCGGAGCGCGGCCCGCTCGGTGTCCCGCTGGGTGCTGACCGACACGTACTCGCCGCCCGCCATGGACAGCGAGCCCGCGACGAGCCCGGCCACGCCCGCCGCGAAGATCGTGGTGCGGTCCGCGGTGGCGCCCGCGACGCCGACCACGAGCCCCGCCGTCGACACGATGCCGTCGTTGGCGCCCAGGACGCCGGCGCGCAGCCAGTTGAGCCGGCCGGGGAGGTCGTGGTGGGGTTCGTCGGCGTGCGTCATGACCGTGATCGAACCACCACTCGGCTAACGGGTGGAGTCTGTCCCGCGAACGGGTGAAAGCATGGACAGCGGGAGCGGTGCGCCCGCCGGGGCCGGGCTGATCGGCTCCCGGCTGACGAATCAGGGGAGCGGTGGTCAGCAGGCGTGCGGTGCTGCTCGGGTTCGGCGCGGTGGTCGGGTCGGTCGCGGCCACGCTGCCGCCCCGTGCCGCCCCGTGCCGCCCGACGGCGCATCGAGCGGTGCGCCGAGTGGGGTGCGCGAACGCCGGTTGAACAGCCGGTGCCGTTGGGTCGTGGGCCTGCACGGTGGTCTGCCGGCAGTACTCGATCCCGCCGGCGGAGATCCACGGCCACCGGGACTTCTGGGACGGCACCGCGTGCCGGGGCGACGCCTCCCACGCGTTGCTGCCGAGGCTGCGCGCCGAGGTCGCGCCGGCGGTCCAGGACCGGGTGCTTGGTGCGGGGCGGTCAGCCGGCTTCCACGATCCGCCACTGCGGTCCGCCGACCCAGGTGGCCTCGAGCCGGGACCGGTGGCCGCCGCCGGTGAACTCGACCACGACGGCGTCCGCGGGCTGTTCGACGGTGGCGGCGAAGCCCTGGCGCGGGGTGGCCGAGATGGGCTCCATGTCCTTGGCGGAGAAGCTGATCGCGGCGACCCCGCCGTGCAGGGTGAAGCTGCGGAGGTAGACCGGTTCACCGTTCCGCTCGGTCCACGTGCCGTTCTCCGACGGCAGGGGTGGCGTGGTCGTGGTGGTGGTCGGGACGACCGTCGTCGTCGTGGTCGGCGCGATCGTGGCGATCACCGCGACGGTGGTCGTCGTCGTGGCGATCGTGGTGGTGGTGGTCGTCGTGATCGCCGACGACTGCGTGGGTCCGGCGACGACGCGCGGCCGTTCGGGCGCGCCCGCGTCCAGCACGAACCGGATGCCCAGCCAGGACAGCACCACCGCGACCGCCGTCGACGCCGACCACGCGGCGAAGTACTGCAGGCCCCTGGTCACGCGGACATCCTGCCGGCGGGACCGGCGTCGTGGCCCCCTCGGCTCAGCACTTGGCGCCGGGGGTGGTGACGTGGTTGCCGACGTCGTCCCGGTCGGCGGCGGCGAGCACGGTGTCGAGCAGGTGCGGGAAGCGGGCGTCGATGTCGTCGCGGCGGAGTCGGAGGTAGCAGCGGGTGCCCTCCTCGCGCCGCCAGGTCAGGCCCGCGGCGTTGAGCACCTTGAGGTGGTGGCTGAGCGTGGACTTGGCGACGGGCGCGTCGAACTCGCCGAAGTTGACCTCCTCGCCGTCGGCGAGCAGGCGGACCAGGCCGACGCGGAGGGGGTCGCTGAGCGCCGCGAGGACGTCGGTCAGGGTGAGCTGATCGACGTCCGGGTTGATGTCGGCGTGGCGCACGTCTCCCAGTCTAGATGTTCGATGGTTTGCGAACATCGAACTGGCGGGCGTAGGTTGTTCGATGTTCACCGAACATCGAACGAGGTGGGGACCATGGAGTTTGACGGGCAGCTCGCGCTGGTCACGGGCAGCACGGCGGGCATCGGGCGGGAGACCGCGCGGTTGCTGGCGGCCGGTGGCGCGACGGTGATCGTCACGGGGCGGGACGAGGCGCGCGGTGCCCGGACCGTGGCGTCGATCGAGGCGGACGGCGGGCGGGCGAAGTTCCTCGCCGCCGACATGGCGGACCTGGCGTCCGTGCGTGCGTTGGCGGAGGCCGTCGGGGAGGTGGACGTGCTGGTCAACAACGCGGGCATCTTCCCGTTCGCGGCGACCGTCGACCAGGACGAGGAGGGCTTCCAGCGGCTGTTCGACGTGAACGTGCGGGCGCCGTTCTTCCTGACCGCCGCGCTGCTGCCGGGCATGGCGGCCCGGGGTCGGGGCAGCGTGGTCAACGTGTCGACGTCCGCGACCTCGTTCGCCGTGCCGGGCGCGGCGGCGTACTCGGCGACCAAGGCGGCGCTGGAATCCCTGACCCGGACGTGGGCCGTGGAGTTCCGCGGCACCGGGGTCCGCGTGAACGCCATCGCGCCGGGCGCCACCGTGACCGAGGGGACGCAGGCCCTCGCCCCCGACGCCGTCGACGAGACCGGCCGCAAGTCCCCGCTCGGCCGCACGGCTTCGGCGCGCGAGATCGCCGAGGCCGTCGTCTTCCTCGCCTCTCCTCGCGCCGCCTACGTCCACGGCGAACTGCTCCAAGCCGACGGCGGCCGCACCATCGGCTAACCCCCGCGCGTGTCGAACACTCAGGTCCCGCGTGTCGAACCTCCAGCGCCCCCGTGTCCTACGTTCCGGTACCCCGAGTTCAACGCTCAGGACGGCGGGACGTGTCCTGAGCGTTGAAC
>NZ_JAJHUO010000026.1:28078-174792 GCF_020859565.1 Saccharothrix luteola | reverse complement strand
CCCCCCCCCCCCGCCAACCGACGCACCGCCGCGGCGAACTCGGGTGGTGCGGTGAGGTCGGTTCGGATGTCCACGTCGTTGAGTTCGAGGTCGTGCGCTTCCACGGCGCAATCGGTGAACCTGCCGCCCTCGAAGTTCAGGGTCGTGTTGACGAAGCGGCTGCCGACCAGCTTGATCGAGCTGCCGTCGGCTTGCGCGTACCGGAAGCTGAGCGCCGTCGGGGTGTCCGCCGTGACCCGACCCGGCAGGAAGACCGTGCTCGACAGGTCGATGGTGGCGTTGCGCAGTTCCGCCCGGTCCCACCGGATGGCGCTGTTCTCCGAGACGCCCCACTCGAAGTTCACCTGCGCGTCCTCGACGGTGGCCCCGTTGAAGTCCACGGTGGTGTTGGTCAGGCGCGACTCTGAGAACTCGACCAAGTCACCGCTGAAGGTGGCCTCGCTGAAGTCGATGACCGCGTCGCGGCCCGTGATCTCGGAGAACAGCGTGCTCTTCGATTTGAACCGCGCGCCGCGAAAGGTCACGACACCGGTGAACGTCGTGCTGCCGAAGTCGGTGAGATCACCGTGGAAGACGGCGTGGTCGAAGTTGAAGTTGCCCGCGAACGTGCGCCGTGACAGGTCGAGGTTCTCGAACTCGACGTTGCGGAAGTCGATGACCACCGCCTTCGTGTCCCAGGCGTTGTCCCACGAGTGATCCAGCAGGGTGGTGATGATCGCCTGCCGTACCTGGCGTTCCGAGGAGTCCTCGGGGTAGGGCATGCGGAGGTAGCCGCACAGCACGTCGACGCAGGTCTGGCGTTGGGCCGGCCAGTCATCCGCGAGCCCGACGATCGCGTAGACCCCGGCCAGCCGCACGGCGGACTTGTCGTGCCCGAGCTGCTCTGCGGCCTTCCCGTACCGCTCGTTGAGGAACTTGGTCCGCTCGCGTTGCTCCTGCCACGCGGCGATGTGGTGGGCGGCCTCGGACACCTGTTGCTTGCGGTACGCGACGGCGAGCGCCACCACGGCGCCCAACCCGCCGACCACCGCGAGGCCGATCTTGAGCAGGTCGAGTAATTCCGTGGTGGTGAAGCTGGTCGCGGAGGGCAGTGTCGGCCTGCCCAACAGGCGGTACAGGCCGTATCCGGTCAGGGCGGCGAGCACGACGGCCAGCACGAGCCACTTGGCGACCGCCCTGGCCATCGACCCGGCGGTCCCCACGGGCACCTGCGGCTCGTCGTCTGCGGGTGGCTTCCGCTCGGCCTGCTCGGGATCGAGCACCCGCAGGCCGGCCATGATCATCCGCCACAGGGCAACGACCACGACGACACCGACCGCCGTGGGCCAATGCTCGTCCGCGAACGCCGCCAACCACCCCATCTGTTCCCGCACGACGTTCCATCGTGCCGGATCGTGCGTTAATCGGGTTGAAGTTCCAGTGACTGGAGAGATCAAGGTGATCCCCGTGACGCACTACTCGATCGGCGAACTGGCGCGGTTGACCGGCCTGTCCACGCGGACGATCCGGTTCTACTCCGACTCCGGCGTGATCCCCGTCGCGGGGCGCACGGCGGGCGGGTTCCGCACCTACGACGTCGACGGGTTGGCGCGGCTGAAGCTCGTGCGGACCCTGCGCGAACTGGGCGTCGACCTGCCCACCGCGCAACGGGTCCTGGCGCGGGAGGTGTCCGTGGCCGAGGTGGCCCGGACGCACGCGGAAGCCATCGACGCGCAGATGCGCACGCTCCGGTTGCGCCGGGCCGTGCTGCGGGTCGTGGCTCGGAACGGGGAGGTGGAGATGGTGCACGAGTTCGCGCGGCTGTCGGCGGAGGAGCGGCAGGCGATCCTGGACGACTTCTTCGACGAGGTGTTCGGCGGGTTCGACATGGACCAGGCGTTCCTGGAGCGCATGAGGTCGGTCCGGGTCGACCTGCCGGACGACCCGTCGCCGGAGCAGCTGGAGGCGTGGATCGAGCTGGTGAACCTGGTGCGGGACCCGGACTTCCGGGCGTCGATCCGGCGGATGTCGCAGCGGCACCAGGAGATGCGGGCGGAAGGCGCGGACATGGCGCCGTACTCGCAGGGCCAGATGGAGGCGTTCCAGCACGCGTTCGCGCAGGCGCGCCAGGCGGTGGACGCGGGCATCGACCCGCGTTCGCCGGAGGCGGCGGCGATCGTCGCCGGGATCAACGAGAAGTGGGCGTCCGCGCTCGACCTCCCGGTCGGCCCGGAGCTGTCCCGTCGGTTGGAGGAGTTCGGCGACCCGAGGGCCGAGCGCTACTGGCAGCTGATCGCCACGGTCAACGGCTGGGAGACGCAGATCCCCGACACCACCGCCGAACGGGAGTGGCTGGCCGAAGCCGGCCGCTGACGCTCATTCCCACACGAGGCAGAACGGGTGGCCGGCCGGGTCGGCGAACACCCACCACACGTCGTTGGAGTCGTCCAACAACGTGGCCCCCAACCGGAGGACCTCGGCCTTGGCCACGCCGAGGTCCTCCACTCCAACGTCCAGGTGGAACTGCTGCGGCTTGCGCGGATCGGGCCACTCCGGCGCCACGTACTCGGCGGCCCGCTGGAACCCCAACACGATCGACGCGGTGTGCAACGTCGACCAGTCATCGTCCAACTTCCACCGCCGGTCGGGCCGATCCACCTCACCACCGAGAATCCCCTGGTAGAACCCGGCCAACACCCTGGGTTCGGGACAATCGAGCACGACGCACTGCAACACCCCGACCATGACCCGACCCTAAACCAGCGGACGGGGTCTCCCGCGTCCTGAAGACCCCGCCCCGACCCGGGCGAACCCGGGACGTCACCTACTTGATGTGCATCCCGGAAATGGCCCTGGCCACCACCAACCGCTGGATCTCGGACGTCCCCTCGAAGATGGTGAAGATCTTCGCGTCGCGGTGCATCCGCTCCACCGGGTGCTCACGCGTGTAACCGGCCCCGCCCAGGATGTGGATCGCACGTTCCGTCGCCCACACCGAGACCTCACCGGCCTTGAGCTTCGACATCGACCCCTCGCCCGCCGTGAACGGGACGTTGTTGCGACCCATCCACGCCGCCCGCCACACCAGCAGCCGCGCGGCGTCGATCTCCATCTTCATGTTCGCCAGGTCGAACGCGATGGACTGGTTCTCGATGATCTTCCGACCGAACGCCGTCCGGTCCTTCGCGTACTCCAGCGAGTACTCGTACGCCGCACGCGCGACGCCCACCGCCATCGCGCCCACGGTCGGGCGGGTCGTCTCGAACGTCGCCATCGCCGCCTGCCCGCCGGCCTTCTGCCCCTCACGCGCACGGGCCAGCCTGGCGTCCAGCTTCTCCTTGCCGCCCAACAAACACCGTCCGGGCACGCGCACGTCGTCCAGGAACACGTCCGCCGTGTGCGACGCCCGCATCCCATGCTTGCGGATCTTCCCCGGCGACGACAGCCCGGGCGTCCCCGGCGGCACGACGAAACCGGCCTGGCCTCGCGCACCGAGAGCCGGGTCGACGACCGCGGTCACGACGTGGACGTTGGCGATGCCGCCGTTGGTCGCCCACGCCTTCTGCCCGTTGAGCACCCACTCGTCGGTGGCCTCGTCGTACACGGCCCGCGTCCGGTACCCGGCCACGTCCGACCCGGCCTGCGGCTCGGACGCGCAGAACGCCGCCAGCTTCGGGTCGTCCTCGGTGCCGAAGCACTCCGGCACCCACTCGGCCAACTGCTCGGGCGAGCCGGACGCGAAGATCCCCGCCGCCGCCAACCCGGTGCCCATCAACGCCAGCGCGATGCCGGCGTCACCCCAGAACAGCTCCTCGGTCGCGATCGGCAGCGACAGGCCGATGGGGTCGGCGAACCAGGTGGCCAGCGACTCGAACCCGTACAGGCCGATCTTCGCCGCCTCCTGGATCACCGGCCACGGCGTCTCCTCGCGCTCGTCCCACTCCGACGCCGCCGGCCGGATCACGTCCTTCGCGAAGCCGTGCACCCAGTCGCGCAGGTCAACCTGGTCCTCGTTGAGCTCCAGCGAAAAACCGCCCATGGTCCCCTCACGCCTTCGGAATGTTGAACAAGCTCATGAACCCGGCCGCGAAGCCCAGGTCGCCCTTGACCTTCAGCTTGCCGGTCATGAAGAGCACCGGGGCCGACGCGTTGCCGGTCGCGAGCTTCAAGAACTCCACTGGTCCCAACGTCACCGTGGCCCTGGGGTCACGGGTCTCCTCCTTGTTGATCGTGCACCCGGCGTTCTCGATGATCGCCTCGTAAACGTCGTCGCCGTCGAACCCGCCGGTCAGCCGGAAGTGCACGACGGCGCGCGTGGCGCCCGCGCGTTCGCTGCGGAAGTGCGCCTCCATGCGGCGGAACACCTCGTCCAGCACGCGTTCGCGCAGGCCGGACCGCGACGTCACGGCCTCGATCTGGTCCTTGGACGCGCGCGAGATGATCCGCGCGAAGTTCTGCGGGTCCATCTTGGCCAGGTCGAGGTCGGCCCCGCCGTCGGCCAGCGCGCCCAGCGCGTCGAGCAGGTCGGCGAACTCGTCGCGACCGAGCTTCTTCGGGTCGACGCCGCGCGCGATGACGTCGATGTCGACGTCCTTGAGCGCCGGGTCGCCCGGATCGACCTGCTTGAGCGTTGAGATCAGCTCCTGCGGGCTGAGCTTCGCGATCGCCTCGGTGGTGAGGTCGATGGTCATGTGGCACCTCCGCTACCTACTCGCAGGTAAGCCTACTGGCGAGTAGGTAAGGCGGCAAGGGCCGCGGAGTAATCTTGTCCCAGCCATCGGAGGGGGTGCGATGCACGCAGAGCAACCGGTCCGCGCGGGCCGGGCCAAGAGACTGCCACGCGCGGTGCGGGAGCGGCAGATCATGGACGCCGCGGTGGACGTCTTCTCGCGCTTGGGGTTCCACGCCGCGTCCATGGACGAGATCTCCGAGGTCGCGGGCATCTCCAAACCGATGCTGTACGCCTACCTGGGCTCGAAGGAAGAGCTGTTCGCCACCTGCATCCGCCGTGAGGCGACCCGGATGATGGAGGCGATCGCGAACGGCGTCGAGGCCGAGGAGCCGCCGGACGTCCAGCTGTGGAGCGGGTTGCGGGCGTTCTTCGGGTTCGTCGGCGAGAACCGCGCGAGCTGGCAGGTCCTGCACCGGCAGGCGTCCTCGCAGGGCGGTCCGTTCGCCGAGGAGCTGGCCGACATGCGCGGCCGGGCGATCAGCCTGGTGGCGGCGCTGCTGGTGCACTCGTCGGACTTCACCAACGTGCCGCGGGCGGGCGACAAGGAAGCCGAGTCGCTGGCCGCGGCACTGGTCGGCGCGGGCGAGTCGCTGGCCGACTGGTGGCTCGACAACCCCGAGGAGCCGGCCGGCGTCGTCGCCGCCCGGCTCATGAACCTGGTGTGGATGGGTTTCGGGGACCTGGTGGCGGGCGACGTGTGGCACCCGCCGTCACGGCGGTCCGCCGCGGAAGGCGACGCCTAGGCCAGCGCGCCCTTGAGCACGGCCACGGCCTGGCCGATCGCGGCTTCGGCGGCGTGGGTCTCGCGCAGCGCGTTGAGCATCACGAAGTCGTGGATCACGCCCTGGTAGCGCACCGCGGTCACCGGCACGCCCGCTTCACGCAGCTTGTTCGCGTACGCCTCGCCCTCGTCGCGCAGCACGTCGGCCTCGGCGGTGATCACCAACGCCGGCGGCAGGCCGGTGAGCTGCTCGACCGTGGCCCGCAGCGGTGACGCGGTGATCTCCGCGCGCTGCGCCTCGGACGTCGTGTACTGGTCCCAGAACCACTGCATCGCGTCCCGCCGCAGGAAGTAGCCCTCGGCGAACTCGAGGTACGACGGCGTGTCGAACGACGCGTCCGTCACCGGGTAGAACAGCACCTGCTGCCGGAACACCACGTCGCCGCGCTCCTTGGCCAGCAGCGTCAGCGCCGCCGACATGTTCCCGCCGACCGAGTCGCCCGCCACGGCCAGGCGCGACGCGTCGAGCCCGCGCGCGGCGCCCTCGGCGACGATCCACCGCGCGACGGCGTAGCTCTCCTCCAGCGCCACGGGGTAGTGCGCCTCGGGCGAGAGGCTGTAGTCGGGGAACACCACGGCCGCGCCCGCGCCGACGGCCAGCTCGCGCACCAGCCGGTCGTGCGTCTTCGCGTTGCCGAACACCCAGCCGGCGCCGTGGATGTAGAGGACGACGGGCAGCGCGCCGGTCGCGCCGGCCGGTCGGACGATCCGGACGGGCACCTCGCCGACGTTCACCCACTCCTCGTCCACCTCGGGCTTGAACACCTCGCCGGCCTGCACGCCGTCCACGGCTTGGCGGCCTTCCACCGGGCCGAGGTCGAACAGGTACGGCGGGTTGGCGGTCGCGGCGGCGAACTCGGCGGCGGCCGGTTCCAGGACGGTCATCGCTGGCTCCTCGATGTCGTGCGGTCGAACCTGACGCGACAAAACATAGCCCCCGATTACATCGCGCACAATCTAAATGGGTACAGGTGTACCGTGGCTTCAGTCACAAGGGAGGACGCATGCGGGACTTCAGCCTGGAGCTGGACGACCAGCTCTGCTTCGCGCTCTACGCGGCTTCGCGGGCCGTCACCGCGCGGTACCGGCCGCTGCTGGACGACCTCGGCCTGACCTACCCGCAGTACCTGGTGCTGCTGGTGCTGTGGGAACGCGGCCCGGTGCCGGTCAAGGACGTCGCCGCCGCGCTCCAGCTCGACTACGGCACGCTCTCCCCGCTGCTCAAGCGGCTGGAGGCGGCGGGCCTGATCCGCCGCGAACGCCGCCCGGACGACGAGCGCTCGGTCCGGCTCGTGCTCACCGAGCAGGGCGACGAGCTGCGTGAACGCGCCAAGGACGTGCCGCCCGCAATGGGCGAGGCGATGGACCTGGGCGAGGACGACACCGCACGGCTGCGCGTCCTCCTGCGCACGTTGGCCGACAACGTCAGCCGCTGATCACACCTTCGAGGTGCGGCCGGCCCGACCACAGCGCGAACCGCCACCCGTCACCGGTGGGTGCGGAGGAGAAGTCGACCTCGCCCGGCAGCAGGATCGGCGCCTTGAACCGCACGTCGACCTCGTACGCGTCGGGCAGCCGTCCTTCGAACGCGGCCACGCACCGCGCCTTCGACCACATCCCGTGCGCGATGGCCCGGGGGAAGCCGAACGCCTTGGCGGTCACCGGGTGCAGGTGGATCGGGTTGCGGTCGCCGGACGCGTCCGCGTACCGCCGGCCGAGGTCGCCCGGCAGCCGCCACCGGGCCGTCGGCGCGGGCGGTTCGGCCCGCGACGCCTGCTCCTTCGGCGCGCCGCCCTCCCGCCGCAGGTAGGTCGACACGTCGACCCACACCTCCTCGCCGTCCACCGACGCCGTGGTCACCACGTCGAACTGCCGCCCGCGCTCGTGCGGCCGCAGATCCGCCAACGCCACGTGCAGCGACAGCGGTTCGGACACCCGCAACGGCCGGTGCTGCCTGATCCGGTTGGCCACGTGGACCAGGCCGGGCAGCGGGAACGGGAAGCCGGGTCCGGTCATCAGCCTGATCTGCGACTCGAACCCGAGCACGTGCGGGTACGTGATCGGCAGCTCGTCGCGCACGCCGAACCCGCAGACCTTGGCGTACCGGGCCAGGTGCCCGGGGTCGACGGTCACCTCGACGTCCAGGGAGGACCGCGGCAGCACGTCGCCGCGCCGGGTGAACCCGGTCAGCGCGGCCTTGGCGTAGAGCAGGGTCAGGTTCGCCATCACGCCCCCAGCAGGCTCTGCCCGCACACGCGCACGACGTTGCCGTTCACCCCGGCCGACGCCGGGTGCGCGAACCAGGCGATGGCCTCGGCGACGTCCACCGGCAGGCCGCCCTGCGACATGCTGTTCATCCGCCGCCCGGCCTCCCGGATGAACAACGGCACCGCGGCCGTCATCCTGGTCTCGATGAAGCCGGGCGCGACGGCGTTCACGGTGGCCCGGCCCGCGAGCCGCCGCGACAGGGAGTCGACCATGCCGATCACACCCGCTTTGGTGGTGGCGTAGTTGGTCTGGCCGACGTTGCCGGCGATGCCCGCGATGGACGACACGCCGACGATCCGCCCGTCGGGTCGCAGTGCGTCGGCGGCGAGCAGCGCCTCGTTGACCCGTTCCTGCGACGCCAGGTTCACCGCGACCACCGCGTCCCACCGGTCGGCGTCCATCCGCCCGAGCGTGCGGTCACGCGTGATGCCCGCGTTGTGCACGACGACGTCCGCGCCGCCGTGCCGCTGCGCGAGGTGCTCGACGATCCGGGCGGGCGCGTCCGGCGCGGTGATGTCGAGCTGGAGCGCGGTGCCGCCGACCCGGTTGGCCACCGCCGAGAGCTCGTCGCCCTGCGCGGGCACGTCCAGGCACACCACGGTCGCGCCGTCACGTCCCAGCACCTCGGTGATCGCCGCGCCGATGCCGCGCGCGGCACCCGTGACCAGCGCGACCTTCCCGGCCAACGGTCGGTCCCAGTCGGCGGGGGCGGCCACGTCGGCCGGCCCGATCCGCACCACCTGCCCGGACACGTACGCCGACCGGCCCGACAGCAGGAACCGCGCGGTCGACTCGATCGCGCCCTCACCGCCGGGCGCGACGTACACCAGCTGGGCCGTGCCGCCGCGCTTGAGCTCCTTGCCGACGCTGCGCGTGAAGCCTTCAAGCGCGCGCTGCGCGATCTGCGACTCGGCCAGCTCCGGCGGCGTGCCGAAGACGACCACCCGGCCGCACGGGCCGAGGGACCGGATCACCGGCTGGAAGAACTCGCGCAGCTCGCGCAGCCGCTCGACCGAGTCGATGCCGGACGCGTCGAACACCAGCGCGCCGTACCGCTCGCCATGCCCGGTGTCGTCGAGGTCGAGGCCCGCGGACTTCACCGCCGCGCGGACGGCGTCGGCCAGCCGACCGCCACCGCCGATCAGCACGGGCCCGGCCAACGGCGGCCCGTCGGGCGAGTGCCGGCGCAACGGGTGGGGATCGGGTAGACCGAGCTTGCCCACGACGAACCGCCCGAGGCCGGACCTGGCGAACGACTGGTAACGATCCATGGGGACATCACACTCCCTACTCGCTAGTAAGTCTACTGATGAGTAGGTAACATTGTCCTGTCCCTGCCCACCGGCGACCTGCCCACCACCCTGGAGGACGACATGGCCCGAGTAGCCATCCTCGGCGGCAACCGCATCCCGTTCGCCCGGTCGAACGGCCCCTACGCCACGGCGTCCAACCAGGACATGCTCACCGCCACGCTGGACGGCCTGGTCAGCAGGTTCGGGTTGCAGGGCGAACGGCTCGGCGAGGTGGTCGCGGGCGCGGTGCTCAAGCACAGCCGCGACTTCAACCTGGTCCGCGAGGCCGTGCTGGGCAGCAGGCTGTCCGCCGAGACGCCCGCCTACGACGTGCAGCAGGCGTGCGGGACCGGTTTGCAGGCCGTGATCGCGGTGGCGAACAAGATCGCGCTCGGGCAGATCGAGGTCGGCGTGGCCGGCGGTGTGGACACCACCAGCGACGCGCCGATCGGCGTGAACGAGGACCTGCGCGGCGTGCTGCTGGAGTTCAACCGGGCGCGGGGCGCGGGCGCGAAGCTCAAGGCGGCGCTGAAGCTGCGGCCCAAGCACGTCGTGCCGGACGTGCCGCGCAACGGCGAGCCGCGCACCGGGCTGTCCATGGGCGAGCACGCGGCGATCACCGCCCGCGAGTGGGGCATCGCGCGCGAGGAGCAGGACGAGCTGGCCGCCGCCAGCCACCGCAACCTCGCCGCCGCGTACGACCGCGGGTTCTTCGACGACCTCGTCACGCCGCACCTCGGCCTGACCAGGGACCAGAACCTGCGGCCGGACTCGTCGGTGGAGAAGCTGGCGAAGCTGAAGCCGGTGTTCGGCCGCGGCGAGGGCGCGACCATGACGGCGGGCAACTCGACGCCGCTCAGCGACGGCGCGTCGGCCGTGCTGCTGGCGTCGGAGGAGTGGGCGGCGGCGCGGAACCTGCCGGTGCTGGCCTACCTGACGTTCACCGAGACGGCGGCGGTCGACTACGTGCACGGCGGGGAGGGCCTGCTGATGGCGCCCGCGTACGCGGTGCCGCGGATGCTCGCGCGGGCTGGGCTCGCGTTGCAGGACTTCGACTTCTACGAGATCCACGAGGCGTTCGCGTCGCAGGTGCTGGCGACGTTGAAGGCGTGGGAGGACGCGGACTTCGCCAAGGGCAGGCTCGGGCTGGACGCGCCGCTCGGCCCGATCGACCGGTCGAAGTTGAACGTCAACGGCTCGTCGCTGGCCGCCGGGCACCCGTTCGCGGCCACCGGCGCGCGGATCGTGGCCACGCTGGCGAAGCTCCTGGCGGAGCGCGGCTCGGGTCGCGGGCTGATCTCGATCTGCGCGGCGGGTGGTCAGGGCGTTACGGCGATCGTGGAGCGATAGCACCGAAATTAGGCCGAACGGGTGTTATTGGTAACACAACGCGTTCTCATTCCGTTTCCAATGCATGAACCACTCACGGCTCTTCGCCGCAGTCGTGCTGGTGGCGGCGTCTTGCGCTGCCTGCGGGGAGGCTTCCCGCGAAGCCACCACCGTGCGCATCGGGGTGACCGCGTCGGCCAACGAGCCCCGGGTCCAGCTCACCAGGACGGTCGTCGACCGGCTGTCGGCGGCCGTCGACGAGGGCGCGACCAGGGTCGTCGTGTACCGGCAGGGCGAGCGTTCGGGCAGCGCGCACTCGGACGAGGACTTCACCATCCGAGACGGCAACGACATCGAGAGCGACGCGGCGCGGCGCCGGCTCGGCTTCGAGCAGAACCTGAGCCGGTTGGCCGGTCAGCTCAGCGGGCTCGGCGGCACGAGCACCGACCTCGACCCGCTGTCCGTGCTGGCGGACATGGCCTCGGCGGACGGACCGGCGGTGCTCGTGCTGCAGAGCAGCGGGCTGCAGACCACCGGCCCGCTCGACCTGACGCGGCTCGGGCTGGACTTCGACGTCGCGGCCGTGGTGGCGTCGGTTCCGGACGACGCCCTGCCCGGGCTGACCGGCAAGGACGTGATCTTCTCCGGGCTCGGCCAGGTGGTCGGCGACCAGCCGCAGCTGCCCCCGGCCGCGCGGGAGTCGCTGGTCCAGCTGTGGCTCGGGGTCTGCGCGAAGTTCGGCGCGAACAGCTGCACGCACGACACCGAGCCGGTGCCCGGCGGCGCCTCGATCGGCCGGGCCGAGGTGCCGGTCGTGGACATCGGCGAGGTCGTGCACCAGGACGGGTTGGTGCACCTGCCGAGTTCGGTGCTGTTCAAGGCGGGGAGCGACGAGCTCGCGCCGGGCGCGCGCGAGGCGTTGGCCGAGGTGGCGAAGAAGTTCGACGGCCGCACCACCGCGCGGGTCATCGCCCGCACGGCCAGCTCGGCGTCGGCCGAGGCGGCGGACGACCTGACCCGGCGGCGTGGCCAGCGGGTGGTGTCGGCGCTGGTGGAGCTCGGCGTGAGCCGGGCGGCGTTCACCGAGGTGCTCGGCTTGGGCTTCACCTCGCCGCTGGCCGTGGACCTCGACAACGCCGGCGACCTGATCCCCGACGCCGCCGCCCGCAACCGCTCGGTCGTGGTCGAACTGTCCCAACCGAAATCGAGCAGCTGACCCGGGAGTCCTACGTCCAGAACGCGCGTGTCCTACGTCCAGGTCGCGCGTGTCCTACGTTCAGGACCCCCGAGTTCAACGCTCGGAACACGCAGGGTGTCAGTCGAGGAGCGTCCACGAGGCCGTGCAGCGGACCGTGACCACGATCTGCTGCGCCTCCAGGTTGAGCTGGTCCATCTGCGGTGCCACGCCCGGCGCGCCGCCGTAACCGGCCCCCCTCATCAGGTGCGACTCGGCGGCCCACGCCTCGGCGTCGCCGTCGGTCAGCCGGTGCAGCGGCCCCAGCCGCGCGCCGAGGGCCTCGGCATAGCCCTCGGCACGTCGGCGCGCGTCCCGCACGGCCTCGCGCTGCGCCTCGCGGACGGCGTCCACGTCGTCCTTGAGCTGCCACGTCGGCCCGTTCAGCCAGGTCGGCTCAGCGGTCACCAGCGCGCCGAGCAGACCGTCGAGCCCGGCCACGTCGTCGATCCGCACCACGTAGTTCTGCACGGCACGGCTGCCCGAACGGCGCTTGCCGTCCCAGTTGTCGTGCACGTTGAGCTGCCGCGACCGCACCTCGACGCCCGGCCGTTCGAGCGCCGGCTCCACACCGGCGATCCGCGCGGTCAGCAACTCCACCGCCTCGTTGCGCGTCGAACCCAGCGTCTCGAAGCTCGCGTGCACCTCGGCGCGGTCGGCGGTCCGCTCGACCTTGCCGACGCCCTTCGTCACCACCTCAGCCATGGCACGACGCTACCGTCCATCCCACTTGATAGCGCTATATAGCTCTGACACTAGATTCACGAATACCCGACGACACGGCCGGAGTATTGGATCGGCTCTAGACACCTCGATACCTTCCGAGGATGGACCCGGTGCGCAACCCGTTCGCCCCCGGCGCCGGCCAGCGGCCGCCCGAGCTGGCGGGGCGCGACAAGGAGCTGGGCGCGTTCGAGGTCGTGCTCGAACGGGTCGCGCGCGGCCGGCCGGAACGCAGCCTCGTGCTCACCGGCCTGCGCGGCGTCGGCAAGACCGTGCTGCTCGGCGAGCTGCGGTCGATGGCGCTCAAGCGCGGCTGGGGCGCCGGGAAGATCGAGGCACGGCCCGAGGCCGGGCTGCGCCGCCCGCTGTCGGCCGCGTTGCACCGGGCGATCCGCGACCTGGCCGTGAGGCACCGCGCGCCGGACCGGGTGGAGTCCGTGCTCGGCGTGCTGAAGGCGTTCGCGCTGCGGTCCAACCCCGAGGACGCGAAGCTGCGCGACCGGTGGCAGCCGGGCATCGACGTGCCCGCGGCGGTCGGCCGGGCGGACTCCGGTGACATCGAGATCGACCTGGTGGAGCTGTTCACCGAGGTCGCGGAGCTGGCGCAGGACGTGGGCACGGGCGTCGCGCTGCTGATCGACGAGATGCAGGACGTGCCGGCGGACGACATCTCGGCGCTGTGCGCGGCGTGCCACGAGCTGTCGCAGTCGGGCGCGCCGCTGGTCGTGGTCGGCGCCGGGCTGCCGCACCTGCCCGCCGTGCTGTCGGCGTCGAAGTCGTACTCGGAGCGCCTGTTCCGGTACGTGCGGATCGACCGGCTGAGCCGGGAGGACGCCGACCGCGCCGTGCTCGCGCCGGTCGACCGCGAGGAGGCGGGCATCGAGCCGGAGGCGTTGGACGCGCTGTTCGACGCCTCGGGCGGCTACCCCTACTTCATCCAGGCCTACGGCAAGGCGGCGTGGGACGCCGCGCCGGCCGACCCGATCACCGCGATGGACGTGGCGGTGGCCGCGCCGGAGGCGGATGCCGAGCTGGCGGTCGGGTTCTTCGGGTCGCGGTACGAGCGGGCGACGCCGGCCGAGCGGGAGTACCTGCGGGCGATGGCGGAGCTGACCGACGGCAAGGACGCGGGCGTGAACACCGCGCAGGTGGCCGACCACCTGGGCCGCAAGCCGTCGTCGCTGTCGCCCGCCCGGGACAGCCTGATCAAGAAGGGGCTCGTGTACTCGGCCGAACGCGGGCAGATCGCGTTCACCGTGCCCCACTTCGGCCGGTTCCTGCTCGGCCGCGAGGACTGACCTGCGGTTACCGGCCGCTTCGGTTGCATCGGGTGATCTAGCGCGCACGCTAGAGAGTGTGTCGACGCGCGTCCGGTCCAGCAGGTGTACGCCAGGCGAATCGTCGGGGTCTATGACGTAGCTGCCGATGATTCGTCGGCATGTGCGGCACCTCACCGGATAATCGGGTGCATCGGCACCTCGAAGGGTGCATACTTGAGGCACACACCGAGAGAGAACCTTTGAGAGGGATGAACCCCCGATGAACTTCACTGCGAAGCTCCGCGCTCGTCGTGTCGAGGCTCGCAACCGCAAGGCTGTCGCCCGCGCGATCGACATGGCGTCCACCCCGGCCATGCGCCACGAGCTGATGGCGATCGCCCAGGCTCAGGTGACGACCCTCCGCTGAGGGACTTCCTCCGGCGCGCGTGACGACCACCCGATCGACACCGGGTGTGCCGCCCCGTCGTCCGCGCTCCGGTGAAGGGGGAACGACGAAGCCCTGCCGCACCTCCCGCGCGGCAGGGCTTCGTCACGTAATCGATGTGAGCCCTGTCACACCCGATAGGGGATGTAACGGACCTCGATCGTGTATCGATGTTCCAGATGACCCCGCGGTGCTGTCGGACCCCCGACCTGGCAGCACCGCGGGGTTTCCCATGCTCTGGCTACTTGGCCGTGGCCGAGCCGTTCCAGGTGTCGTCCGTCGTCCTGCGGGCGCGCCTGATCATCACAATGTCCCCCTGCGTGTTCATGTCTGTCCCCCAATGGACCACTCCATGGTGCCATCGGGGTACGACAGTTTCATGAGGGTTTGCTGAGAGCATGGGTCGATGACGCACCCGCTCCTGGTCGTGGACGCGGCCAACGTCGTCGGCTCCGTCCCGGACGGCTGGTGGCGTGACCGCGCCGGCGCCGCCGCCCGCCTGCGCGACGACCTCGTCGACGTGGCGGAGCACGGCCTGCCGGAGCTGCCCGGCCCGCTGGACGTGGTCCTCGTGGTCGAGGGCAAGGCCCGGCACGTCGAGTCGGTGCCCGGCGTCCGCGTCGTCTCGGCCCTGGGCTCGGGCGACGACGCGATCGTGGACGTCGTCCGCGCCAACCCTGCCGACCGCCCGTGCGCGGTGATCACCGCCGACCGCGCCCTGCGCCACCGCGTGACGGCCCTGAACGCCACCGTCCTCGGCCCCCGCGCGGTCCGCCGCCCCCGCTAGCCGAACCGATTCCACGCGGGCCGTCCCACTCGGTGGACGGGGAAATAGGTCGGTGTGCGAGTCGTGTTGGATCGGGGCGTGACGACCGCACAACGACGCCGCGCCCGTGTCCGCGCCCCCGAACTGGTGGGCCGCGGTTGGCTCAACACGGGTGGTCGGGACATCAGGCTGGCCGACCTGCGCGGCAAGGTGGTGCTGCTCGACTTCTGGTCCTTCTGCTGCATCAACTGCCTGCACGTCCTCGACGAGCTGCGCCCGCTCGAAGCCGAGTTCGCCGACGTCCTGGTCACCGTCGGCGTGCACTCGCCCAAGTTCGTCCACGAGGCGGAGCCCGCGGCGCTGGAGGCGGCCGTCGAGCGGTACGAGGTGGAGCACCCCGTGCTGGACGACCCCGAGCTCACGACGTGGCAGAACTACGCGGTGAAGGCGTGGCCCACGCTCGTGCTGGTGGACCCCGAGGGCTACGTCGTGCACGTCGCCTCCGGCGAGGGCCACCTCGACGCGCTGCGTCAGATCGTGTCCGAGATCGCCGCCGAGCACGACGCCAAGGGCACCCTGCACCGCGGCGACGGCCCGTACGTCGCGCCGCCGGCCCGCGAGACCGAGCTCCGCTTCCCCGCGAAAGCCGTCCTGACCGCGAACGACACCCTCCTCGTCAGCGACTCCGCGCACCACGGCCTGGTCGAGCTCGACCTCGACGGCGAGACCGTGATCAGGCGCATCGGCACCGGTGAGCGCGGTCGCCGCGACGGCCTCGAACCCACCTTCTCCGAACCGGCGGGCATCGCGCTGCTGCCCGACGACGTGGCCGCCGAGGTCGGCTACCACGCGGTCGTCGCCGACACGGTCAACCACCTGCTGCGCGGCGTCGACCTCGTCACCGGCGAGGTCACCACGGTCGCCGGCACCGGTGAGCAGTGGCGCGACGGGGACACCGACGGCCCGGCCGACGCGATCGACCTCACCAGCCCCTGGGACGTCGCCTGGTGGGAGCCCGCGGGCGGGGTGGTCGTCGCCATGGCGGGCAACCACACGCTCGGCCTGTTCAAGCCGCGGGAACGCCGCGTCGAGCGCCTCGCCGGCACCACCGTCGAAGGGCTGCACGACGGCCCGGCGGCGGAGGCGTTCTTCGCCCAGACCTCGGGCCTGGCTGCCGACGGCGACCGGCTCTGGCTGGTCGACTCGGAGACCTCCGCGCTGCGGTGGCTGGACGCCGACCGCACCGTGCACACCGCCATCGGCAAGGGCCTGTTCGACTTCGGCCACCGCGACGGCCCGGCCGACCAGGCGCTGCTCCAGCACCCGCTCGGCGTCACCGTGCTGCCCGGCGGCCAGGTCGCCGTCGCCGACACCTACAACGGCGCCATCCGCCGCTACGACCCGTCGACCGGCGAGGTGTCCACGCTGGCCACGGACGTGGCCGAGCCGTCCGACGCGGTCCTCGTCGACGGTGAGCTGGTCGTGGTCGCCTCCGCCGCCCACCGCCTGGAACGCCCGGTCGCGCCCGGCGCGAAGCTGGTCAGCGGCGAGGCGCACCAGGTGCGCAGGCCGCCGTCGGTGATCGCGCCGGGCGAGGTCGAGGTGGCCGTCGTGTTCACCCCGCCGACCGGCCAGAAGCTGGACGACCGGTTCGGCCCGTCCACCCGCCTGGAGATCACCAGCTCGCCCCCCGGGCTGCTGGAGGAGGGCGCGGGCGTCGGCACGGACCTCGTCCGCGTGCTGCGCGTGGCGGAGGGGTTCACCGAAGGCGTCCTGCACGTCGTCGCCCAGGCCGCGAGCTGCACGGACGACCCGGCCGTCGAGCACCCGGTGTGCAAACTGGCCCGCCAGGACTGGGGCGTCCCGATCCGCGTGGTAAGGGACGGGCCCCGGCGGCTACCCCTGATGATGGGTGGCCTCGACGACGGCATCTAGACTCTGCCGGTGCCCGATGTCAAGCTCGAGATCCAGATGCTGCACGACCGCGTGATGGTGCGGATCTCGCCGGAGGACGGCGAGCGCCGCAGCAGCGGTGGCATCGTGATCCCGGCGACCGCCCAGATGGCCAAGCGCCTGGCCTGGGGAGACGTGCTCGGGGTCGGCACGAACGTGCGGCACGTCAAGGTCGGCGACCGGGTGCTGTTCAACCCGGAGGACCAGTTCGAGGTCGAGGTGCAGGGCAGCACCTACCTCGTCATGAGGGAACGGGACGTGCACGCCACCGCGACCGAGCGGACGGACCACGGGACCGGGCTTTACCTGTGACCAGTGCGGTGAAACCTGTGAGCCACCTGAAACGTGATCGACGCGTGACGGCGTTCGGGTAAGCAGTCCCAGGACCTTGCGAGAGGCAAGAGGGGGAGCGGTGCCGGAGAACCAGCGACCGGAGTACGACGCTGAGCGGACCAGGGCCATGGAGCCGGTCCGCCCGTCGGGCACCGCCTCGGAGCGGACCACCAAGATCACCGGGGGCGCGCCCGCCGAGGCCGCGTGGCCGCAGGAGGAGCCGGACGCGGAACCGGACGCCTCGGCCACCGTCCGCAACGTGACGCCTCCGTCGAACGGCCACGACAACGCGACGGGCCCGTCGAGCGTCTCTCACAACGTGACGCAGCAGCACCCGACGCGCAACGCGCAGCACACCCCGCCCAGGGGCGCGGACGCCACCCAGGCCATCACGCCGTCCGGTGACCCGACGCGCGCCCTCACCCCGCCGGCCTCCGCCGAGCGGACCCAGATGATCACCACGCCGCCCGGTGGCTTCGGCCGGCCGTCGCAGCCGTCACCCTCGGAGGCCACCACGGTGTTCTCCACGCCGGTGGCGCCGCCGCCCGACCCGGAGCCGGAGGCCACCGTCTACGGCCCCGTGATGGTGGACGGCGACAGCGCGACCGACGAGGCCGACGCCCGCCGCAAGCGCCTGCGCAAGGGCGGTCTGATCGCCGCCGCCGTGCTCGGCGTGCTGGTCGTCCTCTACGGCCTGGACCTGGTCGTCTCGGGCGGCAACGTGCCGCGCGGCGTGACCGTGGCCGGCGTGGACGTCGGCGGCCTGAGCCACCCCGAGGCCGAGCAGAAGCTGCGCGACGAGATCGGCCCCCGCCTGGCCGCGCCGGTGAAGGCGCGCGCGGGCGACGTCGAGACCGCGATCGACCCCAAGGCCGCCGGCCTGGAGCTGGACTGGACCGCCACGCTGGAGCGCGCGGGCAGCCAGCCGCTGTCCCCGATCACCCGCGTCACCTCGTTCTTCACCTCTCGCGAGGTCGGCTTCGACACGCGCAGCGACTCGGGCAAGCTGTCCGCCGCGCTGGAGGGGCTGCGCGCCGAGACCGACCACGAGCCGGCCGAGGGCGGCATCCGCTTCGAGGGCGCCACCCCCATCGCGGTCGACCCGAGGCAGGGCCAGAAGCTGGACGTGACCGGCGCGTCGGAGCGGCTGCTCGCCGGCTGGGCCGACGGCGGCACGGTCGAGCTGCCGGTGGCCACCACCCCGGTCAAGACCACGAAGGAGGGCGTGGCGAAGGCGTTGGCCGAGGTCGCCAAGCCCGCCACCGCCATGCCGCTGATCATCCAGGGCGAGGGCAAGGACGCGACGCTCACGCCCGAGCAGCTGGCCACCGTGCTGGTGTTCGAGCCCGCCGACGACGGCGGCCTGACCGCGAAGGTCGACAACGGCAAGGTCGTCGAGCACGCCGGTCCGCAGCTGAAGGACACGGAGAAGGAGGGCAAGGACGCCCAGATCGTGTTCGAGGGCGGCCGGCCCGTGGTGAAGGAGTCGGTCGACGGCCGCGGCATCGACTGGGACAAGTCCCTGGCCACGGCGCTCGACGTGCTCAAGCGCGACAACGAGCGCGCGATCAAGGCCGAGTACAAGCACACGCCCGCGAAGGTGACCACCGAGCAGGCGAACAAGATGGGCATCAAGGAGGTCATCGGCGAGTTCCAGACCGGTGGCTTCGTGGCCGCGTCCGGCACCAACATCCGCGTCGTCGCCGAGAAGGTGAACGGCGCGATCGTGAAGCCGGGCGAGACGTTCAGCCTCAACGGCCACACCGGTCCGCGCGGCACCGCCCAGGGCTACGTCGAGGCGGGCATCATCGAGAACGGCGTGCCCGGCAAGGCGGTCGGCGGCGGCATCTCGCAGTTCGCCACCACGCTCTACAACGCGGCCTACCACGCGGGCATGAAGGACGCGGGCCACAAGGAGCACAGCTACTGGATCTCGCGGTACCCGAAGGGGCGCGAGGCCACGGTGTTCATGGACGGCGCGGGCAACAGCCTGATCGACATCAAGTTCACCAACCCGGACGAGACCGGGGTGGCGATCCAGACGATCTGGACCCCGTCGTCGATCAAGATCGTGCTCTGGGGCACCAAGAACTACGACGTCACGGGGTCGACCAGCGCCGAGTTCAACCACACCCAGCCGCAGGAGCGCAAGGTCGACAAGCCGGACTGCCAGGCGAGCCCCGGCGCGCCGGGCTTCTCGGTGACCGACACGCGCACCATCACCGACCGTCGCACCGGCCAGTCGCGGCAGGAGAGCCGGACCGTCCGGTACGACCCGCAGTTCAAGATCGTCTGCGAACCGCCTAAGCCTGGCGGCTGAGCGGGGCTCGTGGTTCGCGGTAGCCACGATTGGGTATCACTCGATCGTGGCTACCACCGGGCAAGAAGTGCGAAGACATCCCGCGGTGCAGGCCTTCGGGCGTGCCGGGATGGTCTGCTACGGGCTCGTCCACGTGCTCCTGGCGGCGTTGACGGCGCAAGTTGTCCTCGGTGACACCGGGGAGAAGACGGACCAGAAGGGCGCGGTCGCCGCGCTGGCCCAGACGTCCTTCGGTCCCGCTCTGCTGTGGATCCTGGCCATCGGGCTGTTCGCCTTCGCGGTGTGGCAGCTCGCGATGGCCGTGTCCGGCTACGGCTGGGTGACGAAGCAGCGCAAGCGCGTGTACCGCAAGTGCGGCTCGGTCGGTCGCGCCGTCACCGGCACGGTCATCGGCATCGCCGCGATCAACTACGCGACCGGCACGTCGCAGAAGAGCGGCACCGAGCAGTCGCAGACGTGGACGGCCCGCGTGCTCGCCCTGCCGTTCGGGCAGGTCCTGGTGGGCGCGGTGGCGTTGTTCGTGCTGGGGCTGGGCGTGATGGTGGCGCGCAAGGGCGTGAAGAAGTCGTTCGAGGACGACCTGAACATGTCCGAGCTGCCCGCCGGCACGCGGGTGTGGGTGGAGCGGCTGGGCCGGATCGGCTGGATCGGCAAGGGCGCGGCGTACTTCCTGATCGGCGTCCTGGTCGCGTTCGCCGCGGTCAACGCCGACCCGTCGGAGTCGGGCGGAATGGACAAGGCGCTGCACACGTTGGCCGCGCAGCCGTACGGGGTGTTCGCCCTGGCCGTGATCGCGGTCGGCTTCCTGGGCTTCGGCGCGTACTGCTTCGCCGCCGCCAAGGCGCACAAGGGTTGACGTAGAACGGCCGGAGGGCGGCACCCACCACGGGCGCCGCCCTCCGGCCGCGTTCACTCCGAGCCCTCGCCCTCGGGAGTCCAAGCTCTTCCGGGCGTCACCGCCCGGGCCCAAGCTCTCGCAGACGTCCTGGCCCAAGCTCTCGCAGGCGTCCCCGCCCAGGGGAGCCCTTGTCTTGATTCTCCCAGAAGGGTCCGACAATTCCGGCTGGTCGACCGGGTCAGAACGCCGCCTCGTCCACGTCCATCAGGGCGTTGTCGGTGGCCTCGGCGATCTTGCGGCGGGCGGTGAGCTCCGGCAGCACGGACTTCGCGAAGAACGACGCCACCGCGACCTTGCCCTCGTAGAACGCCTTGTCCCTGGCCGACACCTGACCGTCCAGCTTGGTCAGCGCGACGTCGGCCTGGCGCAGCAGCAGCCAGCCGACGAGCACGTCACCGGCCGTCATGAGCAGCCGCACGGTGTTCTGGCCGACCTTGTACAGGTTGCGGACGTCCTCCTGCGAGCTGGTCAGGAAGCCGACCATCGCGCCGAGCATGCCCTGGAGGTCTTCGAGCGCCCGCTTGAGCAGCGCCCGCTCCTCCTTCAGCCGCCCGTTGCCGCCTTCGTTGTCGAGGAACTGCTGGATCTCGCCGTTCAGGAAGCCCAGCGCCTGACCCTTGTCGCGGATGATCTTGCGGAAGAAGAAGTCCAGCGACTGGATGGCGGTGGTGCCCTCGTACAGCGAGTCGATCTTCGAGTCGCGGATGTACTGCTCGATCGGGTACTCCTGCAGGAAGCCGGACCCGCCGAGCGTCTGCAGCGACTGCGCCAGCTGCTCGTACGCGCGCTCCGAGCCGACGCCCTTGACGATCGGCAGCAGCAGGTCGTTGACCTTCTCCGCCAGCTCCTTGTCCGGGCCGCCCAGGGCGATCTTGTCCTGCTGCGTCGCGGTGTACAGGTAGACCGCGCGCAGGCCCTCGGCGTACGCCTTCTGCAGCATGAGGCTGCGGCGCACGTCCGGGTGGTTGGTGATGGTGACTCGCGGCGCGGTCTTGTCCGTCATCCGGGTCAGGTCGGCGCTCTGCACCCGCTCCTTGGCGTAGGCCAGGGCGTTGAGGTAGCCGGTCGACAGCGTGCCGATGGCCTTCGTGCCGACCATCATCCGGGCGTACTCGATGACCTGGAACATCTGCGCGATGCCGTCGTGCACCTCGCCGAGCAGCCAGCCCTTGGCGGGCACGCCGTGCTGGCCGAACGTCAGCTCGCACGTGGTCGAGACCTTGAGGCCCATCTTGTGCTCGACGTTGGTGACGAAGGCGCCGTTGCGCTCGCCGGTCGACTCACCGGTCTCCGGGTCGAAGTGCCACTTCGGCACGAGGAACAGCGACAGGCCCTTGGTGCCGGGCTTCGCCTCGATGCCGGGGCCCTCGGGACGGGCCAGCACCAGGTGCATGATGTTCTCGGTCATGTCCTGGTCGGCGGAGGTGATGAACCGCTTCACGCCGTCGATGTGCCAGGTGCCGTCGTCCTGGAGCGTGGCCTTCGTGCGGCCCGCGCCGACGTCGGAGCCGGCGTCCGGCTCGGTCAGCACCATGGTGGCGCCCCAGCCGCGCTCGATCATGATCTCGGCCCAGCGCTTCTGCTGCTCGGTGCCGTTCTTGTGGACGACCGAGGCGAAGTTCGGGCCGGCCAGGTACATGTAGACGGCCGGGTTGGCGCCGAGGATCAGCTCGGAGGCCGCCCACTGGACCGACGGCGGGATGCCGAAGCCGCCCAGCTCGTTCGGCAGCGACAGGCGGTACCACTCACCGTCCCACACGGCCTGGTACGACTTCTTGAACGATTCCGGCAGCGTGGCCGAGTGGGTCTTCGGGTCGAAGACCGGCGGGTTGCGGTCGGCGTCGGCGAAGGACTCCGCCAGCGGGCCGACCGCCAGGTTGTTGAGCTCGGCAAGCACGCCGCGCGCGGTGTCCTCGTCGGACTGCTCGAACGGCCCCGTGCCGAGGTGGTCCTGCACGTTGAAGACCTCGAACAGGTTGAACTCGAGGTCCCGGACGTTGCTCTTGTAGTGACCCATCTCGTCGCTCACTCCATGCGTGGTCGGGGCGGTCCCCTACTGACCGGTAACAACAGGGTATTACCTGTCAGTAACCCCGGCAAGGCCGACCACCGCGTTGTGGCGAATCAGACGCGCCTGACCAGCATCTCCCCTATCGTTGCCCGGTGCCGCCCAAGCCCGTCGCCAACCGGGTGGAGAACGCCGTCATCGGTGGTCACGCCATCCAGGTCGGCCACGTCCACGGCGACTTCGTGCCCGGCGCCTCGCCCGAGGAGGGCCCAGCGCCTGCGCGAGTTCGGCCTCAACCCCGACGGGGAGGTCGCCACCGGCTGAACCGCCCGCGTCAGACCAGTCGCACGGCGCCGCTGGAGAGCAGACCCGCCTGGTAGGCGAGGGACACGGCGTGTGTTCGATCTCGGGCGCGGAGCTTGCGCAGGATGTTCTTCACGTGGGTGCGCACGGTCTCCACCGAGACGTACAGCTCGTTCGCGACCGCCTGGTTCTCCATGCCGTCCGCGATGAGCTGGAGCACCTCGTACTCCCGGCGCGACAGCGACCGGCGCGTGCCGGCCTCGGCGGTCGGCGTGAAACCGGCCGCCAGGGGCGCGAGCGTCGGGTCCAGGTACGTGCGCTCGGCGTGCGTGCGGCCGATGGCCTGCAACACGTCGTCGATGCCGCCCTCGCGCGGCACCATCCCGCGCACGCCCGCGGTCAACGCCGAGCGCACGAACTTCGCCGTCCGGTGCGGCTCGCGCACCAGGGAGACCACCACCAGCGACGAGTCGTTGCCGGTCAGCAGCGTGGCCAGGTGGCCCTGCGGGTCGAGGGCGGAGTCCACCACCAGCACGTCGGGCCGCAGCCGCTCGTGCAGCCGCACGGCCGTGTGCAGGTGACCGGTGGCGCCGAGCCAGTGCATGGCGGGCGTGCGCCGGACCACGGCCGCGAGTCCTTCGCGGAAGAGGGGCACGGGGTCCACGAGAGCGACCCCCGGCCCGGGGGCTGGGGCGGGGGTGCGCCCGCCTGGCACGAGCGGACGCACGTTGACACCGGTTCGCATACGGGTGCGACCACGTCGGCGACCAGCCATGACGCGGTTTTCCCGAACTACTTTGCGTACCCGCGCCGCCCTCTGTCGGTCATGTATGTGAACAACAGTCACGAATGTGACTCAATGACCCTCCGTGGCCTTCCGCCGGGCGCAACAGCCTCGTAAGACGTACGTCACACACCCATGTGGGACGCAGCGCACCGCCGCCGCTCGAACACGCGCCGCCACCCATGGGCCGAACACTCGTGGAGGCCTCATGGACACCCTCGACTGGGTCGTCGTCGGTGGGTACTTCTTCGTGATGGTGGCGATCGGCTACTGGTCACGCGGGCGCATCAAGAACATCGCCGACTTCTTCACCGCGGGCGGCAAGATGCCCTGGTGGCTGTCCGGCATCTCGCACCACATGTCCGGCTACAGCGCGGTCATGTTCGTGGCCTTCGCCGCCGAGGCCTACCGCCTCGGCCTGACCGTCTACATCTGGTGGGCGCTGACGATCGGCGTCGGTGTCGGCATCGGCGCGTTCCTGTGGGCGGGCACGTGGAACCGGCTGCGCTCCAAGCACGGGGTCAAGTCGCCGCTGGAGTACCTGGCCCGCCGCTACAACGTGCCGACCCAGCAGATCATGGCGTGGGCGGGCGCGGCGCTGAAGGTCGTGGACATCGCGGCCAAGTGGGTCGCGGTCTCGCTGCTGCTCCAGGGTTTCGCCGGCGTGCCGATCTGGCTCGGCATCACGATCGTCGGCGCCGTCACGATGGTCTACTCGGTGCTGGGCGGCCTGTGGGCCGACGCGCTGACCGACTTCGGGCAGTTCATCATCCAGGGCGCGGCGGGCATCGCCATGTTCGTCGCGGTGGCCGCGCACTTCGGCGGCATCGACTTCATGTGGACGATCTGGGACGACCTGCCCGAGTCGCACTCCGAGCCGCTGTCGGGCAACTACACGTTGATCTTCTTCATGGCGCTGTTCCTGATCAAGACGCTGGAGTACAACGGCGGCATGTGGAACCTGGCGCAGCGCTACATGGCCGCGCCGTCCGGCGCCGCCGCCAAGCGGTCCGCGCTGCTGTCCAGCGCGCTGTGGCTGGTGTGGCCGCTGGTGCTGTTCTTCCCGATGTGGGCCGCGCCGCTGATCGTGCCGGGCATGGAGGCCAACGCCGAGCAGGCGTACGTCGAGATGGGCAAGCTCATGCTGCCCGCGGGCATGATCGGCCTGGTGCTGGCCGGGTTCTTCTCGCACACCATGGCGATGGTGTCCTCGGACGCCAACGTCATCTCCGCGGTCATCACCCGGGACATGCTGCCCAGGCTGTGGAAGGGCGTGCGGCGGCTCAGCGAGCCCGCGCAGCTGCAACTCGCGCGGATCACCACGTTCGCGTTCATCGGGCTGAGCATGACGATCGCGCTCACCGCGGACACCAAGGGGTTCGTGCTCAAGGTCGTGATCGCCTTGGTCGCGGCCACGATGGGCCCGATCGCGATCCCGTTGATGCTGGGCATGCTGCCGTGGTTCAAGAAGGTCGGACCGACCGCGGCGACCAGCTCGGTGATCGGCGGTCTCGGCACGTGGGCCGTGCTGTACGTGTTGCAGCAGAACAAGGTCGAGTTCGTCACCCAGGCCGTGATCGTGTCCTGGCCGCTGCTGGTGTCGTTGGTGCTCTACCTGCTGATCGGCCTGGTCATCAAGCCAGAGCCGTCGGAGGAGCGGTCGGCGCTGGTCGACTCGCTGCAGTCCGACGCCGACGACGAGAAGGTGCCCACGCGCGCCTGAGTGCGCCAGGTCGCCCTGTGTGATGGGTCATCTCCGCTGTGCGGGCGCTCCGGTGCGCCCGCACAGTGGGGTGATGGAGGGTTGGCGACCGCGGGACGAGGCCGAGTCGGCCGCCGGGTGGCGGCTGTGGCTCGCGCTGAGCGGACGGCTGTGGCCGTCGGACGAGTGGGACGGCACACCGGCGTCGGCCGTGGGCGGGCTGCGCGCGGTGCTCGCGGAGTGCGACGTGATCCGCGGCGCGTACGCCGGTGACCGGTCGGCGGCGGTGCTGCGGCTGGTCGACTCCGTGGTGTTCGTGGTGAGCCTGCCGGTGGAGCTGTGGCGCGACGACGGGCTGCCGGTGGACGCCGACCGGGCCGCGTTGCTGCACGGCGACCTCGCGGGCGTGGTCGAGCACGTCGCGGAGGTGCGCGCGGTGCTGGCGCGCGGCGGTGGTTGGGCGGAGCTGGAAGCCAGGTAAACCGGTTGCCGGTGCTCATACCGTCGGAAGATGGACCAGGAGATCAGGGAGTTCTACGCGCAGGGCTCCGAGGAGGAGCGGCTGCGAGTCGGCGGGAACGGCCGGCTGGAGTTCCTGCGGACGCAGGAGGTCGTGCGTCGGTTCGTCGGCGAGCGCAGCCGGGTGCTGGACGTCGGCGGTGCGACTGGCGTGCACGCGGGGTGGTTGGCCGAGGACGGGCACGACGTGGTCGTGGTCGACGCGATGCCGTCGCACGTGGAGGTGGCCGGCGCGCTGCCGGGGGTGACGGCCGTCGTCGGCGACGCCCGTGACCTGCCGGTCGACGGGCCGTTCGACGTGGTGCTGCTGTTCGGGCCGCTCTACCACCTGATGGAGCGGGAGGACCGGCTGCGCGCGTGGCGGGAGGCGCGGCGCGTGGTGCGGCCCGGCGGTGTGGTGCTGGGCGCCGTGATCGGGCGGTTCGCGTCGCTGCTCGACGGGCTGCGCAAGGACTTCGTGCAGGACCCGCGGTACCGGGACATGGTGACGCGCACGATGCGGACCGGGCGGCACCTGCCGCCGGCGGACACGCCCTGGTTCACCACCGCGTACCTGCACCACTCCGCGGAAGCCGCCGAGGAGGCGCGGGAAGCCGGGCTGGACGTGGTCGGGACGTTCGCCCTGGAGGGCGTGGCGTGGCTGCGGTCCAACGCCGACCTCGACGCCGCGTACGCCGACCCGGAGCTGCTGGACTACCTGATGTGGGCGTTGCGGCAGGTCGAGCAGGAGGAGTCCGTGCTGGGCGCGTCGTCGCACCTGATCACGGCCGCCCGGCGGTGACTGTGGTGCTCGTCGCGGTGCGCGAACCGGCCGTCCGGACATAGTGTGGGCGCTAATGATTAGTGCGCAAAACGTCGAGGACCCGCTGGACCTGGAACGGCAGGTCTGCTTCGCGTTGTCCGTCGCGTCCAGGAACGTCGTCGCCGTCTACCGGCCGCTGCTGGAACCCATGGGGCTCACCCACCCGCAGTACCTGGTGATGCTGGCGCTGTGGGGTCGGGCGCCGTTGTCGGTGAAGGAGCTGAGCGGGTTGCTGGCGCTGGAGCCCGCGACGCTGTCGCCGCTGCTCAAGCGGCTGGAGGCGATCGGGTACGTGACGCGGTCGCGGGCCGCGGCGGACGAGCGGCAGCTCGCCGTGACGTTGACCGAGGAGGGTGCGGCGCTGCGCGAGCGCGCGTTGGCGATCCCGCCCGCGGTGATCGAGCGGCTCGGCATGTCGCTGGACGAGCTGCGTGACCTGCACGCCGTGCTGACCAGGGTGATCGCCGCGACGGAGCGGACGTGAGGCCGGCCGTGCCGTTGCGGGTCTGGTACCTGCTCGGCGGCCGGCTGCCCATGAGGCACCGGGAGTGGGTGTTCCGCCAGGCGACCAAGCCGACGTGGCTGGCGTGGTTCACCGCGCGGATGTTCCTGCAGGTCCTGCCGTTGACGGTGGTGATCGCGCTGGCGTTGGTGCTGGGTCTGGGTTCGCCGGTGCCGCTCGCGATCGCGTGCGGGTCGTTGGGGCTGGTGGTCGGCGTGTACTTCGGCGTGTCGTACGCGATCGAGAGCACGGACCACCGGATGACGAAGTACGGCTACCCGGCGGGCGCGGCGGCGGCGGTGCGCAAGGAGCGGACGGCGCGGGACCAGGAGCGTTACGAGCGGGTGTGGCGTTCGTCGGAAAACGGGTCCTGACTCCGCGGCCGGGTGCTCTAGCGTCCGGTGGCGTGGAGCGACAGGTGGCGGCGGCGTTCGGGCTGGGTGACGTGCTCGAACCGTGGGTGCCGGTGGCGGGTGGGCGATCGCACCTGGTGTGGCGTCTGCGCACGTCGCGGGGCACGTGGGCGGTCAAGCGCCTGAACCGGTCCCGGGAGGACTGGTGGATGCGCGACTACCTGGTGGCCGCCGAGGTCCAGCTGGACGCCTACGCCCGCGGTTTCCCCATGCCACGCCCGGTGCACCCGCTGGAACCGGCCGCGCCCCTGTTGGCGGACATCCGGGTGGGCGACGAGGTCTCCAGCTACCTGGTGCACGAGTGGCACGACGGCAGGCCGTCGACCTCGGACGTGTCGGCGTGGGTCGGCGCCACGCTGGCGTCGCTGCACCGTCGGGCCGCCGACGGGACCCCGGACGGGGCGCCGCACCCGGTCGAGGAGTGGCGCGAGTGGCTGGACGAGGCGCCGAACGACTTCACCGCCGCCGTCCGCGCCTACCTGCCGGACGTCGCCGAGGCCCGGGCGATCGCCACGGCCCCGGACGACTTCACGCCGGTCGACACGCACCGCGACGTGAAGCCGGACAACGTCCTGGAGACCGCCGCCGGACCGCTGCTGCTGGACTGGGACGGCGCGGGACCGGAGCACGCGGAGTGGGAGCTGACCCGTGTGGCGGTGTACTTCAGCCGACTGGGTGAGGACCGTGCCGCATTCGACCGGGTGATCGAGTCGTACGAGGGGGCGGGCGGTCGGCGTCCCCCGGCGTCGCCGACGTCGTTCGCGGGCCTGCTGCGCGTCTACCTGGGCGGTGCGGCGTGGATGGTGTGGCGGGCGCTGGGCCACCGCCCGGTGACGCCGGCCGAACGTGCGGCGGCGCACACCCACGCCCTGGAGCTGCTCGCCGACCTGCGCACGTCCCTGACCCGCCTGGACGAGTGGACCACCCGCCTGCGCTAACCGCGCGGCACCACGACCACCTGGTGCTCGTCCTCGTAGACGATTCGACCGGGATCCCGCGACTCGACCCGCTCGCACACCACCCCGTGCGCGGCGAGGATCTCCAGGTACCCGTCGACCCGCTCGATCAGGTGATGTGCCGACGCCTTGAACCACGCCACCGCGACGGGGTTGACCTCCCGGTCGTACACGGCCGGGTCGACGTCGGAGGGCGTCACGTAGGCAGCGTCGAACCAGTCGTTGTTCTCGCGCCGGAACCGCTCCTGCTCCGCCGTCAGCACCCCGTCCCGGGCGAGCCGGTTGATCAGCCAGAACACTCCGGGGAAGAACCCGCGCTCATGCCGGACTGTTCCCTGGAAGCGCACGTACACCATGTCGTTCACGTGGGTGGGTGATTAGTCGAGGCGCAGGACGGTTTCCTCGACGTCGGCGTTCCGGGCGGGTGCGTAGGCGATCTCGGTGCCGGTGATCGTGAAGCCCGCCTTCTGCAGGACCCTGAGCGAGCCGCGGTTGTCGCTGGCGGCGCGGGCGTGCAGGGGCCGGACCGCGACCACGTCCAGGAGCAGGGTCAGGGCACGGCTGGCGACGCCCCGACCCCAGGCCGACCGGTCGATCCAGTAGGTGACCTCGGTGTCGCCCTCCATGACGAAGCTGGAGATGGTGCCGACGAAGCGACCATCGAGGGTCACCGCGCGCAGCGTGATGTCGTGGGCGGCCCTCAGCTTCGCCATGTGGGCGTCGAACGCCGCGCGGTCGTCGGGGTCCTTCGCGGTGAAGGCGGCCATCCGCACCGACTCGGGGTCACGCATCTGGTCGAACAGCGCGTCGAGGTCGGAATCCTCGATCGGCCGCAGTGCCACCTCTGCCACGGTTCTTCCCCTCGTCCGGTCCACCTGGAGCTCGCGGGGGAACGTAGCAGCGGCCACCGACAATTCCGGCGGGCGTCGAGCACGACGAAGGCCCAGGTCGACGTGACCTGGGCCTTCGTTCACTTGAGCGGGTGACGGGAATCGAACCCGCCTCTACAGCTTGGGAAGCTGTCGTTCTACCAATGAACTACACCCGCGTGCTGCGGCACCGATCATACACATAGGCTGTGCCCGTGCTGCTCAGTGACCGCGATCTGCGCAAAGAGGTCGAGTCCGGCCGGTTGGTGCTGGACCCCTTCGACGACGTCATGGTGCAGCCGTCCAGCATCGACGTCCGACTGGACCGGTTCTTCCGCGTCTTCAACAACACCCGGTACACCCACATCGACCCCTCGATGCAGCAGGACGACCTGACCTCGCTGGTCGAGCCCGCCGACGGCGAGCCGTTCGTGCTGCACCCGGGCGAGTTCGTGCTCGGCTCGACCTTCGAGCTCGTCACCCTCCCCGACGACCTGGCCGGCCGGCTGGAGGGCAAGTCCTCGCTGGGCCGCCTCGGCCTGCTCACGCACTCGACGGCGGGCTTCATCGACCCCGGCTTCTCCGGCCACATCACGCTGGAGCTGTCGAACGTCGCCAACCTCCCGATCACGCTGTGGCCGGGCATGAAGATCGGCCAGCTGTGCCTGTTCCGGCTCAGCAGCTCGGCCGAGTTCCCGTACGGCTCGGCCCAGGCCGGCTCCCGCTACCAGGGCCAACGCGGACCGACGCCGTCACGCGCCTACCTGAACTTCCACCGCACCGACACCAAGCGCTAGAGCTTCAGGTCCCCGTACCGGGCCAGCACCCGCGACCTCAGCTCCGGGTCGGTCCGCGGCACGGGCTCCAGGAACACCTCGTCCAGCTCACGGTGCGCGGCGCGCAGCTCGGCGTCGATCCGCACGCACGCCCGCTCCAGGTCGGCCGCGCCCAGCGCGTCGTCGAAGTCGAGCCGCGCGCACACCAGCACGCGGTCCGTGCCGACGGCCATCGTCAGCAGGTCCACGACCTGCTCGACCTCCGGCGCGTCCCGCAGCCGCGACCACACCGCCCGCACCAGCACCGGGTCGGCCTGCCTGCCGATGAGCAGCCCCCGGTTGGTCGACGCCAACGTGTACGCGGCGAACGCGAGCAGCACGCCGATCGCCAACGACGCCACGCCGTCCCACACCGACGACCCGGTCAGCTGGTGCAGCCCCAGCCCGCCGAACGCGAGCACCAGCCCGACCAGCGCGGCCGAGTCCTCCAGGAACACCGTCTTCACCGTCGGGTCATCCGACACCCTCAGGAACGCGATCATCGACCGGCCCTCGGCCCGCGCCTCCCGCCGCACCTGCCGCACGGCCTGCGTCCACGACACCGACTCCAGCGCGAACGCGATGGCCAGCACCACGTACCCGACGACCGGGCTGTTCTGCTCCTGCGGCGCGCCGAACACGGTCCGCAACCCCTCGTAGAACGCGAACACCGCGCCCGACACGAAGATCGACACGGCGGCGAGCAGCGACCAGAAGTACCGGTCCTTGCCGTACCCGAACGGGTGCCTGCGGTCCGCGGGCCGGGCCGACCGGCGCAACGCCGTCAGCAGCAGGGCCTCGGTGAACGTGTCGGCGACCGAGTGCGCCGCTTCCGCCATCATCGCCGCCGACCCGGTGATCACCCCGGCGATCGCCTTCATCACCGCGATGGCGAGGTTCACGGCCAGGGCGATCAGAACGGTGAGCGTGCTCTCCCCGCCCTTCGGCTGCCCGCCCTCCGACTGCTCAGCTGCCATGCGCCGACGTTAGGCCGCACCGCCGCGCCCCGCCGGTTGTGACCGCTCTCACGAAACGATCATGATCACCGGCGCGACGTCGAGGTGACAGCCATTCGCTTTCCGGGGGGAATTCCAGGTGCGGAGCATGACCGGCCGGCTCGCGGCCTTGTTCGTGGCCGTGGGCGTGGCGACGCTCGCGAGCCCGCTCGCGGTGGCAGAGCAGGACACCGTCACGCTGGAGGGCCGGGTGTGGTTCGACCGCGACGCCGACGGCGTGGTCGACCCGGGCGAGCCGCCGCTGGTCAACCGCCTTCCCGTGGACGTGCACGACGCCACGACCAAGGCGTTCATCGGCAGCTACTACACCGACGCCGACGGCCGCTACAAGGCCGAGGGCCTGCCGGACGTGCCGCTCGCCGTCTACAACCGCAACGCCGGGATCTACGAGCCGACGACCGTGTCGACGGTCAACCCCGTCAGCGGCGGCGGCACGTTCGACTTCGGCGTGCGCGGCGGCACGGTGCGCGGCTTCTCGTTCTCCGACCTCAACCGCGACGGCGTGCGGCAGGCGCGCGAGCCGGACGTGCCGGGCGCGCCGACGGTCCGGCTGATCTTCGGCATCGTCGACGTGGCACCCGCGACGCGCGGCGTGAACGGCGAGTACGAGTTCACCGACGTGCCGATCGGCTCGGACGTGTCGATCGTCGCCGACAACGCGCCGGAGCTGAAGCTGGCGCAGCCGCTGACGGAGCACGACATCGACCCGGCGACGCGGCAGAAGAAGATCGTGGTCCGCGCGGGCGAGACGACGCGCGTGGACGTCCGCTACACGTACCTGGACGCCGACTTCGTGGCGGGCACGCCGCGCCTGGAGCCCGCGAAGGACGCCTACCGCGTGGGCGACGTCGTCACGCTGGTCGTGCCGGTGACCAACCGGGGCGAGGCGCCGGACAACCCGGAGATGGTGGTGTTCGGGTCGACCCCGGAGTTCCTCCGGGCCGGTGACCGGGTCACCGTGATCACGCCCGGCCAGGAGTTCAGGCTGAACGGGCCGATGGCGGTCGGCGAGACCGTCGACGTGCGGCTGGAGTACCGGTTGGACGACCCTGGGTTCGCGCAGTTCCACCTGTTGATCCGGCCGTTCTCCGCGCTCGGGCACCGGGAGACGAACTTCAAGGACAACCACGCGATCGTGCCGCTGAAGTACGCGACCGACGAGCAGCCGACGACGACCACCACGCCCACGCCGACGTCCACCACCACGACCACTTCCGCTCCGGTAGTGGTGCAGGTGGCCGGCGGCAGCAGCGGTCTGGCGGACACGGGCGCGGCGCCGTTCCCGATGGCGGCGATCGGCGGCCTGCTGCTCGGCGCAGGCGCGTTGACCTTCTTGGCGGCACGCAGGCGTCGTCGCGCCTGACCCGTTCGGAGCACTGCTGCCGTTAGCCTGCGGCATGGGCATTTTGGTGCACGTACTGCTGACGGCCGTGGCGGTCTGGGTCGCCACGCTCATCCCGGGCATCGACCTGGAGGCGGGCGCGTCGACCCCCGCGAAGATCGGCACGCTGATCGGCGTCGCGCTGCTGTTCGGCCTGGTCAACGCGGTGGTCAAGCCGTTGGTGAAGTTCTTCGGCTGCCTGTTCTACCTGGTCACGCTGGGGCTGATCGGCCTCGTCGTGAACGCGCTGCTGTTCTGGCTCACCGGCTGGCTGGCGGGCGAGCTGGGCCTGCCGTTCGACGTGACCGGCTTCTGGCCCGCGTTCTGGGGCGCGATCATCGTCGCCCTGACGAGCTGGGCCCTGAACCTGGCCTACGACCGCGTCGCCGACCGCGACTGACCTGACGACGACGAACGCCCCTCGGTCCGACGTGCGACCGAGGGGCGTTCGTCCACAAGCGCCTAGTTGGACGCGGCCTTGTCCTCGTCCGGCAACGGGGTGCCGGTCGGGGTCTCGTCCGTCGGGACGTCGCCGCGCTCCAGGGCCTGGCCCCGGCGCACGGACGTCAGCAGCAGCTGCGCCACGTCGACGACCTCGACGTGCGAGCCCGCCGCGCCCTCGTTCTGCCGGGCCGTCACGCCGTCGGTCAGCATCACGCGGCAGAACGGGCAGCCCGTCGCGATCTTCGACGGCGCGGTGCCCAGCGCCTCGTCCACGCGGTCGAGGTTGATGCGCTTGCCGATCCGCTCCTCCATCCACATGCGAGCGCCACCGGCGCCGCAGCACATGGAACGCTCCTCGTGGCGGGGCATCTCGCGCAGCGTCGCGCCCGACGCCCCGACCAGCTCGCGCGGCGCCTCGTAGACCTTGTTGTGCCGGCCCAGGTAGCACGGGTCGTGGTAGGTGACGTCCTCCGCGACCTCCGCCACCGGCACCAGCCTGCGCTCGCGCACCAGCCGGTTGAGCAGCTGCGTGTGGTGCACGACCTCGTACTGGCCGCCGACCTGCGGGTACTCGTTGGCCAGCGTGTTGAAGCAGTGCGCGCACGTCACGACGATCTTGCGGCGGCCCGGCTCGCGACCGTCGAACACGGTGTTGAGCACCTCGACGTTCTGCTGCGCCAGCATCTGGAACAGGAACTCGTTGCCCGCGCGCCGCGCCGGGTCGCCGGTGCAGGTCTCCTCCGGCCCGAGCACGGTGTACTTGACGTCCGCGGTGTGCAGCAGCTCGGCCACCGCCCGCGTGGTCTTCTTGGCCCGGTCCTCGAACGCGCCCGCGCAGCCGACCCAGAACAGGTACTCGGCGTCACCCAGCTCGCCGTCGAACACCGGCACGTCGAAGTCCAGGCCCTCGGTCCACGCCAGGCGGTCCTTGGCGTTCTGGCCCCACGGGTTGCCCTTGTTCTCCAGGTTCTTGAACATGCCGCCGAGCTCGGACGGGAAGTTCGACTCGATCAGCACCTGGTAGCGGCGCATGTCGACGATGTGGTCGACGTGCTCGATGTCCACCGGGCACTGCTCGACGCACGCGCCGCACGTCGTGCACGACCACAGCACCTCGGGGTCGATCACGCCCAGCTCTTCGGCGCCGGCGACCAGCGGGCGCTCCGACTCGGCCAGCGCCAGCACGTCGATGGACTCCAAGCGCTTCTTGTAGTCCTCGTACTTGTCCTCGGTCAGGCCGACCTCGTCGCCCGCCATGTCCTTGCTGCCGCCCGCGAGCAGGTACGGCGCCTTGGCGAACGCGTGGTCGCGCAGCTGCGTGATGACGAGCTTCGGCGACAGCGGCTTGCCGGTGTTCCACGCGGGGCACTGGGACTGGCAGCGACCGCACTCCGTGCAGGTGCTGAAGTCCAGCCAGCCCTTCCAGGAGAAGTCCTCGACCTTGCCGACGCCGAACACGTCCTTGTCGGGGTCGGCCTCCTCCAGGTCGAGGACCTTGCCGCCGCTCATCATCGGCTTCAGCGCGCCGAGCGCGACGCCGCCGTCGTCCTCGCGCTTGAAGTAGATGTTGAAGAACGCGCTGAACCGGTGCCACGCCACGCCCATGGTGAGGTTCTTGGACACCACGATCAGCCAGATCATGCCGGACAGCAGCTTGGTGAACGCCATGATCGAGACCCAGTCGGGGCTCGCGGGCAGGACCTGCGCGAGCGGCGCGGTCACGAACGACGTCCACAGCGGCGGGTCCTCCAGGCCGGAGGCCTGCTTGAACGCCTTCACGCCGAGGATGCCGAGGCCCTCGATGATCACGACCGCTTCGACGAAGTACGCGGACTTGAAGTCCGAGCCCGCGAACCGGGACACGCGGTCGGCGCGGCGCGGGTGGTTGAGCTGGCGGATGATCGCCAGCGCCACGCCGCCGACCACGGTGCCGATGCCGAGCAGCTCGACCAGCAGCAACCACAGCGACCAGGTGCCGATGACCGGCCAGTGGAAGCCGGGGTTGAACATCTCGCCGTAGGCCTCGAACAGCACCGCGGAGCCGATCAGGAAGCCCCACATCACCATCCAGTGCCAAGGCGCGACCTTGCGGAACTTGGCCATCCGGGTGTGGGCGACGAACTCGACGACCAACGTGCGCAGGCGGGGCAGGAACGGCCCGTTGCGGGTCGAGTCCGGCTGGCCGAGGCGGATGATCTTGATCATCCGCACGACACCGGCGACGAACAGACCCCAGGCGAACACGCTGACGGCGACGCCGATGGCGCCGAGGGTGAGCTGGAGGGCTCCCATTGTGGTGGCGGCCTTTCTCGTCCGTTCTCCTGGCTGGGCAGCCTACGCCCGATTACTGACCGGTAACCACTTGGACGTGGCCGATCACATAGGGCCGGTAGACTAGTGGAACAGACGTTCAACTTGTTGGGGGCGGGACGTGCTCGTGTACCTGGTGCTGGCCGTGGCGATCATCGGCGAGGTCACCGCCACCGTGTTCCTCAAGCTCTCCGAGGGCTTCTCCAAGCCGATCCCGTCGGTCGTGGTCATCGTGGGGTACGTCGTCGCGTTCGGCGCGTTGAGCAAGGTGCTGCAGCTGGGCATGCCGATCGGCGTGGCGTACGCGATCTGGTGCGCCTTCGGGATCGCCGCGGTCGCGAGCATCGGCGTGCTGGTGTTCAAGGAGCCGCTGAACCCCACGATGGTGGTCGGGCTGCTGCTCGTGATCGCGGGCGTGGTGGCCATCGAGGTGGGCAGCGGTGCCGCCGCCTGACGGCCGGCGGGTGCGGGGCGACCGGCGTCGGCGGGAGATCCTGGCGGCCACGCTGCGGGTCGTGGCACGGGACGGCGTGGCCGGGGTGAGCCACCGGTCCGTGGCGCGTGAGGCGGGCGTGCCGACGACGTCGACGACCTACTACTACGCGACGTTGGACGACCTGCTGATCGCCACGCTCACGTGGTCGGCCGACGAGATGGCCGCGAGCTTCCGCGAGGTGGCCCTGACGCCCGCGGCGGTGGCGCGGTTCATCGCCGACGCCGCCGGCCCGCACCGGGGCCGCACGCTCGCCGAGTACGAGCTGTACCTGCTGGCGGCGCGCCGGCCGGAGCTGCGCGCGGCGGCCCGTCGGTGGATCTCGCTCATGGCCGAGGTGGCCGGCCCGCGCGACCCCGTGGCGCTGCGGGCGGTCCTCGCGGGCCTCGACGGGCTCCTGATCCAGGCGTTGATCGCGGATTTCCCCCCAATGGCGGAGGATTTGGAGCCCGTCGTGTCCCTTCTGATGCTCGGCGGATGACCTTCACGCGGGACACTGGTGGCATGAGGTTCGCAGGTCGTGAGTCGTGGCAGGTGTCGCACGGGACGAGTCACACGGTCAACACCGCGCTGTTCGTCCGGGACACGCTCGCGCTCTCGGTCGAGACCGTGCCCGAGCTGCCCGGCCTGGACCCGTCGGTGCCCGTGGTGGTGCCGGCGGGGGTCGACCGCGCGGCCGCGGCGGAGGAGTGGCTCGGCTGGTGGGCCGACGTGCTCGACCACGCCCGCGCCGAGCTGGCCGGCGGCTCGCCCGCCGACCCGGCCGGCGCGTCGTTGCAGATCAGGCCCGCGCTGAGGGCGGCGGTGCTGGCGCTGGCCGCGGCCGCGGCCGAGTACGACCAGCGGTACGTGACGTCGCGGGGCGCGTTGCCGATCGGCGAGGTGGTGCGCGGGGTGGAGGGCAGGCTCGGGCGGTACGTGAAGCCGTTCCGGCTGGTCATCACCGAGGTGCCGGTGCAGGGCATGGTGTGGGAGCGGATGACGGAGACGCACGTCATCGCCTCGCAGCGCTTCCTGGTCGACCCGGCCCGCTCCGCCCCGGCCCTGCGCGCCGTCGTCGAATCCCTGGCCTGACCCCGAGTTCACCGTTCGGAACACGCCGGGCCGCTGACGGTCCGCTGACCGGAGGGGTAGGGACAGCCCCCGTATCGGTCGGGGGCCTCCCTGGTGGGCGCGCCGGTCGGGTGCCCCTAGCTTGGACCTCGACATCTTGACGCCTGACGAGGGGGCAGCGGTGGTTAAGCGGATCGCGTTGACGGTCGGAGTGGCGGTGACCGCGGCGCTGGCGCTCACGTCGTGCGTGCGACTCGTCCACAACACGTTCGACGACACGCACGCGGTGTCCGACCAGGTGACCGAGGTGCGGTTGCAGAACGGCTCGGGCGACGTGACGGTCCGCGGCCAGGAGGGCGTCACCGAGACCCAGGTCCGCCGGCGCGTCGAGTACCCGAAGGGCTCGGACAAGCCCGGCGGCGTCTCCCACCGCATGGAGGGCTCCACCCTCGTCCTCGACGGCTGCGGCAACCAGTGCTCGGTGGACTACGAGGTGACCGTCCCGTCCAAGGACGTCAAGGTCACCGGCCGGAACAGCTCCGGTGACGTCCACCTCGAAGGCGTGGCGAGCGTCGACGTCGAAGTCGGCTCCGGCAGCACGACGGTCCGCGAGGTGGCGGGCCCGGTGCGCGTCGACAACGACTCGGGCGACCTGGACGCGACCGCCGTCGGCGGCGACTTCACCGGCCGGGTCGGCTCCGGCAGCACCAGGCTGGTCGACATGAGCGGCTCGGTGACCATCGACTCCGACTCCGGCGACGTGGACGTGGCCATCGTCGCCGTCAACTCCGTGCGCGCCGACATGGGCAGCGGCAGCCTGAACGTCACCGTCCCCCAGGGCGCGTACAAGATCGACGTGGACGCCGGCAGCGGTGAGCAGAAGGTCGACGTGAAGAACGACCCGAACGGCTCCGCCGAGCTGCACCTGCGCACCGACAGCGGCGACGTGACGGTGCGGCCCGCCGCCTAGGCGTTCTGCTCGTACGCCGCCACCAGCAGCGCCTCCACCTCGCCGTCCAGCTCGTCGGCCCCCGTCAGCGACACCTTGTGCGTCGCCTGGCCGGGGCCGCCGGGCGTCAACCGGTCGCTCTCGGGCGCGGTGGTGAACCGCAGGCCGAGGTCCACCCGCGACGCCAACGCCTGCACGGCCGCGAACTGCCGCCCCCGCACGAACGGCACGTAGGTCGCCCGACCCTCGGCCCGCACATCCTCGCCCAGCCCGAGCGCCAGCGTCGCGATCCGGTCGAACAGCGGTCGCAGCGCCGCCTTGCGCCCCGAGTACTGCGACTCGACGTACTCGGTGAACGTGGGCTCGGTCCACCCCGCCCGCCGCGCCGCCGCGTCCGCGATCGTCCACTGCGAGTTCTGTTTCACCCCGTGCACGTCGCGCAGCCACGCCCGGACGGCCTTCCGGTCCACCGGGTCGAGTGAGCTCGCCTCGACCAGCTCGACCCATTCGTCCAGCGTGCGGCCGGTGCGCGCGAGCATCGACGCGGTGATGGCGGCCATCATGTCGGCGGGTGACTCCATGCGGACGAGTGTCCCGGATCACCTCGCGCCGGGAACACCGCGACACCGCCGTCCGTTGGACAGGCAGAAAGATTGAGCCGGGTGGACTCAAGTCCGCCGGCGCCGGCTAAACTTGAGCCGGTACCGCTCAACGCGGGGCTCTCATACACGCACTACCAGGAGGAATCCAATGGCGCGAGCGGTCGGCATCGACCTTGGGACGACCAACTCCGTCGTCGCCGTTCTCGAAGGTGGCGAGCCGACGGTGATCGCCAACTCCGAGGGGTCGCGCACCACACCGTCCATCGTGGCCTTCGCCAAGAACGGCGAGGTGCTCACCGGTCAGCCCGCCAAGAACCAGGCGGTGACCAACGTCGACCGGACGATCCGGTCCGTGAAGCGCCACATCGGCACGGACTGGCGCACCGACGACGTCGACGGCAAGAAGTACACGCCGCAGGAGATCAGCGCGCGCGTGCTGATGAAGCTCAAGCGCGACGCCGAGGCGTACCTGGGCGAGGAGATCACCGACGCGGTGATCACCGTCCCCGCCTACTTCGAGGACGCGCAGCGCCAGGCCACCAAGGAGGCCGGCCAGATCGCGGGCCTCAACGTGCTGCGCATCGTCAACGAGCCCACCTCCGCCGCCCTGGCCTACGGCCTCGACAAGGGCGACAAGGAGCAGACCATCCTGGTCTTCGACCTCGGTGGCGGCACGTTCGACGTCTCGCTGCTCGAGCTCGCCGAGGGCGTGGTCGAGGTCAAGGCGACCTCCGGTGACAACCACCTCGGTGGTGACGACTGGGACCAGCGCATCGTGGACTGGCTGGTCGAGCGGTTCAAGCAGAGCAACGGCATCGACCTGACCAAGGACAAGATGGCGCTGCAGCGGATCCGCGAGGCCGCCGAGAAGGCGAAGATCGAGCTGTCCAGCTCGAACAACGCCTCCATCAACCTGCCTTACATCACCGTGGACGCGGACAAGAACCCGCTGTTCATGGACGAGACGCTGTCGCGCGCCGAGTTCCAGCGCATCACCAACGACCTGCTGGAGCGCACCCGCGCGCCGTTCAACAACGTGATCAAGGACGCCGGCATCAGCGTCGGCGACATCGACCACGTGGTGCTGGTCGGCGGTTCCACCCGCATGCCCGCCGTGGCCGAGCTGGTCAAGGAGCTGACCGGCGGCCGTGAGCCGAACAAGGGCGTCAACCCGGACGAGGTCGTCGCGGTCGGCGCGGCCCTGCAGGCCGGTGTGCTGAAGGGCGAGGTCAAGGACGTCCTGCTGCTCGACGTCACCCCGCTGTCCCTGGGCATCGAGACCAAGGGCGGCGTGATGACCAAGCTCATCGAGCGCAACACGACCATCCCGACCAAGCGCTCGGAGATCTTCACCACGGCCGACGACAACCAGCCGTCCGTGCAGATCCAGGTGTTCCAGGGTGAGCGCGAGTTCGCCCGGGACAACAAGAAGCTCGGCATGTTCGAGCTGACCGGCCTGCCGCCCGCGCCCCGCGGCGTCCCGCAGATCGAGGTCACCTTCGACATCGACGCGAACGGCATCGTGCACGTGTCCGCGAAGGACATGGGCACGGGCAAGGAGCAGCGGATGACGATCACCGGCGGCTCCGCGCTGCCGAAGGACGACATCGAGCAGATGATCAAGGACGCTGAGGCGCACGCGGAGGAGGACAAGCGCCGCCGCGACGAGGCCGAGGTCCGCAACCAGGCCGAGACGCTCGTCTACCAGACGGAGAAGGTCCTCAAGGAGAACGAGGACAAGCTCCCGGCCGACGTCAAGGAGAAGGTCACCGCGGCCCTCGCCGAGACCACCGAGGCGCTCAAGGGCGAGGACATCGCCAAGGTCCGCGCCGCGGTGGAGAAGCTCGCCACGGAGTCCCAGGCCATCGGCCAGTCCCTGTACGCCAACGCCGCACCCACGGCCGACGCCGCGGGCGCCACCGGTGGCACCACCGCCGGTGACGCGCCGAAGGCCGACGACGTGGTGGACGCGGAGATCGTCGACGAGGACGAGAAGAAGTGACCCAGCCCGAGGAACAGCCCCACGTGGTGGTGCGCGACCGCAGGCGCATCGACCCGGAGACGGGTCAGGTGCGGGAGAGCCCGGCGGACGAGAACGCGCAGGCCGGGACGTCGCGGACCGAGGCGTCGCAGGCCGACGCCCCGGTCGAGCCGGAGGCCGGTTCGACCGGTTCGCCCGAGGTCGGTTCGGAGGGCGGCGGCAAGCACGCCGCGCCCGAGCCGCCGGCCGAAGCGGCCCTGGCCGACGACCCGTCCGTCGAGCTGAAGGCCCAGCTCGACGAGCGGACCGCCGACCTGCAGCGGTTGACCGCGGAGTACGCCAACTACCGCAAGCGCGTCGAGCGCGACCGGGAACTGGTGGTCGCCACGGCCAAGGCGCAGGTGGCGGGCGAGCTGCTCGGCGTGCTCGACGACATCGAGCGGGCCGGCACGCACGGCGACCTCACCGGCGCGTTCAAGGCGGTGGCCGACAAGCTCGTCAGCGCGCTGCACGGCACCGGCCTGGAGCCGTTCGGGCACGAGGGCGAGGAGTTCGACCCGTCCGTCCACGAGGCCGTGCAGCACGGCACCTCGCCGGACGTCAGCGGGCCGACCGTCACCGCCGTGCTGCGTCGCGGCTACCGGTTCGGCGAGCGCGTGCTGCGGCCCGCGCTGGTCGCCGTGACCGACCACGAACCGGCCGCCGCCGAGCAGCCGGTCGTCGAAGAGGCCGTCGAGAAGCCGGTCGAAGAGCAGCAGGACTGAGAAGGGGGGCGGCGTCCGTTGAGCGCTCGCGACTGGATCGAGAAGGACTTCTACCGCGAGCTGGGCGTCACCTCCGACGCCTCGGCCGACGAGATCAAGAAGGCGTACCGGAAGTTGGCGCGGGAGTTGCACCCCGACGCCAACCCCGGTGACGCCAAGGCCGAGGCGCGGTTCAAGGCGGTGTCCGAGGCGTACGGCGTGCTGTCGGACACCGCGAAGCGCAAGCAGTACGACGAGGCCCGCCGCCTCTTCTCCGGGGGCGGCGGGTTCCCCGGCGGGTTCGGCACCGGCGGCGGGTTCGACGTCGGCGACCTGTTCGGCCGCCAGGGCGCGCAGCAGGCCGGTGGCATGGGCGGGCTCGGCGACCTGCTCGGCGGCCTGTTCAACCGCCGGGGCGGCACGTCCACGTCGGCGACCAGGCCGCGGCGCGGCGAGGACGTCGAGACCGACGTCCGGATCGACTTCACCGAGGCCGTCAAGGGCGCGACCGTGCCCATGCGGCTGTCCAGCCCGGCGACCTGCGGCACGTGCGCGGGTTCCGGCGCGCGTCCCGGCACGTCGCCGCGGACGTGCACGAACTGCGGCGGCGCCGGGTTGGTCACCCGCAGCCAGGGCGCGTTCGCGTTCTCCGAGCCGTGCGCCGACTGCCGGGGCACCGGGCGGATCGTGGACGACCCGTGCCCGGAGTGCGCGGGCGACGGCGTGAGCACGAAGACCCGGACGTTGACCATCCGGATCCCGGCCGGCGTCGACGACGGCCAGCGGATCAGGCTGGCCGGGCAGGGCGAGCCGGGGCGCAACAACGGGCCCGCGGGCGACCTGTTCGTGCTCGTGCACGTCAACCCGCACCCGATCTTCGGCCGGTCGGGCAACGACCTGACCGTGACCGTGCCGGTGACCTTCCCCGAGCTGGCGCTCGGCGCCACGTTGACCGTGCCGACGCTCGAGGGCAAGGTGACGTTGAAGGTGCCCGCGGGCACGGCCAGCGGTCGGGTGCTGCGGGCCAAGGGCAAGGGCATCGCCAAGCGCGACGGCCAGGTCGGCGACCTGCTCATCACGTTGAACGTCGCGGTGCCGAACAACATGGACGCCGCGGCCCGGGAGGCGTTGGAGAACTACGCGTCGGCGACGGCGATGCACGACCCGCGCGCCGAGCTCAACGCCCTGTTGGAGAAGAGGTCGGTGTGAGCTTCCCGTTCCCGCCCGGCACCGACGAGGACACCCCGTTCTTCGTCATCTCCGTGGCGGCCCAGCTGTCGGGTCTGCACGCGCAGACCCTGCGTGCCTACGACCGGCTCGGCCTGGTGTCGCCGGGCCGCACGTCCGGTGGCGGGCGCCGGTACTCGATGCGCGACATCGTGCTGCTGCGCGAGGTGCAACGGCTCTCGCAGGAGGAGGGCGTGAACCTCGCGGGCGTCAAGCGGATCATCGAGCTGGAGAACGAGGTCGGCGCGCTGCGCGCGAGGGTGCAGGAGCTGACCGAACAACTGGCCTCCGCCATGGCCGCGGCCGAGCACGCCGCCGCGTCGGTGCACGCGTCGTACCGCCGTGACCTGGTGCCGGTGCGGCACGAGACGGCACTGGTCGTCTGGAAGCCGAACTCGAAGCGCTGAGCTCCCACCGGGTCGCCCAATAGGGTGATCATCGCGGAAAAGTGTACGGAAACACCGTTCCCGTACCTCGGTTAAGCATGAGGAACCCCGCGACGCCGACCCCCACCGCCCGACCCGCGCCAGACTGGACCCCGTGGACTACGTCTTCGTGCACGGCACCACCCAGTCGCCCACGGCGTGGCGCCCGGTGGAGGACCTGCTCCGCCGACGCGGCCACCGCACCGTGGCCGTGGACCTGCCGACCGACCAGCCGCACCTGCGCGCCGCCGACTACGCCGCGATCGCCCGCGCCCAAGCGGGCGACGCGCTGGCCCCGGTCCTGGTGGGCCACTCCGGCGCCGGCCTGCTGATGCCCGCCATCGCCCGGGCCCTCGGCGCGTCCCACCTGGCCTGGATCGCCGCGATGATCCCCGGCCCCGTGTCGCTGGCGGACGAGCTGGCCGTCGACACGGGCGAGATGTTCAACCCGGAGTGGCGCTCCCTGACCGAACCGCCCACCGCGGACCCCGTGGTGGCCTCGTACTTCCTGTTCCACGACTGCGACCTGGCCGGTGTGCGCGCCGGGCTGCGCACCCTGCGCCTGTTCTACCCCGCCGCGACGTACCGCGAGGTGCACGAGGTGCCCGACCTGCCGTCGACCTACGTCCTGCCGCGCGACGACCGCACGCTGCGACCGTCGTGGATGCGCCGCGCGGCGCGCGAGCGGCTCGGGGTCGAGGCGATCGAGGTCGACGGCGGCCACTGCCCGCAGACCAGCCGGCCGGAGACGCTGGCGGCCGTGCTGGGCGCGGCGTGGCCGGCACGGTCGGGACGGGCGCGGTCGTGACGAGCCGGCTCGCGGTGTGTCGCCGAAGGTCCCGCACGGCCCCGGCGGCGAACGTGAAAAAGTTTCGCGAAGGTGCTCAGTCCAGCGTGAACGGGTCGTACTTGATCCGGTCGAGTGGGGTGCCGGCGACCAGCATCCGCGACACGGTCGCCCGGATCATGGACGGCGAGCCGCACACCAGCACGTCCCGCTCCTCCCACGCCCCGTAACGCGTGACCACGTCGGCGAGCGTGCCCTGCTCGACGCCGCGCGCGCCCGGGTCGGACTCCAGCACCGGCACCACGGTCAGCCACGGGTTGGTCATGGCGAACCGCTGGAGGTTGTCCAGGTCGTACAGGTCCTCGCGGGTCCGCCCGCCCATGAACAGGTGCACGCGCGGGTTCTCGCCCCACTGCGCCATCTCGTCGATGATCGCGTGCATCGGCGCGACCCCGGTCCCGCCGGCGACCATCAGCACGTCCCGCCCGGACTTCCGGTCGACGCTGAGCCGGCCCATCGGCGGCCCGAGGCGCCAAACGTCACCCGGTTGGGTGTGCCCGACGATCGACCGGCTGACCCACCCGCCCTCGACCGAACGGATGTGGAACTCGATGATGCCGTCGTCACGCGGCGCGTTCGCGGGCGAGTAGTACCGCCACAACCGCGCGCGCTGCGGCGTCTCGACGCTCACGTACTGCCCGGCGCGGTACCCGACCGGGTGATCCGGCTGCAACCGCACGACCGCCAAGTCCCAGCTCACCCGCTGGTGGTCGAGCACGGTCGCGTGCCAGTACGCCGGGCCGTCGTCGGCCGCCGCCGCCTCCTGCATCGCCCGGGCCATGATCGTGTACGCCTCGGCCCAGGCCATCTCGACCTGCGGCGTCCACGCGGGACCGGCGAACTTCTTCACCGCCGCCAGCAGCGCCGTGCCGACGGACTCGTAGTGCACGTTGACCACGCCGAACTTGCGGTGGTCGCGCCCGAGCTGCCGCAGGAACGGGATCAGGTCGTCCGGTCTGTCCACCATCTGCACGACGTGGACGAGGGCGCGCAGCAGGCGGCTGCGCTGGACCTCCATGTTCGCGGGGAACATCTCACGGGTCGCCGGCGCGAGGCTGAAGAGCATGCCGTAGAAGAACTTGGCTACCTCTTCGGCGCGCGGCTCCACCACCGCGAAGCTCTCCCGGATCATCCGCACCATAGCGGTGACACCAGGAGGAGGTTCGCGGTGTGGCGGGCTCGGGATGGGGCTCAACACGGCGTTCGCAGTCATGGTCCGGGCGCAGTCTCCACGTTTCTGGCGGCGCCAGCAAGGGCGCTACGTCCTCGTCAAGCTTCCATCCCGACGAGGGGACACTAACCCGCCAACTGGCCGGTCGACTCCTTGATGCCACCTTCGAGTGCAGTGCGATTACGGACGGTCGCACAACGTTCCGGCGAACGGGTGGGCGTTCCCTTCCACGTATACCGAATCCGGCGCTTGCGGCCCACCGCCAGACGCACGACTCCTCACGGGACGTGGGCCGGGCAACACCCCGGCCACGTCAGCGGGACGTCCGATCGGGGTTTACCGGCGGATATTCACCCTGGTGGCGGCCGGCAGGTCGGCCACGTGTGGTGGGCCGCAGTCGCCTGTGGATTCCCACCTGCGGATTGTGGACAACTCACGGGCCGGTGTGGACAACCGGCTGCGACATGTGGGTGACAGGCCTCAGGGCTGCTCGGACCGCTCGGCTGCGCTGCGTTCAACGCAGAACTCGTTGCCCTCCGGATCTGCCAGCACGACCCACCCCTTGCCGTCCGGCCGGCGCATGTCGGACACCAGCGTCGCGCCGATCCCGAGCAGCCGCTCCACCTCGGCGTCACGGGTGGTGTCGGGCTGGAGGTCGAGGTGGACCCGGTTCTTCACGGACTTGGGCTCGGGCACCTGGATGAACAGCAGTCCCGGCCCCTCCGGCAGCGCGACCAGGGCTTCGGGGTCACCCGGGAGGTCGTCGTCGGAGACCGGCATGCCGGTCACCTTGCTCCAGAAGCCGGCCAGCTCGTACGCGTTCGCGCAGTCGATGGTGATGTGGTGCACCAGTGAGGTCATGCGCTGATCGTGGCCGCGGGGTCGGTCGGGCGCACTCGAGTTTCGGTCCGGCACGACCACCGTGGCCCACACCACACGATTCCACTAGGTTGAGCGGAACTGGCTCAACTTTTCTGACGTTGACCGGAGTGACGGCCGGCCCCGCACGCCGGCCCCTGCGCACGACACCGACCGAGGTGAGGAATGGACGCTTTCAACCCGACCACGAAGACGCAACAGGCCGTGTCCGCCGCCGTGCAGGCGGCGACCATCGCGGGCAACCCCGACGTCGGCCCGGTCCACCTCCTCGGCGCCCTCCTGGCCCAGGGCGACGGCCTGACCGCGCCCCTGCTCTCCGCCGTCGGCGCGGACCCGAAGCAGGTGCACAAGGAGCTGGAACAGCTGACCAGGGCGCTGCCCGCGGCCAGCGGGTCGTCCGTGTCGGCGCCCCAGTTCTCCCGCGACTCGGTCCGCGTGCTGGGCAAGGCCCAGGAACTCGCCACCGAGATGGGTGACGAGTACGTGTCGACCGAGCACCTGCTGGTCGGCCTCGCCCACCACGGCGGCCAGGTCGCCGACCTGCTGCGCCGCCACGGCGCGCACCCCGAGGCGCTCAAGGAGGCGTTCGGCAAGGTCCGCGGTTCGGCGCGGGTCACCAGCCCGGACCCGGAGGGCACCTACAAGGCGTTGGAGAAGTACGGCGTCGACCTGACCGAACGCGCGCGCAAGGGCGAGCTGGACCCGGTCATCGGCCGCAACACCGAGATCCGCCGCGTGGTGCAGGTGCTCTCGCGCCGCACGAAGAACAACCCGGTGCTGATCGGCGAGCCGGGTGTCGGCAAGACCGCCATCGTCGAGGGCCTGGCCCAGCGGATCATCGCCGGCGACGTGCCCGAGAGCCTGCGCGGGAAGAAGGTCGTCGCGCTCGACCTCGGCTCGATGGTGGCCGGCGCGAAGTACCGGGGCGAGTTCGAGGAGCGGCTGAAGGCCGTGCTCAAGGAGATCACCGACTCCGCGGGCCAGGTCGTCACGTTCATCGACGAGCTTCACACGATCGTGGGCGCGGGTGCGACCGGCGAGTCCGCCATGGACGCGGGCAACATGATCAAGCCCATGCTGGCCCGCGGCGAGCTGCGGATGGTCGGCGCGACCACGTTGGACGAGTACCGCGAGCACATCGAGAAGGACGCCGCCCTGGAGCGCCGCTTCCAGCAGGTCCTGGTCGGCGAGCCGTCGGTCGAGGACACGATCGGCATCCTGCGCGGCCTCAAGGACCGCTACGAGGTGCACCACGGCGTGCGCATCACCGACGCCGCCCTGGTCGCCGCCGCCACCCTGTCCGACCGGTACATCACCGCCCGCTTCCTTCCGGACAAGGCCATCGACCTGGTGGACGAGTCCGCGTCCCGGCTGCGCATGGAGATCGACTCCCGCCCGGTCGAGATCGACGAGGTCGAACGCGCGGTGCGCCGGTTGGAGATCGAGGAGATGGCGCTGGCCAAGGAGTCGGACGCGGCCTCGGTGGAACGCCTGGCCGCGCTGCGCGCCGAGCTGGCCGAGCAGCGCGAGGACCTGTCCGGGCTGACCGCGCGGTGGCAGAACGAGAAGGGCTCGATCGAGAAGGTCCGCGACCTCAAGGAGCAGCTGGAGCAGCTGCGCGGCGAGTCGGAGCGGGCCGAGCGCGACGGTGACCTCGGTCGGGCCGCCGAGCTGCGGTACGGGCGCATCCCGGCGTTGGAGAAGGAGCTGGAGGCGGCCACCCGCACCACCCAGGACGCCGCCGTGATGCTGAAGGAGGAGGTCGGGCCGGACGACGTGGCCGACGTGGTCTCCGCCTGGACGGGCATCCCGGCGGGCCGGCTGCTCGAAGGCGAGACGGCGAAGCTGCTGCGCATGGAGGAGGAGCTGGCCAAGCGTGTGGTCGGCCAGGCCGAGGCGGTGCGGGTCGTGTCGGACGCGGTGCGGCGCACCCGTGCCGGCGTGGCGGACCCGGACCGGCCGACCGGCTCGTTCCTGTTCCTCGGCCCGACCGGCGTCGGCAAGACGGAGCTGGCCAAGGCGTTGGCGGAGTTCCTGTTCGACGACGAGCGCGCGATGATCCGGATCGACATGAGCGAGTACTCCGAGAAGCACTCGGTGGCCCGCCTGGTCGGCGCGCCCCCCGGCTACGTCGGCTACGACCAGGGTGGCCAGCTGACCGAGTCGGTCCGCCGCCGCCCGTACTCGGTCGTGCTGCTGGACGAGGTCGAGAAGGCCCACCCGGACGTGTTCGACGTGCTGCTGCAGGTGCTCGACGACGGCAGGCTCACCGACGGCCAGGGCCGCACGGTCGACTTCCGCAACACCATCCTGGTGCTGACGTCGAACCTGGGCTCGCACGTCATCGCGGACGCCGCCCTGGACGAGCGGCAGCGCAACGACGCCGTGATGTCGGTCGTGCGGACGCACTTCAAGCCGGAGTTCCTCAACCGGCTGGACGACGTCGTGGTGTTCCACTCGCTGGCGACCGAGGAGCTGACGTCCATCGTGGACATCCAGGTGGACCGGCTCGGGCAGCGGCTGGCGCAGCGGCGGCTGACCTTGGACGTCACCCCCGCCGCGCGCGAGTGGCTGGCGTTGAACGGCTTCGACCCGGTGTACGGGGCCCGTCCTTTGCGGCGGCTGGTGCAGTCGTCCATCGGTGACCAGTTGGCGAAGGAGCTGCTGGCGGGCGAGGTGCGTGACGGTGACACGGTGAAGGTCGAGGTGCTGGAGGACCACTCGGGCCTGATCGTCGGCAAGGCCTGACCTCGGCACGTTCGACGTTCGTCCGAGGTCCGGCGGGACGCGCTCGGTGCAGCCGGGATCACCGGCTCCCGAGCGCGCCCGCCACCTCACGGCCTTGACCGCGCACGCCGCCTATTGCCTCGTAGCGCTCCGTCCGACCTCGTAGCGTTCCGTCCGGGAGTCCGGGAGTCCGGGGTTCTGCCGTTCTGCATTCCGCCGCGTTCTGCGGTCCCGCATTCCGCCGTGTTCTGCGGTCCGCGTTCACCGCGTCTTCCGGGCCCCGCGCGTTCCGGGCTCGCTCCGCAGGGGTCCCCGACCGGGGGATCCCCGATTTTTACTCTGCCGGCCCAGACCGACGCCGGACGAGTGGCCGGGGCGTGCCTGTGGACAACGCTGTGGCCTGTGGATAAGTCGTGGCCGGCGGTCGTCGGACGTGCCTGAGCCATCACCGCGGCAGACCCGCGAGCCGGGTAACAGCTTGATCCGTTTGCGCGACCCACGCCCCAAGTGATCTTCGTTTGTTCATCGCCGCCCGCTACTCTCGCACCGTGGGCATACCGGCGTGGGTCTGGTTCACCGTCGCCGCGGTAGCGGGCGTCGCGGGGTTCGCCCTGCTCGCGACCGACCGGGCACAGCGAACCGCGCGAAACCGCGAACGCCGCCGCTGGGCGGCGCTGCGCGGCTGGCAGTTCGAGGAGACCGACCACGTGCTGCCCACCCGCTGGGAGAGCGGCGCCATCGCCTACTACGGCGTGGGCGTGGCCAAGGACGTCGTCGCCGGCTCCACCTTCACCGCCGACGGCCGCCGCCAGGTCTACGTGCTCGACCACGAGACCGGCGGCAAGGTCAACTCCGTGCTGGTCGGCGTGCGCTGCCGCCGGGCGTTGCCCGTGGTCATCGAGCTGTGGCTGCCGAGCGTGCCGTTCCAACGCGACCAGATGCCCGACCTGCTCGGACCGGTCGGCTCGCGGTACGCGTTCGTCAGCGAGCTGCCCGCCGCGCGCAAGCTCATAACCCCCGACCTGGTCGACGCCGCGGAGGAGATCGGCGGTGACGTCACCGTCGTCTGGCTGGAGGACGACTGGGTGCTCGCCGCCGCACCGCCCAACTCGACCCCCGCCCGCCTGGAACGGCTCCTGCGCGACCTCGGCGAACTGGCCGACGTGATCGACCCGTTCGAGGCCGACCCCGAGTCCGACACCGGTGGCGAGGTCCACCGCCCGCAGTTCGGGCGCAAGCCGTGACGCCGCCGACCGCCCTGGTGACGGGCGCGTCGTCGGGCATCGGCGCCGCGTTCGCCCGCAGGCTCGCCGCCGAGGGGCACGACCTGGTGCTCGTCGCCCGCGACGAACGGCGGCTGGAGGAGACGGCGGCCAAGCTGCGCGCCGCGCACGGCATCGCCGCCGACGTGCTGCCCGCCGACCTGGCCACCGACGCCGGCCGCACGAAGGTCGCCGACTTCCTCGCCGAACGCGAGGTCGACCTCCTGGTCAACAACGCGGGCTTCGCGATCTCGTCGGAGTTCTCCACCGCCGACCCGCTGGAGCTGCAGTCCCAGCTGGACGTGAACGTGACGAGCGTGCTGAGGCTGACCCGCGCGGCGCTGCCGGGGATGGTGGCACGCGGGCGCGGCGCGGTGGTCAACGTGTCCAGCGTGGCGGGCTTCCTGCCCGGCCGCGGCACGACCTACAGCGCGGACAAGGCGTGGGTGACCGCGTTCTCCGAGGGCATGTCGATGGCCACGGCGGGCACTGGTGTGCGCGTGATGGCGTTGTGCCCGGGTTTCGTGCGCACCGAGTTCCACCAACGGGCGAAGATCGACATGTCCTCGACCCCCGACCTGTTCTACCTCGACGCCGACCGGGTGGTGCACGACTGCCTCGCCGACCTGCGCGCGGGCCGGACGCTGTCCGTGCCGGGCGCCCAGTACAAAGCCATCACGGTGTTGGCCCGGCTGGTTCCGCGCGCGCTGCTCAGGCGGATAGCCTCCCGCGCGGCGGGCGGACGAGGACGCACATAAAGAGCCGGGAACCCGAACCCGGTCCGGTCCGTCCCACTCCACTAGTTGGAACAGGGAGGAACCGTCCATGGGCGAACAGTTCAGCGTGGAGCCGCCTGAGCTCCGCGGCTACGGCGAGTTGCTGACGCGCAACGCGCAGCACTTCATGACGATCAAGGACCACGCGATCTCCAAGGGTGGCGACACCTCGGGGTTCACCGGTCTGCTCTCGCTGCTGCAGCCCATCGTGACGGGCGTGGCGTCCCTCTACGGGGAGACCCTCGACTTCGCGAACCAGATGATGGTCAAGGAGGCGGAGAGCCTCAACAAGGCCGCCGACATGTACGAGAAGAACGAGGAGATGGTGATGAGCGTCCTCGACCGGGTGCTCTCCCAGCTCCACAGCGTGTCCGAGGCCCCGTCGCTCGGAGGTGGCGGCCGATGACCGCGTACGCGGACGTCGAAGACCCGTCGGTCGCGCTCAGCGCCGCCGCGGAGGACCGGCCCGGCCGGCAGTCGACCAAGGAGCTCATCGAGAAGGCCGGCTGGAAGATCCAGGGCGTCAACTGGATCTACGAGAAGGTCACCGGCGAGAACCTGCTCGACGCGCTGATCAAGCCGCTGCTCGGCGACTTCGAGAAGATCGACGAGAACGCCAACGCGTGGGACCGGGTCGCCAAGGCGCTCGACTCCGTGCGGCACAACGTGGACGCGGGCGCCGAGCAGCTATCGTCGCACTGGGACGGTGACGCGGCCAAGGCGTTCGAGACGCGCATGGGCACCATGTGGGTGATCGCCATCGAGGCGGACTCGCAGATCGCGCGGATCATCGGCAACCAGTTCCGCTCGACGGCGAGTACCTGCCGCACCGCGTGCGGCCTGGCGTTGACGCTGCTGGACATGCTGGTCGGCAAGCTGATGGAAGCCGCGATGACGGCGTGGATCCCGGTCGTCGGCTGGGGCCGCGCGGTGTGGATGGTCTACGACGCGATCCAGATCGTGGACGCCATCCGCAAGATCATCATTTCGATCCAGACGCTGATCGAGGGCGTCCAGGGCATGATTGACGGCATCGTGGCCATGGGCACCGCGCTGTCCAAGCTGAAGGACGTGCGCGACGTCAGCGACCTGCTCGACGTGGTCGACGGGTACCAGGACGGCAAGGAGAAGTACGACAACGGCGTGGCCGCGGCGAAGTCCGGGGCGATCGGTGTCGGGCTGGGCGCCTACGGCCTGGGCAAAGCCGGCAACGCGGCGAACGGCCGCTACAGCCAGCCGCCGCCCACATCACCGGCGCCCGCTCCGGCCGGCGCGAGTTCGGGCTCCGGGTCCGGTGGGGGTGATGGGCAGTGACGTTCCCGTATGACAAGGCGAAGCTGGACGCGCTGGTCGCCGACGTCGAGAAGCGGATGGCGAACGTCGAGGAGACCGCGCGGGCGGCGAGCCAGGTGCAGCTGCGGTCGCGGGGGCTGACGCAGGCGGACTTCGCCGAGATCTCGCGGTTCGCCCACAGCCCCGGCGCGCCCCGTGAGCTGAAGGAGCTGGCACGGCGGGTCGACGCGGGCGAGATGTCCTGGGAGGACATCGCGTCCGGGCGGGCCGTGGACGATGAGGGTGTGCAGCGCGCTCTGCAGACCGGTGTGCCGGACCTGCAGCGCGCGTACACGGCGATCCAGGAGGGCAACGACCCGGAGGACGTCGTCTCGGCGGGCTCGTCCCGGCCGGGTGGGCGCGGCGACGATGACGACGACGAGCCGAACAAGTTCACCGAGGACGCCTGGTAGACGAGGGGAGGTCAGGCCTGGCGCCGAGGGCTCCGCGGAGTTGTCCACAGGTGCCGGCCTGACCACCCCGAACTGTCGGACCGCTGGGCAGGATAAAAGCAGGGGTCCCCTTGGCGGGGACGCCTGCGCAGCTTCGGACGGGCGACGAATCCGGGTGCGTGCGAAGGGCGGCACATCGACGGCAAGTCCGTGGCCGGCTCGTTCGGCCGAATCGGCGGGCCCTGGGTGCACCTGATGGCCGTGTCGTGCCACGATGGCGGGATCGTCGCGGGTCGGCGACAGGTCCCCGCCGGCGAAGGGCCGGCCGGATTCACGCCGTTGCGGACACGACCAACCCGGCCGGGGTGGTGAGCAGCGCCGACGCGCCGCACACCCAACGCGACCACGCCCGCCACCCGCACGCACGCGGCGCGCACCACGTGTTCGTCGTCAAGACCGGCGGGCCGAGCGTCTGTACCCGGCTCGATTCGCCGCCCTGGGACGACACGCCCGCCGTCCACCGAGCATGGTCACCTCCCGCATCCGCACCGGCGACGCAACCCGCCCGCGACCTTGCGCGAAGGTCCGCACCGAGGCTGGACGCGCGGGGTCGATCAGCGCTGAGGCGCGGCGCGTGCCGGTCGGTCCGGGCTCAGGTCAACGTGGGGAAGTCGAACCCGCCCGCGCTGGTGTGGTTCGTCCCCACCCCGCGCACCACGTCGTACGCCACGGCCGCCGCGATCGCCAGCGAGCGGACCGGGTCCGGCGTGCCCGGCCGCAGGGTCAGCACGTCCCGCCGCACGCGCCGCCCGTCCCGCTTCACGATCGCGCCCGGGCTGAACGACGCCACCTCGTGCAGCAGGCACAGCCGCTGCCCGCCCGCGTCGAGCAGGCCGTAGGCGCCGTGCCCCTCGTGCCGCACCGAGCCGACCACCGAGCCGTTCGGCCACGTCACGCGCGTCGGCGGCTTGCCGGACCCCTTGCGGATCAGCAGCAGCTGCCGCCCGCGGTCGGCCAGGGCGAGGTCGAACGTCGTCCGGCCGGAGAACGCGGTGGCGCGCAACAACTTCCGCAGCGGCCCGAGGAACCGGCGCTCGGAGACCGACGCGATCAACGCGCCACCGCCGTCGTAGACGTCGTTCCGGTACCTGGTGCCCAGCAGGTGGCGCAGCACGCCCCAGGGCTGCTCGATGATCAAGGTGTCGGTGCCGGGAAGGGTCACGGTGTGCCAGCGTACGGCGCGGTATGACACTCTTGGCAGCCGTGCGAACTGAAGTGGTCCTGGATGCCGCGGCCAAGGCCGAGCTGGCGCGGTTGGTGAGCGAGTTGGCCGTGGTGCACGGCAAGGTGACGCTGTCCTCGGGCGCCGAGGCCGACTACTACATCGACCTGCGCCGGGCGACGCTGCACCACGCCGCGTCGCCCCTGATCGGCAAGCTGCTCCGGCAGCTCACCGCCGACTGGGACTACGTGGCCGCGGGCGGGTTGACGTTGGGCGCCGACCCGGTGGCGTGCGCGATGATGCACGCCGCCGCGAACGCGGGCGAGGTGCTGGACGCGTTCGTCGTGCGCAAGGCGGCCAAGCAGCACGGCATGCAGCGCCGGATCGAGGGCATCGAGGTCGCCGGGCAGCGGGTGCTGGCGGTCGAGGACACGTCCACCACCGGTGGCAGCGTGCTGACCGCCGTCGAGGCGCTGCGCGAGCAGGGTGCCACGGTGATCGGCGTCGCGACGGTCGTCGACCGCGGCACGGGCGCGCGCGAGGTGATCGAGGAGGCGGGGCTGCCGTACCGGTACCTGCTGGACCTGGCCGACCTGGGCCTGGCCTGACATGGCGGGCGCCCTGGTCCTGCTGCTGGTGATCGTGGCGATCCTGGGCGTCGGGGTCGCGGTGGGGTTGGCGCGTCGGAAGCGGAACCCGTTCACGAACCAGCAGTTCGTGAACCAGTGGGAGCAGCAGATGCGGGCGCTGGAGGCGTCCCTGGGGTGGCGGTTCGTCGCCGAGGACCAGGGCTTCCAGGAACGGGTGCCGCAGATCGGGCGGATGCTGGAGGCCGACCGGAGCCGGGTGAAGTTCCAGCTCGTCGGCCACTGGCGCGGTGTGCCCGTGCTGGCCGTGGAGGTGGTGTTCCGGGCGGACAACGTGGTCACGTCGGAGTACCGCACCTACGCGGTGGTGGTCGTGCCCCGCCCGATGCCGGGCCCGTGGGTGCTGATCAGCCCGCGCGAGGACAGCGTGTGGGGGTTGTTCGAGCAGTTCGTCGAGTCCGGCGACCCGGTGTTCGACGCGCGCTACGAGGTGCGCCGCCGCAACCCCGCGTTCGCCTCCGCGCTGCTCGCCTCCGGCCTCACGCAGGGCTTGGTGCAGGACCCGCGGGCGAACGGGGTGGCGATCGCGTTCGACGAGCACAACCTCGCCGCCGCCGTGCCGGGCCCGCTGCTGCAGGCCCCGCTCGCCCACCTGACCGACCTGCTGCTGGACGTGGCGGGCCGGGTGCCGTGGCAGGCGCTGCCGCGGGGCTGAACGCGGGCGTGCCGCGTAATTGAGGCGGCACGTGATCGCTTGGCGGCCTACTGTGGGAAGCAGGGAGGTCGCTATGGTCGCGCACGCTTTAGCCGAGCTGGTCATGGTGGTGCACTTCGCCGTGCTGGTCTTCCTCGTGGTCGGGGGGTTCCTGGCCTGGCGGTGGCCGAGGGTGCTGTACTTCCACCTGGCGATGGCGGCCTGGGGCCTGCTGATCGTCCTGTTCCCGCTCGCCTGCCCCCTCACGTGGCTGGAGAACGAACTCCGCGCCGCCGCCGGCCGACCGCAACTCCCCAACGGCTTCATCGACACCTACATCGACGGCGTCCTCTACCCGGACTCCGCCGCACGCCTGGTGCAGGTGCTCGTGGCGGTCGTCGTGCTGGTCTCGTGGACCGGCTACTACCTCAAACGACGCGATGAACAGGCCTCGCCGACGCACACCGAAGCTTGTCACTGAATCGGTCTAACATCACGCGCGGCTGTTCGAGCTACATCGCCGTAAAGCATCATGTCCAAGTCCTACCCTGCTGGCGAGGGGGTGGACGCGAGTGGACTGGTTTCGTCGTCGGAAGAAGGCGTGGACCGCCGACCTTCACTCGAGTCTTCTGGCTTACTACTGCGCGTTGATCGAGAAGGAACGCGGGCGGTGCTGGCGCGTTCAAGCATGGTTGCAGGAAGTCCGGGTCAGCGAGAACGGCGACGTGGACCAGCGGGTGTGCTTCACCGTCGTGGCGGAATGCGACCGGCTGGACTTCGTCAGCTTCCACGACCGGGTCAACTGGGACTGGCCGGAGAAACACCAGGGCAGGGTGAAGGTCGAAGTCCGCACTCCCGCACGGCACGGTCTCGGCGGCACGCGCTTGGACAGCACTCACCGCTGGATCCGCAAAGGTCAGGTCAAAGCGTTCGTCCACCTCGACCGACCGATCTTCCGGGGTGAAGAATTCACCTTCGTCGCGGATGTGTTCTGGCCGAAGAAGTGCCTGCCCTTCGTGTCCGGCGATGGACCGGACAGCTTTCTCGTGTCGTTCAGCGAGATCACGAAAGTGGTCGAGTACCGGATCGTTCTCCCGAAGCGATGGGCGGTGAACTTCGAGCACCTCGGACTCACGCCCGGTGACGACTACGTCTTGACCGCGTCCCTGGATCGGGAGGGCCGCATGGTCGCGTCGCTCACCGTGCGCGACCTGCCCGGCTACCGGAAGGTCGGCTTGAAGCTCGACACGCCGTCCGCACTGCCGTGACTACGATCGCCACGGTCGTACCGACGCCGGGGGTGACGTGGTCCAGCGAGTGGTCCTCGAAGGGTTTCACGCGGTCAAGCACGCGGTTCGGTTCGGGGGATCGGTGGGGACCGTGGTGGTGCTCGACCGGGACAAAGCGGTGGGGCTCGCGCGATCCCACGCGCCCGACCTCGTGGAGGTCTTCGAGCAGGCGCGGGTGGTCGGGGCGGCCGAGTTCGAGCGCGTCATCGGGCGGTCGCACCCGACCGGGGTCGGTGGGCTCGCCGAACGGCCCGTGGTCGAGTGGGGGCGCGAGGGGCGCAGCGCGCCGCTGGTGCTGCTGGACAACCCGCGCAACCTGGGCAACTTCGGCGCGGTGATCCGGGTGGCGGCCGGGCTCGGGGCCGGTGGGGTGGTGTCGCTCGGCGACGTCGACCCGTGGCACCCGAACGTCCTGCGCGGCAGCGCCGGGTTGCACTTCGCGCTGCCCGTCGGCCGGCTGGACGGGATCGACGACGTCCGCGGCACGGTGATCGCGTTCGACGCCGACGGCCGGGAGCTGCGCGACGTGCGGATCCCCGACGACGCGGTGCTGGCCTTCGGCTCGGAGCGGCACGGGCTGTCGCCCGAGGTGCGGGCGCGGGCGGACCTGGTGGTCTCGCTGCCCATGCGGCCGAAGGTGTCGAGCTACAACCTGACCACGAGCGTCGCGATGGGGCTCTACCACTGGGAACTGTTCCGGCGAGCTTCTTGAACGGTTCAGTCGGCACGCTGGTGAGGTGACGTCACCACCGAAGCTCCTCGCCGCGCGCGCCGGTGTCGCCGAACGCGCCGTCGAGTCCCGGCACCTGCGTCGGGTCTGGGGGGTTCCGGGCACGGCCCTCGGCGCGGTCGCCTGGCCGCCCGGCTGGCCCGCCCGGCTGCACGTCCGGTTCGGCTATTGGTGGCAGGCGCACCTGCTGGACTGCGTCCTGGACGCCCAGCTCCGCTCGCCGAAGGACGCGCGGGTGGCGTTGGTGCAGCGGCTCGTGCGCGGCATCCGCGTGCGCAACCTGGTCGGCTGGACCAACGACTACTACGACGACGTGGCGTGGCTCGGCCTCGCGCTGTTGCGCGCCGAGCGGGAAGTCGGGATCGCCAAGCCGAACGCCATCGCCACGATCGCCGATCGCCTCCGCGCGGGCTGGACCGACCACGGCGGCGGCGGCATCTGGTGGCGGCGCGACGACGACTTCAAGAACGTGCCCGCCAACGGTCCGGCGGCGATCCTGTTCGCCCGGCTCGGCGCGCGGGCTGACCTCGCCCGCGCCCGTTCCATCGTGGACTGGGTCGAGGACAACCTGGCGGACCCGGAGACCGGGCTGGTGTGGGACGGGCTGCACGTCCACCCCGACGGCACGATCCGCGAGGTCGAGAAGAACTTCTACACCTACTGCCAGGGCGTGGTGCTCGGCGCGTGCGTCGAACTGGGGGGCCGCTACCAGGACAAGGCGGCGCGGATCATCGACGCCGTCGACAAGCACCTGGCCACCGACGGCGTCCTGCGCGGGCACGGCGGCGGCGACGGCGGCCTGTTCAGCGGCATCCTCGCCCGCTACCTGGCGCAGGCCGCGCTGCGGCTCGACCGGCCCCAGGCGGCACGCGCGGCGGACCTCGTGTTCGGCTCGGCGAACGCGGTGTGGGCGAACCGGACCGCGGTGGTGAGCGGACCGCTGTTCGGCCCGGAGTGGTCCGAACCCGCGGTGAAGGGCAACGGTCCGGAGCGCGACCTGTCCGTCCAGCTCGGCGGCTGGATGGCGCTGGAGGCCGCCGCCCTGCTGGAGCGCGACGGGATCCCGCCGTCGCGGAGCTGAGCCGTCAGTGGCAGCCGCACGACTGCCGGTGCCGCAGCACGGGCGGCAGCCGGATCGTCTCCGGTGCCCGGTCCGGGTCCTCGATGCGGGCCAGCAGCAGCCGCACCGCCGTGCGCCCGATCTCCTCCACGGGCTGCGCCATCGAGGTCAGCGGCGGGTCGACCAGCTCGGCCCACTCCACCTCGTCGTAGGTCACCAGCGCCAGCTCCGACCCGATCCGGACACCGCGCGCCCGCGCCGTGCGCACCACGTCCACCAGCACCTGGTGGTCGTTCACCACCACGCCCGAGACCTGCCCGAGCAGCGGTTCCAACGACGGCCGCACGAGGTCCTCGTCCCACGCCAGCCCCGCCCGGCCGAGCCCGAGCCGGTAGCCGAGCACCCGCTCGTCCGTGGTCGCGAGCCCCGGCTGGCCGGACACCAGCCCGATCCGCCGGTGGCCCAGCTCGGCCAGGTGCCGGACCAGCGTCGACGTGGCCTGCACGTTCTCCGGGCCGACCTGGTCGACGTCCTTGGCCACGGTGAGCCGGTCCACCAGCACCGTCGGCACGCCCAACCGGCGCAGCTCGGGCAACGCGGCCGAGCCGGACGTCGGCGTGAGCAGCACCCCGTCCACCCGCCGTGAGCGGAGCATCCGCACCGCGGCCTGCTCGGACTCGGCGGTGTCGCGGGTGTCGATGAGCACGAGCGTGTAGCCCGACCTGGTGGCCTCGCCCTCGATCGCCGCGATCAGCTCGGCGAAGTACGGGTGCGAGACCAGCGACACCGCGAGGCCGAGCGACTTCGTGCCGCCGGTGACGAGCGAGCGCGCGATGGCGTCGCCGGTGTAGCCGGTCTCCTCGATCGCCTTGAGCACCCGTTCCCTGGTCGCCGAGGCGACCGACCTGGTCTCGTTGATCACGTGTGAGACCGTGGTGATGGAGACGCCGGCGAGACTGGCGACCTCCCGCATGGTGACCATGGACTCGTCCCCGTTCGGGCTGGCGCAAGCGATTGCGTGGGGACTTTACCTGGTAGGAGGGAGGCGCCGTGGCTTCTGTGCTGTGTGTCGGGCTGACGACCGTCGACGTGAGCCAGCGGGTGGCCGAGTTCCCCGTCCCCGGGCAGAAGGTGCAGTCCCTCGGCGTGCACCTGTCGCCCGGCGGTCCGGCGGCGAACGCGGCGCGCGCGGTGGCCGCGCTGGGGCACCGGGCCGTGCTGCTGACCGCGCTGGGCGGCGAGCTCGGCGACTTCGCGCTGGCGCGGCTGCACCCGGTTGAGGTGCGCTCGGTCGGCGCCGGCGGTCCGGCGCTGAGCATGGTCGCGGTGCGCGAGCGCGACGGCGAGCGGACCGTGATCTCGCGCAACGCCGCCGGGTTCGACGCGGACGTCGCCGTGGACCCGGCGCTGGTGGAGGCGTCCGACGTGGTGCTGGTGGACGGCCACCTCGGGCCGCTCGCCCTCCAGGCCGCACGTCACGCGAGACGCTTGGGCGTGCCCGTGGTGCTGGACGCGGGCAGCTGGAAACCCGTGCTGGACGACCTGCTGCCGCTGGTGGACGTGGCCGCGTGCTCGGCCGCGTTCGAGCTGTCGGAGGCCGAGCTGCACGCCAGGGGCGTGCCGCTGGTGATCCGCACGCACGGCCCGCGTCCCGTCACCTGGTCGCGTGGTGGTGTCACCGGTTCGCAACCGGTAGGAGTTGTCGAGGCGCGCGACACCAACGGCGCGGGCGACGTGTGGCACGGTGCCCTGGCGGTCGCGGTCGCCGAGGGCCTGGCGGTGGAGGACGCCGTCCGGTCCGCGAACGAGGTCGCCGCGGTGCGGGTGCGCCACACCGCGTGGGACTGGGTGGAGGAGCTGGGACGGTGGCGGGACAGCGGGTGAAGTTCGACGAGCTGGTCGACCGGGCGCGGCTGCTGGTGGACACCGGTGAGCGCAGGCTCCTCGGCATCGGCGGCGCGCCGGGCTCGGGCAAGTCGACGTTGGCGCGCCGGCTGGTCGACGCGCTGGGCGAGGACGCCGCCCTGGTCGGCATGGACGGCTTCCACCTGGCCCAGCGCGAGCTGGACCGGCTGGGCATCGCCGACCGCAAGGGCGCGCCGGACACGTTCGACGTCCCCGGCTACGTCGACCTGCTCGGCCGGCTGAAGGCGTGCGGGCCCGACGTGGTGTACGCGCCGGAGTTCCGCCGCGAGATCGAGGAGCCGATCGCGTGCGCGGTGCCGGTCGACCCGGCCGTGCCGCTGGTCGTCACCGAGGGCAACTACCTGCTGATGCAGTACGACAAGTGGAAGCGCGTGCGGGTCGTGCTGGACGAGGCGTGGTTCCTGATGATCGACGAAGGCCTGCGGGTGGCGCGCCTGATCGACCGGCACGTCCGGTACGGGCGGTCGGTGGAGGACGCGAGCGAACGCGTGCTGCACGGCACCGACCACGTGAACGCGCTCATGGTGAACGCGTCCAAGTCCGCCGCCGACCTCGTGATCACCGAGGTGCTGTGAGCGTCACGACGCCGCGGTGACCTCTTCGTCCACCGGCTTCTTCATCTCCTGCCGGTACCGGAACAGGCCGTAGGCGGTGCCGAAGACGAAGAACGCGATGCTCACGACGACCGCCACCGTCTCCAGCCACGGCACGGAGGTCAGCAGGCCCGCGCCGTAGTAGCCGGCCAGCACCAGCGTCGGCACCCACGCGATCGCGCCGATGGTCGTGGCCAGCATGAACCGCTTCGGGTCCATCCGCGCCGCGCCGGCGATCATCGGCGCCAGCGTGCGGACCCAGGGGATCCACCGGGCCAGCACGATCGCCCAGAAGCCTCGTCGGTCGAGGAAGTCGCGGGCCTTGGCGAGGTTCTCCTTGTTGAGGACCTTGCCGCCGCGGCGGGCCAGCAGGCGGGTGCCGGTGTGCCGGCCGATGTAGTAGCCGATCTGGTTGCCGACGACGGCCACGGCGAGCGCGACCCCCGACAGCAGCCAGGCGGACAGCTCGGCCTCGTGGGACGCGAGCACCACACCGGCGGCGAACAGCAGCGAATCGCCGGGCAGGAACAGGCCGAAGATGAAGGCGCACTCGAAGAAGATGAAGCTCAGCGTGATCAGCCACACGGCCATCGGGCCTGCGGAATCGAGCTGAACGAATGCGACAGTCTCGGACGTTGCGGACAACACCACGCCATGCAGCCTACGTGGGACCTCGGCGTCGACTGGGCGACATGGGGATAACGCGTTGCCGAAGCCTCGGGGACGTGGCGGTCCGCACCGGCGTGAACACGGACTGGAGTGATCACCGTCACGCGGGTTAGCGTGGACGGATGGAGGCCTTGCTCGCCGAACTCCGCTCCGCCGTCGGCGCCGACGCGGTGCTGACCGACGTCGACGTGACCGCGAGCTACCAGCGCGACATGATGCCGTTGGCTCCCTACGGGCAGCCGCTGGCGGTGGTGCTGCCGACGTCCGCGGCACAGGTGCAGGCGGTCGTGCGGGCCTGCGCGGCGGCTCGGACGCCGATCGTGCCGCGCGGGGCGGGCAGCGGGCTGTCCGGCGCGGCGAACGCCGTCGAGGGCTGCGTGGTGCTCGTGACCACGAAGATGAACGCGATCGTAGAGGTCGACCCGGACAACCGGCTGGCCGTGGTCGAGCCGGGCGTGGTGAACCTCGACCTGCGCGGCGCGGTGGAGAAGCACGGGCTGTTCTACCCGCCCGACCCGTCCAGCTACGACTGGTGCACCATCGGCGGGAACCTGTCCACCAACGCGGGCGGGCTGTGCTGCGTGAAGTACGGCGTGACCACGGACTCCGTGCTGGGGCTCGACGTGGTGCTGGCCGACGGCGAGCTGCTGCGGACCGGTCGGCGCACCGTCAAGGGCGTCGCCGGGTACGACCTGACCAAGCTGTTCATCGGCAGCGAGGGCACGCTCGGCGTGATCACCCGGGCGACCCTGGCGCTGCGGCCGTTGCCGCAGGCGCCCGCCACGCTGGTGGCCACGTTCGGCAGCACGGCGGACGCGGGCGCCGCGGTGAGCCGCGTGGTGACCGAGGGCATCGTGCCGTCGTTGATGGAGATCATGGACCGCACGTCCATCCGGGCCGTCGAGCAGTACCTGAAGACCGACCTGAACGCCGGCGCGGCGCTGCTGATGTGCCAGTCCGACGCGGGCGGCGAGGCGGGGCGGCACGAGCTGGCGGCGATCGAGCAGGCGTGCGTCGCGGCGGGCGCCGAGCTCGTCTACGCCACCGACGACCTCGGCGAGGGGCGCGACCTGCTGACCGCGCGGCGCGCCGTGCTGCCCGCGCTGGAGATCTACGGGGCGTGGCTGACCGACGACGTGTGCGTGCCGCGGACGAGGATCGCCGACCTGATCGCCGGGTGCGAGCGGATCAGCGAGTCGGTGGCGCTGCGGATCGCCGTGGTCGGGCACGCCGGCGACGGCAACATGCACCCCACGATCGTCTACGACGCGGCGTCGGCGGACGAGTTCGCGCGGGCGCGGCGGGCGTTCGACGAGATCCTGGCCCTGGGGCTGGCGCTCGGCGGCACGATCACCGGCGAGCACGGCGTCGGCAAGATCAAGCGCGAGTGGCTGGCGCGCGAGATCGGCCCGGTCGGCCTGCGGGTCCACCGCGAGATCAAGCGCGCGCTGGACCCGGAGAACCTCTTCAACCCGGGCTCGATGTTCAGTGTTTGATGGCCGCTGCTCCGCAGACGGCGGCGCGATCGCCTGGAAGTCGGTCGTCCGCCGCCGATCCCGCGACGATCGAAAAGCGTGATCGCCGCAGGATGGGCACCGGACGACCGACGCGGCGGCCCCCCCCCCCCCCCCCCCCGCCCCCCCCCCCGCGCCCCCCCCGGGGGGGGGCCCCCCCCCCCCCCCCGCGACCGCACGGGATGGCGCGAACGACCGACGCGACCCCGCAGGGGTTCTAGTCGAGGGGCTTGATGCGCTGGGTCTCGTCCACCCGGTCGATGACCTGGGTGATGTCGGCGGCTTCCTGCGCGAGCAGGCTCTTCTTCTCGCGGCGCGCCTTGACGATCTCGATGATGATCGGGACGACCGAGATCAGCACGATCAGGATCAGGATCATCTCGAGGTTGTCGCGCACGAACTGGATCTGGCCGAGGAAGTAGCCGAGCACCGTGAGGCCCGCGGCCCAGGCGACGCCGCCGATCAGCGAGTACGTGAAGTACTTGCGCGCGTCCATCCGGCCGACGCCCGCCATGGCGGTGATGAACGTCCGCACGATCGGCACGAACCGGGCCATCACGATCGCGCGCGCGCCGTACTTGTCGAAGAACTCGTGCGTCTTGTCGACGTACTCCTTCTTGAAGATCTTCGACTCGGGCTTGTTGAACAACGCCGGTCCGGCGCGGTACCCGATCCAGTAGCCGACCACGTTGCCCGCGAGCGCGCACGCCGTGAGCAGCAGGCACACCAGCCACAGCGGGTAGTCCAGCAGCCCCGAGGCCACGAACAGGCCCGCGGTGAACAGCAGCGAGTCGCCGGGCAGGAAGAACCCCACCAGCAGGCCGCACTCCGCGAAGACGATGAAGCACAGCCCGACCAGCATGTACGGCCCGAGTCCTTGGAGCAGGATTTGCGGGTCGAGCCAATCGGGACCAAGGGCAACCGTGGAAGAGGTGAGCGCGACCGTCACGGCGACCACGGTACAGGCACTACCTGAGCGTCATGACCGCCACGACCGTGCCCGCGGCCAGCCCGAGCAGCACCGCCAGCAGCAGCACCCACCCCGCGCCCAACGCCGGGCGGGCCCGCCGCACGGGCACGTGGGGATGCGCGCCGGAGCTGGTGGCCTGGGCGCGCAACGCGTCGGCCACCAGCTTCTCGTGGTCTTCGGGCACCGGCTCAGTCTTTCACCCACGCGCCCCGGCTCATCACCTCGCGCGGCTTCAGCTCCGCGTCCAGCACCACGACGTCGGCCGCGAGACCGGCGCGCAGCTCACCCGTGCGGCCCTGCAACCCGAGCAGCCGGGCCGGCCGGGTCGAGGTGGCGTGCACGGCCTCCTCGATGGTCAGGCCGCACGACTGCACCGCGTTGCGGAACGCCGCGTCCATGGTCAGCGTGCTGCCCGCGAGGGACGCGCCACCGGCCAGCGTCGGCACGCCGTCCACCACCCGCACCTCCAGGCCGCCCACGTCGTAGACGCCGTCGCCGACACCCGCCGCCGCGATCGCGTCGGTCACCAGGACGGTCCGGTGCACGCCCGCGTGCCGTGCGGCGAGGCGGACGGCGGTCGGGTGCAGGTGCACCAGGTCGCAGATCAGCTCGACGGTGACGCGCTCGTCGTCCAGCAGCGCGCCGATCGGGCCGGGCTCGCGGTGGTGCAGCGGGCGCATCCCGTTGAACAGGTGGGTGGCCACCGTCGCGCCCGCCTCGACGGCCGGCCGGATCTGCGCCTCGGTGGCGTCGGTGTGGCCGATCGCGGCCAGGACGTCGTTGGCGACGAGGTGGCGCACCGCGTCCACGCCGTGCTCCAGCTCGGGCGCGACGGTGATCATGCGGACCGCGCCGCCGCCCGCGTCGAGCAGCCTGTCGATCGAGGCGCGGTCCGGCGGGCGGAGGATCGCCGGGTCGTGCGCGCCGCACCGTGCGGCGGACAGGAACGGGCCCTCCAGGTGGATGCCCGCGACCACGTTGTCCCGCACCAGCTCGGTCAGCGCCTCGACCTGGTGGGCCAGCTCCGGGATCGGCCTGGACACCAGGCTCGCCAGCAGCGTGGTGGTGCCGTGCCTGCGGTGCGCGTTCGCCGCCTTGATCACCCGGGCCGGGTCGGCGCTGGTGAACGCCTCACCGCCGCCGCCGTGGCAGTGGATGTCGACGAAGCCCGGCACGAGCCAGCCGCCGTCCACGTCCGTCGTCGGGCCCTCCGGTGGCGCCCCCTCGCCGACGGCCGCGATCAGGCCGTCCCGCACCGCCACCCACCCCTGTTCGAGCACCCCGTCGGGCGTGACGACCCGACCACCGGTCAGGGTCACGTCCACGGGTCCACCCCACGTGCTCATCTCTCCTCCAGCATGTCGATGGCCAGCAGCGCGGCCCCGAGGCACCCGGCCTCGTCGCCCAACGCGGCCAGCCGCAGTTCCGGGCGTCGCTGGAACGTGATCAGCTCGTCCAGTCGTCCGCCCAGCGGATCCGTCAACTTCGGACCCGCCAGCGCCAGTCCGCCGCCGAGCACCACGGCTCGCGGCCCCAGCAGCGCGGCTACCAGCAGGATGCCCTTCGCGAGCGCGTCGACGGCCTCGCGCCACACCGCCGCCGCGTCGTCGTCACCCTCCGTGAGCAGCCTGGCTACGTCCGCCGCGCCGTTGACCTGGCGGTTCGTGCGTTCGGTGTAGCGGCGGGCGATCGCGGCGCTGCTCGCCCGTGCCTCGACACAACCCGTCTGGCCGCAACCGCACGGGTCGCCGTGGCCGACGTCCACGTGCCCGACCTCGCCCGGCGCGGAGGAGACCCGGCCGTCCAGGACGAGGGCGGCGGCGATGCCGGTGCCGATCGGCATGATCACCGCGTCGGTCAGGTCGCGGGCGTTGCCCTGGCGCAGTTCGGCCAGGCCACCGGCCCGCACGTCGTGGCCGAACGCGGTGGGCAGGCCGGTCGCCGCCGCGATCCGGTCGCGGAACGGGTAGTCGGCCCAGCCGAGGTTGGCCGAGTAGACGCCGGTGCCGGTCACCTCGTCCACGATGCCGGGCACGACCAGGCCGACCGCCTCGACCGGGTGTTCGGAGGCGGCGCGCAGCCCGGCGACCAGGGCGGCCACGTCCTCGACCACGGCGTCACCGCCGGGCCGGGTCCCGCGCCGCTGCTGCCTCACCGCCACCACCCCGCCGGGCTCGCCGGCGACCAGGGCCGCTTTCGTCCCGGTACCGCCGACGTCGACGGCTATCACGTGCCTTGTGCGCGCCACGAGGACCGATACTGCGGCATCGGACCACCATTGGTCTATACCAAGTGTCCGATTGGGCGAGTCCGGTGTGGCCGCGCACGTGCCTCGGGTGCCGCTCGCGTGCCTATCGCGAGTTATCCACAGGCGGCGGTCTGCGGGGTGGTTCTGTCGGTTCGTAGTGGCAGGATCAAGAACAGGGATCCCCTGGGCGGGGACCCCTGCGAAGCGAGGTCACGGCGGGTCGGGCGGGCGGCAGTGTTCTGCAAGCCGGTGCTCAGGGGCGGAAGCGCTGCTTCGAACTGGCTCGAACGGATCCGCGGCCCGGCCACCTGCCACGTCAAACGCGCCGCCCTGCTACCAGGTCGAACTCGCCATCGAGCGCCGGCTCCGACGACGAACTGCAGGACATCGGCTAGTTGCCGGCCATGATCTTCTGCAGGGCGTCGAGCGCGCGGCTGGCGGTGCTCTTCACCGTGCCCTTGCTGATGCCGGTGGCCTCGGCGATCTCGGCCTCCGAGAGGTCGCCGTAGTAGCGCAGCACGAGCACCTCGCGCTGCCTCGGCGGCAGCTGGGACAGCGCCCGCACGACCGCCTGGTGCTCGGCCGTGAGCATGGCGAGGCTCTCCGCCGAACGCGCGTTCGCCACGTGCGGCGGGGTGTAGTCGCGGGCCGTCTTCCGCCGTCGGAGCACGCTGCGCGAGCCGTTGACGACCGCGGTCCGCAGGTAGCCGACAGCCGCCTGCGCGTCACGCAGGTTCTTCCAGTTCCGGTACAGGCCGGTGAACGCCTCCTGGACGACGTCCTCCGCCGTGGCGGGCTCGTCGACCAGCAGCAGCGCCAGCCGGACCAGCCGCATCCGGTGCTGGCGGTACAAGTCCTCCAGCGTCAGCGGGCCGGTCGGGGCCGGTGCCGCGCCGTCCTGGATCCGCAGGTTCGTCAGCGTGTCCTGCACACGCGCGATGCCGCCGCTGTTCCGATCGGGACCGACCACGGAAAAGACGTTACCTCCTCAGGGGGTAGCTTCGGTGCGGCGCTGCACAACGGAGGTGGGCATTCGATGGCACGGTTCGCGGTCGAGTTGGTGTTCGGCGACAACCAGGACGAGCGGCTGGCGGTCCGGCCCGCGCACCGCGAGTACTTGGGGACGCTGGTCGAACGGGGTGTGCTGCTCGTCTCCGGCCCCTACGCCGACCAGTCCGGCGCCCTGCTGGTCTACGACGTCGCCGACGAGGCCGAGCTGCGCGAGGTCCTCGCCGCCGACCCGTACACGCCCGCCGGCGTCGTCAAGGAGACGCGCGTGCACGAGTGGCAGGCGTTGACCGGCGTCTGGCTCTAGCCCTTCTTGGACGCGGCGGCGGCCGTGCCGCCCGGCCCGACCAGGCCGGACAGGTCGTTCGCCGCCATCTCGCGGTCGGCGGCGGGCACCGACTTCGACGCCTGCCGGTCGACCACCTTCGGGGTGAACGCGCGGAAGAGCTTCAGGCCGCCGACCCAACCCGGCACGTGGACGGCCTTCGACCGGCGGGTGATCGCCCGGACCACCGCCCTGCCGACGTCGGACACCGGGTACTTCTTGCCCGCGAGCCCCGGCATCCCGCTGCGCAGCGGGCCGAAGACGGGGTGCTCGTCGGCGCTGTCGACCATGTCCGTGGAGATCCACGAGAAGTACGCCACGCCGACGTCCACGCCGAGGTGCCGCACCTCCGCGCGCAGGCTGTCCGCGAACGCCTCGCAGCCCGCCTTCGCGGCGGAGTAGGCCCCGTTGCCCGGGATGTGCACGATCGCCGCCAACGACGACACGACGAGGCAGTAGCCGCGGCTCGCGATGAGGTGCGGCAGGCAGGTCCGGACCGTGCGCCACACCCCGAGCAGGTTGACCTCGATGACCCGTTCGAACGCCGCGGGGTCCATCGATCGGATGAAACCGGTGGCGGCGATGCCCGCGTTGGCGACGACCACGTCGATGCCGCCGTAGTGGTCGACCACGCCGTTCACCGCGGTCTCGAGCGCCTCCCAGTCGGTGACGTCGGCCTCCCACGCCTTGCCGCCGCACTGCTCGGCCACCTGCCGCAGCCGGTCGCCCTCCAGCCCGACCAGGGCGAGCTTCGCGCCCTTCGCGGCCAACCGCCGCGCCACCTCCGCGCCGATGCCCCTCGCCGCGCCAGTGATCAGGACAACCTTGCCCGCAACGTCCACGGTGACCTCCTCAGCCCGCTCCAGCCAGGGAGGTCACCGTAACGCAACTTACCGCCAGTAAGCTACTGGAGAGTTAAACGGCGCTGGCCGTGGTCAGGGCCGCCACCTCGTCCGCCTTCAGCCGCAGATCCAGGGCCGGGAGCAGGGCGGCGAGCTGGTCGGTGGTGCGCGCCGACGCGATGGGCGCGGCGACCGTCGGCTGCTCCGCCAGCCACGCCAGGGCGACCGCCGCCTGGGTGGTGCCGTGACCGGCCGCCACCTCGTCCAGCGTCGCGAGGATGCGCAGGCCGCGGTCGTCCAGGTACTTCGACGCGGCGGCGGCCCGCGCGCTCTCCACCGTGACGCCCGGCCGGTACTTGCCGGTCAGGAAGCCCTTCGCGAGGCCCCAGTACGGCGCGGACGCGAGCCCGTGGTCGGCCACCGCGCGGGACAGCTCGCCCTCGTAGGAGCGGTCCACGAGGTTGTAGGGCTGCTGGAGCGCGACGAACCTGGCGAAGCCCTCGCGCTCGGACACGGCCAGCGCCGACGTGAGCCGCTCGGCGCTGTAGTTGGACGCGGCGACGTGCCGGACCTTGCCGGCGCGGACCAGCCGGTCGAACGCCGCCAGCGTCTCCTCCTGCGGCGTGTCGAGGTCGTCCTTGTGCGCGTAGTACAGGTCGATGTGCTCCACGCCGAGGCGGCGCAGCGAGTCCTCCGCCGCACGCTCGATCGTGGCGGCCTTGAGGTCGTCCAGGCCCCGGAGCATGCCGACCTTGGTCGCGACCACGATCGAGTCCCGGTTGCCCCGGTCGCGCAGCCACCGGCCGATGATCCTCTCCGACTCGCCGCCGACGTGGCCCTCGGCCCACGCCGAGTACGAGTCGGCGGTGTCCACGAAGGTGCCGCCGGCGTGCGCGAAGGCGTCCAGGACGGCGAACGAGGCGTCCTCGTCGGCGGTCCAGCCGAACACGTTGCCACCCAGGCACAGGCGCGACACGTCGAGGTCGCTGGTTCCGAGTTTCGTCATGTCGCGAAGCTAGGCGGGCTGGTCCATTCGCGCCGAATGGAGAAGTCAGGACTAAATGGTGCCGCGGCGCGGTTGGCAGTCGTCAGCACCTAGTTCGCGGGGAGACGAAATGACGGTCGAGTTGGGCAGGTACGGCGTGTGGGACCGGGCCGCGCGGTGGGTGGGCCGCGGCGAGGACGCCGCCGAGCTGGAAGAGCTCGGTTTCGGCGCCCTGTGGCTGGGCGGGTCGCCGGACGGCAGCGTCATGACCACGGTCTCCGAGCTCCTGGACGCCACGGAGAAGATCACCGTGGCGACCGCCGTGATGAACGTCTGGACCACACCGGCCGGCGAGGTCAACGACGGCTACCGGGCGCTGGCGTGGACCGACCGGTTCCTGGTCGGCATCGGCACCGGGAACGGTGAACTCGTGGGTGAGGTGCATCACAGCCCCTACCAGAAGCTGATCCACTACCTGGACGAGCTGGACGTGCCGCGCGACCGCCTGGCGCTGGCCGCGCTCAGCCCGCGGCTGCTCCGGCTCGCCGCCGCCCGGACGAGCGTCGCCCACCCCTACCTGGTGACGCCCGACTACACGGCGAGAGCGCGCGAGACCGTCGGCGCGGGCGTGCTGCTCGCCCCCGAGCAGCACGTGGTGCTGGAGGAGGACCCGGCACGGGCCCGTGACCTGGGCCGGGAGGCGTTGGCCGGGTACCTGGGCAGACCGCACCACACCCGCAACTGGCTGCGGAACGGCTTCACCGAGGACGACCTGGCCGGCGGTGGCAGCGACCGGCTGGTCGACGCCCTGGTCGCGTGGGGCCCGGTCGAACGGGTCGCGCGACGCCTGCGCGAGCACCACGGCGCGGGAGCCGACCACGTGGCCGTCCAGGTGGTCGGCTCCCCCGACGCCCAGCAGGCGTTGCGCGACCTCGGGGACGCGTTGCGGGACTAGTTCTCGGTGATCTCCACGCCGTTCCAGAACGCGACGTGGTCCTTGATGTTCGCCGCGGCCCCGCTCGGTTCCGGGTAGTACCACGCGGCGTCGGTGTTGTCCTGACCCTTGACGTGCAGGGTGTAGTAGCTCGCCTTGCCCTTCCAGTGGCAGACCGACGTGGTGTCCGACGGCCTGAGGTACTGGGTGTGCACGGACTCCAGGGGGAAGTAGTGGTTCCCCTCCACCATCTCGGTCTTGTCGCTCTCGGCGATGATCTCGCCGTTCCACCGTGCGATCGCCATGACACCACTATGCCGTTGATCATCTTCGCTCGCCGGCCCGTGCCCGTAGGATGCTGCCGACACCGCGTTCCGGGCACCCGAGGAGGACCCACCGATGCCCATCGCAACCCCCGAGGTCTACGCCGAGATGCTCGACCGCGCGAAGGCGAACGAGTTCGCCTACCCCGCGATCAACGTCACCTCGTCCGAGACCCTCAACGCGGCCCTGCGTGGTTTCGCAGAAGCCGAGAGCGACGGGATCATCCAGGTCTCGACCGGTGGTGCCGAGTTCGCCTCGGGCACCAAGGTCAAGGACATGGTGACCGGCGCGGTTGCGCTGGCGGAGTTCGCGCACGTGGTCGCCGAGAAGTACCCGGTGAACATCGCGCTGCACACCGACCACTGCCCGAAGGACAAGCTCGACGGCTACGTCCGGCCGCTCGTCGCGATCAGCCAGGAGCGGGTGGACCGCGGGCTCAACCCGCTGTTCCAGTCGCACATGTGGGACGGCTCGGCCGTGCCGCTGGACGAGAACCTGAAGATCGCCTCGGAGCTGCTCGACCTCACCGCCAAGGCCAGGATCATCCTCGAGATCGAGGTCGGCGTGGTCGGCGGCGAGGAGGACGGCGTCGCGCACGAGATCAACGAGAAGCTCTACACCTCGCCCGAGGACTACCTGAAGACGGTGGACGCCCTCGGCGCCGGTGAGAAGGGCCGCTACCTGGTCGCGGCGACGTTCGGCAACGTGCACGGCGTGTACAAGCCGGGCAACGTGAAGCTGCGCCCGGAGATCCTCAAGCAGGGTCAGGACGTGGTGGCCGAGAAGCTGGGCCTGCCGGCCGGCTCCAAGCCGTTCGACCTGGTCTTCCACGGCGGCTCCGGCTCGCTGCTGGAGGAGATCCACGAGGCGGTGACGTACGGCGTGATCAAGATGAACATCGACACGGACACGCAGTACGCGTTCACCCGGCCGATCGTGGGTCACATGTTCGCCAACTACGACGGCGTGCTCAAGGTGGACGGGGAGGTCGGCAACAAGAAGGCCTACGACCCGCGGTCCTACCTCAAGGCCGCCGAGCAGGGCATGGCCGCCCGCATCGCCCAGGCGTGCGAGCACCTGAAGTCGTCCGGCCGCATGATCGCCGGCTGAGACGCCCCCGGCACGGCGAACGGCCCCCTCCCACTCCGGGAGGGGGCCGTTTCGCGTGCGCTACTTGCCGTACATGCGGCAGACGGCCGCGGTGAACAGCTCCAGCTCGATCTCGTTGTTCTCCGGGGCGAAGCGCTGGACCCGGGTGGTGAGGACGGTGACGTTCCGGGTGCCCGTGCGGTCGCTGAAGCTGTAGGTGGAGTAGCCCGGCAGGCCACCGGTGTGACCCCAGACCGTGCCGCACCGGGTGGCGGCCTCCATCACGCCGAGGCCGTAGCGGACGGGGCCCGAGCCCTGCGGGACGGTGTCGAGCATGGCCCTGAGCTGGTCGCGCGGCAGCAGCCGGCCGGAGAGCAGGGCGGACTGGAAGCGCTGCCAGTCGCGGCTCGTGGAGGTCATGCCCGCCGCCGCCCACATCGAGCTGAGGTCGATGCCGGTGACGTCCACGTGGTCGTGGTGCTCCGGACCGGCGAAACCGAGGCCGGGCGGGGCGCCGGGCGGCAGGTGCGGCGCCAGGTGCTCGGCGTCCGGCTCGTACCCGTGGGCGTGGCGGCCGGGGAACGTCGCGTCGGTGGACAGGCGGGTGTCGGTGAGCCGCAGCGGCCCGGTGACGCGCCGTCGCACCAACTCGCCGTAGGTCTGGCCGGTCGCGCGCTCCAGGACCATGCCGACGAGCGTGTAGTTGGTGTTGCTGTAGTCCGACCGCTCGCCCGGCGCGAACAGCGGCGGGTGCCCCGTGGCGACGGCGACCAGCTCCGCGGGCGGCCAGTGGCGCGGCTGCTGCCCGGTGACCAGGCCGAACAGGCGCGGGTCGTCGAGGAAGTCGAACAGGCCGCTGGTGTGCTTGAGCAGCATCTCCAGCGTGATGGCCCGACCGTTCGGGACGACGCCCGGCAGCCACTTCTCCACGGGGTCCTCCAGCGCCAGGACGCCCTCGGTGACGAGCTGGAGGGCGATCGTGGCGGTCACCGTCTTGGTGTTCGAGGCGACCCGGAACTGGTCGGTGGGCCGCAGGCGGTGGTCACGGACCGTCCAGCGCGCTTGGCGGACCAGTTCGGTGACCCGGCGGCCGTCGTCGACCCGCACGACGACGCCCGGCGCGCCCGCCGCGACGAGCTCCTCGGCCAGGCCGGTGAGCTCGTCGGTGGCGGACGCGGTGACGGCTCCGGCGCTCGCCAGCGCGACGGAAGCGACGGCCGCCGTCGCCGTGCGTAAGAGTGTCCGCATGGATTCCCCCTCGGGATCAGGACTGGCCCGATCGATCCTCGGAGAAGCGCGCGTGCGGCGGAATCGGTCCGTCACTAGTGTTTCGCGGGGGGTTGACCCCACCTTGGACTGGTCAACGGCCGGCCCGGATGCGTCCCCTCGGGTGCTACTTGCCGTTCATGCGGCAGACGGCGGCGTCCACCAGCTCCGCCTGCGCGACGGCCGCGTCCGGTGCGGCGAGGGCGAAGCTCGTCGTCATCAGCACGGTGACGGTGCGGGCGCCGGTGACGTCGGCGTAGTTGTGGCTGCGGTAGCCGGGGAAGCCGCCGGAGTGGCCCCAGACCGTCCCGCAGGACGTCTTGACCTCCATGACGCCGAGGCCGTAGCCGTTGGCGCTCGTGCCGCCCTGGGGCACCGCGTCGCGCATCTCCGCGAGCAGGTGCCGGGGGATGAGCCGGCCGGACATGAGGGCCGTGAGGAACCGCTGCCAGTCCTCGGCGGTGGAGATCAGGCCGCCCGCGGCCCACGCGGGGCTCAGGTCGATCCCGGTCACGTCGACGTGCTCGTGGCGCTGCGGACCGGCGAAGCCGTCGCCCACGGGTTGGCCGGGCGGGAGCAGCGGGCCGAGGTGCTCGGCGTCGGGCTCGTACCCGCGGGCGTGCCTGCCGCGGAACCCGGTCCCGTCGGCGAAGTAGGTGTCCCGCAGGCCGAGGGGTCGCAGGATCCGCCGCTCGGCCAAGTCGGTGTAGGACCGGCCGGTGACGGCCTCCAGCACCGCGCCGATCAGCGTGTAGTTGGTGTTGCTGTAGTCCCACCGCTCACCGGGCGCGAAGAGCGGCGGGTGCGACAAGGCCACGGCGAGCAGTTCGCCAGGCGTCCAGGCGTGCGGCTGCTGCCCGGTGAGCAGGCCGTGCAGGCGCGGGTCGTCGAGGTAGTCGAACAGGCCGCTGGTCTGGCCGAGCAGCATCCTCAGCGTGATCGCCGAGCCGTTCGGCACCACGCCCGGCAGCCACCGCTCGACCGGGTCGTCCAGGCCGACCCGCCGTTCGGCGACGAGTTGCAGGACCAGGGTCGCGGACACCGTCTTGGTGTTGGACGCCATCTTGAACTCGTCGCCGGCCCGGAGCCGGTGGTCCGACAGCGTCCAGCGGGCCTGCCGGACGACCTCCACCGGCCGGCCGCGCCCGTCGTCCACCCGGACGACGACGCCGGGGACGCCCGCCGCCAGGGCCTGGTCGACCGCGCTCGTCAGCCGGTCGGGGCCGGCGGCGGTCGCGAGGCCCGCGGTGGTCGCGGTCAGGGACAGGGCCAGCGCCCCGGCCACCGTCGCGCGGAAGAGTCGGTGCATAGGAGTTCCCCCCAAGGGTTCGGGTGTTGCCCGATCGATCCTCGGGGGGGAACGGGGTTGACCGGAATCAGGCGGCCACCAGTGGTCGGCCGGGGGTCTGCCCCACCCCGACCCGGTCGGCGACCAGCCAGAGCGCGGCCAGCACGACGAACGTCACCGCCGCGGACGGGTAGAGGATCGGCGGCGCGGCGTCCAGCGCCTGCAGCACCCAGATCCCGCCGTAGCCCAGGCCCGTGACGGCCGCCGCGCCGAGCACCGCCGCCAGTGGCGCGGGCAGCCTGCCCAGGTGCGCCGCGTCCACGGCCAGGCCGATGAGCAGCAGGAACACCGGCACGGTCGACAGCGGGAAGTCGGCGACGCCGAGCAGCGGCCAGATCAGCAGGCGGTAGGCGACGTAGCCGCCCGCCACCGCGGTCGCGGCCCACGGCACGCCGATCGTGCGCCGGGCGACGACCAGCACGAGCGCCGCCGCGACCAGGCCCCACACCGGGTAGACCCAGTCGGGGATGGGCAGCGAGAACTGGACGATCGACTCGCGGTCGACGGGCCGGCCGATCTGGTCGGCGGCGAACTGGAGCAGGCTCGGCTCGGCGTACGGGTCGCCGCGGTCCCACGAGGCGATCTCCAGCACGCCGTACTCCTGGTGCTGGTTCGGGAACCACATGTTCTCCAGGAACAGCAACCACAGCCCGGTCAGGCCGAGCACCCGCCACCGGCCGCCCTCCGGATAGAGCTTGATCCACCCGCGGATCGCGCCCGCCATCATGATCGCGGTGCCCAGGTACAGCAGGGCGTGCGAGCCGCTCCACGACGTGATGTCGAGGCCGTTGATCCGGTGGTTGATCAGGTCGATGGGCAGCGCGACCAGGAAGACGCCGGTGCCCCACTGCATCAGCCGCAGCGCGGTCTTGTCCGCGCCGTAGCCGGTGTAGGTGTGGAACAGCGTCAACCCGACCACGATCACCGTGCCCAGGGTGTTGATCAGGTGCGGTGGCGCCAGTTCGTCGCGCAGCCACTTGAAGTGCCAGGCCACGTCCCACGAGGAGCCGATCAGCTTGAGCAGCAGACCGACGAGCCAGAGCTTGTAGAGCGAGGCGACGAGCGCCGGTGGCGTCTCGCGCCCCGACTCGCCGCGCTCCCAGTACTGGTCGCGGAAGCGCGCGACGCGATTGGTTACCCCCATGTTCACCCGCCCATGATGCGTCCCGGCCGGGGAGGCTGGAAGGGTGCCCCGCCCTGGAATTTCCCGGAACATCCCCTAGGGGACGTCGATGACCAGCGCATTCCGGGCACGTCTCATGCTAACAGGTGACCTTCGTTGCTCCGAATGGCCTCAACGGGGAAAGGTGCCGCCCTGAGAGTTCACTGAGAACCGAGGAGGGCGTTCATGGGCAAGAAGGTCGTCGCCGGCCTCATCGTCACCGCGTTGGTGCTGGCACTGGTCGCTGCGGCGGCCCGGGTATTCCTAAGCTGACGGCATGGAGAACCTGCTCGGTCCCGAACCCACGTTGCTGCCGGACCGCCCGGAGGCGCAGGCCGCCGCCGAGGCGGGCACCGACCCGGCCAAGATCGTCCGCGCCTACCCCGACTTCAGCGAGGCGTGGGCGCTGCTCGCCGAGCGGGCGTTGCAGACCGGCGACCCGGTCGCCGGCTACGCGTTCGCGCGCACCGGCTACCACCGCGGCCTGGACCAGCTGCGCCGTTCGGGCTGGAAGGGCCACGGCCCGGTGCCGTGGTCGCACCGCGGCAACCAGGGCTTCCTGCGCGCGCTGGCGGCGCTGGCGCGGGCCGCCGACGAGATCGGGGAGACCGAGGAGTACGAGCGCTGCCGGAAGTTCCTCGGCGACAGCGACCCGGCGGCGCCCGCCGCGCTCGGCCTGAGCTGAGCACGTGGGGGCCGTGCGCGACGAGGTGGCGCGCAGGCTGAAGCGGTGGCAGAGCACGGCCTTGCCGATCGGCCAGGCCGCGCTCGCCGCCGGACTGTCCTGGCTGGTCGCCACCGAGGTGGTCGGCCACGCGCACCCGTTCTTCGCGCCGATCGCCGCTGTCGTCTGCCTCGGCGTGTCGCTGGGGCAGCGGCTGCGGCGCGTCGTGGAGCTGGTCGTCGGCGTGTCCGTCGGCGTCGGGGTCGGTGACGTGCTGATCTCGTTGATCGGCTCCGGGCCGTGGCAGATCGCGCTGGTCGTGGCGCTGGCGATGTCCACGGCGGTGCTGCTGGACGGTGGCGCGGTGATCGCGCTGCAGTCCGGCTCGTCGGCGGTGCTGGTCGCGACCCTGCTGCCGCCGAGCGCCGGTGGCGGTCTGGACCGGATGGTGGACGCGCTGGTCGGCGGCCTGGTGGGGCTGGCCGTGACGGCGCTGCTGCCGGCGAACCCGCTGACCGTGGCGCACCGGCAGGCGAAGGTGGTGTTCGGCGAGCTGACCGAGGCGTTGCGCGGCGTGGCGACGGCGGTGTCGGAGGCCGACGCCGTGCAGGCCGCCGGGGTGCTGGCGCGGCTGCGCGACAGCCAGGAGGCGGTGGACGAGTTCGCGTCGGCGTTGAAGACCGGCGGCGAGATCGCCACCATCGCGCCGATCCGCTGGCGGCGGCGGCACGAGCTCGGCCGGTACGAGACAGCCGCCGCGCCGGTGGACTACGCGCTGCGCAACACCAGGGTGCTGGCCCGGCGGGCGTTGGCCGCGCTGCGGGACGGCGAGCGGATGCCGGACGTGCTGCCGGACGTGCTGCGGCGGTACGCGGACGCGGTGGACGTGCTGCGGGCCGAGCTGGGGCGCGGTGACGAGCCGAAGAAGGCGCGTGCGGCGATCTGCGAGGCGGCGGCGTGCGCCACGGCGCAGCACCTGGGCGGCGAGGGGTTCTCGACGAAGGTGGTGCTGGCCCAGGTCCGCTCGGTGGCCGTGGACCTCTTGCAGGCCACCGGTCTGTCGAGGGCGGACGCCGCCGGTTCGCTGCCGCCGCTGACCCGGAGGTGAACCGCCGCGGCCGCCCGGGCGCGGCGGCGGCGACGGTCTACCCCTCGGGTCGGTTCAGCACGCCGAGCAGGACGGCGTGCACCGCCTCGTGGTCCTTCTCGTCGGCCAAGCGGCACGACGCGCCGGTGACGGCGTACCACTCCTCCGCGCCCTCGTAGCGCACGAGCGCGCGCAACTCGCCGTTGTCCAGCGTGGTGCGCAGCTCCAGCTCACCGGTCACCACGCCGACTTCGTCGGTCATGACGCCGCCCGGTCCGGCCACGAACGCGGAAGAAAGGTCAGCCATCGGTTGTCAGCACCTCCCGAGCATGCTTTGCAGAGCAGACTTCTCCGCCGAGTTCACGCTCAAACCCCACTTGTACTTCGAGCGCGTCCACATCTTCGCGTAGGTGCAGTGGTACGAGGTCAGCGGCGGCTTCCAGAGCGCCGGGTCCTGGTCGCCCTTGGCCTGGTTGACGTTGTCGGTGACGGCGATGAGCTGCGGGTTGGTCAGGTCGTTGGCGAACGACTGCCGCCGCGACGTGGTCCAGGACGACGCGCCGGAGCGCCACGCCTCGGCCAGCGGCACGACGTGGTCGATGTCGACGTCGGACGCCGCCGTCCACGTCGCGCCGTCGTACGGGCTGTACCAGCGGCCGGACGTGGCCGCGCAGCTCGAATCGGTGACCACGTTCGTGCCGTCGCGCTTGAGCACGGTCTCGCGGGTGTTGCAGGCGCCGGACACGGTGCTCCAGTGCGGGAACAGGTCCCGCGAGTAGCCGCTGGTCGAACCTTCGGTGGCCACCCTCAGCGCGGCCAGCTCCGACAGGGCGGTGCTGGTGCTCGGGATGTTCGGCGGCGTCGCCTGGGCGGGGGTGACCAGGCCGACTGCCAGCACACCAGCCAGGAGCAGGGAAAAAGCCGGAAGTCGCAGGGATGCGGTGAACCGCGCGGCTTTGTTGACCGTTGACATAATTCCGACCTTCCTAGTTGGAAGCTGTCGGAATTACCTTGGGTCAATTCTCCTTCCGTTACAACGCTTTCGAGTGACGCCTGAATGGCGGGCGAGAAAATTCCTCCGTCACTACAACCCGCGGACCAGTCGTAGTTCTTCCGTGTGGCGGTACCAGGTCCACTTGCCCATCGGCCGCGGGTGCGCGACGCCGTCCGAGTTCACCTGCACCGGCAGGCAGCCGAGCTGGAACGCGCGCGCCGACGTGCTGGTCACCTTCCGCCCGAGCAGCCGCTTGTGGATGACGCGCACGACCAGCCCGAGGCCGCCCTCGGGGTCCGGGGTCACCTCCAGCCGGGACGCCTGACCCCGGAGCACCACGGTGTCGTCGCCGTAGCCGACGCCGCGCACCGGGCCGAGCGAGCCGAGGCCGACGAGCACGCCGCCGACGTCGTCGCGGACCAGCGGCACCCGGTCGGGGTCACCGGACAGCGCGAGGTCGAGCGCGCGGCCCGGGTCCGTCGGCAGGCCCCACAACTTGGCCACCTCGGACCGCGGGTCGGCGGGCACGTACCCGATCGGCACGTCGGCGAGCCGTTCGGCGCGCAGCAGCCGCAGCACGACGGCGTTGAGGTCGCCGTCCGTGCCGTGCACGACGAGACGTTTGTCACCCGAATCGGCGAGAACCGCGTCCACCTCGGCCTTTCCGGGCCGTTCCGCCACGTGGCGGACCTCGAAACGGTCACCGTCCGTGATCATTGGCAACTGCGAGTTTCCGCAGGCCAGCACGATTCCGCGCACCTTCATCTCCTGGTCTACCCTCAACAGCCGTCCACTGACGGCTCGGCCGTCGCAGGCATTCGGCTCTTACCCGTCCAACCGCTTGGAGTTTCACATGCCGGCCGTCGTGCTGATCGGTGCCCAGTGGGGCGATGAGGGCAAGGGCAAGGCAACGGACCTGCTCGGTGACCGGGTGCAGTGGGTCGTCCGGTACCAGGGCGGCAACAACGCCGGGCACACCGTGGTGCTGCCCGACGGCCAGAAGTTCGCCCTGCACCTGATCCCCTCCGGCATCCTCACCCCCGGCGTGACCAGCGTCATCGGCAACGGTGTCGTGGTCGACCCCGGCGTGCTGCTCGAGGAGCTGGCCGGTCTCGACGAGCAGGGCGTCGACACCAGCAAGCTGCTCATCTCCGCGGACGCGCACTTGATCATGCCCTACCACGTGGCGATCGATAAGGTCACCGAGCGGTACCTGGGCAAGGCCAAGATCGGCACCACCGGGCGCGGCATCGGCCCGTGCTACCAGGACAAGATCGCCCGCGTCGGCGTGCGCGCGCAGGACCTGCTGGACGAGAAGATCCTCCGGCAGAAGGTCGAGGCCGCGCTGGACTTCAAGAACCAGGTGCTGGTCAAGGTCTACAACCGCAAGGCGCTCGACCCCGAGCAGGTGGTGGACAGCGTGCTGGAGCACGGCACCAAGTTCACCTCCCGGATCGCCGACACCCGCCTGCTGCTCAACCAGGCGCTGGAGCGCGGCGAGACGGTGCTGCTGGAGGGCTCGCAGGGCACCCTGCTCGACGTCGACCACGGCACCTACCCGTTCGTGACGTCGTCGAACCCGACCTCGGGCGGCGCGAGCGCCGGGTCGGGCATCGGGCCGACGCGGATCACCACGGTGATCGGCATCCTGAAGGCGTACACGACGCGGGTGGGCTCGGGGCCGTTCCCGACCGAGCTGAACGACGAGATGGGCGAGCACCTGCGCAAGACCGGCGGCGAGTTCGGCGTGACGACCGGTCGGTCGCGGCGCACGGGCTGGTTCGACGCGGTGATCGCCCGGTACGCGGCGCGGGTCAACGGCATCACCGACTACTTCCTGACCAAGCTGGACGTGCTGTCCGGCCTGGAGAAGGTGCCGGTCTGCGTCGGCTACACGATCGACGGCGAGCGGGTCGACGAGATGCCGATGACGCAGACCGACGTGCACCACGCCGTGCCGGTGTACGAGGAGCTGCCGGGCTGGTTCGAGGACATCAGCCACTGCCGCACGTACGAGGAGCTGCCCGCGAACGCCCGGGCGTACGTCGAGCACCTGGAGCAGATCTCCGGCGCCCGGATGTCCGCGATCGGCGTCGGCCCCGGCCGCGACCAGACCATCGTGCGGCACGAGATCATCTGAGCCGACCGCGCTTCACATGCCTCCGGAGCCGACGCAATCGGTCCCGGAGGCATTTTCACAATTCGGGAGCCGTTGACTTGTCCCGGCCGGATATCAAAACTCTGACTCGCTGATCAGCGCGTCCGCGTTTCCGTTGTCCGCTGGGAGAAATCCGTGTCGATTTCCACCGCGGGTGTCGTCGTGCGTCCGGAATCGGCCGCACCGGCGCGCGCACCCGCCGCGAAGCAGCGCAAGTGGCCCGATCTGAGCCGGTGGCTCAGCCCCGTCGGGCTGGTCCTGCTGTGGCAGGCCGCGAGCGGCACGGGCGTGTTGCCGCCGGACAAGCTGGCGTCGCCGGTGACGGTGTTCCGGTCCGCCTACGAGCTCATCGTGGACGGGCAGCTGGTGGACGCGTTCCTGGTGTCGTCGAGCCGGGTCGCGGTGGGGTTCGCCCTGGGCGCGGCCGTCGGCGGCGCCCTCGGCCTCGCCTCCGGCCTGTCCCGCTGGGGTGAACGGCTGCTCGACCCCCCGGTGCAGATGCTGCGCACGTTGCCGCACCTCGGCCTGATCCCGCTGTTCATCCTGTGGTTCGGCATCGGCGAGGAGCCGAAGCTGGCGCTGGTCGCGGCCGGTGTGGCGTTCCCGCTGTACCTGAACCTGCACGCGGGCATCCGGCAGACCGACCCGGCGCTGCTGGAAGCCGCGCGCGTGCTCGGCTACACGCGGTTCGAACGGGTCGCGCACGTCGTGCTGCCGTCGGCGGTGCCGCAGACGTTGGTGGGCCTGCGGATCGCGCTCGGCACGGCGTGGTTGTCGCTGATCGTCGGCGAGCAGGTCAACGCGGACGCGGGCATCGGCTACCTGATCAACAACGCGCGCGAGTTCCTGCGCACCGACGTCGTCGTGGTGGGCCTGCTGGTCTACGCGCTGCTCGGGCTGACCACGGACGCCCTGGTGCGCGCGTTGGAGCGGAGGGTGCTGCGGTGGCGGGCGCGGTGAAGGTCCGGGGGCTGGTCAAGGACTTCGGCCCGCGCCGGGTGCTCGCCGGGCTCGACCTGGACGTCGCGGACGGCGAGTTCGTGGCGCTGCTGGGGCGCAGCGGGTGCGGCAAGTCGACGTTGCTGCGGGTCCTGGCCGGGCTGGACCCCGACGTCGGGGGGACGTTCTCCGTGCCCGGACGGGTGTCGGTCGCCTTCCAGCAACCTCGGCTGCTGCCGTGGCGGCGGGTGTGGCGCAACGTCTCGCTGGGGCTGCGCGGTGAGGGCCGCCGGAAGGACTGGCACCGTGCCGTGGCGGAGCGGGCGCTGGCCGAGGTCCGGTTGGCCGGTCACGCCGACGCGTGGCCGCTGACGTTGTCCGGCGGCGAGGCGCAGCGGGTGTCGTTGGCACGGGCGCTGGTGCGCGAGCCGGAGTTGCTGCTGCTGGACGAGCCGTTCGGCGCGCTGGACGCGCTGACCCGGCTCGCCATGCACCACCTGGTGGAGCAGCTGTGGCGGGAGCACCGGCCCGCCGTGCTGTTCGTGACCCACGACGTGGACGAGGCCCTGCTGCTGGCCGACCGCGTCGTGGTGCTCGACGAGGGCCGGATCGTGGCCGAGCACCACGTCGACCTGCCGCGACCGCGGCGCCGCGCGTCCTTCGTCGACCTGCGGTCGGAAGTGCTGTCGAACCTGGGAGTGGACGATGTCGAAGCTGCTTAGTGCGCTGGTGGTCGCGGTGTTGGCGCTGTCGGGCTGCGGCACGGCGTCGTCGTCGGACGGGCCGGTGGTGCTCAAGGTCGGCGACCAGAAGGGCGGGTCGAAGGCGCTGCTGACGGCGGCCGGGCTGCTGGACGACTTCCCTTACCCGATCGAGTGGTCCACGTTCACGTCCGGTCCGCCGTTGCTGGAGGCGGCGTCGGCGGGCGCGATCGACGTCGGCGGTGTCGGGAACACGCCGCCGATCTTCGCGGCGGCGGCGAACGCGAAGATCGCCGCGGTGTACTCGGCGAAGGGCAGCGTGGAGGGCGACGCGCTCCTGGTGCCGTCCGACTCGCCTCTGAAGACCGTGCAGGACCTCAAGGGGCGCGGCATCGCGGTGGCCAAGGGCAGTTCGGCGCACGGGCAGGTGCTGCTGACGCTCGCCGCGGCCGGGCTGACGACCAAGGACGTCACGCTCAACTTCCTGCAGCCGTCGGACGCGTACTCGGCGTTCACGCAGAAGCGGGTGGACGCGTGGGCGGTGTGGGACCCCTACACGGCGCAGGCGCAGCAGGAGGCGGGCGCGCGGGTGCTGACCGACGGGCGCGGCAAGTCGAACGGCTACACGTTCCAGGTGGCCGGGCGGGCGGCGTTGGCGTCGCCGGGCAAGAGCGAGGCGATCAAGGAGTTCGTGAAGCGGATCAGCCGGGCGCAGCGGTGGGCCGACGGGCACCGCGAGGAGTGGGCGCGGGCGTGGGCCGCGGAGACCGGGCTGAAGCCCGAGGTGGCGCGGGCGGCCGTGGAGCGCGGCGGCGACCTGCCCGTGCCGCTGGACGACGCGGTGATCGCGTCCGAGCAGGAGTTGGCCGACGCGTTCACGGCGGACGGCGCGTTGCCGGGCGCGGTGGAGTTCCGGAAGTTCGTGGACACCCGTTTCCAGGAGGAGTTGTCGTGAGCGTCGTGCTGCACTGGTTCCTGCCCACCTCCGGTGACGGCCGGACCGTCGTCGAGCGCTTCCACGCCAACCGGTCCTTGGGCGCGGCGGCGTTGCGCGAGCCGGATGTCGACTACCTGGCGCAGATCGCGCAGGCGGCCGAGCACAACGGGTTCACCGGCGTGCTGACGCCGACCGGCACGTGGTGCGAGGACGCGTGGCTGACCACGGCGGCGTTGCTCGCGCGGACGTCGACGCTGAAGTTCCTGGTCGCGTTCCGGCCCGGGGTGATCTCGCCGACGCTGGCCGCGCAGATGGCGGCGACGTACCAGCGGATCTCGCGGGGGCGGCTGCTGCTGAACGTGGTGACCGGTGGGGACGAGGTGGAGCAGCGCCGGTTCGGCGACTGGCTCGACCACGACCAGCGGTACGCGCGGACCGACGAGTTCCTGCACGTGGTGCGGGCGGTGTGGTCGGGGCGGCCGGTCGACTTCGAGGGTTCGCACTACCGGGTGTCGGGCGCGACCGTGATGGCCGCGCCGGACCCCGTGCCCCCGATCTACTTCGGCGGGTCGTCGGACGCGGCGCTGCCGGTCGCGGCGCGGCGGGCCGACGTGTACCTGACGTGGGGCGAGCCGCCGGCGCAGGTGGCGGAGAAGATCGACCGGGTGCGCGCGCTGGCGGGTGACCGGCCGATCCGGTTCGGCGTGCGGCTGCACACGATCAGCCGCGACACGTCCGCCGAGGCGTGGCGCGAGGCGGAGAAGCTGCTGGAGGCGCTGGACCCGGAGCAGGTGGCCAGGGCGCAGGAGCAGTTGCGGGCGTCGCAGTCGGTGGGGCAGCAGCGGATGGTGGCGCTGCACGGTGGCGACCTGGGTCGGGGCGTGCGCGGCCTGGAGATCCACCCCGGGCTGTGGGCGGGCATCGGGCTGGTGCGCGGCGGTGCCGGCACGGCGCTCGTCGGCAGCCACTCGGAGGTGGCCGACCTGATCGAGGAGTACCACGGCCTCGGCGTGGAGGAGTTCGTGCTCTCCGGCTACCCGCACCTGGAGGAGGCTTACTGGTTCGGCGAGGGCGTCCGCCCGATCCTGGCCCGGCGCGGCCTGCTGGCCGGGTCGCCGGCCCACGACGGCCCGGAATTGTCGGACCCCGTCGGTAGAATCGCAGCAAGGGTTCCCCTTGGCGGGGACCCTCGCGAAGCTGTTGACAGCAGTCCGTCCTGATCACCGGGGACGCCCGCACTCGCGCGGGCGTCCCCCGATCTGGAGTCGGTGCGGTTCTGGATCAGGCCCAACCGTGCGGCAGTTGCCGTGCCGACCCGCTCGGAGGCGTCGTTCGGGCCGGCCGCACGGCGGACACTCGTTCGGTGCTCAGAGCGTTCACCAACGTCCCCGAGGGCCGCGTAGAGCTCGGTGCCGGCGTGCAGCTTTCCCCTCGCCGGTGATCAGCAGTACGTCGAGTTCACGTCGTTTCGCCTAGCGGAGGATCTGCGCCCACGTCAGGTAGTCGTCGTGCGCTTGTGCACGTCCACGCAGCCCGGCGGGATCTCCGCCGCGACCCTGCGGGGATGCCTCCAGATCGAATTGAGCGCTTCCGCCACCGGATCGTGTGACTGGTCCGCGGTCAGGTCGGGTTCCGACTCGTCGCGAACTGCTTCGGTTCGCCGGCGCGGACGCCGAGGTCCGGTCGGGTGGTGACCCGGCCGGACCTCGGAGCGCGGACGTGCGTCAGCCCTTGCGGGCTTCCACGGCGGTGTCGGGGTTGTCGGCGAACACGCCGTCCAGGCCCGTCGCGTAGAACTTCGCGTACTCGCCGAACGCGTCGCCGTACGCGGCCGGGTCGGTGGACCTGCGGAAGTCCGCGGGCAGGAACGTGTTCTCGTTGCGGAACGTCCAGGCGTGCACGATCAGGCCACGCGTGTGCGCGTCACGCACCAGGGTGGTCGGCTCGCGCAGGAAACCCGCCGCGTCCCGCGGGATGATCCGGTCCTTCGCCGCGCCGATGCCGTGGGCGTAGGTGCGGATCTCGCGCAGCCCCTCCGGCGTCACGAGGTCGCTGTAGGTGCGCTTGTCACCGGCCTTGACGAAGTCGTACGGCGCACCGGAGGAGTTGATCAGCTGCACCAGCGGCACGCGCAGCTTCCCCTTGAGCTGCTTGAGGTTGGCCACCTCGAACGACTGCACGTACACCTTCGCGCCGTGCCGGTTCAGGCCCGCCTTCGTCAGCACGTCGACCAGGCGCGGCTCCAGCGGCAGGCCGATGTCCTGGAAGTACGTCGGGTGCTTGGTCTCGGGGTAGATGCCGATGTCGCGGCCGAGCTCGCGGGTCAACCGGCGGGACAGGTCGATGACCTCCTCCAGCGTCGGCACCTCGAACCGGCCGTCGTAGAGGGTGTTGCGCGGCCGGACCTCCGGGATGCGCTCCTTGGCCCGCAACGTCTTCAGCTCGGCGAGCGTGAAGTCCTCGGTGAACCAGCCGGTGATCGACGTGCCGTCGATGACCTTGGTGGCCTTGCGCCCGGCGAACTCCGGGCGCGCCGAGACGTCCGTGGTGCCGCCGATCTCGTTCTCGTGCCGGGCGACCAGCTTGCCGTCCTTGGTCACCACCAGGTCGGGCTCGATGTAATCCGCGCCCATCCGCGCGGCCAGCTCGTACGCGGCCAGCGTGTGCTCGGGCCGGTAGCCCGACGCGCCGCGGTGGCCGATCACCAGCGGGCCCTTGCGGGACGACGCCACCTCCGCGTCACCGCTCGCCGACGCCGAGGGCAGCACCACCGCCCCCGCCACCGCGAGCGCCGCGAGCGCCGCCCCGACGATCCTCGTCCGCACCATCGCCGACCTCCTCGACTCCACTCCTGACGCGCGGCAGCCTCGTCGCGCACCGCGACGTCCCGGACACGCTAAGGCGAAGCACAGGCCACGTCACGGTGAACGCGTGGGGGGAGGTTCGGTGTTCGTCACTCCCTGGATATGGCCGCTTCCTCCAGGTCGAGTTCGCGGAGCACCCGGAACAGCACCTCGTCGTCGATCCGGCCGTCGTCGCGCGCCTGGATGAACACCTGCCGCTCGGCCTCCAGCATCGTGCGCCGCAGCCGCCGGTACGACGCGGCCGGGCTCTCGTCCTCCTGCCTGCCCAGCCGCTCCCACGCCGCGTTGCCCCGGTGCTCGGCCATGATCCGCAGCCGGTCGACGACCTCCTCCGACGTGCCGTCGTCGGCGCCGAGCACCTCGTCCAGCTTGCGCACGGCGGCCTGCGCGGCGGCGTGCTGCACCTGCGCCTCGGCCAGCGCGTCGGTCCGCTCCTCGTCACCGCGGAACCCGAGCCTGCGGATCACGAACGGCAGCGTCAGGCCCTGGAGGAGCAGCGTGCCCACGGTGACCACGAACGCGCAGAACACGATCACCTCGCGTCCGGGCAGGTCGAGCGGCAACGCGCTGGCCGCGGCCAGCGACACCACGCCGCGCATCCCCGCCCACGACAGCACCGTCACGCCACGCCACCCCGGCGCGCGCTCGCGCTCCCGGACCCGCTTCGACAGCAGCTGCGGCAGGTACGCGGCCGGGTACATCCACACGAACCGCACCAGGATCGTGGCCGCCAGCACGGCCGCCGCCGCCCACACCAGGCCCGCGGTGATGTCCACGTCCCGCACCACGCTGTTGAGCTGCAAGCCGATCAACGCGAACACGAACGACTCCAGCAGCACGTCCACCGACCGCCACACCGCCGTGTCCTGCAGGCGCGTGTAGTACGAGCTGCGCGGCGCGTTGTGCCCGATGTAGAGCCCGGCGATCACGACCGCGAGCACACCGGAGGCGTGCAACTCCTCGGCGAAGATGTACGCGCCGAACGGCACCAGCATGCCGACCGCGCTCTCCAGCACGCCGTCGTCGAGGCGGTCGCGGACCCACCGCACGCCCCAGCCGATCGCCAACCCGACGAGCACGCCGCCACCCGCGCTGATCACGAACGTGCGGGTGCCGTCCACCCAGGTCGCGGCGGCGCCGGCGGCCACCGCCACGGCCACCTTGTAGGCCGTCAGCGCGGTCGCGTCGTTGATCAGGCTCTCGCCGGTGAGCAGCGTCATCGTCCGGCGCGGCAGGTTGAGCCGCCGGCCGACCGCGACCGCGGCGACCGCGTCCGGCGGCGCCACCACGGCGCCCAGCACCAGCGCCGCGGGCAGCGACAGCTCGGGCAGGACCAGGTGCGCGACCCAGCCGACGGCCATCGTGGTGGCCAGCACCAGCCCCACCGCGAGCAGGCCGATCGGCCTCAGGTTCGCCCGGATGTTGTGGTAGGAGCTGTCCAGGGCGGCCGAGTACAGGAGCGGCGGCAGCACCAGGACCAGGATCAGCTCCGGCTCCAGCGCGAACTCCGGCAGGCCGGGGATGAACGACACCGCCAGCCCGACACCCACCAGCACCAGTGGGGCCGACCAGTTGAGGCGTTTCGCCGCCGCCGTGACGAGCAGCGCGCCGACGAGCAACAGGAGCAGTTCCGGACCGTGCATGGCGCAATCTTGCGTGATGATGACGCGTATGACCTGTCCTCATGTCCCAGATCTCCCGGACTCCGTCACCCCGGACAACCCCGAGGGCTGCGCCGACTGCCTCGCCGCCGGTGAGCACAACTGGGCCCACCTGCGGATCTGCCTGTCCTGCGGGCACGTCGGGTGCTGCGACTCCAGCCCGCGCCGGCACGCGACCGCGCACTTCCACGCCTCGGAGCACCCCGTGATGCGGTCGTTCGAGCCGGAGGAGGACTGGCGGTGGTGCTACGTCGACGCCCGGATCGTGTGATCGGGCCGCCCTCGGCGCAGCGGTCTTTACAGTCCCTTTAGACGGTCGATCTATGGCTGTGACCGGCGACACAAGTAGCTTCGTGAGCGCTACATCCAGCGCGACACGAAGGGGTGCGCGTGCCGACCAAGCCGCAGGTCGAAGTGGACGAACTGCTCGCCGAGTACGACGAGGAGCGCCCGTCGCGCGCCTTGTCCCGCAGGTGGGAGCTGGGCGTGTGGGTGGCGGGTCTCGCCATCGCGCTGCTCGTGCTCAAGCAGGTGTTCTGGCCGTTCAGCAAGGGCGGCCAGTACTACCTGGTGATCTTCCTGGCGGTCACGCTGCCGCTGGTCTTCCTCTGCTACCGGCCGCGCGGCAGGCGCGGTGAGGCCGACGACCCCGGTGTCGTGGACTGGGTGGCGGCGCTGTGCGCGTTCGTGGTGGGCGCCTACCCCCTGTTCGGCGGGTTCGACGCGTTCCTCGACCGCCAGGGGCAGCTGACCGCGCTCGACGTCATCGCCGGGTCGCTGCTGCTGGTGCTGATCCTGGAGGCGTGCCGGCGGACCACCGGCTGGGTGTTGCCGGTCGTCTGCGTCGGGTTCATCGCGTTCGCCTACTACGGCGGGTTCCTGCCACCGTCCTGGGCGATCTCGCACGCCGGCGTGGACTTCTCGCAGATCATCAACGGCTTCTACAACGACGCGACCGGGTTCTACGGGACGCCGCTGGACGTCGCCGCCACGTACATCGTGCTGTTCACGATCTACGGGTCGGTGCTGAACGCGTCCGGCGCGGGCACGTTCTTCGTGGACATCAGCTTCTCGGCGTTCCGCAAGTCGCGCACCGCGCCGGGCCGCACCGCCGCCACCGCCGGGTTCCTGCTCGGCACGGTGTCCGGGTCGGGCACGGCGACCACCGTGTCGTTGGGCGCGGTGACGTGGCCGATGCTGAAGAAGGCGGGCTACCCGAAGGAGAACGCGGGCGGGCTGCTCGCCGCGTCCGGCATCGGGGCGATCCTGTCGCCGCCGACGCTCGGCGCGGCGGCGTTCATCATCGCCGAGTACCTGGAGACGTCCTACCTGCAGGTGTTGATCTGGGCGATCCTGCCGACCCTGCTGTACTACCTGGGCATCGCGCTGGCCGTGGAGATCGACGCGCGCAAGTTCGGCGCGAAGCCGGTGGAGATCGACTCGCCGAGCCCGTGGGCGCTGCTCAAGCAGGGCGGGTACCACTTCCTGTCGCTCGCGGTGATCGTGGTGTTCCTCGCCCTGGACATCCCGGTGTTCTCCGCCGTCGTCTACGCGACCGGGGTCGCGGCGCTGTTCGCGCTGGTGGCCAAGCGCGGCGACGTGCGGGCGTGGCTGAAGGCGATGGCGGACTCGCTGTCGCTCGGCGTGCGGTCGGCGTTGCCGGTGATCGCGGTGTGCGCGGCGGCGGGCGTGATCACGTCGACGATCACCAAGACCGGGCTCGGCCAGGAGCTGGCGTCGGCGCTGGTCGACCTGGCGGGCGCGATCTCGTCCAACCCGACGGTGGTGCTGTTCGTCACCGTGGTGCTGGCGGCGTTCGCGGTGAGCCTGCTCGGCCTGGCCGTGCCGGTGACGGCGTCGTTCATCATCTCGTGGGTCGTCATCGGGCCCGCGCTGATCGAGCTGGGCGTGGCGCGCGAGGAAGCGGCCATGTTCATCTTCTACTACGCGGTGCTGTCCGAGGTGACGCCGCCGACGGCGCTCGCCGCGGTGGCCGCCGCCGCGATCACCGGCGGCGACGTGATGAAGACGATGTGGCGGACGTGGAAGTACACGCTGCCCGCGTTCCTCGTGCCGCTGGCGTTCGTGCTGACGGACAACGGCGCCGGGCTGCTGCTGCGCACGTCGTTCCTCGACGGCGTGTGGGTGTTCGCCGTCTCCGCGCTGGGCGTGGCGGCGCTGGCCGTGCTCACCGGCGGCTGGATGTTCGGTCGCGCGCGGTGGCCCGAACGCGTGCTGTGCGCGCCCGCCGCCGTCGCCCTGCTCTACCTGCAACCCGTCACCATCGCCGTCGGCCTGGGATTCCTGCTGGTCGCGGTCGCGGTGCACGTCGTCCTACGCCGGAAGATCCACTCGGGAAAGGAACAGCATGCGCAGCTGGACGCTTAGGGTCGCCGTCGGCGTGCTCTCGGTCGGCTTGGTCGCGGCCGGGTGCGGCGGGAAGCAGACCCCCGCCGCATCGAACGGCGACCAGGGCACCGCCGCCTGCGAGGCGGCGGACGGGCGGATCACCATCGCGACCGGCAACTCCGGCGGCGTGTACTACGTCGTCGGCGGCGGGCTGGCGAAGCTGATCAGCGACAACACCAAGCTCAAGGCCACCGCCGCCGAGACCGGCGCGTCGGTGCAGAACATCCAGCAGCTCGTCGCGGGCGACTACGACATGGCGTTCTCGCTGGCCGACACGGCGGCGGACGCGGTCGCGGGCAAGGGTGCGTTCGAGGGCAAGCCGCAGCAGGTGCAGGCACTGACCAGGCTGTACCCGAACTACACGCAGGTGCTGGTCAGGGCCGATTCCGGGATCAACTCCGTGGCCGACATGCGCGGCAAGCGGATCTCGACCGGATCGCCCAAGTCGGGCACCGAGGTGATCGCGCAGAGGCTGCTGACGGCGGCCGGGCTGAACCCGGAGACCGACGTGCAGGCGCAGCGGCTCGACCTGGCCAAGACCGCGGACGGGATGAAGGACGGCAGCATCGACGGCCTCGTCTGGTCCGGCGGCCTGCCCACCGCGCAGATCACCGACATCACCACGTCGCTGAAGGACAAGGTCAAGTTCATCGACATCACGCCGCAGCTCGACGCGTTGAAGAAGATCAACGAGGTGTACGACCGGGGCGTCATCCCGGCCGCGACCTACGGGCAGCCCGCGGACGTGCCGACGGTGGCCGTGCCGAACGTGCTGCTCGTGCGCACGGACTTCCCCGAGGGCGACGCGTGCGCCGTGACCAAGCTCATCTACGAGAAGAAGTCGGACCTGGAGGCCGTGCACCCGGCGGCCAAGGACATCGCGCGGGACAAGGCCGGGATGACCGATCCGGTGCCGCTGCACCCCGGCTCGCTGGACGCACTGGGCGAATGACCGGGTGGGTCATCTAGGCTTCCGCACCGTGCGTGTCCTGGTCATCGGGTCTGGCGCCCGTGAACATGCCCTTGTCCTCGCTTTGTCGCGGGATCCTTCGGTGATCGCGTTGGCCTGTGCGCCCGGCAACGCCGGCATCGCCGGTGTCGCCGAGACCTACGGGGTCGACGTCACCGACGGCGGCGCGGTCGCGGCCCTGGCCAAGGAGTGGAACGCCGACCTGGTCGTGGTCGGGCCGGAGCAGCCCCTGGTGGCGGGTGCGGCGGACGCCGTGCGCGCCATCGGGATCCCCTGCTTCGGCCCGTCGGCCGCGGCGGCGCGGATCGAGGGCTCCAAGGCGTTCGCGAAGGACGTCATGGCCGCCGCGGGCGTGCCGACCGCCGTGTCGGAGATCGTCGACAACCCGGCCCGGCTCGACTCGGCGCTGACCCGGTTCGGCCCGACGTGGGTCGTGAAGGACGACGGCCTGGCCGCGGGCAAGGGCGTGGTCGTCACCGCGGACCGCGCCGTGGCCCGTGCGCACGCCATGACGTTGCTCGACCACGGCCACCCGGTGCTGCTGGAGTCGTTCCTCGACGGTCCGGAGGTGTCGCTGTTCTGCCTGGTGGACGGCGCCACCGTGGTGCCGCTGCTGCCCGCGCAGGACTTCAAGCGCGTCGGCGACGGCGACTCGGGCCCCAACACCGGCGGCATGGGCGCGTACTCGCCCCTGCCCTGGGCCGCGCCCGACCTCGTTGACACGATCGTGTCAACGTGCGTCCAGCCGGTCGTGGACGAGCTGGCGCGCCGCGACACCCCGTTCGCCGGCCTGCTGTACGCCGGTCTGGCCCTGACCTCCACCGGCCCACAGGTGATCGAGTTCAACTGCCGGTTCGGCGACCCGGAGACCCAGGCCGTCCTGGCGCTGCTCCGCACCCCGCCGGCGGCCCTGTTCCACGCCGCCGCCACGGGCGCCCTCGCGTCCGCGCCGCCGCTGGAGTGGGCCGAGGGCCACGCCGTGACCGTCGTGATCGCCGCCGAGGGCTACCCCGGCCGGCCGCGCACGGGTGACGTGATCAGCGGGTCCGAGGCGGAGGGCGTCCTGCACGCGGGCACCCGACGTCGCGAGGACGGCGCCGTCGTCTCGATCGGCGGCCGGGTCCTGTCGGTCGTCGGCACGGGCAAGACCCTGGCCGACGCCCGTGCCGAGGCCTACCGCCGGGTGGAGGGCGTCCACCTGACCGGCTCCCACCACCGCACGGACATCGCGCTGCGTGCGGCGAACGGCGAGATCACCGTCCCCTAGCACCGCTCTCGCCCCACGGTTGACCCACCGCGGAACCGGCGCGGGGGTTTCTTCGTCCAACCTCAGACCTGGCTCACGTGGTCGTTGGTAGCCTCGAACCGGGTTCAATCCGTTACCGACCGTACGGGGGTAGGACGTCGTGGAACAGGAGACCGGCCTACTAGGAGCCGTCGCCGCCGCGGGGGGAGCCGTCGGCAAGGCGGTCGGCGACATGTTCATGGCGGAGAAGCGGCTGAACGACACGATGGCCGCCAGCCCCGGCTCGGGGCAGAAGTTCGAGGTCAGCCGGGACACCGTGCTGCAGGCCGGCAAGATCATCGACGACCAGGCGGACCGGTTGAACAAGGCCTTGGAAAGGGCCGGCAAGGACCTCAGAGTCGAACTCGGGGATGGCACCGACCCGGTGAACGCCGGTGTGGCCGCGGCGTGGAACAGCAGGCTGGTCGAAGCCGAGGATTCCTACGGCGAGCGCATTCGGCAGTACATCGACAGTCTCGACAGCCTGGTCAAGCAGCTGCGCTCGGTGGCCGAGCAGTACGGGTTCACCGAGGAAGAAGTCACCACGGCGTTCGGGGCGAAGAGTGTCCACTAGCTTTCTTCGCGTTGTGGTCGTGGCTGCGACCCTGGGACTGGTGGCCGTGGGCTGCACGGATCGCGAGCCCGGTGATGCCACCCCCGTCGGTGCAACGACGACCACGTCCACCGCGACGTCGGCGGCCCCCGAGAAGGTGCGACCGCGCGAGGTGAAGCTCGACGGGATCGATCCCTGCAAGGTTCTCACCACGGCGCAGATGGAAGAGCTCGCCGTGGTCGAAGCCGAGCGGAACGACGGTGACATCGTGAAGGCCGGCGACGAGCCGGTCTGCGCGTACGGCAACAACGACTCGCCTCGCGTCACCTATGAGGTCGGCTTGGTGACGACCAAGGGCATCGAGTACTGGCGCGGCAGCGGCAACGTCGCGGTGGAGCAGGTGGAGGTGAGCGGTTACTCCGCTGTGCAACTCACCTTCAAGGGCACGTCGACCGTGGACTGCGCCGTCTCCGTCGATGTCGCCGACGGTCAGCAGTTGTACGTGGACTTCTCGTCCATCGGGCAGACGCCTTCCCAGGAGCAGATGTGCGACAACGCGAAGAAGGCGGCCGAGCTGGCGCTCGTCACCTTGCCGACATTGGCGTGAGGGGAGAGTCATGAGCGGGCATCGAGACATTCCGGATTTCCGGTTCCAGGGTTACGACAACCAGGCGCTGGCCACCCTCGTCCAGCAGTTCCAGTCGGGTGACGCCGCGCAGAAGTTCAGCGACGCCTCGCACGCGCTCCGCGAGCTGTCCGCGAGCCTCATCGAGGTGGACGAGACCCTGCGCACGGAGCTGAAGAAGCTGGGCATCGACTGGCAGGGAGCCGCCGGCGAGCAGGCGAACCAGAAGACGACCGTCATGGCCGACTACGCGGCCGAGGCGGACGAGGCGGCGCAGCAGAACTCGCAGGCCACCGCGGTGCAGGGCGCCACGTACAGCCAGACCCGCAACGGGATGCCCGAGCCGCAGAAGTTGCGCGGTGACACGGAGACCCACATCGGTGACGACTTCCTCGGGTTCTTCGGGCACGAGACCGATCACGCCAAAGAGGTCAAGGAGACCCAGGCGGCGCGGGAGCAGGCGATCCGAGGGCTCGACCAGTACACCGAGGCCAGTCGGGACGCGCTGAACCAGTACCAGGGCATGAACAAGCCGCCGCAGTTCGACGTGACGGCGGCGTCCAGCGTCAGCACGCCGGTCGCGGCGGTGGGGCAGCTCGGTGGGACCGCGCCCCAGATCCCCGGTGGCGTGCCCGGCGGTGTCCCCGGTGGTGTGCCGGGCGGCCTGCCCGGTGGCTCGGTCGGTGTGCCGCCGCAGGTGCCCGGGGTGCCCGGTGGCTCGACGGGGTTGTTGCCGAACCCGCCGGGTGGCCAGACGGTGCTGCCGCCGGCCGCGTTCGGTGGCAAGCCGGGCGGTGGGTCCAACTTCGGGTTGGGGCTCGGGCTCGGGTTGGCCGGTGGGATCGGCCTCGGGCTCGCGGCGACGCAGGCGCGCGGTGCGCGGCTCGTGCGCAACACCGCGCCGGCGATGCCCGGTGGCGCCAAGGCGCCTGAAGGCCCCGCCGGCGGCAAGGGCACCGGTGGTGGCCCCGCCGGCAAGGGCGGTGTGCCCGGGATGCCCGGTGTGCCCAGCACGTTGAGCGGGAAGTCCGGCATCTCCGCGACGATCGGCGCCATCGACCCCGACGAGCGCGCGCCCGGTCGTGGCGCGGCCGGTGGTGTCGCGGGCAAGGCCGGTGCGGGTTCGTCGATGTTGCAGCCGGCGGCCACCGCCAAGGGCGGGCCGGGCGAGGACGACGGCGAGCACGTCCGCAAGTACGGCGTCGACTCCGACGACGTGTTCGGTGACGAGCGGATGGTCGTGCAGTCGGTCATCGGCGACGAGACCGAGAAGAAGTGAAGTGAGCGGCACGGTTGTCCTGTCCACGTTGGAGTTCGACGTCGCGTGGGAGGGTGAGCGACTTGCCCGGCGCAACGTCGCGCTGGACGTGCCGAGCCCGGGCATCACGCACACCGAGCGCGCCGTGTTCGTCGAGCAGGCCTGGAGCTCGCTCGCCGGGCGCGGGCTGGCGGCCAACCGGCGGTTGACGCCCGAGTTGGCCGACGCGTTCGCGCTGCTGGCCAACCCGCAGGTGTCGATCGACCTGTGGATCTGGGTCGACCGCCGCAAGATCAAAGGTCTTGCGGCGGCGGCCGGTGACGAGGGCATCCTCGCCGTGGTCGACGGCGACGAGGTGTGGTTGATCGAGTCACGGGCCAGTGCGCTGGCCGAGGCGGCGGTGTCGGTCGCCGGTGACATGCCCGCCGGGTACGGGCGGTCGATCAGCCTGCCGAACGACGTGCTGCGCGCGGCGTCCGACGAGGCCGGGCGGGACGCGGAGAAACTGGTGCTGGCGCTGGAGCGGCACGGGTTGCCGCTGCACGAGGCGCAGGAGCTGGCCGGCATGTGCGACGGAATGAGCACCCGCGGCCAGTTCGGCGTCGAACGCGCCCAGCACGGCGGCCCGCCCGTGCGCGCGGGTCGCGTGGTCGCCTGGCACGACACGCCGTCAGGCCGCTACCTGCACCAGGTCCGGCCCAGTTCGGACGGTCGCAACTGGAGCACGATCACCCCGATCGACAACGCCCGGCTCGCCGGCTGCGTGTGGGAGCTGGTCCAGGAGGTCTGAGTTCCCGGCGCCAAACGGAACCCGCGCGTCCTCCAGGACGTCAGTTCCGGAGCGGGCCGGGGGGCCGGAGCAACGCCCGCCGTCATTCGGGAGTGACGTCTGGTGACCAATGCGACCCTCAGCGCCACCGCGTTCCGCACCGCCTGGGAACACCTCGACCTCGGCGCCATGCCGATCGTGCTGCACGTGCAGGACGACCCGGCGCCGTGGAGCCACCTCACCGCCCAAGGACTGGCACGAGGCGGCGAGCTCGACCCGTGGCTCGGTGCGGCGTTCAAGCTCATCGCCAACCCGCCGCGGTCGGCGGACCTGCGGCTGGGCATGGGCAGAGCCGCGGTGCGCGCGCTGGCCGCGTCCACCGGCTCGGGTTCGGGTTCCGTGCTGGCCGTGCTGACGCGGGACCTGCTCACCGTGCGGGAGGTCGATGCCGACTTGGCGACCGCGCTGGTCGGGCTGCTGCCCGAACTCGCCGACGGCCTGGTCGGCGGACCGGACCTGCGCGGCCAGTTCGGCGCCGCGGCGATCGACCGGAGCGGGCGGCGCAGGCGTGCGGCGGACGTGGTCGACTTCCACGGACCGGTCGAGCCCGACGTGCTGCGGAAGAGGATCACCGGCCTGGTGGAGGAATTCCTCTGATCGCCGGGGTGGGGCGTGCGGTCGCGGTAGAAGGGCTGCCGGGTCAGCCGGGACCCCGCGTTCGTGCAGGAACCGGTCCAGTTCGCGGGAGACGTGGCCCTTGTCGGCGATGATCACCCGTCGGTCGTCCGCCCTCGGACGCACCTTCGCGTCCGAGGCGGGCAGCAGCGGCTCGACGGCCTGCCACGGCTTCTCGGTCGACTCATGCCTGCGTGCCACGACCCAAGGTCGAGCCAGATCAGCTGCAGCTGCTTGAGGACAGGCGCTAGGGCCAGGTGTTGGACTGCGAATCGAACAGGTCGGTCGGGCTGTGGACGGGGAGGACGCACAGCAGGTGGCCGCCGGGGGCGCGCAGGATCCGGCACTCCAGCCAGCGGGACACCTCGGTCGCGCCGAGGGCCAGCAGCCTTGCCGTCTCGGCCTCGACGTCGTCGGTCTCGATGTCGAGGTGGAAGCGGGGCTCGTCGTCCACCGCCTGCACGGCGGCGACGAGGTGCGGCAGGGCGTTGTGCAGTGAGGTGAACTGCTCCTCGCCCGGCACCGGGTGGGCGGTGGCGCCGAGGGCTGCCGACCAGAAGGCGGCGGACCGGTCGGCCTCGGCACGGGGTGTGTCGATCAGCAGGGCGTAGACGCGGCTGCGGTGCATGGTGACGACAGTAGTGGTGAGCTGCGGATCCTCCCGGGCCGTCGATTAGCCTGGCCGGCATGGTTGGTGTTGCCGGGCGTGCCGATGTGCCTCCCTTCCACGTCATGGAGGTGCTGTCCGCCGCGGCGCGGCGGCAGCGGGTCGTAGGGGACGTCGTGTCGTTGGCGGCGGGGCAGCCGTCCAGCCCGGCCCCGACGCCGGTGTTGGAGGCCGCTCACCGGGCGCTGCGCGAGCAGACGTTGGGCTACACCGAGCAGTTGGGGATCGTGGAGCTGCGGGAAGCCCTGGCCGGTCACTACTCCCGGCAGTACGGGCTGGAGATCTCGGCGGACGACGTCGTGGTGACCACCGGCTCCTCCGGCGGGTTCCTGCTGGCGTTCCTCGCCGCCTTCGAGGCGGGCGACCGGGTCGCGCTGGCCCGCCCCGGCTACCCCGCCTACCGCAACATCCTCACGGCGCTCGGGTGCGAGGTGGTCGAACTGCCCTGCGGCCCGCAGACGCGGTTCCAGCCGACGGTGGCGATGCTGGACGACGCCGGGCCGCTCGACGGGCTCGTGGTGGCCAGCCCGGCGAACCCCACCGGCACCGTGCTGTCCCCGGACGAGCTGGCCGGCCTGTCGGCCTGGTGCGCCGAGCACGACGTGCGGCTCGTCAGCGACGAGATCTACCACGGCATCAGCTACGGCACGCCCCTCGCCTGCGCGTGGCAGACCTCCCGTGACTCCATCGTGGTCAACTCCTTCTCCAAGGCCTTCGCCATGACCGGCTGGCGGTTGGGGTGGATGCTGCTGCCGCCCGACCTGCGCCGGGCGGTGGACCGGCTGACGGGCAACTTCACGCTCTGCCCGCCGGCACTGGCCCAGCACGCGGCCGTCGCCGCGTTCGAGCCCGAGTCGTACGCGCAGACCGAGCGCCTGGTCGAGGGGTACCGCCTCAACCGCGACGTGCTGCTCAAGGGCCTGGCCGACCTCGGCATCGACAAGGTGGCCCCGGCCGACGGCGCGTTCTACGCCTACGCCGACGTCTCGCACCTCACCGACGACTCGATGGACTTCTGCCGCCGCCTGCTGGACGACACGGGGGTCGCGATCGTGCCGGGCGTCGACTTCGACCCCGTGCGCGGGCACGAGTTCATCCGGATGTCCTTCGCCGGGGCCGCCCCCGACATCGAGGAGGCGTTGCGGCGGCTGGGCGCCTGGTTGTCGTCATCATGATGACAGTTGTACTCCGGATCAGGGCCGAGGTGGGGAACTGATCCGGTGGTTCAGTCGTTCGGATGACATGGTCCGGATAATCCTGTGGCTGCTGGCGGCCTGGCTCGTGATCACCGTGCTCGGCGCCGTGATCGAGGGCGTCTTCTGGCTCGCGGTGATCGGTGGCGTGCTCTTCCTGGGTACCGCCGCGTACGGCGCCATCAAGAGCAACAAGCGCCCGAAGGGCATCAAGGGGCCCTGACCCTGCCCGATCGACCCACGAGCTGGTAAAACGCCGAGCCGACCCGCACCATGGGTCGGTGTTCGAGACCGATGAACGACGCCTCGCCCGGTGGGAGCGCCGCGCCGAGTGGCCGCTGACGGGCCTCGCGGTCCTCTTCGTGGTGGTCTACGCCTGGCAGGTCCTCGACGGCCGCTCGACCCCAGGCGTGCACGCCGGGCTCGAGGTCGTCCTCTGGCTGATCTGGCTGGTCTTCGCGGTGGACTACGCCGTGCGCCTCACGCTGGCCGTCGACAAGCGCAGGTTCTTCGTCACCCACCTGTTCGACCTGCTCGCGGTCCTGCTGCCGATGGTCCGCCAGCTGCGCGTGCTGCGGCTGATCAGCGTCCTCAAGGTGCTCAACAAGCGGTTCGCGGGCAAGTTCCGGCAACGCGTCGGCGTCTACGCCGCGGGCGTCACCTTCCTGGTCGGCCTGTGCGCCTCACTCGCCGTGCTGGACGCGGAACGCCACCACCCGGACGCCTCGATCACCACGTTCGGCGACGCCGCGTGGTGGACGCTCACCACGATCTCCACCGTCGGTTACGGCGACCGCTACCCCGTCACCTGGGAGGGTCGCCTGGTCGCGGCACTGCTGATGATCGGCGGCATCGCCCTGCTGGGTGTCATCACCGGCACGATCGCGTCCTGGCTCGTCGAACGGCTCAGCGGGGTCGAGGAGTCGGTGACCGAGGCCGAGCAGGCGACGGCGGCCGAACTCCGCCTGGTCCGGGCGGAGCTGGCCGAACTGCGCGAGGAGCTGCGCGCGGCGAGGGCCGACAGCGGCCGGTGACCCCTCGGCGGCACCGGCTAAGCCCCGAGCACCTGCCGCGCGTGCACGGGTCCCTGCCACAGCACGCCCTGGAGCCCCGCCGCGACCGCGCCCTCCACGTTCACCTGCCGGTCGTCGAAGAACACGCAGTCCGCCGGCCGCGCACCGACCCGCTCCGCCAACGCGGCGAAGATCCGCGGGTCCGGCTTGGCCACGCCGAGGTCGCCGGAGAACACCAGGTGCCGGAAGTGCCTGGTCCACGGCTCGCGCTCGGCGGTCCGCGCGAACGACACGGGCGCGTTCGACAGCAGCGCCAGCGGCACGCCCGCCGACGCCAGCTCGGCCACCAGCTCCACCGCGCCGGGAGCAGGCCGCAACCACCCGCGCACGTCCACCTCGGTCAGCCGCCCGGCCAGCGCCTCGTCGACGGCCACGTCCACGGAGGCTCCGACCGCGCGCCAGTACTCCAGGTCGGACTGACCTTCGTCGTAGGCGTCCCGCGCGGTCCAGTACCCGCGGGAGAAGTCCTCGACCGACACCCCGAGCAGCGCGGCCAGCGCGGGCAGCTCCCGGGTCGGCTCGCTGATCACCTCGCCGTAGTCGAACACCACCCAGCGCACGTCAGCTCGCCGACCCGATCCGGCGCAACGCCTCGGCCACGTCGTCCGCGTTCACGTCGCGGTGCAGCACGAACCGCACCTTGCCCGCCATCGGCCCGGCGAACACGCCCAGGTGCCGCAACCCGGTCAACGTCACCTCCAGGTCCGGCACGCCCGCCAGGACGATGTTGGTCTCCGGCTCGTCCACCTGCCAGCCGAGCTCGGTCAGTCCGCGGGCCAACGTGCGGGCGTTCGCGTGGTCGTGCGCGAGGTCGTCGATGCGACCCAACCCCACCAGCCCCGCGGCGGCCAGCACGCCACCCTGCCGCACGCCGCCGCCGAGCATCTTGCGCACCCGCCGCGCCTCCGTGACGAAGGACGACGACCCGGCGACCACCGACCCGACCGGCGCGCCGAGCCCCTTCGACAGGCACACCTGCACCGTGTCCACCCCGACCGCCAACGCCGCGGGCGGCAGCCCGAGCGCCACGGCCGCGTTCCACAACCGCGCGCCGTCGAGGTGCACGCGCAGGCCGGTCTCCCGTGCCGCGGACACCAGCAACGCGTGCTCGTCGGGCTGCGTCACGGCCCCGCCGGCCGCGTTGTGCGTGTTCTCCAGGCACAGGAGCGTCGTGCGCAGCGTGTAGTACGGCCCGGACGTCCCCGCCGCCGCACGCACGGCGTCGGGTGACGCCCGACCGGGTCCCGCGTCGCACTCCAACGGGTGCGGCATCCCGCCCGCGATCCACGCCGCCGTGCCGAGCTCGTTGTCGAGCACGTGCGCGCCGCGCGGCGCGAGGAACCGGTCGCCGGGCCGCAGGTGCACGGTCAGCGCGATCAGGTTGCCCATCGACCCCGACGGCACCCACAGCGCCGCCTCGACGCCCAACAGCTCCGCGACGCGTTCTTCGAGTCGGCGCATGGTCGGGTCGTGGTCGAGCACGTCGTCGCCGACCTCGGCGCCGGACATCGCCAGTCTCATGGCCTCATCCGGCTGGGTGACGGTGTCGGAGCGGAAGTCGAGTGGCGAGAGCTGGGTCACGAATGGATCACATCACACCGCGCAAGCCCTGACCCGGTCGTGTCGGCCGTACCACGATGGGGGTGACGCAAGTCTCGGTGAACCGGCGTGCAACCGTGGGCGCCGTCGGTTCCGTCCGGTAAGTGCAAGCACGACGAGCGGAGAGAGTCCGCGTGGATCAGCGCGACGAGCAGGAGTTCGCGGAGTACTTCGTGGCTCGCCGGGAGGCCGTGCGCCGAACGGCGTTCCTGCTCTGTGGTGACTGGCACCGGGCGGACGACTTCGCGCAGACCGCGTTCGTCGCGTTGCACCGCAGGTGGCGCAAGGTCCGGGACAAGCAGGCCCTGGACGCCTACGTCCGCCGGACCCTGGTGCGCGCGGTGATCGACGAGTCGCGCCGGCCGTGGCGGCGGGAGCGCTTCGTGGACGAGGTCCCGGAGCAGCCCTCGGGCGACGGCGAGGTGGCCGACTCGGTGGCGACGCGCGAGGCGCTGGTCGCGGGCTTGCGGCGGGTGCCGCCGAGGCAGCGGGCGGTGCTCGTGCTGAGGTTCCTGGAGGGCCTGGACGTCGCGGCGGCGGCCGAGGCGCTCGGGTGTTCCGAAGGCACGGTGAAGAGCCAGACCTCGAGGGGACTGGCAGCCCTCCGCGACGCGTTGGGCGACACGATCGACGACTTGCGGCCGGCGTCGTGAGCGGGAGGAGGAGGTAGGTGGACGAGCAGAAGCTCGGCGAGCTGTTCCGCGACGCGGCCCGGGACGCGCCGCCCCCGTCCTTCGACGTGGACGCCGTCCGGTCCGCCTCGGCGCGCGCGACCGCCCGGCGCAGGTCGGGCATCGCGGTCGGGTCCGCCATCGCGCTCGTGCTCGTGTTCGGCGGCCTGGCCGTCACCGCGAACCTCTGGGGGACCACGAGCGGCGACTCGACCGCCGCGGGTTCCGCTGAGCGGGCTTCGTCCCCTAACGTCACTCCTTTCAGCGCCGGCGAGCCGGAGGTGCGGTCGAAGGACGCGCCGTCGGACCGCAGCGGTGGAAATCCGCCCGAGAGCATCCCCGATGACCCGTCTACGCAGGGGGACGAGCCATGGGGGAGCGCCGGTCGCACCGCGACCGGCAGCGCCCAACGCGGGTGCGTTGAGGTGGACCGGGAGCTCGCCGTCGCCCTCGCCGACGAGCTCTCGGTCGCCAACGCCGACCAGGCCGCGCCCGCCGTGGCCGACTGCCCGACCGACGCGCGGGGCGCGAGCTTCCTGGTGCGCGACGGCAGCGTCTACGGCACGGTGTCCGCGGTGCTCGCACCGGCGGGCACGGCCGAGCTGGTGACGGCCGACTCGCGGGCGTACGCGAGCGCCGAGACGTCCGACGGCCGGGAGCTGTACGTGCTCAGCCGGCCGGAGCAGGGCTCGTCGGAGGGTCCGCTGACGGACGACCTGGCGAAGCTCGCGGAACGGCTCGCCGCCCGGTTCTAGCAGTCGCGGAGAGCGGGATCACCGGCCATTCCGGTACCGGCGTACCACAAATCTGGTACGTTTGTGCCAGATTGGGAGGTGGTCGTCATGGCGTGGGCCGTGCTCATCGTGTCCGGCTTCTTCGAGGCGGGCTGGGCGGTCGCGCTGAAGCTGTCCGACGGCTTCAGCAGGCTGTGGTGGACGGTGGCGTTCGCGGTGTTCGCGCTGATCAGCTTCGCCGGGCTGGCGTGGGCCATGAAGCAGCTGCCCGCCGGACCGGCGTACGCGGTGTGGACCGGGATCGGTGCGGCGCTCACCGCCGTGATCGGCATGATCTGGCTCGGCGACGGCGTCAGCACGATCAAGCTGGTCTCCCTCGGCCTCATCGTCAGCGGTGTCATCGGCCTCAACCTGGCCGGCGGCGGGCACTAGTACCTTTCCTGCAATGACAGCCGCAACGCCGAAGGGCGAACGCCGGCGCCAGGCGCTGGTCGAAGCCGCCGCCGGCCTCCTGGTCGACGGCGGCTTCGACGCGATCCGGCACCGCGCCGTCGCCGAGCGCGCGGGCCTGCCGCTGGCCTCCACCACGTACTACTTCGACTCGCTCGACGACCTGGTGACCGCGGCCCTGGAGTTCCAGGGCAACGCCGAGCTGGCCTACGGCAAGGCCAGGCTGGACGAGCTGGACCCGCGCGAGTGCGGCGGCGACGCGTTCGTCGAGCTCGTGCTCGACCTGCTGCTCGGACCGCCCGGCGACCGCGACGCCGAAGCCGTCCTGCTGCGCTACGAACGCCTCGTCGCCACGGGCAGGCGGCCCTACCTGCGGCCGTTGATGCGCCGGATGTCCGGCGAACTGCACTCCCTGCTGTTCGACATCTTCGCCCGGGCCGGTCAGCCGGTCAGCCGCGAACGCGTCGAAGAGCTGATCGCGCTGGTCGACGGCGCCGTGGTGAACGCGCTCATCGAGATCAGCCCGGACCCCAGGGCCGCCGCGCGGCGGATGCTCGGCAAGTCGATGCAACCCCGCTGACACCCCGCCGCGTGGAAGGGGGTGGGGCGCGGAAGGGGACCGGATCGCATGCGCAAGGCCGAGGAGCAGGGCTTCCGTGAGTTCGCGGTGGGCCACGCCGCGTCGTTGCGGCGCACGGCGTACCTGTTCTGCGGCGACTGGCACACGGCCGAGGACCTGATGCAGGCCAGCCTGCTCAAGCTGTACCAGGCGTGGCACCGGATCGAGTGGCGGGACAACGCGTCGGGGTACGCGCGCAAGGTGCTGCTGCGCACGTGGCTGGACGAGAAGCGCAGACCGTGGCGGCGGGCCGAGCAGCGGGACGGCGAGCTGCCCGACGTCGCCGACGCGGCGGCGGACCCGGACCGGGCGGGCGAGCGGCTGTGGGCGCGCGACCTGGTGCACGCGGCGCTGCTGCGGGTGCCGCCGCGCCAGCGGGCCGTGCTGGTCCTGCGGTACTTCGAGGACCTGCCGGTGAGCGAGGTCGCGGTGGCGATGGGCTGCACCGAGGGCACGGTCAAGAGCCAGACGGCACGCGGGCTGGTGGCGCTGCGCGTGGCGGTCGAGGAACTCCAGCGAGGGGCGGTGGTGGCGTCATGAGCGAGGCAGACCTGCGGGAGGGGTTGCGGGCCGCGGTCGGTGACGAGCCGCCGCTGGACTTCGACGCGGACGAGCTGATCCAGCGCGGCAGGCACGAGCGCAGGCGGCGGCGCGCGCTCGTGGCCGTGGCGCTGGTGACGCTCGCGCTCACCGGCACGGTGCTGACCCTGCCCGGCGTGCTGGAGCAGCGGACGGTGGTCGACGCGGCGAGCGGGCCGGTGCTGACGACCGCGGTGTCCCCGGCACCGTCCCCCGGTGCCGAACCGCCGCCCACGACCGCACCGCTGCCCACGACCGCGTCGCCGTCCACCACCGCGTCGGTGTCCGCGCCCGGCGTCAAGTCGTTCCTCTCCGGCTACCTGACCGGGCGGTTCGTCGAGGTCGTGCCGGAGGCGAAGGTGACGGCCGTGCAGGTCAACGAGGTGCTGGACGCGGATCCGGTGCACTTCAGCGCGATCGTGCAGTTCATCGACCGGGTCGGTCCGAGCGGGGTGGTGGTGCGGTTGACCGCGCCTTCGGGGCGGGACCCCTTCGACCGGTTCTGCGACGAGGTCGAGTGCGACGAACCGCAGTGGCGCGAGGACGGCACCCGGTTCGCGGCCGGCGTGACCGGGGACCCGGCCACCAAGGTGGTGCTGTCCCGCGCGGTGGTGCACCAGCGCGCGGACGGTTCGGTCGTGCAGGTCACCGCCTACCGGTACGACCCGGGTGCGGGCTCGGAGCTGCCGAGGGTCGCGCTGACGGTCGACCAGCTGGTGCGGCTGGCCACCGACCCGAACCTGGCCCTGCCCTGACGCTCCCCGGCGTCGGGTCGCCCGTCCGGGCGAAATAAGCTGGTCACGTGACGGTCAAGCCCCGCATCGCCAATGTCCTCGCCGGTCGCTACGCCTCCACCGGGCTGGCCACGCTGTGGTCCGCCGAGCACAAGGTCGTGCTGGAGCGGCGGCTGTGGCTCGCCGTGCTCAAGGCGCAGGCCGAGCTCGGCATCGACGTGCCCGCCGAGGCCGTCGCGGACTACGAGCGGGTGGTCGAGCAGGTCGACCTGGCCTCCATCGCCGAGCGCGAGCGCGTCACCCGGCACGACGTGAAGGCGCGCATCGAGGAGTTCAACGCGCTGGCCGGGCACGAGCACGTGCACAAGGGCATGACCTCGCGCGACCTCACCGAGAACGTCGAGCAGCTGCAGGTGCTGCGGTCGCTGGAGCACGTGCGCGGCAAGACGGCGGCCGTCCTGGCGCGCCTGGCCCGCCGTGCCGCCGAGCACACCGACCTGGTGATGGCGGGCCGCTCGCACAACGTCGCCGCGCAGGCCACCACGCTCGGCAAGCGCTTCGCCACCGCGGCGGACGAGCTGCTGGCCGCGTTCCGCCGGCTGGACGAGCTGATCGCCCGCTACCCGCTACGCGGCGTCAAGGGCCCCGTCGGCACCGCCCAGGACATGCTCGACCTGCTCGACGGCGACCGCGACAAGCTGGTCGAGCTGGAGCGGAGCGTCGCGGGCCACCTCGGCTTCACCACCGTGCTGACCAGCGTCGGCCAGGTCTACCCCCGGTCGCTCGACTTCGACGTCGTCTCGACCCTCGTGCAGCTGGCCGCGGGACCGTCGTCGCTGGCCAAGACGATCCGGCTGATGGCGGGCCACGAGCTGGTCACCGAGGGCTTCAAGCCGGGCCAGGTCGGCTCCAGCGCGATGCCGCACAAGATGAACACCCGGTCGTGCGAGCGGGTCAACGGCTTCGCGGTCATCCTGCGCGGTCACCTGTCGATGGTCGGCGAGCTGTCGGGCGACCAGTGGAACGAGGGCGACGTGTCGTGCTCGGTGGTGCGCCGGGTCGCGCTGCCGGACGCGTTCTTCGCCTTCGACGGGCTGCTGGAGACGTTCATCACGGTGCTGGACGAGTTCGGCGCCTACCCGGCCGTCGTCGCCCGCGAGCTGGACCGCTACCTGCCGTTCCTGGCGACCACGAAGGTGCTGATGGCGGCGGTGCGGGCGGGCGTGGGCCGGGAGACGGCGCACGAGGCCATCAAGGAGCACGCCGTCGCGGTGGCGCTGGCCATGCGCGAGCAGGGCCTGGCCGAGAACGACCTGCTGGACCGGCTCGCCGCCGACGAGCGCCTGCCGCTGGACCGCGCCGCCCTGGACGGCCTGCTGGCCGACCGCCTGTCGTTCACCGGCGTGGCCGAGCACCAGGTCGCGGACGTGGTGCGGCAGGTCGAGGACGTGCTGGCGGAGTACCCGGCCGCCGCCGGCTACGTGCCGGAGCCCATCCTCTAGACCCGCCGAACCTGTCTAGACCCGCTCGCGCGACCTCGCCGCCGTCTGCGGAGCAGCGGCAATCAAACTCTGTCCCAGGTGAGGCGCCCCCGGCGGTTCGGTTCGCAGACCAGCTCACGGCCCGCCGGGTCGACCGCCGTCGCGCCCTTCTCGTCGCACGGGAAGCCCTCCAGGGCCACCTGGTCGAACCGGGGCGGGGTCGTCGTAGGCTCGGCCGTCGGCCTGGCCGTCGGCTGGACCTGCACCGGGGGCGGCGGCGGTTCGGTCGTGGCGGCGACCGTCGGAGGTGGCGGTGGCGGCGGCGTCGTGGTGGTGACCGCCGGGCGCACCGAGATGTTCGCCACCGCCGGGATCGAGGTCACCGGAGCCGAGCTGGAGGCGGTCGGGAGCACCACCGGCTCCGGGCTCGCCGACGGCTTGGCGCAGGCGCCCGTGAGCAGCAGCAGGAGCAGCCCGCCGCTCGCCGCGACGGGGGCCACGAATGCCTTCGGATGGACCACGCCAAGCAGAGTAGGGGTCACTCGTCCGATACCCCAAGCGGAGTCCGCCGAGCGGCCTAGAGACGGCCGGCCTCGATGATCCGCCGGAGGAACTGCCGGGTGCGCGGGTGCACGGGCTCGCCGAGCACCTGCTCGGGCGGTCCGGACTCGACCAGCCTGCCGCCGTCGAGGAACACCACCCGGTCGGCGACCTGCCGGGCGAAACCCATCTCGTGGGTGGCCATCAGGATCGTCCGGCCGCCCACCGCCAGCTCTCTGACCAGCGACAACACCTCGCCGACGAGTTCCGGGTCCAACGCGCTGGTGATCTCGTCCAGCAGCAGCAACCGCGGCGAGTAGGCCAACGACCGCGCGATCGCCACCCGCTGCTGCTGCCCGCCGGACAGCCGCTCCGGGTAGCTGCGCGCGCGGTCCGCGAGGCCGACCCGGTCGAGCAGGTCGAGGGCGTTGCGCTCCGCCTCCTCGCGAGGCACGCCGTGCACCACGCGCGGCGCGAGGGTGACGTTGTCCAGCACGCTCATGTGCGGGAACAGGTTGAACGCCTGGAACACGATGCCCATGCCGCGCCGTGCCACGTCGGCGTCCACCCGGGGGTCGGACACGTCCAGGCCGTCGAGCAGCACCTGGCCGTCGTCCAGCTCCTCCAGCAGGTTCACGCACCGCAGCAGGGTCGACTTGCCCGACCCCGACGACCCGATCACGGTCACGACCTCGTGCTCGCGCACGTCGAGGTTGATCCCGTCCAGCACGGTGCGGTCGCCGTAGCGCTTGACGACACCGCGCACGCTGAGCACCGGTTCGGTCATCGTCCCCCCTGACGGCGTTCCAGCCGGCGGCCCATGGCGTCGGCGAACCGGGCCGTGGGCGCCGCGAGCAGCACGAACAGCAACCCCGCCACCACGTACGGGGTGAAGTTGAACGCCCGGGCGTGCTCGATCTGCGCCGCGCGCACCGCGTCCACCGCGCCGAGCACGGAGATCAGCCCGCAGTCCTTCTGCAGCGCCACGAAGTCGTTGAGCAGCGCGGGCATGACCCGCCGCACCGCCTGCGGCAGCACGACCAGCCGCAACGTCTTGCGCGGACCGAGCCCGAGCGACCGGGCCGCCGCGACCTGCGACGGGTGGACCGACTCGATGCCGGCGCGGAACACCTCGGCCACGTACGCGGTGTACGCGAGCACGAGCGCCGCGCCGCCGAGCACGACGAAGTCGTTCGGCACGCCGGTCAGCCGCAACGCGGGCAGGCCGAACCCGACCAGGTACAGCAGGATGATCAGCGGCAGGCCGCGGAACAGGTCCACGTACACCGTGGCCAGCGCGCGCAGCGGGAACCACACCGGGCCGGGCAGCGTGCGCAACGTCGCCACGACCAGCGCCAGCACCAGGATCAGCACGCCGCACACCGCCAGCACGCGCAGGTTCAGCCAGAGCCCTTCGAGGATCGAGGGCAGCGAGCGCCACGCGATCTCGACGTCGAAGAACGACTGCCGCACGCGCGGCCACCCCGGCGCGCCGGCGACGGTGACCCCGACCGCGACGGCGAACACGGTGGTCGACAGCAGGGCGACCAGGGTGGACCGCCGCGCACGGGAGCGCTTGTAGGCCAAGCGCTCCCGTTGCAGCTCGCTCGTCACTTCAGCTCGGGTGCCGTGCCCGCGGACGACAGCCAGTCCTGCTCGATCTTGGTCAGCGTGCCGTCGGCGCGCAGGTTCTGCACGGCCGTCGAGACGCACGCGGTGAGCGGGCTGCCCTTGTCCAGCACGATGCCGAACTGCTCGGGCTTGCCGTCGCCCGCCGGGATCTGGCCGACGATCACGCCGTCGTCCAGCTCGGCCGACGTGATGTAGAACGCGGTCGGCAGGTCCACCACCAGCGCGTCGATCTGCCCGGCCCGCAGCGCGGCTTTCGCGTCGTCGTTGGTGTTGTAGACCGCGACGTCCTCCTCGGGCTGCAACCGCTGGGCGGCGTCGAAGCTGGTCGTGCCGACCTGCGCGCCGATCTTGACCCGCTTGAGCTCCGCCAGCGTCTTCACCGACGCGGCCTTGGAGCTGCTCAGCGTGATCACGGCCTGGTCCACGTCGTAGTACGGCGCGGAGAAGTCGACGGCCTGCTTGCGCTCCTCGGTGATGGAGAACTCGTTCAGGTCCATGTCGTAGGTCTTGCGGCCCGGCTGGATGGCCGCGTTGAACGGGACCCGCGTCCACACCACGTCGGTCTTCGCGTACCCCAGCTCCTCGGCCAGCGCGTAGGCGATCGCGGACTCGAAGCCCTTGCCGTTGGTCGGGTCGTCGTCCACGAACCACGGCTCGTACGCGGGCTGGTCCGTGCCGAAGGTGATCTTGCCCGGGGTGAGGGTCGGCAGCTTGTCCTTCGTGCAGGCCACGCCGTCCACCTGGTTGGTGGGCTTCGTGGTCTCGTCCGCTGGAGCGCAGGCGACCGCGAGGACGGCGGTCACGGCGAGTATCAGTCCGGGTGCACGCATGGGCTGAATCTTGCCGCAGGTGGGAAGGGCGTCCCAGGAGCCGGCACAAGTACGCTTCGGCGGTGCCCAAGCTCGCTGACTACCGGCAGGTCGCCGCAGGCAAGGTCCGCCAGATCCACGAGGTGGACCACGACCTGCTGCTGTTCGTGGCGTCCGACCGGATCTCCGCCTTCGACCACGTGCTGACCACCCCGATCCCGGACAAGGGACGGGTGCTCACCGCGATGAGCGTGTTCTGGTTCGAGCGGTTCGCGGACCTGGCGCCCAACCACCTGGTGTCGTGGGACGACCCGCGCATCCCCGCCGAGGTGCGCGGCCGGGCGCTGCTGGTGCGGCGGCTGGAGATGGTCCAGGTGGAGTGCGTGGCGCGCGGTTACCTGACCGGGTCGGGCATGGCCGAGTACCGGCAGAACGGGTCGGTGTGCGGCGTCGAGCTGCCGTCCGGGCTGGTGGAGGCGTCGGAGCTGACGCCGCCGATCTTCACGCCGGCCACCAAGGCCGAGCTCGGCGCGCACGACGAGAACGTGTCGTTCGCGCACGTCGAGGCGCAGGTGGGCGCCTCGTTGGCGGCCCGGCTGCGTGACGTCACGCTGGAGGTCTACGGCGCGGCGCGCGAGTACGCGCGGTCGCGCGGCGTGATCCTGGCGGACACGAAGTTCGAGTTCGGGCTGGACCGGTCCGGCGCGCTCGTGCTCGGCGACGAGGTGCTGACGCCGGACTCGTCGCGGTACTGGCCGCTGGACGGGTACGAGCCGGGGCGCGTGCAGCCGTCGTTCGACAAGCAGTACGTGCGCGACTGGCTGACCTCGCCCGCCTCCGGCTGGGACCGGGCGTCCGACACCCCGCCGCCGGCGCTGCCCGAGGACGTCGTGGCCGCCACCCGCTCGCGCTACGTGGAGGCGTACGAGCGGATCACCGGTCGTTCGTTCGCGGACTGGCCCGGTCCCGAATAGTTCGCCGGCTCCGCACCCGGTCGTCACCTCGTCTTGGAGCGGGCGACACACCGGTGCGGCGCACTGGGTGGCATGGTCGCCGAACTCGTGGTCTCGCTGTCCGGCATCGGGCCGAGCACGCTCGCCCGGTGCGCCGGCCTCGCCGCCGAGCTCGACCGGCGGCGGGTGCCGTTGTCGCTGCTCTTCGCGCCGCGCAAGGCCGTGCCCGGCGCGGCGTTGGACTGGGTGCTGAGCCGGGTCGCGGCCGGCGACGCGCTGGTGCTGCACGGTTTCGACCACCAGCCGGACCCGACGCACCGGGCCGTGTCGCTGCGCCGCCGCGCCGAGTTCTCCGCGCTGCCCGCGCACGAAGCCGGCCTCCGGCTGGTCGCCGCGCGTGCCGCGGTGGCCCGGCTGGGGCTGGCCACGGACCTGTTCGCGCCGCCGGGCTGGCTGGCGTCACCGGGCACCGTGGTCGCGCTGCGGCGGCACCGGTTCGCGGTGTGCGCCGACATGGCGGGCGTGCGCGACCTGCGCACCGGCGACGTGCGGCCGGGCCGGGTGCGGATGGTCGGCGAGCACTGGAGCTACCTGCTCGGCGTCGGCCGGGCGGCTCGGCGCGGCGGGCTCGTGCGGATCGGCGTCGACGCGGCGGACCTGGACCGGCTCGGGCCGCGCGAGGTGCTGCTGGAGGCCGTCGACCTGGCTCTGCACCACGGCGCGTCGCCGACGACCTACAGCTCGACCGCCTCGCCCCGGGGCAGCACGACGACGTCGACGCCCTCGGGCGCGGTGCCGACCAGGACGCGGTAGAAGATCTCGGTCTGCGCCAGGATCGCCTCGTGGATCGGCACCGCCTTGCGCGGGCGGACCTCGGCCAGGAAGTGCGCCGCGTCGGAGACCTTCATCCAGGGGGCGGCGGTGGGCAGGCCGAGGACGTCGACGCGCTGCCCGGGCACGGTCAGCGAGTCGCCGGGGTGGTAGAAGGCGCCGTGGTCGACCAGGTAGCCGACGTTGACCGGCAGTTCGATCTGGTCGTGGATGACCTCGTGCGGCGCGTCGAGGACGTCGACGACCGTGCCGTTGAACTCCGGCGCGTCACCGGGCTTGACGATCTCGGCGCCGTCGAGGTCGAACGGGGCGATCAGGCGCGCGCCGGGGTTGGCCGCGCGGACGGCGGCCAGCTTGGCGGGGTCGACGTGGTCGCGGTGCTCGTGCGTGATCAGGATCGCGTCGAGGCCGTCGACCACTTCGAAGCCCGACGAGAACGCGCCCGGGTCGAACAGCAGCCGGGCGGCGCCGGTGTCGACCAGCAGGCACGAGTGCCCGAAGTGGGCGATCAGCATGAGCGCTCCTTGTCGTCTTCCGCTCCCCGAGGGGAGTTCTACGCCGGTTCGGGGCCGGTCGCTCAGCCCACGTCGTGCAGCAGCGCGTCCTCCACGTCCGGCGGCAGGCCCGCGCGTCGGGCGCGGTCCAGGCCCAGGGCCCGTTCGTACGCCAACGCGTCCACCGCCGTCTCGGCCGTGGGTCGGACCCGCAGCCCGGCGGCCAGCGCGGGGCCCGCGTCGCGGAACATCATCGCCCGGTGCGTCGGCGGCAACCACAGCGGCAGGGACCGCGGCCCCACCCACGGTTCGACCTCGTGCCGCTGGAGGACGGGCTGGGGTATGCGCACCAGCACGGTGCCCGGCGGCGCCACGGCTCCCGCGATCTCGCCCAGGACCAGCGACAACGGGTTGGCCGGCCCGATCGCGTCGTAGGTGCCGGTGGTGCGCTGCTCGGCGGCGTCCACGACCCAGGCGGCGAGGTCGCGCACGTCGACGTGCTGCGCCGGCTGGTCGGGCACGTCGGGAACGGCGACCCGGCCGCCCCGGGACAGCCGGCCCGGCCAGTACCCGAACCGGTCGCTCGGGTCGCCGGGGCCGGTGATGAGGCCGGCGCGGACGATGAAGGCGCGGTCGCCGACGGCGTCGAGCACGGCGTGCTCACTGGCCACCTTGATCGCGCCGTAGCGGTCGGACGACATCGGGGCGTCGGCGTCGTCTTCGAGCGGGTCCAGGGTGGCCGTGGCGCCGGGGACGGAGTGGTCGGCGTAGACCGAGCAGCTGGAGACGAACGTCCAGTGGTCGGCGGTCACGGCTCCCAGCGCCCGGCGGACCCAGGTGACCGACATCTTGGCCACGTCCACCACGGCGTCGAAGTGGGAGCCCTCCAGCGGCCCGAGGTCGACGTCCCGGTCCACCGGCACGAGCACCGCGCCGTCGGGCACCCGGCCGGACTCCCCGCGTGCCGCGCAGACCACCTCGTGCCCCCGCCGCACCGCTTCGGCGGCCGTCGCCTTGCTGAGGAACACCGTTCCGCCGAGCACCAGGATGCGCATGGTCCCCACCCTGCGGTGCCGGCCCGTCCCCCGCCACCACGTCCGCCCATAGCGAACGCCCGACTTGGCCGGAAAATGGCGCGAGCACGGCCGCCCACCGTCCGGAGGGGGACCGTGCTCACTTCCTCGGCTCAACAGCCTCGGCTGCCTTGACCTTAGCGAAGCAATGCGCCACGAATCAAATTCCTGACGAGTGAATCCCGCTCGTTATTTGGACCACTGGGGCGAGCGAACACACGTTCGGGCGGAACGGTTTGAGTAACGGCGGAGCAGCGCCGATGAACCACCGTGAGTGTGCACGCATTCGTGGACGAGTCCCGACGAAACGACACGTACTACCTGGCCGCCGCCATAGTCCGGCCCCGGAGATCTCAGGCGCTTGAGGTCAGGGCTTCGCGGCCTGCTGTTCCCGGGCCAGCGGGAACTGCACTTCTACAATGAGAAGCAGTCACGCCGCAAGCTGCTGCTGTCGCGATTGGTCGAGTCCGGGGCTCGGGTCGACATCTACCGGACGAGTTGCCGTCAAGGGGAAGAACGCGCTCGCCAGGAGGGCCTGTCGCGACTGACGGAAGACCTGCTCGACCTGGACGGGCACCGGTTGGTCTTCGATAGTCGCCAGAACCGGGATCAATTCGACGCGCAGACCATTCGCCGCGTGTTGAACAAGCGTCCTGGTGAGAGCCTGCTTGTCTACGAGCATGTCGACAGCGTGGACGAACCGCTTCTGTGGCTGGCGGACATGGCCGCGTGGTGCCATGGCGCAGGTGGGGACTGGGCTCGGCGTGTGGCACCCATGATCGGTTCCGTGATCAGGCTCGATTGGCCGTAGACAGCGCGAAGCGCGGCCGCCCAACCGTCCGGGAGGGGGACCGCGCTCACTTCCTTGGCTCAACAGCCTCGGCTGCGATCAGGTTAGCAGGAACCGGGCCTGAAACGCCGCATCACGATCGGGTGATTCGAGGTGAACGTGTGCTGCCCACCACGTGCGAAGTTGATGAACACACAGGTCAGGTAGGCTCCGCGAGTACCGCCAGCCCTCCTAGCTTGGAGCAGCCTGTCGTGGCCCGAGTCGTCGTCGACGTCATGCCGAAGCCCGAAATCCTCGACCCGCAAGGACAGGCGGTGGCCAACGCGCTGCCCCGTCTCGGGTTCGACGGAATCACCTCTGTCCGCCAGGGCAAGCACTTCGAGCTGGAGGTCGCCGACGACGTCGACGACGCCACGCTCGCCAAGATCGCCGAGACCTTCCTCGCCAACCCCGTGATCGAGGACTGGGTCGTGAGGCGGGTCGAGGCATGAGGGTCGGGGTCATCACGTTCCCCGGCACGCTGGACGACGTCGACGCCGAGCGCGCGGTCCGGTATGCGGGCGGGGAGGCGGTCAAGCTCTGGCACGCCGACCACGACCTGAAGGGCGTGGACGCGGTCATCGTGCCCGGTGGGTTCTCCTACGGCGACTACCTGCGCTGCGGCGCGATCGCCCGGTTCGCCCCGGTCATGCAGGAAGTCGTGGACGCGGCGAAGAAGGGCATGCCGGTCCTGGGCATCTGCAACGGCTTCCAGATCCTCTGCGAGGCGCACCTGCTGCCCGGCGCGCTCATCCGCAACCACAAGCTGCACTTCGTGTGCCGCGACCAGTGGTTGAAGGTGGAGAACAACTCCACCGCCTGGACGGGCCGGTACGACCAGGGCGCGGAGATCCTCGTCCCGCTCAAGTCCGGCGAGGGCGGCTACCAGGCCGACCGGTCCACCCTGGACGAGCTGGAGGGCGAGGGCCGCGTGGTGTTCCGCTACGTCGGCGAGAACCCGAACGGCTCGCGCAACGACATCGCGGGCATCACCAGCGCCAACGGCCGGGTCGTCGGCCTGATGCCGCACCCGGAGCACGCGATCGACGCGCTCACCGGGCCGACCGACGACGGCCTCGGCATGTTCCTGTCCCTCGTCGATTCGGTGGTGAAGGCCTGATGACCGTCGACACCGTCAAGCACGCCGAGAGCACGCCCGACCAGGAGCAGCCCTACAAGGAGCTGGGCCTGAAGGACGACGAGTACGCCCGCATCAAGGACATCCTGGGCCGCCGCCCCACGGACGCCGAGCTGGCCATGTACTCGGTGATGTGGAGCGAGCACTGCTCCTACAAGTCGTCCAAGGTGCACCTGAAGTACTTCTCCGACACGACCACCGACGAGATGCGCTCGAAGATGCTCGCGGGCATCGGCGAGAACGCGGGCGTGGTCGACATCGGCGACGGCTGGGCGATCACGTTCAAGGCCGAGAGCCACAACCACCCGTCCTACGTCGAGCCGTACCAGGGCGCGGCGACGGGCGTGGGCGGCATCGTGCGCGACATCCTCGCGATGGGCGCGCGTCCGCTGGCCGTGATGGACCCGCTGCGGTTCGGGCCGGCCGACGCGCCCGACACCCGGCGCGTGCTGCCGGGCATCGTGGCGGGCGTCGGCGGCTACGGCAACTGCCTGGGCCTGCCCAACATCGGCGGCGAGGTCGTGTTCGACGCGACCTACGCGGGCAACCCGCTGGTCAACGCCCTTTGCGTGGGCGCGATGCGGGTCGAGGACCTGCACCTGGCGCACGCCTCGGGCACCGGCAACAAGGTGATCCTGTTCGGCGCCCGCACGGGCCTGGACGGCATCGGCGGCGTGTCCGTGCTGGCGAGCGAGACGTTCGACGACACGGCGGGCAAGCGCAAGAAGCTGCCCAGCGTGCAGGTCGGCGACCCGTTCACCGAGAAGGTGCTGATCGAGTGCTGCCTGGAGCTGTTCGCCGAGCGCATCGTCGTCGGCATCCAGGACCTCGGCGGCGCGGGCCTGGCCTGCGCCACGTCGGAGCTGGCCAGCGCCGGTGACGGCGGCATGCACGTCTACCTGGACCGGGTGCCCCTGCGCGCGTCGGGCATGACGCCGGCGGAGATCCTCTCCAGCGAGTCGCAGGAGCGCATGTGCGCGGTCGTGCGGCCCGAGGACCTGGACGCGTTCATGGCGGTCTGCGCGAAGTGGGACGTCATCGCGACCGAGATCGGCGAGGTCACCGAGGGCGACCGGCTGGTCATCACCTGGCACGACGAGGTCGTGCTGGACGTGCCGCCGCGCACGGTGGCGCACGAGGGCCCGGTGTACCACCGGCCGATCGAGCGCCCGGCCGACCAGGACGCGGTGCAGGCCGACGTGCCGGACCGGCTGGCCCGTCCCGCCGAGGACGAGCTGCTGCCGCTGGTCAAGTCCATGGCCGCGTCGCCGAACCTGGCGTCGAAGCGGTGGGTGACCCAGCAGTACGACCGGTACGTGCGCGGCGGCACGGTGCTCGCCCAGCCCGCCGACTCGGGCATGATCCGGATCGACGAGTCGACCAACCGGGGCGTGGCGCTGTCCACGGACTGCAACGGCCGCTACACCAAGCTGGACCCGTACGCGGGCGCGCAGCTGGCGCTGGCCGAGGCGTACCGGAACGTGGCCACCACGGGCGCGACGCCGGTCGCCGTGACGAACTGCCTGAACTTCGGCTCGCCGGAGGACCCGGCGGTGATGTGGCAGTTCGAGCAGGCCGTGAAGGGCCTCGCGGACGGGTGCGTCGAGCTGGGCATCCCGGTGACCGGCGGCAACGTCAGCTTCTACAACCAGACCGGTTCGACGGCGATCCTGCCGACGCCGGTGGTGGGCGTGCTCGGCGTGATCGACGACGTCCGCCGCCGCATCCCGACGGGGATCGGCGCGGAAGCCGGCGAGACGCTGCTGCTGCTCGGCGAGACGCGTGAGGAGTTCGGCGGCTCGGAGTGGGCGCACGTCGTGCACGGGCACCTGGGCGGTTTGCCGCCGAAGGTGGACCTGGCGCGGGAGAAGCTGCTGGGCGAGGTGCTGGTGGCCGGTTCGCGCGACGGCATGCTGTCCGCCGCGCACGACCTGTCCGACGGCGGCTTGGCGCAGGCGCTGGTGGAGACGTGCCTGATCGGCGAGGTCGGCGCGCGGGTGTTCCTCGAGGGCGACAAGTTCACCGAGCTGTTCAGCGAGTCGACGGCCCGCGTGCTGGTGGCCGTGCCGCGCACGGAGGAGCTGCGGTTCACCGACATGTGCACCGCGCGCGGCCTGCCGTGGCGCAAGGTCGGCGTGGTCGACCCGGAGTCCGAGGCGCTGGAGATCCAGGGGCTCGGCTCGCTGCCGCTGGCCGAGCTGCGCGAGGCCTGGGAGGGCACGCTCCCGGCGCTGTTCGACTGAGCGAGGAGTGGGGGGGCGGGGGGGGCGCCCCCCGCCCCCCCCGGGGAAACCCGGGCCTGGGGGGGGCCGGCCCCGGGGGCGGTGCCCCTGGGGTCGGCGGGCCCGGCCGGGGACGACCCGGCCGGCCACCTCGTGATCAGCCGTTGGCCAGTGCCTGGAGCCGGTCGTAGGCGCCGTTGAACAGGTTCTGGTCGATCGGCGAGGACGAGTACTGCCAGAACGTGTAGAACGGCCACGCGTACGGCAGGGTGCCGACGGTGGACGCGTAGCGCGCGACCCACAGCGGGTTGGTGGAGCTGAAGTCGCCGCTCACGCACTGGTTCCACCAGCTCGTGGACGTGTAGATGACCGGCCAGCGGCCGGTGCGGGCGTGGTAGCGGTCGCTGAACGCCTTGATCCACGCCGTCATGCTCGCCTTGGACAGCCCGTAGCACGTGGAGCCGTAGGGGTTGTACTCCATGTCCAGCGCGCCGGGCAGGGTCTTGCCGTCCCGGGACCAGCCGCCGCCGTTGTTGACGAAGTAGTCGGCCTGGGTGGCGCCGGCGGACCGGTCCGGCAGCGCGAAGTGGTACGCGCCGCGGATCATGCCGACGTTGTAGGACCCGTTGTACTGCTGGGCGAAGTACGGGTTGCGGTAGGTGGTGCTCTCGGTGGCCTTGACGTAGGCGAACCGCTTGCCCTGGCCCCACCAGTAGTTCCAGTCGACGTTGCCCTGGTGCCCGCTGACGTCGATGCCGTACACGACGGCCTGGGCGCTCGGGTCGGTCGGGATGGCGATGCGCCGGCCGCCGCCGCCCTCGTGCTTGGCGATCTGCGAGCCCATGGCGTGGTCTTCGACGACGGGTGCGGCCTGCGCGGTGCCTGTCAAGCCGAGCACGGCCAGTCCGACGGCGGTCAGGAGAGCGGTCGCGGTGCGTGCGAGGTTGTTCATGGGTGACTCCTCGAGCCAGTGCAGGGAGTTGACTCGTTGGGCAGTGTCCTGCACCTCTAACCAATTCACCAAGGTTCTTGTTAATTAGTCACGAAAACGGAGCAACGTCGCTACCCGAGTGCCACCCTGAGCAACTGCTCGTCGTTGCCGTTGAAGAGGTTCTGGTCGCCGGGGAACAGCCCGGCGGCCTGCCACTGCCAGATCGTCTGGTAGTCCCACCCGTGCGGCAGCGGTCCGAGCTCGTCGGCGTAGTGCGCCACCCACAGCGGGCTCGTGTCGCCGAACCGGTCCGCCTCGCCGACGCACCGGTTCCACCAGCTCGTGGACGTGTAGATGGTCGGGTGCCTGCCGGTCCGCTGGACGAAGCGGTCGCTGAACGCGCGCACCCAGGCGCCCATCGCGACCTGGCTCAGGCCGTAGCACGTGTCGCCGTACGGGTTGTACTCCAGGTCGACCGCGCCGGGCAGCGTCTTGCCGTCACGCGACCAGCCGCCGCCGTTGGCCGCGAAGAAGTCGGCCTGCGCCGTGCCGTCCGACCGGTCCGGCAGCGCGAAGTGGTACGCGCCGCGGATCATGCCGACGTCGTAGGACCCGTTGTACTGCTGGGCGAAGTGCGGGTTGCGGTACCCGGTGCCCTCGGTCGCCTTGACGTAGGCGAACCGCGCGCCGTCGGCCCACGCCCCGGCCCAGTCGACGTCGCCTTGATGGCTGCTGACGTCCATGCCGGGCACGGAGCCGTCCGGGCGGAGCCGCGCCGCGCGGTCGCCGCCTTCGTGCTTGGCGATCTGCGAGCCCGCGAAGTGGTCCGCGGAACCTTCGGGCAGCGCGTCGGCGCCCGGCGCGGGCACGATCGCCAACGTGATCGTGAGGACACCCAGTCGGGTGATCAAGGTGTGCAGTCGGGTGTGCGCCGCCATCAAGGCCCCCATTCGGTCGGCAGTGCTGGTACGTCCGGCCTAGATCGTCAGGCCGGACGTCCGCTGCCGCATCCGCACGTGTCACCCGTCCAGGCGGTTCAGCTCCTCCTCCGACAGCCGCAGGTGCACGGCGTCGGCCGAGTCGGCGATGCTCGCCGGCCGCGACGAACCCGGGATCGGCACGACCTGGGGCGCCTTGGCGAGCATCCACGCCAGGCACACCTGCTGCGGGCTCACCCCGTGCGCCCGGCCGACCTCGGCGAACTCGCCGAACCGCGTGCCGAGCTGCCCGGCCGCGCTGATGCCGCCGAGCGGGCTCCACGGCAGGAACGCGATGTCCAGCTCGGCGCACAGCTCGAGTTCCGGCTCGCTGGAGCGGAACGCGGGCGAGAACTGGTTCTGCACGCTCGCCAACCGGCCGCCGAGGACGTCGTTCGCCTCGCGGATCTGCGCGGGGTCGAAGTTCGACACGCCCGCCAGCTTGATCTTGCCCGCGTCCAGCAGCTCGGCCAGCGCGCCGACGGACTCGGCGGTCGGCACGGCCGGGTCGGGCCGGTGGAACTGGTAGAGGTCGATCGCGTCCACGCCGAGGCGGCGCAACGACGCCTCGCACGCCGCTTTCAGGTACTCCGGGCGCCCGTCGACCTCCCAACCACCGCCGGGCACGCGGGTGTGGCCGCCTTTGGTGGCGACCATGACGCCGTCGACGCCCTTCAGCGCCTCGGCGATCAGCTCCTCGTTGTGCCCGAAGTCGCGGTCGTCGGCCGAGTAGGCGTCCGCCGTGTCGATCAGCGTGACGCCCTTGTCCAGGGCGGCGCGGATCGTCTCGATCGCCCGGTCGCGATCGGGCCGGCCTTCGAGCGACATCGGCATCGCGCCCAGGCCGATGGCGCTGACCTCGACCCCTCCGATTCGGCGAGTCAGCATGGTGGGTATTACCTCCTGTGTCGGATCGCCACTGCTCCGCGACCTCGCGTGTCCTTGTGCACGCCCAGCTTGGGCGGTAGGCATTAAGCTGTCCAACAGAAGAAGCTGATGCCATTCAGCAGTACGGGTGATGAATCGTGGAACTCCGGCAGCTCGAGTACTTCGTCGCCGTGGCCGAGGAGTGCCACTTCACGCGCGCCGCGCGGCGCATGCACGTCGCCCAGTCGGGGCTCTCCGCGTCGATCCGGGCGCTGGAGGTGGAGCTGGGCGCGCCGCTGTTCGTGCGCAGCACCCGGCAGGTCGAGCTGACCCAGGCCGGCCGCGCGCTGCTGGCCGAGGCGCGGCGCGTGCTCGGCACGATCGACGCCGCGCGTGACGCGGTGGCCGCCGTGCAGGGGCTGCTGCGCGGCACGCTGGCCGTCGGCAGCATCCAGTGCCTGCACGCCGTGCACCTGCCCGCCGTGCTGGCCCGGTTCCACGAGCTGCACCCCGGCGTCGAGCTGCGGTTGCGCCAGGCGGGCTCGGGCGAACTGGTCGACTCGGTCCGCGCGGGCCGGCTGGACCTCGCGTTCGTCACGTCCGGGCGGGTGGCCGACGACCTGTCGGTGTCCACCCTGTCGAGTGAACCGCTGGTGCTGGCGTGCGCGCCGGAGCTGCCGTTCGCCGAACGGGAGTCGGTGCGGCTGGCCGAGCTGTCCGGTCAGCCGTTCGTCGACTTCAACCCCGACTGGGGCACGCGCGACGACGTGGACCGCGCGCTGGCCACCGCCGGCGTGGACCGGAAGGTGGCGGTCGAGGTCAACGACGTGCACTCGCTGCTGGACTTCGTCGGCTTCGGCCTCGGCGTGGCGCTGGTGCCGGCGTCGTTCGCGGCCAAGCAGACCCGGGCGCGGTTCGTGGAGCTGGTCGACGCGCCGACCGCCGAGACCGCGGTGGTGACGGCGCCGACGGTGAGCGCGGCGGCGTCAGTCCTGCTGGACATGGTCCTGGAGGCCGGCCGGGGGCTGCCCGTCGCCGGTTAGCGCCCAGCCCGCGGGGTCGTTGCGGAACGCGGTGCCGGCCAGCACTTCGAGCACGCCGACCAGCTGCGCCGGCGGCTGCGGCGACACGTGCAGGAACGTGCCGACCCGCGCACCGGTGACGTTGACCTCCCCCTTGAACGTGGTGTCCTGGAACGAGATGCCGCCGTCGAACTTCCCGTCCCGGAAGTTAACCCGACCGTGGAACGTGGCGCCGGAGAACAGCGCGGGCTTGCCGAGCTCGGCCTCCTCGAACTGCGTGATCCCGTAGAACTGCGCCCGACGGGCGACCAGCCGGCCGAACCGGCGGCCCTCCAGCCGGAAGTGCACGAGCTTCGCCCCGGTCAGGTCGAGCTGGTACGGCGATTCGTCCGGGTCCTCGCCCCAGGGCAGCATGTCCGTGATGAGCCGTTGCGCGGTCATCCGGACGGTCATCTCGTGGTCGTGAGCCGGCTCGACCTCGCGCTTCTTGCCGAAGAACGCCTGGTCCGGGTTCTCGGGCTTCTCGTCGATCGCCCCGTGCTCGAACGGCCGCCGCAGGTACGCGCACAGCACGCTCAGCACGGTCTGCTTGTAGCGCGGCGTGGTGTGGGCCAAGCCCGCGAGCACGTGCATGGCGCCCACCCTGACCTGGTCGGCCTCGTTGCCGAGCAGCTCGACGGCCCGCGCGAACCGCTCGTCGGCGGCCTTCTCGCTCTCCAGGCCGAGCTTCTCGCTCTCCAGGTCGTGGCGCGCCTCCTCGGTGCGCCGCCTGCGGTCGTTGAGCCACAGCGCGTACAGGGCGACGATCGCGCCGCCGGCCAGCCCGCCGGTCTTGATCGCCTCCGCCTTCGGCTGCCTGGGGTCGACCAGGATGAGCACGGTGGTCGTCGCGACCGTCACCACGACCGCGGCGAGCACGCTCGCCACCAACAACCAGCGTCCCCGCACGTCAGCTCCTGACCAGTCCGAGGCCGCGGTCGTCGCGGCGCTCCACCACCCAGCCGTCGGGCAGGGCGTTCTCGTGCTCCAACGACACGTACATGGCGTGCGTGCGCGCTTGCTGCGGTTTCGCCAACTCCAGGCGCACACCGCCGCGGAAGTTGGCGTCCGCGAAGTCGATCGGCTCCGCGAACTCGCAGTCCGCGAACGTCACCGGCGCGGTGAACCTGACCCCGGCGAACTTGTTCGGGCCGAGGAACCTGGTGGCCGTGAAGTCGGCGGTGTCGTGGCACCTGAACCGGCTGAACCACGCCTTGCCGTGGAAGACCGCGTGGTGCGCGTACAGCCGCCCGTCGCTGGTCGCGTCGGTGAACCACGCGCCGCCGTGCACCACGGTGTGGTGGAACGCGTTCGACTCCCGGAGCTGCGCCGCGCGCAGGGTCAGGTTGCCGACCTGGCGGTGCGAGAGGTCGAAGTACTCCAGGTACGCCCTGGTCAGGTCCAGGTCGTAGCGCGGGGCGTCGGCGGTGTCGGCGTGGGGCAGCAGGTCGGCGATCAGGCGCTGGGCGGTGAGCCGGACCTCCAGCTCCCGCTCGTCCCGGGCCACCACCTCGTCGTCCGTCCACGTCTCGTCGAACGGCCGCCGCAGGTACGCGCACAGCACGTCGAGCACGGTCTGGGTGTACTCGGCGCGCGACCGCGCCAGCCCCGCCAACCCGTGCATCGCGCCCACCCGGACCTGCTCCGCGTCGTGACCGAGCAGTTCAACCGATCGGGCGAACCGCTCATCGGCGACCCGCGACCGATCGTGTTCGGCCCGCGCGTTCTCCAACGCCTGCCGCTCGGACTCGATCCGCTGCCGGTCCTCGTCCGTGCGCCGCCTCCGGTCGTTGAGCCACAGCGCGTACAGCGCCACGATCGCGCCGCCCGCGAGCCCACCGGTCTTGATCGCCTCGTGCTTCGGCGCGGTCGGGTCGGCGGCGAACAACCAGCCCGCGACCAGCAGGAACGCGCCGATGGCGCTCAGCAGGACGGGCTTGACCACACCGCGCCCGCGGCGGCGGCCGACCATGAGCCAGACCAGCGCCGCCACCGAGACGACCGCGCCCGCGATCCACAGGTGCTCCACAAGGCCGTCATTCTTCCCGGTGATCAGATCAGGGGTGGGTGATTGAAGAACTCGTGCGGTCCGACGGTGTGCTAACTCACCGGATTGGCCCATGATGTGGGTGTCACCGCAACGGTGGGAACACGAGCACGTCGGAGGAGATTTCGAGTGGACAGCGTGGAGCGGCCCACCTGGGCGCCGGGCGACATCGATCTGGCCCGCCCGAGCATCGCGCGGGTCTACGACTACTGGCTCGGCGGGGCGCACAACTTCGCCGTCGACCGGGCCGTCGCCGACAAGGTCCTCGTCGACGTGCCGATCATCAAGAGCATCGTGCTCAACCACCGGGCGTTCCTGCGCCGGGCCGTGCGGTTCATGCTGTCGCGGGGCATCCGCCAGTTCCTCGACCTGGGCTCCGGCATCCCGACGGTCGGCAACGTGCACGAGATCGCCCAGGCCATCGACCCGTCCGCCCGCGTCGTGTACGTGGACATGGACGCCGTCGCGGTCGCGCACAGCCGGGCCATCCTCACCGGGAACGAGCTGGTCAACGTGCTGCAGACCGACGTGCGCGACGCCAAGCAGGTGCTCGCCTCGCCCGAGGTGCAGGGGCTGCTGGACTTCGACGAGCCGATCGGCGTGCTGATGATCGCGCTGCTGCACTTCGTGCCCGACGCGGAGGACCCGCGCGGGATCGTGCGCGACTACCGCGACGCGATCCCGGACGGCAGCTACCTGGCGATCTCGCACGCCGGGTTCGAGGAAGGCGAGTGGGACCCCGCTTGGGACGAGGCGCGGAGCGTCTACAACCGGGGCGTCAGCGAGATGTGCTTCCGGCCCAAGCGCGAGGTCGAGGTCATGTTCGACGGGTTCGAGCTGGTCGAGCCGGGCGTGGCGCGACTGCCGCTGTGGCGGCCGGAGTCGCCCGAGGACGTCGATGAGGACGCCGCCCGCTTCATCAGCTTCGGCGGCGTCGGGCAGAAGGCCTGATGAGCGGCCACGACGCCGATCGGACACCGGCCCGGGCTGTCGACCGCGGCCGGCGACCGGCCGTATCCTCTGGGTTGTGGCGGTAGGCCGGCGGACATGACGGAACAGGTTGACCATCGGGTGGCAGCACCGGGCCGATCGAACCTCGACCCCGCCGTACTGGCCGGGGCGGAGTCCTTCGCCCGCACCTGGGCCACCGCCGTCATCGGCAGCAGCTACGTCCCCATGACGCGGGCCGAGGTCGCCGAGCACCTCCAGGCGTTGACCGAGGTGCTGGTGCACGCGCTGCACGCCAGCCCGTTCCGCACCGCGCCCGGCTACGAGATCGGCGCACGCCTGGTCGAGGCGCACTTCACCGGCACGGACACGCTCGGCCGCACCGTGCAGCTGCTCGGCGACGACCTGCTCGGCGAGCTGGGCATCCAGCCGGACGAGCTGATGCGGTCGCGGCTGGCCGCGTTGCAGGGCGCGTTGGCCGCCGGGTACGCCCGCGCGCTGCGCGAACGCACGCTGGCCGAGCAGGAGGCGATCCGCGCGGCCGTGCTGGACGCCCGTGACCAGGCCGAAGCCGCGTTGCGCGCGTCCGAGGCGCGGTTCCGGGCGATGTTCACCGAGGCCGCGATCGGCATCGGCATCGCCGACATCGAGGGCCGGATCCTGGACGTGAACCAGGCGCTGCAGGACATGCTGGGGTTCAGCGTCGAGGAGATGCGGCAGTACAACATCCGCGACCTGATGCACCCGGAGGACGGCGGCAGCGTCTGGCGGCTGTACGACCAGCTCACCGCGGGCGAGTGCGACCACTACCGGGCGGAGAAGCGGTTCCGCCGGGCCGACGGTGAGCAGGTGTGGACGCACCTGACGCTGTCGCTGGTGCGCGACGACCACGGCGACCCGCAGTACCAGGTGGCGATGATCGAGGACGTCACCGACCGCCACCTGCTGCAGAACCGGCTGCGCTACCAGGCGTTGCACGACCCGTTGACCGGCCTGCCGAACCGGGCGCTGTTCCTGGAGCGCCTCGGCCGGGTGTTCAACAACAGGGCCCGCCACCGCGCCGGCCTGTGCTACCTGGACCTGGACGGGTTCAAGGTGATCAACGACAGCCTCGGCCACGACATCGGCGACCAGTTGCTGGTCGAGGTCGGGCGGCGGCTCGACCACTCGGTGTCCGGCGACGGCAAGCTCGTCGCCCGGATGGGTGGCGACGAGTTCGTCATCCTGGTGGAGGGCTCGCGGGACACGCAGGACATCGTCGACGTCGCCGACCGCGTGCTGCGCGAGCTGGAGTCGCCGATCCGGATCGGCGGGCACGAGCTGACCGTGTCGGCGTCGATCGGCATCGTGGAGCGCGCGCTGTCGGGCACCACGGCGGCCGACCTGATGCGTGACGCGGACATCACGCTGTACTGGGCGAAGGCGGACGGCAAGTCGCGGTGGGCGCTGTACAACCCGGAGCGCAACGCCAAGGAGGTCGCCCGGTTCACGCTGTCGGCGACGATGCCGGCGGCGTTGGAGCGCGACGAGTTCTACGTGGACTACCAGCCGTTGGTGCGGCTGGAGGACAGCACCGTCGTGGGTGTGGAAGCGCTCGTGCGCTGGCAGCACCCGGAGTTCGGGCGGCTGGCGCCGGACCGGTTCATCGAGCTGGCCGAGGAGACCGGGCTGATCGTCCCGCTGGGCCGGTGGGTGCTGCGGCGGGCGTGCGAGCAGGCTCGGCGGTGGCTGGAGGAGTTCGGCGACTCCGCGCCGTTCGTGTCGGTGAACCTGGCCGTGCGCCAGTCCCGCGACCCGGAGCTGGTGCGGGACGTGAAGCGGATCCTGGACGAGTGCTCGCTGCCGCCGCACCACCTGCAGCTCGAGCTGACCGAGAGCGCGATCATGGGCACCGCCGACGAGCCGCTGGAGGCGCTGCGGGCGTTGTCGGAGATGGGCGTGCGGATCGCGATCGACGACTTCGGCACCGGCTACTCGAACCTCGCCTACCTCAAGCACCTGCCCGTGCACGAGCTGAAGATCGCGGGCTCGTTCATGGAGGGCCTGCGCGCGGCGGACGAGGAGGACGCGGTGGACGCCCAGATCGTGTCCACCCTGGTGCAGCTGGCCCACGCGCTGCAACTGGGCGTCACCGCGGAGGGCGTCGAGACACCGGCGCAGGCCAAGCGACTGCACCGGATCGGCTGCGACACCGGCCAGGGCTGGTTCTTCGCCAAGCCGATGAAGCCGGAGGAGATCGACGAGCTCCTGCGCCGCTAGGCGGGTTCGCGGAGGGCATGGCGGCCGAAGCCGGTCTCGCGGGCCGCGTGCCGTCCGGTGACGGGGTTGGCGTGGACGGGCTCGTCGAGGTGGCCGGTGAAGTAGGTGTCGGCGTCCTCGGTCCGCGGCTCGACCCACGGTCGCGACCACGCCGCCGTCCACGGCTCGGCCCACGACTCCTGCGACGGCTCCGTCCACGCCCCCGCCCACGGCTCTGCTGACGCCTGGGACCACGCCTGCGCCCATGGCTCCGGTGACGGCTCGGACCACGCCTCCGCCCGCGGCTCCGGCGACGGCTCGCGCCACGCCTCCGCCCACGGTTCCGGTGACGCCTCGGGCCACGTCTCGGGCCACACCTCGGGCTCCACCACCGCCGCGCCGGGCGCCGCGCCGTTCGGCAAGGCGTAGTCGGTCGCGGGCGTCTGCTCGTCGTCCCACCGGTCGTCGTCGGCCAGATCCGGCTCCCGGGATTGGGCCATTCGGGGCGGTGGGTCCGGCGCGTCCCAGTCCGGCGCGAGCGACGTCTCGGGGTGGAAGCGCTCCGGGATGGGCGGGTACGGCACAGCGTCCACCGCGACCTCGGCGAAGCGCTCCAGGACGTAGTCCGCGAGCGCGGACTTCCAACGCCGCCAACGGATTTGGCGCGGGGTGAGCAGTCGGTGGCGTGCGCGGGACGGTGTTCGGGTCAGGTAGGCGACGACGAGCCGGCGGAGGCGGTCCCCCGATTCGTGCAGGGCGATGACCACCATGACACCGGTGGTCTGGAGCAACAATGTCATGTGTCAATGGTCGAACTGCTGTTCGACGCTGGCAAGATCACCTTTGAGTGATCACCGACGGGCGGATTTCTCCCCCTCCTGGACCAGCGGGGCGAGGGAACCGGGAAGGGTGAACGCGCGTCGCATTGCCGGCGGCAGGCGGCGCGAAGGGTGGGCAATCGTGTTCGGGGTGCGACCAGAAACGTTGCGCGAGGCGTCCAAGCAGTTCCACGAAGGTGCGGACGCGGCAGGCGACGGCGCGGAGATGATCTCCATGCTCAGGCTCGACGCCGACGCGCTCGGCCAGGTGGCCGCGGCGGCGGAGTTCGTCGACGCGCTGGCCAAGTGGTCCGGTGAGCAGTCCGACGACCTGCGCCGGGGCAGCGCCTGGTACCGCGACGCCGGCGACGGCCTGACCGAGAACGCCGACGCCTACCAGCGCGCGGACGACGACTCGAACACCTCGTTCCGCGGCATCGAAGGGGGCATGGCGTGAGCTTCACCGACCCTGAGGTCCTGTACGGGCAGTTGGCCGCGGGCGACGCGGGCCGGGTCGCGGCGGCCTCCGACCCCATCACCGGCGCGATGAGCGCCGTCGGCCGCGCGGGGCAGGCGGTCTCGTCGGGCGGCAGCACGGCGACCTCCAGCTGGCAGGGCGACGCCGCGGCGGGTTTCGGCGCCCGCGCCGAGCTGTCCGCGAAGTCCGCGACCGTGGCCGGCGAGCGGCTGGGCGCCGGCGCGGACATCGTCCAGGCCGCGTCCCGCGCCTACACCCAAATGCGCGGCAGCGCCGACCAGCTGATCGACTTCTGGCGCGGTCGCTCGCCCGCGTTGGACGAGGCGCAGACCCGTGAGCTGGCCAACCGCGTCAACGAGCAGCTGAACAACGTCAAGACCGGCTACGAGCGCGTGCTCCGCTCGTACGCCGACGCGCTCACCAAGGTCCGGCCCGGCTTCGAGGAGACCGCGAGCAAGGACCCCGGCTGGAACACCGCCGTCGCGGCCATGCGCACCTCCGCCACGGTGCCCGGTCCCGGCACCGACCCCAAGCAGGTCGCCGCCTGGTGGAAGTCGCTGACCAAGGAGCAGCAGGACGAGCTGCTGCGCACCAAGTTCCAGGAGCTGGGCCAACTGCGCGGCCTGCCGTCCGGCGTGCTGGACCAGGCCAACCGGATGCGCATCACGGACGACCTCCAGCGCTTCGGCGCGCAACGTGACCAGCTCGACGCGCAGCTGGCCGCGCGGGCGCAGGAGTTGGGCCTCGACCCGGACAACTCCGACGACCTGACCAAGCTCATGAACGACGAGCAGTACGCGTCGCTCAGCGAGCAGCGCCAGGAAGCCGCCACCAAGGCCGAGAACGCCGAAAAGGTCCAGAAGAGCATCGAGCAGGCGGAAACGCTCGCCAGGGACAACGGTTGGCTCAACGCCCAGGGTGAGCCGGACGTCCGAATCCTGGCCTGGGATCCCTACGGCCCGCGGGGCGACGGCGGAACCGCCATCGCCTACGGGAACCCCGACACCGCCAAGAACCTCGCGATCAGCGTGCCGGGCACCGGTTCCACGTTGGACGGCTTCTCCGTGAGCCAGGCCGGCAACCTGCGCGAGGCCATGGGCGCGGAAGGCAACGCCACCATCCAGTGGCTCGGCTACGACGCTCCGGGCTGGGCGATCGGCGAGGTCGACAACCCTGCGCAGGCCCGCGAGGGTGGCGCGAACCTCGTCGCCGACGTCAACGGCTACCGCGCCGCCGCCGAGGCCGCCGGCAACAACCCGCACGTGACCGTGATCGGCCACTCGTACGGCTCCACGACGGTCGGCTACGCGGGCATGAACGGCCTGGCCGCGGACGACATCGCGTTCGTCGGCTCGCCCGGTGTCGGCGCGTCGAACGTCGACCAGCTCTCGGCCGGCCCCGGTCACGTCTATGTCGGCGCGACCGAGCACGACCCGGTCGTGCAGGGCACGAGTTCGAACTGGTTCACCGAGGACGGCTCGTCCATCGGCCCGTACGACGAACGATTCGGCGCGAAGACCTTCGGCACCACCGACGGCTCTTCCGCGCTCGACGCGCACTCGCAGTACTACGCCCGCGGTTCGGAGTCGGTCCAGAACCTGGCCCGGATCGCAACCGGCGACGGCGCTTCGGTGACCTCGCAAGACTGGGACGAGAACCCGCTCGGCCCGTCGCTGCCCGGTTCGCACATCCCCGGTGTCGGCCCGGTGGTGGACTTCGTCGGCGGCACGGCCGTCGGTGCGGCGGACCTGGCCGTCGATGCGGGGACCGGGCTCTGGAACGCCGGCCGTGACGCGGTGAACGGCAACTGGTCCGAAGCGGGCACCGGCTTGCTCAACACGGGCAAGGAGGTCGTCAACGACGCCGTGGACGTCGTGGCCGGTGGTGTCGGTGACGTGGTTGAACTGGGCCGCGACGCGGTCGAGGGAGTCGGCAAGGCTTGGGACAGGACCGTCGGGTCCTGGTTCTAGTCAGCGCAGGCGGCAGGGCCCGACGACGGTCTGGACGCCTTCCTGGTCGAAGCCGCTCTGGTCGGACTGCCGCACCGAGCACACCACGAGGTCGCCGACCTTGATCCCCTCCGGGAACTGGTCGAGGTCGGCGGCGTTCTTGTTGATCTGCTCGAGCCCGCCTGGCTGCTCTTGGTCGATCTCCAGGTTCACGTACGACGGCTTGGTCTCACCCATCGACTCGTACGCCGGATTGATCTTGAGGACCTTGAAGTCCACCTCGCCCGACCACTCGCTGCTGCAACCGACGAGGAGGGTTCCGACCGCGAGGATGGCGAGACACGCCTTGAGCGCCTTCACGCGGTCGAGCTTAGCTAGAAGCGGAGCACCGGGAGCAGGGTTGAGAGATCGGCCCGGCTCCCGGACGCGGTGACCTTGGCGTCCGCCACTGCCTGGGCCCACCCGAGCCTGCCGACGGCCAGTTCCAGCCACGTGCGCGGGTCGGTCTCGACCACGTTCGGCGGCGTGCCGCGGGTGTGCCGAGGGCCCGCCACGCACTGCACGGCGGCGAACGGCGGGACCCGCACCTCCACGCTGCGGCCCGGTGCGACCTGCTCCAGCGTCCGCAGGCTCAGCCGCACGGCCGCCGCCAGCACCGGGCGGTCCGGCTGCTCGGCCTCGCCGGCGAGCCAGGGCAGCACGGCCTCGACCGCGGCGCGAACCTCGTGGGGGTCAACGGACTTCGACGGCACCCGCCCAGGCTATAGCCGTACGCGGAGCCGCAGTGGGGCCGGTGTCGCGCGGAGGACCACCCGCGCGACCGCGGCGTCAGAACTTGGTGGCGCGCACCGCTTCGGCGAGCAGTTCCTCGACCTGGTGCGCGAGCCGGCGCGAGTCGGTCGGGCTGAACGTGCTCCACGGCGCGGTGCCGTTCGACGCCCGTCGCTGTTGCAGGTAGCGGCCGTCCTCGGTGTCGAAGAACGCGACCACGCGGTCCGGCCGGCACCGCTTGCCGTACTTGTCGCGGGCCGCCGCGCCGAAGTTGCCGGTGTGCACGAGCCCGGTGAACATCTTCACCAGCGTGACGGCGTCCTCCTGGCGCACGCCGTGCTGGCGCAACGAGTTCTCCAGGCTCTTGGGCGAGCCGTCGGACTTCTTGACCGCGGCCTCCAGGTCGGCGCTCGGCATGGTGACCGAGTGCCCGGTGCCGGCCGGGTGCGCGGGCAGCGCGCCCAGCACCGCCGACGGCAGGCCGCTGCCCGCCGCGCGCCGGAACGTGAGCCGGTTCTCGGTCAACGTGGCCACCGCGCCCTCGTCGCCGTTGGCCACGGCCAGCACCCGCACGCTCTTGCCGATCCACACCCGGCCGTCGACCTCGCGCTCGGGCCTGCTGAACAGCCGCAGCAGGTAGTCCAGCTCGGGGTGCAGCCCGGTCGGGCCGCCGAGGCCGCGCGCGCCGATGCCCTGCCAGACGCGTCGTTCCAGGTCGGCGCGCTCGGCGTGGGTCTTGCCCGGCGACGGCACCTTGATCACCAACGGCATCTGGCCCAGGTCGAGGCGCTCCCAGAGCACGTCGAACTCCTCGGCCGAGAGCTCGATCGGCTCCCGCTCCGCGGACCCCCCGAAATACGTCACCGAAATCCCCGTCCCCTGAACGCCGGACACGGGCCCGCGCCAGGTCGACGCGAGCCCGTGCACCGGAGGATCGAACCCTACTGCGGCATTTCCCCGATCACCGGCGGCGCGACGAGCCGGTCGTCGCCGAACACGTCGTTCGTCTCGACCAGGTAGTCGGCTGCCTTGTGCTCGAGGTCGTCCTCGCCGTTGCCGCCCTGCGCGCCGGCCGCCCCACCGGCCATGCCCGGACCGCCCGCACCCGGACGACCCGCCGCGCCGGGACCACCGGGACCGCCGGCACCGGGACCGAAGCCGCCGACACCCGCGGCGCCACCGCGACCGGGCATGCCGGCCGGGTTGCCACCGCCGGGCGCACCCGCGCCACCGGGCATGCCGGAACCGGGCATACCGCCCATGCCGGGCATACCGGGGCGCATGCCACCGGGACCCTGCTGGCCAGGGCCGGGCACACCGGGCATACCCGGCATGCCGGGGCCGCGACCGGTCGGCAGACCGGGGCGCGGCGGACCGCCGGGACCGGTCGGCACCCTCGGCGGGACCTGCGGGCCGTTGTTCGGCGGCTTCGGCGGGACCCACTGGGGAGGGGGCATCGGGCCGACGGGCGGCTTCGGCGGCAGGTTCACCGGGGGGTTGACCGTCGGCGGCGGCACCGTCGGGGTGCCCGTCGTCGGCGGGGCCCACGAGGTGTTCGTGTTGCCACCGGTGCCGGGCACCAGGCCGGGCTGCGGCACGGGCGTGCCGGTCGACGGCGGGGCCCACGACGTGTTCGTGGTGCCACCGCCACCGCCCGGCGGCGTCCACGTCGGGGTGGAGTTGTAGCTCGCGCTCGTGTTGTTGAACTCACCCGCGCCGGCCGGCGGCGGGGTGTCGATCACGACCTTCGGCGGCGGGACGAACTTGCCCAGCGTGTCGGCGTTCCACTCGCTGCTGGACTGGTAGTTGTTCATCACCTCGACAGCCTTGGCCTCGGCGTTGTCCTGCGCCGCTTCCTGCTGCTCGTGGTCCTGCTGCTGCTGGATGACGTGCATCATGCCGACCGGACCGGTCAGCCCGCCGAGGATCTTGTCGCCGAGCGACGGCGCCTCGGTGGTCACCGGGACCGGCTCGGGCATCTCCTTGCGGGCGTTCGCGATGTAGTCCGCCTGCAGCTGGGCGGAGGTCTCCATCGTGCCCGAGCCCTGCTGGGCGTCCGACGCCCACGCGGCGAGCGGCGACAGCGTGGCCGTCGTGGTGTCGGCGGTGTCGCCCTCCCAGCTCGCGCCGAGCTTGGCGAGCCCCTGCTGGATCGAGGTGTCGATCTCGCCCAAGGCCTCGGACAGGGACTTCCAGGAGTCCTCGAGCGGTCGGGACGCGGCAACGCCCGGCCCCTCGTTGATCATCCGGTAGAGATCGGGGTGGGCATACCCGCGCCAGCGGTGGTCACCCATCGTGCTCGCCCCCCTCGGGTGCGTAGGTCGGCAAGGTCAGCGGTTGTCGACGCGTCCCCAGGACGCGGTGTTGTCGCCTTCGACGCGCCGGTAGTCGGCTTCGATGGCGGTGAGCTGGTCGACCACGCCCTGGAGCTGGTCGCGGTAGGCCTTGAGGGCCGTCAGGCCCGCCGAGTCGCCCGCCTCGAAGGTGTCCTGGTTGAACCGGTCGGCGGTCTCGTTGCTCACCGGGTCGCCGGCCCAAGGCTTCGCCCTCAGCTCCGCGATCGCCACCCGGAGCTTCGAGTCCAGCTGGTTCAACGCGTCGGCGAACACCTTGCGCGCGTCCGGGATCGCCGAGGGCTCGATGCTCAACTTCCGCTGCGCTCCGGCGTAGTCCGGGAGCGTCGTCGGCGTCGATCCTCCGCCACCACCATCCGCGATGAACACGGCACACCCCTCCTCAGTACTGCACATACCCCAGCGTGTGCATTCGGGACGACTTTAGCTCTGATGCATGACGCGGGTGGGCGGTTCCCTTCGCAAAGGGGGTAGTTCTACTTGTTCACGTTGGCGACGACGGCCGCCGCGACCGGCTGGACGACCTGGCAGAGGGTCGCGAGGTCGACGTCGCCGAGGCTGAACGCGCCCACGTCGACCACCTGGCCGTCCGAGACGTCCACCGTGACCGAACAGGACAGACCGAGTGGGGTGTCGGCCTCGACCAGCAGCGCGGGGAAGCCGCCGACCTCCAGCCTGGTCACCTTGCCGTCCGACTTCGCGTACTCGTCGATGCCCGCGGTGGTGTCGGCGACGATGCCGACGAAGTGCTTGCGGTCCCCGCGGCTGATCGTGCAGCCCTTCTTGCCGGGGGCGTCGTCGCTCGGCTGCGGCGGCTGGTCCAGGCCGAACTCCGCGCGCTGGGCCTCGGTCAGCAGAGCGCACGGGTCGACGCCCTCGACGTTGATCGTCTTCGGGCGCTTGGCCGGCTCCTTCGTCGTCGACGACGGCTTGCCCGACCCGGACGCCTGGCCCGCGGTGGTCGTCGGCGTCGAACCACCGGGGGTCGCGGACCCGTCCGTGGCTTGCGAGCAGCCCCCGAGCAGGGCCAGGGCGGCGATGAGCGGCACGACACGGCGCATGAGGACCAACGTATCGGATCGGCCTCACCCGTAAGGCGCATTGCGGGCAACGTGCGCGAGAGCGCGCACGGTCGAACGCGGGTACGTAGGGTCGGCGGCGTGGGCGACACAGGACCTGGACGGATCGAGGACTACGCGCTGCTGTCCGATCTGAGGACGGCGGCCCTGGTGGGACGGGACGGGTCGATCGACTGGCTGTGCATGCCGCGGTTCGACTCGCCGTCCTGCTTCTCCCGGCTGCTCGGCACCGAGGACGACGGGCACTGGCGGATCGCGCCGACCGGCGAGGTGGTGTCGGTGCGACGGTCCTACCGGGACGGCAGCCTGGTGCTGGAGACCGAGTTCGAGACCGTGGACGGCGTGGTGCGGCTGATCGACACCATGCCGCCCGAGCAGGACGACTGGGACGCCGACACGCGGGTGGGTGCGCGTGCTGGAGGGCGTGGCCGGGCAGGTCGAGATGTCGTTGCGGTGGGTGCTGCGGTTCGCCTACGGCGACTCGGTGCCGTGGGTGCGGCGCGGTGAGCGGGACGGGCAGGAGTGCATCGTCGCGCTCGCCGGCCCGTCCGCGGTCGCGCTGTACGGCGACCGGCTGCCGTACCGGGTGCACGGCAAGCGCGCGCACGAGGCGGAGTTCACCATCTCGGCGGGCGAGCGGCTGTCGTGGGTGATGGAGTTCGCCTACTCGCCCGACGAGCCGCCCGCGCCCGTGGACGCGATGGCGGAGGTCGCGCGGTCCGAGGCGTTCTGGCTGGGCTGGTCGTCCCGGATCGACTACGACGGCCCGCACGCGGAGGCCGTGCGGCGGTCGCTGATCACGTTGAAGGGCCTGTCGTACGCGCCGACCGGCGGGATCGTGGCCGCGCCGACCACGTCGCTGCCGGAGACGTTCGGCGGCGAGCGCAACTGGGACTACCGCTACTGCTGGCTGCGCGACGCCACGTTCACGTTGCTGGCGCTGGACAACTTCGGCTGCACGGACGAGGCGGCGGCGTGGCGGAGGTGGCTGCTGCGCGCCGTCGCGGGCGACCCGGCCGACCTGCAGATCATGTACGGCCTCGGCGGCGAGCGGCACCTGGTCGAGTGGGAGGTCGACTGGCTGCCCGGCTACCGGGGCGCGCGGCCGGTGCGGGTCGGGAACGCGGCCTACCGGCAGTTGCAGCTGGACGTGTACGGCGAGGTGATGGACGCGTTGCACCTGGCCCGGGAACGCGGCCTCGGCGAGACGGCGGACTCGTGGGCCATGCAGCGCGGCATGCTGCGGCACCTGGAGAAGGTGTGGGAGCAGCCGGACAAGGGGCTGTGGGAGGTGCGCGGCCCGGACCGGCACTTCACGCACTCGCGGGTGATGCTGTGGGTGGCGTTCGACCGGGCGGTGCGCGCGGTGGAGGAGCACGACCTGCCCGGTCCGGTGCAGCGGTGGCGCGAGCTGCGCGAGGCAGTGCACGCCGAGGTGCTGGCGAAGGGCTGGAACGCGTCGGTGGGCGCGTTCACCCAGTACTACGGCGGCACGGAGCTGGACGCGGCCACGCTGCTGATCCCGGCGGTCGGCTTCCTGCCCGGCGACGACCCGCGCGTGCTCGGCACCCTGGACGCGATCTCGCGGGTGCTCAAGCACGGCGACCTGGTCGACCGGTACGAGACCGGGCACGGCGAGTCCGAAGTGGACGGACTGGTCGGTGTCGAGGGAAGCTTCCTGGCGTGCTCGTTCTGGTACGTCGACGCGCTGGCGTTGGCCGGGCGACGCGAGGAGGCGCTGGCGATGTACGACCGGCTCGTGGACCTGTGCAACGACGTGGGGCTGTTGGCGGAGGAGTACGACGCGGGCACCGGGCGGATGCTCGGCAACTTCCCGCAGGCGTTCAGCCACCTGGCGCTGGTGAACAGCGCGGCGGTGCTGTTCGGCGGCCACACCCGCGACGAACGCCACCGCAGCGGTGCGGCGTGAGGGCGGCGGAGGTCGTGCCCGGCGAGCCGTCGGCGTCACGGGTGGTGGACCGCGAGGTCGTCCCGGTCGACGGCGAGCTGCTGGTCGAGGGGCTGCTGGCGGGCGTGTGCGGCACCGACGTGGAGATCGTCCGCGACGGTTTCGGCTGGTTGCCGCCCGGCCGGGAGCACATCGTGCCGTTCCACGAGTCGCTCGGCCGGGTGATCAGCAGCCCGACGCCGGCGTTCGCGCCGGGCGACCTGGTGGCCGGGGTGGTGCGCCGGCCCGACCCCGAGCCGTGCCCGGCGTGCGCGGTGGACGCGTGGGACTTCTGCCGCAACGGCAAGTACACCGAGCGCGGCATCAAGGAGCTCGACGGGTACGGGATGCAGCGCTGGACGGTGCCGCCGAAGTTCGCCGTGCGGCTCGACCCGGCGCTGGGTGACGCGGGCGTGCTGACGGAGCCCGCGTCGGTGGTGGCCAAGGCGTGGGCGCAGGTGTCGGCGGTGGCCGCGCGGTCGCACCTGCCGGTCCGGTCGGCGCTGATCACCGGTGCCGGGCCGATCGGCCTGCTGGCGGCGTTGCTCGGCGTGCAGCGGGGCCTGCGGGTGCACGTGGTCGACCGCGTCACCGACGGCCGCAAGCCGGACCTGGTCACCACGCTGGGCGCCACCTACCACCGGGACCTGGCCGGGGTCGCCGCCGAGGTCGACGTGGCGATCGAGTGCACCGGCGTCCCGTCCCTGATCTGGGAGTGCGCGCGCCGCGCGTCGGTCACCGTCGTGGCGGGCATCTCGGGCGAGCACGACCCAGTGCCGCTGGACCCGGGCGTGTTCGACGGCATGGTGCTGGGCAACAAGACGGTCTTCGGCACGGTCAACGCGGGCCTGCCGGACTACCTCGCCGCCGCAGAGGCCCTCGCCGAGGCCAGCCGCCCGTGGCTGAACGGCCTGATCACCCGCCGCGTGCCCCTCGACCGCTTCACCGAGGCGCTGGAGCGGGAGCCCGACGACGTGAAGGTGGTCGTCGACCTGGCGTGACGGGCGGCCGGGTCCCCGCCGGGTGGCATCGCCGATCGGAGGGCACCGGCGGCCCGGTTCCCGCGTCGATTAGGTGGGAAGGTCGGCCTTCCGCCGCCGGGACCGCGCCCCGTGCGGCACGATGGCCGCGCACCGATCGACTCAAGCGGGAGGCTGGACGTGCCTGGAGGTTGGACCACCCAGCGGTGGACCGAGGTCTTCACCGCGCAGGCGGAGATGTTCCGGGCGGCGGTCGGGAAGGCCGACCCCACCGCCAAGGTGCCCAGCTGCCCCGGCTGGACGTTCACCGACCTGACGCTGCACGTCGGCAGGTTCCTGGAGACGTCGCTGGAGTACCTCCGCACCGGCAGCCCCGTCCAGCTGCGCCTGCCGCGCCCGCCGGCCGAGGTAGAGCCGCTCGCGTACCTGGACGCCCAGCTGGCCAAGGCCGCCGAGCTGCTGCCCGCCGTCCCGGGCAACCGGGCGGCCTGGACGTTCTCGCCCGCCGCGCCGGACCTGGCGTGGGTCTGGCACCGGCGGATCGCGCACGAGCTCGACCTCCGCCGCTGGGACGCCCAGGCGGCCCTGCGCGAGCTGGTGACGGGCGACGCGGACTTCGCCGTGGACGGCATCGACGAGGCGCTCACCACCCTGCTCGCCGCCAAGTACGCCACCGACGTGCCGCCGACCACCAAGGGCACCGCCCTCGTGCAGCTCACCGACGTGCCCGAGGCGTGGGTGGTGACGTTCGCGCCGGGCGTCGTGCCGGAGGTGCGGGCGGCCTGGCCGGGCGAGGAGACGGACGTCCAGGTCACCGGCGAGGCGCAGCTCGTGCACTACGGGCTGTGGGGCCGCCTGCCGCTCAAGCACACCGGCGACGAGCGGGTCTGGTTCGCGCTGAAGCTCGACTGACGGCCCGGTGAGGGTGCGTTTCGTCACGTCGATGGGGGGCTGAGGGGGGTGGGACGCCCCCCATCAGCCTTACACTCGATAGTGCAGCCCACCCTCGTCGTTAGGGAGCAACCCGGTGGTCACCGACCATTCAGCAACCGGCCGCATTGACCCCGACATCCAGGAAGAGCGCGAACCCCGCGAGGAATGCGGTGTGTTCGGCGTGTGGGCACCCGGCGAAGAGGTCGCCAAGCTCACCTACTTCGGCCTCTACGCCCTCCAGCACCGCGGCCAGGAGGCCGCCGGCATCTCGGTCGGCGACGGCAGCCAGGTGGTGGTCTTCAAGGACCTCGGCCTGGTCAGCCAGGTGTTCGACGAGCAGGTGCTCCAGGCGCTGCGCGGCCACGTCGCCGTCGGCCACTGCCGCTACTCCACCACCGGTTCCACCACGTGGGAGAACGCGCAGCCGACGTTCCGCACCACGGCCACCGGCTCGGGCCTCTCGCTCGGCCACAACGGCAACCTGGTCAACACCGCCGAGCTGATGGTGAAGGCGCGCGAGGTCGGCGTGGACACCAGCCACGGCGCGACCACGGACTCCGACCTGATCTGCGGCCTGCTCGCCGCCCAGGCCGCCGACATCGGCATCGAGCAGGCGGCCCTGCAGCTGCTGCCGACCCTGCGCGGTGCGTTCTGCCTCACGTTCTCCGACGAGTCCACCCTCTACGCGGCCCGCGACCCGCACGGCGTGCGCCCCCTGGTGCTCGGCAGGCTGGAGCGCGGCTGGGTGGTCGCCAGCGAGACGGCGGCGCTGGACATCGTCGGCGCGTCGTTCGTCCGCGAGGTCGAGCCGGGCGAGCTGATCGCGATCGACGAGAACGGCCTGCGGTCCAGCCGGTTCGCCACGCCCGAGCCCAAGGGCTGCATCTTCGAGTACGTCTACCTGGCCCGACCGGACACCACGATCGCCGGCCGCTCGGTGCACGCCACCCGCGTCGAGATCGGCCGCCGGCTCGCCGCCGAGCACCCGGTGGAGGCCGACCTGGTCATCCCGGTGCCCGAGTCCGGCACGCCGGCCGCCATCGGGTACGCGCAGGCCAGCGGCATCCCGTACGGCTCCGGCCTGGTCAAGAACGCCTACGTCGGCCGCACGTTCATCCAGCCGTCGCAGACCATCCGCCAGCTGGGCATCCGGCTGAAGCTGAACCCGCTTCGGGACGTGATCCGCGGCAAGCGCCTGGTCGTGGTGGACGACTCGATCGTGCGCGGAAACACGCAGCGCGCCCTGGTCCGGATGCTGCGCGAGGCGGGTGCGCTCGAGGTGCACGTGCGGATCGCGTCGCCGCCGGTCAAGTGGCCGTGCTTCTACGGCATCGACTTCGCCTCCCGGGCCGAGCTGATCGCCAACGGCCTGGACACCGACGGCATCCGCCGCTCGGTCGGCGCGGACTCGCTCGGCTACGTGTCGCTGGAGGAGCTGATCGCGGCCAGCGAGCAGCCCAAGACGCGGCTGTGCACGGCGTGCTTCGACGGGGACTACCCGATCCCGCTGCCCGACGACGCGCTGATCGGCAAGCACCTGCTCGAGGGGATCCGGGGCGTCGCGGGCTCGGCGACCCCCGTCCTGACGAACGGGTACGGTGCCGAGGACGCCCTGCAACGCCCCTGATCGCGGGCGGAGCCGGGCGCGTGCCCGGCTGGACACGGATGTACCGAATGTGGATGCCCTGAATGTGGAGCACAGAGACGTGACGGACAGCGCCAAGGCGACCTACGCCGCAGCTGGAGTAAGCATCGAAGCCGGCGACGAGGCGGTGGAGAAGCTCAAGCCGTGGGCGGCCAAGGCGCAGCGTCCCGAGGTGCTCGGCGGCATCGGCGGCTTCGCGGGGTTGTTCCAGCTCAAGCTCGACCGCTGGAAGGAGCCGGTGCTCGCGGCCTCGACCGACGGCGTCGGCACCAAGATCGCGGTCGCGCAGTCGTTGGACAAGCACGACACGGTCGGCATCGACCTGGTCGCGATGGTCGTGGACGACCTCGTGGTGTGCGGCGCGGAGCCGCTGTTCATGCAGGACTACATCGCGATCGGCCGGGTCGACCCGGACAAGGTCGCGGCGCTGGTCAAGGGCATCTCCGAGGGCTGCGTGCTGGCGGGGTGCGCGCTGCTGGGCGGCGAGACCGCCGAGCACCCCGGCCTGATGGGCGCGAACGACTACGACATCTCCGGCACGGGCGTCGGCGTGGTCGAGGCGTCCGCCATGCTCGGCCCGGACCGGGTGCGCGCGGGTGACGTGGTGATCGCCATGGGCTCGTCCGGCCTGCACTCGAACGGGTACTCCTTGGCGCGGCACGTGCTGCTGGACATCGCCCGGATGCCGCTGGAGGGCCACGTCGAGGAGTTCGGCCGCACCCTCGGCGAGGAGATGCTCGAACCGACCCGCATCTACGCCAAGGACTGCCTCGCGCTGGCCGCCGAGGCAGAGGTGCGCACGTTCGCCCACGTCACGGGCGGTGGTCTGGCCGCGAACCTCGCCCGCGTGCTGCCCGAGGGCCTGCGCGCCGAGCTCAACCGCCGCACCTGGACGCCCGCGCCCGTGTTCGCCCTGATCGCCCAGCGCGGCCGGGTCGAGCGCGAGGAGATGGAGAAGACGTTCAACATGGGCGTCGGCATGGTCGCCGTGGTCGCGCCCGAGGACGTGGACCGCTCCCTGGCCGTGCTCACGGCCCGCCACGTACCCGCGTGGGTGCTGGGCGACGTGGTCCGCTCGGACGAGCCGGGCGCCGCCCTGGTGGGCGACCACCCGCGTTTCTAGGTCCCGGCAGCAACCTCCGGCGGTCGCCGATCCGTATCAAGCGGCGACCGAGGAGGGGCCGAGTGGATCGCGATCGTGAGTTCGACGAGTACGTCGACGCCCGTGCGCTGGTGATGCGGCGGACCGCGTACCTGCTGTGCGGGGACTGGCACCGCGCCGAGGACCTGGTGCAGACGGCGCTGACCAAGCTGTACGTCGCCTGGCCCAGGGTGCGGCGGGACGTGTCGCCGGACGCCTACGCGCGGAAGGTGCTGGTCCGCGCGGCCATCGACGACTCGCGGCGGGCGTTCCGGCGGCGGGAGACGGTGGTCGACGCGGTGCCGGACACACCGGTGGCCGGCGCGCCGTCCGACCTCGACGTGCGGCGCGCGCTGGCGTCGTTGCCGGTGGGCCAGCGGACGGTGGTGGTGCTCCGCTACTGGGAGGACCTGAGCGTCACGGAGACCGCACGCCTCCTCGGGCGAACCGAAGGCACCGTGAAGAGCCAGGCGGCCAAGGGCTTGGCCGCGCTGCGCGACCTTCTCGGGCACGACGTCCTGGAGGAGCAGCGATGACCGACATCAAGCAGACCCTGGCCGCGGCGTTCGGCGACGAACCGCCGCTGGCCGTCGACAAGTCGGCGATCCGGCGCGCGGGCAGGCGCAAGGTGGCGACCCGGTACGCGTCCGTCGGCGCGGCGGCGGTGGTCGCGGCGGTCGTGATCGCCGTGCCGACCGCGGTGAACCTCGGCGGCGGGGTCGGTGGCGGCGGCCCGGACGCGGGTCGGGCGGGCACGTCCCAGTCCCCGGTGGTGGTCCCGCGGACCGGTCTTCCCTCGACCCCCCTGGCCCCGGGCGTGTCCGACGAGCACGCGGCGGAGCTGACGCGGATCCTGCGCGACTCCGGCGCGATCCCGGCAGGCGTCCAGCCGCGAGGTCCGGAGGGAGGGGCCGGCTACTGGGGGTTCTGGGGGGCCGGGCCGTTCTACCAGAACACGACGGAGGTGACCTCCGGCCGGGGCGCGGGCATCGTGTCGTTCATCATGTTCTCGCACCGCTCGTACGAGGACTGCGGGTCCCCGACGTTCCAGTCGCCCGCCCGCACCTGCGTCGAGCAGACCACGAGCGACGGTCGTGCGGTCAAGGTGGAGACGGACCCGGGCACCGCCGGCCGGCCGATCCGCGTCACGGTGGAACTGCCGGGCGACAAGATGATGCAGGTGTCGTCCCAGGGCATCGAGGACCGCGGCACCGGCGAGTTCGACACCACCCCCCTGTCAGGCGGTTCGCAGCCGCTCACCGTCGACGAGGTGGTAAACCTCGCGACCGTGCCGGGGCTGGTCTTCTAACCTGTACCGGTGGCCGAGGACCTGACCGTGACGCGGACGCTGGTGATACCGGCGGCCGAGTTGAGCGAGCGGTTCTCCCGGTCCTCGGGCCCCGGTGGCCAGGGCGTGAACACGGCGGACAGCCGGGTCGAGCTGAGCTTCGACCTGGCTGCCTCGCCGTCCGTGCCGGGGTGGTTGCGCGCGAGGATGCTCGGCCGACTCGAGAAACGCCTGGTGGACGGCGTGCTCACGGTGACCGCGAGCGAGCACCGGGCGCAGTTGCAGAACCGCCAGGCGGCCCGCGAGCGACTGGCCCGGCTCCTGCGCGACGCCGCCGCCGCGCCACCGCCGGTGCGCCGTGCGACCAAGCCGACCAAGGGCTCGAAGGAACGCCGCATCGCGGAGAAGAAGCGCCGCGCCCAGACGAAGCAGGGCCGCCGCGGCGGTGGCTGGGACTAAGGTCCCGGGGCGTGACCGAGCCCGAGTTCCTCACCATGGCGCGCACCGCCTACGACACCGTCGCCCACAGCTACGCCGACCTCGCGCGCGACCTGCTCGCGGAGATCCCGGCGGACCGGGCGGTGCTCGGGATGTTCGCGGAGCTGGTGCGGGGCCGGGTCGCGGACGTCGGCTGCGGTCCCGGCCGGATCTCCGGCCACCTCAAGCGGCTCGGCGTGGACGTGTTCGGCGTCGACCTGTCGCCCGGGATGGTCGAGGTCGCCCGCCGCGACCACCCGGACGTGCGGTTCGAGGTGGGTTCGATGCTCGACCTCGACCTGCCGGACGGCTCGCTGGGCGGCGCGCTGGCCTGGTACTCGGTGATCCACGTGCCGTGGGAGCGGCACCCGGCGGTGTTCGCCGAGTTCCACCGCGTGCTCGCGCCCGGCGGCCTGCTGGTGCTGGCGTTCCAGATCGGCGACGAGGTCCGGCGGTACGAGCAGGGCTACGGGCACGACATCCTGCTGGACGTGTTCCGGCTGGACCCCGACCGGGTGCTCGGCCAGCTCGCCGAGGCCGGGTTCGAGCCGCACACCCGGCTGGAACGGGAGCCGGCCGACCCGAGGTGGGAGAAGACGCGGCAGGGTTACCTGATCGTGCGCAAGAGCGGTCAGCCCAGCCAGACGTAGAGGCGTTCGGGCCGCCCGGTGCCGCCGTACTTCAGCCGCACCTCGGCCTTGCCGGTGCTCACGAAGTGCTCCAGGTACCGCCGCGCGGACACCCTGGCCAGCTCGGTGGCGTCCGCGCACTCGCTGGCCGTCACCGGCCGGTTCCGCAGCACGCGTTCCACCAGCGCCGCGGTCTGCGCGGTCAGCCCCTTCGGCAGCACGGGCGCGGTGCTCGGCCGCGCGCCGAACACCTGGTCCACGTCCGCCTGGCCGGCCGACGCGAGCTGGTCGAGCCGCCGGTCGAGCGCGGCGAAGTGGGCGAGCTGGTCGCGCAGCGCGGCGTACTCGAACGGCTTGATCAGGTAGTGCAGCACGCCGCCGCGCATGGCGCTACGCACCGTCTCCACGTCCGTGGCCGCCGTGATCACGATGACGTCCACGTCGTCGGCCACCCCCCGCAGCTCCCGCAGCACGGCCAACCCGTCGACGTCGGGCAGGTACACGTCCAGCAGCACCAGGTCCGGCCGCAGCTCCCGCACCAGCCGCACGGCATCCGCGCCGTTGTGCGCCACGCCGACGACCTCGAACCCGGGCGTCCGCGCCACGTATCCACTGTGGACCTTCGCGACCATGAAGTCGTCGTCCACCACCAGGACCCTGATCACACCGGCACCTCCACGGGCAGCCGCGCGGTGAACACCGCGCCGTCCTCGTTGTGCACCCGGACGGACCCGCCGCGCCGCAGGCACGTCTGCCGGGTCAGCGCCAGCCCGAGCCCGCGCCTGCCCTGCTCGGCGGCCTTCGTGGTGAACCCGTGCCGGAAGACCTCCTCGGCCAGCCCCGCCGCCACGCCCGGCCCGGAGTCCCGCACCACCACGACGACCTCCTCGGACGTCGACCGCACGGACACCTCGATCCAACCGCGCCCCGACAGCGCGTCCAGCGCGTTGTCCACCAGGTTCCCGATCACCGTGACGAGGTCCGTGGACAACGCCTCGTCCACCGCGCCGAGCGAGCTGTCCGGCGCCATCCGCAGCCCGGTGCCGCGTTCGGCGGCGAGGCTGGACTTGGCGATCAGCAGCGCCGCCACGGCCGGGTCGGCGACCTTCGAGCCGACCTCCGCGCGCCAGGCGCCGTGCGCGGTGGTGATGCGGCTGATGAACCCGCGCACCTCGTCGTACTCGCCGAGCTCGACCAGGCCCGCGATGGTGTGCAGGCGGTTGCTGAACTCGTGCGCCTGCGCGCGCAGCGTGTCGGTGGCGTGCCGGTTCGCGTCCAGCTCGTCCCGCAACGTGGTCAGCTCCGTCCGGTCCCGCAGGGTGACCACGGCGCCGTGCACGTCGAGCGGCATGTAGTTGAGCGTGAGCACCCGGCCGCCGGTGAGCGCGAGCTGGTCCACGCCGGTCGCCCGCCCGGTGAGCACGTCGCGCAGCCGTTCGTCCAGGTCGAGCTCGGACACCGACCGGCCGACCGCGTCCGGCGGCAGCGCCAGCAGGTCGCGCGCGTGGTCGTTGACCAGGGTGATCCGGTGTTGCGGGTCGAGCGCGACGACGCCCTCCTTGATGCCGTGCAGCAGTGCCTCCCGGTACTCGACCAGCGCGGTGATCTCGTGCGGCTCCAGGCCCAGCGTCTGGTTCTTCACCCGCCGCGCGAGCAGCAGCGACCCCGTGACGCCGATGACCAGCGCCACCCCGAGCAGCCGCAACGCGTTGTCGGGCGAGTCCAGCACACCGTCCCAGAAGCCCGGCGCCTGCCGCCCGGCCGCGACCAGCCCGATCACCGCGCCGTCGTCGCCGATCACCGGCACGTGCGCCACGGTCGCGCCGCCCAGCTCGCCCACCCACGACCGGCCGCTCGCCGCCGTGCTGTCGCCGACGTCGAGCGGCTCGCCGACCTGGCTCGGGTCCGGCGAGGTCAGGACCTCGCGACCGGGGTCGGTGATGATCACGTAGCTGGCGCCGGACAGGCTGCGGGCGCTCTCCGCGAACGGCGCCAGCGCGTAGTGCCGCAGCGGGTCGGCCAGCGACGCCCGCACACCCGCCGTCGCGGCGACGTCCTCGGCCACGGACAGCATCCGGCGTCCCTCGGTCGTGCGGAAGTTGTTCCCCGCTTGGACGACCGACAGCACTCCCACCGCGCACAGCAGCGCCACGACCACTACCAGTTGCCACACGAGCAGCTGACGGGCCAGCGATCCGCGTCCGATCTTCTTGGCCAATCAGCACCTCCCGATGACCACAAAGAACAAAAGAACCCTTAGGCGCGCAAGCGGGACTTCCCTGTTTACACGAGTGCAACATGTCCAACCACGCGGAAGAGAGGTGGGGATCACAGTGCGGATCAGGAACTGGGTCGCGGTCGCCGGCGCGCTGGCGGTCGTCGTCCTCGTGCCGCCGCTGCTGACGTCCGGCGCGGACACCACGGCGTCGTTGCGCAGCCTGCGCGTGCTGGTGCCGAACGCGCCGGGCGGCGGTTACGACGTCACGGCGCGCACCGCGGCGAAGGCGATGGAGGACGCGGAGCTGATCCGCAACACCGAGGTGTTCAACCTGCCCGGCGCGGGCGGCACGGTCGGGCTCGGCCGCACGGTCAGCGAGCGCGGCAACGGCAAGCTCGTGATGTCCATGGGCCTGGGCGTGGTCGGCAGCGTCTACACGAACAAGGCGCCGTCGTCGCTGCTGGACACCACGCCGATCGCGAAGCTCATCGAGGAGCCGGACATCGTGGTGGTCGGCGCGGACTCGCCGTACCGGACGCTGGACGAGCTGGTCGGGGCGTGGCGGGCGGACCCGGGCGGGGTCACGGTCGGCGGCGGCTCGTCGCCCGGCGGTCCCGACCACCTGGCGCCGATGCTGATCGCCAAGGCCGTCGGCCTGGACCCGCGGCGGGTCAACTACATCCCGTACGACGGCGGCGGCGAGCTGCTGGCCTCGGTGCTGGGCGGGAAGGTCGCGTTCGGCGTGTCCGGCGTCGGCGAGTACCGCGACCAGATCGAGGCCGGGCAGATCCGGGTGCTCGCGGTGACCAGCGGCGCGCGGCTGCCCGGCGTGGACGCGCCGACGTTGCGCGAGTCCGGTGTGGACGTCGAGTTCAACAACTGGCGCGGCGTGGTCGCGCCGCCGGGCATCACCGACGCCGACCGGGCCCGGCTGGTGGACCTGTTCACCCACCTGCACGGCACGCCGCAGTGGCGGGAGGCGTTGGCGCGCAACGGGTGGACGGACGCGTTCGCGCCGGGGGACGAGTTCGGCGCGTTCCTGCGCGAGGAGAACGACCGGGTGGCGGCCGTGCTCAAGGACCTGGGGTTGGCATGAGTGGAGGGATGGGCGTGCACAAGGCGGTGAACAAGCCCTTGAGCCGGGCGTGGCTGCGGGAGCGGTCGGAGCTGGGCGTGTCCGCGGTGCTGGTCGGGTTGGGCGTGCTGGTCCTGGTCGACGCGATCCGGATCCACACCGACTTCGCGCAGCGCGGCCCGGTGGGGCCGAAGGCGGTGCCGGTGGTGGTCGGCGTCGGGCTGGTCGTGGTCGCCGCGCTGCTCGCGCGGGACGTGCTGCGCGGCGGGCGCGGCGAGGCGGAGGGCGGCGAGGACGTCGACCTCTCCGCGCCGGCCGACTGGCGGACCGTGCTGCTGCTGTGCGGCGCGTTCCTGGCCAACGCGGCGCTGATCGGGGTGGTCGGCTTCCCCATCTCCGGGGCGATCCTGTTCTGGGGCGCGGCCTACGCGCTGGGCAGCCGCGCCTTCGTGCGCGACCCGTTGCTCGCCGCCGGGCTGTCGGTGGCGACGTTCGTGCTGTTCAACAACCTCCTGGGCGTGCCGCTGCCCGGCGGACCGCTGATGGGGATGTTCTGACGTGGACTCGTTCACCAACCTCCTCGAGGGTTTCTCGACCGCGTTGACGCCGACGCACCTGGCGCTGGCGGCGTTGGGCGTGCTGCTGGGCACGGCGATCGGCGTGCTGCCGGGCATCGGGCCGGCGATGGCGGTGGCGCTGCTGCTGCCCGTCACCTACGGCCTGGAGCCGACCGGCGCGTTCATCATGTTCGCCGGCATCTACTACGGCGGCATGTTCGGCGGCTCGACCACGTCCATCCTGCTGAACACGCCGGGTGAGAGCGCCGCGGTGGTCGCGGCGATCGACGGCAACCCGATGGCGCGCAAGGGGCGCGGTTCGCAAGCGCTTGCGGCCGCCGCCATCGGGCACTTCGTCGGCGGTCTCATCGGCACGGTCCTGCTCGTCCTGCTCGCGCCCACGGTGGCGAAATTCGCCGTGGACATCGGCGCGCCGGACTTCTTCGCGATCATGGTGCTGGCGTTCATCGCGGTCACGTCCGTGCTCGGCGCGTCCCGCGTGCGCGGGTTCGCGTCCCTGCTCATCGGGCTCACCATCGGCTTGGTGGGGCTGGACGAGATGACGGGCCAGCAGCGGCTCACGTTCGGCTCGCTGCACCTGGCCGACGGCATCGACGTGGTGGTGGTCGCGGTGGCCCTGTTCGCGGTCGGCGAGTCGTTGTGGGTGGCCGCCCACCTGCGGCGCAAGCCCGCCCGGCCGGTGCCCGTCGGCCGCGCGTTCCTGGGTCGGGAGGACTGGCGGCGGTCGTGGAAGCCGTGGCTGCGTGGCCCGGTGATCGGGTTCCCGTTCGGCGCGATCCCGGCCGGCGGCGCGGAGATCCCGACGTTCCTGTCGTACGTGGCGGAGAAGCGGCTGTCCAAGCACCGCGACGAGTTCGGCAAGGGCGCGATCGAGGGCGTCGCCGGTCCGGAGGCGACGGCCAGCGCGTCGGCCGCGGGCACGTTGGTGTCGATGCTGACGCTGGGCCTGCCGACCACGGCGGTGGCCGCGGTGATGCTGGCGGCGTTCCAGCAGTACGGCATCCAGCCGGGGCCGCTGCTGTTCGAGCGGGAGTCGGCGCTGGTCTGGGGCCTGATCGCGTCGCTGTTCATCGGCCTGTGCCTGCTGCTGGTGCTGAACCTGCCGTTGGCCCCGGTGTGGGCGAAGCTGCTGAACATCCCCCGGCCGTACCTGTACGCGGGGATCCTGTTCTTCGCCGGTGTCGGCGCGTACGCGGTGAACGCCGACGTGTTCGACCTGCTGGTGATGTTCGTGATCGGCGTGCTGGGCTTCGTGATGCGGCGCTACGGCCTGCCCGTGCTGCCGGCGATCATCGGCGTGATCCTGGGCCCGGCCGCCGAACAGCAGATGCGCCGTGCCCTGCAGCTGTCGGACGGTTCGCTGACGGGCCTGGTCAACACCCCGTTCTCCCTGGTCGTCTACGGGATCGTGGTGGTCCTGCTGCTCTGGCCCCTGATCCGCCGCCTGCTGCGCAAGCCGACCCCGCCGACCGAGGCCTCCCCGGAGCCGGAACGGCCGAAGGTGGACGCCTAGGGCCAATACCAGTGTTGGCCCTAGCCGCGCAGCAGGCCGTCCAGCAGGGTGTCGAGGCCGCGCTTGATCCCGGCGGCCTCGACACCCCCGGGGGCGGCCAGGTTTGGGGGCCCCGGGGGGG
>NZ_JAJHUO010000026.1:0-28068 GCF_020859565.1 Saccharothrix luteola | reverse complement strand
GGGGGGGCGCCGGGCCCCCGCCCCCCCCCCCCCGGCGGGGCGCCCCCCCCCCCCCCCCCCCCCCCCCCCCCCCCCCCCCCGGTGCGCGACCAGGTTGGCGGCCAGCGGGGCGAGCAGGGCGTCCGCGGTGAACGCGGCGTCCACGTCCGGGCGGGCTCGGGCGATCAGCACGGTCAGGTGGCGGTGGTGCGCGTCGTAGGCGCCGCCGAAGCGGGCGAACGGGCCGGTGGTCTCGGCCATCAGCAGCAGGTCCAGCTGGGCGAGCGTGCGGTCGACCAGCGCGTGCAGGAAGGCCCGGACGCGGTCCGCGGGCGGTGCGCCGGGGCCGACCGGCGGCGGACCGGTGAGGAACGCGGCCTGGAACTCGCGTTCGGAGGCGTCGATCAACGCGTGGGCCAGTCCGGAGCGGTCGCCGAAGCGGCGGTAGAGCGTGCCCACCCCTACGCCGGATGCGGCGGCGACCTCGGCCATCGCCAGGCCCTCGATGCCCCGTTGGGCCACGATGTCGGCGGCGGCGGCCAGGATCTTCGCCCGGTTCTTGGCGGCGTCTGCCCGCTCGCGCGTCACGCCGGCAGCTTAACGACCTCGACAACCGGAACTAATTCCGCTTAAGCTGAAGCGGAATCAGTTCCGGTTAATTGGGGGTCAGGTCGTGCGGCAACTCGAAGGCAGGTCCGCGCTCGTCACCGGTGGCAGTCGCGGCATCGGGGCGGCGATCGCCAGGCGGCTGGCGCGCGAAGGCGCGAACGTGGCGATCACCTACGCGCGGTCCGGCGACCGCGCCCGCGAGGTGGTCGAGGACATGACGGCCCTGGGCGTGCGGGCGCTCGCGGTGCGGGCCGAGGCGACCGACGTCGACGCCCTGCGTGACGCCGTCGCACGTGCGGCGACCGCGTTCGGCGGGCTGGACGTGCTGGTGAACAACGCGGGCATCGCCGCCCACGGCCCGTTCGAGGAGGTCACGGTGGACGCCGTCGACCGGATCCTCGCGATCCACGCGCGGGCGGCGTTCGTGCTGGCCCAGGCCGCCGTGCCGCACATGAGGTCGGGCGGTCGGATCGTCGGCATCGGCAGCAGCCTGGCCGAGCGGGTGCCGTACCCGGGCTGGGCGCTCTACGCGATGAGCAAGTCGGCGTTGATCGGGCTGACCAAGGGCCTGGCCCGCGACCTCGGCCCGCGCGGCATCACGGTCAACCTCGTCCACCCCGGCTCGACCGACACCGGGATGAACCCCGCCGACGGGCCGGACGCCGACGAGGAGCGCCGCTACACCGCCCTCGGCCGGTACTGCGACCCGGAGGACGTGGCCGCGATGGTCGCGCACCTCGTCGGTGACGGCGGGCGCAACATCACCGGCGCCGCGTTCGTCGTGGACGCGGGCGCGGTGGCGTAGCCATGGCCTGGTTGCTGCTGCTCGGCGCGGCGTCGCTGGAGGTCGTGTGGGCCACGGCGGTGGGCCGGTCCGACGGCTTCACCCGTCCGTGGCCCACGGTGATCGGGATCGCGGCGGCGGTGACGAGCTTCGTGATGCTCTCGATCGCCATGCGCGACCTGCCCGTGGGCACGGCCTACGCGGTGTGGGTCGGGCTCGGCGCCGTCGGCGTGGTCCTGGTGGGCATCGCCGCCGGCGAGAGCGCGTCGCCGCTGCGGCTGGCGTGCCTGGCGTTGATCGTCCTCGGCGTGGTGGGGCTCAAGCCGGCCTGACCGGCGGCGCGGTCGTCGAGCGGACGACCAGCGACGGGTGCAGCAGGTGGCGCACGGGCTCGACCCGTTCGCCCCGCACCCGTTGCAGCAGGGCCTCGGCGGCGAGCCGGCCGAACTCGTTGCGCGGCTGGTCGACCGTGGTCAGCGAGACGTGCCGCAGGGCGGCCAGCGAGGTGTTGTCGTACCCGACCACCGAGACGTCCCGCGGCACGCGGAACCCGGCCTCCTCCAACGCCGAGATCGCGCCGACGGCGTTGAAGTCGTTGCACGAGACGATCGCGGTGGGCAGGTCGCCCGACAACCCCTGCACGGCACGCGCGCCGCCCACGTCGGTGTACTCGCTGCGCACCACCCGGGGCGGCAGCCCGTGCGCCGCCATCGCGGCCAGGTAGCCGCGCCGCCGGATCGCGGCCTGCGAGCCCTCGCCGCCGTCCAGGTGCGCGATTCGCTCGTGCCCCAACGACACCAGGTGGTCCACGGCCAACGCGATGCCGCGCTCGCCGTCGTCGTTCACGGTGTCCACAGTGGCCAGTCGGGACGACCGCGCCACCAGCACCACCGGCGCCTGCTCCGCCGCGCGGCCGATGTCCGCCGTCGGCACCACGGGCGACAGCAGGGCCAGCCCCGCCGGCCGGAACGACAGCAGGCTCCGCAACGCCCGCCGCTCGCGCGCCGGACTGCGCCCGCCGGTGTTGAGGATCAGGTCGAAGCCGTGCTCGGCCGCCACCGCGTCCAGCCCGTCCACGACCTCCGCGAAGAACGCGTTGTGCAGGTCGGACACCATCACGCCGAGCACGTGCGACGTGCGGCTGGCCAGCGAGCGCGCCATCGCGTGCGGCGAGTACCCCAGCTCCTCGGCCGCCTTGAGAACGGCGGCCCGCCGTTGGTCGCTCACCTTCGGTGACCCCCGCATCACCAGCGACACCAGGGCGCGGGACACCCCGGCACGCGCCGCGACGTCCTCCATCGTGGGTCTCGCCAACGCTGCCTCCCTCCTGGACGCGGCGGCGGACGCCACGGGCGGGGAACGCGCCCTTGACACCCGTGTGACGGACGCTACAGCCTTAGAGCGCTCCAACAAATAGAGCGCTCTAACCGGAGATCGCCTCTACCAGGACGGAGACCAGCGCGATGCGCATCGGAGTTGCCGGCGCGGGTCGGATCGGCACCATGCACGCCACCAACCTGGCCACCCTCGACGAGGTCGACGAAGTGCTCCTGTTCGACCCGGTGCCCGGCCGCGCGGCCCGGGCGTCGGCGCTGCTGCCCGGCAGTCGGAGCGTGGACGACCTCGACGCCCTGCTCACCGCCAGTGACGGCGTCCTGCTGGCCACGCCCACCACCACGCACCCCGCGTTGCTGCGCGCGGCCATCGCGGCCGGCGTGCCGACGCTGTGCGAGAAGCCGATCGCGAGCCACCTGGACGAGATGCGCGCGTTGGTGGACGACGTGGAGGCGTCCGGGGTGGAGGTGCTGGTCGGTTTCCAGCGCCGGTTCGACCCGGCGGTGTCCGAACTGCACCGGCGCGTCCGCGCGGGCGACGTCGGCGACGTCTACCTGGTCCGCGCGCTCGGCAACGACGCGCAGCCGCCCGACTTCTCCTACCTGCCGCAGTCCGGCGGCATCTTCCGCGACCTGCTGATCCACGACCTGGACGCGGTGCCGTGGCTGGTCGGCGAGCCGGTGGTGGAGGTGTACGCGTCGGGGTCCGTCCTGGTGGACCGGGCGTTCGCGGAGGCCGACGACGTGGACAACGCGGTGGTGCTGCTGAAGTTCGCGGGCGGCGCGCACGCCGTGCTGGCCGGCGGGCGGCACGACCCGCTCGGCTACGACCACCGCATCGAGGTGCTGGGCAGCCGCGACTCGCTGGCCGTGGGCCTCGACCCGCGCACGCCGCTGACGTCGTTGGAGCCCGACGGCCCGAAGGCGGCGGGCGACGCCTACCCCGGCTTCGCCGAGCGCTTCCACCGCGCCTACCTGGCCGAGGTGGTCGCGTTCACGCAGGTCGTGGCGGGCGTGGCGGCGAACCCGTCGCCGGTGCGGGAGAGCGTGATCAGCCTCCGGCTCGCCGAGGCGTGCGAGCAGTCGCGGCGCTCGGGCGCCCCGGTCCGCGTCGACGCGGAGGTTGCCGCGTGAAGATCGCCGGTGCGCCCATTTCCTGGGGCGTGTGCGAGGTTCCCGGGTGGGGCAAGGTGCTCGACGCGGGCACCGTGCTCGGCCAGATGGCGTCGTTGGGGTTGCGGGCCACCGAACTCGGTCCGCCCGACTACCTGCCCACCGAACCCACGGTGCTCAAGGCGTTGTTGGACGAGCACGGGCTCACGCTGGTCGGCGGTTTCCTGGCCGTGCCGCTGCACACCGGCGAAGAGTCCACAGTGGATGAAGCCGGTCGGGTCGCCGCGCTGCTCGCCGCCGCCGGCGCGGAAGTCCTGGTGCTGGCCGCCGCCACCGGCCTCGACGGCTACGACGAACGCCCCGCGCTCACCGACGACCAGTGGCGCACGTTGGTCGACACCGCCGCGCTCGTCCGCGACCGCGCCGCCGACCACGGCCTGCGCACCGCGCTGCACCCGCACGTCGGCACCCACGTCGAACGCGCCGCCGAGGTCGAGCGCTTCCTCACCGACTCCGACCTGGACCTCTGCCTGGACACCGGCCACCTCCTCATCGGCGGCACGGACCCGGTCGACCTCGCCCGCCGCCACCCCCGGCGGATCGGGCACGTGCACCTCAAGGACGTGCGGGCCGACATTGCCGCCACCGTCCGCGACGGGCACCTCGGCTACATGGCCGCCGTGCAGCAGCGGATGTACGTGCCGCTGGGCGAGGGTGACGTGGACGTGCCCGCCCTGGTGGCGATCCTGCGGGACGCCGGCTACACCGGCTGGTACGTCCTGGAGCAGGACACCGCGCTCGGCGACGACAGCCCGCTCGACACCCCGGTGCGGGACACCGCGCGCAGCCTCGCGCACCTCACCCGGATCACCGCCTGACCCCACCAGCGAGGAGAGACGATGACGTCCACTCGAAAGGGCCTGCGTGCGGGCCTCGCCCTCACCGGGCTCGCGCTGCTGGCCGCGTGCAGCGGCCCCGGCGCGGAGAACACCACCGCGACCACCGGAGCCGCCCAGGCGCCGACCGGTGACCTTCGCGTCGCCGTCGTCACCCACGGCACGGCCGGTGACGCGTTCTGGAACGTGGTGAAGAACGGCGCCACCGCCGCGGGCGAGCAGCTCGGCGTCACCGTCGACTACCACTCCGACGGCGACCCCGGCCGGCAGTCCACCCTGATCGACAACGCGGTGTCGCAGAAGGTCGGCGGCATCGTGGTCTCGATGGCCAACCCGGACGCGTTGAAGACCTCGATCGAGAACGCGGTCAAGGCGGGCATCCCGGTCATCACCATCAACTCCGGCTCGGACAAGAGCGCGTCGTTCGGCGCGCTCGCGCACGTCGGCCAGGAGGAGGGCGTCGCGGGCGAGCAGGCCGGGCGGAAGCTCGCGGAAGCGGGCAGGACCAAGCTGCTGTGCGTCATCCACGAGGCGGGCAACGTCGGCCTCAACCAGCGCTGCGACGGCGCGCGCGCCGGGTTCGGCGGCACCGTCACCAACCTCCAGGTCGACATCAACAACCCCACCGACGTGGAGTCCCGGATCAAGGGCGCGTTGCAGACCGACCCGTCGGTCGACGCCGTGCTCGCGCTGAACCCGCAGGTCGCCGTCTCGTCGGTGAGCGCGGTCAAGGGCGCGTCCTCGAAGGCGGCGGTGGCCACGTTCGACCTCAACGCCGACGTCACCGCCGCGATCAAGGCCGGTGACGTGGTGTTCGCCGTCGACCAGCAGCAGTACGAGCAGGGCTACCTGCCGATCGTGATGCTCAAGCTCTACCGCGACAACGCCAACACCGTCGGCGGCGGCAAGCCGGTCCTCACCGGGCCGGGTTTCGTCGATCAGTCCAACGTGGACAAGGTGGCCGAGTACGCCGAGCGCGGCACCCGCTGAGGAGGACGCCCGTGACTTCGCTGTCGGACCCGCCGGACGACCGGGTCGGCTCGGCCCGGCTGCTCGACCGGCTCGTGCTCCGGCCCGAGATCGGCGCGCTGCTCGGCGCCGTGCTGGTCTTCACGTTCTTCTCGGTGGCGACCGAGCGGTTCCTCAGCACGGGCGGCGTGGCGACCTGGCTCGACGACGCGTCCACGCTCGGCATCATGGCCGTCGCGGTCGCGCTGCTCATGATCGGCGGCGAGTTCGACCTGTCCGCCGGCGTGATGACCGCGTCGACCGCGCTGGTCACGGCCGTCCTGGCGACCCGGCTCGGCTGGAACGTGTGGCTCGCGCTGCTCGCGTCGCTGGTCTTCGCGCTGGCCGTCGGCGCGCTCAACGGGTGGCTGGTGATGCGCACCGGGCTGCCGAGCTTCATCGTGACGCTGGGGACGTTCCTGGCGTTGCAGGGCCTGAACCTCGGCGTCACCCGCCTGGTCACGGGGTCCGTGCAGGTGTCCGGCATGCGTTCGGCCGAGGGCTACTCGTCGGCCGGGTACCTGTTCGCCTCGACGTTCACGCTCGGCGGCACGGCGTTCTACGTGTCGATCCTGTGGTGGGTCCTGGTCACGGTGATCGCGGCGACCGTGCTGCTGCGCACCCGGTTCGGGAACTGGGTCTTCGCGGTCGGCGGGTCGCCGCTGTCGTCACGGGCGGTCGGCGTGCCCGTGACGCGCACCAAGGTGCTGCTGTTCATGACCACGGCGGGCGCGGCGTGGCTGGTCGGGTCGATCAACATCCTGCGGTTCACCAGCGTGCAGGCCAACCAGGGCATCGGGCTGGAGTTCCAGTACATCATCGCCGCGGTGATCGGCGGGTGCCTGCTCACCGGCGGGTTCGGCTCGGCCGTCGGCGCGGCCATCGGCGCGCTGATCTTCGGCATGGCCCGGCAGGGCATCGTCTACGCGAACTGGAACTCGGACTGGTTCCAGCTGTTCCTCGGCGTGATGCTGCTGGCCGCCGTGCTGGTCAACAACGCCCTGCGGCGGCGGGCGGAGAGGGTGCGGCGATGACTGCTCCAGTGCTGGAGGCGCGCGACATCGGCAAGACCTACGGCAGCGTGATCGCGCTGCGGGACGTCTCGACCGTCGTCAACGCGGGCGAGGTGACGTGCGTGCTCGGCGACAACGGCGCGGGCAAGTCCACGTTGATCAAGGTGCTGGCGGGCGTGCACCGGCACGACTCCGGCGAACTGCTGGTCGGCGGCTCGCCGGTCCGGTTCTCGTCGCCGCGCGAAGCCCTCGACCAGGGCATCGCCACGGTGTACCAGGACCTGGCGGTCGTGCCGCTGATGAGCGTGTGGCGCAACTTCTTCCTCGGGTCGGAGCCGACCGTCGGCTTCGGGCCGTTCCGGTTCCTGGACCGCAAGCGGGGGCGGCGGGTGGCGCGGGCGGCGTTGGCCGAGATGGGCATCGACCTGCGGGACGTGGAGCAGCCGGTGGGCACGCTGTCCGGCGGCGAGCGGCAGTGCGTGGCGATCGCGCGGGCGGTGCACTTCGGGGCGAAGGTGCTGATCCTGGACGAGCCGACGGCCGCGCTCGGGGTGAAGCAGGCCGGGGTGGTGCTGAAGTACGTGGCCCGGGCGCGGGATCGAGGGCTCGGGGTCGTGCTGATCACCCACAACCCGCACCACGCCTACCCCGTCGGCGACCGGTTCCTGCTGCTCAAGCGGGGGCGTGCGCTGGGGGCGTACGAGAAGTCGGAGATCGGCTTGGAGGAGCTGACCAGGCAGATGGCCGGTGGGGCGGAGCTGGAGGCGCTGGCCCACGAGCTGCGCGGGGTCGGCGAATGACGATCGAGGTGCTGACCGTCGGCCGGGTCGGGGTGGACCTCTACCCCGAGCAGAGCGGCGTGCCGTTGGCGGACGTGCGGACGTTCGCCAAGTCGCTCGGCGGCACGGCCACGAACGTGGCGGTGGCGGCGGCGCGCCTCGGTCGGGCGTCGGCGGTGCTGACGAAGGTGGGTCCGGACGGCTTCGGGCCTTACGTGCGCTCGGCGCTGGAGTCGTTCGGCGTCTCGTCGTCCTACGTGGGCACGGCGCCCGGCCTCCAGACCCCGGTCGTCTTCTGCGCCCTGGACCCACCCGAAGACCCACCGCTGCTCTTCTACCGCGCGCCTCTCGCCCCTGATCTCGCCCTCACCCCGGAGGACGTGCCGTGGGACCTGGTGACCGACGTCCCACTGCTGTGGGTGACCGGAACGGGTGTCTCCGCCTCGCCCGCCCGTGATACGCAACGGCGAATCCTGCAACACCGCTCGGGCCGCGCCCACACCGTCCTGGACCTCGACTACCGACCGATGTTCTGGCCCGACGTGCCGACCGCGCGCCGTGAGATCGGCTGGATGCTCGACCACGTGACGGTCGCCGTCGGCAACCGGGCCGAGGTCGAGGTGGCGGTGGGGACGTCGGATCCGGAGGAAGCCGCCGCCCGCCTCCTGTCGCGCGGCGTTCGACTGGCCGTGGTGAAGATGGGCGGCTCCGGCGTCCTGCTCGCCACCGGGTCGGATTCCTGGACCGTCCCGCCGCACCCGGTGGACGTCGTCTGCGGCTTGGGCGCGGGTGACGCCTTCGGCGGCGCGCTCGCCCACGGCCTCCTGGCGGGCTGGCCACCGGACCGGATCGCCCGCTACGCCAACGTCGCCGGCGCCCTGGTCGCCTCCCGCCTGGCCTGCGCCGACGCCATGCCGACCGAGCCGGAGATCGAGGCCCACCTGTGAGAACACTTCGACAGGCGCGCCCCACGCCCCCGTGCCAAGATCAATCGCCCCCCGCCAACCCGGCAACACGATCGGATGAACATGGCCGGAAGATGTACGGAAACACCGTCACCAATCCTCGGTTAAACGAGGACCGAGCGCCCGCCAACCACCACCCCGTGTCCACCCCACCCCCAGCCCGCCCATCAACCCCAACCCCGACGACCCCGACGACCCCGACGGGTCCCGCCCGGTCAGCGCCCGGTCCGGCCGGAGCGGGAGGCGTCAGGTGATCAGCGACGAGCGGTGGGCGGCGCTGCTCGACACCAGGGCGACCGACCCGGCCGCCATCCGCCGCGCCTACCAGACCCGCCGCCGACGGAACCAGTTGCTGTCCGACCAGGGCACCCTGTTCCTGGTGGCGGCCGACCACCCGGCCCGCGGCGCGCTGGGCGTCGGCGCCGACCCGCTGGCCATGGCCGACCGCCGCTCCCTGCTGGACCGGCTGCTCACGGCGCTGGCGAACCCGGCGGTGGACGGGGTGCTCGGCACGCCGGACGTGATCGAAGAGCTGCTGCTGCTCGACGGCCTGCACGACAAGGTCGTCATCGGCTCCATGAACCGCGGCGGGCTGGCCGGTGCGGATTGGGAGATCGACGACCGGTTCACGGCCTACGACCCCACGTCGATCGCGGGCAACGGGTTGGACGGCGGGAAGATGCTGCTGCGCCTGGTCGACTCCGACCCCGGCACCGTGCCGACGCTGGAGAGCTGCGCGGCGGCGGTGTCGGCGTTGGCCGAACGCAGCCTGATGGCGCTGGTCGAGCCGCTGCCGTACGCGCGGAACGCGGTGGGGGAGTTGGTGTTGCAGAGGGACGCCGCGGCGTTGGCGCGGGCCGGGAGCGTCGCGGCCGGGTTGGGGGTGACGTCGGCGTTCACCTGGTTGAAGCTGCCGCCGTCACCCGATGAGGTGTTGGACGCGACGACGTTGCCGGCGCTCGTGCTCGGTGGCGTGCCGTCCGCCCGGTTGAGTGACGACCTGGCCTCGTGGGGTCGGTCGTTGCGTCACCCGACCGTGCGCGGGCTGGTCGTCGGGCGCGCCCTGCTCTACCCGCCGGACGGTGACGTGGCCGGGGCGGTCGACGCGGCGGCGCGGGTGTTGCGCACGGCGCGGGAAGCCACTCGATCGGGTGACGGTGAGACCGCCGGTCAAGCGGGGAGCCAAGCGGGGAGTCAAGCGAGCAGTCGAGCCGGGAGGGGTGTGGCGGGATGAGGCTGCATCGGCCGTTGGGCACGTTGGCGGACGGGGAGAACGCCGTCGAGCTCACCCCCGACACCGCCGGATGGGATCACGCCGGGTTGCGCGTGTTGTTGTTGCACCCCGGTGGGATGACCACGTTCGAGACCGGTGACCACGAGGCGTTCGTGCTACCGCTCTCCGGCGGCTGCGTGGTCGAGGTCGACGGCGAGCGGTTCGAACTGACCGGCCGGGACTCCGTGTTCACCCGAGTCTCGGACTTCGCCTACGTGCCGAGGGACGCCACCGTCCGCCTGTCCACGAAGGACGGCGTCGAGGTCGCCCTCCCCACGGCGCGCTGCGACCGCAGGCTGGCACCGAAGTACGGCCCGGCCGAGGACGTCCCCGTCGAGGTCAGGGGCGCCGGCAACGCCACCCGCCAGGTCACCAACTTCGGCGTCCCGGGTGTCTGGGACCACGCCGACAAGCTCATCGCCTGCGAACTGATCACCCCCGACGGGAACTGGTCGTCCTACCCGCCGCACAAGCACGACCACACCTGCGACGTCGTCAACGAGGAGATCTACTACTTCCGCATCGCCGGCCGCGACAAGATCACCCCATCGCGTGAAGGGTTCGGCTTCCACCGCACCTACACCGACGACGGCGACATCGACGAGGACGTGCTCGTCCGCGACGGCGACGTCTTCCTCATCCCCCGCGGCTACCACGGTCCCTGCGTCGCCGCCCCCGGCTACCCCATGTACTACCTGAACGTGCTGGCCGGCCCCGACCCCGAGCGTTCCATGGCGTTCTGCGACGACCCCGCGCACACCTGGGTCCGGGACACCTGGGCGCGCCAGGACCTCGACCCCCGCTGCCCCGTGACGACCGCCGAAGGACGGGTGGAATGAGGCTCACCACCGCACAAGCCCTGGTCCGCTGGCTCACCGCCCAGCACACCGAACTGCCCGACGGCCGACGGGCGCCGCTGTTCCCCGGCGTCTTCGCGATCTTCGGCCACGGCAACGTCCTCGCCCTCGGCAACGCCCTCGAAGAGGCCCTGCCGGACCTCCCCGTCTGGCGCGGCCACAACGAGCAGGGCATGGCGCTGGCCGCGGTCGGCATCGCCAAGGCCACCCACCGCCGCCAGGTCGGCGTCGCCACGTCCTCCATCGGCCCGGGCGCGCTGAACATGGTCACCGCCGCCGGCGTCGCCCACGCCAACCGCCTGCCCCTGCTCCTCCTGCCCGGCGACACGTTCACCAGCCGCGCGCCCGACCCGGTGCTCCAGCAGGTCGAGCACTTCGGCGACCCGACGACGACGGTCAACGACGCCTTCCGCGCGGTCAGCCGCTACTTCGACCGCATCACCCGGCCGGAGCAGCTGCTCAACACCCTCCCGCAGGCCGCGCGCGTGCTGACCGACCCGGCCGACTGCGGCCCGGTCGTGCTCGCCCTCCCGCAGGACGTGCAGGCCGAGTCGTTCGACTTCCCGGACGACCTGTTCGCCCCGGTCCTGCACCGCCCGCAACGCCCGCGCCCCGACACCCGGGCCCTCCTCGAAGCCGCCGCCACCCTCCGCGCCGCGCGCAAACCGCTGCTCGTCCTGGGCGGCGGCGTCCGCTACTCCCGCGCCGCCGGCCGCGCGATCCGCTTCGCCGAACAACACGCCATCCCCATCGCCGAGACGACCGCCGGCCGCACCGAAGTCCCCCACGAGCACCCGCTGCACGCCGGACCGCTCGGCATCACGGGCTCCGCCTCGGCCAACGCCCTGGCAGCCGAAGCCGACGTGGTCCTCGCCGTGGGCACCCGCCTCCAGGACTTCACCACCGCGTCGTGGACGGTCTTCGCCCCGGACGTCCGGATCGTCTCCCTCAACACCGCCCGGTTCGACGCCGTGAAGCACGGCGCGCTGTCCCTGGTCGCCGACGCCGACGAGGGCCTGCGCGAGCTCACCGACGACCTCGGCGACTGGCGGGCGGATCCGACGTGGGCCGCCCGCGCGGCCGAGGAGCGGGGCAAGTGGGACGCGCACGTCGACGGCCTGCGCGCCCCCGGCGGCACGCCGACGTACGCGCAGGTCGTCGGCGTGGTGAACGAGGAGTCCACCCCGGAGGACTACGTGCTGACGGCGTCCGGCGGGCTGCCCGGCGAGCTGATCGGCGGCTGGCGCGCGGTCGGCGAGGCGACCATGGACGTCGAGTACGGCTTCTCGTGCATGGGCTACGAGCTGGCCGGGGCGTGGGGCGCGGCGATCGCCCGGCCGGACGGCGTGGTGACCGCGCTCGTGGGCGACGGCTCCTACCTCATGCTCAACTCGGAGCTGTTCTCGGCGGCGTTCGCCGGGCACGGTTTCGTGGCCGTGGTCTGCGACAACGACGGCTACGCCGTGATCCACCGCCTCCAGACCGGCCAGGGCGGCAAGGGCTTCAACAACCTCTACGACGACGTGGCGACACGGCACGCGCACCCCCCGCGCACCGATTTCGCCGCGCACGCCGCCTCGATGGGCTGCGCGACGTTCCCGGTGGACGACCTCGACGGCCTCCGCGACGCCTACCGGAAAGCCCGGGAAGTCGCGAGGACCGAGCACCGCCCGGCCGTGGTCGTGATCCGCACCCACCCGTCCTCGTGGACCGAAGCGGGCGCGTGGTGGGAAGTCGGCGTGCCGGAGGTGGCGCACCGCCCGGAGATCACCGCGGCGCACGACGAGGTGGCCGCCGGCAAGGCGAAGCAGCTCCGCTACCTCTGACCCGGCCCGTCGGCTCACCGCCCCGCGGTGGCGCCCGCCGCGAAGTCCTCGGCCACCCGCGGCAGGGCGGGGCCCAGGTCGTGCAGCACCGCGCGCAACGGCCCGGCGGCCTCGGGGCGTTCCCACAGCATGGTGTGGATCGAACCGCGCCACTCGGTGGTGAACTCGGCGCGCGCCAGCTCCAGCCGCGCCCTCGGCACGGCGACGAGCCGGCTGCGCGCCTCGTCCATCCGGGCGCTGACCAGGTCGACCAGGTCGGGGGCGAGGGCCGCGGCCACCCGGGTCCGCAGGTCGGACCACTGCTCGGTGTCCGCCACCGTCGCCAGCGCGCCCGCGGCCGCGCCGGCGAGGAGTCTCAGCGGTTGCTCGCGCACCTCACGCCCTCTCGTCGGTGTCCCTGCGGTAGCTCGGGCCGAAGTGCGAACCCCGCTGGTCGTTGCGGTCGAAGTGCTGGATCACGTCGGCCTTCTGGTGGGTCACGTGCGCGTCGTGGCCTGCCTGGATCACCGTCGACCCGCCGGAGGCCACCGCGTTCTGGTTCACCGACGCCGGCGAGTTCACGACGGGCGAGACCGGGTCGGGCGGCACCGGGGCGCCCGGTTCGGCGTCCGGCGCGCTGTCCAGCACCAGCGCGTGCACGTCACCGCTCGGCAGCCACATCCACCCGTGCCCGCGGAACGCCTTCACCCGCACGTCCACCCGCCGGAAGTCCTCGGGCCGCAGCGTGGTGTACCCGGCGGCGACCAGCGACGTGAACAAGGAGTCCGACAGCACCACGACGAGGTCCGAGCTCGGCGACTGCTCCAGCGCCGCGTGCGCCGGCTCGCTGTTGAGCAGCCTGCTGACCAGCACGGCGTCCTGCCCGGGGTAGCCGTTGGCGCCCTCGACCGTGGTGCCGAAGTGGATCGCCATCCGCAGCCGCAGCTTCGCCTCCGGCACGCGGTAGCGGTTGGTCGCGGCCAACTCGGCGTCCAGCGCGCGCACGTACCGGTCGACGACGTCGCCCTCCGGCGTCGTGGCGGGCAGCACGGCCCACTCCTCGTCGCCCTTGGCCTGCCGCCGCCACGTCGAGCGGTCCAGGCCGGCGGCCGCGCCGGCCCGGTCCAGGCTGCGCACCAGCAGCTCCTGGAGCTCGCGCTGGAGCAGGTCGTCCGCCGACCCGTAGCTCCTCAGGTCACAACACACCAGCAGACTGCGCTGGAAGCTCATCGGCCAAGCCTTTCGACGGGTGCTGACGCACTGCGGACACACGACTGCGCAGAGTCACTGTGGACTACTGCATCGGCGGGAATCCCGCAGAAATGCGGTCTCGCGTCAGAAGCCCGCGAATTTCCTCAGCCCCGCCAGATCCGGCACCAGCACGTCACGCCTCAGGTGACTCACCACCACCCCCGCTTTTCGCAGATCGGAGAACGCCTTCTCGGCCGTTCTGGGCTTCATCCCGGCGATCGAGGCGAGTTCCACCTCCGTCAGCGGAATTCCCAACGTCCACCCGTGGGCCTCTTCGCGCCCGTAGGTCTGCACCACTTCGGCCAGCACCCTGGCCACCCGTTCGGCGGCCGGGTGGGACAGGAAATCCCGCCGGCGCTGGTTCGCCCAGCGCAGCCGGTCGTTGATCATCCCGATCAATTCGACGAAGACGTCGTTGCGCCGGTGCAGGAAGGCCATCAGCTCACCGCTGGTGATCAGCTTCGCGACCACGTCGCCACAGGTGACGACGGTGGCCGAGCGCGGCTTCTGGTCCAGCGCGGCCATCTCGCCGACCAGGTCGCCCGCGACCCTGATCGCGAGCAGCGCCGTGTCACCCGTCTCGTCCGTGGTCTGCACCTTGACCACGCCGTCGAGCAGCAGAAGGACATGAGTGTCCTTCGCGTCCTGCTCGATGACCTCGCGGTCGGCCGTGTACCGCACGACCGTGCCGATGTTCAGCAGCTCTTGTCGGGTGTTGTCTCGGAGGCGACCCAGGAGGCTGTTGCTGGGCCACCCTGGATCCTGCGTCATCGTGGTCGGCATGGGCAGCATGTGGATCCTGTTACTGTCGTGACCGGCGGGAACTTCCAATGGGCCGACCTGCGTCGGGCGGCAAGTGATGGTCTCCCCGAACGTGCTGCGGACAGTACACCCGAATGGGCGTAACTGGTGTCCTCTTGTTCGGCGTTTTGCCGGTCGACCTCCCATTGAAGATCACGTGCGAATGCACGAGCAATACCGAATCGAATGGAATTGCGCAGCTCCGGTGAGGTGGGACGGGTGCCACACCCGGGAACAACGGGCCGATCCGGCGAGCTTGGACGTGGTGACGCGCCGCAGGGCCGTCGTCGTACCGGAACGCCCCCAGGAGTCGCACGTGAGCCAGCTGTTCAGCCCGCTGACCCTCCGCACGGTCACGCTGCCCAACCGCATCGCGGTCAGTCCCATGTGCCAGTACTCGGCGCGGGACGGCCACCCGAACGAGTGGCACCTCGTGCACCTCGGCTCGCGCGCGGTCGGCGGCGCGGGCCTGGTGCTCACGGAGGCGACCGCGGTGCAGGCCGTCGGGCGCATCTCGCCCGAGGACACCGGGCTGTGGGACGACGCGCACGTCGAGTCGTGGCGGAAGGTCGTGGACTTCATCCACGCGCAGGGCGCCGTCGCCGGCGTGCAGCTCGCCCACGCCGGCCGCAAGGGCTCGACCTACGCGCCGTTCGCGCCGCAGCGGGGTGGGGTCGCGGACGCCGACGGCGGCTGGACGCCCGTCGCGCCGAGCGCCGTGCCGTTCCACGAGACCTACCGGACGCCGGCCGAGCTGGACGAAGAGGGCATCGCGGGTGTGGTCGCCGACTTCGCCGCGGCGGCGAAGCGCGCGCTGGCGGCCGGCTTCCGGGTGGTCGAGGTGCACGCCGCGCACGGCTACCTCCTGCACGAGTTCCTGTCGCCGCTCAGCAACCACCGCACCGACGCCTACGGCGGCTCCCCGGAGAACCGGACCCGCCTGGTGCGCGAGGTCACGGCCGCCGTGCGGGAAGCCGTCGGCGAGGACGTGCCGGTGTTCGTGCGCATCTCCGCCACCGACTGGGTCGAGGGCGGCTGGACCGCGGAGGACAGCGTCGTGCTGGCACGCGACCTCGCGGCCCTGGGCGCCGACGTGATCGACGTGTCCACCGGTGGCAACACGCCCACGGCGGACATCCCGATCGGCCCCGGCTACCAGGTGCCGTTCGCCGAGACCGTGCGGCGGAAGGCCGACGTGCCCACCGGGGCGGTCGGCATGATCACCGACGCCCGGCAGGCCGAGCAGGTCCTCGCCGATGGCTCGGCCGACCTGGTGCTGCTCGGCCGGGAGTTCCTGCGCGACCCGTACTGGCCGTTGCACGCGGCTCGGCAGTTGGGGGTGCAGGTCAGCCCGCCGAGGCAGTACGCCAGGGCGTAGTTGGGCCCGCTGCAAAGGTTGGGCTGCCGGTCTGGACAACCGGCAGCCCAACCTCAGCAGCGGGTGTTGTGTGTGTCAGCGACGGTAGTCGTCGTATTCGTCGTCCGACGGGTCGTCGAAGCGTTCTTCGCTTCGGCGAACACCTGCGGACTCGCCGCCGGACAGCTCGCGTTGCAAGGCGTCGACGTCGATGTTGTGAGAGCTGTATTTGAGCTCCCGCGCCACCTTGGTCTGCTTGGCCTTCGCTCGGCCGCGCCCCATGGCTCGACCCCCTCGCACAGGGACGGGGGCGGCCGGGGGAACGGCGGCCCCACTCGTCTCGACAACTAGTTCCTGGTAACTACCGTACCGTGTCGAAGGGGTTCCCCGCGACGCGGTAGGCGTGACACGTCCGCCAAATCTCACCGTGGGAGGATGCGCGGGTGCCTCAACCGTTCGTCGCCTACCTCAGGGTGTACGAACCGCTGTCGGCTCTTGACGCACCGTTGGCCGATCAGGTGCGAAAAGCCCTGGAAGACGGGGTCTTGAGCCGTGCGGACGTCGGCGCGCGCGAACGGGAGCTGTGGTTGCGATCACAACTGGCCCGACCGCGTCGCCTCCTGCCCGGTGAGCGGTCGGACGGCAGCGTCGCGCCCGACGCGCCGTTCGACGTGATGACCATCAGCCCCGCCGAAGTGCCGGGGGAGGTCGGACCCGGTCCGCTGGTCTGCCCGCTCGACCTGCGCGCCCGGTCGGCCGCCGCGCTCGTCGGCTTCCTGGCCACGGCCACCGGCCCGTTGCGGGAGGAGGCCGTGGCGGTCGAGCCGGAGGAGATCCGGTCGCGGGCGTCGGCGGTGATGGCCGAGCTGACCGCGGGTGCCGTGCACGTCATCTCGACCACCTGGACGGTGCCGCTGCCCTGGTTCGCGCTGGTCGAACCGGAGGCGCGGCGGGTCGTGCTCGCCCCGAAGGGCGACCCGGAGCGGCAGGTCTCCTGGCGGGTGTCCATGGCGGACGCCCGCGCGCGGGTGGCGCGGGCGCACCGGGTGGTGTCGAGTTCGCTGGGCGAGGCGGGTCCGGCCAAGGTGCTCGCGGACACCGGGCGCTGGCTCGACCACTTCGCGCCCGACTCGGCCGTCGAGCTCGACTACGGCGGGTTGGTGCAGCTCATCGACGACGAGGACCTGCTCGAGGACAGCTCCGCGACCGACGTGAACGCGATCGTGGACGCCCTGGAGTCCGGCGACGCCGAGGAGGTCGCCCTCCGGTACGAGCGGCTACGGGAGTTCTGGGGCGAGCTCGCGCGCCGCGAACGGCACGGCTAGCAGCACGCGGGCGCCCACGGCCGCCGCCGCGGCCAGGAGCAGGGCGGCGGGCCAGCCGATGCCCACCGCGACCAACCCGGCCAGCGGCGGCGTGACGGTGGCGCTGAGGTAGTTGGCCGTGTTCTGCATGCCGAGCGCGATCCCGGTCCGGCCGGGAGGCGCCAGCTCGCCCGCCGCGGTGATCGCGACGCCGTTCCAGCACAGGGCCAGGGCGGCGGTGGGCACGAGCACGGTGGCGAGCACCCACACCGGGGCCCGGTCGAGGGCCGCGCACAGCGCGAACCCGATCGCGATCAGCACGCTCAGCACCTTCAGCGGCTGGACGCGGGTGGCCGAACGGTCCGACCACACGCCGACGAGCAGTCGACCGACACCGCCGCTGACCTGGGCGGCGGCGAACAACCCGGCCGCCAGTCCCACGGCCACGCCCCGGTGGTCGTGCAGGAGCTCGACCATCAGGGCGGCGGCGGTGAACTGGGGCACCACCAGCAGGCCACTGGCCGTGCTGAGCCGGATCAGGGCCGGGTCCTTGAGCACCAGACCGTGCCGCCCCTGGCCGGACCGCACGGCCCACGGCGGTTCGCGGACCCACAGCGCCACCGCGATCGCGACGAACCCGGTGAAGCCCGCCAGCGCCAGGAACGCCACCGGCACGCCCGCCCGGAGCGCGACCACCGGCAGCACGGCGGCGGCCAGGGCCGCGCCGAGCGGGGTGGCGGTCTGCCGGATGCCCATGGCGAAGCCCCGCCGTTGCGCGGGGAACCAGGTGAGCACCGCCCGGCCGCTGGCCGCGTTGACGCTCGCGCCGAACATCCCGACGCCGACCAGCGCCAACCCGGCGACCACGGGCCCGTCGAAGGCGGCCAGGGCCAGGCACGCGGCCGCGCCGAAGCCGCCGACGGCCATGACCAGCCGCTCACCGCGCCGGTCGGCCGCCGCGCCCCACAGCACGAGGGTGAGCATCGTGCCCAGGTTGACCGCGCCGAGCAGCATCCCGACCTGCGGCAACGACAGCCCGAAGTGCGCGCGCAGCTGAGGGGTGATCGCCGGCAGGCCCAGGAACACCGCGGCGTTGGCGCCCTGCGCGACCGCGCCCACGGCGAGCACCACCCAGCGGTACCGCGGCGAGGTCGAACGTCGTTGTGCCATCGACCAGCCACGTTAGGCGGCTGGTTCACATGTCGGGAGTGTGATCCTATTCCTTGGAACGGCCGGGGTTGGCCGGCCAGCCCCGCTCCGCGGCCAGCAGCTCGTCCACCGAGGCGCTGCCGCTCTGGTAGCGCCCGGCGATCTCGGCGTTGAGCTGGTCGACCACGGCCTGCACCTCGCGCCGCCGTGACGAGACCGAGGCCTCTTCGCCGACGAACACCCGCAGCGCCAGGATCAGCTTGTCGTCCGTGAGCGCGCTCACGTCCGACAGGTCGACGTCGGAGACCAGGGCCTCGACGTGCCGCCGGTGCGCCTCCGCCCGTGACGGCTCCTGCGTCTGGTAGCGCCCGAGGCCGGTCGCGGGGCCGACGGCGTTCGACGCGAGGATGGTCGCCAGCTGGTCGACCACCGCCGAACCGCCGGACGTCCGCCGCTCCTGCTCGGCCCGCACGATGTCGATCCGCGCGTGCAGCAGTCGCCGCAGGTACGACAGGTCGGTCTCCTCCTGCGCCGCTTCGTCGCGCAACGCGCGCACCTCGGCGAGCGGGAGCCGCTCGACCCCCTCGGTGTAGTCGGGGGCGAGCACCCGGTCGATACGGCGGCGCCCGCCAGGACGCACCTCGATCACGTACTCATCCTGAGGTAGTTCGTGTCCACCCGCCAACACAAACCTGCTTCCAAAGTTGTCTCAAACCTGTACCGGACTGCGCACGCCCAAGAGCGCACGTGCGTCCGCGGGCGACAGCGGCGGGCGCTGGGCGATCTTCGCCAGCCCCGCCGCGCGAGCGACCAGTTGCGCGTTGTCCCGGACCGGCTGGCCCTTGGCGTACGAAATGGTGTCTTCCATGCCCACCCGCAGGTGGCCGCCGGCGGCGAGCGCCGTCAGCATCACCGGCAGGGTGGTCCGCCCGATGCCCGTCGCCGAGAACGACGCGCCCTCCGGCAGCAGCCGCAACGCCGCCACCAGCGTCTCCGCGTCGCCAGGCATGCCGCCCGGCACGCCCATCACCAGGTCGACGTGCACCTTGCCGCCCGCGGGCAGCCCGTGCTGGTCCAGCAGCCGTCGCAGTGACGCCAGCTGGCCGATGTCGAAGATCTCGTACTCGGGGACGATGCCCCGCTCCTGCATCCCCTTGTGCAGCGCGACCACGAACTCCCAGCGGTTCAGGAACACGTCGTCGCCGAAGTTCACCGTGCCCATGGTGCAGGACGCCGAGTCGGGCAGGGCGTCGAGCACCTTGAGCCGGTCGGCCTCCGGGTCGGTCACCGCGCCGCCCGTGGACAGCTGCACGACCAGGTCCGTCTGCTCGCGCAGGGCGGCGACCGCGGCCTTGAGCAGCCCGAGGTCCAGCGACGGCCTCGTGTCCGCGCCGCGGATGTGCACGTGCACCATCGCGGCGCCGACCTGCTCGCACGCCCGGGCGGCGGTGACCAGCTCCTCCAGCGTGACCGGCAGCTGGGGCACGTCGGCCTTCGCGTGCTCGGCCCCGGTGGGCGCGACGGTGATCAGCGTGCCGTGGAATCCGGGTCGGGACATGTCGTGATCCTGGCACAGAACCCGTTCGGGCTAGCGCCTCAGCGGTCACCCGCGGGCCCGGAACCGCAGGCAGGGGAAGTCGCCGGTTTTCCGGTCCGGACGATCACCGGCCCAGGTTGCGCGCCGCCTCGCGGCCGAGACCGGGGGTGTCCGGCGGCACCGAGTCGGGGTCGACGTTCGCCTGCACGCGCCGGTCCTCCGCGCCGACCAGCAGCTCGGTCTCGGGCGAGACCGACCGCTTGACCAGCGCCAGCACGATCGTGCCCAGCTCGTGGTGCAGGGCGACGCTGCCGACGCGGCCGACCACGCGGTCCTCGACCAGCACCGGGTCACCGGTCTCCGGCTGGACCTCGCGCGACCCGTCCAGGTGCAGCAGCAGCATCCGGCGCGGCGGCCGGCCGACGTTGTGGACCTTCGAGACCGTCTCCTGGCCCCGGTAGCAGCCCTTGTCGAGGTGCACGGCCTCGCCGATCCAGTTCACCTCGTGCGGGATGGTCTTCTCGTCGGTGTCCACGCCGAGCCGGGCGTGCAGGGACTCCACCCGCAGCGCCTCGAACGCCCAGCTGCCGGCCGGGCGCGCGCCCGCGTCGGTGAGCCTGCCCCACCAGTCGGCGATCCCGCCGCGCGGGACGACCAGGTCGACGGCGTCGTGGCCCGGCCAGGTCGTCCGGCGGGCGAAGCCGCCCTCCAGGGCGACCACGCCGTGCGGACCGGCGGGCAGCGGCAGGTCCAGCTTGGTGAACAACGCCTCGAGCTCCGGGCCGACGACGGTCAGCACGGCCAGCTCGGCCGTCGCGTCCCGCGGCTCGACCTTCGACCAGAAGACCATCTTGGTCAGGTACGCCAGCAGCTCGGCCGCCCGCGACGCCTCCGTGTCGAGGTAGACGACACCGCCGACGTTCGCCACCACGACGTGGTGCTCGACCCGGCCCTGCACGTCCAGGATCAGCGCCTCGGTGCCCTCGTCCTCGCCGAGCGCGGTGAAGTGCTGGCTGGTCAGCGAGTGCAGCCAGGTCAGCCGGTCGTCGCCGGGCACCGCGAGCACGGCCCGGTTCGACCGGTCGAACACCGCGACCGACCGCGCCGCCGAGCGCTGCTCGGCGAACGGGTCGCCGAAGTGCCACGGGACGCCCTGGTCGGGGGCACCCTCGAACGGGGCGACGGCGCCGGGGGCGGTCAACAGCGGTGAGTTCACTCGGACTCCTTCGGTGCGCTCAGGCACTCGCGGCACGTGCCGGACAGCGCGAGGTGGCTCGCATCAAGTTCGAACCCGTGCTCGGCCCGCAGTGTTCCCCCGAGGGGGGAGAGCAACTCGCACGGCACCTCGTCCACCCGGCCGCACCGGTGGCACACCAGGTGCACGTGCTCGTGGGCGTGGACCGAGTAGTTCGGCGCGCCGTGCCCGAGGTGGGTGTGCCGGACCAGGCCGAGCCGGTCCAACAGGTCGAGCGTGCGGTAGACCGTGGTGATGTTGACCGTCGGCGCGGTGACCTGGACGCGCTGGCAGATCTGCTCGGGTGTGGCGTGGCCCAGTTCGCGCACGGCGTCGAGCACGAGCTGGCGCTGGGGCGTCATCCGCATGCCGCGTTCGTGCAGCGTCTTGCGCAGGGCTTTCGGGGCGCTGGCGGTGTCCACGAATCCGATGGTAGGCCGTGAGTAGTCTCACGGTATGCGCGTGCTCGCACTACTGGACGGAACGCTGGCCGACCCCGACGCCCCGCTGATCCGGGTCGACGACTTCGGCCTGATGCGCGGCGACGGTGTCTTCGAGACCATCCTCGTGGTCGACGGCAAGCCACGGGAGCTCGCACCGCACCTGGACCGGCTGGCCCGCTCGGCAGCCATGCTCGACCTGCCCGAACCCGACCGCGCGGCGTTCGAACGCGCCGTCGACCTCGTGCTGGACAACTGGGCGGGCGGCGCGGAGATCGCGCTCAAGCTCGTCTACACGCGGGGTGTCGAGGGCGGCGACGGCACGCCGACCGGCTTCGCGCTCGGCATGGACATCTCGCCGAAGGTGATGGCGCAGCGGGCCGAGGGCATCGCTGCGGTCACCCTCGACCGGGGCATCGAGCCGGGGTTGATGGAACGCGCGCCGTGGCTGCTGCTGGGCGCCAAGTCGCTGTCCTACGCGGTGAACATGGCGGCGATCCGCGAGGCGGAACGGCGCGGCGCGGCCGAGGTCGTGTTCACCACGTCGTCCGGCTCGGTGCTGGAAGGCCCCACGTCCACCCTGATCATGGCCCGCGGTCGGACCCTGACCACGCCGCCCGCCGAGCTGGGCATCCTGCCGGGCACCACGCAGGCTGCGCTGTTCCGGGCCGCCGGGCGCGAGGGCTGGGCGGTCGAGGTGCGGCCGATCGAGGTGGAGGAGCTGTACTCGGCGGACGGCGTGTTCCTCGTGTCGAGCGTCCGCAAGATCACCCGCGTGCACACGCTGGACGGCAAGACGCTGCCGGACGCCGCGGCGCTGCACGGGCAGCTGGCGGCTCTGTACGAGTCGGAGTACTGACGGTGAGGCGGCCTCCCGCTGCAACGGGAGGCCGCCCGCTCGGCCGCTCGTCCAAGGCCGTCCCGAGCCCCCGACCGGGGTAGGCCCATGGTCGGGCACGACCGGTGGTCCCAGCCAGGCCCTCGGGCTGTTGCCGAACGCCGAAACGCACGGCGTCGGCATGACCAGCAGCGGCAACGGGGTTCCGTTGCGCGTTGCGCAGGTGTTGCACGACCGGTTGGACGTCGGCGCAACGCCCGCCGCCGGACGAAGTCCGGTTGAAGGCGTCCCTGTGACCGAGCCGTCGGCAACCCCGGCCAGGGACGCGTTGGCCGCCGAGCTCAAGCGGTTGAGCGACTCGAGCGCGCGGTCCTTGCGGGACCTCCCTCGCCGTGGCGATCGCGAGGGAGTTGGGTGGCGACGCCGAGCACGTGGAACAGCTGTGGGAGGCCGCCGACGCCGAGCGCCGGCCCGGTGGTCGGGAGCTGGGTGAGATCGACCTGGAGGGCGACGAACGCGAACTGCTGCGGGACCGTGCAGCTCGACGGCAGCCGGCGGCCCCTGCTCGAACCGCCGGTCTGTTCCTGAGCGGGGCGGCCTCCCGCGGTGACGGGAGGCCGCCGTCGCGTCACCTCAGGCCGGCGTCCACGGCGTTGATCAGGGTGCCGTTGGCGGTGTCGCCGGACATCTCCCAGATCATCGCGCCGAGCAGGCCGCGCCGCTTGAGCCACGCGGTCTTCTGCTGGATCGCCCACACGTCGTCGAACGTCCACCACTGCCCGCCGTTGCCGGTGAAGCAGGACGTCGCCACGGCGGCCTCGTCGTGGTGGACCACGCAGTTCGGCACGCTCGCCAGCAGGTTCGAGTACCCGCGCGTGCCCGCCTCCTCGGCGAACTGGCCCGGCGCGGCGCCCGTCGCCGACTGCCACTCGCCGTTCTTCGCCCCGGCCTGGACGCCCTGCCAGCCGCGGCCGTAGAACGCCAGCCCGATGGTGATCTTGCGCGGGTTCACGCCGGCCGACGTGTACGCGTCCACCGCGTTCTCCACGCTGAAGTGGAACGGGTACGGGTCGTCCCCGTCGGCGTGCAGGTTGCCCTGGTGGCCGGTGCGGCCGGGCTCCCACGAGTTGTCGCTGCCCGCGCCGTGGAAGTCGTAGCCCTGCACGTTGAAGACGTCCAGGGACTTCGCCACCTGCGGCAGGTCCCACCCGGCCTCGATCTTCGCCGGGTCGGCCGGGGTGAACGCGGTCAGGTCGTACCGCCTGCCCGTCTGCCCGCCCAGCTCGTCCAGCTGCCGGCGGAACTCGTCGATCAGCAGGGTGTTGTTCCGCTTGTCGTCCGGGCCGACGTGGTTGCCCGCGTGCCCCTCCGCGCCCGGCCACTCCCAGTCGAGGTCGATGCCGTCGAAGACGCCCGCCGCCGTGCCGGGGCCGCCCGCCGCGTTGTGGACGGGCAGGTTGCCCTTGATGTAGACGTCCAGGCAGGACTTGACGAACTTCTTGCGCGCCGCGTCCGTGGCCGCGACGTCGGAGAAGTACTTGGAGTAGGTCCAGCCGCCCAGCGAGATCAGCACCTTCAGGCGCGGGTGCTTGGCCTTGAGCTTGCGCAGCTGGTTGTAGTTGCCGCGCAACGGCTCCCAGCCGGTGTCGCCGACGCCGTCCACGGACTGCGCCGCGCTGAACGGCCTGCTGTAGTCGGCTTCCGCGTCACCCGCGCCGTCGCCCTGGTTCGGGTCCTGCGGGTCGGGCGAGGTGCCCTTGGTGACGCCGTGCAGGCAGGTCAGGTTGACCGGGTCGATGTTGCCGAACGCGTAGTTCAGGTGCGTCAGCTTCGCCGCCGTGCCGCTGGTGTCCAGGTTCTTCACGAAGTACTGGCGGCCGTAGATGCCCCACTGCACGAAGTACCCGACCCGGGCGTACCCGTCGACGATGTCCGAGGTCGACGCCGTGACGGCGTTGCTCGCGGCCGACACGTTGTCGTACAGGTCCCGGGCGCGGACGGTGAACGTGTAGGCGGTGGACGGTGACAGGCCGTCGACGCGCGCCGTCGTGCCGGTGACGGTCGCCTTCACCGCGGTGCCCTGGTAGACGTCGTAGTTGGCCACGCCCCGGTCGTCGGTGGCCGCGTCCCAGCTCAGCGTGATGCTGCCGGCGTCCTTGGCGGTGCCGCGCAGGTTCGCGGGCGCGGTCGGCGGCTGGGTGTCGTCGGCCGGGTTGTTCGTGGTCACCGCCAGTGCGTTGGACGCCGTGGACAGCGTGCCCTTGGTGTCCTTGGCCTTCACGGTGAAGGTGTAGGCGGTGTTCGGGGTGAGGCCGGTGACGGTGGCGCTCGTCGACGTGACCGCGGTGGCGAGGGTGGCGCCGTGATAGACCTCGTACCCGGCGACGGGCAGTGAGCCGGGGGTCGAGGCGGTCCACGCCAGGGAGACGGTCTTGGTGGTCTTCACCGGCGAGTGCAGGGCGCCCGGCGGGGTGGGCGGCGTGTCGGGCGTGCCGTCGCAGTTGGCGTTGTTCACGCGGCAGGTGACCGGTTCGGCGGCCCGGCTGAGCGTGAACGTCGGGCTGTACGGCTCGGTGGAGCGGCGCGCGCCCACGCTCCGGTTGTAGTGCACCGGGTTGAGCGTGACGGCGTTGCCGGTCTGGCTGATCGTGGCGTGCTGCGCGCCGCTCGCCGTGACGCCGGCGGGCAGGGTGAAGGTGATCGACCAGTCGGCGAGCACCGCGTCGGTGTTGTTGTTGACGACGAACTTGCCGGTGGAGCCGGTGAGGCTGAAGTCGGCCGTGGTCGGCGCGGGCGGTGGTGGCGGTGGGCCGCTGCCGTCGCAGTTCGCGCCGTTGACCGTGCAGGTCGTCGGGTCGACGGCCTGGCTGAGGGCGAACGTCGGGCTGTACGGGTCGGTGGTGCGGCCCGGCTGGAGGGTGCCGATGTAGAACGCGGGCGTCAGGGTCACCCGCGTGCCGGTCTGGGTGGTGGTGGCGTGCCGCGCGCCGCTGACAGTGACGCCGGCGGGCAGGTCGAACTTGATCGACCAGCCGGAGACGGCGGCGGTCGTCGGGTTGGCGACCACGAACGCGCCCGTGGTGCCGGTCCTGCTGAACGTGGCGGTCAAGCCGGTCGCGGCGGCGGCCGGTGCGGACAGCGCTGCGGTGGCCAGCACGAAGGCCAGGAGCGCGGTGAACGGTCGGCGCATCAGGGTGTGCCTCTCGAGTGCGGGGACGGTCGAGAACCACGGCGGCCTGGGTTGTGCCGGTCCTTACCGGGACTGTGCCGAACGTAGGTCGTGCGGCGGTCGTTGACAATGGGTCTAGACCAATTGCGTCCGTTCAGCCGCGTGGCGCGAAGCGCAGGCGGGTGCCGGGCCCGGCCTGCCCGAGCAGCGGGAGGACGTGCGCGGCGACCACGCCGATCACCGGGTAGCCGCCGGTCGTCGGGTGGTCGGCGAGGAACACGACCGGCAGGCCGTCGGCCGGCACCTGCACCGCGCCGGTGACCAGCCCTTCGCTCGGCAGCTCCTGCCCGACCCGGCACGCGGTCCGGTCCAGCGCGGTGCCGGTGAGGCGGATGCCGACGCGGTTGCTGCGGTCGGACACCGTCCAGCGGCCCTCCCGCAGCCGGCGCGCCGGGTCGTCGAACCAGTCGTCGCGGGGGCCGAGGTGGACGGGGACGACCAGGTCGTCCGGGGTCCGCGCGGGGATCAGGACGTCCACGCCCACGGGCACGCCGGTCGGGTCGCCGAGGGGCAGTTCGTCGTCGGGCCGCAGCGGGGCGGGGCCGAGGCCGGAGAGCAGGTCGGTGGACCGGCTGCCCAGCTCGGCCGGGACCGCGATGCCGCCGGACACCGCGACGTAGGACCGGAGGCCGCCGGTGGGCGTGCCGAGGGTGAGGGTGTCGCCGGGCGCCAGGTGCAGCGGCGAGTCGCGCAGGACGCCGTTGACCAGGGCCGGTGTCGAAGGGCCGGTCACGGCGACGGTGCAGGAGGCGTTGGCGCGCAGGGAGAGGCCGCCGAGGAGCACTTCGAGGCAGGCGGCGTCCTCGGGGTTGCCGACCAGGCGGTTGGCGAGCGTGAGCGAGTGCGGGTCGAGGGCCCCGGAGGGCGGGACGCCCAGGTGCGCGTTGCCCGGCCGGCCCAGGTCCTGGACCAGGGTCTGCGGACCCGTGCGCAGGACGGTGAGGGTGCGTGGGCGTTGAACTCGGGGGTCCTGGACGTAGGACTCTCGCGTGCTGGAGGTAGGACTCACGCGGTGGGTTGTCACCGGACGGCCTCGAAGCGGACGCGGTCGCCCGGGGTGAGCAGGGCGGGGGTGGGGCGGCGCGGGTCGAACAGGGGCGCGTCGGTGCGGCCGATCAACCGCCAGCCGCCGGGGGTGGCGCGGGGGTAGGCGGCGGTGAACTCGCCCGCCACGCCCACCGAGCCCGCCGGGACCCTGGTGCGCGGCGAGTCGAGGCGCGGTTGGCGCAGCGGCTCGGGCAGGCCGGTCAGGTAGGCGAAGCCGGGCGCGAACCCGCAGAACGCGACCCGGTACTCCGCGCCGGTGTGCAGCTCGACCACCTCGGCCGCGGTCAGGCCCGCCGTCTCGGCGACCAGGTCCAGGTCCGGGCCGTCGTAGTGGACCTCGATGACGACCTCGTCGCCGTCGACCTCGGCGTGGCCGACGAGGTCCGCCGCGGTCAGGAGCTTCCGCACGGCCGCCGCGCCGCCCGGCCTGGTGACGATCAGGACGGTGCGGGCGGCGGGGACGAGCTCGACCAGGTCGGGTAGGTCGGCCGCCGCGACGGCGGCGCGCACGGCCTCCACCTCGCCGAGCGAGTCCACCTCGACGAGCAAGCCGTCCGTGCCGCAACGCCGCAGCTGCATGAGACCAGGTTAGTTGAGGATTGTTGAACAATCCAAACCCGCGCCGACCGCGAGGGCGCGAACGACCGACTTCCAGGCGACCGAGCCCGCCGTCTGCGGAGCAGCGGCAATCAACTCAGCCGACGACGCGCTGCAGGTGGGCCGAGGTGTGCGGCTGGAGCGGTTGGCCGACCATGGCCCGCTCCTCGACGTACGCCAGGTCGCCGTTGTTCACGATGCCGTACAGCCGCTGAGCGCCGACGACCTCCTTGGCGGTCGCCGTGCGCACCACCGCGTCCGTGGTGATCTCCCACGACGTCTGGTTGCGCGGCTTGCCGTAGTACAGCTCCACGATCCCGGTGTTGTGCGTGATCAGCACCTCGATCGTGTCGTCCGGCTGCGGGCGCCAGAAGCCCGTCTCCCGCGCCGCCTGGCGGATCACGCCGCCGTTCTCGTCCAGCAGCCAGGCCCGGGCCTCGTAGTACAGGAACGGCCTGCCGTCGTGCGCGAACGTGATCTGCTGCCCGTACCGGAACGGGCCGTCGATCGTCGGGTACACGACCTCGCCCTCGCCGCGCCAGACGCCGACCAGCGGCAGCAGCGCGAGGCACGCGTCGTGCAGCGAAGGACCGGTGCGCAGGTTCGCCGTGTCCGCCGGGATCGGCAGGTCGTCGAACTGCGGCAGGTTGCGCGCCCCGGTCACCGAGGCACGCGAAGCGGCGGCCTGCACGGCCGCGTCACCACTGCCCGGAACGGGCCCGTTGTCGCTCACCGCTGGTCGGAGAACAGTCGGTACACCACGTACCCGGCGAACCACACGACCAGCAGGGACACGAGGACCAGCAGTCCTGTGAAGAAGTGTTCCACCCGCCCAGTTTAGGCACCCGGGCCCGGACGCCGCCGCCCCC
>NZ_JAJHUO010000025.1:172954-174839 GCF_020859565.1 Saccharothrix luteola | reverse complement strand
AACCCGCGTGTCGAACCTCCAGGTCCCGCGTGTCCTGCGTTCAGGACCCCCGAGTTCAACGTTCGGGACGTCTCATTTCGCTGGTCGGACGCCGGACGCGGTGCGGTAACCTCGGGGTGCGACCGGGTGGGAGCAAACCGGACATTCGACAGTTTCGATTCAAACGTCGATTGTTTCGAACGTGTTACGGACACTCCGAGTGACGAACAACCCACCAGCGCTCCCCCGCGTCTAGCGGCCGGAACTGGGCGGGGCTGCCGTAGACTGCCCCCATGCCGACCAAAGCCGACCCGTCACCCTCGGATGGCACAGCCTCGGGCAAGATCACCATTGCCGCGATCGCGGCAGAGGCCGGGGTCTCGGTTCCGACTGTTTCGAAGGTAATGAACGGGCGCGCCGACGTCGCGCCGCACACCCGGGAACGGGTCGAGGCGATCATCAGGCGGCACGGCTACCAGAGGCGGGCGGACGAACGGTCGCGTCGGTCCAACCTGGTGGAACTGATGTTCCACGAGCTGGAGAGCGCCTGGGCGCTGGAGATCATCCGGGGCGCCGAGCAGGTCGCCGCCGAGCAGGGCCTCGCCCTCGTGCTGTCGGAGTCGCAGGGCAGGCTCACCCCCGGCCACGGCTGGCTCGAAGGCGTCATCGCCCGCAAGCCCCTGGCCGTGATCTCCGTCTTCTCCGACCTCACGTCCTCGCAGCTGGCGAAGCTCCGCGCGCGGGACATCCCGGTCGTCGTGGTCGACCCGATCGGCGAACCCCAGCTGGAGACGCCCTCCATAGGAGCCACCAACTGGAACGGCGGCCTCACCGCCACCCGCCACCTGATCGAACTCGGCCACCGCCGCATCGCCATGATCGGCGGCCCGGAACGGGTCCTGTGCAGCCGCGCCCGCGTGGACGGCTACCGCGCCGCGCTGGAGACCGCGGGCCTGGCCTACGACCCGAACCTCGTCCGGTACGGCGACTTCCACGTCGAGTCCGGACGCGCCCAGTTCGCGCCGCTGCTAGACCTGCCGGACCCGCCGACGGCCGTCTTCGCCGGGTCGGACCTACAAGCCCTCGGCGTCTACGAAGCGGCACGCGCGGCCGGCCTGCGGATCCCGGAAGACCTCAGCGTCATCGGCTTCGACGACCTCCCGGTCGCGCAATGGGTGGGCCCGCCGCTGACCACGGTCCGGCAGCCGCTGCAGGACATGGCCGCGGCGGGCACCCGTCTCGCCATCACGTTGGCACGTGGTGAAGAGCCCGAACACCGCCGAATCGAGCTTGCCACCACGCTGGTGGTGCGTCAGAGCACCGCCGCGCCACGCTGACGAGCCGCCTCTAGTGGTGGTGGCCCGGCTTCTGGACGTAGGTGCACCCCTCCGCCTCCGCGGGCAGGGTGTGCCCCACCTCCTCGCCGGGTCCCACCGGTGTGCAACGCAGTTCGTGCAGTCCCAACAGCTCCAGGCCGAGCGTGCCGCTCAGCGCGAAGCCGTTGCCGAACCCGAAGTCCGGGTTGTCCGACACCTCGCCGCCGGCCATCGCGCCCTGCCACGAGCGCTGGAAGTCCGTCAGCTTCTCGCGCTGGAACACCACCAGCCCGAGCCGCTCGTACGGCCCCGCCTCGCACGTCGCCCACTCCGCCACGTACGGCGCGTAGAGCTTCGCCCGCAGCGGGCCGACGAACTCGGCGAACTCGTCCATCGACCGGGACACCACCTCGTCGCACTGCCCGGTCTTCTCCCGCACCCACTCACCCACCTCCGCCGACGTGGCCAGCGGCGGGCCGAGGGCGTTGGAGCCCAGGCCGGTGGAGTGGGGGGGGGGCCCGGGGGGGGGGGCCCCCCCCCCCCCCCGCCCCCCCCCCCGCCCCGCCCCCCCCCCCCCCCCGCCGCGGGGG